>NZ_CP125946.1:0-1200000 GCF_030064065.1 Rothia sp. SD9660Na
TGGGACCCGCGGCTAAGCTGTGGGTAAGTTTTTTGCGTGACCTGAGATTATAGGAGAGCCAGTGGGCGATTATATGGACCCGGAGCTTCAGAAGAAGTGGATGCACCTGGTGACTTTGCTGCGGGCAGATACCTCGGTGGCTCAGCGTCATCGTGCGCATATTGGCCTGGCTCAGCCGCACGCTTTTATGGGTAATGTGCTGTTGATTGCGGTGCCGAGCGAGTTTACCCGCGATATTTTTCAGCACGAGCTGAAGAAGACCCTGCAGGAGGCTATTACCGCGACCTTTGGCCAGGGGGTGACTGAGGCTTTCATTATTGATACCAGCCTCGAGAATTCTCCCGAGAAGGTGGCGCTGCCCGCAGCGGAGCGTCCTGCTGCTCCGTCTTTCCCTGCGCCCACTGAGCGGGAGCAGGCTTCCCGTGCCGGTTTCGACGAAGCTGCCCACCGGCCTCCGGACGTCACTCCCGCTTTTGGGCAGGCACCGGCAGCTCCCGAGTTTGCCCAGGTCAACCACGAGATAGAGCCCCTTGAAGAGCCTGTTGAGGCAGGCGAGCTGATCGAGGCCCCCTCGGAGCCGGGGGATGTAAAGACCTGGGACTCCACCGCGCGTCTGAACCCCAAGTACACCTTCGATAGCTTTGTGATTGGCCAGTCCAACCGTTTTGCCCACGCGGCTGCCTTCGCGGTGTCCGAAACCCCGGCGTCTGCCTACAACCCCCTCTTTATCTACGGCGGCTCGGGTCTGGGTAAGACCCACCTGCTGCACGCTATTGGCCACTATGCTAAGAGCCTCTACCCCGGTTTGCGGGTGCGCTACGTGAATTCTGAGGAGTTCACCAACGATTTCATCAACTCCATTCGCGACAACAACGGTATTACCTTTAAGCAGATTTACCGCAATGTCGACATGCTCCTGATCGACGATATTCAGTTCCTGGCTGGGAAAGATAGCACCCAGGAAGAGTTCTTCCATACCTTCAACGCCCTGCACAACCACCAAAAGCAGGTGGTCATTACCTCTGACCTGCCGCCCAAGCAGCTGACCGGTTTTGCCGAGCGTATGCGCTCGCGTTTTGAGTGGGGTTTGATTACCGATGTTCAGCCGCCGGAGCTCGAAACCCGTATCGCGATTCTGAGTAAGAAGGCCCAGAACGAGGGTCTTGATGTGCCCGATGACGTGATGGAATATATTGCCTCGCACATCTCCACCAACATTCGTGAGCTGGAGGGCGCGTTGATTCGTGTGACCGCTTTTGCCTCCTTGCAGGGGCAGCCGGTGGATATGCAGCTGGCGGAGCAGGTGCTCAAGGACCTGTTGCTGGACGACGGTGCCCAGGAAATCACGGCATCGCAGGTGCTACAGGCAACGGCGGAATACTTTGACGTGACGATTGATGATCTGCGGTCGAAGTCCCGTAGCCGTACTCTGGTGAACGCGCGTCAGATTGCCATGTATCTCTTGCGAGAGCTCACCGATATGTCGCTGCCCCGTATTGGGCAGGAGCTGGGCGACCGTGACCATACCACCGTGATGTACGCAGATCGCAAGATTCGTAATCTCATGGCGGAGCGTCGCCCTATCTTTAACCAGGTCACAGAGCTTACTAACCGTATTAAGCAGGGGTCTCGCGACGCATCCTAACCCTAAAAGGACTAGTCACAGGGGTGTGGATAACTTTGAGACTTATGGGGTTTTACTGTGGATGTTAAGTGCATGAATATGCAAAGCCTGTGCAGTTCGATGATTGCATAAATATCCATTCACTATTCACTCACAGTGGAGACGGGTTTTCTACACAGGCGCCCCACAAGCGCTTAGTTGAGATTCCGGGCTCAGACGGGGTTTTCCACAGTTTTCACAAGGGTTATTAACACTACGATTCTTAAAGAAAAAACGTCAAATAACAAAAAATCTGTGCTTGTGCTGCCGGGCTGGGCTGGGCTCTTGTAATTACAGATTTTCGTGAGGGTTCTTTGGTTCAGGGTCACGGCTTGTAATTACAGAAAAACAGCCTTAGTGCCAAGGTAGTCCGGTAGACTGGACACCTGAACTATGCCCGTTTAAGGGCTTCTCATGTTTAAAGCTTTGGAAGGTGCTCCAGTGAAATTTACTGTCGAACGCGATACTTTGGCCGAGGCCGTCAGCTGGACTGCCCGTTCCCTCTCCCCTCGTCCGCCTGTGCCGGTACTCTCTGGTTTGCTCATCAAGGCAGCAGCTGGTGAAGTATCTATTGCCAGCTTCGACTACGAAACCTCAGCCAAGCTCAATATCGCAGCCGATATCGCTGAAGAGGGCGAAGCCCTGGTATCTGGCCGTCTGCTTGCCGACATCTGCCGTTCGCTGCCTAAGTCTGACGTGCTCTTTGAGCTGCGTGAGGGCAAGGTTCACCTCTCCTGCGGTTCTTCTAACTTCAACCTCTCGTCCATGCCTGTAGCTGACTACCCCGAACTGCCTGCCCTCCCCGCAGTATCAGGTACCGTTGAGGGCTCTGAGTTCGCCAAGGCTGTTACCCAGGTGTCGGTGGCAGCGTCCAAGGACGACACCCTGCCGATTCTGACCGGTGTACGCATGGAAATCGAGGGTGACCAGATCACCCTGCTCGCAACCGATCGCTACCGTCTGGCCATGCGCGAGCTGACCTGGAACCCCGCAGATGCTTCTATCTCAACCGCTGCGTTGGTCAAGGCCAAGACCCTTTCTGAGGTCGCCAAGACCCTGGGTGGTGCAGGAGAACTCTCTATCGCCCTCTCAGATACCCACGAGCTCATCGGCTTTGAATCTGACTCCCGCCGCACCACCAGCCTGCTGGTCGACGGCGAGTACCCCAAGATTCGTTCCCTCTTCCCCGAAGTCACCCCCGTACACGCAATCGTCCGTACCTCAGACCTGATGGAAGCCGTCCGCCGTGTCTCCCTGGTCGCTGAGCGCAATACCCCCGTCCGCCTGGCCTTCAGCCAGGGGCAGGTCACCCTGGACGCCGGCACCGGTGAGGACGCCCAGGCAACCGAGGTGCTGCAGGCCCACCTGCACGGCGAGGACATCACCGTAGCCTTCAACCCCAGCTACCTCTCTGAGGGTCTGCACACCTTCGCAGCTAACAAGTTCGTGCGTTTCTCCTTCACCGACCCCCGCAAACCCGTTGTGCTCTCTGAGCAGGACGACTGGCAAGCTGAGGACGAGAAGAACTACCGCTACCTGCTCATGCCTATCCGCCTGCAGAACCAGTAAAACCGCAGGTCAAACCGCTATCTCAAGGAGGGCGCGCTGTACATCGACCACCTTTCGTTGATGGACTACCGCACCTACCAGCTCCTGACTCTCCCCCTCAGCCCCGGCGCCACCGTCTTTCTCGGGCCAAACGGGGTGGGCAAAACCAACATCGTTGAAGCCATTGACTACACCGCGCAGCTGGCTTCTCACCGGGTTAGTCAGGACGGCCCGCTGGTACGTGTGGGCGCTGACCGCGCCTACATCCGCACCCGCACAGTCCGTGGCAACCAGCAGACTGTCCTTGAGTTTGAACTAGCCCCCGGTAAAAGCAACCGGGTGCGTATCAACCGGGCGGCGCCCGTCCGCGCCCGTGAAGCCCTGGGCGTCACCCGCACCGTGCTCTTCTCACCTGAGGATTTGCAGCTGGTGAAGGGGGACCCCGCCGGGCGGCGGCGTTTTCTTGATGATTTAGCGGTATCTCTGCGCCCCTCTGTTGCCGGCTACCGGGCGGACTATGAGCGGGTTTTGCGCCAGCGCAACTCCCTGCTCAAGTCCATGCGCTCGCGGGGCAGCACCGGGGCTGAGGATACCTACACCCTGGAGGTCTGGAACAAGCAGCTGGCGGACGCCGGTGCCCACCTCTTGCAGGCCCGGCTGCGCACCCTTGCCCTACTTCTGCCGCAACTGCAGAGGGCCTATACCGAGCTCACGGACGGCTCCAAGAGCGTGAGTCTAGTGTACGACTCCACTGTTTTCCCGCCAATTTCAGCTAATCTTCTGCCGACCGCTGCCCTGATGGGGGTAGATGATTTGCGGGAGGCTATGCTGCGCGGGTTTGCCGATAAGCAGCGGGAGGAGCTGGAGCGCGGTGTGACCCTGGTGGGACCCCACCGCGATGATCTTGCCCTGGAACTCGGTGGCATTCCGGTCAAGGGTTTTGCATCCCACGGGGAAAGCTGGTCGTATGCCCTGGCTCTGAAGCTGGCCTCCTGGTATGTACACCTGGCAGATAACGATGCCCCCGGCGCCTCCCCCATCTTGATTCTTGATGACGTCTTTGCTGAGCTCGATACCGCCCGCCGCCATAAGCTGGGTGCTATTGTTGCCGGTGCTGAACAGGTGCTGGTGACCTGCGCTGTAGCCAGCGATATTCCTGAGGAACTGGGCCACATCACCTTGGTGCGGGTGGAACCCGGACGAGCCTGGGTAGAACCTTCACCGCTAGGCAATATTCCAGAAAAGGAATAGATTGCTATGTGGGACGATATATCTCAAACGGAATACGGTGCGGAGGCTGTAGATGCCCCCCATGCCCTGCTCAGCCGCATCCGAGCTGCCAAAGAAGCCCGCGGCGAACACCGGGTGCAGGGCGCAGCCGGGCGAAAAATCATCAAAGACTTTGGGCGGGTGATGAATGCTGAACCCGGCACTAAAGTCCGCCGCTATACCTCAACAGAAGCAAGCGGCCAGCTGGGTGGCTACACCGGAGCTGGTCCCAGCGCCCGCGACCCGCAGAGCCTCGGTGGCCTGCTCGACCGCGTCATTATGGAACGGGGCTGGACTACCCCCCTGGCGGTTTCATCGGTCATGGCCCGCTGGGATAAACTGGTCGGCCCCCAAATTGCCTCGAAAGCCACCCCTGAGAGCTTTGAGGACGGGGTGATGACCGTCCGCTGCGAGTCCACCGCCTGGGCTGTGCAGATTCGCCAGATGAAGTACGACATTATGCGCCGCTTCAACGGGGAGCTGGGTGACGATGTCGTCAAGGACGTACGCGCCTTTGGGCCAGCAGCCCCCTCGTGGAAAAAAGGACGGCGGGTTGCCCCCGGCGGGCGCGGCCCCCGCGACACCTACGGGTAGAGAAGCCCATACCGCAAATTACAAAAATCGCTTCTGCGCCCCTGAACCCCTGACCCTGTGAGAACCCACAGCATCGGGGTTCCGGTCGCTCTAGCAGCGCTCTAGGTATCTTCTGGCAGTATATGCCCCTCTAAAACACCACAAAACAGGTTCAAAAATAGCCCTGTGCGGTAGAATTGAGAGCAGAACACGCGCGCCTGCCCACCCGTACAGTAGCCCCACCCCGCCGCCTTGAGCGCGGGCGTCCGCGCTGAACGGCCGCCGGTGCGAGACCGACCATGCAAGGAGCCTAACTACCTGTGGCAACTGAAGAAACCTCCCACGAATACGGCGCCGCCGACATCACGGTCCTCGAAGGCCTTGAAGCCGTGCGCAAGCGCCCCGGTATGTACATCGGTTCAACCGGCGAACGCGGCCTGCACCACCTGGTCTACGAAGTCGTTGACAACTCCGTCGATGAGGCCCTGGCAGGGCACGCCGACCTAATCGAGGTCGTCATTCAGAAGGACGGCGCAGTTCGAGTTGCCGACAATGGGCGAGGCATTCCCGTCGATGAGCACCCCACCGAAAAGAAGCCTACCGTCGAGGTCGTCATGACCATCCTGCACGCCGGCGGTAAGTTTGGCGGCGGCGGCTACGCGGTCTCCGGCGGCCTGCACGGCGTGGGTATCTCCGTTGTTAACGCGCTCTCGACCAAGGTCGAAACCGAGGTACGCCGCCAGGGCTACAAGTGGCATATCAGCTACGCCAACGGCGGCCACACCGTCAAGCCCCTCACCCGCGGGGAGGCCACCGACGAAACCGGCACCACCCAGACCTTCTACCCCGACCCCGAAATCTTCGAAACCGTTGAGTTCGACTTCGAGACCCTGCGCGCCCGATTCCAGCAGATGGCCTTCCTGAACAAGGGCCTGACCATCCAGCTCACCGACGAACGCGAGCTGCACGAGGGTGATGAAGTCACCGGCGAAGAGAAGCCCGAGAAGCTGCCCCTCAACCAGGTAGGCGCCGACGCCAACGGCTACAAGACCGTCACCTACATGTACAAGGACGGCCTCTTTGACTACGTGAACTTCCTGAACACCTCCAAGAAGCTCACCACCGTGCACGATGACATCATCGCCTTCGAAACCGAAGACACCGACCGCATGATGAGCCTGGAAGTGGCCATGCAATGGACCACCGCCTACAAGGAATCGGTGCACACCTACGCCAACACCATCAACACCCACGAGGGCGGCACCCACGAAGAAGGCTTCCGTACCGCTCTAACCACCCTAATCAACCGCTTCGCCCGCGACAACAAGCTGCTGCGCGAGAAGGACGACAACCTCACCGGTGAGGACGTGCGCGAAGGCCTGACTGCCGTGGTTTCCGTCAAGATTTCCGAGCCCCAGTTTGAGGGGCAGACCAAGACCAAACTGGGTAACTCCGAAGCCAAGGCTTTCGTTCAGCGCGAGACCATGGACCAGCTGGGTGACTGGCTGGAGCGCAACCCCGGCACTGGCAAGGAAATCGTCCGCCGCGCTATCACCGCAGCCCAGGCCCGTCTCGCTGCCCGTAAGGCCCGCGAAACCACCCGCCGCAAGGGCCTGCTTGAAACCGGATCTATGCCCGGCAAGCTCAAGGACTGCTCCTCCAAGGACCCCTCGATTTCCGAGATTTACCTGGTAGAGGGTGACTCTGCGGGCGGCTCAGCCGTGCGCGGCCGCAACCCCGAAACCCAGGCCATCCTGCCCCTGCGCGGTAAGGTGCTGAACGTCGAGCGCGCTCGCCTCGACCGCGCCCTGTCCAACGCTGAAATTCAGTCACTGATTACCGCCTTCGGTACCGGCATCGGTGAAGACTTCGACATCGAGAAGGCCCGCTACCACAAGGTTGTCCTGATGGCCGATGCGGATGTGGACGGCCAGCACATCACCACTCTGCTGCTGACCCTGCTCTTCCGCTACATGCGTCCGCTCATCGAAGCCGGCTATGTCTACCTGGCCCAGCCCCCGCTCTACCGCATCAAGTGGTCCAACGCCCCGCACGACTACGTCTTCTCGGACGCCGAGCGCGACGCTGCCCTGGAAGCTGGCTACGCCAAGAACCAGCGCATCCCCAAGGACAACGGCATCCAGCGCTACAAGGGCCTGGGTGAGATGGACTACACCGAGCTCTGGGATACCACCATGGACCCCGAGCGCCGCACTCTGCTGCAGGTCAAGATGGAAGATGCCGCAGCGGCAGACCAGATCTTCTCCGTGTTGATGGGTGAGGACGTCGAGGCCCGCCGAGAATTCATCCAGCAAAACGCAAAGGACATCCGCTTCCTTGATATCTAAGGCTTTTTAGCGTGAGTTAAGCGATATATAGCCAATATGGAATATAAAAATCAAGGACGAAAAACGAGGAACTTATGAGCGACGAGAACACCACCAGCTCACCCCAGCCCGTCGAGGGCGACATCGTTGCAACCGACGCAACCCCGGCGCAGGCCGGCGGTAACGTTGAGGTTGTCGACCTGCGCTCTGAGATGGAGCGCTCCTACCTGGATTACGCCATGGCCGTCATTATCGGCCGCGCCCTGCCCGATGTGCGTGACGGTCTGAAGCCCGTGCACCGCCGTGTCATCTACGCCATGTACGACGGCGGCTACCGCCCCGAGCGCTCCTTCAACAAGTGCGCCCGCGTGGTCGGTGAAGTCATGGGTCAGTACCACCCCCACGGCGACGCCGCTATCTACGACACCCTGGTCCGCCTGATCCAGGATTGGGTCATGCGCTATCCCCTGGCCCTCGGTCAGGGTAACTTCGGCTCCCCGGGTAACGACGGTGCCGCAGCACCTCGTTATACTGAAACCAAGATGGCTCCCCTGGCCCTCGAAATGGTGCGAGATATCACCGAGGACGCCGTCGATTTCCAGCCCAACTATGACGGCAAAAACCAGGAGCCGGTCGTCCTGCCCTCCCGTATACCCAACCTGCTGGTTAATGGCTCATCGGGTATCGCGGTCGGTATGGCCACCAACATCCCGCCGCACAACCTGCGCGAGGTGGCCGACGGCGTGCAGTGGTTCCTGCAGAACCCCGAGGCCTCCAATGAAGAGCTGCTCGAAGCCCTGATCGCCCGCATCAAGGGCCCTGACTTCCCCACCGGCGCAACTATCCTGGGTCACAAGGGGATCGAACAGGCTTACCGTACCGGTCGCGGCTCCATCACCATGCGTGCTGTGGTCAATGTCGAGGAAATTCAGGGCCGTACCTGCCTGGTCGTCACTGAACTGCCCTACCAGGCCAACCCCGATAACCTGGCCATCAAGATTGCTGAACTGGTCAAGGACGGCAAAATCACCGGTATCGCCGACCTGCGCGACGAAACCTCCGGCCGCACCGGCCAGCGCCTGGTCATCGTCCTCAAACGCGACGCCGTGCCCAAGGTGGTGCTGAACAACCTCTACAAGCACACCCAGCTGCAGGAAAACTTCTCAGCCAACATGCTGGCGATTGTGGACGGCGTACCCCGCACCCTCTCCCTAGACGCCTTCATCCGCCACTGGGTCAACCACCAGCTCGAAGTCATCGTGCGCCGCACCCGCTACCGCCTGCGTCAGGCTGAGGAAGAAGCGCATATCCTGCGCGGCCTGCTCAAGGCCCTCGATGCCCTCGATGAGGTCATTGCCTTGATCCGCCGCTCCCCTACCGCAGATGACGCCCGCACCGGCCTGATGGACTTCCTCGACATTGACGAGGCTCAGGCCCAGGCGATTCTGAACATGCAGCTGCGCCGACTGGCCGCCCTGGAACGCCAGAAGATTCAGGACCGCCACGACGAGCTCATGCGCATGATCGACGAGTACAACGCGATTATCGCCTCTGAGGACCGCCAGCGTGCCATTATCTCCGAAGAACTGGCCGAAATCGTCGCCCGCTTCGGCGATGAGCGCCGCACCAAGATCCTCATGGGCTACGACGGCGACATGTCCATGGAAGACCTCATCCCCGAGGAAGAGATGGTCGTCACCATTACCCGCGGCGGCTACGTCAAACGCACCCGCAGCGACCAGTACCGCTCCCAGCACCGCGGCGGCAAGGGTATCAAGGGTGCCTCCCTGCGCGGGGACGACGTCGTTCAGCACTTCTTCGTCACCTCCACCCACTCCTGGATTCTCTTCTTCACCAACCTAGGCCGCGTCTACCGCACCAAGGCCTACGAGCTTATGGAAGCCGGCCGCGACGCTAAGGGCCAGCACGTGGCCAATCTGTTAGCCTTCCAGCCCGAGGAGACCATCGCCAAGGTTATGGAGCTCAAGTCCTACGAGGACGCCCCCTACCTGATTCTGGCCACTAAGAACGGTCTGGTGAAGAAAACCGCCCTGTCGGACTACGACACCAACCGTGCCGCCGGCGTCATCGCCATCAACCTGCGTGACGGCGACGAGCTGGTTTCAGCCCAGCTGGCCAGCGCCGAGGACGACCTGCTGCTGATCTCCCGCCAGGGCCAGTCCCTGCGCTTCACCGCCTCTGACGAGGCTCTGCGCCCCATGGGCCGTGCAACCTCCGGTGTGACCGGCATGAAGTTCCGCGACGGCGACGAGCTGCTCTCAGCCAACGTCGTCACCGATGACTCCTTCGTCTTTGTGGTTACCGCTGGCGGCTACGCCAAGCGTACCCAGGTTGACCAGTATCGTGTGCAGGGCCGTGGCGGCCTCGGCATCAAAGTCGCCAAGCTGGCAGAAGACCGCGGCGACCTCGTTGGTGGCCTGATTGTGGGCGAAGAGGATGAGGTTATGGTGGTCATGCAGTCCGGCAAGGTTGTGCGCACCTCGGTCTCCGAAGTGCCCGCCAAGGGCCGCGACACCATGGGCGTCATCTTCGCCAAGCCCGGCAAGAACGACGAGATTCTCGAAGTCGCCCGTAACTACGAACGCAATATCGATGAGGCAGACGACATCGACGAAAACGGCGCCGAAAGCACCGAAAAGCCGGCAGATGAAGTACCTTTAGAAAACAAGACCACCCCGGCAGTAGCCGACACCGCAGACGCACTTGGAGGTAAGAGTGAGCACTAAAAGCACCGGAACCGCACCGCGGCCAGCGCCGCGAGTCGGCACCCCGCGCGCTGCCCAAGGTAAGGCAGGCCCCCAGCGTGCAGCGTCCGCAGGTACCCAGCGCAAACCGCTGGTGCGCCCCGCGCCCCGCTCCAAAATTCGTCGTGCCCGCCTGGTTGTTGCCAAGGTAGATACTTTCTCCGTCGCCAAGCTCGTCTTCCTGCTCTCAGTAGCTATCGGTATCGCAACTGTGGTTGCAGCTGTCATTCTTTGGCTGGTCATGCAGGCCACCGGCGCCTTCCAGAGCCTCAACGACCTGCTGACCCTGCTGGGTACCACAGGCGATGCCGTAGACATCTCTCAGTACCTCTCACTGGGGCAGGTAGCTCTCTACAGCACCATCATCTCCGTAGTGAACGTCGTGCTCTTCACCCTGCTCGGCACTCTTGCAGCCATGCTCTACAACGTGGCAGCCAAGCTGGTCGGCGGCGTGGGCGTGACCCTCACCGACGAATAAACACCGAGTAAAACTCTCATCTAGCCCCGTGGCACCCTAGTTTTCAGGGAGCCACGGGGTTTTTTGAACCCCTGCGAGGCACTGTGTCTCAGAACACTCTCTTTCGATTTGGCAAGGTGTCAAAATCTGTGTAAAGTTATATCTCGTTCTGATGAACACCAAGGGCGTATAGCTCAGACGGTTAGAGCGCTACACTGATAATGTAGAGGTCCCAGGTTCAATTCCTGGTACGCCCACTCACCTTGGTCGAAAGGTTGACATGAAGAAATTTATGGCAATCACGCTCGCTGCATTAGCAACAGCGATAGCGGCAAAGAAAGCCAAGGATTCTCAGGAGAATAAAAAAACTTGGGAAGAAGCTACAGATAAAATTTCATAGGTAGCACCCGATGGGGGCGTGGCGCAATTGGTAGCGCACCTGCTTTGCAAGCAGGGGGTTAGGGGTTCGAGTCCCCTCGCCTCCACTCTTCGGTGATTATAGCAAGAGGGAAACACCCGGTCCCATCCCGAACCCGGAAGTTAAGGCTCTTAGCGCCGATGGTACTGCACTGGCGACGGTGTGGGAGAGTAGGTCATCGCCGAATTAAATGTGATAAGGAACCCCAGTCGAAAGACTGGGGTTCTTTTTTGCTGTCGTCGATAAAAGTTTTCCCTTTAGTTTGCTGGCCTGGAAATAAAGCTACCAATGACTAACAGCACAAGCGACTCTAGTCTGTTATGGCCTTGAAATAACCAGAAAAGCATAAGAATAGAAACCGTGACTACAGAACTCATCATTCTGGTGATCGTAGTGCTCACCGCACTAGCCTTCGACTTCACCAACGGCTTCCATGACACCGCCAACGCTATGGCCTCTTCTATTGCCACCGGCGCCCTCAAGCCCAAGGCGGCTGTCGCCCTTTCCGCCGTCCTTAACCTCGTCGGTGCCTTCCTCTCCATCGAGGTAGCCAAAACTGTTGGCTCCGGTCTCATTGACCTTGAAACTGCCGGCGGAGGCCCCAGCCTCATGCTCATTGTCTTTACCGGCTTGGTGGGCGCCATCCTCTGGAACGTCTTCACCTGGCTGCTGGGTCTGCCCTCCAGCTCCTCTCATGCCCTCTTCGGCGGCCTGATCGGTGCAACCCTGGCGTCCCTGGGCACCAATGGCGTGCTCTGGAGCGGCGTGCTGATGAAGATCATCGTCCCCGCCCTGATGGCCCCGCTGATTGCGGGCGTGGTTGCCGGTGTCGGTGCCGCCCTTATCTACGCGCTGACCAAGCCCGTCCCCGCCGAACAAAAGAAGAAGAACTTCCGCTTCGGCCAAATCTCAGCAGCTTCCCTCATGTCTCTGGCTCACGGTACCAACGACGCTCAGAAGACTATGGGTGTTATCTTCCTAGCCCTGGTGGCCGCCAACGAAATCAACCCCGAAGCGGATATTCCCTTCTGGGTGCGCCTAGTCTGCGCCCTGGCTATCGCCCTGGGCACCTACCTGGGTGGCTGGCGCATCATCAAGACCATGGGTAAGGGTATTGTCGATATTGAAGGCCCCCAGGGCTTTGCTGCTGACGGCTCCTCGGCAGCTATCATCCTGACCTCATCCCACTTTGGTATGGCCCTGTCTACCACTCACGTGGCAACCGGGTCCATCATCGGCTCCGGCGTTGGCCGTCGCGCCAAGGTGAGCTGGTCAACCGCCCGCCGTATGGTTATCGCCTGGATTATCACCTTGCCCGCCGCTGGCTCCGTCGGCGCACTGACCTGGTTCGTGGGTAACGGTATCAACTCTTTGACTGGCAGCGCCTGGATGGGCGAGGCAACCGTCTTCCTGATTCTGGTGGGCTTCTGCTTCTGGATGTGGGCTCACTCCCGCAAGAGCGCCGTCAGCCACATTGATATGCACTCGGGTGAGGCTGTCACTACCCGCGAGGTGCACACCGAGTCGATTCCCACCGTGAAGGCTGGTTCCTAAATGTTGATTGTTGATATCTTCCACAAGATTTACCCCGTCTTCCTGGCCGGTCTGGGCTTTGGTGCTGGTCTGCCGATTCTCTACGCCCTGGGTGTGCGCCTGATGAGTGGCACTGCTGTAGAAACCCCTGAGGGTACCGTTTACACCGACCCTGCCCCGGTAGCGCGCGTTGCCGCCTACGTGCTGTTTGCGGTGCTTACTCTGGCTGTTGTGAGCGGTATTCTCTGGATCGCCAAGGACTTCATCTACGCCTACACCGGCTTCAACTTCCTGGGAGCTGCAGGCTAAAGGGTTCTGTGCATAGACGGCGGGGGCTGGTGGTTTCGCCTGAAACCACCGGCCCCTACTGGTTTTAAGGGCGGACGAACGGGGTTTTGGTTCCTTGTGCCCCCTCCTGCTGAGCCGGTAGGGTTCCTTATATGGTGCTCAACGATCTTCCCCTGCGCAGTATCACCGCCCGTGGCAACTTTGAGCCGCTCACGGACGTCCGAGCTCATGCCTGGCCCTATAACCTTGCGGTTACTCGGGCGGCGCTCGCCGGGCTCACCTTTGGGCGGCTCACGGTTATCGTGGGAGAAAACGGGGCTGGCAAGTCGTCCCTGGTTGAATCCATCGCCGAAGCCTACGGCCTGCCGCTTGGTGGCGGAGATAACCGGGTTGCCCGCCCAACCTTTGAACAGGCCTCCGCTTTTGGGGCCGATCTGCAGGTAGTGCGAGGTGCGGCAGGACGCCGGGCAGGGCTCTTCCTGCGGGCTGAAGGAATGCTGGCCCACCTAGAACACCTGGCCAGCCTCAAATCAAAGCAGGCAACCGATATTCTGCGCCTCTCCCACGGGGAGGGTACCCAGCGTTTGCTTGAAGAGTCTTTTGATGACTATGGCCTCTGGATTCTTGATGAACCAGAATCGGGCCTATCTTTCTCGGGACAGCTTGAGCTGTGTGCCCGCGTCCTCGCCTTTCTTGAGCGGGGCGGGCAGGTTGTGCTCTGCACCCATAGTCCACTCCTTGCTGCGCTCGTTGTACGCCGCAACGAGCTGGTGTGGGAAATAGGGGAGTGGGGGATCCAGAGACTGGCCTGGGCTGAACTCGATATGACCGCCCACTGGCGCAACATGCTCGATGACCCTGATATGTACCTGCACCACCTTGGATAAACCGGGGTGAATGGCCTGTTTTTCAGGTTTTTATCTAAAATCTGTGGCGGAGCTAACCGCGTATTTGGTAGAATTGGTTTGCGCGTGCAAAAAACCTGTAGTAAGGTAGAAGCATAACACCACGGGGGCGTGGCGCAATTGGTAGCGCACCTGCTTTGCAAGCAGGGGGTTAGGGGTTCGAGTCCCCTCGCCTCCACTCTTCGGTGATTATAGCAAGAGGGAAACACCCGGTCCCATCCCGAACCCGGAAGTTAAGGCTCTTAGCGCCGATGGTACTGCACTGGCGACGGTGTGGGAGAGTAGGTCATCGCCGAATTAAATTTGGTGAGGAACCCCAGTCGAAAGACTGGGGTTCCTTTTTGTATGCACCCTCAGCGATATGGCGCACGCTTGCGTCCGTCTGCCCCTGTCATAAATAGCCATGTGCAACCCCGTGTGGGTAAACTGGACACTCTAAAAGTAAGTAGTATTGCAATCGCTGTGATTGCAGGTGCAAGGACGCACCAGCGAGAACAAAGGCAAAACCATGTCACCACAAGCAGTTGGCTTCGCCCTCCTGATACTCGGCGTAGCCCTTCTCATCGGCAAGATTATTCGAGTCAAAGTCGGCTGGGTACAAACCCTCTTTTTGCCCAGCTCCATCGTGGCAGGCGTCCTGCTGCTCCTGCTCGGGCCCCAGGTGCTCGGCCGGTTCTCCGGCCCCTGGGGCGAAAACGGCCTCTTTACCGATGCCATGCTCACCACCTGGGGTGCCCTCCCCGGCCTGCTCATTAGCGTCATCTTCGCCACCATGTTCCTGGGCCAGGAACTCCCCACCCCCAAGCGAGCCGTGCAGCTCGCCGGCCCCCAACTCTCCCTGGGCGTGGCTCTAGGATCGGGCCAGTACGTCGTGGGCCTGCTCCTTGCCGCCCTGGTGCTCGTCCCCGTCTTTGCAGCCTCGCCCATGACCGGTGCCCTGATCGAAATCGCCTTTGAAGGTGGGCACGGTACCGCTGCCGGTATGCGAGGCGTCATGGAGGATCTGGGCTTCAGCGAAGGTGCTGACCTGGCTGTCGGCCTGGCAACCGTCGGTATCGTGGGCGGTATCGTCATCGGTATTGCCCTCATCAACTGGGGCGTGCGCACCGGCAAAACTGAAATTCTCAAGGGCGATGCCAAGATGTCGATTGCCGAGCAGAAAGGCCTCTTCCGCGAGGACGAGCACTACTCGGCCGGCACCATGACCTCCCGCCCGGCGTCCGTCGAACCGCTCTCCCTACATATGGCGATTATGGCTCTGGCCGTGCTGATTGGCTGGCTGATTCTAGAAGGCCTGCGTTGGATTGAGCAGCAGACCTATGCCTCCGTCATGCTGGATGACAACACCCCGCTTGAAATCTTCGCTTACGTGCCGCTCTTCCCCATGGCCCTGCTGGGCGGCGTCATTGTGCAGATGGCAGCCAAGGCGGTAGGAGCTGCCTCTATCATCGACCACCAGATGATGCTGCGTATTCAGGGCTGGGCCCTGGACTTCCTCATTGTCGCCGCTATCGCTAACCTGTCCCTGCAGGCTGTGGGTGAGAACCTTGCTGTCTTTGCCATTCTGGCGGTGGCCGGTATCGGCTTCAACGTGGCTATCTTCCTCTGGCTGGCCCCGCGCCTGATTGGCCGCTACTGGTTCGAGCGTGGCATCGGCGACTTTGGGCAGTCTATGGGCGTGACCGCCACCGGCCTGATTCTGATGCGCGTGGTTGACCCCAAGGGCGAGTCTCCCGCCTTCGAGGCCTTTGGCTACAAACAGCTGGTCTTTGAGCCCTTCTTCGGCGGTGGCCTGGTCACAGCCCTGGCAGTGCCCGTTATTTACCTGACCGGGATCTGGCCCCTCTTCTTCGTCATGCTCGCCATCTTCATTATTTCCATCGCGGTGGGGCTCATCTTCCTTCGTCCCAAAGAGATGAAGGATCGCGAGCGCCACACCCAGCAGATGCAGCAGATCAAGGCTACTGCGTCCGCCCCACCTTCGTCGGCTGAAGCCGTGCCTGCCACGGTGCCCGGTGCTCGCAGCCCTGAAACCGACAACAGGTCCTAGACCCGGCGTAATATTCTGATTCTGCTGGGTGTGCTGGCTGTTCCTACGGTGCTGGCTCAGCGTTACTGATGCCGGCAGCATAGAGTCGGGTGCGCTCGCCGAGCACCTAGCCCAGATAGTTCCGCAGCTCGGTGGCACCAGCGGAATCTTCCAGCGAGAATCCACCCACTCCACCTATATTCACCTGCCGAGCGGTGGCTCCATCAGCATCGACAGCCACGAGGAAATCCCCATCACCCTCTCAGCCGAGACCTGGCAGGAAATCCTCACGCGGGCGTCCGACGAGCGTATGGGGTCGGTGCGCGTTTCCGCACGCGGGGCTGACGAATACGAAACCGAGGCGCCCTGGGCTGAGGTCACATACTACCTCTACGGGGATAAAGGCTCAGACCAGCAGGCCCTCCTTGCCGACATGGCTAGCTGGGAGCCCCTGGACTGGCCAGACCTTGAGAGCGTCTCGCACGTGGAGGAAACCCAGATTGATGCCGAGACGATACAGGTTTTCGTCTTCGGCCCGTTGAGCGAGACACATGTCTGGTCACGCTCTGCCACCCCGGTTGCTCAGGCATTTGCGGCGCATACCGAGGGGTTAGAAGTCGTGAGCATCAACAAATACCGGGACTCGACCGACTACTTTGTGACCGCCCGCTTTGAGGGCTACACGGGAGATACGGACGCCGCCCGCCAGGCCATGGTCGAGGGTGTGCAGGGAACGGCGATTGGTAGCACCTTTACCCTTGACCTGATGGACGCCACCACCTCGGCCTACTACTTCGAGGGCTGTTGGGACATCTACGCATCAGGAACCTCAGAATAAGCCCCCCCTACAGCAAAGGCCCCGGCCTCCCTGAAGGGGGAGCCGGGGCCGGGCGTCCGCGCTCGCGGTGAGCGAGCTAAGGACGCGGGCTAGCGGTTTGTGAGGACTAGGCGGCGGGGGTCTTCCAGGGGTCCTCAACGGGGCGAGAAGCCTTGAAGGCAGCCGCACCGGCAATAGCGCCAGCAACGATCAGGCCGAAGACCAGCAGGCCCTTGTTGCCGCCCTTAGCGGCCTTCTTCTGCTCCTTGGCGTAGCCCTTAGCAGCCTTAACGGCGGCCTTCTGAGCCTTCTTCAGGGCCTTCTTGTCGCCGGTAACCTTAGCGGCAACGGTCTCAACCTGGGTGGGAACCTCAGCGTCAGAGAGCTTGTCTGCAACGGTGGTGGCAACGTCAGCGGCCTTAACGCGGGCGGTTGCTACAGCGTTTTCAACGGCGGGGGTGACGTCGTCGATGGTGTGCTGAATCTTATCGGCCAGGGTGGACTGGACCTTCTCCAGCTTCTTGGAGCTGTCCTTAGCAACAGACTGGGTCGCCTTTGAGATGTTCTTACCCTGCTTCTCAGCAGCCTTCTGCAACGCTGAAACCTTCTTGCCAGTCAGCTTCTCGGCGCGAGCAGCCTTCTTCTCGGCCAGGGCGGTCAGCTTGTCAGCCTTCTTGCCGGTGTTCTTAGCGGCCTTTGAGAAGAACTTCTCTGCCTGCTTCTGAGCTTTCTTAGCCTTGCTCTTCTTGCACAGTGCCATGGGTGTTTCCTCCATGTGTGGGGCTGCCCCTCACCTAACCCGTGAGTTCGAGTAGAGCGCGGTGGCAAGCAACTTACATTTAGTATCAGCTTACTTTCTAAAACCGTAAAAGTGCTTTGAGACGGCGCAAAAATCCTCGTGTTTCTCTGCTCGCTAAAGTTAAGGGCTTCTGAAGAGTGCGCGGACGCCGGGGCGCGCCTGCGCGAATGCGACGTGAATTCCCGAGCGGGTGGTGTTTGAACGGACGTTCGGGACGGAGAGTCACACTCGTGGGATATGCGGTTCTAAATCTTTCTAAGGCGTTCTAAAATATTTTTTAGAACGCCTTAGAAAGATTTAGAAAGCAGCAAACGATGAATCAAGACCTCAATCCCTTCACCCCCGGAGCAGGGCTCACACCGCCTGAACTCACAGGTCGAGACCAAGAAATCATCGACTTCGACAGGCTCGTAGCCCGCAGCAAAATGCGCCTGACCGATAGAGGGCTTATGCTCTACGGTCTAAGCGGAGTCGGTAAAACCGTCCTGCTTCGCAGACTAGAAACCCATGCAGAACGCTCCGGTTGGCTCACCCTCAGACTCGAAGGGAGCCTTACTTCCTCTGCCCAAAAACAGCTTCGTATCAAACTCGCACGAGATCTTGCCCAGCAGACCAGAGTAGCCACCCAAGGGCACACTGGAAGTGCAATACAGCGAGCAATCGCCTCTATTGCAGAACTATCACTGACGCTGGGCTTTGCCCAAGCCCGCCTAGTGCTCAAACCCAAGACTGACGAACCCGCCTTCACCACCGGCGTCCTCGATATAGACTTCCCCGAAGCAATCTTGAACCTGGCAGAAGCCCTCAAAGAACTTCCCCAGCCTAAAGCTATCGGTTTTTTCATTGACGAAATCCAAGACCTCGACAGTGAACTGCTCGATATGCTCCTGACCACCCAGCATGAGGCGGGACAAAGGGAACTACCTTTTTACATCATCGGGGCTGGTCTACCCTCAGTTCCCACCCGTCTAGGGGAAATCAAAACCTACGCTGAACGCCTCTTTAGCTACCGCGAAATAGGTGCTCTTACCCCGGATGCGACCCGGCGGGCTTTCATCGAACCTATCCGCAGGCCCGGCGGTCACATCGTAGCAAGCGCCCTCGAAAAAGCAACCGTAGCCTCGCAGGGCTACCCCTACTTCATTCAGCAGTACGGGCAGGCTATCTGGAACTCTGCTGCCCAACAGACCATTACCGACGACGATGTGCTTGCTGGCCTTGCTGTAGGGCGAAGCGAACTAGATAGCGGTTTTTACCTCACCCGCTGGCAGCGGACCACCGATGCAGAACAGGACTACCTGGTTGCTATGGCCCGCGTGATGAAAGGTCAGGCCGCCCGCACCGGAGAAATCGCAGAGACCCTGGATAAGACAGCTAACGGAACCAGCGTGGTGCGTAAATCCCTCATCGAAAAAGGCCTGGTGTACTCGCCGGGTGTAGGCCAGCTGGCCTTTACAGTGCCAGGAATGCAGGACTTCGTGCTGAGACAGGCGGGGCAGGTATAGGCCGCCAGCCGGCGTCCGCCCCTTTCACTCACCGCAAAAGCTCAGGTCATATCTAGCGGCTGCCCACCTGCCCGTGCGAGAATAGGGGCATGACTGCAACTGCAAAAGCAACTATTCACACCAACCACGGTGACATCGTCGTTAACCTCTTCGGTAACCACGCACCGCTGACCGTCAAGAACTTCATCGGCCTGTCAGATGGCACCCAGGAATGGCGCCACCCCCGCACCGGCGAAGTGCAGGAAGGCCCCCTTTACAAGGATGTCATCTTCCACCGCATTATCCGCGACTTCATGATCCAGGGTGGCGACCCCCTCGGTCAGGGTATTGGCGGCCCCGGCTACCAGTTCAAGGACGAAATCCACCCCGAACTGAGCTTCAACAAGCCCTACCTGCTGGCTATGGCTAACGCAGGCCCCGGCACCAACGGCTCCCAGTTCTTCATCACCACCGTTGAGACCCCCTGGCTCAACGGCCGCCACACCATCTTCGGTGAGGTCGCAGATGAGGACTCCAAGAAGGTCGTTGACGCCATCGAAGGTGTAGCAACCGGCGCTATGGACCGCCCCGTCGAGGACGTCGTTATCTCCTCCATCGACATTGAGCAGCTCTAAGCTTTAGAAGCTACTGAGGTAAAGGCCCGCCCGCCCTGGGTGGGCCTTTGCTCTACCCCCAGAAAATTTTCGTGAGCGGCTAACGCCGCAGGTGAAAGGACGAGCCCGTGAGCGAGCAGGTCGGTAGGTACGGCTATTCCAGTGATGAGACTCCGGTGTGCCCTCGCCACCCTGACCAGGTGACCTATGTGCGGTGCGGACGCTGCGGGCGGCTAGCCTGCGGGCAGTGCCAGGTGCCGCTTGAGGTGGGCATGATGTGTGTGGACTGCCTGGCAGAATCGCAGCGTTCAGCCCCGCGGGTTCGCTACGCTAAAGCCCGCCCCACTACTACATATGCCATTATTGGTATAAATGTTATGGTGTTGATTCTGCAGTTTATCTTCCCGCAGGTCACAGTATTCGGTATCTACAACCCCCTCTACGTGGAGTACACGGGACAGTGGTACCGCATGCTGACCTCGGGCTTCTTACATTCCCCTGATAACATCAGCCACCTGCTGCTTAACATGTTCACCCTCTACCTCTTCGGGCAGGCCCTGGAGCCTCTGATGGGGAAGAGGAAGTTCCTTGCAACCTACCTGCTCTCAATCATTGGCGGGTCTGTGGCCGTGCACTTGCTGGCCTCTGTGCTGGGCGGTATGGAGGTGAGTACCCTGGGGGCATCTGGCGGCGTCTTTGGCCTCTTTGGAGCTTTCTTCGCTCTCTCCCGGGCCCGCCAGCAGAGCACCAGTAGCATCGTGATTCTGGTGGCGATCAACTTCGCTTTCGGCTTCTTCATGCCGGGTATCTCTTGGGAAGCCCACCTCGGCGGCCTGGTGACCGGCGCCCTGGTTGCTGCTGTTCTTGACCGGCTGCCAAGTTACCCGCGTAGGCCATAAAACAGTGCAAAAAGAGTGAGGGCCCACCGTTACGGTGGGCCCTCACTCTTTGTCCACAGGACTTATCCACAGCTGTTAATAACTACAAGGGTGTAATTCCACAGATGTTAAAAACCTGTGTACGGCACCAAAAAGCTTTAACAGCCGCCTGTAATTACACGGGTGTAAGAGATTTCCCCAGTTTTATCCCCACCTGTGGATAACTCCTATCCGCAGGGTGTAGAAAACATGTAATTTCAAAAAACTACCCGACAGGTACTACTTCACCCGTAAGGGCATCAACTTTAACCGACCCCAGGTCGTTGCCGCGGGCGTCCTCAAAATCAACCTCCCACATCAGGGCACCGTTCTGGTCATCAATATCAAGGTCGGTGGCAACCTGGCCGCCGCGCCCCTCAGCGGCGGTGCGGACGGCGTCCGCAGCCAGAACCTGGGCAGCAGCGGCCCGAGCTACATCCTCGGCATCCTCACTGGTTCTCTCATCAGCCACAGACCCGTCTGCAAAGAGGGTGAACTCATGCTTGACTCCGTCGACCACCACGGCAAGGTCGAAACTATCTTGGGTTTCATCCTCTTCATCCACCTGCACCACGGTGCCGCCTGGGCGGGCAACTAGACCCTGCTCAATAGCGGCGATCAGGGCCCCGGTTTCGGCAGGGCCTTCAATAGTAGTGGGGGAGGGGCTTGCGGATGCAGTCGCCTGGCTGCCAGCAGCTGCACTGCTTGTTGCTACAGAAGTTTGCGGGGCGCTCGTCTCGGCACTACCTGACCCGCAGGCTGCAAGGGTCAGGGCCAGTACCGCGCCGGAAGATACAAGAACAGTCTTTTTCATAGAAAACATCATGATCATATTCTCTCAGGTCCGCATGAATCTAACATTAAAATAAGGCTTAATTCCTTACTTGCCCGATGTCTCAATGAGCTCAGCTACGGTCTGTGGGGCGCTTGCCGCTGAGGCGACAAAAGACCGCTCTGCGGTGCGGACGGTCGGCACCACAGCGTTACCGTCATTGACGCTCTTTACGTAAGCCTCGGCGTCCGCGTCATCCCAAATATTGACCCAGATAGCCCGCTCGCCCACCTCGCCGAGACCGGCATCCAGGCGCTGGCAGAAGGGGCAGCCCGGGCGCCAATAAATTGCGACGCCGCCTTCGGCGACGAACTGCTCGGCAGCGGTGTGGGTAGAAGATACGCTCGGCATAGAAAACTCCTTATTCAAAAACGGTAGGGTACCCGGTACAACGCAGCGAGAGGTCTGGTATTCCCACTTTTTACGGCAAGGCCTATGTGAGTTGGGTAGATACAGTTATCGCCGGGCGCCCACGATACATCGTGAGCACCCGGCGATAGCGGTAAACCTAATAAGAAGGTTTTACTTACCGAACTTCTCAGTGAGCTTGGTGGCGGCGCCAGAAGCGGCTTCCTTAGCCTTCTCAGCGTTTTCTTCGCTGACAACTTCCTTGCCAGCCTTCTCATTGATGGCGTCCTGAGCCTTGTCGATGCCGTCGTTAATGGCGCTGTTGAAATCGAGACCCATGGGGTTCACCTTTCTTTTACGGTGCGAGGGGCCCCGAAATGGGTGCCCACTAGCAGCTTAGCGCCTGAAAAGGGTGAGACTAGTCCTTCTTGAAGGAATCCTTGATACCGTTGATGGCGTCCTTAGCCTTATCAACACCGTCTGAGATGGTCTGCTTGGCTTCGTCGAGCTTGTCCTTAGCCTGGGCCTGAATCTGGTCGGTCTTGCCCTCAGCTTCGAGACGGTCATCGCCGGTCAGCTTGCCACCGGCCTCCTTGGCCTTGCCAGCGAGGTTGTCGAGGCCGTTTTCAATCTTGTCTTCTGCAGCCATGGTGGGCTCCTTTCGTTTCTCGCCTGCGCGAGCTTGGAGTGCAGGGATAGTTCGTGAGCTTCCCTTATTGATAAGTTTATGCGCTAGTGCCGCAAAAAGAAACCCAGTAGGCTGAGAAAATTCTGAATAAAGCCTCGGCGGTGGGCCGAGAAGAACCTGCACCGCAGGCCTGTGATGCACGTTTCCTAAAGGTCCCGATTTGCTGGGAAGCCCGCCACCATGGGCAGGAACTCGGGGTCAGCATAGCCCTGCTGGGCATAGGCTAGAGCCACCCGCTCCCCCGCCGATTCCACCAGGTGCAGCGGCAACAGGGCCATTACGGCCCCGCCAAAACCGCCACCCACAATACGGGCACCCAGAGCTCCGGCCGCCAGGCAGGTATCAACCGCCAGATCAATCTCGGGGCGAGACACCCGCAGCTCATCGCGCATCGACACAAAGCTCTCGGTAAAGAGCCTGCCCAGCTCGCTCCAGTTAACCTGCTCGCCGGCGTCCTTCCGACCCAGCAGGTAGGCTGCCCGCTCCACCAGGGTCATATCGTGCAGGGTGTGGCGCACCCAGCCGCGCGGGAAGGTGCGGGGCTGGCCGGTCCCCTCCAGGGCAACCAGGGCGCGGTTGACGGTCTGATCTACCAGATCCAGGCGGCACTGCTTAACCTCGCGCTCACTCATACCGGCACAGGCTAGATCCTCGGGCAGGGCATTGCGCAGATAATCCAGCCCCATCGCCTCGGTCACCGCCTCGTTCGCCTCGCGGCGGGCAGCAAATTCACCTCCCGCCAGCTCGTGGGGGGTATTGGTGTTGATGACCAGCCAGCCTAGGTCAGCGCTCGCCACATCAACGGTCAGAGGATTGATGGAGAAATCGCGGAAGTCCACCACCAGGGCCTTGCCTGGTGCCGAACGTAGCGAAGCAGTCTGGTCAAGGCCGCCGGTACGGGCCCCTGCTACCTCGTTCTCGGCGCGAATACAGACCTGGGCCAGGCGGGCACGCAGGGCGTCGTTAGCGGGGGAGAGGTCAGAGGGTAGAGCCTCGGTGCAGTCGCACCCCTGGCGCAGGGGGCAGGAAAGATCCAGCAGGGCCAGGGCTGTGGAGCACTCCAGGGCGGCAGAGGACGATAGGCCCCCACCCACCGGCACCTGGGAGGTAATCAGCAGGTCAGCCCCAAAATTATGGGGCAGGGCGATATCTTTGCCACCCTCCCGGTTCATGGCCCAGGCTACCCCTGCCACATAGGTGAACCAGCCCTTGAATGTGCCCGGGGTGATTTCGCGGATGACGACGGTGCGGTCGTCCCCCGGCATTTGCAGGGAGGTCGCTCGCAGTACCCCGTCGGTGCGCAGCCTGCCCGCCACATATGTGCGGTAGGGCAGGGGCATAGGCATGCAGGACCCACCGAGAAAGTCGATGTACTCACCCAGTAGATTGAGACGCCCGGGCGCTGACCATACACCATCGGGCTCCACTCCGTACTTCTCAACAAAGGCAGCGCGGGCTGCCTCAACTTCGGCGCGGTGGTCTGGCAGGGTAGCCCAGGCGGGCTCAACACGGAGGGTCACGGTCTTATCTTTTCGTTCGGGTAGAAGCTGGTGGGGCTTAGGCAGTAAAGCCCTTAATGACGGCGGTGAGGGCGGAGGTGTAGGACGCCGGTGGCTCGGCTGGCGGGGTGCTGCCGGCGAGCAGGGCCCTGGTCTGCTCTTGCTCGATGAGGCTCAGGCAGGTATGCATGAAGATTTCGGCGGCCTGGGCCGGTTGCGGGGTGCCGGTGGCGGCTCCAAAGTCAGTTTCAAGGGTGTCGAGCAGTGCTAGTCTATCGGGGGTGAGGGTCGCGGGGTGCAGGGCCAGGGCTAGGCGGATGACTTCGGAACATTCCTTAACCGGAATAAGTTTCCGGTAGGTATTTTCCCCGGTAATGAGCAGAGTATCGGGGGTGGTTGGGGTGCTGGGTCTTTCTACTGTTGCCAGTATGCGGGAGGCCAGCGAGGCTAGAAGCTCCTGCTTATTCTTGACGTGATAGTAGAGTGCGCCGGGGGCCACTCCCAGCTCGGTAGCCAACCGACGCATCGAAAGGTCGGCTAAGCCAAACTGGCGCAGCACATCAAAAGCGGTGTCAAGAATCTTCTCACGGGATAAAGCCACCCCCTCATTGTGACCTACTTTCGCTCCCAGCAACAGCTGGCAGCGGGCGCTGTTCCCTCGAAGAGGAGTAGATTTGAACTCATGACCCTTAACTTTTCAGATCTTGCCGCCCGCCTGCGCGTAGGCGAAACTGCCTCACCTGCCGACCTTTACGACGTGCTGACCGCCAGCCCTGCTGCCACTTTCGCCCTCATGGACCTGGCAATAGAACTACGCGCCACCCACTTCGGCTCAACCATCACCGCCACCAACCTGCTGGGCGCACCCGCGCGGCAGGTGGCGTCCGCCCTCGTAGAGGTCGCAGCCCCGCTTGATGCCGATGCCCTGGCAGCTACCTTAGCTGACCTGGCCGCCGACCCTGCGGTGGAGCGCATCGACGTGGACTTTGTGGGTCTGCCCGCCCTGGCCCCCATGGAGGCCCTGCGGGTGCTGGCTGCAGCCCGCCTGGTCGCACCCGCAAAGAGCCTGCATCTGGGGGAGAGCCGTGAAATGACCCTGCGCTCCCTGCAACCCCTGGCGGTCGGTGCCCTGGACTCGCTGGTACTGACCGTAGACTCCGCCCAGCCCCGCCTGATTTTTGAGGACCTCAAGCTCATTGTGGGCGCTGGCCTCACCATTGCCGATGCGGGCGACCGCGACCTGGTAGCTGAGTATGTGGAGCACCTGCGTGCTGCCGGGGTGGAGGACGCGGACGCCTATGCCCAGGTCGCACTGGAGGGTGCGGCGTCCGGTGGTGGCTGCGGCGGCAACTGTGCCTGTGGCGCTGGGGGCTGCGGCTCCTAGCGCCTTCTGCAAGGGGACCGCAAAACTTAAAAGGGACCGCATAACGCGAGGTCCCTTTTAAGTTTTGCGGTTCCCTTGGGTGGTGTGAGCTGTGTAGGGAGAAGTAACAATTTGAACACTGTTCAAAATTAGTGTTGATTGGTTCCATGATTGACTTCTCTGCCCTCACCGACCGTCTTAAGCAGGCCGGGGTGGACGCCACCTCCAACTTCTAGCCTTCTGGTCGCTCTGCCGGAAAATAGCACCTGAGGCCCAGGAGTCCATAGATCAGGGCCCCTGGGGCACTCACCATATCACTGCCTAAGTCCTTCATCAGCGGCGAGCACAAGTTGGATCGCGAGAAGGCAGGGCAGCTCTTTGAGACCACCGAGATGCGCATTACCCCGGCCCAAAAGGAGCTGAACCACGAGGCCCTGCGAATCGCAACCCGCCAGCTGCCTGTAGTTGGGGGTGCGGACACCCGCGAGCGGGAGTGATTCGAGGCACCGGCTAGGTGATACTCAAGAAATTTGCAGAATCATCACCTACTATGGGTAAGTGCTTATTCCGCTATAGGCCTATGCGTGCCCTAGGCTGACGAGGGCTTCTCAGAGTGGGCGGGCACGCAGGCAATATATTCTGAAATTAGAATATTAGATTTTCTCACAGAATCAGGACTAATGGACACCAAAGACCTCTCCCCGGCATACCTCACCTCCCTCTTAGCCCTTTTTGCAGGCGCTTTAATGGTGGGTGCGAGTTCCACCTGGGTATCAGTGCTGGGTTGGGCCGTACTGCTGGCCGGTATGGGCCTGAACGTCTTCGCCACCCTGGTGGTGGTACAGCACCTCAAGGGCGGGCCCCTGCCCGCTATGATCGCCGGTGCGGACGCCGACGCCCAGGTAGAGTATGAAGAAGAGGGTGCGCCCGATGACCCCTACCTCTACGAGCCCGAGGCCATTACCGAGTCCCAGCCCCTGGTCTCAGCCGCAGCCCCCAGCGCTGCCGCCAGCGATGAGCGCATCTTCCGCTCCCGCGCCCCGCGCCAGCACGTCCGCTAGAACCACCGAGAGGACCCCATGGATACCCGTTTTCTTCTCTCCCCCGCCTACCTGGTTTCGGTTGCTGCCCTGATTGTTGGTGCAATTCTCAGCGGTACCGCCCTGATGGTGATTGGCTGGATTATCTTCATCATCGGTCTGGCCCTCAACGCCCTGGCCCTGGTGGTACTGGCCAACCGCGAGCAGCTGCATAAGGCACAGCGGGTTGGGGTCATTCCCAAGGCCCAGAAGCCCGGTTCTACCGACCAACAGTAAAAATCTAAAATTTTTTTCTCTGCCCACCGGCAGAGCAAAGACGAGGGGCGGACGCTTACAAGCGTCCGCCCCTCGTGTATCTTCTAGGCTCTTACCCGCCGTCGCTCGGTGTGGGCAACCTTGCCGAGCACACCGCGGGAAAAGTGGGCTAGGGCCCGGGCGGTGGTAGAGTCCAGCCCCTCGAAGACTGCGCGCTGCACTTCGCGGGTGTAGACCGGGGTGGGCGTCGGTGGAATCAGTCTGTGGTGAGTCTATGATGGCTGCCAGAAGAGTTTCCTGTTCTTTGGTGAAGCGAGCCGGTGTGGGGTCTGGTCCCATAGAACCTCCTCCCCTCTCCACTGGGTGAGTAGGTATGGTTCAGGAGACTTTCGCAGAAAATCTCTATCTGGTGCCAGCCTAACGCGCAGTGTCACCTGTATGGAATATATGTGGGAAATATTAAGACGGGTTAACGGGTGCTCTGGCGCTCACCAGCTAGGACGCTGTTTTAGTTGCGGGACGAAAATGAAAAAATTTAGACACCTTAAAGAATGGCGGGGAGGGCTTCTACCCTCCCCGCCAGTGCTGTACCCGTAGGGTGCGCTTTAGGCGCCCGGTGTATTCCGTTTAAGTAATTCCTCAAAAGGTATGACCGTTAGGTCTTCTAGTCCCGGGGCCTTATAGGCTGCCGCGGGTGCCTGGCCGCCTCGCTCTTTCTCAAGAATGCCGAAGAAGGAGCCGGCGTTGGCGTCCTGAACTGCCTGCTGCTTGGCCTCGCTTTCACCAGCCTGCTGGGCTGCCTGCCCTGCGGTGGCTGCTGGCCCGAGCGTCCAGAGTACCAGCTGGGCAAACTCGGTAGCTGCCTTGGCTACGCGCGGAGCCAGGTTCCTATCGGAACCGAAGTCGTCGGTTGCGGCAAAGACACCCGAGGGGGCTACGGTTGCCTTGAGGTAGCTAAAGAGCGGACGCATGGCCGTCTCCAGCATGAGGGAGTGGCGGGCGGTGCCGCCGGTGGCAGCAATCAGTACGGGCTTACCTGCCAGGGAGCCGTCCTCGACGAGATCCCAGAAGCTTTTGAAGAGCCCCGAATAGCTGGCCTTGAAGACCGGGGTGACTACAATCAGGGCGTTAGCCTCCCGCACCTGATCCAGGGCGGTCGCCAGCTTGCCCATGGGGAACCCGGTCAGGTAGTGGTTGGTGATATCGGTAGCTAGGGAGCGGAGCGAAATCTGGGTGAAGCTCGCCTCAACTCCAGCAGCGGCTAGGGCCTGGGTCGTGGCCTCGCTGAGGTTCTCGCCCAGTAGGGCAGTGGTGGACGGCTCGCCCAAACCTGCCGTAACAACAACGATGGAGGGGGTACTCATGTCTCTTCCTCCCTACTTACCCTGCTCAGCCAGGTGGGCAGCGTAGCGGGGGTGGACGGGGGCCTCGGGCACACCGGCAGGGCGTAGCTTAGCGAACTCCTCGCGCAATACGGGCACAACCTGCTCACCCAGCATGTCAATCTGGTTCAGAACCTCCTTGAGGGGCAGGCCTGCGTGGTCTATCAGGAAGAGCTGACGCTGGTAGTCACCGGCGTAGTCGCGGAAGGACAGGGTCTTCTCAATGACCTGCTGGGGTGAGCCCACGGTCAGCGGGGTCTGGTCAGCAAAATCTTCCAGAGAGGGGCCGCCGCCGTAGACCGGGGCGTTGTCGAAGTAGGGTCGGAACTTGGTAACGGCGTCCTGGGAGTTCTTGCTCATGAAGACCTGCCCGCCCAGGCCCACGATGGCCTGCTCGGCGGTGCCGTGGCCGTAGTGCTCGTAGCGCTCGCGGTAGAGGTTGATCATCTGCTGGGTGTGCTCCTTGTTCCAGAAGATGTTGTTGTGGAAGAAACCGTCACCGTAGTAGGCGGCCTGCTCGGCGATCTCGGGGGTGCGAATCGAGCCGTGCCAGACGAAGGGGGCGGTGCCGTCCAGGGGCTGCGGGGTGGCGGTGAAGGAGTTGAGCGGGGTGCGGAAGTTGCCCTGCCAGTTGACCACCTGTTCGCTCCAGAGCTTGCGCAGTAGGGCGTAGTTCTCGATGGCCAGGTTGACGCCCTGGCGGATGTCCTTGCCGAACCAGGGGTAGACGGGGCCGGTGTTGCCGCGGCCCATCATGAGGTCCATGCGGCCGTCGGTCAGGTGCTGCAGGGTGCCGTAGTCTTCGGCGATGCGCACGGGGTCGGTGGTGGTGATCAGGGTGGTGGAGGTTGACAGCAGGATGTTCTTGGTCTGGGCTGCGATGTAGGCCAGGGTGGTGGTCGGTGAGGATGCGATGAAGGGCGGGTTGTGGTGCTGGCCGACGGCAAAGACGTCGAGGCCTACTTCGTCTGCCTTCTTGGCAATTTCAACGATGGCCTTTTGGCGCTCGTATTCGCTGGGGGTCTTGCCGGTGGTGGGGTCCATGGTGACGTCGCCGACGGAGAAGATACCGAACTGCATGGTGGTGACCTTTCGAGGTGGTGTTGTTGTTGCGATGTTTTTAATCTACTCCTAAAAACTTTCTCTGTAAAGTATTTTGGGGGTCTGGGGTGGCGCGCGGCTTCTGCAGCCTACTCTTTCTCTCATGACCCTAGGGATTATCTCGGGGTGAAGAGAGAAAGAATAGGGCGGACGCCGTTAGGAGGTGCCGTACTGGTCCCGGGCCAGGCGGGCGATATGAATCGTTAGATAGGTCAGCTCATCATCGGTCAGGTTCTGCTCCAGGTGCATCTCAAGCACCAGCTTCACCTTCACCGCCGCAGCAAAGGCGCGGGGGTGGGCGTCCTTTAGGCTTTCAAGGAGCAGGGGGACGCTCGTGCCGGCGTCCGCGGTCTGGGCAGTGCCAGCACGCACAAAGAGATAGCGCAGATGCGTGACGAAGCGGGCAGCACTCATCAGCGACCGGTCCACCGGGCCGCCAAAGCTGACCCCAATCACCTCAAAAATCTGGGCAAAGACCTCGGTCATGCGGTAGGTGCCGCCCATGTCTTCCGAAGCGAACTGTGAATTCACCAGGTGCATGGCGAGGGGAATTGCCTCAATCTCAGGCAGCTCAACCCCCAGACGCTCCTTAACCAGCTCCAGGGCCCGGTGGCCAAATCGGACCTCCTGCGGGTAGAGCTGAGACACCTCAAAAGCCAGCGGGTAATCCACCGCCAGCCCCTCGCGAGCCCGAACCACCGCATAGCTAATATGGTCAGCCACCGGAACAATAAAGGAATGAGAAATGTTAATACCCTCGGCCTTGACCAAAAACTCAAGCTCGGTCGCCAAACCCAGAATCTCAGAGGGAATCTTCGCCAGTGAACCCGCCAAATGCTCATCGGGGGTGCCGTGCTCCGGCACGAAGGTCTGCTCAATGAGGGTGGGGTCAACCATGTCACCCTTACGCTTACCAAACGCTAAGCCGCGACCGATGACCACCATCTGCTCGCCCGTGTAGGCCTGGGCCAGCGCAACATTGTTGTTATAAATACGTGAAATGCGCAACGTGACCCCCTTTCGCCTCAGGTATAAAACGCGCGAATATCCTTACCAGTCTACCGACCCACCGCCGACCGCGGGCTCACCCACCCGCAACCTGCCCAATAAAGAGGAGTAAACTAAACCCTTTCATACAAATAGAGAATTACCCGAACCCATGAACTCAGCACCCACTAAATCATCACCGCTCATCAGCATCGTGGTCACAGCCCTCATGCTGTTCTCCATGTTCTTCGGCGCAGGCAACCTCATCTTCCCCGCCATGCTTGGTGCAGAAGCCGGTGAAAACTTCACCCCCGCCATCACAGGCTTCCTGGTCACCGGCGTCCTGATGCCAATTCTGGCCGTTATCGCGCTCGCCGTCACCGGCCGCGACCTGCAAGACCTGGCCTCTCGCGGTGGAAGAATCTTCGCCCTACTCTTCCCGCCCCTGGTCTACCTTTCCATCGGCGCCCTCTACGCCCTGCCTCGCACCGGAACCGTCAGCTACGCCATGGCTGTGGAGCCCTACCTATCCTTTGACGGTATGGTTCCCACCCTGGTCTTCTCCGCCGTCTTTTTCGGCATCTCCTACCTGCTGGCCATGAACCCCACCGGCATCGTCGACACCCTCGGTAGGTACCTGACCCCCGCCCTGGTCATTCTGCTGGGCGTGCTGGTGGTCATGAGCTTTATAACCCTGCGCACCCCCTCAGCGGCGCCCACCGAAGACTACGCCAGCGGTGCCTTTGCTACCGGCTTCGTCAACGGCTACATGACCATGGACTCCCTGGCTGGTCTAGCCTTCGGCATTATTGTGATTGCCTCCCTGCGCGAAAAGGGCATCACCAGCCGCAACGAAATGCTCCGCAGTGTCGCCCTGGCAGGCGGTATCGCGGGCGTTCTGCTGGGTGCGGTCTACCTAGGCCTGGGCTACATCGGTGAGCATATTGCAAACGGCCAGGGCTATAAGGACGGCGCATCCCTGCTTACCGACGCCACGGCCCAGACCATGGGTGGCCCCGGTGCCCTTGTCTTTGGCCTTATCGTGCTGCTGGCCTGCCTCACCACCTCGGTGGGTCTGATCGGTGCAACCAGCTCTTTCTTTAACAAGCTGCTACCTTCGGTGTCCTACCGCACCTGGGCTATCATCTTCACCCTCATCGCCTTTGTGCTGGCCTCCTTTGGCTTGGAAGGCTTGATGAGCTTTGCCATTCCCATTATCACTACCCTCTACCCGCCGGCCCTGACCCTGGTCGTCCTCACCCTGCTTGAAGCTGCCCTGCGTGCTCCCTGGATGAACCTGACCCACCGTCTGGCCTTGTTGGTCTCTGTCATCTGGGCCCTGCTCATGACCCTCAACGCCCAGGGCCTCGGGTCTGCCTGGATTGAGCCCCTCATTGGCTGGGCACCCGCCCATGCCTACGACCTGGGCTGGTTCGTTCCCACCCTGATTGCCGCCCTGATGGGTGCTGCTATCGACCTGGTGCAGCACCGCCGGTCATCCGTCCGCTAGATCCGTAGCGCCCCTAGAAGGTAAAAAGAAAGGGTCTTGCTCCGCATCTGCGGAACAAGACCCTTTGCTATAGAGAGGCTCGCGCTGAGGGGAACCACAACCATCAACGCGAGCCCGTCTAACGAGTTGCGAGGTGGTTCATTCAACTCAAACTTAGAAAGCCTCTAGGCAACCCGTCATAAAGTTTCTTCAAAAATAAACAATTGACAGTCTCACCGAAACTCTACCCGATGAAGCTAAGGAAATAAACCCGCGTTGCTCATAAACCCAGGTCTTTGTGAAACATTACATCTCCGTGCCATTATCACACTATCAACCAGCCTCTCGCCTGTTGCTACGAGTACATCTACGTATACCTTGCCCCGGCTCACACCCGGATAAGAACCACCTGTGAAAACAACACCCAAACCCTTCAAATAGCGGTTGGAGCTTCCCAGAACACCCGCTTTTAGCTCCCTTTAGAAGTATGGGCAGCACAGCAACCGATATCGCAAAGACCCCCCAACCCTCGAACACCCCGACGGGTCACCCATCCGCGCCCTCGTGGTTGACGATGAACGCATGCTCGAAGAGCTGGTCAGTGTAGCCCTCAAAATGATCGGCTGGGGCGTAAAATCAGCGGGAGAAGGCCCGACAGCCCTGGCCATCGCGCGCGTCCATGGAAGAAGTCATGATTCGCCTGCACCGCCTGGTGCAGCGCTCTGGTGTTGCCGCCACCAATGACGCCGAACTCGTGGTCGGTGACCTGGTGCTTAACCAGGACACCCGCGAGGTCACCCGCGGCGGCGAAGAAATCCAGCTCACTGCTCCCCACCTACACACCCCTCTGGCGGCTATCAAGGGGTATGCCGATATGATTCGCTGGACCGAAACCCTCACTGACCAGGGCAAGACCTCGCTAGAGTGTGTGAACTCGCAAACTGAGCGTATGTTGTGCCTGGTGGAAGACCTCCTTCTTCTGGCCCGCCTGGATGAGGGTTCGGTGGCTGAGCAGATAAAGGTGCGCTCTTCTCCTTCTTCTGGCCCGCCTGGATGAGGGACGTGAACCTGAGATGACCCAGGTGGATCTGACCGAACTGCTGGTAGAGAACGTCATGGACCCGCAGGTGGCAGCTTCCTACCATATCTGGCAGCTCAACCTGCCTGAGGATGTGGTGGAGGTGCGCGGTGATCGTTCCCAGCTGCAGCAGGTGCTGCTAAATCTGCTGTCTAACGCCCGCAAGCACACGGACGAGGGCACCACGGTGACGTCCTCCCTGTCGATTTCTGCCAGCGGACGTGAGACCATGATGAGTATCAGCGACAACGGCCCGGGTATCGCCCCCGAGTTCAAGGGCAAGATTTTTGACCGCTTTACGCGGGCGGACGCTGCCTGTTCCGGCTCCGACGGTACAACGAGTCTGGTGTTGCCCATCACTAAGGCCATAGTGGAGGCTCACGGTGGGTCGATTGATGTGGTCTCTCGCCCCGGCCGTACCGAGTTCACGGTGCGCCTACCCCTAGCATCGGCGTAGGCTGGGGGAGTGACCCCTACCTTTCGTACTACCTGGCTTGTCTTTTTGGGTGGAGGGGCCGGTGCTCTTGTGCGGGCCCTGCTGCTCACTGCTTTCCCCGTCTCTGGATTATCCTTGCCTGTGACGGTGCTACTGGTGAACTGGGCTGGTGCTTTTCTGCTGGCTTTCTTGACTGGTTACCTGCTTGCTGCCGCACCGGGTGGGGTTCTTTCGGCTGGTTCTGAGCAGCTCCGTGTGCTGGTGGGCACCGGCTTTTTAGGTGGCTTTACCACCTATTCCACTTTTGCCCTGGCGCTAGCCCAGCTCACCTTGGCCGGTCACTGGTGGACGGCCGCCGGGTATGCCCTGCTCTCGCTGGTTGGTGGTTACCTGCTGGCCTGGGCGGGGTGGCGGTTAGCTGCTCGGTGGGGAATGAGCGGACGCCTGCCCCGCGCCGGTAGGCCAGCTCAAGGGGCGGGGGAATAGGGCATGGTCTACCTTTTAGTCTTTCTCGCTGGCGGCGCAGGCGCCGCCCTGCGCCTCTGGGTCGATAGCTGGGTCAAAACCCTTGTTTTAAAGCTCTGGCAAGTATCTATGCCTTTAGGGACATTCTTTATTAATGTCACGGGATCCTTTCTCTTGGGCGGCCTCACCGGTCTTCTCGCTGCCCATATCACGCCTATTCCCGGTGCGGAAACTTTTGTAATTACAGAAAATCTCACCCTCATTCTGGGAGTGGGCTTCTTGGGTGGCTACACCACCTTCTCCACCGCCCTGCTTGAAACCCTACGAGCCCCCGGTAAGCTGGCCACCGGAGTCCTTGCTCTCGGCCAGTTGCTGGTCTCAACCCTTGCCGCCCTGGCGGGCCTGGCCTTAGGTGCCCTCATCTAGGGCCTCGGGTGTAGTTTTCCCTCTTTCTCTGTAAAGACCCAGTTAGAGTCGGTACACTCAATCATTCAGAGTCCTGTCAATCTCCAAGACTATGCGGTACTACTTCTACTTCTCGATTCCTGTGCTCCAGCAGGCCCTTTCCCTCTGGGCCTTGCTCATGGTTTTTGTGGTGCCCGCCCTTTGGTGGTTTGGCCGCCACCTGCCCGCCCTTAGGCTCCTGCGCCGCATTGCCGCCACGGGCGTCCTGGTGCTCTACGCTACCGGGGTTATCGCCTACACCTTCCTGCCCCTGCCCGATAATGATTCCTTCGTCTGCCCCGATGGCTGGGGTAGCACCTACCCCCGCTTCTTCCTGGGTTGGAGTATCGAATTCGCTATTGCAGCCAACGACGGCCTACTCGGTGCCATCTTCTCTATCTACGTGCTGCAGATGCTGCTGAACGTGCTGCTCTTTGTACCCTTTGGGGTGCTGGCCCGCTGGCGGTGGGGAGCTAGCTTCCGTGCCGTTCTCTTCGCGGCTTTTGGCACCTCACTTGCGATTGAGCTGACCCAGCTGACCGGTATCTGGGGCTACTATGACTGCGCTATCCGCACCTTCGATGCCGAAGACATTTTCAACAACACCCTGGGTGCTGTCCTGGGCTGGGGTGCCCTTGCCACCTGGCAGCATCGTCATACCCTGCCCGGGCAGCTCCGCCGCCTTTTCGGGCGCTAGTGGGGTGGGTGCGTCCGCCCCTAGAATCCCCGCGGACGCCCGCCCGGTGGCCTCCTTGTCTTAGTGGGTGAACGCGCCGGTGGGGGCTTGGTCACAGCTCTTGGAAAAGAGGGCGATAAACCGCTTAAGTGTTAGGGCACTTTTACCCCTAAGCCTTGCCGCCAAAAACCCAATCATTCACACTTAAACCCAAGTGAAGCAAACTATGGGCTGAAGGGTCCGGCACCTGCCGGGGCATACTGGCCCCCGACACTTGCGGAGAAACACGTGAACACTATCAGCCCCTACCTGGCCGAATTCCTGGGCACCATGATTATGGTGACCATCGGCTGCGGCGTCATTGCCACCGTCGAACTACGCCGTTCCAAGGGCCACGGCGACAACTTCTTTACCATCGCCTTCGGTTGGGGCTTTGCCGTCACCTTCGGCGTCTACGCCTCCCACGCCTACTCCGGCGGCCACCTCAACCCCGCTGTCTCTATCGGCCTGGCCGCCTACGGGGAGTTCGACTGGGCCATGGTGCCCGGCTACATTCTCGCCCAGGTCGCTGGGGCCATGGTGGGCGCGGGCTTCGTCTTTCTCAACTACCTGCCCCACTGGAAAGCCACCGCAGACCGTAAAATCAAGCTCGGTGTTTTTGCCACCGTGCCCGCCATTCACAACTATTTCACCAACGCCCTCTCCGAAATTATCGGCACCTTCTTGCTGGTCTTCTCAGCCCTCTACGTGGGGGTGAACTTCACCCCCATCCTTGAGGGTTCAGAGCTGGCACTCAACCTAAATCACGTGCTCAAGCCCCTGGCCTTTGGTTTCTTGGTCACCGTGCTCGTGATTGGTCTGGGTGGCCAGACCGGCTTTGCCCTCAATCCTGCCCGCGACTTTGGCCCCCGCCTCATGCACGCCCTGCTGCCTATTCACGGCAAGGGAAGCTCCCGCTGGTACTACGCCTGGGTGCCGGTCTGCGCCCCTATCGCAGGTGGCCTGATGGGTGGATCTTTCTTCAAGCTCTACTACGACGGCCAGTTCTCACTCTTCCAGGTGGCCGGTGTTGTACTGGCTGTGGCTGTACTTGGGTTCGGTCTGTGGGCTAACAAGCACATGTACCGCTCCAAGTCAGCTGAGGTGCTACCCCAGAGCGAGGACACCGAGGCGACCGCCGCGTCCGCCGCCGCCACTTACGTGCCCACCGGTGAAATCCCGGTCGTGCAGAAGCGGGCTTTTTGGGAGTAGTCCACTCGGTACTGTGCAGACTTCTTGGGCTGGGTGCAGGGTTTTCTCTGCACCCAGCCCAAAAAGTCTGCACCGCCCGGCTCTAGGCGCGGTCTTGTAGTTCGCTCCAGGGCAGGGTACGGCTTACCAGATGGAGCTTGACAGTGTAGCCCGCACCCAGTTCGCTGGTGAGGGTATCGCGCAGTCTCTCCCCCAGCTGCCGCCAGGCTCGGGTTGTGGGGCTGGTGAGGTCTTCCGGGTCCATGTCCAGGTCTTCCCAGAGACTGGCCCAATTACCCAGCAGCTGCCGGGTGGACGGGGCCAGCTCAAGATCCTCGGCCAGACCTTTCCCGTCTGCGTACCAGAGGGGGAAGAATTCTCCCCAGTCATTAGCAAGGTCCAGGTGTACGGTCTGTGAACGCGGCCCGATACGCCACTGGGTCACCGGGGGTAATCCCGGCTCCTCGTAGAGATCCCGGTGAATCGCCCGCACCAGGGGTTCTAGGGAAGAGGCGGCGCGGACGTCCGCCACCTCGTACTTGCCGCTGGTGAAGGGGAGGTTTTTCTGGGCCCCCGCCAGTGGGGAGCCATAGATGATATCCCAGTTGCCGCTGCGCTGAACATACAGGGTCATGCCGTTGAGCCACCTCAGTTTCAGTGCCCAGCAATCGGTATCGGTGCTGGCCACACGACGCAAGGTGGCGGGCTTGTAGCCTTGTTGTGCCGGGGAGTAGTCCATGTAGAACCCTGCATACCACAGGCCCTCAGGCCGCGCCCTGCTGGCGGTTGCTGCCAGGCCCCGCACCTTGTCATCGGAGGGGTGGACGGGTACGAACCCCCACCAGCGCAGCGGAGAGGCGGGCAGGGCTAGAGTTACATCGACCTCTGATACCGCCTGGGTGGCAGAGATGAGATAGGGCAGGTTGCTGCAGCGGGTTACCACCCCGGGCGTGAGTCGGGGCCAGGTCGCCGGGTAGGGTTGGTTACCCAGTTCCCGGTCAATCAGGGAGCGGACGCCCCGGCAAAAGCCAGTGAGGAGCTCCAGCTCCTCGGTGAGTTCGTCACCCGTAATGGCAGGCTGAAAGGTGCCCGGGCTGGTTTCGATGAGGACGGGGATCCCTTCCCCGCCGAGTAGGGGAGCCGACGAGGCGGTGATCTGCCAGGTGCCGACGTCCGCATGCTCTCCGCGCCCGGCGTGATAGAGGGCTCTTATCCGTACCCCCCGCCACGGTGTCGGGGCGGTAGGTGACGGTAATCTTCCCCCGGCCGGGCGGCTGGGGCAGGTGCTCCACCTCTCCCTGAAGATAGACCAGCAGGGACGGCTCACCCGCCCGCTCAAGGCTGACGGGAACCGTCAGAATACCGGCCAGGGCCGGGTGTAGGCCCGGCGCCGCCGGGTAGGGAATAAAGTGATATGGGGCGCTCATAGGGCCTAGTCTAGATACCCGGCCCTATTCCTGGCTAGCCCTCGTAGATAATCTCGAAGCCATCCCCTAAAACTGCCCGCAGGCTCTCTGCCAGGGCCTTACCATGGTTCTTCCACTCCAGCTCTTCCTGGTGGCGCTCCTGCTGGGTGAGGGAACGGGGCGGAATCTCACCCATCTCTTCAGCTGCCCGGGTCGCCCACGCCTGTGACCAGGCTGCAAGCTCTTCCACCAGGTCAGACGGAACCTGGGGTAAATCGTCCGGGTCATAAGGGTAGGGGTACTCTCCGGCTTGCTCTAGCTCACTGGGAGCACCCCACAGGGGGAAATCCACTCCCCATTCCGGAAAAACCCGAATACGTCGACGGGGTCGCGCACCTGCGTCCTGGGGTGTCATCGTATTCTCCTGTTCCTGGCTAGCCCACTCCAGCACCTTGAGCATGAAGCGGTCGCAGGCCTCAATCTGGGCCAGTTCAATCCACTCATTGGGGGTGTGGGCCTGGGCGATATCGCCGGGGCCGCACACTACCGCCTGCACCCCGCCGTAGCGGGCGAACTGGCCAGCCTCAGTACCGTAGGTGACCTTCTGGGCCTCCACAGAACCGGGGCGCCCCGCCCACTCGTTAGCCAGGGCAATAATCTCAGCACCGTCAGCAGTACCCAGGGCAGGGACGGCAGCCAGTAGCTCATGGGTAATACCCACGGCGTTCACAAACTCGCCGGGGGTAGCGCCAGCCAGGGCCTCAGCGTCCGCCGCCCGCGCCTTCAGGGCAGGAAGAAGATCACCGGCAATCTTCGCCTCAATCTGGGCAATCACCTCGCTGGTCGTCATCTGGGGAACCGTGCGGAAGTCATACTCCAGTACCACGTGCTCACCCACAATGTTGTACTGAATACCACCGCGGGCAAAATTCACCCCGCCGGTGGAATAGGGCACCACAAAGCCCTCATCGAAGGGACCCTCAGCCCGCCAGGTACCGGCCAGCTGCTCAAAGAAAGTAATAAACTCCGCCGCCGGCGCCAGAGCGTTGACCCCGTGTGGGCCCAAGGAGGCATGCTTAGCGATACCCTTGAAGGTCACCCGCCCGCGGTGAGCACCCTTATGGGCAGAAATCACCTGCATCATGGACGGTTCACCAATGACCGCAAAATCAGGGGCAATACCGCGCGCCCGGAAGTCCTCAATCATGGCAGGTGCACCCACGCAGCCAATTTCCTCATCATAGGAAAAAGCAAAATGAACGGGCTTCGCCAGCTTAGCCTCAAGCAGCTGGGGCAGTAACCACATGGCAGAGCCAATAAAAGACTTCATATCCGAGGCCCCGCGCCCATAGAGCTTGCCGTCCTTCACCAGGGGGGTGAAGGGGTCGGTGACAGTCCACGCCTGCCCCTCAACCGGCACCACGTCCGTGTGCCCCGACAGCACCACGCCACCGTCCGTACCACCGCCTGCGGCGGGCACGGTCACGAAGAGGTTGGCGCGCTCGCCGTCCTCGCTGTAGGTGTAGTGCGGGGTCAGGCCGTGAGCCCCAAACTCAGCCGCCAGCAGATCAAGTACGGGGCGGTTGCTGGTCTGGCTGATGGACTGCGCGGCAATAAGCTTTTCAATCCAGGGAAGAGATGCAGGGAGTGTCATAGCACCAGTCTAAAACCCCGGGTCTGCCGGGGCACTAGATTACAGGGCCGAGTGGTCGCCCAGGCCGTGGAAGCGGCGGGCGTGGTAAACGGTGGGGGCTGCGTTGGCATCGTGGCGGATGAAGTCGCTGACCTCAGCGGTAAAGACCACGGCGGGGCCCGCATCGAGGGTTCCCAGCGGACGGACGCGCAGCACCCGGCTCACCCCATGCAGCAGGGGCTCACCGGTAGGCAGACGGTCCCAGGTGGAGGTATCACCAAACTTATCGGCCTTGCTGACCGAAAAGAGCTTGGCGATCTCGATGTTATCGGCACCAATCAGGTGAATCAGGAAGGAGTCAGCATCGATGATGCGGGCAGCCGAACCGGTGCGGTCCTTGAAAGAGAAAGAGACGATGGGAGGCTCAGCGGAAACCGATGACAGGGACGAGATAGTCAGGCCACCCGGCAGCCCGTCGGAGCCCTCAGCGGTGATGATGGCAACGCCGGCTGCCTGGGCGCCGAAAGCCTCGCAGAACAGTTCGGTGGCGGTCTTTTCGCTGATATTTACCTGGGTGGTCATGGTCGGTTTTCCTTTGTGCGGCTGCTTGGGGACTACAGCGCCGGGAGCGCTTGGTCTTCAGCCTAGGACTTCCGGTGCACCAAACCCTAGCCTTTCTCACATATTGCCCCTATGAGTAGAACTGTGACAGTGTTACGCGCGCAGGTTGTAACAAAGGGTAGAAGTCGTATGCCTTGAGTGCCCCGTCTATTCGGCATACGGACTAAATGGGTGCACAATAATAGACATGACAAAGGAAAACACACATCACATTGTCGTGATGGGTGTGAGCGGTACCGGCAAAACCAGCATCGCCCACGCCCTGCGCGATCAACTCGGCTGGGCCTTCGTCGAAGGCGACGACCTGCACCCTGCTGAAAACATCCAGAAAATGAGCGCCGGGATTCCCCTTACCGACGAGGATCGTGCCCCCTGGCTTGCCCGCATCGCCACCTGGATCAAGGACGCGGACGCCCGCGGCGAGCACACTGTCGTCACCTGCTCCGCCCTCAAACGCACCTACCGTGACGTGCTGCGCGAAGCCGCCCCCGGCGTCCTCTTTGTACACCTGACAGGGGTGCGTGAAACTATCGCAGAGCGCATGAAGCACCGCAAAGGCCACTTCATGCCAACCTCCCTACTCGACTCCCAATTCGCCACCCTCGAACCCCTCGAATCGGACGAAGCCGGGGTGCTCGTTGATATTTCTGGCACCCCGGAACAGGTTGCAACCGCGGCACTGGCCGCCCTGCGTCCTACCCTATAAGCCCCACACGAAAGCACACCACTATGCCCCTTCCCGAAGACTGGGTCCAGACCCTCACCGCTGGGCCACTCCTTGCCATCGCCGCCGGCGCGATCCTGCTCCTGCTCCTGCTCATCATTAAGTTCAAACTCCACGCTTTCCCTGCCCTCATTATCGTTAGCCTGCTCACCGCGGTCACCGCCGGAATCCCCATCGCCAGCGTTGTGCCCGTCATGCTCAGCGGCTTCGGCTCAACCCTGGCGTCTGTAGCCCTGCTCGTTGGTCTGGGCGCCATGCTCGGTGCCCTCATCCAGTACTCCGGCGGTGCCCAGGTACTTGCCCACAAACTCATCTCGGTCTTCGGTGAAGACCGCGCCCCCATCGCCCTCGGTGTGGCATCTATGCTCTTTGGCTTCCCCATCTTCTTTGATGCCGGCCTGGTCGTGATGCTCCCCATCGTTTTCTCCGTCGCCCGCTGGGTTGGCGGCTCCCTCCTGCTCTACGGTATTCCCGCTGTAGGTGCATTCTCCGTTATGCACGTCTTCGTTCCGCCCCACCCCGGCCCCGTCTCAGCCGCATCTTTCTTCGAAGCTAACGTCGGTACTCTACTGCTCGTCTCCCTCATCATCGCGGTGCCCACCTGGTACCTTGCCGTTTACCTCTTCTCAAAGTTCATCGGTAAGCGCATTGACCTGCCGGTTCCCTCTCTCATGGGTCACGAAGAAACCCAGGACGCACCCCTCAACCCGCCCTCCTTCGGCACCGTGCTCTTCGTACTGCTGCTCCCCATGGCCCTCATCTTCCTCAACACCGGTCTTAACACCCTGGCTAAGGGTGGAGTGCTTCCCGAACGTGCAGCAGATGAAACCTGGTTCCAGACCCTGCGTCTGCTCGGTGAAACACCTGTCGCTCTACTCATCACTTCCCTGGTTGCCATGTACCTGCTCGGCTTCAAGCGCAAGGATCATGCCCTGGGCATCCAGCAGACTATGGACGGCGCACTTCCCGCGGTCTGCTCCGTCATCCTGATTACCGGTGCCGGTGGTATGTTCGGTGGCGTGCTACGATCCTCAGGAATCGGCGATGCTCTCGCCGATGTGCTGGGTGACCTGGGTGTTCCCCTCATTGTTGCGGGCTTCCTCATTGCCGCAATTCTGCGCGTTGCCCAGGGGTCAGCGACCGTAGCCCTGACCACCGCCGCAGGTCTCATCACCCCCGGTGTACTGGCCGCAGACTTCAACTCTATTCAGCTTGCGGCCCTTGTGGTTTCGGTCGCCGCAGGCTCTGTGGTGCTCTCTCACTTCAACGACTCAGGTTTCTGGTTAGTTAGCCGCTTCTTCAATATGGACGAAAAGACCACCCTTAAAACCTGGACGGTGATGGAAACCCTCATTGGCGTTGTGGGCTTCGCCGGTGCTGCCGTTGTGTTCAGCGTGGCAAGCCTGCTGTAACTAGGCGTGAGTTAAAGCCGGACGCGCCCGCCCCGCCTTCGTCGGTGAAGGCGGGGCGGGCGCGTCCTTGCGGGCTCTTGTACTACTTCTTCTTATTGAGCTGGGCCGCCTGGGCGCCGAACTTCTCAAGCAGCTCAGGCATATCCATAGGTGCGGTGACTACCTCAACGAAAACCAGCTTGTCACGGTTCTCCTTAGCCACCCGGCAGGCCTCGTCAAACTCACGAACCGTAGCAGCGCGTAGCGTGACGGTGTTAGAGTCTGTGCCACCGAAGGCCGCTGGAATCTTCGACCAGTCGTAGGCGGTGATGTCGTTGTACTCAGCCTCCACACCGTGAATCGAGCGCTCGATGGTGTAGCCGTCATTGTTAATCAAGAAGACCACCGGGTTCACGCCCTCGCGGATAATGGTGCCAATCTCCTGAATCGTTAGCTGGGCTGAGCCGTCACCCACCATCAGCACACCGCGGGAATCGGTATCGGCCATAGCCGCACCCAGCAGGGCCGGAATGGAGTAGCCGATAGAACCCCACAGAGGCATGCCGATAAACCGGGAATCGCGCGGGAACTTACGGGTTGCCATGCCGAAGAAAGAGGTACCCATATCGACCACAACGGTGTTCTTCTCGTCCAGGTTTGATGAGAGCACCCGCCACAGCACATCCTGCGTGAGAGCCTCATCGGTGATATCGGGCAGAGGTTCCTCGCTGGTGGGAGCCTCAAAGGGAGTGCCCTTCAGACCAAGCTCTAGGGACACCTCTTTAACGATGTTCAGGGCGCTGGCCATGGTGAGCGGGGCATAGTGGCGACCGGCGACGCTGGTGCTCTCTGTACCGATGTTAATAACCCGCCCAAAGTCTATCTGATGTGAGTATATGCCGGTTGTGGTATCTGTAAATTCCACGCCAGCGCAGACCAAAACCTCGGCATCTTCCACTACCGCACGGGTATGTTCAGCCGACAGGCCACCCACGTAGATACCTGCAAAGTTGGGCTTGGTTTCGTTCAGTACGGCCTTGCCCCACATGAGGGATGCAAAAGGGAACTTGGTCTCGGTCACCAGGGCGCGGACGTCCTGCACCGCCCCCAGACGCTCAGCCATGATATCTGCCAGCACCGTCACGCTCTTGCCGCGCATGAAGTCAGTGATGGCATCCTTGAAGAGGGCCTCAATATCGGGTGAGGAGACGTGGCTATCCACATCGAGCGGACGTGACGGGGGAGTGGCCGGCATGGTGGACACATCAACCGGCAGCATCAGGTAGCCGGGCTTGCGGTGGATGACGGCGGTGCGAATCACGCGGTCAATGTCGGTGGCAGCGGTCGCCGGGTGCAGGGCCGCAACCGCAGCAGACACCTCGGACGCCATACGCATAAAGTGCTTGAAATCGCCATCGCCCAGGGTGTGATGCATGCGCAGATGGGAATTCTGAGCTGAGAGGCTGGGGGCACCCACAATGTGAATCACGGGTACGTTCTCGGCATAGGAACCAGCGGTCGCGTTAATGGCTGACAGCTCGCCCACCCCATAGGTAGTTACCAGGGCGCCTAGCCCCTTAACGCGGGCATAGCCGTCCGCCGCATAGCCGGCGTTGAGCTCATTAGCGTTGCCCACCCAATCCAGCTTCTCGTGCGCCAAAACGTCGTCGAGGAAGAAGAGGTTAAAGTCCCCGGGCACACCGAAAACCTTGTCTACGCCCAGCTCAGCCAGACGGTCGAGAATATAGTTACCCACGGTATAGGTCATCGTTGACTCCTTGTACTATGTAAAACCAGGCCTGTGTGACCTGTACCATTTACCTTCCAGTGTAGTGGGTTTCGCCCGGCCCGCCACTGGGCGCCGAGCGCCTGAGTCTTAGCCTGGCGTGCAGAATCACTGTATCTAGCGCCTGTGACCTTTGTTTAAAGGTTTCAGCACTTCCTTGCCGGGCTTTACTACTAGACTTGGGGAGGACGCTTTATCCCCGCTGTGGCCACAAACAAGGAGAACGATGAGCTGGTTCGAGATTGCAATGCCTCTACTGGTTGGGCTGATCTATCTTTTTGTTCCGGGCCTGCTCATTGCGGCGGTTGCCCGCTTGCGTGGGTTTGAGGCTTGTGGTTTAGCTCCGGCGCTTTCTGTGGCAGCTATTATGCTGGGTGCAACCGTGACCCCTATGCTCGGTATTCGCTGGGCTTTATGGGTTCCGTTTGCCTCGGCTGTAGTGCTTGCTGCCGTTATTCTGCTTGTGGTTCTAGTAGGACGCTGGGCTGGGCTTGGGTCTGCTCCAGCTCGTTCACATCAGGGGAGGTGGCTTCCTCCTCAACGTTCTGTAGTGGCTAGCGCCTGGTGGTCGAAAGATCAGATGGTGTACTGGGGCAGCTTCCTTGTGGGTGCCCTCCTGCTGTGGCGCAACGTTACGAATGCTATTGGTCAGCCTGAATGGATTTCTCAGACCTGGGATAACAGCTTCCATCTCAACGCAGTGCGTTTCATTGAAGATACAGGTAGCGCCTCGCCCCTCACCCTGGGTGCAATGACAACGGTTGAAGGGGAGTCTACCTTTTACCCCGGAGCTTGGCACGCTATCGTTTCGCTCATTACGATGGGCTCCGGCGCTGATATACCGGTGGCAACTAACACTATGGCTGTAGTGGCTTCGGCGATCATCTGGCCTCTCAGCACAGTGTTTATGGTGCGCCAAATTTTTAAGCTGAACACCGCAGGCGTCGTGGTGGTGGGAGCTTTTGCAGGTGCCTTTACTTCCTACCCTATTCTGTTGCTTGATTTCGGTGTGCTGTACCCGAACCTGCTAGGTATTGCCCTGATGCCTGCCGGTATCGGTCTGGTAGCGCAGCTATTCCGCATGGTCGCGGTTCGCCGTATCTCAACCCTGCAGTCGGTGGTCCTAGGGGTCTGGGTGGCTTTGGCTATTGCGATTGCCCACCCCAACGCGATTATGTCGCTTCTGGTAATGATTATTCCCCTGCTGCTCGGCCGCGTCATTCTTAACTTTGTTACTAGCTTTAAGCACCGTGCCTACTGGGGTGCAGCGGGAGCCACAGCCCTAGGCGTTGCGCTGATTTTCATCGTGATGAATATTCTGTGGGGCGCGGTCCGTCCGCCCCAGGCAGCAGGTGAAGTGTGGGGCCCCGTCCTCACCCAGGGGCAGGCTCTAGGGGAACCCTTTGCCTTTGCCGCGATGGGCTTTAAGCCTCAGTGGTTCCTGGCCATTGTTTTTGTCATTGGCCTGTATACGTTCACCCGCCGTGCCAATGTTTACTCCCTCTGGGTGCTTGGTGCTTGGGCTGTGGTGGTGTACTTCTATGTAGCTGCCCGCTCCCTGGCGTGGGAGGACGGACGCTATGAAGTCGTAGGTCTCTGGTACCACGACTCTTTCCGTTTGGCCGCGCTCTTGCCCGTCATGAGTATTCCTATGCTGGCCCTGGCTGTGCACTGGGTAGCGGAAAAACTGGTTGCTAGCCAGTGGTGGCAGCGAACCCAGTGGGAGAGCGCCCGCCGCATGCTAGTAGTCGGTGCTGTAGCCATGTTTGCTGTAGTTGGGTTTGGCCAAACCAGCACCGCTTTGCAGAACCAGGTTGAGGCCAACTACTACGAGTATGCCCCTGACTCTGAATCTGACCTCTTGAACACCGATGAGTTCGACATGCTTGAGGTGCTCGATGAATATGTGCCTGAAGGCGAGACCGTTGTAGTGCAGCCTTTCACCGGCGCTGCTCTGGCCTATGCAATATCAGACCGCCCTGTGACCGCCTACCACACTATCTATTCAGCAGATGATGATGTGAAGTACGTGCAGGATCACCTGAATCAGGCTCTCGCGGACCCCCAGGTCTGCCGCGCCCTGGATAACCTCAATGCGGATTACTATCTTGACTTCGGTCGCGCAGAAGTCAGCGGGCATGACCACAGTAGCTGGTACGCGGGCTTTGAGGGGCTAACTGAATCTGGTGTGCTGACCGAAGTTCACCGTGAAGGCAACGCCGTTCTCTACGAGATTACGGCCTGCTCGGCGCCCTAAAGCGGGCTATCCCAAACTGATAGACTGGGCCATACGCATGTTACCTATCGGCCGATAGCTGCACGAGACAGGAAAGCCAACCCCCAGATGAACAGTGATTCTGCACCGCAGGAGCGCCCGCGCGTCCTGGTGATTATGCCCGCCTGGAACGAGGAAGAGGCTATCGGAGCGACGATTGCTGACCTTCGGGCTAAGGCTCCCTGGGTTGACCTGGTCGTCATCAATGACGGCTCCACAGATAGCACGGCCCAAGTGGCCCGCCAGGCCGGTGCTTTCGTCATTGACCTGCCCTACAACATGGGGGTTGGTGCTGCCATGCGAACCGGGTACCGGTATGCCCGCCGTATGGACTACGACATTGCTCTGCAGATGGATTCGGACGGCCAGCACCCACCTGAGTTTATCGACACCCTCATTGAAGGCCTGAACCGGGCCGATATCGTCATTGGTTCCCGCTTTGCTGCCTCCGATACCTACAAGGTGCGAGGCCCCCGCAAATGGGCTATGGGTCTGCTCTCCTTCCTCTTCACCCGCATTTCGGGCGAGAAATTTACCGATGTCACCAGTGGCTTCCGTGCGGTAAACCGCCGGGGCATCCAGCAGTACTGTGAATTTTTCCCTGCTGAGTACCTAGGCGATACCATCGACTCAACCGTGATGGCCATTCGTTCTGGCTGCAAGGTTATTCAGGTACCGGTAGAAATGCGAGAACGACAGGGCGGCACTCCCTCATCAGGGCCCCTAAAATCAGCCATTTACCTGGTGCGATCCTTTTTCGCCTTCGGTATCTCCATGACGCGTAAGAAAACAGCCGGGGAGGGCTAAGCATGCCGTCAAATGTCTTCTTTCTAATCCTGTCGGTTCTCATCTTCGTCATGGTCTTCGCCCAGGTGCGTAACCAGAAGATGAAGGAAAAGTACGCTGCCCTGTGGCTGCTCGTATCTGCGGCAATTATTGTGCTGGCGCTCTTCCCTCACCTGCTGAGCACACTTGCTGACCTGACAGGCGTCATCGTGCCTGTCAACCTGCTTTTCATGCTGGCAATTATCATGCTGATTGGTATTTGCCTGCACCTGACTCTAGACCTTTCACGGCTGGGGGAAGATACCAGAACCTTGGCTGAAGAAGTGGCGATGCTCAGAGCCCAGTTAGAGCAAGGCAGCGCTGAACGCCCCCGTCACCCCATGCCTACTGAAAGCCGCCCAGAAGAAGAGGGCAAATAGAAACTATGAATATCGCCTTCGTTATCAATAACTACCCCCCTAAGGTGGGTGGCCTTGAACAGCATGTTTCTGCCCTGTCAGCTGAGCTGCACAGGCTAGGGCATAAGGTCACTATTGTGACCCTCTCAGATACACCCGGTGTAAGCGTTGAAAACGGTATCAAGGTTTATCGGCTCAAGGAATACCTCACCGTCGACGGCATCCTCGGTTTCCCATCTCTAGTGGGTCTTACCCGCCTCGCTAAGGTGCTGAAGCGCGAGAATATCGATGTCATCTCGGTTCATACCCGCTTCTTTAGCATGAGCTGGTTTGGGGTTGCTTTAGGCCGAATGATGAAGATTCCCGTAGTCCATACCGAGCACGGTTCGGGCTTTGTGGTCTCGGAGAAGGCTGTTATTCGCCTAGCAAGTCATCTGGTAGACCGTACATTAGGTGTGCTGACACTCCGTGCAGCTTCTAAGGTTTTGGGTGTTTCTCAGCCCTCCTGTGATTTTGTTAAAAAGCTTTCAGGTGTAGATGCTGAGGTTTTTTATAACGTTTCCCCCCTGCCTATGGCTGCCCCTGAAGATGTTGTCTTCCAGCGGAAAAAGCTTGTCTTTTTAGCCCGTGTAGTTGAGGTGAAGGGCTGGCGGGCCTTTCTCGAAACTGTCCAGCAACTCCATGCAGAAGATGCTGAGATTACCGGTGTAGTACTGGGGGCTGGGGCCGACTTAGAGAAGGCTAAAGCCTATGCCGCTGAGCTGGGTATTTCTAACGCAGTAGATTTCAAGGGTTTTGTTGATCATACAACCGTAGCTCGTGAGCTTCGCGGAGCTACCCTGGTCAACCCCACCGTGGCGGCCGAAGGGTTCCAAACCACCATCATCGATGCTTACGTTTCACAGGCAGCAATCGTCACCTACGATGTATCGAGCGCCCGGGTTCTTAAGGACGCCGGGGTTCGGGTTCACATTGTTGAGCAGCAGGGTGTAGCCCAGCTGGCAGTAGCCGTACGTGCTGAGCTCGCCCAGGGCCCGCAGGCATACCCCGTAGAAGACCTCCAGCAGTGGGGCTGGGCTAGCCAGGGTAAGGCCTATGAGCAGGTTTTGCGTACATTCACTAACGGGTCAGGAGCTTAGAAATGACATCTTTGCCTGAGCTATCTGTTGTTATACGAAGTGGGGCTTTGAATAAGTGGCTTGAAAGCACGGTACATTCGGTGCTGGCTAGCTACGACGTTGATCTCGAAGTAATTCTGGTGCTTAACGGCCCTACGATTACTCTTGACTCCGAAGGCCGCGCCGCTGACGAAAAATCCTACCCCTGGCTCGCAGACCCGCGCCTGACCGTCCTGCGCTTTGATCGGTATATTGGTGTCAGTAACGCGATGCGGGCAGGCTGCGATGCCGCCCAAGCAGCTCTTATCGCCAATGTTGACGGGGATGACCTCATCACTCCTACAAAGTTCCGCCGTCAGTTAGACTACCTAGCTGCCCACCCTGAATGTGTTCTTGTGGGTACTGGGGGAGACCTCATTGACGAAAATGGCCGAGTTACGGGTGAACTCAAAGCTCCAACCGGTGACGATGTTCGGCGTAGCATGTTGCTGTTCAACCCTATCCCGCATTCATCGGTGGTGTTCCGGGCTGCAGCCTACCACCAGGCAAAAGAGTACCGTCAGGATCTCACTCAGTTCGAAGACTATGACCTCTTTCTGCGTTTGGCAGCGCTAGGGCCTGTAGCGATGTTGCAGGGGAATGAAATCCAGTACCGGGTGCATACCACCAATATCAGTAAGGGGGCTGGGGCCCGCGGTGACCATATCACAGCAGTTACCAGTGGCCGCCGTCAGCTGGCGAAAGCACTCGGGGTTCCTGCCGTTCTAGCGCTACCGCCCCACCTCCTGTGGCGAGGTGTCCAGTTTGCGCGGGCGTCCGGCCTGATCCGCCCCGTGCACGAGTACTTCACCTACTTCAAACGTTCCTAAACCAAGGACTTAAACCCAGAGGGGCAGCGCTAGCTGCCCCTCTGCGGTCTACCCTATACAGCCGGTGTGGACGCCCCTGACCGGGTTCGTGCCTCCATACCGATCAGATGCACAGCCGCACCAATTATTGGGCTAACCACCAGTGCCACGATAGTCCTGGCCTCAAGCCCCAGCGGCAGCAAAAGACAGCCAAAAGCCACCAGAACAGTGAGCACCCAGCCAGCAAGATAAATACGGTGGGCCCCCATCGCGAGGGTAGCTGTTCCTGACAGCGTTGTGACCGCCAGTAGGGCTGCAGCAAAGGTAAGAGCGGCCAGGAAAGCCCCGTCGAGCTGCCCAGTATACTTCTCATAAATTTCATCGAACAGCCAGGGCCCGAGAAGATAAGCGGCCCCCGCACCTGCCAGGCCAAGGGCCAGTAAAGCTCCCACCGGTTTAAGCAGGGCAGCGGTAGGACGCTGAGAGTGGGCCAGGAAATAAGAGACAGCAACACCCTGAAAAGCCTGCAAGGGAAGCATGATAGGAGCACGGGTAATCGAGATACCCAAAATAATTGCAGCTAGAAGCGCGGCAGACTCAGGCGTAGCAGTGGAGCTTGTCGCCTCCAAGAAGATAGGGAAGCCCGTAGACATAGCAGCTATAGCGACAGCGGTGCCCACCGCCAGCATCATGCCACGATAAGCCGCCCCAGGGCGTCCTACCAATCGTAAGCGGGTGGCACCCCGCACCCTGGGGGAGAAAACTACGAAGACCAGCCAGAGAAAAGCGGTTGCCAGAAAGGAAAGCTGGAAGGCCAGTAGACCTGCCCCCAGCGCAGATGCGAGCAGGGTGCACAAGAAACAGAAAATACCACCGGTTGAAATTAGCAGGGCGTACTCCGTCCAGGCCCGGGTGCCAGCCATCGCCCCAATGCAGTAGACATGGCAGGCATAGACGGCCGTTACTAGCGTAATGAGAAGTACGGTTCTCCAGTCTCCTGCTGGCAAAACTGTGCCGAGCCACACCGGTGTAAGAGCAGCAAAGATAATAGCGCAGGTAACCCCCACCCAGGTCGCTACCACAAGAGGGTTATAGGTGCTTTCCCCGGGGGCACGGGTAGCCTTCTTCTGCTGACTGAGCTGGTCAGAACCAATCAGACGTGCAGACTCTTGCTGCACTCCAAGGAGGGTGGCGAAGACCAAAGAAGTAAGAGACCAGAAAACCAAAAAATCTTTGTTGTCTTCGACCGTTAAAGACCGGGCAGCTAGCCAGGTCACCAAGAAAGTAGTACCCGCGCTAATAATGGATGAAGCCGTAATAAAAAGCGACTGGCCGCGACTAATCACAGCTTCGGTAGGTTCTTCGCTCACGGAATCTCTATCTTCTATGACGATAAGGAAAGTATCTCTAGCTTATCCGTCTTGCCACTCCAGAAGGCGTTCTAAGGTATGCCGTATGATGGTTTTGTGCCACACTCCTCACATCGTTCACCCGCTGCCCCTGTGCTCTCAATCGTCGTGCCCGCGTATAACGAAAGCGCGGGAATTCAAACGTTTCACGAGACACTTCTACTTCCAGCATTAGCTGCTGTTACGGAGCGTCTTGCTGAGCGCTCCATGGGGGCTGACCCCTACGAGATTATCTATGTGAACGATGGCAGCACAGATAACACCCTTGAGAAGCTCCAGGAGCTTGCCCAGGGGAGTGCTACGACACGAGTAGTTAATCTGTCGCGGAACTTTGGTAAAGAAATCGCTACAACGGCAGGTATTGAAGTTGCCCTCGGGCAGGCTGTGCTTATTATGGACGCGGACGGCCAACACCCACCTGCCTATATCAGTGATTTCCTATCCCGTTGGGAAGCTGGCGCCCAGGTTGTGGTAGGTGTGCGCTCGAACGATGCTGGTGGCTTCTTCAAGACCCAAGGATCAAGGTTCTTTTACCGAATCCTCAACTCGATTTCGGAGAGTCAGACGGTGCCCCGGTCTACAGACTTCAGACTGCTAGATCGAGTTGTTGTAGACGAGTTTCTGCGCTTTAGCGAACGAAATCGCATAACTCGAGGCCTCATAGACTGGCTGGGCTTTAAACGCGATTACATAGAGTTTGAAGCTCCTGACCGTCTGGCAGGCGAAGCTACCTACAGCATGCGTAAGCTCGTGGGTCTGGCCCTCAACAGTTTCACCACGATGAGTATTAAGCCTCTTTTTGCTTTCGGTTATCTGGGGCTCTTTATCACCCTGCTAGCTCTTGTCGCGGGGCTGACGATTATTGTGCAACAGTTCCTGATGGGGGATCCTCTTGGCTGGGACATCACCGGTTCCGCCATGGTCGGAATACTCGTAGCCTTCCTCGTTGGCGTACTTTTGGTAGCGCAAGGAATATTGGCTATCTACCTGTCTCACATCTATGTCCAAGCCCAGGGGCGCCCCCTCTACGTTATTGACCGCACCTCATCACGAAACCTTATTGGCTAGTCCATGCTAGATTTCATACAACGCAATAAAACCCTGGTCCGCTATATCCTTGTGGGCGGAACCGGTGTGCTGTTTGAACTTGCCGTGATCTTTGTGGCAGTTAGGGTTTTTTCTGCCAGCGACGCCGCTGCCGTTACTGCCAGCTACTGGCTGGGTGTGGCTTTCTCTTTCCTGCTTCAAAAGTTCTTCGCTTTTGAAAATAAGGACGTCCGGGTCAAGTCCGTGGGGTATCAGACGGTCTCCTTTGCTGCACTTCTCGCTGTCAATTACATTTTTACTCTTGTCTTCGTGCACTTCACGGCGGCCTTCTTGGGCGTCTACCTAGCACGTATGGTGGCTCTTGTCATTACTACCGGGTGGAACTTCTTTGCCTACAAGTTCATTATCTTTAGGAAAACTGGCAATGCATAAAACTCTCATTTCTCAGCAGACCGAGCCTATGCGTCGAAACTTTCTACCCATCGTGGCTCTCGCCGTTCTCGCTACCCTGGTTGCCGGTACTTTCCTTTATTTCGCGGCCCGTGCCAGCATCATTGCGGACGATTTTAGCTACTTCAACGTCTACGCTCACCAGGGGAACCCTTTTACCTACGTCGTAGACCACTACCTCACTCATAATGGGCGTATCGGGCAGGCCTCCCTCTTCGCCTTCACCTACGCTCTTCTAGGTCAAAGCGCTATACAACTCGTCCCTGCTCTCATGTTCCTTACCCTCGTAGCGGCAGTGGCATACATGATGAGGCGTTTGGTAAGTTTTGAGCAGTCGCCCATAGTTGTTTCGCACAGCTTAGCTACCCTTATTGTTGCTGGTGGACTTGTGCTTTCACCCAGTATGTTTGACTCCTACCTGTGGCTAACATCGAGTACTGTCTACCTGGGTGGGCTTACCTTTACCGCTCTAACCTTTTGTCTAGCTTTCTTTCTTGCAGAACGAAAAATCACCACCCGAGGGGCTCTTGCCCTGGCCCTAGCTGCAACCTGGGCAGGTATGTTCACGGAGCCGCTGACTATTTGCACCGGTATCGCTGGTTTCCTTCTGCTGGTCGCTGGCCTTCTTAGGCGCAAAGCAACTTTACGTCTCGTAGGAGGGGCTCTCTGGCTGGGATCCCTTCTGGGCTTTGCCCTCATCTATTTCTCACCTGGAACTATGGCCCGCAGGGAATATTATGGGACAGAAATATCTCTCACTGGGATCCTCAAAAATCTACCCTCCGACCTCTCCCTCTTCTTCGGGCACTCCTCTGACTGGGGATATCTGCTCATTGCTATCTCGGCACTTTCCCTCTACGCCCTGAGCGCCCCTACCTGGAGGGTGTCCCTGCACCCCCTACAACTCATGGGGCTGGCTTTAGCAGTCTTTGCCATCTACTTCCTTGCCCACACCGTTATTGCAAAAACAGGTAGCCCCACCATCGCCCTGCGCACCTTCACCAACCCTGCGTTCGCTATGGCTATCACTAGCCTGCTAGGTTTGCTTGCCCTAGTGCGCCTCGTAAGCCCTCACAAAGCTAAAGTTCCTGCCCTGCTGGGAGCTGGCGTCCTCGCGCTTCTTATGCTTTTGCCTGCTATTTCCTACACTGCCACCACCGCCACGGCCCTCAACCTGCGCGCAGAGCATTTGCAGCTTCGCAGCGAATTAATCGCCCAACAGCGTGCTGAGAAGGGCGCCGATGAGCCTATCGAGTTTGTCCCGGTGCGTATCGCACTTGTCAGTGAGGCCGTAGACCTCCACCCCGCAGGGTCCCCTCAAATCGAGTGGGTCATCAATGCAATCAGTACCTGGTACGGAGTCGACGACGTTAGCCGGGTAGTAGTTGTTCCCGAGCCTGCCGATTACTGCCTTCCCGCTAGTCATCTTGTGAAAGCAGACCTTACCTGCCCCGCCTCGTAAGCTCTCGGAGACCTAACCGGTGCCTGTGGTAGACTGCCCAAGTTGCCCAGCCACCGGGTAGCAACCGCACCACAGAGAAGCAGCATAGATGAACCGAACTCGCCACAGACACAAGCCCTTGGGCAGCTTCATTGAGCAACCCAAATTCAGGCCAGAAGTGCAGGGGCTCCGTTCCCTGGCAGTCCTTCTCGTGGTCATGTATCACGTCTGGTTCGGTAAAGTCTCTGGCGGTGTCGATGTCTTCCTCTTCATCTCAGCCTTCCTGCTCTCGCTGTCGTCCTTACGTAAGATTCAGGAGGGCAAGCCCCTCAAGGTCGTCAGCTACTGGCTCCACGTCTTCCAGCGCCTACTGCCGGCGGCTGCAACCGTCATTCTGGCTACCCTGATAGCCGCCTACTTCATCATTGCCCCCTCCCGCTGGGCGTCCCTGCTGGCCGATGCTAAAGCAGCCCTCTTTTACTTCCTCAACTGGCGCCTGGCCTTCACCTCAGTGGACTACTACGCCCAAGATGCCACCCTTAAAACCCCCTTCCAGCATTTCTGGTCTCTCTCCATGCAGGGCCAAATCTTTATTCTCTGGCCCCTGCTGTTTGCCTTCGTGGCTTTTCTTGTGGGCTACCTGCGCCTAAAGGTGCTGCCCACGGCTCTGCTCGTCTTCGGCACGGTTTTTGTCACCTCTCTTACCTTCTCTATCATCGAGACCTCCACCAACCAGTCCTTTGCCTACTTCGACACCCGCACCCGCCTTTGGGAGTTTGCTGCGGGTACCCTGCTCGCTATGCTCGTGCTGGCCTGGCGAGTGCCGTCCTGGTTGAAGGTACCCATGGGTTGGGTTGGCGTTATCGGCCTAATGACCTGTGGCTGGCTCCTGCCTGTTGAGCGTGCCTTCCCCGGTTATCTGGCCCTCTGGCCCCTGCTATCGGGCGCCTTCGTTATTGCCGCGGGGCAGACCGGCTCCCGTCTAGGTGTAGACCGTCTTCTTTCAGCTAAACCTCTACAGAAGATGGGGGCAATCTCTTACTGCCTCTATCTGGTGCACTGGCCCATTCTCATCCTCTACACCACCGCTATCGGAGAGCCTAAAGCGGGTTGGCTTGACGGAGCCCTGGTTATTCTCTCATCTATCGCGGTAGCGTGGCTCCTGCACAACCTTGTTGAAAAGCCTCTACGAGCCTGGGAAAAGAAACCCAGCTGCCGTGCCCTGTGCCACGCAAGGTACAGCAAAACACCCTGGTCTGGTAACCACAAGAAACTCCAAAGCTCTTGGGCCCGACCCGCAATCGTGATAGGTACTGTGCTGCTATTAGCAGGGGGAACTGTCGCCAGCACCCAAGTATGGCTTAACTTAAAAATCCAACAGTGGCAGGCAGATTCCGCTCTCGCTGGGACTGCGCGCTTTCCTGGAGCCTTGGCAGCGGGGACAACTCAGACATACTCAGACCCTGCTATCCCTATGTACCTCGACGAAAATCATTGGGAAATTTTAGAGCATAGCTGCAACACCTATCCCGGGCTAGAATACAGCCAGATTGAGACCATGGATGAAGATAGTTACTGCTCCTACTCCCTTACTGCTGGATCCTATGATGCTCCTATCCTCGTTGTTGCAGGTGACTCTCACGCAAACTTCTCAACACCCATCTATCAAGAGTTAGCTACCTCCTATGGCATGAACCTCATGGCTATCTTTCGGCCCGGGTGCAGGCTATCTGTACCTAATCAGAGCTGGTCAACAGGCGACCCTGCCCAAACTCCATCGTGTAAAGAATTCAACTCTCGTGTACTTGATGCCATGGAGATTATTGAGCCAGAGTATGTAGCCCTCATATCAACCCGTACCTGGGCTAACAGTAGCAGCGAGGTTCCTGTTGAAGGTCTCAATGCTCTAGCGCACCGGTTCGAGAACCAAGGGACCGAAGTTATCGCTCTACGCGACAATCCTCGCTTCCTCAACGATATGTTCACCTGTGCTGAAGCTGCTCGTCCCGACTGCGTCTCCCCCTCAAAAGAACACCTAGCCGATACGAACCCAGCATTGGCCGAGTTAAAAGAACTCACCAATGTTTATCAGGTTGACCTTACCAACGCTTACTGTCCTGAAGGGCTCTGCCAGGCTGTAATTGGAAACGTCAAGGTCTACCTTGACAATAACCACATCACTAAACAATTTGCGGTTACCACCACCTCACTTGTTGAAGACCAGCTCCTAGCACAAGGGTGGAATCCAGCCCGTTAGTAGGGGGACTCCAATATCGTCACAGGCCGGAAACCACAATGGGAAACATCTCAGCCCCGGCTTTGACCAGCCGGGGCACCCGCGCATACGCTCAGGGTACTACCGTACGCACACACGCCGGGCAGGTGTAGCCGAGCCGGGCATCCTTAAATCCATGATGGTGCTGCTTGCTCCCGCCCTGCTGGTACTGTGCCGGGTCTTCCAGGGGTTATCAGCGTCGGGTGAGCAGGCGTCCGCTATCTCAATGTCGCTGGAGCACGCCCACGACCACCAGCGCGCCTTCACCACCTCCTGGACCCTGCACGGCACCCAGTTCGGTTCCCTGCTCGCAACAGCGGTCTTCCTGCCCTTTGCGGCCCTACCCGAAGAAGACCTGCTCAGCTGGGGCTGGCGCGTGCCCTTCTGGCTTGCCTGTGTGCGCTGACTGCTCGTGAGACCGGAAAGCTGACCCTGGCAGAGGTCGACCGGGTGCAGGAGCACTAGTTTTTCTGAGGGTAAGGACGCGCCCGCCCCGGCTTGTGTGAGCCGGGGCGGGCACTCTGGTATTCCTATAAATGAGATATATAATTCATTTATATGAAGACTCTTCCTTCTGCTCTTACCCCCTTCGTCCGCTCTGATACAGTGGGGGCAATTTTGGCTGAAACCATGCTCACCCCTGATCAAGAATTCACTCTTGCAGAGTTATCCCGCCGCACCGGGGGTAGCGCCCCAACAGTCCACCGAGAAGTATCAAAACTCGTAGAAAATACGATTCTTCAAGAACGTACTGAGGGTCGCAACCGCCTGGTAAAAGCTAACCCTGAGCACCCTCTCTACCTGCCAATGGCAGAAATTATCCGTTCCACTTATGGTCCAGAACCTACCCTACGTGATTTACTCACAGATACTCAGGGAGTTCACCATGCTTATATATACGGGTCATGGGCATCTCGTAGAGAGGGAGAACCTGGTAACTTCCCACAGGATCTTGATGTTCTAATTGTGGGAGATATCAGCCGACGGCAGCTAGCTATAATCAATGAAAAGTTTGGGAGAAACTTAGCTATCCCTCTCAACATTTCTCGTATCTCACAAGAAGAATGGGAGAGCCCTTCCCCGTCTGTTTTTGTGTCAACTGTAAAGTCACGCCCCCTGCGGCAAATCGTATAGGTGGATTCTATGAATCAGTTCCCGCAGCGGATTCAAGAAATGCTGGCTATGCGTCAGCTAGAAGAAATTGGGCCTAACCCCAATCACGCCCTGACGGTGATTGCTACTGCTCAAACACACATTAAGACCGCACAGCTTCTAGCCACTACTGGGGATACAGGAATGGCCTTTACTGCTACGTATGATGCTGCGCGTAAAGCTCTTGTAGCGGTATTAACGATTGAAGGTTTAAGAATTAGGGCTGTGAGAGGAGCACATCGGAATACGGGCATCGCGGCTCAGTGTTTTTTAGACTCTCCTGCACTCGGTGATTTTGAGTGGATGAGACAGGTGCGTAACAGCACTGAATACCCCTCTGAGAGCCGCCCTACTGCTGATGCTCAGGATGTTGCGGAAGCCTTTGAAGTTGCCCAACAAATTGTTAGAGAATGCGCCAGCTATGTTGAGGGTCGGGTGGGTTAGCTGCCTGCCTGGGCTGACCGGAAAGCTGACCCTGGCAGAGATCGACCGGGTGCAGGAGCACTAGTTTTTCTGAGGGTAAGGACGCGCCTGCCCCGGCTTGTGTGAGCCGGGGCAGGCGCGTCCTTGTTAAGGGAGTTTGAGGTAACCCTACTTGCTTGCCAGTTTGGCTTCGATGGCCTCACGGAGGGCCTGTGCTCCTTCGACCCAGGCGCCGAAGTCGCCGTTACCCTCAATATCGGGCAGGGCGCCAGCTTCGAGACGGGCTGCGCGGAAGGCGCGGGCAATATCGTTGACCGAAGCCCCGTGCTTCTTCTTCATCTCGTACACGAAGGTGATACCCGCGTGGTTGATCATACGGTTAGCTGCGCGGGTTGCGATGATTTCGCTGCGCAGGGGGTGCTCGTCGAAGTAGGAGCCAAACTTCTCGGTAGCGGGAGCCGGGAAGTAGTCAGCCAGCACGTCGCTGAGGTCAAGATCGGGCTCATCGGCGTAGCCACTGTCAACGAGCGCTGCGGTGAGGTCGATCTTTGCGTAGGCGGTGAGTACCGAGAGTTCGGGGCTGGTGAGGGGGACGTGCGCTTCTGCCCGGTCTGCCAGGTCGGCATCTGAGGGGAGCAGTTCAACCTCGCGGTCAAGATGCACGGTCTCGGTCAGGTAGTCCATGAACTCGCCTGCGATGTCGTTGGTATTGAAAGCTTCGGTGCGTTCTGCCTGCAGGAGTACGTTCTGCTCCAGGTTGGAGCGCAGCACGCGACGGCCTACTTCTTCGACCTGCTCAGCGATGAAGTCGGCGCGGTCGCCCTCGTTGAACTGGCCCGCTTCAATGGCACGGCCCATGAGAATCTTGAGGTTGACCTCGCGGTCTGAGGTCTCAACGCCAGCAGAGTTGTCGATGGCGTCGGTGTTGACGAGGATGCCACCCGCTGCTGCCTCGATGCGGGCTCGCTGGGTGAGGCCCAGGTTACCACCTTCGGAGATGACACGTACCCGCAGTTCGGGTGCGGTGACGCGGAGCTTGTCGTTGGTGGAGTCGCCTACCTGGCTGTTGCTTTCTTCGGTGGAGCGCACGTAGGTGCCGGTTCCGCCGGTGTAGAGCAGGTCTACGGGAGCCTTGAGCAGTGCGATAATGAGCTGGTCGCCGCTCATGGTTTCAACGGCGCTATCAAGGCCCAGGGCCTTGCGCATCTGGGGAGTGACCTCAATGGCCTTGTCTTTGCGGGAGTAGACGCCGCCGCCATCTGAAATCAGTTCTGGCTTATAGTCGGTCCAGTAGGCGCGGGGCAGGTTGAAGAGGCGTTGGCGCTCAGTAAACGATACGGCAGCGTCGGGGTTTGGGTCGATGAAGATGTGGCGGGAGTCGAAGGCGCCAATCAGGCGGATGTGCTCTGAGAGCAGGGCACCGTTGCCGAATACATCGCCGGCCATACCGCCGATACCCACCATGGTGAAGTCTTCAGCTTGAGAATCGTGCCCCAGGGCAGCGAAGTGGCGCTTGACCGACTCCCAGGCGCCGCGGGCGGTAATACCCATTTCCTTGTGGTCAAAGCCCACCGAGCCGCCGGAGGCAAAAGCATCGCCCAGCCAGAAGCCACGGTCTAGGGAGATGCCGTTAGCGATGTCTGAGAAGGTAGCAGTGCCCTTATCGGCGGCAACGACCAGGTAGTGGTCGTCCTCATCGAGAGCCACGACCGCGTCGGGGCGCACGATGGTCTGCTGGCCATTGTCGGTCACCAGGTTATCGGTGATATCGAGCAGGGAAGAGATGAAGAGCTTGTAGGCAGCTACACCCATCTCGTTGTACTTATCCTGCTCAGTATCGCGGTCGGGCAGGTTCTTGGGAACAAAACCACCCTTAGAGCCAGTGGGGATAATGACAGCATTCTTGGTGACCTGAGCCTTAACCAGACCGAGCACCTCGGTGCGGAAATCCTCGGGTCGGTCGGACCAGCGCAGACCACCGCGGGCAACCTTGCCGAAGCGCAGGTGCACACCTTCGAGGGCTTCACCTTCGACAAAGATTTCAAAGAGTGGCTTAGGCAGAGGCGCGAAAGAGACATCGCGGGTTGAGATCTTCAGGGCGATAGTTTCTTTGCCCTGGTAGGCGTTAGTGCGTACGGTTGCCAGGACGACCTCAAGCAGCTTGGTGAAGAAATCCTGGGTTTCGGCGTCCAGCTTTTCGATATCGGCGCGCACCTCTTCAGCCGCTGCGCGCTGGGAGGTGCGGCGGGCGTCCGCGTCCTTTTCGAGGGCGGGATCGAAGCTGGTGCTGAAAATGTCTGCGATGCTGTCGGCGATGGTGGGGTTGTCAGCAAGGGCCTTGTTCATGAAGTCCGCAGTGAAGGGGGCTCCGAGTTGCAGGAGGTAGCGGGAGTAGGCGTATAGAACTTTTGAGGTGAGAGCTGAACTGGTAGAGGCTGACATCATCTGCCCTTCTAATCGGGGAGGGCACCCGGTGCCCTAGTGGAGATTCCAGCATAAAAGGATGAAGGGAGAGCTGGCGATACCATTTTTGCAATGTGAGACTGTATGTCTCGCATATGAAGAGCTGCCGGGTGCAGGCTGCCTCCTGGGTGTTGCGGTTCACTCCCCGCCGCCTTCCCGACTACTATGTAAGTGGAGCGCAGACCCGCGCACCCAGGTATCACAACGGAGTGACATCCGCCCAGCGAAAGGCAAACCCTTGCTCACGAACGATCGTTCAGCCCACTGGTCCGGTAGCGAAGACTGGATCAACGAATACTACCGTCACAGCTCAGCTGACGAACTCGAAGGTCTGAGTGACCAGCAGCTAACCAACCTTGCCCAGGCCCACCGCGCTCTGGCAGATCAGCGGGCAGCCGGTGAGGCCCTGATTTCGGTGAGCAACGATGACGCTGGCAGCACTCTCTTTATCGTTGTAGACGACACCAGCTTCCTGGTCTCATCTATCACCGCTCAGATTGCCGCAAACTGGGGCGGTATTTCAGGGCTCATCCACCCCACCTTTGTCGTAGAACGCGACTCAAACTGCCGCCTGGCCAGCGTCACAGGCACCGGCTTTAAACAGCCCGTAGCAAGCGGTGACACCGTCTCTATGCCTATTTTGCGTGATGCTGCCACCGGCAACATCGGTGCCGGGGCCACCATTGAGTCGTGGATTGCCGTCCGTCTCACCTCCCGCGTTGAAGGCGAAAACGTTACCCGTCTTGAGCAGGAAATCCGTTCCATTCTGATCGACGTGCGCCGCGCAGCCCGTGACAACGACGCCATGGCAGCCCGCACCCTCGACATCGCAGAAAAACTGGGCGAACTAACAGATGTAACCCTGGGTGGCGCTGCCCACTACACCGGTTCCATCAACTCCGATGCCGACCCCATGACCCGCATCGAATCAGTCCAGGAGTTCCTACGCTGGCTTACCCGCGGCAACTTCCTCTTCATGGGCATCAAGGAACGCGACCTCTCAGGCCACTCCGGCGACCTGCTGCTGACCGACCGTGATGGCTCTGGCCTGGGTATTCTTGCCGATACCGGTGAAGGTGACCCCATCGTCCTCACCGGCCTGGGCCTCGAAAACGCCCGCGACCCCAAGCCCCTCTACATCACCAAGGCCAACTCTCGCTCCACCGTGCACCGCCACGAGTACCTGGACTACATCGGCGTGCGCGACTTTGACCGCTCCGGCAAGATCGTGGGCGAATACGTCATTCTGGGTCTCTTCTCCCGCCAGGCCTACTCCCTGCCCGCCGTCGAAACCCCCATCGTGCGTGAGCGTGTAGCTATTATGCGCCGCCACCTGGGCTACCAGCCGGGCTCCCACTCCGACAAGACCCTGGCCGGTATCATCGAGGACTACCCCCGCCTCGAACTTCTCCACGCCGACCTGCAGGAACTTACCGACACCTTCCGCGGCATTATGGGCCTGGAAGAACGCCGTACCACCCGCCTCTTCCTGCGCTCGGACGCCTTTGGCCGCTTCGTCTCCGCCACCGTCTTCCTGCCGCGCGACCGCTACAACACCCACGTACGTCAGCGCCTTGAGGCTGTCTTCCACGAGTTCATCGACATTGAAAGCCTAGACTTCGAGGTCTACCTCTCCACCTCGTCCCTGGCCCGTATCTTCTTCCGCCTACGCTTGACCACCCCTAACACCATTCCTGCCCTGGACGCCAAGGCAATTGAGCGCCGCCTGCAAGAAGCTACCCGCTCCTGGGGCGAGGCAACCGCCGCTGCCGTTGAGGCGGCAGCTGCCAGCGAAGGTCTAAGCGCCGAGGACGGCCGTGCAGCCGCCTCAGCTTGGTCTGAGGCTGTACCCATGACTTACCGCGCCGACTACGAGGTCGAAAACGCCGTTGAAGATATCAACATCTTTGAATCGCTCAGCGATGCTCAGCCGGCCGCTATCCGTATGGGGGAGCGCCAGGGCCGCACCCGCGTCAAGACCTACCTGGCTAGCGCCCACACCCTCACCGAACTGCTACCCGTGATGCAGAACATGGGCCTGGTCGTTATCGATCAGAAGCCCTACGACATTACTCCTGCAGACGGCCGCAGCTTCTCCCTCTACGACTTCGGTGTTGAACTGCCCGAAGGTGTAGAAGCAGAGAAGGTTTCTGCCCTCTACGAGGCCGCCCTGAACGCCTACCTGCTGGGCAAGCGCGAGTCCGACAGCCTCGACCGCCTGATTCTGGCAGAAGGCCTGACCTGGGAGCAGGTCCGCGTACTGCGCGCCTACACCCACTACCTGGTGCAGCTGGGGCAGGTCTACACCGCCGAGTTCATGTCTGACACTCTGCTGGCCTACCCCGCAGCTACCCGCCTGCTCGCCAACTACTTCGCGGCTACCTTCGACCCCGATGCTCAGTTCGCAAGCGACGAGCAACGCGAGGACGCCCGTGAGCAGGTCTGGCGCGACCTGGGCGGCGCCCTGGACGCCATCCCCACCCTCGACGTGGACCGCTTCATGCGCTCCCTAGCCGCCGTCATGAAGGCGACCCTTCGCACCAACGCCTACCTGGACCGTCCTGCCCTCGCCCTGAAGGTGGCACCCGGTCAGATTGATTTCGCGCCCCTGCCCCGCCCCACCTTCGAAATCTTCGTTTATTCACCCCGCGTTGAGGGTGTGCACCTGCGCTTCGGCTCCGTTGCCCGCGGTGGCCTGCGCTGGTCTGACCGCCGCGAAGACTTCCGCACCGAAGTGCTCGGCCTGGTCAAGGCCCAGATGGTCAAGAACGCCGTCATCATCCCCACCGGCGCCAAGGGCGGCTTCTACCCCAAGCAGCTCCCCAACCCGGCCCTAGACCGCGACGCCTGGATTACCGAAGGTCGCGAGTCCTACAAGGTCTTCATCGCCTCCCTGCTCGACGTCACCGACAACCTGGCTATCGAAGCCGACGGCAGCGAAACCGTCGTCCACAACCCCCGCGTTATCGCCCGCGACGGCGACGACTACTACCTGGTTGTAGCCGCTGACAAGGGCACCGCATCCTTCTCAGACACCGCAAATGCCATCAGCGCAGACTACGGCTTCTGGCTGGGCGACGCCTTCGCCTCCGGCGGCTCCGTGGGCTACGACCACAAGGCCATGGGCATTACCGCCCGCGGCGCCTGGGAGTCAGTCAAGCGCCACTTTGCTGAGCTGGGCATCGACTGCCAGGCCGAAGAATTCACCGCCGTCGGCATCGGCGACATGAGCGGCGACGTCTTTGGTAACGGCCTCATGCGCTCCCGCGCCACCCGACTGGTTGCAGCCTTCGACCACCGCGACATCTTCCTGGACCCCAACCCCAAGGCCGATGTCGCCTTCGACGAGCGCGTACGCCTCTACAACCTGCCCCGCTCCTCCTGGCAGGACTACAACCCCGAGCTCATCTCAGACGGTGGTGGCGTCTACTCACGCGGCGCTAAGTCCATCCCAATCTCCGAGCAGGTACGCCAGGCCCTGGGTCTCGACGAAGGCGTCACCGAAATGGCCCCGCCCGAACTGCTCTCCGCTATCCTTAAGGCCCCCGTCGACCTGCTCTACAACGGCGGTATCGGCACCTACGTCAAGGGCTTCACCGAAACCCACGCCGCCGTAGGCGACAAGGCCAACGACGCTATCCGCGTCAACGGCCGCGACCTGCGCGCTCGCATCGTGGGTGAAGGCGGCAACCTGGGCTTCACCCAGTTGGGTCGTATTGAAGCTGCCCGCGCTGGCATCCTTATCAATACCGACGCCATCGATAACTCCGCCGGTGTAGAGACCTCAGATCGCGAGGTCAACATCAAGATTCTGGTAGATCGCCTGGTCACCGCCGGTAAACTCTCTGCCGAAGAACGCGCAGGCTTCATCGAAGCCCAGCGCGAGGACGTTGGTGCTCAGGTACTGCGCACCAACGTTGAGCAGAACGTGCTGCTACAGGCCGAGCGCCACGGCCTGGTGCCCGGGGTTGAGGTCTACATTCGCCTGATTCATGACCTCGAAGAGAACGCCGGCCTCAACCGCGAGGTGGAATTCCTACCCACCGACGAGGAAATCCGTGAGCGATACGAGGCTACCGGGGAAACACTCAACGGCCCCGAGCTGGCCGTCCTGGCAGCCTATGTGAAGATCCACCTGACCGCAGAGCTCGAGAAGACCGACCTGGCAGACGACCCCTACCTGGCCCGCGTGCTCACCGAGTACTTCCCGCCCGCCCTGGTCGAGCGCTTCGGCGAGCACCTAGAATCTCACCCCCTGCGCAAGCAGATTATCTGCACCCGCGTAGCCAACGAAATGGTGAACCTGGGCGGTATCACCCACGTCTTCCGCGCGGTGGAAGAAACCGGCGTGGGGGTAGACGCCCTGGCCCGAGCCTTCTACGTTTCACGTGAAACATTTGGCATTGGCAACTCTGCACGGTTGCACCGGGAGCTACCCGCCTCTGTTCCCCTGGAAGGCTGGCAGGCCGTTATCAAGGACTGGCAGCGCGTGCTCGACCGCTTGGCCCGCTGGTTTGCAGCCGAACGCTCAGTCGTCGTGGGCACCCCCATCGCCGAGATGATCGTGCGTTTCAAGCCAGTTGCCGAACTGATCCCCTCACTCAAGGACTACTTCGCCGACGATACCCGCGCCCGCGTCCGCGCCATGCGTGATCAGGCAGAAGCCTGGGGTCTGCCCGAGGAGCTCATCGTCAACTGGATTCGTGAGTTCGAAGCCTTCGCCCTCATGGACGTAGTGCGTATCGCAGAAGCCAACGGCCTCTCTACCGAGCAGGTCGCCCGCGTCTACTACTCGGTCTACGACCGCTTCCAGGTTGATCTGCTACTGACCACCATCTCTAAGCTGTCTCGTAACGACCGTTGGGAGACCCTGGCCCGTTCATCCCTGCGCGATGACCTCTACGAGATTGCTGCCTCCCTGGCCCTCAATGTCGTACAGGAGGTTGGTGAAGGTGTTGCTGCTGGAACCGAGAGCGGCGACACCGCAGTAGCCCGCTGGGTAGAGAACCACCCCGTCCGTATGGGTCGTGTGGATTCCATGCTGGCTGAGATTCAGGACGCCGCCCCCGGCGCCGATGGACGCCCCCGCCTGGCCGTCCTACAGGTAGCCCTGCGCACCCTGCGCGGAGCGGTCAGCTAGGCCTCGGTTTATACACAGCAGCCCGCCCCCTCTCTTAAATCCTGCGACTGATTAGCAGGAACTTAAGAGGGCTGGGGTGGGCTTCTTTGTCTCAGTGGTGTTTCTCGGGTCTATCTTTCTTAAGTAGGCAATATTCTGCCGTTTTGCGGGATGGTGACCTAGAAGTATAGATAAATTGAGTGTATCGGCGAGATTTTGCCGGTTGGGAGATGCTGTGGAGCTAGGAAAAATCGTGCGTGCCTATCGTAAAAAACTCAAAATGTCGCAGGAAGAGTTGGCTGCACTCAGTGGTATTTCTGAACGCACTCTACGTGATTTGGAGAAAGGGCGTTTAAGTGTCTCTTTGGAGAAAGCTGTAGCTGTTGCCGATGTGCTAGGTCTGAAAATTCAGGTGATTGAGGCATGAACGAGCTCAAAGCTGATGTGTACAAACAAGATACTCTTGCCGGGCACTTTTTCAGCACACCTCATACTACTGAGTTTCGTTATTCTGCTGATAAATATGAAGTCACAGCCTTGCGGTTAGCGCAGGCGAAAAACTTTTCTCGATTTTGGACAGGAACTTGGGGTGCGTCCTGCCGCAACCGCCCTCTTACTACGTAAGATGCTTCACGAAACAGAGAGGCTTGTTGAAGGGGCGACGGGCCTTCCTTTTGACTCTGCTCGCCGTAAGCAGCTAGTCAAAATTCTGAAGAACCGTCGCCTATCTCTATCGGCAGGGCTCTAAGCAGCCTTCACCGGCACCCAGACCTGCATCTGAAAATCGTCAGCGGACGGGTCGCCCTGCCCATAGGCCTCAAAGACCGGGCCATTGGGCTTAAAACCTGACGCGGGCAGGAAGGTGCCCATCAGGTGGTCCACCCCGGCCATGGTGCTCATGGGCACCGGGCCCTCAACGGTCGTCACCGCGAACTCACCGCCGTCCACCTTAAGGGCATTGAGGCCCAGAGCCTGCGCGGTTTCCAGGTTCTCCACCAGAATCCCCGCCATGTAGTCGAACTCGCCGGCAGTGTTCATCCCCACAATCACACCCATCGAGTGGACCTCAGGCATGGTCACCCCCCGCGCCTCAGCGTGGGCGGTAAGCTTCTTCCAAAGCTCGCCAATGCCGGCGCCCTGCTTCACGGTCTCGCGGAAGCCCGCAATAAAGAACTCATCCTTGTGCTCTACACGCGCACCAATCATCGACTACTCCTTAGAAAAATGTGTGTCGGCTCTATTTTAGTCGCCACACCCGCAGCCACAGCCACATGAGGCCTGCTTCGCAGGCTGCCCTGATTCGGCAGAGGCCCCCTGTGACGCCGGTGCAGAATCGTGGCCCCCCATCAGGTTGACCCGGTGGCCAATGTCAGGGCCACCGGCAGGCTTAGGCGTCACTCCTGCCAGCACCGCAGCAAAGCCAGCCGGCTCAGCGGCAGGAACCGTGGCGGGGGCGTCCGCACCACCGGTACCGCAGGCCGCTGCGGCGGCGTTGACCTTGGGCTGCTTGACCTCACCAAAGCGGGAGAAACGGCGGAGCTGCTCCGCGGTGGGGTACATGTACGAGACCTTGACCAGGCCCTCCACCAGCAGGATGGGCAGAACCTCGGCCCCGGCCATAGCAAGCTGGTCGGCAACTGGCTCACAGTCGGTAAAGGCAGAGGGGTAGGAATCGGTGGAATAGACGGCAATATCAAGGCCCTCATCGAGCAGCTCCTGCGCTGCAGCCAGGAAAGTCTCGCGCTGGGTGTCGCCGGGGTCATCCGGGTTTTCGCCAGCAGCGGGGATGAAAACTTCAAGGGGGGTGTCGCCCAGGGCGTCGCGAGATGAGCGTGCCACTGCTACTCCGTTCGTTGATTCATGTGCTCTACCAAGCCTACGCCCGCTGCCGCCAACAGGAAAGGCTGGGCGGCACACCCGCAACCGGGGTGTGCCGCCTGTTGTGCCTTATCAGCCTGTTGCGGGTGGGCTAATCGCCGATAAAGAACTTGCGCAGGGCTGAACGCAGACTTCGGTCGTCCTGCTTCTGCTCGTTTTCTTCTGCGGGCTGCTGGGGCTCGGCCTGCGCGGATGCCAGCGACACCTTCTTAGCCCGGGCCGCAATGCTGGGTACGGCGTCGGTGTCTGTGCTCTGGTATTCCTTGCGCTCTTCGGGGGTGCCGAAAGCGAGAGTGCCTATCGTGTTAGCGATATTTTTCTGCTCAGGTGAGGCCGGCACACGGGCAACCCCGGGATCAATGTCGCGGATATCCTGGGCTTTCTCTCCGGTGGTCATGGGAAGGTCGTTGGGGAAGGCCGCAGCCGCGTAGGTGCTTGCCGCCCGGCTCAGGGAGCTGGAGGCAGCCTCGTCCTGCTCCTGCGCGGACGGCTCCGGTAGGGTCTCAGCCTCGGGCCCGGTATCTGATGCGAGGGTAGCGACCGATTCTGGCGCAGGCTCGTCTGCCCCCGGGGTGGTGAAGAGGCTGGAGGCATTTTCCGAGGTCGTAGTGGATTTAATAACCACCGGCGCTGCGGGGGCAATCACCGGCTCGGAGCTATCGGCCGGGGCGGGGGTGTGCTCATCTGCCAGGGCGGGTGCTTCATTGCTCTCGACGGGCTCTTCGGCCGCGGCAGCCTCAGGCTCGGCCGCTGAGTCGGGGTTGATTTCAGCTAGAACCGCCCGGTAGCGGGCCTCAGTGGGGGCAAGCGTCCACCCCAGGAAGCCGGGGAGGGCTACTGGCTCAACAGTACCCACCCAGGCGATAGTCTGCGCGAGAGCGGACGCCCCCGTTGTAGCCTTGGGGGTAGCCGCGGCGGCCGGGGCGGAGGAGCTGCTGCCGGCGTCCTGACCCACCAGATCACCGGTCACAAAATCTGCCAGCGACAGGGCAACCTGAACTGGCACAGAAGCCTCACCGCGCCTGCGCGCGATAATCTGCCCCACGGTGCCCTGAGCACCAGGAGCTAAGTCAATGGCGTAGAGATGGGTGGGGGAGCTGGCAATTTCAATCCACAGGGTTTGATTGAGGACGGCCTGGACGGTGCCGTCCGTCTTTTCGGGGGCCTTCCAGGGGGCTGAATCGAGGGTGGACGCCCCAAAATCAGCCTGCGGGGTGGAGGCAATAACATTCTGCCCCGCGACTTCGGCAACCACACCGTTGCGTACTAACGCCCGGTAGAACTTGAGTTCAGGGGTGAAGGTGAAGCCGCGCTGCTTCTCTTCGGCTGCGACCTCGGCGGGGGAGTAGCCGGAGTTGTGCCCGCGGGCAAGCAGGGCAGAGCGCAAACGTAGCCCATTATTTGAGACAGACTGAGTGGGCGCGGATGGCTGGGGGGCCTCGTCCTGCTCTGTTGCTGGGGCCACGGTGGGCATCTGCTTGACGATGGCCTGCCCGCCGGGGGAGGTGTTGATGCGTACTGTGTAGGAGCCCTTAAAGTGGCCTGCCTGCGCTAACTCAAAGGCTGCTACTGTTGCGGCCTGGGCAAAGTCAGCAGGGGCGCTTATGCCCAGTGCGCCGGTGATGGTGGCGGCGGGTGCTTCAACGGTTGTCCCGTGAACGGTGAAGCGAAAATCCAGGGGCTGCTGGTGCGAATTTGAGTACCACTGGGTGAGGTGGGAGAGAGCTAAAAGGTGCGGGGGGAGCTCGGAGTGCGAATCAAAACTCATAGACTCTATTTTTGCATGATTCATAGGTTGCTGGTTGGTAACTTAACGGGTGACGGCGGGCTATTCGCGTCAGGAGGGGTGTCCCTGCCCTCACCTGGCAGAGTGGGTAGTGGAGCGGACGTTGGTGGTCGGGTGTGTGGGTGGTAAGAGGCTAGAGTGGTGGAGTTGGATGCAGCTTAGTGAAAATGGGATGGCTTGAATCTAGGTTGAAAAATCGAGAAATATACTCAATAAGTCATTTTGTCACTCGTAAAACTCGCTAACAATTTACCTATATAGCAATTTTCGACATAGTATCTATACTTGTCAGATAATGAATGGAGTAATTTTGGATGTTCTTTGGTGCGTATTGTTAATCATATAAAAAATACCTGGTGGTCTGAAAAGTGAGTACTAATATAAGCTGAACTCAATCACTTTTAGGGGAAACTAAATATGTCTATCACCAATAACCGCCGCGGTCTTGAGCCCTCTATTTCTCATGCTGTCGACTCATCGGGCAACAACGTTACCGTCACCGTCTCTTACAACTTTGCTGATGCAGCTAGCTACCGGCAGATTATTGTAACCTCTGACAGTGGCGACCCCATGACTCTGGCGGGTACCGTTAGTGGTGCTACTTTGAACCAGACTGGTGACGTTCTCACTATCAACCACGATGGATCTGCCTCCCTGGCCTTTACTGTGACCATTACTATCGCGACAGAGCGGGTTGACCCTGTTGATGGTACTGAGGTTTCCTTTATCTACGCCATTAACGGTGACTGCACTACCTCTAATATTTACCTCATTCCTGCAGATGTTTCTACCCAGACCGGTACTGTTCAGTAGTCAGCTCATACTGATGTAAAACAACACGGTATTATCGAAGTAGGTTTTCTTAAGTAGGTAGCTCACACGGGTTGCCTACTTTTGTATTTTGGCTTCACTCTTTATCGGTGAGTCCCCAGTGTGGCACTCAGCCCCGTCAGCAGGGCTGAGAGGCCTATGTTAAAGGCTTCGTCTTGGGGGCTGTTTCCCAGTGCTCCGTAGGCCTCCGCCATGGTGGGGCGTTCGGATGCATAGTCACCGGGGTTAAAGATATCCACGGGTGCATGCAGGTCGGTGGCTGCCCCTAAGAGGAAGGCCTCGATAGCCTCTACGGTGAGCAGGGCCTGCCTGGGGCTCATGCCGAAGGCGGTAAAGGCAGAAGTTACTTGCTCATACATGGCCAGGGTTGCAGGTGCCCTGCGCACCGGCGTCACTGCCAGCGTCATCACGACCGCAGGTGCTACCGAAAAGGCCTGTCGGTAGGATCTTGCCCATCGCTCGGTTGCCTCCAGCCACAGGGCCCGTGCCCCCAGTGCGCTGATGGTTCCGCCGCGAACCTGGGCGGCGGCGTCCTGAAGCGCCTGCGTGTCGATTTCCTGCGCCACCTGATCTGAAATTGCCGCCAGCACTTCATCGCGCGAGGCTACATGGTTATAGAGAGAAGATGGTGCAACCCCTAATGCCCGCGCCAGTTTTGCCATGGTGAAATCACCCTCTGTGGCCATGAGCTTCTGGGCGGCTTCGGTGATTTTATCCGAGGTAAGTAAGGACGCGCTGGGGCGCCCGGCACTGCGCGGTGAGGTGTGAGTAGGGGTCATGGATATAAAGGTAGCACTGTGCCAGTGGGTGGGCGCTGATGGGGTATGAAGCTGTCCCCTCTATATATTTTCGTAAGGTACTTCACAGGTCTTAGGGTTCAAGCTACACTAAAACGAACGGTATTCGTTTAGTGTAGCTAGCGCTGCAGAAAGGCTGAGCACCATGGCTCCCCAGGAAATCACCCGCGATGTCGTCATTATCGGTGCAGGCCCCTCGGGTCTTACCGCTGCCTACCGCCTGCAGCAGGCTGGGCACTCGGTTGCCGTCCTCGAAGCCCGCCACCGCGTCGGCGGCCGCACTTGGAATGGCGACCTTGATGGTGCCTTTATCGAAATTGGTGGCCAGTGGGTTTCCCCCGACCAGACCGCCCTCAAAGCCCTGCTCGACGAGCTCGACCTCAAAACCTTCTCCCGCTATCGCGAGGGTGACTCCATCTACAAAACCCTCGATGGTCAGGTCAAACGCTACTCCGGTGACATCTTCCCCGTCGATGAGGCTACCAAGGGTGAGATGCTGCGCCTCATCGACATGATGGACGAGATCGTCGCTGAAGTTGGCGCTGAAGCCCCCTGGGCGCACCCCCGCGCCAAGGAACTTGACTCCGTCAGCTTCCGTGAATGGCTCAAGACCAAGACCGATAACGAAGAGGCCCTCAATAACATCTCCCTCTTCATCGCCGGAGCCATGCTGACCAAGCCCTCCCACGCCTTCTCTGCCCTGCAGGCCATTCTGATGGCAGCCTCCGCAGGTTCCTTCTCTAACCTGGTCGACGAAAACTTTATTCTCGACAAGCGCGTACTGGGTGGCATGCAGAAGGTCTCCCTCACCCTGGCTGAAAAAATCGGTGAAGAGAACATCATCCTGGGCCACCCCGTGCGCCTGCTGCGCTGGCAGGAAGAGGGGGAATACCCCGTCCTGGCTGAGGCTGAAGATTTCACCGAGGACGGCATCGCCAACCCCGACGGGGCTGTGAAGGTCCGCGCCAAGTACGCCATCATGGCTGTGCCGCCTAACCTCTACTCCCGTGTCTCGTACGTGCCCGCCCTGGACCGCCGCCAGCACCAGATGCACATGCACCAGTCCCTGGGCCTGGTCATTAAGGTTCACGCCGTCTACGACCGCCCCTTCTGGCGCGACAAGGGACTGTCTGGCACCTCCTTCGCCTGCGACAACCTGGTGCAGGAAATCTACGACAACACCAACTACGACCCTGCCACCGGCCAGGAAGAAGAGCGCGGCACCCTGGTTGGCTTCGTCTCCGATGAAAAGGCCGACCGCATGTTCACCCTCTCGGCAGAGGAGCGCAAGCGCACCATCCTCGAATCCATGGCAGAGATGCTGGGCGAAGAGACCCTGAACCCCATTCGCTACTACGAATCCGACTGGGGTGCCGAAGAATGGACTCGTGGTGCCTACGCCGCCAGCTTCGACCTGGGCGGCCTCTCCCGCTACGGTGCCTACCAGTCGGACCCTGTTGGCCCCATCCACTGGTCCTGCTCCGACCTGGCTGCCGAGGGCTACCAGCATGTTGACGGCGCGGTGCGCATGGGTGAAAAAACTGCCGCTATGATTAGCGAAAAACTCAAGGGATAAAACATGCGTTACGTTGTCGGCTATTCTCCCTCGTCCCGGGGGCGGGACGCGCTCAATCTGGCGGTTGCTCTCGCCTCATCGCTGGGTGCTGAGCTCGATGTGGTCTATGTGCTCAAACAGCAAAACCCGCGCCTAGCTGCCCCGCGCTCTAACTTCGGGGCCATGTTGCAGGAGCAGGCTGTGGGGTGGCTTGAGGAGGCTCAGCAGTGGGTGCCCACCAGTCTTAAGGCTCGTTTTCATCTGCGACAGGCGGAGTCTACCGCAGCCGGGTTAATGGAGTTCGCTGGAGCTATCGGGGCTGGTGCCATCATTGTGGGTGGCGCTAAGACCGGTGGCTGGCTCTTCCACTCCATCGGCTCGGTAGGCAACGCCCTGCTGCACAGGGCTTCAGTGCCAGTGATTCTTGCGCCCCACAACTACGATGCGGCTACCCATATCGCTCAAATTGACTGCGCGATTTCCCCCGATATCGATTCAATCGGTCTGGTGGAGGAGGCGGTGGCTACCTGCAACCGCACCGGCCTTGCGGTGCGCCTGGTGTCCCTCATTGAGGACCCCGCCGCCGATGGTTCTGCTGCCCGTGAGGCTGAGGAAGGTGTGCGGGACCTGCTGGAGCAGTCCTCCCTGGCGCCCGAGCGTCCGGATCTTATTACCGTTGCTGTTGGGCGCGGTGCCAGCGTGCCCGAGGCTGTGGAGTCCGTGGACTGGTCCGCCGGGTCTGTGCTCATGGCGGGGTCGTCTAAGCTGGCTCAGCGCGGCGAGCTTTTCTTGAGCTCCAACACCGCAAAAATTCTGACCCGTCTGCCGATTCCGCTGGTGGTTGTTCCGCGCGATTATTCGCCAGGACGCCGCGGCTCGGCTCAGGAGCCCTGGACCGGCTCAATTCCCGTAGTGGGTCGCTAGTTCCTCATGGGTGCGCGTGCGCCGCACTGCTCGTTACCTACCTGCTGGGTGGGGTGCCGGGCGGTGCGGCGCACATTGCGTTCCGAGGTGCTGCTGTGTAAAAACTTGGTTACGCACTTCACAAGAACCACTTAAGGTTGTAATCTAACTAACTAAACGAATGATGTTCGTTTTCTTGTTCTGCTTGCAACCTCTGAAGGTGATAGTGAAAAGGAGTCAGCGATGACCCAACCCCCAGCTACCTCGGGAGCCCGTCCCCACGGCTCTGTCGACGTCAGCGCCGCCAATAAAAAAGGCCTCTCATCGGGCAACGTCACCCTGTTCTCATCCATCATCATTGGTATCTCCGTTGTAGCTCCTGCTTACTCCCTCTCAGGAGCCCTCGGCCCCGTCGCCGCCGAAGCTGGCATCTACATGCCCGCCATGTTCCTCATTGGCTTCATCCCCATGCTCCTGGTCGCCATCGGTTACCGCGAACTCAACGCCGCCATGCCCGATGCAGGAACCACCTTCACCTGGACCACCAAAGCCTTCGGCCCCTACGTCGGCTGGATGGGCGGCTGGGCCCTGCTGGTCGCCACCATCCTGGTGCTCTCCAACCTCGCCGGTATAGCCGTTGACTTCCTCTACCTCTTCCTCTCCCAGGCTCTCGGCAACCCCGACATCGCAGACCTTGCCGCCAACAACCTGGTCAACATCGCAACCTTCCTCGCCTTTATGGCCTTCGGTTGCTACATCACCTACCGTGGCCTGGACGCCACCCAGAAACTCCAGACCGTCCTCATCATCTTCCAGCTGGTCGTCCTGGCTCTCTTCTCCGCCGTAGCCCTCTACAAGGCCGCCACCGGCACCGGCTTTGCCAACCTGACCTTCAGCCTCGAATGGTTCAACCCCTTCGGTATCGATTCCTTCTCAACCCTGGCAGCCTCCATGTCCCTGGTCTTCTTCCTCTACTGGGGTTGGGACGCCGTGCTCACCATGAACGAAGAAACCGAGGGTAAGCACACCACCAGCGGCACCGCAGCCGTCGGCACCATCCTGACCATCGTCGTCCTCTATCTCTTCCTCTCCGTGGGCACCCTCTCCTTTGCCGGTACCAGCGAGGACGGCCTGGGTCTGGGTAATCCCGACAACCAGGAAAATATTTTCGCCGCCCTTTCCGGCCCCGTCCTTGGCTCCCTGGGCATCCTCATGTCCATTGCCGTGATGGTCGCCGCGCTCGCTTCGTTGCAGTCCACCGCTGTCTCCCCGGCTCGCACTCTGCTAGCCATGGGCTACTACCGAGCACTGGGCCCCAAGTTCGCCCGCCTGTCACCCAAGTACCAGGCTCCCTCCTACGCCACCATTGCCTCCTGCCTGATTGCCAGCGTCTTCTACGTAGCTATGCGTTTTATCTCCACCTCGGTACTCTGGGACACCATTGCAGCGCTCAGCCTCATGGTTTGCCTCTACTACGGTGTTACCGCCTTCGCCTGCGTCTGGTACTTCCGCAAAACCTCCCTCAAGAGCGGGGCTCGCAACCTCTTCAACCAGTTCATCCTGCCCCTCATCGGCGGCATTATCCTGGTGGTCTTCTTCGCCCAGACCTTCGTTGACTCCATGGATCCCGCCTACGGCTCCGGTTCAGAAATCGGCGGTATCGGCCTGGTCTTCATCCTCTCCCTGGTGCTCCTGGCTCTGGGGTTTACGGTCATGTTCTACCAGCGCTTTAAGCGCCCCGACTTCTTTGCAGGCCGGGTGCCCATGGATGTTGAGCACATGCTTGACCTGCCCGAATAAACCCAGCCCCGGGTTCGGACGTCCGCTCAGGGCATGTGAGACAGGCTACCTGCCCGGCGGGTAGGGGGCGTAAGATAAGCAGAAGGATGGGCCTGATGGTGTGCCCATCACACAGATAGTTCACGAAAGGTGCACACCGGCTATGACCGTAGATGTGAAAGAACTCCTAGCAAAGGTACCTACCGGCCTGCTCATCGGCGGCCAGTGGCGAGACGCCTCAAACGGCGAATCCTTCGACGTAGAAAACCCCGCCACCGGTGAAGTCATCGCCACCCTGGCCTCCGCCACCGAAGAAGACGCCCTGGCCGCCCTCGACGCAGCCTGCCGGGCAGAAAAAGAAGCCGGTGAGCACGGCTGGGCCGCCACACCCCCGCGTGAACGCGCCGAGATTCTGCGCCGCGCCTTCGAACTCGTCACCGAACGGGCCGAAGAATTCGCCACCCTCATGACCTTAGAGATGGGCAAGCCCTACGCCGAAGCCCTCGGTGAGGTCAAGTACGGCGCCGAGTTCCTGCGCTGGTTCGCCGAAGAAACCCCCCGCCACTACGGCCGCTCCCTCGACATGCCCGAGGGTACCCTGCGCATGATCACCCGCCGCAAGCCGGTCGGCCCCTGCCTGCTGATTACCCCCTGGAACTTCCCCCTGGCCATGGGCACCCGCAAGGTTGCCCCCGCCATCGCAGCAGGCTGCACCATGGTGCTCAAGCCCGCCCGCCTGACCCCGCTGACCAGCCAGTACTTCGCCCAGACCATGCTCGACGCTGGCCTGCCCGCCGGCGTCCTCAACGTTGTCTCCTCCAAGTCGGCAGCAGCTATCTCCGAGCCCATCATGAGCGACTCGCGCCTGCGCAAGGTTTCCTTCACCGGCTCCACCCCCGTCGGCAAGGACCTGCTCAAGAAGGCAGCTGAGAACGTGTTGCGTACCTCCATGGAACTCGGCGGCAACGCCCCCTTCCTTGTCTTTGAGGACGCTGACATCGACCAGGCCGTCGCTGGCGCCATGGCAGCTAAGATGCGCAACATTGGCGAAGCCTGCACCGCTGCTAACCGCTTCATCGTCCACGAGTCCCTGGCCGAAGAGTTCTCCCAGAAGTTCGCCGAAAAAATGGGTGAGCTCAAGGTCGGCAACGGCCTGGACGAAGGCGTCACCTGCGGCCCCCTCGTCGAAAAGAAGGCCCAGGACTCCATGGTCGCCCTCGTGGAGGACGCCGTCGCCAAGGGCGCCCGCGTACTCACCGGCGGCGAAAAGGGTGAGGGCGCAGGCTACTTCTTCAAGCCCACCGTGCTCGTTGACGTGCCCCTCGACGCCCGCGTCGCCCGCGAAGAAATCTTTGGCCCCATCGCCCCCATCTTCACCTTCAAGGACGAATACGAGGCCTACGAACTGGCCAACGACACCGAATACGGCCTGGCCTCCTACGTCTACACCGAATCCATCGACCGCCTCTACCGCGCCAGCGACCACCTAGAGTTCGGCATCATGGGCTTCAACGCCGGTGTAGTCTCCAACGCGGCCGCCCCCTTCGGCGGCGTCAAGCAGTCCGGCATGGGCCGCGAAGGCGCAGCTGAAGGCATCGACGAGTACTCCTCCATCCAGTACATCGGCCTGCGCGACCCCTACGCCAACTAAAGCCCCAAACCCCGCGGACGCCCGCCCCGGCACCGTAGCTCCAGCACGGGCGTCCGCACCCCAACTTTTTGTAGTTACAAGAAAATCCATCACTAAAGGAACCCTCCACCATGGCCGACATCGCCTACCGCCTACCCCAGCAGATCAGCCTCAAAGGCACCGTCCCCGGCCCCAAGTCCACTGAACTGGCAGCCCGCCGCGCCGCCAACGTCCCCGCCGGCGTAGCCTCCACCCTGCCCGTCTACGCAGCGGACGCCGACGGCGGCGTCATCGTCGACGTCGACGGCAACTCTTTCGCCGACCTTGGCTCCGGCATCGCCGTCACCTCCGTCGGCGCCTCCGCCCCCAAGGTCGTTGAAGCCGTGCGCGAAGCCGCCACCCACTTCACCCACACCTGCTTCATGGTCACCCCCTACGAAGGCTACGTAGCCGTCGCCGAAAAGCTCAACCAGCTCACCCCCGGCGACTTCGACAAGCGCACCGTACTCTTCAACTCTGGCGCCGAAGCCGTAGAAAACGCCGTCAAAATCGCCCGCGCCGCCACAGGCCGCAACGCCGTCGTCGTCTTCGACCACGCCTACCACGGCCGCACCAACCTCACCATGGCCCTCACCGCCAAGGCCGCCCCCTACAAGAAGGGCTTCGGCCCCTTCGCCCCCGAGGTCTACCGCGCCCCCATGAGCTACCCCTACCGCGACGGTGATCTGGGTGGCAAGGAAGCAGCCGCCCGCGTCATCGACATGATCGAAAAACAGATCGGCTCCGAATACGTCGCCGCTATCCTTATCGAACCCATCCAGGGCGAAGGCGGCTTCATCGTCCCCGCCGAAGGCTTCCTGCCTGAGCTGGTCACCTGGGCCCGCGAAAAGGGCATCGTCTTCATCGCGGACGAAGTCCAGGCAGGCTTCTGCCGCACCGGCAGCTGGTTCGCCTCCGACCACGAAGGCATCGAACCCGACCTCATCACCACCGCCAAGGGCATCGCCGGCGGCATGCCTCTCTCCGCCGTCACCGGCCGCGCCGAACTCTTCGACAAGGTCCAGCCCGGCGGCCTCGGCGGCACCTACGGCGGCAACCCCGTCGCCTGCGCCGCAGCCCTTGCCACCATCAAAACCATGGAAGAGTGGGACCTCAACGCCCGCGCCGCCCGCATTGAAGACATCGCCCGCGAAAAGCTTGGCCCCCTCGTCGACGAACTCGACATCGTCGGCGAAATCCGCGGCCGCGGCGCCATGTTCGCCGTCGAATTCGTAGCAGACTCCGACTCCAAGGAACCCCACGCCACCGCAGCCAAAGACATCGCAGCAGCCTGCGCCGAACGCGGCGTCCTGATTCTCACCTGCGGCACCTACGGCAACGTCGTGCGCCTGCTGCCACCGCTGACCATTAGCGAAGATCTCCTGGGCCAGGCCCTAGACATCTTCGTGGAAGAAATCCGCAAGGTCGCGGGGAACTAATCATCTGTTGTGTATGGGCAGGGCAGGTGCCTCTCTGTCGGCTAACCTTCTCGAGCTCGCGCGGGGCGCTCGCTCGATTCATGCCAGACCCAGCCAACTGACTGCCGGGGCACCTGCCCCGCCCCAAACCTACAAACACAAAGGAGCTAAACCCATGAGCTACCGACTTGAAGACCCCACCACCGGCGAGGTGCTCGAAACCTTCGACACCCTCACCGACGAGCAGGCTACCGCGGCAGTAGACCGCGCCCACGCCGCCTACCTGGAATGGCGCACCACCAGTGTCGAAGAACGCGCCGCTATTGTTAATCGCATCGCCGAACTCTTCGAAGAGCGCAAGCAGGAACTGGCCGAAATCATCTCCCAGGAAATGGGCAAGCCCATCTCAGAGGGCATCGAAGAGGCCGAGTTCTCCTCAGCCATCTTTGCCTACTATGCCGGGATTGCCGCCGACCACCTTGCGGACGAGCCGATTCCCTCAGAGACCGAAAACTCCGAGGCATACATCCAGCGCAAGCCCCTGGGCGCCCTGCTGGGTATCATGCCCTGGAACTTCCCCTACTACCAGGTCGCCCGCTTTGCCGCCCCCAACCTCATGTTGGGCAACACCATCGTGCTCAAGCACGCCGAAATCTGCCCCAAGTCTGCGCTCGCCATTGCCGAGATTATGAAGGACGCCGGACTGCCCGAGGGTGCCTACGAGGCAGTTTTCGCTAGCCATGACCAGATCGAGACCATGATTGGCCACCGCCACATTCAGGGTGTCTCGCTGACCGGCTCCGAACGCGCTGGCGCCATCGTTGCCGGTATCGCCGGGCGCAACCTCAAGAAGGCAGTGCTCGAACTGGGCGGCTCCGACCCCTACATCGTGCTCGACACCGACAACGTCGCCGAAGCCGCCGCCACCGCCTGGGGCTTCCGCATGTACAACACCGGCCAGGCATGCAACTCCAACAAGCGCATGATCGTCATGGCCGACATCTACGACGAGTTCGTCGCCGAACTGGTCAAGCTGGCCGAGGCCATGAAGCCCGGCAAGCCCGCCGAGGCGGACGAGACCACCTACATGGCCCTCTCCTCCCGCTCAGCAGCCGAAGGCCTCAAGAAGCAGCTCGACGAGGCCGTTGCTGCCGGTGCCACCCTGCGCGCCGGTGGCCAGCTGCTGGATGAGAAGAGCGCCTACCTTTCACCGGCCGTCCTCACCGATGTACCGGTCGGCTCCGAGGTCTATTACCAGGAGCTCTTCGGCCCCGTCGCCACCGTCTACCGGGTAGAGAGCGACGAGGAAGCCATCGAGCTGGCTAACAACACCCAGTACGGCCTGGGCGGCGCCGTCTTCTCACAGGACGAGGCCCGCGCTCGCCGCCTGGCCCAGCAGATTGACGCCGGCATGGTCAACGTCAACACTCCCGCTGGTGAAGGCGCCGAAATCCCCTTCGGCGGCGTCAAGAACTCCGGCTACGGCCGCGAACTCGGCCCCTACGGCATGGATGAATTCGTCAACAAGCGCCTCTACTTCATTCAGAAGTAAGGTTCAACCTCACGACCTGTCACGAAACTGCGCGGACGCCCGCCGCAGCTCGTGGCAGGGTGTGGGGTTTAGTCTGTGCTCGATTTTGCTACTCAGCTAAAAGGGCCAGTGGGACTACCGCTATGCCGTCCTGACGGCGGTAGGCCTGAGAGCCGGTAGTCACCACCACCAGGTTCGTTACTGAGTTTCCTGCCTTCTCCCGCAACCACAGGAGGTGGCGGACGTCCGCGTCCGTAACGCTTGCGGTCAACTTCACCTCGATGCCCAGCACCTGCCCCTCGGGCCCCTGAACAATCAAATCAACCTCCCTGTCCCCCTTGGGGGTGCGCAGGTGGCTGACCGTGGCCTCAGCAGCCTGGGCAGCAGTGCGTACGCTGAGAGTGACTAGCGATTCGAAGAGGGGCCCTGCCATGTGGGCTCCCTGGCTTGTGGCTAAACCCCGCGCTCCCAAGCCCAGAAGCCGCGCTGCCAGGGCCGGGTCTGCCAACTGGTGTTTAGGCGATACCGCGAGCTTCGTGAACTCGTTATTGGCCGGAACCCAGCCTGGAACCGGGCCAAGGAGCCACAGTTTAGTCAAAAAATCCCGGTACATTGCGGTTGTCGTTTTGGCGGGCTGGCTACCATCGCCGGAGGTCGTTGCATCGAGAATTCGAGAATAACTTGTGGTGGTAGAACTTGCCGCCGCATAGGCGGTTAGCCAGCGGCGGAAGGTTTCAGGGCGCCTTACTGCATAACCTGACTCAGGTAAATCCTTGTCGATTACGCGCTGTAGGTAAGCATCGACTAGGCGCCTGCGAATCTGCTCCGGGGCCTGGAAAATACCGGGGAAGCCACTGCTAACGATTGCGGTGAAGTAGTCTGCAAGTGTCGTCTGGGTTGTCTGCCCCGCGATGGGATCGCCCTCCCCGAGGAGGAGTTCTGAGAGGCTAACCGGCGTTTGAGGACGATAGCGTTCGTAGTAGGTGAGCGGGCGTATGCGCAGACTTAAAATGCGTCCGGCCCCGCTATGGGTATCGATACCCTCAAGAGGGGAGGTGCTACCCGTGAGCAAAAAATGCCCCCCGGGGGAGCGCCCTGATCAACCTGGCGACTGGCTGTTCCTGTCTTGCCGACACCCTTGGGACCGTCAATCGCAATAGCTGGGGCGTAGAGCATTAGGAGGGAAAGTTCCCGGTCGATTGTGCGCTGGAGGTAGGGTGATTTTTCTTCTGACAAGGGCATAATTCCAGTATTCTGCTCTCCACACTGCTGAAATTCTTCCTTTTACGCTACCAAAATTACCTAAACTACACTACTAAAATTCCAGCTCATAACGTCGTCCACCCCTATACCTTGTTTCAATATACCCCTAGGGGTATTATCTCTAGAGTGAAGAAAGAGAAAGAGGAACTGTGCTATTAGCTCTTGCAGGCGGCCTGGCTGTGGGCCTACTCATGGGTGCCCTAGGTGGGGGTGGAGCTATTTTGGCGATTCCCCTGCTGGTCTACGGATTCGGCTTTACGCCCGCCCAGGCAACCCTTGCCTCCCTAGTGGTGGTGGGTATTGGTGCTGTCACCGGTGTGCTCACTCAGGCTCGCTCCCTCGACTGGTGGCGCGGCACCCTCTTCGGTGCCCTCGGCTTAGCCGGTGCCTACGGCGGCAGGGCTCTAGCCCACGGTCTCGATGGGCACTTGCTCCTGCTAGCCTTCTCTGCCCTCCTTCTAGTGGTGGCCAGTCTAATGGTGCGGAGGGCACGCAGGGGCTCCGTGCGGGCTAGTAGGGCGGACGCCACCTCCCGCCCCGCTGCCCTCCGTCAAGGGGTAGCGCTGGTGGGGGCGGCTACAGGTGTTGGCTTTTTGACCGGCTTCTTCGGGGTGGGTGGCGGCTTCGCCATCGTCCCCGCCCTGACCCTGATTCTGGGGCTCAGTATGGCAACCGCTGTGGGAACCTCTCTGCTGGTCATCCTCATCAACAGTCTTGTTGCCCTAGTCCTGGGGGCTGGGGCCCTGCCGTCCTTAGACTGGGCGGCGCTAGCCCCCCTGCTGGCCACAACTATAGTTGGCACCCTGGTAGGTACCTGGGGCGGGAAGCGGCTACCTCAGCGTGCCCTACAGATAGCTTTCGCCCTCTTTCTCTATCTCGTTGCGGCCTATATGGCAGTTAGCACCCTCATGCAACTGGCGGTGTAGGCGGAAAGAAAGGCTACCTCGGCTACGTCACTTAAGGACGCCGCACCCCGGCTCTTATCTCAGCCACCAGTAGAGTGCAAGGTAAGAGCCGGGGTGCGGCGTTTTGGTGTGCTGGGTGGGCCTAGGCCAGGGAGAGGAACATTTTCTCTAGCTGCTCGGGGGCCATCTCGGGCTTGTCGGAGGTAAGGCACTGCTGGAGCCCGCTGGCAACCACGGCAAAGCTAGCGCGGTCGACCGCCTTGGAGGCGGCGGCGAGCTGGGTGACAATTTTTTGGCAGTCATCGCCCTCTTCGAGCATACGGATAATGCCGTTGAGCTGCCCCTGGGCTCGCTTGAGGCGGTTGATCACGGGTTTCATCTCGTCGGGGTTTAGTTGCATGGGTCTACTTTCAGGTAAAAACTTTTCCCCTAGTATACCCCTGGGGGTTTATTTTTTGGGTGGGCCTCTACTGCCTTTTTACTGCGGCTCGGGAGATGATGGGCTGTTGGATTTAGGAGTTAGCGCGGGTGAGCGCGGCGGCGACGTCGGCCAGTAGGGCGGGCACGTCGTCCTTATCCATCATGATCTCCAGGAAAACCAGTTTGTCGCGCGTGGCCTGGGTTAGGGCGGTCGCCTCCAGAAGCTCGGCGGCGGTGGTCACGCGCAGCATAAGTACGTCGTCCTCGGTCGCCCCCAGGGCCGCCGGGATCAGCTGCCAGTTGTAGCGGCGGATGTCGTTGTAGGGCTGGGTGGCGCCGTGGATAGCGCGTTCCACCGTGTAGCCGTCATTGTTAATCAGCACCACCACCGGGTTAATCTTCTGCTCTAGCATGGTGCCGATTTCCTGGAAGGTCAGCTGGGCTGAGCCGTCGCCAATGAGCAGGACGCCGCGCGCACTCCGGTCGGCAATAGCGGCCCCCAACACGGCGGGCAGGGTATAGCCAATGGAACCCCACAGGGGTTGGCCGATAAACATGGAATTCTCGGGGAAACGACGGGAGGCCATACCGAAGAAGGAGGTGCCCTGGTCAGCCACCACAATGTTGCCCGGGGACAGCTCGCGGGAGAGCAGGGACCAGAGGACGTCCTGGGTCAGCGGGGCGTCCATGTCGATATCTTCGTGGGTTTCTTCATCCCAGGGCAGTAGCTCCTTGGGGGCTGCACCCGCCTCAAGGGCGACCTCCCGCACCAGGTCAAGGGCGGTATCGAGGGTGAGCGGGGCGTAGGTCTTGCGGCCAATCTTGGCGGTCTGGGCCCCAAGGAAGACGGTGTTCTCGGGCAGGTTCTGGGAGAAGCCGGCGGTGGTGGTGTCGGTGAAGGTCACGCCCGCACAAATTAGGGTTTCTGCCTGCTCCACGGCGTCCTTGGTGCGGGCCGACGACACCACCCCGGCGTAAATACCCGCAAAAGCCGGCTTGGACTCGTCCACCAGGGTCTTGCCCCACATGAGGGTGGCATAGGGCAGGCCGGTTGCCGCCAGCATCTCGGTCAGGTTAGCCTGCGCACCCATGCGGTGAACCAAAAGGTCAGCAAGCACCGTGGTTTGCTTGCCTGCAAGGACGTCGGCCAGGTCGGCGCGGAAGGCTTCAACAGCACCGGGGGAGGACAGGGCCTTGGGCACCTCCAGGGGGCCGGACGGCGGGGCCACCTCAACCCGGGCCACGTCGGTCGCCAGCAGAATATAACCGGGGCGCTTCTGGATCATCATCTCCCGCAACACGCGGTCGATCTCGGCAGTGGCGGTAGCGTGCTCAAGATTAGCAACCGCGCAGGACACCTCGGAGGCCATGCGAATAAAGTGGCTGAAGTCCCCATCCCCCAGGGTGTGGTGCATGGTCAGGTGGGCGGCCTGGGCGTCCTTGGAGGGAGCACCCACAATGTGCAGGACGGGCACATGCTCGGCATAGGAGCCCGCCGTCGCGTTAATAGCTGAAAGCTCACCCACACCGTAGGTAGTGACCAGGGCGCCAATACCGCCCACGCGGGCGTAGCCGTCCGCCGCGTAGCCGGCGTTCAGCTCATTGGCGTTGCCCACCCAGGTGAGTTCCTTATGGGCAATCACATGGTCAAGGAACTGAAGGTTGAAGTCGCCGGGCACACCGAAAATATCGGTAGCTCCCAGGGAAGCCAGGCGGTCAAGCAGGTAGTCACTGACGGTGTAGGTCATGGGTGGTGTCCTTATAAATCTAAGAAGAGGAGCAAGGGGTCTTTTGCATGAGATACCTGCGGGGTGTTGCGGGTATCACTTCTATAAGAATGTTAGCGGTGGATGGCTCTATGCCTCTACATTCCATGTTTGAGAGCGGAGTGGTGAACTGAAATCATGCATCAACCCAGGCCTGGACAGCCGCACGGATAGCTTCTGAACGGTTAAGATGCTCAACCTCAGCCTTATGTAAGAGGGCCGCAAGGAGCTCCTCCTCCATGCGGACGGGAATGACCGATGCAGGAGCGCTCCCGAGGCTTGGGCGGCCACGTTTCTTAAATCGTTCTACTGCGTAGCCTGCTTCAGCCTCGTCAGCCCAGGCTTGAATCTGCTCTTCTGTTACCGGGGTGCCGTTGATAGTTTCCATATAAAAATCGTAATACGAAAATGCGCGCGAGAGTATAGTGGGTTTTATGACACAGCCAGACATTCTCGGCGCCCCCTACACCGCCGAAACCATCGACCTGGGCCGCGACTCAGAAGGCCCCATTGTTGCCACCCTCGTCCACCGACCCGCAGATATCAGCGGGGCGGACGCAACCCCGCAGCTGTCGGTGTCCGCCCAGGGGCAGGGCGGGGCGGCACAGCCCGCCGTGCTCTACCTGCATGGCTTTGTGGACTACTTCTTCCAGAAGGAGCTCGGCGACTGGTGGGCAGCTCGCGGCCACGACTTCTACGCCCTGGACCTACGCAAATACGGCCGCTCTCTGCGGCCGGGGCAGACCCCCTTCTACACCGAAAACCTCGACAACTACTTCGACGACCTCACCGCCGCCTGGCAGCTCATTACCGGCCGCGATGGACACCAGCAGGTCATTCTCATGGCCCACTCCACCGGCGGCCTCATCGCCTCCCTCTGGGCCAGCCAAACCGCCCCGCCCGAGCTGGCCGCCGTCGTCCTCAACTCCCCTTGGCTCGACCACTTCAACAACCCGCTTGAGCGCACCCTCATGACCGGGTCGGTGGCGGCGCTCGCGCGCTTCAAACCGCGCGCGATTGTGCAGAAGGAGCAGGCGGACGCCTACGCCCCCTCCCTGCACGCCGAGCACGCGGGCACCTGGCAGTTCAACACCGACTGGAAGACCCTCAACTTCCCGCCCATCTACGCGGGCTGGCTGGCGGCAGTGCGCCGCGCCCACCGGCAGCTCCAGCGCGGTCTCGATATTCAGGCCCCCGTGCTCTTGCTGACCTCAGCCCGCTCCGGCAAACTCGCAAACCCCACCGACCGCCACGACTTCGACGCGGTGCTCAACGTGCAGGGCATCCGCCGCTGGGGTCTAGGGCTGGGCAAGGACGTCACCAGCCGTGTGATTGACGGCGGAACCCACGACCTCGTCCTCTCACCCGAACCCGCCCGCACCGCCACCTACCGGGCTATCGGCGAGTTTATCGACCGCCTCTAGGTAGCCCAGCCTAGCCTCACCCGCCGGTTAAGCCCACGATATGGGCGGTGCCTACCCGGAGAAACTCAACCGCCTACGGGCCGCTGTGCTGGGCGCCAACGACGGTATTGTTTCGGTGGCCGCAACTGTGGTCGGCGTTGCCGGTGCAACTACTAGTACCTCGGCTATTGGCGTGGCCGCAGCGGCTGCCGTTGTCGGTGGTGCTATTTCTATGGCCCTGGGGGAGTACGTCTCGGTCTCTTCCCAGGTAGACAGCCAGGAAGCCCTGATCGCCAAGGAACGCGCCGAACTGCGCAACCTACCCGAACAAGAGCTCGACGAGCTGACCGAGATCCTTGAAGAGCGCGGCATCTCTCCCGGAACTGCCCGCAAGGCGGCTATCGAGATGATCGAGAAGAATGCCCTCACAACCCACCTGCACTTTGAGTTGGGCATTGACGATGAGGATATCCCCTCGCCCTGGTCAGCGGTGCCCTGGCCGTCACCTTCGGCGTGGGCTCCCTGCTGGGGGCAAGCGGCGTGGTCTAAACCTTCTGATGTGCCCCTGCGCGGCGGACGCCATCAGGCCGGTCTGCGTGAGCAGACCCGCCTGTGTGCTTCCCGAGGTTGGGTAAAGGTTAGGCTGCCGTGCCCGGGTGCAGGCTGACGACCTCCCAGCTGAAGGCCTCCCCGGCACTCTTGCCACAGGACGCTGGCCGCGGTGGCAGCTCGGTGCGGCGGGCGGTGACTACCCAGAAGCGTCCGTCGCGGTGGGTGATATGGGCGGCGTGCAGGTCGGGTTCGGTGGCGGTCATTTCACCAGGGTTCAGGTCGTCGGGGCCGGGGCGCTCACCGGCGTCCGCGAGAAGGGTGCGGACGGCCACCTCGGCTACCTGCTCGATGGGGGAGTGGGAGGAGCGGCCGCGCAGCCCGGTAAGTTCTACCCGGCCCTGCTGGGCATTCTGGGCTAAGGTCAGGGCCTGCTCGAAATCCAATCGCCCGTAGGTGTAGCCGGTGGGCAGGCTGATAGCGACCGGGGCGAAGCGGTGCCCGCCGGTGTGGGAGCACTCCCAGACGCTGCCGTCCGCGAGCTGTTCAGATACAAAGGACGCAATGGGGCGGCCTCGTACCGCACAGCAGCGGTCGCGCTTGGAGTGGGTGCAGACAAGGGTCAGTGTTTCACGTGAAACAACCGCACCGGGTATATTTTCGGGGGTTTCGAGGGGGAGGGAGAGTAAATCCTCCGCGTCTGTTACTTCAAAAGAGTAGAGCTGGGCGGGTGAAAAATCCCTACCCCCGGTGACCGCTACGAAGGCGCGGCGGCGGATGCCGGCGTCCTTAACCTTCTGCCCCTCACGGCCGGGCTGCCGAATCAACAGCAGGCGGGAGCCTACCTGCGCCATCTTTTCTTTAAGAGCGGCTGAGAGTTCTGCCCCAAAGACGGTTCCACCGAGAACATCGCGGCCCCAGCCGCCGGGGTGTTCCAGTAGTACCCAGCGTGACTTGCGGGCAGCGGTGCCCGGCAGATTCTCGTCGGTTGGCAGGGAGCAGGAATCTGAGGGAATGGCAGGAGGGGTAGGGGTGGTCATGGGCATAAGTGTACGGCAGTGCGGGCTCGCGCGGGTCAGGGCTTTGCCTGCTCATTGGGTAGCCTAGATACATGACTTCACCCGCAGACTCAGCCCCCGCAGAGCCGCAGCCGCCTGTGCGCATCGACGCCTGGCTCTGGTCGGTGCGCGTCTTCAAAACCCGCTCACTGGCATCCACCGAGGTCAAAGCCGGGCACGTGCGCATCAACAGCGAGCACGCCAAGCCCTCCCAGAAAATCAAACCCGGCGACACCGTCACCGTGCGCTACCCCGGCTGGGAACGCGTGCTCATCGTGCGAAAAACCATCTCCAAGCGCGTCGGCGCACCCGTGGCTGTCACCTGCTACGACGACATCTCAGCCCCCAAACCCGCCTACCTCACCAGCGGCGCCCTACCCCGCCGCGACCGGGGCGCAGGCCGACCCACCAAAAATGAACGCCGCGCCCTCAACAAGCTCCGCGGCTACGAGAAAGAATAGCCATGCCCTATACCCTGCGCCCGGCCGTCCTTGCCGATGCGCCCGCCCTCTCAGCTTTTGCCAGCGCCCACTTCCCCGACGCCGCCCCGTCCGTGGTCCCGCGCGAGTTCGTAGCGGCCTTTGTGAGCGAAAACCTAGATGAGGCGTCCTTCACCCGCTACATCGAAACCGGCGCCTACAGCTTCACCCTGGCCGTCAACGAAGCGGGCAACATCATCGCCTACTTCGGCATCGACCACGAGGCACCCCAGCCCGCCGAGATACCCGGCAACGCAGCCTATCTGAGCAAGTTCTACCTCTCCGCCGAAACTCGCGGCACCGGCCTGGCTAGGGAACTCATGAGCGCCGTCATCGAAACTGCCCGCGCCGACGGTAAAGACGGCCTGCACCTGGGCACCCACCAGCTCAACCACCGCGCCCAGGCCTTCTACGAAAAAATGGGCTTCACCAAGGTGGGGGAGCGCGCCTTCCAGCTCACCGAGACCGAAGTTGCCCACGACTACATCTACCACCTGTCTATTTAAAACCTGAAGGTTTCGCAGGTCGGTGCGGTATCATGACTCTACGCCCTGCCTTCCCCCCACTCGCTCGCAGCGGCAGGGCGCGAGGAGAATAATGAATTTTGAGATCCGCCCACCTGTGCCCGCAGAGGCTAGGGCGTGGGAAGAGTTACGCATGACCTCCTGGCGTCACGCCTACGCGGGCACATTTACCCCCCAAATGTTTGCCAAGCAAGAAGAGCAGCTGGATGCCCGCGCCACCGGATTTGCAGAGTGGCTTGATTCCACCGGAGGTACCGGCGAGGACATTCAGCAGCAACTAGGCCAGCACCGCCGCGCTCTGGTTGCGGTGGAAAAGGACGCCGCGGGCAAGCTACTGGGCCTGGCCTTCGCCTCCCAGATGCCCTACGAGGTACAGAAACTTGAAATGCTCTACCTGCTGCCCGAGGCCTTCGGCACGGGAGTTGCCCAGGCCCTGCTGAGCGAGGTGCTCGACCACGGCCCGGCCGAACTTGAGGTGCTCTCCACCAACGCCCGCGCGATCCGCTTCTATGAAAAAGAAGGCTTCACTATCGCCCGCTCTGACGAGTTTGCGGGCCGTAAAACCTACATCATGACCCGGCCCTAGCAGCCCCACTTTTGACTGTAACGCTAAATGCCATGTGCGCGGTAACGATTCGCGCACATGGCATTTAGCGTTACACTCAGCCGAGGTGGGGCGGTGCGCGGACGCCGGTGGTAGGGTGAAAGAGTCAGGCCGGGTTGACCCCACTGATTCGCGCTGGGCGGGCCGCTGGCAAGGAGATTATTACCGGTGGCGAGGTCATCGCCCTGCAGGCTGCCGAACAGTTCAAGCTCTACACCGGGGTTGAGGTCAGCGATGCCGACGTGGCCGAGGCAGAAGCCCAAGCCAGCTAGGTTCTTGAAAGTAATCGAAACCTTCATCTGCGCGTTCTTTGCACATGCAGATGAAGGTTTCGCTTACCCATACGGACGCCGGTAGGGTGGTTCTATGCCCTCCACACCGTCTTCTTCGCCCCGGCAGCCTTCGCTCAACCGCCAGATTCTTGCCCTGGCGGTGCCCGCTTTTGGTGCCCTCATCGCTGAGCCCCTGCTGGTGCTGGCTGACTCTGCCATCGTGGGCCATCTGGGCAGTGCCCCGCTGGCTGGCCTGACGTTGGGTTCCACCGTGGTGCAAACCTTGGTGGGTTTCATGGTTTTCTTGGCCTACTCGACTACTCCCGCAGTAGCCCGGGCCGTGGGTGCCGGGGATACTCCCAGTGCTTTTGCTGCCGCCCGCAACGGCCTGTGGGTGGCTGCTGGTCTGGGCCTTTTCTTCGGGGTACTGCTGGCGCTGACCGCCGCCCCCCTGCTGCGTGGGCTGGGTGCGGGCGGGGACGTCCTTGCCCACGCCACCGCCTACCTGCTGCCCTCCCTGGCGGGCCTGCCTGGCATGCTTCTGGTGCTGGCGGCGACCGGTGCCCTGCGCGGTTTCCAGGACGCCAAAACTCCCCTCTACGTTGCTACCGTCGGCGCTGCCCTCAACGTGCCGCTGAGCTGGGCCCTGGTTTACCCGGCAGGGTGGGGTGTGGCAGGCTCTGCAGTAGCGACGGCTGCGGTGCAGTGGGGCATGGCCCTGGCGCTGACCTACGCGGTAGTAGCGCGGACGCGGGCACCCGGCTCTACTGCCCGCCCCTCCGGCTTATCAGTGCGGACGCGGCTGCCCGGCTGGCTACCCGACCGCGCCGGACTAGCCGCTGTCTTCCGGGTGGGGGCCTGGCTGATGGTACGGGCGGCCTGCTTGCGGATTGCCCTGCTGGCTACGGTCTTTGTGGTGACCAGCCAGGGGGAGAAAAACCTGGCCGCCTACCAGCTGACCATGGCCTTCTTTAACCTGCTGGCCTTCGCCCTAGACGCCCTGGCCATTGCCGCCCAGGCCCTGCTGGGCAAGGAGATGGGCGCACAGGATCTTTCAACCCGGCAGGGGCAGAGCGCGGTAGTTCAGCTCAAGAACCGCCTGGTGCGGTGGAGCCTGGCCTTTGGCCTGGTCACGGCCCTGGTTTGCCCGGCGGTCGGGTTTGGTCTGGCCTGGGTGTTTACCCCCGACCCCGAGGTGCAGCGCCTCTTTGCCCTGTCGCTGCTGGTTCTGGCGGTGGGGCAGCCCCTGGCTGCCTACGTCTTCATTCTGGACGGCGTGCTCATCGGTGCCCAGGACGTACGCTATCTGGGTCTGGCGGGGCTCTTCACCCTGGTGGCCTACCTGCCGGTGCTGGCCGGGTTGTATGTCTGGTTCGGTGCCGGTGCGGACGCTTCCGCCCCGCTTGCCGGGGGCACCTCCTGGGGCTGGGGTGGGCTGGTCGATGGCCCCACTCTGGCCTACCTGCTGCTCTGGTGCTCCTATGCCCTGTGGTACATGGGTGCCCGCGCCCTCACCCTGGGTCTGCGCGCCCGCAGCGGGGTTTGGGTGGCTTAGGGAGGCTTGAGTTATAAGAAGATGACCGATAAATCCCCAGATTGGTTATAATATCAGCTCTATGGAACTAAAGAATTTGGAATGGTCGTATAAAAACTCTAATAAGTCAAAATTTCAACAAATAACCTATGGTGAAGTGACTATTAATGGAAAGACCACAAGAACTGTTGTGCAGGTGGTGAAAAAAAGATGAAAACTGCGGCTACTGATATTTCAGATTTTATCTACATAGTTTTGCACATCCCTTTTGGGGACGTATCAGTTGCGGCTGTATATTCCAGCTACCAGAAGGCAGGGAAATACTGTCAGGTCTATCGTGAGACAGAAAAATCTGTAGCCCCCTGGATTATCTGCGTACCTAAAAGAACCAGGCTCTATAATCTTTACCCCCAGACCATGGGGCAGATGGGAGCAATACGGGAAAAAATATCGGCAAACCCTTACTCTCAGGAAGGGATAGATTCTGATGTCTCTCCCGGAGAAATTGTCGATGATGGTTACATTCTCTTAGTGGAAGGTAGCTCCAATGCCCCTCACATCTTGGGTGTTTCCCCCATCGCAAGTTGGGGGGAGGCTGACCTTTATGCGGATGAATACCTTGCTGTCCACCCTAAACAGGTTATTGAATTTTGGAATTACACTATAGATACTATCTATTTTCCTTTAGTGGAATATGATTATGAGGGACAAGTTTTCATCAATAAAATAGATGGAAATATTTGGGAAGGCCAAGACGTAGAAATTTATCGCTAAAATAAAATTTAGGATCAGAAAAAGGCTTGCTCATAAGGGGTGCCCAGTACATATCGGATAGTGCAAATAACCTGATGGTTAAGAGATATAGTAGAACCCTGCTAGTAGTTCTTCAGTCAGGTTATGTCGGTGGTAGATCAGTGTTAGGGCTCTACGAGCTCAGCCAGCAGGGCTTCGACGCGGTGCTCCTGGCCGGTAGCGCGCAGCAGCTCAATACAGGCGTCCAGGGCAGCAGCACGGGACTTCTTCAGCCTCAAAGGCTCAAAAAACTCCGCCGCCAACTCATAGCGGCCAATCGCCAACTCACTCTGCCCAGTGGCAGCCGCAGCTTCAGCGGCAACCACCAGTAGACGGGCTGCCTGCTCCAGGCACTCGTTCTTACGGTAGGTCTCAACCAACTCATCCACGAGCTGCTGGCCCGCAGATTCACCGGTTGCCAGCGAAAGACGGGCAGCGAGATCCTGAGCCTGCATCACAGTCAGCAGGTCTGGGTGGGCCACCTGCTGGGCCAGCTCCTGTAGCTCACCCACCGGAGTACGAAGGGCTTCAAGCTCATTGACACGTTCGGCCACCGGTGCCCACACACGCACTACCTCGGCCAGCAGGGCAGGGCTGGCGCCGCCGTCCGCCAGCAGGGGCCAGGCCGTCTCAAAGAACCCGTGGGCCTCAAGCGCCTGCACCCCCGTAACAGGCCCACCGGCCAGCACCAAGAAAGCAGCCTCGGCGTAGGCCAGACCCGCCTCAAGGGAAGCCCCTGCGGCCTCATGCTCGCGGGCCACCGCCAGGTAGGACTCCACCGGAGTAAAGGACAGGGGGGTAGCCCCGGTCGCGCCCGCACCACCGGTTTGGGCGCCCTCGGCGGCGTCCGCCCCGGCCGAACCAGCTGAACTAGCCGAACCAGCCCCGTCCGCCCCGGTAGGCAGCACGATGGGCACCAGAGCATCCAGTTGGGTGGCGGCTTCCAGGGACTCTGAGAACCGGGTGTTGCCCGCCCGGCGGTCAAAGGCCTGTGCCAGTGGCCGGGATTCGGCCAGCGCCCAGTCGTAAAGCTCCCGCAGGGTCGCCCGCGATGTCTGACCGTCAGGTCGCAGGCCGGTGGGCATATCCCCGTGGTCCTCTAAAGCCCAGGCCAGGCCAGCGACGATATAGCGCAAGAAGTTGCGGTTATCGCCGGGGTCCCCCGCCAGGTCAAGGGCACGTTTTCCGTGGTCGGCGAGCAGGTCAAAGGCAGCCTGAAGGTTCTGGCCGCGGGCCAGCACCTCAAGCTCAACCCCCAGGTCGTCCGGGTCGTACTGGTCGCGGTTAGCCGCAGCCCGCAGCAGGTGCCGGCCGGCAGCTTCGCCGTCCTCCAGGTGCAGGTAGGCAAGGGCCAGCTGCCGGTGGGAGGCCGCAGGCTCCCGGTTACACAAGTCCTCGGTGGGGGCACCCATGCGGATAGCCGCCTCAAAATCCCCGTCGGTCACGTGGTCGCGCAGAATCCCGCCGTGCCTGCAGGAGCCGCAGTCCATCTCGTCCTCACCGTGCGCAAGCCATCGGGCGCGCCAAATCTCTGCGGCCTCGTCCTCGCCGATATGGGCAGCCCACATGTACTCGGCCCGGTCAGGGGCCATCTCGCCCATACCCGCCAGACGGTAGCGGCGGCGCATCTCATCGAGCAGCTCGCGCGCCTGCGCTTTAGAGATCTGCGGGTAGGCGGTCATGTCGCCAATAATCCACTTGAACTGCCAGAAGAGGGTGCGGGCGGTGAACTCGTCAAAGTGCTCGGGGTGGGCGTCGTAGAGACGCAACAGCTTAGAGAACACCGCAAAGGACGCCGGGGTCGGCTGCCCAAAAACATAGGCCTCCACCAGGTTGAGGTAGGCCTCGGGCAGCATGGATTCGGGGCCCTCCCGTTCAAGGGTGCGGGTGATGTACTCCATGGCGGCGGTGCGGGCGCTACCGTAGGGCAGGTCGCGGGTCGCGGCAATTTTCTGGGCGGCTTCGTGGGTGGACCACACAGTTTTCTCCCTTGTTGGTAGCTATCTTTAGGGCTGGCGCAGGGCCGCTTCGAGCAGCTGGGCCAGGCTGTCGCTGAGCAGGTTGGTTTCAGATCCGCGCAGACCCTCACCGGCGAGCATGAGGGCAGAGAGGTAGAGGGTCGTCAGACCCGGCTCAAAGGACGCGTGCTCCGGCTGATGCAGCAGACGGCGGGTATTTTCGTTGGCGTCGTTGAGCACCAGGGTGCGGGTCGGCTCGGCTGCCGCCTCGGTGAAGGAACCGAGCAGTCCACCCCAGGCGCCACCGGCGTCCTCGGCCTCCTGGGCCAGGTCGCGGGCGCGCTCGGCCTCGGCATCCCGCAGCAGCACCGCGGGTACCTCGGCGGGGTCAAAGGTACGTAGCAGGACGCCGCAGTCCTGGGCCGCCAGTACGGCCCGGGCGCGCTCTAAGCCGCGCAGTACCTCGAACTCGCGTTCCATCTCAACGGCTGCCAGGGTCTGGGTGACGTCCTTGCTGGTCAGCTCGGTGACCTTCCAGCGGGGACGGTCAGCCAGTTTAGCCAGCAGGTCGGCGTCGTAGACGTAGCCGCCGTTGACCACCCACAGCCCCTGGGCCCGTGCCACCGGAGCCACCCGGCGGTAGGCCTCGGTAGTGGGGGTGTAGAGCACCTGCCCGGTCTCTTCAACGACCTGGGCGAGGGTAGCGATACCGCCGGTGGTTTCAAAGGGCAGGGAGCGCGCTACCACATCGAGCATGTCGTCGCTTGCCAGGGCCACCGCGCGCAGGGCTAGGGAATGAGTTTCGACAAAGCGGTTACGCAGGGCGCTGGGCTCAGAGAGGGTAGCGGTAATCCAGGTCTTGAGTTGCTCACCGATTGCCTCGCGGGTGAGCAGAAGAATCTCGTCCTCGCGCAGCTGCTCGCGGGAGGCGGTTGGGGTCAGGGATTCCGAGTTCACCACTGCCCGCACGAAGAAAGCCCAATCGGGCAGCAGAGTGTCTTCGCGGGTGTTCACCAGCATGTTCTTCACATAGACGCGGTGACGGCCTGAACCCGGTGACACAGCCTGCGGCAGCACATAGGCCACGCCGGTCGTGCCGGTGGCGGGCACGTCGAGCTCAAGAGCAGCCAGGGGAGTGAAGCCCAGGGTCTTCTCGGCGTAGTTCGTCAGGGCCAGGGCTCGTTCGTGCTGGTTGGGCTGGTGCTCACCCTCCCCCTCCGCCCAGGGCAGGGCAGGTAGGGAAATGCGACGCCAGATGCGCTGGCCAGCAGCCGTCACCCGAACCGCCACCTCAATCGGCAGCATATCGGCATAGTCGCTCGCCAGCGTCACCACCGTCTCCTCGGCAACCCAGTGGGCAGCGTCTGCCCGCGCCTTCAGGCGAATCGTCGTGCCGACCTCGGGAACCTGCCCGGCGGCGTCCTCACCGCCAGCTAGCTGAAGCACCTCAAAGGTGCCGTCCGCATGGCCCAGCCAACGCACCGGGTCAGCCCCCGGCAGCACACTCTGCGAAGTGACCTCAACAGTATCGGCAATCAAAAAACAGGCCAGCAGGCCAATACCGAACTGGCCCAAAAACTCGGCCCGGCCCTCGTTGAAGACCTCATCGCGCTTAGAGGTGCGGCCAATCGTCGCCAGAAACTCCTCAGCCTGCTCGGCAGTCAGACCCACACCGGTGTCGGTGATGGTGATGCCGGTGCCGTTCTCCCAGGGCTCCAGGAGCACCTGGGCGGGGGCGTCGGCGTCCTGCTCCCGGCGGGCAGTAATAGCGTCAACCCCGTTCTGAATCGCCTCGCGCAGGTAAACCTGCGGGCCCGAATACAGGTTCTTCGACAGCAGCTCAACCAGGCCGCCCAAATCAACTTTAAAGCGCTGTGACAAGGCTATTCCTCCCCGCCGAAGGTGGAGGCCACGGTCTCGAAGTACTCCAGCGAAGTCTGCAGGGCAGCGCGCAGGTGCTCATCAATCTGGGCGTCCGTCACCCCGCCCGCGTAAACCATGCTCAGCTCAACCGGCAGCACCACAAACCCCTGCCCCTCCTCTTCAACCCGGTAGGGGAAGACCTTGGGGAAGAGGTTCTGCTGGTTCCAGGCGTTGGTGAACTCGTTGAGGGCGGGCAGCGCCTCGAGGGGGAAGGTGCCCCGGTAGCTGCCGCGCACGCTCAGCAGGTCGCGGCTGGCGTTACTGGAGAGGGTGTAGTAGAAGTAGCCCCGCTCAAAATGGAACACAGCGGCCCCGTCATCGCCCAGCTCGTAGTCAACCTCAAGGCGGTCAAGAGCCTGCAACATACGCTCATCGGTGAGCGGCTTGAGCAGCTGCGCGGCAGACTGGACGGACTCAAAGTACCCCATGGTTCCTCTTTCAACGGTGGAAGATAGTGGTGCGGTTCCTTCTATCCTATAGGTTCGGGCGAAGGTGGGGTTGGGGCGGAGGGCGGATGCGGACGCTGAGATCTGTCGAGACCGCCCTACAGGTTGGTGATAGTATTTGCTATCTTAAAACTATGGATACCGTGCAGTTAGCCGAGGCGGCTCACACCGCTCAGCAAAAGATAGAAGAAGGACGCCAGCATCTCGTGAATGCTGTGCGTTCGGCTTATCGGGCGGGCATGTCACAGCGGGCTATCGCTCAAGTCGTTGGGCGAAGCCAACCAGAGGTCTCCCGTATCATTCATTTTCATGGAACCTCACCTCACGGCCGCGTTCTCAGGGAGCGCCGGGCAGAGCTCATAGACTATTTTGAAGAACACAGGGTAGATAACGTGAGGGTCTTTGGGTCTGTAGCAACTGGTCAAGATAAACCCACCTCAGATATCGACTTGCTTGTCACAGCGCACAGGCCTCTCGGCCTACTTGCACAGAGCCGTTTGCAGGCTGAAGCTACACAGATTCTGGGCGCCCCTGTTGACATTGTTTTTGACCATGCGATACGCCCCGATGTGCGTGACCGAATTGTGAATGAAGCGGTGCTCTTATGAGTAGAACGATTGAACAGAGCCTTTAACCCTCTACGCCCCTTCGCTCCTACCTCCGGGGTGATACACCGGGGCAGGAACAAAGGGGCGTAGGTTAGGGGCCTTGATTCTTTAGGCGCTCGCCAGGGCGGCCCGGCGGGCCTGGCGTTCGGCCTCTGCCTTATCTTCGCGGCGGTGGCGAATCCAGATGCTCAGGGCAGTGCCCGCAACAGCCAGGGCAATCCAGCCCAGTAGCCAGGCGATACCCGTTGCAATACCGATGGAGCCACCGGCAATCAGGGAGCGGAAAGCCTCCAGCGCGTGAGTCAGCGGCAGCCAGGGGTGGATAGCCTGCAGGAAGGCCGGGGCGGTCTCAATCGGGTAGGTGCCGCCCGCCGCACCGATCTGCACCACGGTCAGAATCAGGGCGATGAAACGACCGGGGGCATCCAGCAGGGCAATCAGAGCCTGGTTGATAGTCAGGAAGGTAATAGAGGTCAGGATGGCGAAGCCGGTCAGGCCCCAGAAGTTCACCTCTTCAATGCCCACCCAGTAGTGGATGATGAGCGACATAACGGTTCCCTGCAGAATACCCATCAGCAGTACCGGCACCAGGGCCCCGCGCAGGGTGCGCAGGCCGGAGTGGCCGCTGCGGGCGAACTTACGGGAAATGGCCGGGTACATCATGAAGTAGGCGATAGCACCAACCCACAGACCCAGGGTCATGAAGTAGGGGGCCAGGCCGTGGCCGTAGGTGGGCACCTCGTTCAGGCGGGTTTTCTCGATGGTGACGGGGTCGCTGGTGACCGCGCTAAGTTCGCTGGCCTGGTCGGTGGTGTAGCTGGGAACCTGCCCCACGGCGTCCCCCAGGGAGGTCGCTAGCTGGGTGTTGCCGTCCTCTAGCTCATTCAGGCCGCTGGCCAGGGAGGACGCCCCGTCCACAGCTGAGCCTGCCCCCTCATCGAGGGTTGCGGCGCCGCTGGCGAGACTGGTGGCACCCGATGACAGGCTGCTGGTTCCTTCAGCTAGAGTCTGGGCGCCGTCGTTGAGGGTAGCGGACCCGCTAGCCAGGGAGCTGGTGCCCTCAGCCAGGGTGGAGGCACCCGATGAGAGGGAGCCGGTGCCGTCCGCCAGGGTGGATGCACCGCTGGCCAGGGTGCTGGTGCCCGACGCGAGTGAGGCTGCTCCGTCATTGGCCTGGGAGATGGCGGTGACCAGGGCGCCCAGGCTGGTGGAGAGGGTTCCTGCCTTGCTGTTGAGGGTTGCCGCTCCCTGGCTAAGGGCGTCTGCCCCGTCGGAGAGGGAAGTTGCGCCGCTTGCCAGCTGGGTTGCCCCGCTGTCGAGAGCGGACGCCCCCGCTGCCAGCTTGGTCAGACCGCTTGAGTCGGTGCCCACCAGGGTATCTGCCCCGGTGGCGAGCTGCCCGGCGGCTGTGTCTACAGCCCCGGCCCCGCTGGCAAGGGCGGACGCCCCCGCGTTGAGTTGCTGCAGGGCAGCGAGTTTCTGCTCATCGGTGAGGTTGCCCCAGTTGTCGATGAGGGCCTGTGAGCTGGCCGAAAGGCCCTGCGCGCCGTTGGCAAGGGTGCCGGTGGCGGTGTGCAGTTGCTCCGCGCCGTCGGCGAGATTCTGGGCGCCGGTGACGGCGGCGTCCGCACCATCCGAGAGGGTGGTGGCACCGCTGGCAAGCTGCCAGGCGGCGTCCTCAAGATTCTGGGCTCCGCTGGCCAGGCCGTCCGCGCCGGACGCCAGAGCGCCGGTGCCCTCGGTCAGGGCAGGTAGCTGCTCGGGTAGGGCAGATACGGCGGAGTTGATCTGGCTGAGGCCGTCCGAGAGGGAGGCCGCGCCGCTGGCAGCGCTATTGGCTCCCGTTGCTAGAGAGCTGGCGCCGCTGTTCAGTTCCGCGGCACCGGAGGCCAGGGAGGACGCGCCGTCGTTCACCTGAGTCGCGCCGTCGGCGAGAGAAGCTGAGCCGGACGCCAATGAGCTAGCGCCGTCGTTCACCCGAGTAGCACCGTCCGCCAGGGTGCTTGCCCCTGAGCTCAACTCGCTGCTGCCCGACTTGAGGTCGGTCAGGCCCACCACGAGCTCGTCGGAGCCTTCCTTTGCGCTGGTTGAGCCGTCGGCGAGCTGGCTGGCGCCGTCCGCCGCTTGCCCCAGAGAGTCGTGGATGTCGGTGAAGCCCGCGTAGATGTTGTTGAGGTACTCGGTAGACACCTGCCTAGCCAGGGTGTCGGTGACCGCCGTGCCCAGGGAGCTGGCGATGTTACCCGAGATGATGTTGGAGCCGTCGTTGGTGGTGATGGTCAGCTTGGCTGTCTGGGCTGCTGCCGCATCGTTTTCAGATACCGACGCTACATTGGCTGAGAAGTCGGCGGGAATGGTCAGCACCGCCTGCACCTCGCCGTTTTCAAGCTTGGTCTGAGCCTCATCGGCGCTCATGGTCGACCAGTCAAAATTCTGTTTGCTGTCGTTACTCAGCAGCTCGTCGGTGAGGTCTTGACCCAGGTTAAGGGTGCTACCGGTGGCTGTGGTTGCCGGGGCATCCGCATTCACAATTGCCGCCGGAACAGCGTCAATCGTGCCCGTAGGGTCATAGTTTGCCCAGGTCAAAATACCCGAGTAGATAGAGGGAATGATAATAACGGCCAGCAGAACCAGATACTTCATGGGGCTGAACCGGTCGTGGAGCTTCGGGCGTTTAGCGCGTGTCGAAGGCACGGGATTTCACCTGCTTTCAGGTTGTAGGGTCAGTAAAAATCAAGGGGGCGGGCTAGGAGATAGCTGCCCGCATCATCTGGGCCAGGCGCTCGCCGGTGGCTTCTGCGGTGTTCTCGCCGGTGAAGTCGGTGGCTAGCCAGCGGACGGCCAGCCAGGCGACCCCGGCGGCAACGAACTGGGCGTAGTCACCGGTGAGGTCGGGGTTCTTAGTGATGAAACGTTCGGCAACGGCCGGTCGGCTGAGAAAGCGGTGGCTGAGGAAGTCGATGAGTTCGGCGACCAGGGAGGAGTTGCCCGAGATAGCCAGCACGTTGCGGTAGAAATCGGCGTCGATCTGCAGCTGCTTGAGCAGGTTGATGCTGACCTCGCTGGTAAAGACAGCGACGGACGCGGTGGGGTCGGCGGGGGCTAGGGTGTCGAAGGCAGCGCTGAGTTTGGTGAGAGCCGCGGCGTGAATGAGCTCGTGCACGTCGGTGAAGTGCTGGTAGAAGGTGGGTCGGCTGACCCCTGCGGTCTTGACTAGGGTTGTGATGCTGAGGTTGCCGGGGTCGCTGGTACCCAGGGCCTCGGTGGCGGCGTCGATGAGGGCTGCGCGGGAGCGGGCCGGGCGCGGGTCGGCGGCGCGGGCGTCCTCTGCGGCGGGTGCCAGGGCGGGGGTCATAGCGGGTATCCTCTGCCAATAATTTTTCTTACAGATGTAAAGTTTACACTTGTAAAAAATATCGGCAAGCGGTGGGTGTGTGAGATAAGAAATAGCTGTCTAGGTAGATTTAGAAACATGAGCACACTGCCCCGCCCCCTCGCCTTTGCCGCCCTGCCACCGGGCGGGCCGCGCGTCTCTGCCAATGCCTACGCCCGGCTCTTCAACTTCAAGACCAACCACCGCAAGGTGGCCCTGTCTGAGGCCGAGGCTGTGGTGGCATCCTCCAACCCGCACGACGCCTCTGCGCCCAACTCCAACTTGGGTCTACGGGTCACTGGTGCTGTGGTGGGTGACCTGCTGGCCAGCGAGCTGGCGGTTCTCGACTTTTCTGCTCCCGACCTTGCTCGTTCTCTGCGGGGGCTAAGGTTTGCTGGTGGTGTTGAGTGTTCGGGGCAGGCGTGCAGATTCTGGCGGCTTTGAGCTTCTGAGTGGGTCGGGTAATTTCACCCGCCGAAATATGTGTAATTACAACCTAGAAACCAGCCTGCGGGTGCGCGCTGCGGTCGACTCCGCCCTGGCTCAGGAGTTCGCTGAGTACCTTCTAGGGGTTAGAGAATCATTCTGCCGGGGGAGTTCTTTTATCAGCAGGCTTGCTATGCTGGCGGTAAGAGCAGGCGCGGATGCCTGGTTGTCGACACGCGAAAGGACGCAGCCGTGAACCCTCGGACTGACATCACAAGCCCCCTGATCCAGAACAAGAAGCCGCCCCGCAGGCTCGCTGCCCTGCCCGCGCTAGCGGCGGCGGGCGTCCTCGCCCTTGCACCCCTGACCATGGCGGCAGCCGAAGCAATAGACCTACCTGCTGCGCCGGCGTCCGGCAACATTCGCGACGACGCCAACCTACTCACCGACGCCGAAGAGAACACCCTCAACGACCTCATCGACCAGAAAAACCGGGGCACCGACCGTGCCCGCTTCGCCATCTATACCACCGACCAAAGCCCCGGTGACCTGCCCGATTACGCCACTGACCTGGGCAATGCCTGGGGCGTTGGCGATCAGGGCAAAGATAACGGGGCTGTGCTGGTCATCGATATGGAGGGCCGTGAAACCTTCATCGCGGTTGCCGACGGCGCCGGGGACTACATTAGCGATTCTGAGGCAGAAACCATCGCCAGCGACGTCCTGGGCCCCTACCTCACCGACGGCAACTACGCCGCCGGTCTAGAGACCACCATCGATGAGATTTATGCCGCCGCAGAAACCGAGAGTGCAGATAGTAACCTGATCCTGTGGGGCGTCCTGGGAACCCTGGGCGCTGTTGCCGCAATTATTGCCGGGTGGGTTTTCCGCGACTACCGCAAGGTCAAGCGGGCTGCCGAGGACGAGATGCGCCGGGCTAAAGAAGAAAACCCCGGCCTGAGCATTCCCGACGATATGCGCCGTGACTACATCAAATACCGCTACGCCAACCGCACCGCCCCGGTAGACCCCGACCAGCGCGAGGCTGAGCTCGCCGAGCAGGAAGCGGAGAACAAGGAGACCTACACCCGCTACGCCCCCACCTTTAGCACCTGGCTACCTCTTTATGCGACCATGCCCCACCTCTACTCGGGCAGCAACCATGTACCGGAAAATTCGGGAGCATCAGGGGGTAGCTTCTCGGGCGGCTCGTCCTTCGGTGGCGGCGGGGGCTTTAGCGGCGGCGGGGGCGGTGGGCGCTTCTAACCGGCGGTAGTGCTGCCTGCTGACCTATAAAAAGTGCAAGCTCTTCCCCCTGAACTTTCTCTGTGCTAAGGTTCTAAGTAAGCAACGTAGTGGCCCTCAGTCTCATCTGACAGTCACACGGACCCTGGCATCCTTTGCTGCGGCAGGCCAGGGTTGCTTTATTTAAGGCAGTTCTAGAACGTTATGCTCAAAGGGCTCCAGATATTCTGTGTTCCGGTGTGAAATCTTTTGGCGCATCGCTGAGGACGCTAAATCAGGCAACCATAGAAGAGGCTCTTGACTCGGAGAGACCTGAACCAATCTCGCAGAACGTCTCGCGAGCCCTTCTTTGCGTGCCTTTTCCATGGTTCTCTGGTCTTTCCCCCGCAAACTCTTGCCACGCCTTGCTTCAAGAACGAAAAGGTCAACCTCTTGACCTGAAAGGAGCGGCTGGTTGTTAAGCTCCTGAATGAGCCGCAGAAAACACTCCACACGTAGCTCTTCGGGCTCTTTTTCTGCTGAAGTTTTGATGGAGAAGACGCAGGGTTCTTCCCCTTGTCCAAGATAGGTTGCAAGTTCTAATGCTGTTTCCCTACCTTCTTTGGTGGTGAGGTTCTCGGTGGTGTGCCAGTAGCTCCCTCCAACAATTTGCTGAAGCTCGTCCCTCATTGCTGCAAAATTTTCGGGCGCAATAATGACTGCGGTCAGCACGTAGAAGGCGGCTTCACCGCTATGTTCTTCCGCCGTTCGATAGGTTTCATCAATGAAAGCAACAGGCTTTTTGCCGTTTTGGTTGTAAGCCTGCTCTAGAACTGACTTCATGTGAGGTTCCCTTTGCAGGTTTGCTAGCCCAGATACACCAACAGTACTACTATTTTGGGTGGTGAATCTTCAGCGGCGGCGGACGCTTCTAACCGACCGCGCCAGCCGTCTGCCTACAAGGGGTTGAGTTATGGTGAGGACGCTGCCGCCCGGCTAGCCAGGCCCAGCAAGGCCCGGTGCACGGTGGTGTCGCCGGTGAGTTCCGGGTGGAAAGAGATGCCCAACAGGTGGCCCTGCTGCACCCCGACCACCTGTCCGGCGTGACGGGCCAGCACGGTGACGTCCTCCCCCACCCGGGTGACGATGGGTGCGCGGATAAAGGCGGCCTTGACCGGCCCCTGCCCGCCTGCGCCGGTCAGCTGACCGGAGCCGTCCGCCCCGGTAGCGCCCCAGGCCAGCTCAGCCTCAGCCGAGTCAATCTGGGAACCAAAGGCGTTGCGGCGCACGGTCACATCGAGCAAACCCAGGGTCTGCTGGCCTGCCGCCGGGTCCTCAATCTCCCGAGCCAGAAGAATCAGCCCGGCGCAGGTGCCCAGGGTAGGCAAGCCGCCCCCGATAGAGTCAATCAGGGGCTGACGCAGGCCAAAAATCCTGGTCAACCGGTCAATGGTCGTAGACTCACCACCGGGAAGAACCAGGGCATCCAGCCCCTCCAGCTGCTCGGGGCGCTTGACCAAAACCACCTGCACCCCCAGCTTCTCCAGCAGGGACGCGTGCTCGGCAACCCCGCCCTGCAGGGCAAGGACGCCAACAACAGGGCGAAAAATCATTGTTACCAGCCACGCTCCGCCAGGCGGTGGGGGGCAGGCAGGTCTGCCACGTTGATACCGACCATGGCCTCGCCCAGGCCGCGGGAAGCGTTCGCAACCGCTGCAGGGTCGTTGTAGAAAGCGGTTGCCTTGACGATGGCCTTAGCGCGGGCCTCGGGGTTGCCCGACTTGAAGATGCCTGAGCCGACGAAGACGCCGTCCGCACCCAGCTGCATCATCATGGCAGCGTCAGCCGGGGTTGCCACGCCGCCAGCGGTGAAGAGCACAACGGGCAGCTTGCCGGTTTCGGCAACCTCGCGTACCAGCTCGTAGGGGGCAGCGAGCTCCTTGGCCTTGACGTAGAGCAGGTCGGGGGCGGTAGCGTGCAGGGCCTGCAGCTCGGCAATCTGGGTCTTGACGGTGCGAATATGCTTGGTAGCCTCGGAGACGTCACCGGTGCCGGCCTCGCCCTTAGAGCGAATCATGGCAGCGCCCTCGGTGATACGGCGCAGGGCCTCGCCCAGGTTGGTGGCACCGCAGACAAAGGGCACCTTGAAGGCGTGCTTGTCGATGTGATTGACGTAGTCAGCGGGAGAAAGGACCTCGGACTCGTCGATGTAGTCGACCCTGAGGTGTTCAAGAATCTGGGCTTCTACGAAGTGGCCGATGCGGGCCTTGGCCATAACGGGAATAGAGACGGCATCGATGATTCCCTCGATCATGTCGGGGTCGCTCATGCGGGCAACGCCGCCCTGGGCACGAATGTCGGCGGGGACGCGTTCGAGGGCCATGACGGCCACGGCGCCGGCGTCCTCTGCGATTTTTGCCTGGTCGGGGGTGACGACGTCCATGATGACCCCGCCCTTGAGCATGTCGGCCAGGCCGCGCTTGACGAGGGGGGAGCCGGTAACGGTGGTTTCTACGGTGTTGTTTTCAGTCATGGTTTCAACTGTGCCCGCCGATATGGTCTAAGAATAGGTCCACTTTCTAGCAAAGTTTTTAGACCACGGCAGGGCGCGGCCGCCCGTCGGCACGTTTTAGGGGGGGCAAGCTGTCCCCAAAACCTAAAATTTTTTGGCTCTGCCAGCCAGCTGATGAAGCGGTTTGGTGGACAAACTTCCCCCAAAATCTTTGAAAAAAGAAGCTATTTTGCCCCAAAAGCCGCCATTGGGGACGGGCTCAAATTTTTTCCAAAAAATTTTTTCACCAGACAAGCACCCTTTTACAAGGGTAAATAAAATTACTTCACGAGGAAAGTGGTAGTTTTGTCCCCACCTCACCTTGTTTTGTCCCCCAAACGTCCTATAAAGTTTTCAACCGAAGCACAAAGGGCTAACCCAAAGCCCACAGGCTCCACCCAGGAGCCACACGAACCCACCCCAGGGTTCACCCGGATTCCCCCCAAGAATCCACACCCTGGCTCTCCCCAAGAGTCTCCCACCCCAAACAAATACACACGAAAGAGACCCAAACCATGCTTTCTGTATCCCGCCGCAACTTCCTGTCACTGACCGCCGCAACCGCTGTAGCAACCGCACTGACCACCCAGGCAGCCCACGCAAACACCGGCACTGTGCTCAATGGCAACGGCCTGGCATCAGGCGTCCTGCGCTTTACCCCCCTGGCGGACGTCACCTACACCTCTCCCTTCGCTCAGGCCTTCGTCCACGCAGGTGCCTTCACCCCCGCAGGCGTCAAAACCTCCGACGCCCTGGTCGAGGCAACCTACACCACCTCACGCCCGTCCGCTGGCACCGTCTACACCCGCGTTATCGCACGACGCAACAGCACCGGCCGTGACTACTACACCGCGATGCTCTCCATCGCCAGCAGCGGCGCAATGACTCTGCACATCGAGCGTGTAGTCAACCACCGCACCGTCGTTCTCGGTCAGAAGGTTCTTGCAACCGCAGCCCCCACCCAGTCTTTCTCCTACGAACTGGCCCTGTCGGTACGCGCCACCCGCCTCGTCGCCCAGGTCATCGTCAACGGCCAGACTGTTGAGAACCTGATCGTGCAGGATAACCAGGTTCCCCTGCACGCCACCCCCCAGGGCACCGGCACCGGTATCAGCGCCTACGCAGGCCGCACCGTCCCCTCCACCCACCTTGTCTCCGTCGCTAAGGCTAAGGCAGACAACTGGGGCGAACACCGCGGCGCTCTGACCGCTTCAGGCTGGGGCAAGCTCATCTTTGAAGACGACTTCAATAACGGCGCAATCGACGGCACCAAGTGGCGCGTGCGCGACAAGTCCTACGTGGGCTACGACTCCGGCGTCAACCTCAAGGAAGCCGTTACCATGGGCGACTCCTCCGCCAAGATTTGGCTGAAGAAGCTGGCTACCCCCGTCACCTACAAGGACGGCAAGCTGCGCGAATGGGCCACCGGCTACATCGACACCATGGGCAAGTTCTCCGCTGAGAGCTTCCGCCTGGAATACCGCGCCAAGCAGCCCGCGTCCACCCCCGAGCACATCGGCGCCTGGGGCGGCATCTGGATGCGCCCCAACAACACCGCTCTTCTCGGTGAAATCGACATCTCCGAGTCCTACGGCTACACCTCCGGCAAGCAGAAGATCGACATCTCCAACCGCTCCGAGGGTACCGTTCACTACGGCCAGCAGCAGGGCAACAAGGCTAAGAAGAACGCCCTGATTCCCGTACTGGGCCAGAACCTTGCCGATGAATACCACACCTGGGCAGTTGAGAAGACTCCTGCCGGTATCAAGTTCTTCTTTGACGGGGTTGAATACCTGTTCGTCTCGTCAGAGGATCCTCGCTACCAGGCCGCACTGCCTGCTGGTGAGAAGTTCAACATCCGTTTGTGCATGCAGGCAGGTAATGCCTACTGGGGCGGCCTCGCTGAGACCACCGCGGATTGTGCAATCGAAGTTGACTACGTACGCGTTTGGGAGTACGTAGGCTAGTCAGATTCCCTGGGAAGAATCTGATGCGAGAGGGGTACCGGCGCCAGCAGCCCGGTGCCCCTTTTCGTTATGTTTGGGGTAGATGCCCGCCGCGTGTGCTTCGCGGCGGGCATTTTTTGTGGTGGACATTTTTCATGGGGTGCGGACGCCGGTGGGCTAGTATCGGGGGAGCGCGGCTTTGATGTCAGGGGAGGGTAGCGTGGCGGAATATTCACGGTTTGATCAGTTGCCGGTGAGCGTGTCGCGGTCGGCACCGGGTTCTTTGCCGTCGCAGGTGGCTGAGCAGATTCGGGCTCTGGTGCTGGGTGGTTTTCTGGTGGCGAGGGACCCGCTGCCTTCTACCCGTGCACTGGCTGAGCGGTTGAATGTTTCACGTGGAACGGTTGTTTTTGCGTATGAGCAGCTGGTGGGGGAAGGCTATTTAACGAGCGGACGCGGGGGCACCCGCGTAGCTGACCACCTCACACTGGGGGCTGCGGGGGTTTCCCGGTCGGCTATTTCAGTGGGGGAGGTGGGCTCTTCGCGTCCTGTCGCCGTGGGCGGGGAGGCGGGGCTGGCGTCCGTGCGGTTATCAGCCTCGAATACCAGTCTTGCCCGCCCCGCCACCCCCGAGGGTATCGACCTTCGCCCGGGCAACCCCGATACCTCCTTGGTGGCAAGTGCTGCCTGGCGGGCCGCCTGGCGGCAGGCGGCTGCTACTCCCGGTGCTGCCCACCCGCCTGCTGGCTCCTACGAGCTGAGGGCGCAGCTAGCTGAGCACCTGCGGCTGATGAGATCGGTGCTGCGCAGCCCGGATGACCTGCTGGTGACCGCCGGTGCTCGCGATGGCTTCCGCCTGATTCTTACCGCCCTGCGACGCAGGGTGCGTAACCGTCCACTTCGAATCGCGGTCGAGAACCCCGGCTACCCCTCCCTGCACCGCATCCCTCTCGCCTTTGGGCACAAAATCCTACCGATTGAGGTTGATGAGCAGGGCCTTAACCCCGCCCACCTGCCTACGGGGCCAAACCGGCCTGACCTCGTCCTCATAGCTCCTAGCCACCAGTACCCCCTGGGGGCTTCCATGCCGCTGGCGCGTCGCCTGGAACTGCTAGCCTGGGCACGCACCCACGACGCCCTGCTGGTTGAAGACGACTACGATTCTGAGCTGCGCTATGTGGGCGACCCTCTACCGGCTCTAGCTTCTCTTGACCGTCCGCCTCTGCCGGGCGGGGCCGAGGCCCACCCGGCTCGTTGGGCCTCCGACCGGGTAGTAACACTGGGGTCTTTTGCGAAGATGCTGGCTCCCGGCCTAAACCTGGGCTATGTGGTGGTGCCCCGCCACCTTCAGGCTGACCTGCTAGAACTGCGTGCCGATTTGGGCAACCCGGTGTCGTCGGTCGTGCAGGACGCCATGGCGGCCTTCCTCGCCGCGGGCGGGGTGCGCCGCCATACGGCACGCATGCGCCGGGTTTACCGCGGACGCCGGGAGCAGGTACTCACCGCCCTGCAGGGATTATCCGGCACCCGGGTGTTACCCATGGACGGCGGCCTGCACGCGGTTCTTCACCTGCCCGGCATTGACTCTGCGCGAGGGAGGGGCCTTGAGGGTGAACTGGTAGATGCCGCCCGACTAGAAGGCGTGCTTGTGGCCCCCCTGGGGGATTACTGGTCAGCACGGGCTGAGTCGGGGGAGGCCCTATACGGCCTGGTGCTTGGTTTTGGGGCCGTCAGTGACCGCAAGCTGGCTCTCGGTCTAGAAAGTTTGCGGCAGGTATTGGAAGGTTACTCTGCTGGTCTAGGTGCCCATTCTGACCACTAGGGCGTAACAGGCTGCCGGTAGATCGGCGGCTTTCAGCTTGGCTGGTTAGACTGGTGGGGTGACTTTTGATTCTCAGCACTCCAATTCCCGGCACACCGATTCCGAGCCCTCTGGCTCCCACCTGGCTGCCGGCAGGCAGCAGGCCGACCCCAAGCGTCCTCTGGACCCTGCTCTTGCAGCCGCCCTCACCGGCCCCACCCTGGTACATGCCCTGGTTTTCCTGGCCTTCGGCCTCACCACAGTTTTCTGGCAGCAACCGACCCTGGGCGTCATTACCGTCATGCTGGGTCTCTACATGCTGGGCTATGCAGGGGCGTCCTACCTGACGGCCCAAACCCTGCGCCGCGGAGGGGACGCCAGCACTGCCCAGGCCTTTACTTCCATCGCCCTGGTGCAGGCGGCCGGTGGTGTGCTGGCTTTTGTGGCCCCCCGCGGGGAATTCTGGCTGACCCTGATTGCCGCCTGCGTGCTGGGCTTGACCGGTGTGCTCAAGCTGCTCGCCGGTATGCGTACTAAGGCGAGTAACCCGGCGGCCCGTGACTGGCAGCTTGAGGGGGCTATCGTGACGCTTTCGGCGGCAGCCCTGCCTGTGGTCTCTGAGATTGGCGATAAGGCCATTATGGGTACGGCCGGTGGCGGCGCCCTAGTAGCCGGTATTTTCTTGGTGATCGGTGCGCTGTCTTTGCGCGCGGACGCCCGTCACGGCTAGGGGCTGTCGGGCAAAAGTGGTGCTCACCCCGTAGACTGGTGGAGAGTTTGTTTTCAGGAGGAATGGTCTTGGCTCAGAAGAGTGAATCACCCAATCGTGGGTTTAAGGCGCAGGTGCGCGGTCCGCTGATTATTGCGGCGGTCTTGGCCCTGGTGGCTTGCTTGGGCATCGTGGTTTTTGCAACCGGCGGTACAAATAACACCCCGAATGTGGTGCTGGCTTTGACCGTTGCCGGTGCCGTTTTTGTGGTCACCCTGGTCATGTGCGCAACCCTGATTCTGGTGGAGCGCCCCAACGATCCCGAGCTGGGTGAAGGTACCGGTATTAACCGGTCGTCCGCCAAGCTGTACGCTGAGGCCCGTGCCCGCCGCGAAGCTGAGGCCAAGCGCCGTGAGGCTGAAGAAAAGGAACGCCTGGGTAAGCGTATTGACGAGGCCAACGCTGCCCAGGACGGCCAGCAGTAGGTCTGATTCCGTAAGGCAGAAGGGCCGGGGCGGGTACCAGTGGTGGTACCTGCCCCGGCCCTTTTATGGTTGAGGCTCTAAGGCGCCGGGTGCCCTAGGCTTTGGGGTGCCGTATCCCTCGGGGCGCCCTAAATCTCGGGATCGATGAAGACCCCGTTGAAGTAGGCAGCTAGGGCAGCGTGGTCGGCCAGGGGTAGGACTGCACCCACGTACTGGTCGGGGCGCGCGACTACCACTATGCCGTTGCGGGAGAGTTTGCGTTCTTCGAAGATGTCTTCATCGGGTAGGGTGCAGTAGATGTTCTCCCAGTACTCAATCTGGTAGGTGCCTACCAGGGGGGCGGAAGGCTGCGGGGGCGTCGGTGGTCTCGAACTCGGTGTAGTTCTGCTGGTAGACCACCACCGGCTCAATCAGGGCATTAAAATCTGCTCCCTCAGTTCGGTAGCGCACGAAGGGGGAGGTGGCGTCCTGGGTCAAGAAATCGCTCAGGGCCCGCACCTTCGAGTCGGCGGACGCCGGGTGTGCGGCATTGGCGAAGACGTAGAGTCGGTAGCGGCCGTCAGCTACTGCTTCATGCCCTAGGTGGCGGGGGTAGGCGTTCTCGCGGCGATTCACACGGGCTGAGCGGAACCGTTTGCCCACGGGGAATCCCTCAGCCAGGTGCTGGTGCTCGGTACCACCGGTGATAAGAGAAGGCTTGTAATCGGTCATGAACCCGGCCGGGAACTCTGCGGTTTTCATGTAGAACTCTTCAAGGTATTCGGGGCTGGGTAGGTCCTCGGGTTTGGTAGCCATGAGGGTGGACCACTCTTTATCGAAGTCAATCAGGTTCTTGGCGATTTCCTGGCGTTCGCCGGAGTAGGTATCGACATCGTCGAAGTGGTCGGTGAGGTGGTGGCCGACTTCGTAGACCGAGTGCCAGGCCACGTTCTTCACGTCGATGGAGTAGGGGTGGTAGATGGCGTTGGCGCGGTCAATGATTTCTTCAATGGGGGTGGAGCGTACGGCATGGTTGTCGTCGAGGGGGACTTCGCCCAGGTCAACGTAAACACGGGCCAGGTGGCCGCCTTCGCGTGGGATATGCAGGATGGAACCCTTGGTGGCCCTGCCCACCAACCACGAGTTCGGCAACGGCGTTGCCATCTACACCCGCGACGGCGACACCGCCCGCGAATTCGCCCGCCGCGTCGATGTGGGTATGGTAGGTGTGAACGTGCCGATTCCCTACTACACCTTCGGTGGCTGGAAGGCCTCCGGCTTCGGCGACCTCAACCAGCACGGGCCCGACACTTTCTGCTTCTACACCAAGACCAAGACGGTAACATCTCGCTGGCCCTCCGGCATTAAAGAGGGCGCCAGCTTCGTTATGCCCACCGGTAACTAAAGGAGACCCACCGTGACCGATACGCCCGGCACCCAGCCGACCGAGAGCGTCCTAACCGAAAAGCGCGGCAGCCTGGGGGTTATCACCCTCAACCGCCCGCGCGCGGTCAACGCCCTCAACGCCGAGATGATGCAGCTGATGAACGCAGCCCTGGACGACTTCGAACAGGACGCCGGCATCACCGCCGTGCTCCTGAGTGGCGCCGGTGAACGGGGTCTTTGTGCAGGCGGTGACGTGGTGGCCCTCTACAAGGCCACCGGCGAAAACCCGGACCAGGGCGTGGACTTCTTCCGAGCGGAATACACTCTGGACCTGCGTATTTCCCGCTACCCCAAGCCCTTCATCTCCCTCATGGACGGCCTGGTGCTGGGCGGCGGCGTGGGCGTTTCAGCCCATAGCTCCCACCGCATCGTCACCGAACGCACCCGCACCGGCATGCCCGAAACCGTCATCGGCTTCTGCCCCGACGTGGGCGGCCTCAACATCCTGGCCCGCGCCCCGCAGAACCTTGGCACCCTCATGGCTGTCACCGGCCTGCACGTGACCGGGGCGGACGCGCTCGCCGTTGGCATGGCTGATTATTTCGTGCCGTCTGAGAAGCTCGATGGCCTGGTCGCTGCCCTTGAGAAGGTCGAGGGGGCGGACGCCGTTACCCGCGTCATTGAGGGCTTTGCGGCTGACGCACTTCCCTCCCAACTCGTGGAGAACGCCCACTGGATTGAGGGTGCTTTTGCCGCTGATACCGTTGAAGAAATTCTTGAGAAGGTCCAGGCAGTGGCTGATTCGGGGGCAGGCGGCGCCGAGTTCGCCGTTACGGTTCTGGCGGCCCTGCAGAAGAACGGGCCGACCGGCATGAAGGTGGCCCTGGAAGCTGTGCGCCGGGCCGGTAGCCAGAGCTTGGCAGAGACCCTGAACCAGGATTTTATGACCTCCTGTAATGCCCTGGTCCATCACGATATGCGTGAGGGTATCCGGGCCCAGGTGGTCGATAAGGACCGCAACCCGCAGTGGTCCCCTGCCAGCCTGGCGGAGGTCTCGCGCGAGAGCGTCCTGGCCTTCTTTGTTCCTACGGAAGCGGGGGAGCTGGGTCTAAAGTCCTAGCCGGGTACTGTACTGCCTGCTACTTCACCCCCTTGGTTCGCTCTTGACCCCCTTGATTTTCTTGGGGGTCAAGAGTGAACTGAGGGGGTGTTATTTTTCTTTGGGGCTTCTGCGCATCATTGCCATGGCGCGGATGGTGCTGTAGCCATGGATGGCGAAGCCTATGAGAAAGAGGATGAGGCCGGGGAGGAAGAGCTCATTGTGTTTGTAGCCGTGGTAGCCGAGCATGATAAAGCCGGTGAGGGCTATGAGAACTCCTGCCCAGTAGGTTTTTGAGGTAAACATCTTTTTCATGATGTCTTTGTTGTTCATTTTAGTAGTCCGTATTGTCCGAAAAGTAGCAGGTAGAGGAAAGCTAGTAATCCAAGGACGTTAGGCCCTACCGTTGTGAGGTATCTGCCTGCCGGGGTAGGGTTTTTGAAAATCATGGTTTCTGGCCAGACTGCCGGGTTTCCTTCTCTGATATTCTTTCGGGTGCGAAAGTAGAAGAAGGGTATCGTAAATAATGTACCGATGATGAAGCAGATATATACGTAATGAATAATTGTCATAAAGGTATTCTGAGTTTCTAGTTAACGGGTAGGGGAATGTTGAAGCTAAGGTTTGCACTGCAACCAAGGCCAAGCCCGGCAACGCCGCCGATGGCTCCGCTTTTGGGTGGGAAGCTCAAATCCAATCCTATGCCAAGATTAAGGTCAGCAAAATTTGCATTGTGAATGTCGTCGATGGATCCCCCTATATTGAGACAGAGAATGTAACAAGAGTTGAGGCCAACCTGGGTAGCTAATCCTGATGGGTCCATACACCCTGGTTTGGGTCATACCAGCGGACACCGAAGAGGAAGCGACCCATGCCACCTCGGTCAACGAGCCCAAAACGGTAGAGGAAGGGGTCAAACTTATCCCGGTCAGATGGTACATGTTGGTGAGTCTTTATTTTTGGGGCTTTCTGTACATCATTATCATGGCGCGGATGGTGTTGTAGCCGTGGATAAAGAAACCAATGAGGAAGATGGCAAGCCCAGGTATGAAGAGCTCATTGTGCTTATACCCGTGGTGGCCGAGCATGATAAAGCCAGCAAGCATAATCATCACGCCTACCCAGTAGATTTTTGAGGTAAGCATTTTTTTCATGATGTCTTTACTATTCATTTGAGTAACTCCGTTATGACCCAGAGCAATCCCATAAGAGCAAACCCAAGAGCTGTTCCTGCATAAAATAGTTTGTCTTTGAAAGTTCCAGGCTCTATACCAGGTAGAAAGAACCCACCACGTTTTCCGCTTACGCGGTCTGGATAAACTTTTATCCTGTAGATGAATACAGGAATTCCTATCAGGAATGCAATTGTTCCGATTGTTATGACTGAAATATTCATTTTTTCTACTTTACAGGCCAGGAGATTCCATAGGTTGTAGAAGCACCGCCTCCTAAGCCTAATAAAATTCCTCCGTAGAGGTCATTATCGCTTAGTGAATTAGCACTGCCGCCACCTTCTAATCCAAACCCGTAGGCTCCGCCTGCTGAGCCTGAGGCAGACCATGAAAACTTCTCCACAGGATTTCCAGTGGTTCTTCCGATAAAGACACCAGCGCTAAGTTCTGCTCCAGCTCCGAATTCAAGACCAAGTGAAACATCTTCACCGTCGTCGGAAGCAATAATAGTGAAACTGCCACATGTGCCTGCACACATGCCAAATCCGAATTGCCATGCAGCTAATCCCGCTGGATCCATACACCCCACCACGAATGTGACTCATATTCCCGAAAGGGTGTTGTTTTAACGCCCGCTTGGGAATATGAGTCACATTCGTTGTAGAGGGAGATAGCTTGCCTAGCCCCTGAGGTCCGGGAAGCCCGTGTCGGCGAACTCGTGGTCGTAGCCCTCGCTGGTGGTGCGGGCGGCCAGAGCTGCGGCGCTCTTCTCGCCGTGTCGGCCGTAGAACTCGTTCTCACGGGCCCGCAGTTCCACACGGCGAATCTTGCCCGAAATGGTCTTGGGCAGCTCGTAGAACTCAATGCGGCGCACCCGCTTGTAGGCAGCCAGGTGGTCGCGGGCGTACTTGAGAATATCCTTAGCAGTCTCAGCCGTTGGCTCACGCCCAGCAGCAAGCACAACGTAGGCCTTGGGCACAGCCAGGCGGATTTCGTCGGGTGAGGGAAGCCAACCGCGACTACGAACCTGGCTTCGCTACCGCCCTCATGAGCAAGGACATGGGCCTGGCAGTTGCTGCCCTCGACACCGCAGGGGTCAACGGCGAACTCGGCAAGCGCGCCGCAGATATCTATACTCACCTAGTAGAAGAAGGGCGCGGCACCAAGGACTTCTCAGACGTCATTAACGCCATTCGTGAGGCCGACGGCTCACCCGTCTCAGGTATCTAACCCCCTACAGCAAGGAGAAACACCCGTGACTACCTACGAGAACATTCTGGTTGAAACCCGCGGCCGGGTAGGGCTGATTACCCTCAACCGCCCCAAGGCCCTCAACGCCCTCAACGATGCCACCATGCGCGAGGTTGTTGCCGCCGCAACCGACTTCGACCGCTCGCCTGAGGTGGGGGCTATCGTCCTGACTGGTAGCGAAAAAGCGTTTGCCGCTGGCGCCGATATCAAGGAGATGTCGTCCCAGACCTACGCCAGCATGTACGCGGCCGACTGGTTTGCCCACTGGGACAACCTCACCCGCCTGCGCACCCCCATCGTGGCTGCCGTCAACGGCTACGCCCTGGGCGGCGGGTGCGAACTGGCCATGATGGCCGACATGCTGGTTGCCGGGCCTTCCACCAAGTTCGGCCAGCCCGAAATCAACCTGGGGGTTATCCCCGGCATGGGCGGCTCCCAGCGTCTTATTACCCGTGCTGTGGGCAAGGCTAAGGCCATGGACCTCTGCCTGACCGGGCGCTTTATGGGGGCGGACGAAGCCGAGCGGGCAGGGCTGGTATCGCGCCTGGTGGAGCAGGACGCAGACATCCTCCCCACTGCCCTTGAGATGGCGGAGGTAATTGCCTCTAAGTCTAAGTTTGTGGCCCAGGTCTGCAAGGAGGCTGTTAATGCCGCCTTTGAGACCACCCTGACCCAGGGGGTTGCTTTTGAGCGCCGCACCTTCCACGCTCTTTTTGCAACCGAGGACCAGAAAGAGGGCATGGCTGCCTTCGTTGAGAAACGGGAGGCTGATTTTAAGCACCGCTAAAGTGTTGCGCGTCTCATCAAAGTGTGGCACAGTTGGGTTGAGTGAATAACTGACCAAATGGTCACTAAATACTTTGGAGGCACAGTGAGCGTAACCCACCCCATGCTTGAACGCAATCACGCCAGCGACTGGATGGGCATTCGCGTGCTCACCGCCCAGAGCATCACTGTGGGGCGGCAGGCGTCGACGTTAACTACATCGCCTCAGCCTACGAAGGGCAAACCCTACGAGCAGAAGCGAACCTCACAGCACAGTACGGGCGCAACAGCATCGTTGATGTGACCGCCACCTGCGGAGACAAACTCATCGCCGAGTTCCGCGGTCGTGGCCGCTCCATCAAGCCCCCAACAGCCACGGAAGGACACCAGGCATGAGTACCTACAAGGCCCCCTCTTGCAGCGTAGAAAACCCCTACACCCCGGCCCCTCGAGCCGCAGACCCCGGCGCTCCGGACCCCGAGGAGCTGATGAGTCGCGACCAGATTGAGGCCCTCCAGTTCGAGCGCCTGCGCTGGACCCTGCACTACGCCTACGAAAACGTGCCCGCCTACAAGGTACACAACGCCTACGGCTACGGCCTCTTCACCGGCGGCCTGGGTGCCCACTACGGTGCTGAACATCTGGGTGCGGCCGTCATTCCTATGTCTGGCGGCCAGACCGAAAAGCAGGTTCAGCTCATTCGCGACTTTGAGCCCGATGCGATTCTCTCCACCCCCACCTACCTGCTGACCATCGCCGACGCCTTCCGCAAGCTGGGCATTGACCCCAAGGAAACCTCTCTCAAGACCGCTGTGCTGGGTGCTGAGCCCTGGACCCAAGAAATGCGCCGCGAAATTATCGACCCCTTCGATGACACCGTGCTCGATCTAGGCTGCCCCGGCCGCATGGATGAGATGACTGTGCGCATCTAACGCCGCGAAGAGTTCACCCTAGAAGCCGCCGAAGAGGCCGGTAAGCGTCTGCTGCACGATATCAAGACCAAGATTGGTTCTACCTGCCGTATCGAGGTGCTGGACCCGGACGTCCTGCCCCGCTCCGTCGGCAAGATCCGCCGTATCTACGACTACCGCAACAAGCCCAAGGGCAACGAATAAACCTACTCGCCTGCGGGCAGGTTTGTTAGCATGTAGGGGGCTCCCTACCCGTGTGTGAGAGGAAGATGCTGTTGAGCACTCAGTCCCAGCCCGCCAAGCGCGGCCGCCCCGGCTATGACCGCCAAGAGGTGCTGCGCCTGGCCGTAGAGGTCTTCAACGAGCACGGCTACGACGCCACCAGCATGGACATGCTCGCCAAGCGCCTGGGGCTGACCAAGAGCGCTATCTACCACCACGTGGCCAGCAAAGAAGAGATTTTACGCATCGCCCTCGACCGTGCTCTCGACGCCCTTGACGAGGTGTTTGAGGCTGGCGAGAGTTTAGAGGCGGACGCCCGCGAGCGGCTTGAATTTGTGGTGCGCCAGACCGTGTTTGTGCTGGCTGAGCACCTACCCTATGTGACCCTACTGCTGCGTTTGCGCGGTAATTCCCCGGCCCAGCAGGCTGCTCTCGATAAGCGCCGGGCCCTGACCGGCCGCCTGGCGGCCCTGGTGGATGCTGCCCAGCAGGCTGAGCAGGTGCGGCAGAGCGCGGACGCCCGCACCCTGGCCCGCTTGATTTTCGGCATGATTAACTCCCTGGCGGTCTGGTACGACCCGGCCCGCGGCGGCGACGTTGAGGCCCTGGCCGATACGGTCGTCGATATGGCCTTTCGGGGAATTGCGGCAGGCCCCCGCCCCTAGATGCGGTGCAGGGTATCGTAGACCTATGACTGAAACTCACTCCGCACTTACCTTTCCTGGCCTAAGCCCGGTGGGGGCGCGCGTCCGCTCCACTAATCGCGGGGCAGAAATGCCCAGCCCTACAGGTAAGGGAACGACCGGCATTAATAAGCAGCCGGTAGATTCGCTGGAGGTTTTTGCCCCGGCGCCCGGCTATGGCAACGGCTCTGGTGTGAGCGGGGATTTTGTGGGAGATGCCAAGCACCACGGCGGTGCTGACAAGGCGGTTTATGCCTTTGCCCGGGAAGAATTGGATTACTGGGCCGAGCGCTTAGGTGCCCCCTTGGCTGACGGGCAGTTCGGTGAGAACCTGACCACCGAGGGTATTACCTGGAGCCGGGTTCTTATCAACCAGCGCCTGGCGGTGGGCACGGCCGTGCTTGAGGTGTCGGTGCCGCGCCAGCCTTGCCGCACCTTTGCCGACTGGCTGGGTCAAAAAGGCTGGGTAAAGACCTTTACTGAGCGTCAGGAGGCCGGCGCCTACTTGCGCGTTATCCAGCCCGGCACCGTCACGGCCGGGGATACTATTACTTTTCTGCCTGCCCCCAATCATGCGGTGACTATGGGGCAGGCCTTTGCGGCCGCTATGGGTGATCGTGCCGCCATGCAGGCCGTGGTAGAAGCAGGCTGCTACCCGCCTTTCTACCACGACCGGCTACTGGCTAAGCTGGGGTGCTAGCTGGCTCATCTGCCTACTTCATGTGGTTTATTTTTTGACTTAGCCTTTGATACGAAAAATGCTATAAGCCATAAAATTCCGGTTATTGCGGCCATGAGGAAGCCCATGAGAGTAAGACCTGCGGCGCCTATGTTTGGGTCAGAAGACCCCAGGATATCAGCCTCTATAAATATCCAAATGTAGCCACAGATTCCTGCTAATAGGCATATAAAAAATATAGATAGTAATATTTTACGAGTTTTCAAATTTACCCAGCTCCTGTGCCCTTGTAAAATTTCCATCCGAATGCTCTAACAAAATTGTAGTATGTATCTGCAATCCTGTGGCATGCGGTGCGCTTAATTCCTGTGTAGACGCGATTACACTCTGTGTAAAGTTGGCTATGAAAAAAGAGGTCGCAGTCAGCACGGCTTACTGGGCTAAAACTGGCATAGCAAGCATCATGATTATTGCAGGCTGGCCTAAAATTTGCCTTCCAATAGAATCAGGGGAAGCAGTGCATCCATTGGGTTGCTAGCTAGCAAATGCTTCGAGTGTCGGCCTGGGGTTGAAGGCTGCCCCTGGGGATTCATAATCAACAGAGCGAGTAGCATCTATCATGGAAACTATTTGGTTGATATCACTTTCTGTCGCTATTTCGTTAAGAGCCAGAATTTCTTCGGGAGTAAATTCTTCATGGAGGATTTTATAATTTGGAGGGGTAATGTTTGATAGAGAATCTTTACTCGCCTCGGCAACGACATAATATTCCGCATGAATTATGGATTGTTCGCTTGACATGAACGGCAAGGTTGAAGATGTGGTGGTATTTGTGCTCGCAAATGATACTGTGGGAAGCGCAATAGTTGCAATACAAGCTGGGGTAAGAGCTTTGTTGAATGATGTAAATTTCATGGGATAGTCTCCTTGAGTGCTTGGCCAGTCATCTTTGACTGAGACTTGGGGGTCAAGAACGATAATTGTAGAAAAATTCTATCATTTCAATATTTGGGCAAGCAAGACTTTTTGTAAATTATTTTTTTTGAATACCTACAGGTCAGAAGCGAACTGGTCGCCGATGGCTAGCTCGGCTAGGGACTTGCGGAGGGGAGCACCCCCTCGCCCGACTCTACCTGGGCGCGGGCGACGGTTGCGGCGTCCGCCCCGGGGTGCTACACCCCGGTCAGGGCAGTGAGCTTATTGGGGGAGCCCTTGATGAAGCTGGGGACCGGTGCGGGGGTGCTCGTCATTGAGAAATCCTTACTGTTGGGAAGCCCGGAAATAAATGACCGAGCGTTCAGTTATTGGTATAAACTATAGTTCACATCACAGGTGAGGAAAAGCCTTGCACCCCTTGGGGAACAGGGCGGAAAGGACGCTCATGGGCGAGCAGGTGCTCGAAGAGTCCGCCGAGCGGGTCGTGGCCACCACGCCGGTGGAGGGCAACCGCCATTCACCTGGGCCGTTCCCTGACCACCCACGAGGTCATCATCACCCACGAGGACACAGGGGTGCACCTGTACACCCTGCGCATAACCAACTTCATCAAGTAGGTACTACCATCTAGCTCGAAAAAACCCGCGGACTACGTGGGTTTTTGATTCAGATGGCACCTTCCGGAGGGGGTGGTGTGGTGTGGTGTGGTGTGGCTGGAAAAAATTAAGTCATATTTTTATGATTTAAATCGACTACATGCTTGCTATTAGCTAACACTCTCACTATGGTTAGGTTATCCTAATTAATTTTAGAGATGGAGTGATCCATGCCTACACACACCATAGTGACCAAGAACCTTGCCCTTGCGGCTATAGCCTTTCCCCTCATCGCAGGCGCACCCCAGGCAACTTTCGCCTACCCGGATACCGCACCTGTGCTCACCACCTTAGCGACCTCAGAAGAACAGCAAACAAACCTCTCACTGAACTGGGGCATCCGACCCTCCTTCGTCAGCTATCTTGGCGGACACTACGCACTCAGCGAAGGAGCCAGCGAACACAACGGCACCTACTCCTTCCCCGTACAAGAGGCACAGGGCAACGAGCAACACCTTGAAATCAAGGCCGCGGGAAAAGTCCAATTTGCAGAGTACTGCGAAGACCGCAATAATACAGACACCTGTAAACTCGACCTCACCTTCTCGAACCCCAAGATCATTCTCGACGCTAACGGAGAATCATCGCTTACCTACACAGTACGAACTCGCAACTACTCCAGCGGCAAAATTGAAGGCCCCCACGAAGTCAAAATGGCAACCCTGGATCTACGCGGGGCAAGTCAAACTGATCACAGCAACGGAACCGTTACCTGGAAAAATATTGGCGCCAACCTCACCGAGGACGGCGCACACGCCTTCTCAAACTTCTATGACCCGGGTACAGCTCTAGATGCCCTAGAAATTACTTATAGCGGCCCCGTGCTAGATGTTGATGCTTCTCCGTTCACAGTCAAAGAATCTTGGAATACCGGATTTGAATACGACAAGGTCCATAAACTGTACGATATGGGTGGAAAACTGGTTCATCTGGGGGTAAACACCTATGACCCGGCCGTTCCTGCCGCCACTGTCATCGATGCTAGGACCTTGGAGCCGCTCTCTGTAACAACTGAACTACCGGTTAACGGCTACCTAGCGGCAGCAGCAGATACAGCTACCGGAGCTCTATATATCTACAACCAAGACCAGCAATCCATTGAGAAGTATAGACTCAACGGTGAAAATAAGCTGGTTCTCGTGGAGACCATCGCATCGGTTGATACAAGCGGACTTACAGTGATGGCACTTGGTTATAACCCCCACAGCAAAGCTCTAGGGCTGCTGGCCCTCGACGGGAAAGGTAGCGGTAACTTCACCTTCATTGACCAAGAAGGTACCGTAACGCAACAAAATCTTCCAGATCCGCTTGAGATTTCACCTACCTTAAAAACAGCCTCTGTCCAAGATGCTGTCTATCGATCAAACTATTATGGGGAAACCTACTCCTTCCTTCGTCCTGGTCGTGTTCTTGAGCCCCTGGCTAACGGTTCGTTTGTGTGGGCTCCAGCAAGTACCGCCCAATACTCCAGCGGTACCCCCATCATGCGAGGCTACCTCCTACAGTTTTCCCCACAGGGGGTGCAGGAAATCACTCAGACCATCCCGACTGACGGTACCGGGGCAGACATGCGCTCAATCAAGGTAGCAGGCGACTACCTGATGCAATGGAACCAGAACTACGGAGAAAGATCTAAAGTTCGAATCCTCAAAGCGAATGGCCAAGATTTTGACCTTGTCTATGAAGCAAGCCAGTTACCCCACGGCATTTCGAGTATCTCAGGTATGACTTTTGACGGTGAGCACTTTATTGTTCTCGATGCAGACACAGGTAAGGTTCACTGGCTTGATGAGAGCTTCAACCTGGTCTATGAGATGTCCATTGCAAACACCAAAAATAGTAACCAGAACGTTCCCTTGCTGCTAGAAACGGCCACACGTGATCTTATTCTGCCTACCGTGGTTGAAGATTCAGAAACCTACAGGGAAATCACCCATCTGGTGCGTCTTGAACGTTATGTTCGAGCTACGACACCGGACGATGAGGTTGAGCCAAATATTCCTCGGGATATAGTGCCGACCCCTCTTCCTAAAGAACCTGCCCCTACTCCGGGTACCCCAGAGGAACCTGCTCCTACCCCCGCCCCTGAGGAGCCTACGCCTACACCGGATGCTTCGGAAGAGGCCACCCCCGCTCCTGCAGATCCTGAAGAAGTAGAAACTACCCCTGTTCCTGCAGAGCCTCTTTCTACGCCGAATCAGACTGCACCTGCAGATTCTGCGTCCGTGATAGCTCTACAGCCGTCACCGGCCGCAGCGCAGACCGGTGGTGTAAAAACAACCGCAACAACCCCGTCGTCTCGTACAGAGTCTGCTACCTCTTCATCTCGTCTAGCTCATACTGGAGCAAGCTCCATAGCTTTGGTTGCTGTCGTTGGCTGCGTGGTAACAGGGCTGGGCCTGGCAATCATCTACCGTAGGCAGCGTAGCGAGTAGGTATTTGCTATCTACTGTATAAACATTAAGAACGTGCCGCACTAGTAGGCCCTAAAACCCTACTGGTGCGGCACTGGTGATAATTTGACCTAGCTGTAGTCATAGAAACCCTTGCCGCTCTTACGGCCCAGCTCCCCGCGGGCCACCATGTCGCGCATGAGCTGCGGCGGGGCAAACCGCTCACCCAGCTGCGACTCAAGATACTCAGCAATGCTGAGGCGGACGTCCAGCCCCACCACATCGGTCAGGGCCAGGGGGCCAATGGGGAACTTGTAGCCCAGCACCATGGCGTTATCGATATCCTCAGGGCTGGCTACACCCTCCTCAACCATGTTTGATCCCTCGCATGTGAGTAAGGCTTTTAAGGCTGAATACGGTGAATCGCCCTCGGCTTACCGGGCGAGAGTGCTGGCTAGCTAGCCTGTCGAAAAGTGCAACTGCCGTATGCAAAGTGACGGGCACTTGCACTTTTTCGATGGCATCTCCCTATCGCCTGTAATGCTTTCCTGGTAAAGTAATTCCTGTAAGGGAAATCAACCTGAAAGGCATACAATCATGGCACCCAAAATAGGCTTCCTCTCCTTCGGCCACTACGGCGACTACCCCGGCTCCAAAACCCGCACGGGCGCTGACATGCTCCACCAGGCAATCGACCTGGCCGTCGGCGCCGAAGACATCGGGCTAGACGGGGCCTTCTACCGCGTCCACCACTTCGCCCAGCAGCAGATGTCCCCCTTCCCCTTGCTGGCCGCCGCCGGGGCCCGCACGTCCACCATCGAGCTGGGCACCGGCGTCATCGACATGCGCTACGAAAACCCGCTCTACATGGCAGAACAGGCCGCCATGGTCGATCTCATCGCCGGCAACGAGCGCCTACAGCTGGGTATCTCCCGCGGGTCACCCGAAACCGTCTACAAGGGCTTTGCCCACTTCGGTTACCTGCCTGCTGAGGGCGAGGATGAGGCCGACATGGCCCGCCGTCACACCGCCCTCTTCCGCGGGGCCATCGCCGGGAAGGGCATTGCCCCGAGCGTTTCTGACCCCACCCAGCTTGACCCCATCACGCCCCAGTCACCCGGCCTGCCCCGCCGTATCTGGTGGGGTGCTGGCACCCGCGAGACAGCCCGCTGGACCGGCGAGCAGGGCATGAACCTGATGTCCTCCACCCTGCTGCTGGAAGACACCGGCGTGCCCTTCGACCAGCTGCAGGCCGAGCAGCTGCGTATCTTCAAGCAGGCATGGGCGGACGCCGGGCACGAGGGCGCCCCGCGCACCTCGGTATCGCGCTCGATTATTCCGATTATTGACGAGCAGAGTAACTACTACTTCGGCCTGCGCGCCCAGGCTGAGGGCCAGGACCAGGTCGGTATTCTGGACGGCGCCGTCTCCCGCTTCGGCAAGAGCTACATCGGCGAGCCCGACAAAATTGCTGAAGAGCTGGCCCAGGACGAGGCCGTGGCCGAGGCAGACACCCTGCTGGTGACAATCCCCAACATGCTGGGAGTGGACTTCAACCTGCGCCAGCTGGAGGCGATCGTCCGCGATATTAAGCCCGCCCTCTAGCCCCTTCCTGCCCCGAGCAAGGGGACCTCATTTCCAAAAAAGGACCGCATATTATGCGGTCCTTTTGAAGTTTTGCGGTCCCCTTGAGAATGAGGAGTTACTTGACTCCCTCAATCTCGGATTCAGTGACCCACTTATGGTTCTTCATGGTCATGCTACCGGCGGTGAAGTCCACCATATAAACGGTCTCATCGGTGGACGATTCAACCGTCCCCTCAGCTCCCTTCATACCGGTCATGTGCTCGGCCTCGATGGTTACGGGGGTGCCGTCGGCAAGGCGCTCACTCCCGGCGTCCGCCAGTTCTTCCTGCACAACCCACTTGTGGTCGGTGACGGGGTCAGACCCGTCGGTGGGTGTGTAGTTCACCGAGTAGGTATAGGTCTGGTAGGCGCCCACGATGGTGGCGGCAGCCCCGTCCATACTACTCATGTGGTCAGCGGTGAGAACCACCTCGGTACCAACCGGGTAGGTGGGGTCTGATGCTTCGGCGATACCGTCAGGTGCGGGCCCGCCGTCGGCCGGGTGGTTGGCGTGATCAGCGTGGGCTGCGGCATCCGACGAGACCAGAGTCTCAGCCTCGCTTTTAGCAGTTGACTCGTTGGATCCGCAGGCAGTCAGAGCCAGCATAGATGCGGCAGCGAGGGCGAGGACGCGGGTGGGCAGGGTTTTCATGGATGCCTCCTAAGGCGTTGGTTGGGGTGTTAGGTAAAGCGGAGCAGGCGGGTGGAGTTGAGCACCACGAAGACCGATGAGAAGGCCATGGCTGCTGCTGCAATCATGGGGTTGAGCAGGCCGGCTGCTGCCACCGGAATGGCCACCGTATTGTAGGCAAAGGCCCAGAAGAGGTTGCTCTTAATGAGTCGCAGGGTTGCCCGCGAGAGTCGAATGGCTGTCGGCAGTGAGCTCAAGTTGCTGCGCACAATGGTCATGTCGGCAGCTTCCATAGCCACGTCGGTGCCCGACCCCATGGCCACGCCCACATCGGCCTTGGCCAGGGCGGCCGCGTCATTCACACCGTCGCCTACCATGGCGACCCCTACTCCGCCCTCTTGCAGGTGGGTGATGGTGGCCAGCTTGTCGGAGGGGCTAACTCCCGCATAAACATTTGCGGGGTCAATGCCCACCCGGGCAGCTACCGCACGGGCGACGGGTTCGGCGTCCCCGGTCAGTAGAACCGGGGTGAGCCCCAGACCCGTGAGTTCTGCCAGGGCTTCGGACGCCCCCGGCTTGGGGGTATCTTGCAGGGCCAGCAGGGCCGCGGGCTGCCCATTGAGAGCAAGGACAACGGTGGTGTGCCCGGCTTCCTGCCCGGCCAGTAGGGCGTGGGTTTGGGCTTCGCTCAGCTCGATACCTTCGGCAGCCAAGAAGCTGGTCTGACCCACTAGAGCCGTGATTTCTCGGATTTCACCCGAGGAAACCTCTTCCAGCAGGGTGGCTCGCACACCCCCGCCGGGAGCTGACTCAAAGGCGGTGATTTCAGGCAGGGAGGAATCCGCTCCAGTAGCCTGGGCTGCCTGGGTGATAGCCCGGGCAAGGGGGTGCTCAGAGCGGCTCTCAGCTGCACCTGCCAGGGCCAGCAGGCGCCTCGCGTCCTGGGCTTCAAAGCCCGCAAGGGGAGTTACCGCAGCCAGGGTGAAGGCACCGGTGGTGACGGTGCCGGTCTTATCGAGCACCACGGTGCGCAGGTGCTTGGTGGACTCGAGCACCTGGGCTGAACGAATCAGAATACCCAGCTGGGAACCGCGCGAGGTGCCCGCCAGTAGGGCCGTAGGGGTAGCCAGACCCAGGGCGCAGGGGCAGGCGATGACCAGCACCGACACGGCTGCGGTAAAGGCGGCGTTGAGGTCGCCTGTCAGCAACAACCAGCCTGCCAGGGTAGCCAGGGCCAGCCCGATGACAATCGGAACGAAAACCGCAGAAACCCGGTCAGCCAGGCGGGCGATAGGAGCCTTAGTCGATTGGGCCTCAGCCACGGTACGGCTCATCTGAGCCAGCACGGTATCGACCCCCACCCGGGTTGCCCGCACCGTCAGGGAACCGGACGTGTTGACGGTCGCCCCGACGACAGCGTCCCCAACTTCCACCTCAACCGGCACAGACTCACCGGTCAGCAGGGAAGTATCCACAGCAGAGCGTCCTTCAAGGACCTCGCCGTCCACCGCGATTTTCTCACCGGGGCGCACCAGAAAGATATCGCCGGGTAGCAGGTCCTTGACGGGAATCTGAACCTTCTGCTCGCCCTGCAGCACCGTGGCCGATTTAGCCCCCAGATTCAGCAGGGCCCGCAGGGCCTGGGAGGACCGCTGGGCGGTACGGTGTTCAATGGTGCGCCCAGCCAGTAGGAAGAGGGTAATCATGGCGGCGGCATCGAAGTAGAGCATGTGGTCCATGCCGTGCCCGCCTGCGGACGCCCCGTGCCCGGCATGGGCGGTCATGGCCGGGTCCATGGCCAGCTGCCAGAGCGAAAAAGCGTAGGAGGCAACCACACCCAGAGAAATGAGGGTGTCCATGGTGAAAGAGCCGTGCCGCAGGTTAGTCCAGGCCGGGCGGTGGAAGGGCATAGCCGCCCAGGTGGCCACCGGCAGGGTCAGGGCTGCAACCACCCAGCCCCAGTGGGGGAACTGGAAGTTAGCAAACATGGATATCAGAAAGACCGGCAGGGTAAAAACAGTTGCTACCCACAGTCGCGGGGCGAGCGAATCCTGTTCCGCCTCGTCCGCCTGTTCCACGGCGTCCTGCTTGAGACTAGCCGTATACCCGGCCTTCTCAATGGTCTCAATCAGCTGCTCATCGGTGATAGAAGCAGGGGTAACCACACGGGCAGTTTCGAGCGGCAGGTTGACCGAGGGCTCCACCCCAATTTTCTTGAGCTTGCGTTCTACCCGACCCACGCAGGACGCGCAGGTCATGCCTCCCACGTTCAGATTCACGATGCGGGTGTCACCGGTGAAAACCTCAGCGGTAGGTTGGGTTGGCATGATGCCTTCTTTCACTTAGTTTGTGGTGTTTGGTGCTTATAGGTGCTTGGGGGGCGGACGCGCGTCTCTGCCAACTAACCATCTCGCGGGCTCGCAAGCTCGCGCGCGATTCATGCCAGCCCCAGCCAGTTGGCTGCCGACGCGCGCCCGCACCTGCGGGCGACGGAGGGCGGCTGGCGCCCAGCTGGCTCCGGGGCTGGCGTGAATTGCGACGAGCCCCCAGGCGAGGAGCAAGAGGGTCGCTGGGCAAAGCCGCCCTCCAAAGCCCGAGAAAAATGAGTTGGCAGAGACGCACGTCCGCCCCTGTATCGGTGATTAGCCGACGGGGGTGAAGCCGGCCTCTTCGATGGCGGCTGAGACGGCGGCGGTATCCAAGTCGCCGGTGTGGTTGATGGTGACGGTGGATTCGCCGCCCTTGACCACATCGACCTCTACGCCGGTGACGTTCTCAATCTCTTCAATTTCTTCGCGCACGCTCATGGCGCAGTGGTTGCAGGTGAGACCGGTTGCCTTGACGATGGTTGCTGACATGGGGTTTCTCCTTATGAGGTAAGGGGCGCGGACGCCCGTACTTGGGGTGGCGGGAACTGGTTGGCTCCCTGCCGGGTTTGGGGTTCTAGCTCTTGACGAGACGGGTGATAGCTGCCATGGCCTCGCTGATTTTGTCGTCGAGGGGGGCGGTGTCGCCGGTGGCTTCTGCCTGGGTGGCGGCGTCGACGACGCAGTGCCGAACGTGGTCTTCTAGTAGCTGGATGGAGACGCTGTGCAGGGCCTTGTTGATGGCAGAGACTTGGGTGAGGATGTCGATGCAGTAGATGTCCTCGTCGACCATGCGCTGGATTCCGCGTACCTGCCCCTCGATGCGGCGCAGGCGCTTGAGGTAGGCGTCCTTGTCGGCGGTGTAGCCGTGCTGGTGCCCCTCGTGCGGGTTGTCCTGGTGGCTTGCGCAGTGTTCTTCGCTCATATCTTTAACATATACCCCCTGGGGGTATGTCCACAAGGGGGTTGTTTCTTGAACGTAACCAAAATTTTCATAGGTGCGGAAAAAGAACGCACTTATGAAACTTTCGATTACCTTCAGCACTGCCGGACGATACTAAGCGCCCTGTTAGACTGGTTCTATGGCTTCTTTCATCGAGGATTACGCCCTGCTCTCAGACATGAATACCGGCGCGCTGGTTTCCCGCACCGGTTCCATTGACTGGTTCTGCGCCCCGCGCTTTGACTCCCGCGCGGTCTTTGCCGCCCTTCTGGGGGAGCGGGAGCACGGACGCTGGTTGCTGGCTCCCCTCGAATCGGTCAACCCCGCCCCGGTGGAGGAGATCCGCACAGAGCGTTCCTACCGCGAGAACACCTTTATTCTGCAAACCGTCTGGTTTGTGGGCGACGCGTCGGTGCGCGTCACCGAGTTTATGCCGCTTTCGGGCGGCACCACCATTGTGCGCAACGTGGAGGGCCTGACCGGTGAGGTCACCATGTACCACGAGCTTGCCCTACGCTTTGATTACGGCAAGACGATTCCCTGGGTTACCCGCTACGAGGGGGTGGACGCCGCTGGCACCCCCGACTCGTCCGCCGACATGCTGGTGGGTATGGCCGGCCCCCACGCCCTGGTCTTCAGGGGCGATTCCCTGCCCGAGGGTGACCCCGAATCTAAGGCCGAAACCTTCACTGTTTCTGCTGGTCAGAGTTACACTTTCACCCTGTCTTACTTTGCCTCTAACCATAATCCGCCTGCCCCGGTGGACTACCCCACGGCCCTGACCTACACCCAGGAGCAGTGGCAGGAGTGGTCCGATCTCTACAGCCCCGCAGATTCCCTGCCAGAGGCTGAGGGGCAGGACGCCGCCCCCGCCCACCTGCCCGAGGGTGGGCAGGTGCCCACCGGCGTCCGCACATCTGAGCAGGCAGAGCAAGCGCCCGCTACTATTTCGGCGGTGCGCGAGGTTGAAACCAAGACCTCATCAATTCTGCTGGAAACCGGCTCCAACACCTCCGCCCCCGAGGTCGATGAAGCTACCTACCATGAGCTAGCCCAAACAGCTGCGAGCCAGGTTGTTGCCCCCAGCGCCGAGGACCACCGCGAAGAAGCCAACGCCCGCTACCGGGAAGCCCGCCTACGCTCCCTGCTGGTCCTGCGCGCCCTGATTTCCCGTGAAACCGGCGCCCTGGTTGCCTCTGTGACCACCTCCCTGCCCGAAGTCATCGGCGGTAAACGCAACTACGACTTCCGTTTCACCTGGCTACGCGATGTCGCCATGGCCATGGACGTAACCCTCACCCACGGCCACGAGCGTGAGACCGCCCAGCTGCGTAACTGGATTCTGCGAGCCCTAGCCAACAACCCGCGCCGCATCCACGCGGTCTACGGTCTGGCCGGCGAAAAGGACGACATCGAGCGCCGCCTCGCCCTGCCCGGCTACGAGGGGTCCCAGCCGGTGAGAAGCGGCAACGGCTCGGGCGACCAGTTCCAGGGGGACGCCCTGGGCCAGGTGCTCGTCACTTTCGCTAACCTGCGCGAAGCGGGCGTAGCAGAAGACCACCTCTCCTGGCCCATCCAGAAGGCCCTGCTCAACGCCGCCACTGAACGTATCGGCGGCACCGACCGCTCCATGTGGGAGACCTTCGGGGAACCTGCCATCTACACCCACTCCCAGGCTATGCTCTGGGCAGCCTTCGACGCCGGTGTTTCAGCTGTGCGCGACTTCGGGCTCGACGGGGACGCCGCTACCTGGGAACACTGCCGCGACGCCGTTGCAGATGAAATCCTGAGCCGCGGCTTCAATGCCGACCTGGGCTGCTTCGTCTCCACCTACGGCGGTACCGCCGTGGATGCCTCCCTGCTGCAACTACCCCAAATTGGGCTGGTCGACTGGGATGACCCCCGCATGCTGGCAACCGTTGAACGTATCGAAGCGACCATCCGCCACTCCTCGGGCATGATTTACCGCTACGACAACTCCGACTCCCAAGACGGCTTTGAGGGTCAGGATAACCCCCACTTCATCTCCTCCCTCTGGCTGGCTGAGCAGTACATTCGCTCCGGACGGGAGGCGGACGGACGCGCCCTCCTCGACACCGTACTGGACTGCGCCAATGACCTGGGGCTCATGAGCTCCGAGTACGACTTTGAGCAGCAGCGCCTCACCGGCAACTTCCCCCAGGCCCTGGCCCATATCTCTCTGATCCGGGCGGTGGAGGCGCTGGGGCTGTAGAAAAAGGTGTTGAGCAGGTAGGTATACCTCTGCCTGCGACCCTCTCGCCGGTTCGCTAGCTGGCTCGCAGGCTCGCCAGATTCGCACCGAGATTTATTTTCCTCGCGTACTCGGAATCTCGGTGCTCATCACCCGCCTGAGGATGAGCAGGAATTTGATACCCAGGTAGATCAGGTAGAGGCCACCTGCCACGGTGATGAGGTCAAAGATCAGGGGAGCGGCGGCCTTCAACTCGGCAGCCCGCTACATGGTGCCGCGGGTCTTCGAACTGCTTGAAGAGCGCGCCCCGCACCTGAGCCTGGAGCTCACCCAGTTGGAACCCCAGCGGTCCATTGCCGAGCTTGCCCGGCACCAGTTTGACCTGGTTATCCCCGAAGGATACGAAGGACGCCCGGTGCAGCTGCCCGTCACCCTGGCGCGGCGGGAGCTCTGGGAAGACCCCATCGTGCTGGTGGCCCCAGCAGCTATGGTGCCGCCGCAACCGCTCGATTCTCTTGCCTGGGCTGAGAGTGCCCCCTGGTGCATGGAACCTGTGGGTGAGTGAGCTGCTGGGCCGCCGCCGGGTTTTTGCGGTGCTTCGGGCAAGTTCGGAGCAGGACGCCGCCGTCCGCCTCCTCGTTGATATTCTGCGGGAGCTGAACCCGGCGTCGTCATGGTGAAAATCGGCCGTCATTGCTAACCATCATGGCTATTTTCACTATGATAGTCGCCATGATTTTCGCTATGAAGCTTGGGTCTGCCTACCCCAGCGGGCAGCCTTGGCGGCGCAAATCATGAGCTGAACCTGGTGGAAAATCATGAGCGGCAGAATGAGGGCACCCACGGCTCCGCCCCCGAAAATTACCGCTGCCATGGGCAGGCCGGTTGCCAGGGACTTCTTCGAACCGCAGAACTGCACCGCCACCCGGTCGCCGTAGCTAAAGCCCAGTTTCTTTGAGACAACCCCGCTGAGCCAGAGTAGGAACTCAACCAGGGCAATGGACAGAAGAACCAGGAGCAGAATCTGCCAGGGGCTAATGCGGGTCCAGATGCCCTGCACAATGCCGTCTGAAAAAGCCGCGTAGACCACCATGGCAATGGAGAGACGGTCAACGTGCTTGGTGAGCTTGTTCTTAGCTATATCGCCCACCCAGCGGCGCAGGAGCTGACCCAGCACGAAGGGTAGCAGTAGCTGGAGCGCGATATCACCAAAAACGGAGCCTGAGATGGTGAGCTGATCGCTTTGCATCAGCAGCATGACCAGCAGGGGAGTGGCTATCACACCCACGATATTCGAGGCACTCGCGCTAACAATTGCCCCAGCCACATTGCCCTTGGCGATAGAGGTGAAAGCTACCGAGGACTGCACGGTGGATGGCACCAGGGTCATAAAGAGCAGACCCAGGTAGAGCTCCCGGCCGATAATGCCCTGCACAGGGTAGAGGGCTAGGCCGATGAGCGGGAAGATGAGGTAGGTAAAGCCCAGAATGGTGCTGTGGAGCCGCCAGTTTTTCAGGCCCTGCAGGGCTTCTTGGGGTGAGAGCCGGGCACCGTAGAGGAAGAAGAGCAGGCCGATAGCGATTTTGGTAGCTACGCTGAACCCCTCGGCGAAGTCCCCGCGCGCTGGGAAGATAATCGCCAGGGCAACGGCGAGCAGAATCAGGGTAATCAGCGGGTCAGGGCGCCAGGAGCGCAATTTCTGGGGTAGGGCCATTTAGCCCATTCTACTCTTGGGTTTGGGTGCCAAATATGCGGCGGTCGATTTTTGTAAGGTTGTTGGCTACTCTTCAGGGGAGCGATAAAAGGTGGCTATGAGACTTCCCAGGCAACCTGCAACCGCGCAACCGATGGCGAATATGATTATGCCGTCGTTAGTACGGCCTCCCGCAGCAAAGATAATGGCGCAGATGAAGTTGATGCTCATGAGTGCAGCAACTGACCAGAGAAGAGCCTGACGTTTGGTGGGGGTTTGCATTATTGCGTCCTTCCTTAGTCTTGTTTTTGCTCGTTTGCGTACCACTTAGCGCCGCCGCGCGCGGCTAGAATCAGGGCAACAATGCCTGCGATAGCGTAGAGAAAACCCACGGGGCTCACCTTCTTCCTTGAGGGATAATAAACCCCACCCTAACCTATGCCTGTGATGTGGGCAATAGGTTGGGGTGGGGTTTTCATGTCGAGGGTTAGCCCTGGTCAGTGGGCGGGTTGACAGGGGCGGACGCCGGGCGCTCGCCTTCCCGAGGCGTAGCACCTGGGCCGCTCCCGGCGTCCTGACCCTGCTGCTCAGGTGACTGGCCCGGTGCCTGCTGGGGTTCCTGCGGTGAGGGGGCTCCGAAGCCGTTCCAGGGGGTGCGCTGGCGGTAGTGCGGGGGTACCCAGCCGGTGTAGAGCATGTCGCCCACGGTGCGGTCGCGGTACTGGGCAGGGCGGCGGTAGGTTGTGTTGACTGAACCCCAGTGCTGGTTGTCGGCGCGTTCGGGGTAGGTGGCCAGGTGGTCGGTGGCCTGTAGGGGGTCGGCCCAGGCTTCGGCAGGTTCCGCCGCTGGAATCATGGACAGCGGGTAGGGCGGGTTGTTCTTGGGTCGCCAGATCAGGCGGCCGGGTTCGGTGCGGTCGCGCAGAGCGTGGGCGCGCCAGGTCACCGGTGGGTGGGTGGACCCGATGTTCGCGAACCAGGTGAAGAAGCCGCGCTCGTAGACGGCCCGGTTGGCTAGTTCGTGGAAGTTCACGTCGTTCATCAGGTACTTACCGGCGGCGAGTACGGTGGTGGTGGTTTCGGCGCCGTCGGGGGCGTAGCGGTAGCCGAAGTTATCGGCGGTGTATTCCTGGGTGCGGGAGAGCAGGTTGCCGAGAATCGGAATCTGCATGAAGAAGCTGGTGAAAATCAGGCGGAAGTAGCTGACGTGGCCGGCGGCGATATGCCCTACCTCGTGCCCGATGATGAAGCGCAGGGCTTCGGGGTTGCGGGCTGCGCCACCGATTTCGAAGAGGTCGGAGTAGATGGCGATGAAGCGGCGGTGCCCGTGGCCTGAGGCGAAGGCGTTGATTTGGCCGTTGCCGAGTACGACGTAGGCGTCGGGTACGCGGCGCAGGCCGGCGGCGTGGGCGGCTTCAACAACCATCTGGTAGGCCTCGGGGAACTGGGTGGGGGTAATGCGCACCCCGCTGAGGCGCAGCTGGCCGTACATGGCACCGCGGACGAAGAAGATACCTAGGGGCAGGTAAATGGCGATGGCGATGAGTTGGCCGACCAGGTTACTGATTTGGTAGTTGACGAAGTCGTCCCCTAGCACGCTGCTGAAGAGTGAGTAGATGAGGTAGATACCGCCGCCCACGTAGAGCATGATGGTGAGCGCGTAGGCCATGACGACCAGGGGCAGTTCTGCGGGGTGGCGCAGTGCATTGAGGAACTTGAAGGGCAGCAGGGATTGGAAGCCGAAGAGCTTGGGCGCGGGCAGGGGCGAGAGGGGCCGCTGGCGCGTGTCTTCGGGTAGCCAGCCGTCGCTGAGGTCGTTGGGTAGGGGCTGGGTGAGGCCCTGCTCGTTGATGTGCGCGGACGCCTGTGGGCGGGCTGCGCCGGGGTGGGGTGGCTGGTTGCCGGGTTGGTTGTCGCCGGGTGTGTTCTCGCTCATGCCTGTTCCTGCTAGGTGGTGTGCTATCTTCTGATACCCACACTAGCAAATAGGCAGGAATGCCTCCTTTGTTATTTTAGTATTCTGTTGAGTTCTGGTTCAAAGGGGTCTGTATCGGGGTTCAAGATGAGATAAGTCAGGGAAACAGGTAGGGCGGCTGGGTACCCACTGTAGTCGTAACTGAATCTGTATGTGACGCTACCGCGGATCAGGGTTATAAGTGCCTGGCTATGATGGTTGCTGAGGTGGAGTAGCTGGATAGGGAGGGAAGGTGATTCTTCAGAAAAAACATTGTAGTAGGAACCGAGATCATCAAGAAGGTTGGGCCAGGTTTGTTGAGGATCATCAGTTATATCGGGTTGTATCTGGGAAGGTTCGCAAAGGTCTTCTCCAAATTCATGATGAAACATTTGGTATACACTTTGAACGGCGCAACTTTTATTTAAATGGATACTTTTAGAATTTTTGAACTTTATATTAGCTGCAGATGACTCGGGGTCAATCTTTATGGACTGAATACAGTGTCTTGGCTGCGAATATTCTATCTTTGCTAAACAAACTAGCAACTTTGCTATGGATTCAGTCATATGTTAAGTGCTTTCTTTGCAAAATCTGGGCATAAATCGCCACGATTTTTACAATAGGTTGTAGTGACTCCAAAATGTTTCCCATCGGACGTATTGGTTCTGAAATCAAAGCTAGTCAACACTGTAACTGTATCGATGATTCTACATTTTCTCCAGAAAAACCAGCCTGTGCAGCGAATATGGTGAACCTTCGCCTCATAGGTATATTTTTTGGCCATTTACATAGTATTTCTTGCTGTAGTAGTTCGTGACAGCCCGGGGGACTCTCCATGTTAAATTGTGCTTACTTTCGATCTTTGTTTTAATGTTTCTTCTAAGATTTATTGTTCTCCCTTCTCTGTTGATCCAGTAGTGGGAGACTGGGGCGTTTGCTTGAATTTCATGGCCGGAATTTAAGTTTTTAGGGGTGTCATATAGTATTGGTGGGATCGGCTGAATATTTTTATGTCTTGTATCGTTTTCAAAAAATGAGTGTATCGACTGAATTCCTGCATCATACTGTTACTCATTTTCTGCATGAAGAATTATTTCAGACTGTTCGGGCGTAAGCCCTGAGTTGATTAGATATTCGCTATCAATGTTCTCTTCAGTGTTTATCTCTGAATCTGTGAGTATAGAAAATTCTTGGAATGAAACTTCTTGAGCTTGAAGCATTGTTGAACTATTTGTGATAGACAATGTAATCGCGAAAAAATAAAATAAAAAACTGCCCGAAAGGTTTGGTTTTCATGGGGGATTTCCTTGAGTGCTTGGTCAGCCGTCTTTGGCTGAGACTTGGGGATCAAGAGTGAGTTCTTGTGCTTCTGACATTAATGCTAAGGTGAGGATTTGGTCAAGAAGTTATCTGAAAAAAGTTGATAGATTGTTCAAGGGTTTCCTCGGGGGTGCCCCTAGCCTGGTGGGTCTTGCTACCTGGATTTGCTACCTGGATAGAAACGAAAAGCGGGGTTTCCTTCGAAACACAGTAAAGAACCGTAGCTCGAAAGAAACCCCGCCCTACAGTGGCGAAGCCCTAAAACTTAGGCAACCAGGGCCTCGGTAGCCTCAGCGATAGCCTTTTCTTCGTTGGTGGGTACTACCAGTACGGGGATGGCTGAGTCTTCGGTGGAGATGAGGCGGGGCTCGTCGCCGCGTACCTTGTTGGCGTCGTCGTCCAGCTTGATGCCCAGGGCACCCAGTCGCTCAACAGCCAGCTTGCGGAACTGGTGAGAGTTCTCACCAATACCTGCGGTAAAGACCAGGGCCTTAGCGCCACCAACAGCTACATGGTAGGCGCCAATGTACTTAGCCAGGCGGTAGGAGGTCATGTCCAGGGCCAGCTTGGCGCGCTCGTCCCCAGCTTCCATAGCCTCAACTACGGCGCGCATGTCGTTGTTGCCAGCGATAGCGAGCAGGCCGGACTCCTTGTTCAGCAGGGAGTCCATCTTGGCGGGGGTCATTTCGGGGTCGCGCATCATGATGGAGGTCAGCACGGAGGGGTCGATGTCGCCGGAGCGGGTACCCATGACCAGGCCAGCCAGGGGGGTGTAGCCCATGGAGGTGTCCAGGCACTGACCGCCCTCAACAGCGGTGACGGACGCGCCGTTACCCAGGTGGGCAATCACGCCGTTGAAGTCGGAGCGGTCCAGGCCCAGGAAGTCAGCGGCAATGCCGGTGACGTAGTCGTGGCTGGTGCCATGGAAGCCGTAGCGGCGCACGCCGTACTTCTCCACCAGTTCTTCGGGCACAGCGTAGCGGTAGACGTGCTCGGGCATGGTGCCGTGGAAGGCGGTGTCGAAGACGGCAACCATGGGGACGCCGGGGTAGGTTTCCTGGGCAGCCTTCAGGCCCAGCACATGGGCGGGGTTGTGCAGGGGAGCCAGAGGGGAGAGCTCATCAATCTTGGCGATGACCTCGTCGGTGACCAGCACGGGCTCTGAGAAGACGTCGCCGCCCTGAACGATGCGGTGGCCGATAGCGTCGATGGTCTTACCGTGCAGGGGCTCAACCAGGGCCTGAGCCATGATGTCGAGGGCTTCGGTGTGGGTGGGAATCTCTGCGGAGCCGATGTTCTCGACCAGGCCCTTAGCGATGACCTGGTTCTCTTCACCGGCAGCGGCGGTGTCACGCACCTGGTACTTCACAGATGAGGAACCGCAGTTAATAACGAGTACGAGCATGAAAGTGTTTTCCTTTAATTTAGAGGGTCTGGGCCTGAATCGCGGTGATAGCTACGGTGTTGATGATGTCATCGACGGTAGCGCCGCGGGAGAGGTCGTTGACGGGCTTGCGCAGGCCCTGCAGGACGGGGCCGACGGCTACAGCGCCGGAGGTCTGCTGCACAGCCTTGTAGGTGTTGTTGCCGGTGTTCAGGTCGGGGAAGATGAACACGGTTGCCTGGCCTGCGACCTCTGAGCCGGGGAGCTTGGAGGAGGCGATCGACATATTGGAGGCCGCGTCGAACTGGATGGGGCCCTCAAAGGCGAAGTCGGGGTTGGCCTCACGTAGCTTCTCGGTGGCTTCGACGACGAGTTCGACGTCGGTGCCAGAGCCGGAGGTGCCGGTGGAGTAGGAGAGCATGGCGACCTTGGGGTCAACGCCGAACTGGCGGGCGGTCTCTGCTGAAGCCTTGGCGATGTCGGCGAGCTGCTCGGAGTTGGGGTTGGGGTTCACTGCGCAGTCGCCGAAGACGAGCACGCGGTCTTCCATGAGCATGAGGAAGACGGATGAGACGACCTTGACGCCTTCGCGGGTCTTGATGAATTCCAGGGAGGGGCGGATGGTGTTGGCGGTGGTGTTCACTGCGCCGGAGACCATGCCGTCGACGATGCCCTTGTGGACGAGCATGGTGCCGAAGTAGGAGGGGTCCATCATGCGGTTCTGGGCGCCTTCGAGGGTCATGCCCTTGTGGGCGCGCAGTTCGGCGTAGGTTTTGGCGAAGTCCTCGGTGTAGTCGTTGTTGTCGAGGTCGATGATGGTGACGCCGCGCTTGCCGTCTTCTGCGATGGGTAGGTCGATGGATTCGCGCTGGCAGATTTCTGCGATTTTTTCGGGGTTGCCGATGAGGGTGAGGTCGCAGAAGTCGCGGCGGACGATGATGGATGCGGCGCGCAGGATACGGGGGTCGTAGCCTTCGGGCAGCACGATGGAGCGGCGGTCGCTGCGGGCCTTTTCGATGAGGTTGTGCAGGAAGCGCAGGGGGGTCATGGTGGCGGGGCGTTCGAGTTCGAGGCGCTCGAAGAGTTCCTTTTCGTCGACGTTGCGGAACCATTCGCCGAGGGCGGTTGCGATTTTGCGGGGCTGGCCGAGGGCGAGCTGGCCGCGCACCATGGAGACGGCTCGGCCGGCTTTGAAGGTGTCGAGCTGGGTGGAGAAGACGGGGAAGGGGGCCTTTTCGACGAGCTGGCCGATGGCGGTGTCGCCCTTGAGTTCTGCGGCGAGGCCGCCGGTGAGCAGCATGCCGGAGGGGGCGGGGAAGGTGGGGGAGAGGGCGGACGCGAGGGTTGCGACCATGATGTCGGAGCGGTCGCCGGGGACGATGACGAAGTCGCCGTCGGTGAACTGGGAGAGGAAGTTGGAGACGGTCATGGCCGCGATTTTGATGTCGTGGATGTCGCGGTCGAGGAAGTCCTGGCTCATGCCCTCGTGGTTGAGGCCGAGGTTGTAGACCACTTCGGCGACGGTGGGCAGTGAGATTTCGGGCAGTTCGGGCAGGACGTAGACGGGGCGGTTGGAGGGGCCGCGCTTGACGTTCTTGAGGATTTCTTCGCGCAGTTCGGGGCGGGCGCGGTTGACCATGACGGCCAGCACGTCTACCTTGGCGCCGTGCAGTTCGGTGCGGGCGACGTCAACGGCGTTGACGACGTCTGAGACGGTGGATTCTTGGGCGCCGACGACGGCGATGACGGGGGTGCCGAGGTCTTTGGCGAACTGGGCGTTGAGGTCGAATTCTACGGTTGCTGCGTTGTGGGAGAGCAGGTCGGTGCCGTCGACGATGATGGCGTCGCAGTGCTTGGCCATCTCGGAGTAGACGGAGACGGCGATGGATGACATTTCTTCGTGGTCGCCGGATGCGAGCAGTTCGCGGCAGCGTTCGAGGGAGACACCTCCGCGGGCCTGGGCGTCGCTGAGGTTGTATTTGGTGCGGAGCAGACGGATGAGGGGGTCCTGGGACTCGATTTCACCGGTGAAGACGGGGCGGAAGAAGCCGACGCGGTCGGTTTCTTTGAGTAGGGAGTCGAGCAGGCCGATGGCGATGAGGGACTTGCCTGTGCCCTGGTTCATTGCGGAAATGTACATGCCGTTGGTCATCTGGGTCTACATCCTTGTGGCTGTGTTTTTGTGGGTTACGGTGGCTGTGGGGCTACCGTATGTTTACTTCTGAGTTTATTCCTTTGGGTGGGCTTTAGGGGCGGCGCGGCGTGCGTTTGTGTGGTATCTCATGAGGGGCGGACGCTTGCTGACAGTTTGTGCCCGCAGGGTACGCGGGCGGGTGGTTAGGCTGGGGTCAGAAGTATCGTCTGAGAGAAAGAGTCTTATGTCTGTGAAACTTACCCGCCGGGCCCTTGTGAGCGCCCTGCCCCTGCTGGGGCTGGTGGCCTGTGGTGGTTCTAGCGAGACTGCCGGTAGCGCTTCTGCTGCCGCAAGCGAGGAAGGTGCGGCGGGCGTCCGCACCGATGCTGGCTATCAGCTCAACGCGGTGACCGACGGCGCCCCCACGGTGACCCTCTACACCGATTTGCAGTGCCCCTATTGCGCTAAGGCTGACCCCAAGTACCGTGAGGCCGCTGCCGAGTTAGAGGGCACCATGAACGTGACGGTGCGCCACTTCCCGCTGTCGATGCACGCCAACGCGGTTCCCGCCGCCCAGGCTGTGCAGGCTGCTGAGGCCCAGGGGGCCTATGTGGCGATGGCTGACCACCTCTACACCCACCAGGCTGACTGGAAGGAAATCACCGATACCGCCCAGTTTGCCACCCTCATGGGAGATTATGCTGAGGCGCTGGGCCTGGACCGTGCCCGCTTCGAATCCGATCTGCCGAGCGAAGAGGCTCTTGCCCTGATTGAGCAGGAGTATCAGGACGGCGTCGCCGCAGGTGTGAAGGGAACCCCCAGCTTCGTGGTGGAGGGCACCAAACTTGAGAACGTCGACTCCGCCACCAGCACCGCCGACATGGTGGCGGCCTTCAAACAGGCAGCCGGGCTCTAAGCGCGTTAACCTGGTCACCGCCAGCTGCGCCCTCTAGAGTTGAAGGTATGAAGATAGCTCTCGCCCAGATGCTCAGTACCAAAGACGTTGCCCGCAACATCGAGACGATTCGTGAATACACGGCGCTCGCGGCAGAGCGCGGTGCCCGCCTGGTGGTCTTCCCCGAGGCGGCCATGCTCAGCTTTGGCGGTCGGCTGTATGACGATGCGGCCCAGCACGAGCTGACCTTCCGCACCGCCCTCGCTAACATCGCGCGCGAGAACTACGTGACCGTGGTGGTGGGCGGCTTCGCCCCGGTGCAGCTAGCTGACGAATGGAACCTGCGGGTCTACAACAACCTCTACTGCTTCGACCAGAACGGGGCAGAGACTGTCTACACCAAGATGCACCTCTACGACGCCTTTGGGTTTAAAGAATCTGAGGGGGTCAAGGCCGGTGAGCAACTGGTGACCATCACCGTGGACGGCACCAAAATCGGTCTGGCTACCTGCTACGACGTGCGCTTCCCCAAGCTCTTTGCCGACTACTCCCGCGCCGGGGCGAAGGCGACGGTGGTGGCGGCGTCCTGGGCTGGGGGAGAGGGCAAGGTGAGCCAGTGGCAGATTCTGACCAGCGCTCGCGCCCTGGATTCCAACATGTTTGTGCTGGCTGTTGACCAGGCTTCCCCCACGAGCGCTGACCCGCGGGCAGATATCACCCAGCCAACCGGCGTGGGCTATTCCCGGGCGGTTTCTCCCTTCGGCGTGACCCTGGCTGAGGCGGGTGAAGCCCCCGAAATTCTGGTGGTTGACCTTGACCTCTCTGAGGTAGACCGCGCCCGCTCCGCCCTGCCCGTTCTGGCCAACGCCAAGCTGGACTACTAGAGAAAGATCACCTGACATGGGTTTCTTTGATATCTTCACCGATAAAGCCCCCGCCGAACCGGCCGAGGCCCAGCTTATGGCCACCGCCTACGGGCACGTGCAGGGCGTGGGTTTCCGCTGGTGGGTAGCCGGTATCGCTAAGCCCCTGGGGATGGTGGGCTACGCCAAAAATATGGACGACGGGTCGGTTGAGATCATCGCCCAGGGCAGTGCGGACGCCTGTGAGCAGCTCCTTGCCGAACTGACCGGCGGCGATACCGCTGGTAGGGTTGATCATGTTGACTCTGATATCACCCAGCCGGTTGGCTCCTATAAGGGGTTCGGCATCTACTAGAAGGGCACACCATGGGCCACTCCCACAGCCATGCCCACGGGCATTCCCACGGTGGCGGGGCTAACGAGCGCCGCCTTATCATTGTGGTGGTTATTGCCTGGTCACTGGTTGCCTTCCAGTTGACCGGAGCCTGGCTGACCGGTTCTCTGGCCCTGCTCTTTGACACGGTCCACGTTTTCACCGATGCCCTGGGGGTCAGTGTTGCCCTGGCCGCCGCGCGTCTGGCCCGCCTGCCGGCGTCCTCGCGCCACACCTGGGGGTTCCGCCGGGTTGAGGTGCTCTCAGCCATGTTCCAGGCCGCTGTGCTGCTCGGGGTTGGGCTCTTTGTGCTCTACGAGGCGGTGCAGCGCCTGCTGGAACCTGCCCCCATACCCGGCCGTGAAGTGCTGATTTTCGGCGTCATTGGCCTGGTGGGCAACATTGTGATGATTGCGGTGTTGGTGGGCGGCGACCGCACCAACTTCAACATGCGGGCCGCCTTCCTGGAAGTGCTCAATGACGCCCTGGGGTCGGTGGCGGTTATTATCTCGGCCCTTATTATCTGGCGTACCGGCTTCTACCAGGCCGACGCCCTAGTGGCTGTGCTCATCGGTCTGCTGATTATCCCGCGCACCGTCAAGCTCTTCCGCGAAACCGCCTCGGTGCTGCTGGAATCAACCCCGCGCGGGCTCGACCTCGACGAGGTACGCCGCCACCTCGAAGGCCAGCCCCACGTGGTTGCCGTGCACGACCTGCACGCCACCCAGATTTCCTCCGACCTGCCGGTGCTCACCGCCCACATCGTGCTGGACGACGAGTGCTTCACCACCGGCCACTCGGTGGAGATTCTCAAGAATCTGCAAAGCTGTGTGGCCGAGCATTTTGAGGTCTCTATTAAGCACTCCACCTTCCAGATGGAGCCGCGTTCCCTGGCCGCCGATGAAGACCTGCGGCACCTGCACTAGGTAACAGGCGCTAGGCTAGAGAGCATGTCACGCACTATTCAGCTGTCCTTCTCTGGCCTGAGCGCCTCTGTTGCCCCCGACGGCTTCTCTGAGACCGGCCGTATCCTTGAAATCGGTGGGGCGGAGCAGTCCCACGTGGACCTGGCCCACCCCGACTTCATCTTCTACGAGTACCTGCGCCGCATCGGCAACCTGGTCGACCTTCAGGGGGTACCGGGCGAACCGATCACCACCGCCCACCTGGGGGCTGGGGCGCTGACCCTGGTGCGCTACATTCAGGCCACCCGCCCCGGTTCTGCCCAGCTGGCCGTCGATATTGAGCGGGAGCTACCCGGTTTCGTGATGGAGCAGCTACCCCTGCCCGCGGGGACCAACTGCCAGATTTTGATTGAGGACGCCGCCGCGGCTGCTCCCAGCCTAAAAGATGAGCTGGGTGCCCCTGGCGGACTTGACCTGGTCGTCCTCGATATTTTCTCGGGCTGGGAGGCCCCGCCCCACCTGACCACCGCCGAGTTTTACACCGACCTGCGTGACTCCCTGGCTCCTGCCAGTAGTGAGAGTGCGGGCGGGCTCCTGGCGGTCAACGTGGGGGACGACGCCGGGCTGAGCTTCTTCGCGGCCCAGGCCCGAACCCTATTAGAGGTCTTTGAGCACGTCTGGTGCCTGGCCGACACCACCATGCTGAGCGGACGCTACGCGGGCAACCTCATTCTGGTGGGCTCGCACGTGGCGCTCCCCCAGGACGCCGTCACCGGCCTGGTTGGTGCCGGGCCGCACCCGGCGTCCGCCTTGGGAACCGACGAGCTGGTGGAACTCCTGGGGAAACTGGGCTAGGGCGCGTCTACCTGAGCAATAGTGCTGGTGACAGGAGCGGGCTCGCCCGCTGCCCGCTTGGGGTGGGAGGTGATGGTGATGCCCATGGAGGCTACCGTCAGCAGTAGAATTGCCGTCCAGCGCAGGGCGCCGGTGTCTTGGGGGAGCAACAGCCAGCCGCCGATAGCCGCGATGCCGGGTTCTAGGCTGAGCAGAATAGAGAAGACGTTGTTGGGCAGGCGGCGCAGGGCCGCCAGCCCCGTCGATGAGTCTGCCCACGGTGGCTAGTCCAATCCAGAGGGCGTCGATAGGTCGGCGGGAGAGCACAGCTGCCAGAACCAGCGGGCCGATAAACTCCACTGAGACTGCCAGCCCCAGGGGGAGCAGCTCAATGGGGTGGTAGAAGGCCCCGTTCATGCCGGCGAAGGCAGCCCCGAGCAGGATCACGGCGGCCCATTGGGCGCCACAGTTGCCACCGTGAGCTACCGCAGCCCGCCACGCCTAGGGCGTACACAATAGCAAGCACACTGTGTTTACAGCTATTTGCCGGTAAACTAAAAGCTATGTTCAACTTCAACGCATCTAGCGCTTTCGACGCTAACGGTCAGCCCAAGCCCGCGGTTACCCGCACTGTCGATACTGTGCTGAAGGTTCAGCGCCCCCTGATTGTTTCCATGCTCAAGAAGATGCGTGAGAAGCACCCTAACGAGACCCCCGACCAGATTGCCAAGCGCCTCGAAAAGGCCTACCTGCGCGATGTGACCGTTGGTGGCGGCGCCGTGGGCGCAACCGCCTTCGTGCCGGGTCTGGGTACTGCGGCGTCCGTTGGTCTGTCTGCCCTGGCGGTTGGCGGCTACCTGGAGCGCACCGCTATCTACGCGCAGGCTATGGCTGAGCTGCACGGCGTGCACGTAGATGACCCCGAAAAATCCCGTCTCATGGTCATGGCCATCATGCTGGGTGAGGACGGCTCCGTGCTCATGAACTCAATCCTGGCCCATACCGGTAAGACCGGCGGTGTCTCCCGCAAGTGGGGCATGATGATGGGTTCCAAGGACTCCGGCAAGGTGTTCAGTATCGAGCGCACCATCCGCAATATGTTCATTAAGCGCTTCTTGACCCGCCAGTCCGGCGCCCTGCTTGGCCGTGCCCTGCCGTTCGGTATTGGTGCTGTGGTGGGTGGCGGTGCCAACCTGGCCCTGGGTAAGAATGTGGTCAAGTCGGTCGAGCAGACCTTCGGTGCCCTGCCCGCTGTCTTCCCCGATGCCCTTAACTCCGACCGGGCCCCCAAGTTTGAGGGTGGCAAGGGCGAGGACGCCGACACTTCCGAGGGTGCGCAGGGTGAGACCGCGCAGCTTGAGAAGTAAAGAGAACTGCCATGGGTTTTAACGACAACCTAAATAACAACTACTCCCAGCGAGGCTCATCGGGCGGCAACGGCCGCTCCGGTGGTGCCGGTGGTGCGAACCCGCTCATGATGATGCTCATGGGTAGCGTGGCACGGAAGTTCGGTATTCCCGGTGTGCTTGTTCTTGGTGCTATCTTCCTCTTTGCCTCGGGCGGCCTTGGCGGTCTGACCGGGGGCTCTAGCTCCATGTACGGCACCAAAGCCCAGCAGGGCCAGGTCACCGGTGCCGGGAACTTTGATCACTGCCAGACCTATGAGGACGCCAACCGTTACGATGATTGCCGTATTCTGGCGACCGGCGTGAGCCTGGACATGGTGTGGGAAGAGAAGCTCCCAGCAGAGGCGGGTATCTCCTACACCGCACCCGACCTGGTGCTGGGTGAAGGTCAGCTTTCTACCGGCTGCGGTACCGCCAATATCTCGCAGACCGGCCCCTTCTACTGCCCGGCTGACCAGACCGTGTATATGTCGGTTCCCTTCTTTGACCAGCTCAAGGCTATGGGTGGCTCCAACGGCGATTTTGCGGTCATGTACGTGACCGCCCACGAGTTCGCCCACCACATTCAGCAGACCATGGGCACCCTGAAGTACTCCAACTACCAGGACCCGGGTGCTGATTCGGGTGCTGTGCAGGTTGAGGTTCAGGCCGACTGCTATGCCGGGGTCTGGGCTTCCCAAGCTGATAAGGGTGAAAACGCCCTGCTCGACCCCTTAACCGAGAGCCAGATTCAGCAGGCGATTGATACGGCCCGCGCCATTGGCGATGACGCGATTCAGCGTTCTTCGGGTCAAGAGGTTAACCCCGACCTGTGGACCCACGGCTCATCAGAGCAGCGTGTCAGCTGGTTCACGAAGGGTTACACCGAGGGCACCATGGCAGCCTGCGCCCAGCCCTTCAACTCTTAGGCGGAGCTTCTATCCCGGGCACGCGAACTGCCCCTAGGCGTCCGCACCCGTCTCTTCACAGTAGGGACCAGATTTCTACCGATGTACCTAACGTCCACACGGTATTCGGTAAGAATCTGGTCCCTACTTTTAACCCTTAAAACGAGAACGGGCGTGGACGAACGCGCGGGCAGCTAGGCGGGCCCCCTTGGCGGTTGCCCCGTCGGCTGCTGCCAGCTCTGCCTCGGTGCTGGGTCGCACCTGAGTTTCGGTCACCACCGGGGCCGGTTCTTCAAGCACAGACGCGGTCACCGGCTCGGGGGCCTCAAGCTGGGAGGGCTCTACGGGCTCAGGCTCATCGAGGGGAGAGGGCGCCACGGGCTCGGGTGCTTCAATGGCACTGACCTCTTCGGCAGAAAGTTCTAGCAGGTCAGCGTCATCAGTGGCAGGAACCGAGCCGCTGTTGCCCTGCCCTGCCCCCGCGCCCGGGGTTCCAGCGTCCTGACCGCTGTCTAAGACCGCGCGGGTGCTGGCAGGTAGCTGCCCGGGGGCGGCTCCCAGGTTCTGCTCCACCTGGGTAATGAGCTGCTGGGCAAAATCCCGGCGCATCTTCTGACTAGCGAAAACAGCGCCTCCTGCCTTGACCAGCTGCTCGCCCGCCTTGACCAGCAGCAGGGTCTGGGGGTTGCGCAGACCGATGGCGGCCACGGCCCCTAGAATATTCATCTGCTGCCCCTGGCGCACTCCGGTGCTGGGAATGTTTTCGACCTGGGTGAGTAGCTCGTTGACGTCCTGCCCTAAAACGGCTGCTGCGGCCTCGTCGCTGCTTTCAACTTTTAGCCCGTAGAGCAGGGCCATGCCGTGCAGGTAGGTCTTGACTGCTTGGGCGCTGCCCACATGGGCTGTGGTGGTGATGCCTTTGTTGGCGGCCCTGCTGTAGGTAGCCATGCCCTGCTGCACCGCGCCCAGGTGGGCGGCTGCCTGGGTGAGCCCGGCAACGCGCCGGTTGCGGGTGACACTGCCGAGGACGTTGGGCGTCAGCTCCTGCGCACCTGCCTGGGCTGACCCGACCAGGGTGAAGTCGCGCACGAAGATTCCGCCCAGGCGCTCTGCCAGGGTGGCGGGGGTGGCTTCGGGGTAGCGGGCACAGAGCTTGCGCAGGCGGCGCACAGCCAGGGGAACCTGCTCAGGTGAGCTGTCTGTGGGGCGGGAAGTTTCGATCATAGGTCTATTGTAAGAAACCCCGCGCAGATGCTGTCTTCGTAGGTGGAAGATGACGCCTGCACGGGGTCTGCGTTTGTGTATTCAGCGGAAGGAACAGGTAACAGCTGGCAAGGAGCGCTGATACCTGTGCCTGACCCGACCTTAGCGGGTGGCGTGCCCCAGCAGGGAGGGGGCCAGGCCGATGTAGGTTGCCGGGGTGAGCTCGGAAAGCCGGGCTTCGGCGTCCTCGCTCAGACCGAGCTCGGCGACGAACTCCTTGAGGCGGGCTGCATCAACGCGGTGGCCGCGGGTCAGCTCCTTGAGGCGCTCGTAGGGGTCCTCCATGCCGGGGACGCCCGCGATTGCTTCGGCGCGCATGACCATCTGGATAGCCTCGGCCAGGACCTCCCAGTTCTCGTCGAGGTCTTGGGCGATGACGTCGGTGGCGATGTCCAGGCGCTCCAGGCCCTTGACCACGTTAGAGATAGCCAGCACGGAGTGGCCGAAGGCTACACCGATGTTGCGCTGGGAGGACGAGTCGGTCAGGTCTCGCTGCCAGCGGGACTGCACCAGGGTTGAGCCCAGGGTGTTCAGCAGGGCGTTGGAGATTTCGAGGTTGGCCTCGGCGTTCTCGAAGCGGATGGGGTTGACCTTGTGGGGCATGGTGGATGAACCGGTTGCGCCCGCAACGGGAACCTGACGGAAGAAGCGGATAGAGATATAGCTCCACACATCGGTGCAGAGGTTGTGCAGCACCTGGTTGAAGTGGGCGATGGAGGAGTAGAGCTCAGCCTGCCAGTCGTGGTTTTCAATCTGGGTGGTCAGGGGGTTCCAGTCCAGACCCAGGCCGGTGACGAACTCTTCAGAGATCTTCTGCCAGTCAGCGGTGGGTACAGATACAACGTGGGCGGAGTAGGTACCGGTTGCACCATTGATCTTGCCCAGGAACTCGGCGTTTTCAACGTGCTTGATCTGGCGGTTCAGGCGGTAGGCGAAGACAGCTAGCTCTTTACCCAGGGTGGAGGGGGTGGCGGGCTGACCGTGGGTGCGAGAGAGCATGGGCACGTCGCGGGCCTCTTCGGCCAGCTTCATGATTTGCTCAACCAGGCCGCGGGCGGCGGGCAGCCAGACGTTGATGACGGCGTCCTTGATACCCAGGGCGTAGGAGAGGTTGTTGATGTCTTCGCTGGTGCAGCCGAAGTGGACCAGGGGCTTCAGATAGCCCAGGCCAAGGGGCTCGAGGCGGCGGGCGATGAAGTATTCGACAGCCTTGACGTCGTGCACGGTGACGGCCTCGATTTCTGCCAGTTCAGCGGCAGATTCTTCGGTGAAGTCGGTGACGATGGCGCGCAAGCCGGCGCGCTGCTCGTCGGTGAGGGGTTCGAGGCCGGGCAGGACCTGGTGGTCACAGAGGTAGATGAACCATTCGACCTCAACGTGGATGCGGTCGCGGTTGAGGGCGGCTTCTGAGAGGTAGTCGACCAGGGGCTCGGTGGCGGCCTTGTAGCGTCCGTCGAGGGCGCCGAGGGCAAGGCCTGCGCCGGTGAGGGAGCGACGGCCAGAGGGCAGGGTGGTGCAGTTTTCGCGATGAGACATGACTCTAGTTTCTCACGGCTTGGTGGGGTGGCGCACGTTTTAGCGGGGGTGTGAGATGGGCTTTTACGGGGAGGGTGGCTGCCGTCAAGGGGTGTGAACTCACTGCGTCATCGTGCGTCACGGCTGCACCAATTTTGGGGTGATGGGCGCGGACGGCCGGGGTGGGGCTTATCCACAGGAGAGCGGACGCTGGTGCTCGGCTGGGTGCTGCTTTTAGGGTGTGGGCTAAGGAATCGCCCGTGAAAGAAGTGAGGAGGAAAAGCGATGCCTTCGGTGTATGAGCTTGTTGCGGCTGCGGGCAGGGTTGGCCTGGGGAGTCAGGGGGGTGCGAGCGCGTCGGCGGGTGCGTTGGGTTTGGCCCAGCGGGTGCGGGAGTGGTCTGCTGCGCTGGCGCAGCAGGTTTTGGGGCAGGCGGACGCCGTCGGGCAGGCCTCTGGGCAGGCTTTAGCTGCGGGGCAGGTGCAGTGGGATTCTGTGGCTGGCCGTGCTTTTCAGGGTGCTTTAGAGGCAGAAGGGGGTGCGGCTAGGGCTCTGCAGGGGAAGCTGGAAGCTAGTGCTCAGGAGGTGCGGTTGGCTGGCGAGGCTGTTGCTGCTGAGCTTGAGCTGGTGGCTTCTGCTATCGGCGCTGCCGGGGCTGCTTTTGATGCCGCCTTAGCAGGTATGGCGGTGCTGGACGATATCGACTTCGATGACTTTATTGTGCACGCCGAGCGGGCTAACCTACCTGCCCTGCAGGGGGCTCTCACCTCGGCTATGGACAACCCTCTGCTTGCCCGCGTGAGTGCTACTTTGGCAGGAGAGGGGTGGTAGGCGTGGGCGCAGCATATGTTTCTGGTGCTCTGGGGGCAGGGCCTTCGGGTGGCCGTATCTCGGTGGAGTTCTCTGAGCTAGAGCCCCTAGCCCACCAGCTTGCTGCCGTGGCTGGGCGGTACGAAGAAGTGAGTCGGGAACTGGGCGGTCTCACTGCGCGTGTGGCCCTTTTGGCCTCCCTCGACCTGACGGGGGCAGGCAGCCGCGCCCTGGCGTCCTTGGGTACCAGCACCCTAACCCTCACCACCCTGGTGGCGGGTATGCGGGGCCTAGCCCGGGGCGTGCAAGGCACCGCTGAGAACTACCGGCAGGCGGAGGACTTCGCGAATCGGGTTATTAACCAGACGAATCAGGCTCAGACCCTGGGCATGGCGGTGCTGCGTGGCACGGAGTCGGCCTTCGGTTACCGGGTTGATTTGTTCAAACTGGTTGTTAAGCGGGGAGCAGTGCAGGCGGTAACCTACGTTAAGGATGCCTTCTTACTGGCTCGCACTACTCCCGATGGGCGTAAGATCATGCAGGATACGACTAAGGGACTTAACAAGCTGGTGCAGGTAACGGGTACGACCGGGCACCTGCGGGCTACCCGCGATATGACGGATGCGCTCAACCCCAGCCTGCGCATCGATAACCTAGACCCCGGTAAGAGCATTCCCCGGCTTGAACCCAACGGCACCGGGCAGGAGCTACCCCTGAGCGCCCGCGGAATCGCCGAGCACTTCCAGCGCATGGAGGGCATAGAGAACCGGGGCGATGAGCTCTTTGAAGCTGGCCACTACCAGGGGGCATGGGACCACGTCATGGTTCAAACCCTCTACAACCCAGAAACCGGTGAAACCCAGTACCTGGTTACCATTCCCGGGACGGACGGCGACGGCGAGCGCGAGGATTTCTTGCAACCCTGGCGCGGGGGCACAAACACCTGGGCCGGCACAGCTGGTAGTGCTATCTCTGGTTACGGGGCCGACCTCACCCCTGACCAGTACACGGCCCTGATGACCCAGGTAGAGCGAGCACTAGAGCAGGCCGGTGCCACCGAGGGGAGCGGGGTGATTCTCGCCGGGTTTAGCCAGGGCGGGCTGACTGCCGGTGCGCTCGCGGCCAATACGTCCTTCGGTTCCCGCTATCGGGTCAAGGGGCTCATCACCCAGGGTAGTCCGGTGGACGAGATTAAGGTTCCGGCTTCGGTCACGCACGTTGATACCCGGTATAAGAGTGACCCCGTCCCCTACCTTCAGGGCGACCGCCCTGACTACGCGCCCGATGCATCTACCGTGATGCAGCACAGGCCTGCTGGCGCCTCGGTTCACGGGGCTGCGGACTACGTGAAGATCGCGGGCGCAAACCCCGGCACGGAGCGGGTAATACCCGAGCTGCAGGGCTTGATGGGTGGCTACAGCGTGGTAAAAACGACGATTACCGCCGGTACGGCCCAGAAGCCCGATATCACTCGCACCGAGCAGGAACAGATGGCTATAGCGGGAGTCGGTAACGCTGTGCACGCGGGGGTTCAGAAAATAGGGTTGGGCAACTGCTTGATCAATAGCGCCAGTATTAACCCCTCTGACCTCTACCAGGACGCCGACTCAGCCTTGCGCACCTTAGATACCGAGGTGATACAGAAAGGGGACCGCTGGCTCGATACCCAGCTCCGCAAGGTAGAAATTGGTAGCGTGCAGCTCTATAACCCCACCATCACCCTGCCGGCTGTGGGGGAGCAGCCATCTGCTCCCCTGCCCGATAGCGGTATTCGGGTCTACGAGCCTACTGCCCAGCAGCAGGTGCGCAACCTGACCAACCTAGCTGGGGTGGGGGATCTCATCAGTGACGAAGCAATCGATGAGGGGGTGAGAGTCTTTTTGCCCGCTAGCTCGGCTCCACCCGGGTGAGGTATCGGGGCGGAGCCAGGCTACGAGGCGGACGAAGCGGCAGGTGCTTAAGCTGCCGGGTAGAGGGGGTTGTGGCCGGACGCTACCCGCTCGTCTTCTCGCACCGGGGCAGGGGCGGTGGCGCCAGCGTCCGCATTGAAGGGGGAACCACCTAGCGCCTCACGCCCGTGCGGGGTCAGCCAGCCGGATAGGTCAGGGCCTACCGGCACGATGCCGGTGGGGTTGATGTCCTCGTGAACAATAAAATAGTGTTCTTTAATCTGCTGGAAGTCCACGGTGTCGCCAAAGCCAGGGGTCTGGAAGAGGTCGCGGGCGTAGCCCCAGAGGTTAGGCATTGAGGCCAGGGTCTGGCGGTTGCACTTGAAGTGGCTGTAGTAGACCGCGTCAAAGCGTACCAGGGTGGTAAAGAGGCGCACATCAGCCTCGGTGATGTGGTCCCCCATGAGGTAGCGACGGGTTGCCAGGCGCTCTTCAACCCAATCCAGAGCCGCCCAGAGGCGGTCGTAGGCTGCCTCGTAGGACTCCTGGGAACCGGCAAAACCGCAGCGGTAGACCCCGTTGTTGATTTCGGTGTAGATACGCTTCATCACCGCCCGCATTTCCTCTTCGAGGTCAGCGGGCCAGAGGTCAGGGGCACCCTCGCGCTGGTAGGCCTTCCACTCCTTGGAGAAGTCCTCGGTAATCTGCGGGAAGTTATTGGTGATAACGCCACCTGATTCGATATCGACGATGGCGGGCACAGTAATACCACGGGGGTAATCGGGGAAGCGGGCAAAGTAGGCCTGCTGCAGACGTTCAATACCCAGTACCGGGTCCTTGCCGTCCTGATCCAGGTCGAAGGTCCATGAGCGGGCGTCGTGGGTGGGGCCGGGTAAGCCAACGGAAAGAGCGTCCTCGAGACCTAGCAGGCGGCGGACGATCAGGGTGCGGTTAGCCCAGGGGCAGGCGCGAGCGGCTACCAGGCGGTAGGCGCCGGGCTTGACCGGCCAGAGCTGGTGGTCGGGGTCAACCTGGGCAGTAGCGGCGGAGTCTGCAACAATGCGGTCTTCGATGTAGGTGGTGTCGCGATTGTATTCTTCCCCGGCGTGCACGTAGGAGCCGCGGGTGGAGTGTTCGGTCTGTTTGGTGGTGCTCATGCTTCCACCCTCTCACATAATACTTTCAAAGTAAAGTATTTTGTAGGGTTGGAGAAAAGCTTGAACCCCTCTATTGCGAAGGCAGCGTCAGCCCGCGGTACATACGGGCTGTTCGAGCGGGGGTCCAGGCGCCACCGCAGTCAATGGGGAGCCCCTCGTCCTTAAAGCCCCGGCGGCCATAAAACTCCCGAGCCCGCTCATTACCCACGATGTACCAGAGGTAGGCAGGCTCATCAGGGTAAAGCACAGCATCAAAAAGAGCCGCACCCAACCCTGTGCCGTGAGTCGAGGCAAGGGTATAAAGATGGGTCAGCTCCCGGGTACCCTCAGCAACCGGCGGCAGACCGATTTCTAGCTCCCAAGCCAAGGGGCCGGGGCGGGATAAGGCAAAACCGATCGGGGCGTCCCAATCAATCTTGCCTCCCACCGCGCAGCTCAGACCACCGGCAGGCGTCCATGCCGGATTCTCGTAGGCAAAAAAGGCGCGGGCACCGGGTGCTGCGATATTCTCAGCAAACTCTTCCAGCCAGCCATCCCGGTTAGCCGCCTGCCGGCCCCCAAACCCCGGGTCTACCAGCCCGTTATAGGTCTCCGCCAGGCACCGCAACTGCAGGTCAACATACTTCTCTGCGTCCTCAGCGCCCACCGGCGCCACCACGTACCTGCCATCAGCTACAAAACCCACGGGCGCGCGTCCTTTCACCCTGGAATGGCGCGTGGAGGCCCCGTCCGTGAGGGCGGGGAGGAAACGCACCCCCAACCACCAGAAACTCACACACTAACCAGATAGAACATGAACATGACTACCCGTACTGTGAAACGTGCCTACAAACGCCGTTTCTACCCCACCGAAACGCAAGCAGCAGAGCTGATGCGTACCTTCGGTTGCGTCCGAGTGGTCTATAACAAAGCCCTACACTACCGCACCAACACCTGGTATGAACAGGGTGAGCGCGTGAGCTACGCCCAAACAGACAAGGCATTGACCAGTTGGAAGAAAGAGCCTGAACTAGCTTTTCTCAACGAGGTCTCATCCGTTCCCCTGCAGCAAGCCCTACGGCATTTGCAGAGCGCCTTCTCTAACTTTTTCGAGGGCAGAGCCAAGTACCCTAAATGTAAGACCCGTAGGAAATCACGGCTTGCAGCGACTTACTCCCAGCGCGGCTTTAGGGTCAAATACGGGGCTATCTACCTAGCCAAAATGAGTGAACCCCTTACCCTTACTGCAGGGGATAACCCTGCCCCCTGGGAAGCCGCCTCTAGCCTCACCGTCACTTGTGATAGCGCAGGGCGCTGGTTCATCTCAGCTTTGTGTGAAACTGAAATAGCTCCCCTACCTACAAGGGGTAAAACCGTAGGAATTGACCTGGGCGTCAAAGACGCCCTGGTGCTCTCAACAGGTCAAAGACTCAACCCCACCGACGTCTATGATCTACCCGCCAAGAACAAGCGCGTCACCCGCTATCAGCGTGCCCTCTCCCGCAAGGTCAAAGGGTCAAAGAACTGGGAAAAAGCGAAACTCAAGCTCTCCCGAGCCCACGCTGCCGCCCGAGACGCCAAAACTGACTGGCTGCACCAAACCACCACTACCCTAGTTCGTACCTATGACGTGATCTGCATCGAAGACCTCAACGTCTTAGGTATGACCAAAGCAGCCCGGGGTCAAGGCCGGGCCGCTAAGGCTGGGCTGAATCGGTCAATCCTTGACCACAACTTCGCCCAGTTCCGCACCCTACTGGAATATAAGGCTGAGTGGTACGGCAAACAGGTGGTAGCTATCGACAGGTTCTTCCCCTCTTCTAAACGCTGCAACACCTGCGGTGTAGTGCGAGAGCACCTACCCCTTAGTGCTCGTTTTTGGACGTGCAAAGCCTGCGGCACCCGGCATGATCGGGATATAAACGCCGCACAGAATATCCATGCCGCGGGGCTCGCGGTGTACGCCTGTGGAGATGGTGTAAGACCTGCCAAGAAACCCCTTGCGGGGTTCAAGGGCGGGCTGTCATTGATGAAACAGGAAACTCCTGGTAGTGATACCTGGACCCTTCTCCCGTAAGGGAGGGGAGGAAGTCAGTCTAGCAAGTCCCGCAGAGCCCGCCCCACCCACTAGGCTAGAGGGGTGGCAAAACGCAGACGAACCCCCAAAAAACAGGTAGAAACCCCCGAAGCCCTCGTTGAAGGCACCTACCCCATCGACACCGGCATCGCCGAACTCATCGAAGACGACTACACCCCCGGCGGCTGGGTACTCGAAATCAACGGCATGGAATCCTCCCATATCGTGCTGGGCCAGCCCCGCGAACTCGACTTCGAATACATGCGCTGGCTGGCGGCTGTCATCGAACCCTTCGTCGACGCCCACCTCGACCCGGCCAAGCTCCGCATCACCCACCTGGGCGGCGGGGCCTGCTCCATGGCCCGCTACCTGGCCGACGTCTACCCGGCCTCCCACAACACCGTGGTCGAACTCGACGGCAAACTTGCCGCCTACGTACGCGAATGGTTCGACCTGCCCAAAGCCCCCACCCTCAAAATCAGGGTGGGCGAAGCCCGCGCCGTCACCGAAGGTTTTGCCCCGGCATCGCGCGACATCATCATCCGCGACGTCTTCGCCGGCTACATCACCCCAGAACCACTGACCACCCTCGAATTTACCCAGCTGGCCGAGCGCTCGCTGACTGCGGGCGGGCTCTACATCATCAACTGCGGCGATGACCGCTCCCTAGCCGGGGCTCGCGCTGAGGCTGCCGCCATGGCTCGGGTCTTTGAGCACACCTGCATCGTGGCAGACCCGGCCATGCTCAAGGGCCGACGCAAGGGCAACGTCATCATCGCTGGCTCCCACGCGCCCCTGCCGGTGGCCGGTGACCTGGCCACCGCCACCATCACCAAGCGCCTGCTAGGTGGTGGGGTGCCCGCCCAGTACAAGGACGACGCCTGGGTGCGCGACTTCGCCCGCTCGGCTACCCCGCGCCGCGACGCCCAGCCAGAGGCCGACCTAGCCCAGCTGGACGCCCAACTTCGCGCCGGTCAATAAGGTAATCGCCCTATTCCTTCTCTCTTTACCCCGAGATAATCTCTAGGGTCATGAGAAAAGGGATAGGGGGAAGAAGTCTGCAGGGGTTAGCTGACCTCACCATCCACGTAGTACCAGGCCCCGCCGTCCTTGGTGAAGCGGGAGACTTCGGTCTGCACACCGCGCACCCGCTCGTCCTCGGGCGTGCCCGGCACTGACTGGTAATAGGCGGCAAACTCCACCCCGCCGGTGCTGTCGAAGGGGCCACCTGCCGTGCTGAGAATGTCGAGTCGGTACCAGCGCAGGCTGTCGTCGAGGTGCAAGGACGCAGGCCGGGTGCTGGGGTGCCAGCTGGCTAGGAGGTAGTCGGGCAGGCCCACTGCAAAGGCACTGAAGCGGGAGCGCATGAGGGCCTCGGGTGTGGGTGCTGTCAGGTCGCCGGTCTGAGCAAAATGGGTGTGGTAGCGGCCGCAACAGGCGCCGTAGGTTTCGCCGGTGCCGCAGGGGCAGCGGGTATCGGGTTCAAGCATGTCTCCATTAAAACAGGTGAGCGGGGAGCCTGCCTGCTCTGCACGAATCTGCCCTGCACGAACCTGCCGTGCCTCGGGGCCTGCTTGCGTCCGTCCGCCCTTAACAGAAATACCCCAGTTTGAGTGCAGCTACCCCAGGTAAAAACCGGGTAACTGCACTCAAACTGGGGTACTTAGAAGAAGGGAGGCGGTTTAGGCGTGCATCCAGCCCTCAATCACGCCCATGCCGAAGAAGACCAGGAAGGCAGCTGAGACGATGTACATGATCGGGTGCACCTCCTTGCTGCGGCCCTGCGCCAGGCGGATGAAGGTGAAGGCGACGAAGCCGGCACCGATACCGTCCGCAATGGAGTAGGTGAAGGGCATCATGATGATGGTGAGGAAGGCGGGAATGCCCAGGCCCCAGTCGGTCCAGTTGATGTGAATGGCCTGGCGCACCATTAGGAAGCCCACGACGACCAGGGCGGGGGCGACAGCCTCGAAGGGCACGATGGACACCAGCGGTGAGATGAAGACAGCCAGCAGGAAGAGGGCGCCGGTGACGATGTTGGCGAAGCCAGTGCGGGCACCTTCACCGATACCGGTGGCGGATTCCACAAAGATCTGGTGGGCTGAGGACGATGAGCCACCACCGAGTACGGAACCGGCGGCGTCAATCAGCAGGACGCGGTCGATGTTTTCGATCTTGCCGTCTTTGTCGATGGTGCCAGCTTCGGAGGCCAGGCCTACGGAGGTGCCCATGACGTCGAAGAAGACTGCCAGCAGGATAGCGAACATGAGCATGGTTGCGCCCAGGGTGCCCAGGGAGGAGCCGGAGAAGGCACCGACCATGTCAACGGAGCCCAGCAGGGAGAGGTCGGGGTGGCCGATCCACTGGGTGGGGATTCCGGGGATCATGAGGGACCAGCCGGTGGCGGAGTCCACGGAAGAGCCGGAGGGCCAGACCTTTTCCAGTACGATCGCCAGGATGGTTGAGGCAACCACACCAATCAGAATCGCCCCGCGAACGTTGCGGATAAAGAGGGCGATGGTGAGGAAGAGGCCGAAGAGGAAGACGAAGATGGGCCAGCCCTGCAGGTGGCCGCCCGCGCCGAAGGAGACGGGGACGGTGGTGCCAGCAGCATCGGGCATACGGCGGACGATACCGGCGTTGACCAGGCCAATCAGGGAGATGAAGAGGCCGATGCCCACAACGATGGCGGTCTTGAGCGATTCGGGTACGGCGTCGAAGACGGCGCGGCGGAAGCCGGTGAGTACCAGGATGGCCATGACGATACCGGCCCAGACGACCAGGCCCATAATCTGGGGCCAGGTCAGGTTGGGGGTGGTTGCGATGGTGGAGGACAGCAGGGCGTTGACGCCCAGGCCCGCCGCCATGGCGAAGGGCTGCTTGGCCCAGAGGCCCATGATGATGGTCAAGACGCCCGCCACCAGTGCGGTTGCCGCTGCAACGCGCTCGACGCCGAGGGTGTTGCCTGCGCCGTCGGGGCCGAGGCCCAGGATGAGGGGGTTGAGCACCACGATGTAGGCCATGGCGAAGAAGGTTGCTAGACCGCCGCGGATTTCGGTGGAGAGGGTGGAGCCGCGTTCGGTGATTTTGAAGTAGCGGTCGATAGCGCTGGTGGGCGCTGAGGGTGCGGGTTTGTGAGCCGCGGTGTTCTCAGAAGACATTCGTGAAAATCCGTAGATACTCGTGTGGGTTTGTGTGGCCCAGAAATGAAAGTGCGCCGTCTTTGGTGCGGACGGCGCTGATGTACCTGTCTAGTGTACGCCCGTGGGCTAGTTTCTGGCGAGAGTGGCGGGTGTGACGCTGTGCAAGGGGAGGGCACGAACGCCCCGCTTCTCCTGCTAGGGAGGGCGGGGCGTCCTTTTGTTTTTAGAGCGGACGGCTGGGGTAGAGCTCCTGGGCTTCTTGCCGCTTGGCGCGGATGTGGTGGATGAAGCTTCGGGGGGGGGCCGTGAGGTCGGTGAGGTCAAGGGGGCTCTGCGGGTCGCTGAGGGGGCTGACGAGCTTCCAGTTGCTGCCGAGATTGAGCACCGACTGGTGTTTGACGTCGTAGTAGCCGGGCTGCCCGTTGAGGGCTATGCCGCGGGCCCCGTGGAGGGCACCGGTGAGGTGGTGGTGGAAGCGGCTGGTGATCCATACCTGGTGGGGGCCGTAGGTGAAGTTTTCACGCCAGAAGCGTGAGAAGGGAATGAACCCATCGTCGGTTACGAGGTCGCGCAGGGCGTCGTAGCCTGCGTAGTCGTTGCCGGGGATGGCTTCGACATAGTAGGTGCGTTCCTTGGGGATACCGAAGTGCTCGATTTGGGCGCGGGCGAAGGCGAGCATTGCCTCGTGGGCCCCGGGTTCGAGGGCGTCATTTTGTATGCAGAGGTAGAGCTCTTCGGGGCGTCCTGTTTGAAGGGCGGACGCGGGTGACTGACCGGGTGGGAGCAGTAGGGCGTCGTCGAGGCCGGTTTCTAGGCTGAGTGCCTCTGCGCTGGGTAAGTCGCGTACGCTGACGTGATCGAAGTCTTCGAAGGTTTCGTCGTTGCGCGGGGTGAGGCCCTGACCTGTGGCATAGAGGCGGGCTCCTGAGATATCACGGGTAGCGCGCATGGCGTCTACGAGTAGTTGGTTTTCGGGCCAGAGGGAGTTGATGTAACCGCCACCGAGCAGGTGCAGGGTGCCTGCCTCCCGCAGGTCGATGATGCCCAGGTCGTAGTTGGGTGTGCCGAGCTCACGAATCTTATCAGCCGGGGTCCTGGGGTCGCCGTGGAGGTGCTCGTGAATTGCCCGGAAGAGGGTGTTGGTGACGTGCAGTTTGGGGTGGGCGTGTTTGAAGAGGGACGTCGCATGGCCCGGTTCGCGAACATCGAGCCAGACCTCGGTGGTGGGGTGGGTTGCTGCCAGGTACTGGAGCCAGCGCAGGGTGATGAGTTCGTCGCCGTAGTTGGGGTAGCCGGCCATGGAGATGAGATAGATGGGCTTGCCGGGCGCGGGCGCTTCTTTGTGCTCTACCGGTGCAGGCGCTGGAGCAGGTGGGGCGGGGGAGTCCTTGCGGAGGAACTTGTTGAGCATGCGGGCTAACTCCTGTGGACGTTGCGGTAGGTGAAGGCTGCGATTTCTGCACGCAGGACGGGCTGTTGCGGGCGGTAGGTGCCGTCTGCCCAACCTGTGGTGATGCCGTTGGCGTGCATCCAGGCTATCTCTCTGTTGAAGGGGTGGGTGACGGGCACATCTTTAAAAATATCGGACAAGTTTGCAGCGGGTGAACCGTTAAATCGATAGAAGAAAGCTGCGATTTCTGCACGCAGGACGGTTTGCTGGGGGCGGAAGGTTCCGTCGGCCCAGCCTGTGGTGATGCCAGCGGCCTGCATCCAGGTGATGTGGTGGTAGAAGGCGTGAGTGGTCGGCACATCGCGGAAGGGGCTCACTGCTGGGGGAGTGAAGGCAGGGGAGCCTGCAAGTCTGTAGAAGAAGGCTGCGATTTCACCGCGGAGTGCTGACTGGTAGGGGCGGTAGGTGCCGTCCTCCCAGCCGGTGGAGATGCCGCTGGTACGCATCCAGTTCATTTGAGTAAAGAAGGTTTCTGTGGGGAGCACATCGGCAAAGCCGGTGCCGTTGGACCAGCGGATCCAGGCGGCTAGATGGGGAGCTAATGCAGTGTGGCCTGTGGGTGAGAGGTGGACGGAGTCTGCCAGAAGGTGGGCAAGACCTTTATCGGTAATCCAGTAGCGGGTAGGGACTACATTGACATTTTCTTGCCTGCCCATTGCGGAAAGATGCTCTGATAGCTGGTGACGGTTGGTCTGTTCGGAGATGCGGCGGCCAACTACCTCAGAGAGCATGATCAGGCTGGTGGGGTAGAGTTCGCGCAGCTTTCTGATAACTGCCCGCATACCTTCGGCAGTGTCCTGGTAGCTGCGGCCTGTCCACAGATCGTTGCCAGATCCTTGAATATAGACGATGCCGGGGGAGCCAAGGGGGAGGGCCCTAGCGTTATTGATAACGCTATCGACGTATGAGGGGTGGTACTGGTTGGCTGCGTATACACCGATTCCACCCCAGCTGTAAAAGTAGGGGCGGTAGCCTGCCTGGGTGAAGCCTTGGCCTACCCAGTAGCTGTGGTTGGTGTTGGGTTCTCCCACCTGGGAGTCTCCGATAATCAGGGCATCTGAGCTGGTTAGTCGTATGCTGGCATCGCGCAACATGTTGCCGGGGCCAGTGCGGACGAAGTTGTTGGGGTTCCCGGGGTAGAAATGGGAACCGGAGGCCGCGTCCCAGATGATGATGCCGTTGCTAAAGGGTTGGTAGGCGCTGACGGGGCTGAGGGCTTGCTCGGCGGCGACGGGATGGCCGAAGCGGGCGGGGTTGGTTATCCAAAGGGAGTAGATGCCGCCGGATACCGGGATATTGGCTGAAGCCGGAGTGGTCGAGAGCGCTGAAATGGCTAGGCTTGATGCTGCGAGGGTGATGGCCTGGGCGCGGTTTACCTTGAGTTCTGGGCGGGGGTGCATAAGAGACCTCTAGATTGTGTGCGTGTGAGTGTGTGGCAGGGCACCTGCTGGGTGTAATTATAGGCCGGGGTATGCATGGTTCTAGGCGGTGGCGCCATGGGAGGAAGCAACACTGCGAAAAGAAAGCGTGCACGGGCAGTGCCCCGAGTATAATTTAGGTAAACCTAACCCTAAAGAAAGGCTTGCCGTGGATTTAGTGTCCTACCCCGCCATCGATACTCTGACTGCCCGCTCGCGCGCCGTCGTCCTCACCGACCGCCCCGCCCGCTATGCCAAGCAGCTGGCCAGCCACTTTGGGCACAAGATCCTGGTTGAAGAGGTTGAGGGCGGCCACCGTCTGACCTTTAACCGCGACGGTAACTTCGGGGGCTACGGCGATGTGCTGGTGCAGCAGGTCGACGGCGTCGAGCGTCTTGTCCTGTTGACCTACGCCGCAACCGCTGAGGGGCGTGAGCGCCTTGAGAGCGTGCTGGGCCGCCACCTGGAGCGCTTTGGTGAGAAGGACGGCCTTAGCGTCACTTTTCTGCCCCTCTAGGCTCTTGGCGCAGGCGGGTGTATGTTTGAAACTGAAATTTTTTCCCCGCTGCACCGTTGGAGCGTTATGAGTCAGAGAGACCCCCGCGACCTTGAGATTGCCCGCGATTTCCTAGCCGAGCTTTCTTCCCGTCTGAACCTTGACCTTGCCCTGGTGGAGAATGCTATGCCCCATCTTCTGGGCATGACCAAACAGGTGGCGCACGGGGTGGTGCGCCCGGCAGCGCCCTTGGCTGCTTTCTTGGTGGGGTACGCTGCCGCTCAGGCCCCGGGGCAGGACGCTGATGAGCAGGTGGAGAGCGTCCGTTCGGCTTTGGAACAGGTCGAGATTCTGGTTGACGAATATAAAGAGCGGGCCGATGGGTAGGCTCAACCGTACTGCTCCGGCCACCCGGTACGTGCTCAAAGACGACGGTACTTTCTCTATTGACCGCCGCGCCGACGCCCTGACCGCTGAGGAGCCCCTCGAAATCAAGCTGGATGGCCAGACCGTCACCACCACCATGCGCACCCCGGGGCATGATATTGAACTGGCCCACGGGTTCCTGCACGCCGAAGGGCTGATTAGGAGCGCCGCAGAGATTAGTACCGCCCGCTACTGCGCGGGGGCGACCGGGCCGGACGGCGCCAACACCTACAACGTGCTTGACCTGACCCGCGCAGTCCCTGAAGCTACGCACCCCAGCCCGCCGGGCGGCGTCCTACCCCTCTTTGGGAAGGCTGCACCCCTGCGTCTGACCGTGACTAACTCGGCCTGCGGGGTGTGCGGGTCGGCCTCGATTGACTCCATTATGGGCAAGGCCAGTCGCCCCATACCTCCTACCGCCCTTACTCCTGAGCAGGTGCTGGAACTGCCTGTCCGGTTGCGCGACCACCAGGTGATTTTCAAAAAAACCGGCGGTATTCACGCCGCCGCCGTCTTTGAGCCGGGCGGTGAACTGTTGGTTGCCCGCGAAGATATCGGCCGCCACAACGCCGTGGACAAGGTAGTGGGCCACCTGCTCATGAACGACGGGCTGGAGCCCCCCGCCCCCGGCCTACCGGGGCGGACGCTGGTGGTCAGCTCCCGGGCGTCCTTTGAGCTGGTGCAGAAGGCAGTACTTGCCGGTTTCTCGGCGCTTGTGGCGGTTTCTGCCCCGTCCTCGCTGGCTGTGGATCTTGCCAAGGAATCGGGCCTCACCCTGGTCGCTTTTGCCCGCGAACGACGTTTTAACCTGTACTCGGGTCAGCTAGCTCAGTAATCTGGCACACATCACGCTAAACTGGGGTGTATGAGCACGGTAAGCAAGCATGAAGACGTCCCTGTTGTCAGCCGCGTGAGCGAAGAAGCTACGGCCTTTGACAATCCCAAGATTGGCCACCGCACTAAGGTAGCGGCGGGTCCCGGTGGTGTACTGCACGCCATGGCACACGCTATCCCCGCCCGCGGCCTGCTGCCCCTGATTAACATGAACCAGCACGGCGGCGTTGATTGCCCCGGCTGCGCCTGGCCCGAACCCCACCAGAAGGATAAGAACGTGGTGGAGTTCTGCGAAAACGGCGCCAAGGCCATCGCTGAGGAGACCACCCCCGAACGCGCGGGAGTTGACTTCTGGGCGCAGTACTCGGTCACCGAGCTGCGTGATAAAACTGATTTCTGGCTGGGCAAGCAGGGCCGCATCACCCAGCCCCTGCTCTACGACCGCTCTAGCGGGGATGACCACTACCGCCCCGTCACCTGGGAGCGAGCCTTCGAGCTGATTGCCCACCAGCTCAAGAAAACCGACCCCACCAAGGCTGTTTTCTACACCTCGGGTCGGGCCTCCAACGAGGCCGCCTACGCCTTCCAGCTGCTGGCCCGCCGTCTGGGCTCCAACAACCTGCCCGACTGTGGCAACCTCTGCCACGAGTCCACCGGCGTCGCCCTCAAAGAGGTCGCTGGCCTGGGCAAGGGCTCAATCACCATGAGCGACCTCGAAACCACCGACCTGCTCATCTCTGTAGGTCAGAACCCCGGCACCAACCACCCGCGCTCGCTGACCAGCTTCAAGAAGATGAAGGAAAACGGCGGCAAGATGGTGGTGCTCAACCCCATGCCCGAAACCGGTCTGATGGCCTTCCGTGAACCCCAGTCGCCGGTGGGCATGATTGTGCCCGAGAAGCTGGCGGACGAGTACCTGCAGGTGCGTCTGGACGGCGACCGCGCCTTCTTCCAGCAGCTCAACAAAGAGCTGATTCGGCGCGACGCCATTGACCACGTTTTCATTGAGAAATTTACGGACGGCTTCGAGCAGCTACGCGAGCACCTTTTGGGTCTGAACGACGCTGAGCTGGAACGCGGCTCTGGTATCTCGGCTGCCCAGGTGGCGCGCGTTGCCGATCTGGTAGAGGCCTCTGAAAACGCGATTGTTTCGTGGACCCTGGGTGTCACCCAGCACCGTGAATCGGTGGGTACCCTGCGGGAGATGATGAACTTCCTCTTCCTCACCGGCAATATGGGTAAGCCCGGGGCTGGTTCAGCCCCCTTCCGCGGCCACTCGAACGTGCAGGGCAACCGCACCGTGGGTATCTGGGAGAAGATGCCCGAGCCCTTCCTAGCGGCTCTTGAAGACTACTTCGGCTTCCCCGTCCCCCGCGAGCACGGCCTGGACACCGTGGACGCCCTGCGCCAGATGCGCGACGGGAAGAACCAGTTCTTCATGTCTTTGGGCGGTAACCTGGTGCGCGTTGCCTCCGATACCACCGCCTGCGAAAAGGCCATGAGCAGCCAGGAGATGACCGTCCATCTTTCGACCAAACCCAACGGTTCGCACGCTTTCCCCGGCGAGAAGGCCCTGATTCTGCCCGTCCTGGCTCGTACCGACCGCGATGTGCAGGCGTCCGGCCCGCAGAAGATTACCGTGGAGAACTCCTTCGGTATCGTCTCTGCTTCTATCGGCAAGCGCACCGCTAACGACGACCTCGATCTCAAGTCCGAGGTAGAGATTATCTGCTCGGTGGGCCGCGAAACCTTTGGTGATGACTTCTGGCAGCCCATGATCGACGACTACGGCGTGATTCGTGAGGCTATTGAGGGCACTATTCCCGGGTTTGAGCGCTACAACGAGCGTATCGAGAAGCCCGGTGGTTTCTACCTGCCGAACGGCCCGCGTGAGCGCGTCTTCAACACCGAAACCGGCAAGGCCCGGCTGACGGTCAACGAGACCAACGTGCTGGAGGTCCCCGAGGGGCACCTGCTGCTGTCGACGGTGCGTTCGCATGACCAGTTCAATTCCACGATTTACGGGCTGGACGACCGCTACCGTGGCGTGCGCGGTGGACGCCGCGTGGTCTTTATGCACCGGGATGACATCGTCGCCCTGGGTCTTGAGGACGGCTCCCTGGTGGATATTGTGTCGGTCTGGGAGGACGGCGAGCGTCGTGCCCCTAATTTCCGCGTGGTGGAGTACGACCACGCCCGCGGCTGCTGCACTGTCTACCTGCCCGAGGGTAACGTGTTGGTTCCGTTGGATTCGGCGGCGAAGCGCTCGAACACTCCGGTGTATAAGTCGGTGCTGGTGCGCCTGGAATCACTGGGGCGTAAGGCTTAACCGGCGGTAGCGGGCGGACGGCCGGGCCCCAGCCCGCCCAAGGTAATCGAAAGCTTCATCAGCGCGTTCTAAGAACATGCTGATGAAGCTTTTGATTACATCAGAGATTTAATCCAGCACCGGGAAGTTGTGGTGCCCAGCGTGCACCAGGAGCTGGGTGCGGGTGGTAACGCCCATCTTTTTGTAGACCTGTGAGAGCGTGTTTTTGACGTTTGAGAGTGAGTAGTTCAGTTCCTGTGCGATTTCCTGATTAGTGTGCCCCAGGCAGACGAGTTTGGTAATGGCCTGTTCTGTGGCGTTGAGTTCGCTCCAGGGGTCGCCCTGGGGTGGTTGGGTGAGGTTCATGGAGATGACCAGGCTGGCGAGGGCTCGCCGGTCGATGATGGCCCGCCCCTCAACTGCGGCTGTGACCGCTTGTTTGATTTCTTTGGCGCGGGAGTTTTTCAGGAGGTAGCCGTGTACGCCTGCGGCGAGGGCTTGGCTGACGTAGCTGTAGCTATCGAAGGTGGTGACGGCAATGATTTTAGCGTCTGGGTGGGTTGCCAGGATGCGCTGGGTGGCTTCTATGCCGTCCATGACGGGCATGTTGAGGTCCATAAGGAAGACCTCGGGGCGTAGGGTGTTGGCGATAGTGATGGCCTCTTGCCCGTTGCGTCCTGTAGCGATGAGGTTGAGGTCGGGGTCGTTTTTGATGTAGAGGCCCAGGAGTTCGTTGAAGTCGGGGTCGTCTTCGATGAGGGCTACGGTGGGTTGGTGCATGGTGGGTGCTTTCTAGGCGGTGGCGAGGGGCAGGTGGATGGTGAGGTTCCAGGTTGTGTCTGTTATTCCGTAGTGCATGGTTCCGCCGAGGGCGCGGATGCGCTCACCTATGCCGACGAGCCCGTAGCCGGTGCCCCGGGTGTGTTTTTTGGGGTTGCTGGGGGCGGTGGGGTTGGAGGTGGTAACGGTGACGCCGGTGAGGTTGGGTTTGGCGGTGACGGTGATGGTGCACCCTGGTTGGGCGTATTTTTTGGCGTTGTGGCAGATTTCTTGGATGAGTTTGTGGAAGGTGGGGCGCACTCCGTCGGGTAGGTCGGCTTCGGTGATGGTGATGTTTTCGTGCAGGGTGAAGCCGTGGGCGGTGAGGTCTTTGCGGGCTTGGGCTAGGGTTTGGCTGAGGTCGATGGTGGGGGCGGACGTCTGGGGTAGGGCTGTGGGGTCGGTGTCGCCTCGGGTGGTACGGATGAGCAGGCGCATGTCTGTGAGGGCTTTGTGGGTGTGTTCTTCGATGGTGTGCAGAGCGGCATCTTTGCCGCTGGGGGTGATTGCATCGAGCCCTTGGCCGGTGGTGAGGCCGATGACGCTGATGTGCCGAGCTACGGTGTCGTGGAGTTCGCGGGCTAGGGCGCGGTTGGATTCAGCTACCTGTTCTTTGTAGTCGGTGTATTCCTGAGCCAGGGTCCTTCTCTGCTCCCAGGAGATTCGTAGTGCTAGAGGGGTGCCTATGAAGAGGAAAAGGCTGATGCTGAGTGTTAGCAGGTTAAAGGGCCGCAGCAGGGTGTAAGCTGTGATGATTTCTCCAGCTATGTGTGAGATGGCGAGGAGAAAAATACCTGGTAGGGGGCCGGTAAGAACGAACAAAAAGGTGCAGGCAAGAATGAAGAAGGCCAGCAGAGCGGACTCCTGGTCGTAGTAGGCCGAGCTGAGAAGCATGAGCGCGCACAGGGCATATACAGAGTACCGGTAGGCGGTGTAGTAGAGCGCCGCCCAGAGGGTGATGAGCGCGAAGAAGACGATATGCAGGGATAGGTAGCTGTCGGGATGGCTGACGGCTTGGAAGAAGCCTGTAGCGCCGATTGCTAGAGAAAGGATGAGTGTGGTGAGCCGGACTGCGCGGGAAGGACGTGCGGTCGGCAGGGACCGTAGGGTGTGTAGTAGCTGGGTCACTGGTGTGCTTGCTTGCAGAAGGGTGGTATGTGCTGGAGGATTTTGCAGAACCGCATAGGAGTAGGGGTTGTCTCCTGAGCATATATTTCTGTTTGGGCGTAGCTCGGGGCCGCTGATGTGAAGAGAAAACTGGCGGCAAGGAGGGCTGCGGCAAGGACTTTCATTGGATTCTCCCTTCCTGTAGACGGGGTGCTTCTCCATCTTTCATAATCCGTAGGCACGTGGCGCGTCAAGATTTTAAGTACAAGTCAGTACTTAAGTACTGAAGGTGCTTCTACCTCTTGAAAACTTCAGATGTGTCTGGTGGAATGATTACAATTCTTGGCATTCAAAGGAGATTGCACCATGCAACGTCGAGCCCTTCCTCTTGCCCTACTCATTCCGCTGCTGGCGGCCTGCTCCAGCGGCGCGTCCACTACAGCTGAGGCACCAAGCTCCACCCCGAGCGTCCGCACCGCCACTGTGCCGCCACCTGCCACTACAGCAACCGCCAGCCCCGAAGAACTAGCAACCCAGGGCCCCACCATCTCTACCGAAGATATTCAGCGGGGCATCGACACCGGCAATGTCTACGTGCTCTACTCCGGCGTCATGTGCTTCGGAGGCACTCTAGCCGACCCCGCCGAGTTCGCTGCGCAAGAACTAGCCAGCGACTACATGAGCGAGGAAGAATACCAGCAGCACTACAGCCAGATCCCGGCAGAAGTGCTTGCCCAGAGCGAGAAAAACAAAACCAGTATCTTCACCGCTCCCCAAGAATGCCTAGACGCTGGCTGGTCCCAGGCCGGAGCCATCTAAAACACCCTGCACCCCTGCCCGCATCTGTTACCTCTGTTACGACCAGCCCCTACCCCCGGTAATTCCAGGACTTACTCTGTAACCGGGGCGACGGCGTCCGCCCCAAACTCGGTAGACTAGAGCAGAACCAAAGTCCCAACCCGCCGTGCCCACCTACGCCCGGCGCCGAAAGGAAAACCCGTGTCAACCGAAGCCCCCCGCGCCCTGCGCGTCGCCGTCATCGGTGCAGGCCCCGCAGGTATCTACGCCGCAGACATCCTCACCAAAAGCGAAGAAGTCCGCACCGGAGCCGTGCCCGTAGCCATCGACATCTTCGACCGCTACCCCGCCCCCTTCGGCCTGATCCGCTACGGCGTAGCCCCCGACCACCCCCGCATCAAGGGCATCATCAACGCCCTGCACAAGGTGCTCGACCGCGGCGACATCCGCTTCTTCGGCAACGTCAACTACGGCACCGACGTCACCCTGGCCGACCTGCGCAAGCACTACGACGCCATCATCTTCGCAACCGGCGCCATCAAGGACGCCGACCTCGACATCCCCGGCGTTGAGCTCACCGGCTCCTACGGCGCGTCCGACTTCGTCTCCTGGTACGACGGCCACCCCGACGTGCCCCGCACCTGGCCGCTGGAAGCCAAAGAAATCGCCGTGCTCGGCAACGGCAACGTAGCCCTCGACGTCGCCCGCGTGCTCTCCAAGCACGCCGACGACCTGCTCGTCACTGAAATCCCCGACAACGTCTACGAAGGTCTCAAGGCCTCACCCGTCACCGACGTGCACGTCTTCGGCCGCCGCGGCCCCGCCCAGATTAAGTTCACCCCCCTCGAACTGCGCGAACTAGCCCACTCCCGTGACGTTGACATCGTGCTCTACGAAGAAGACTTCCAGTTCGACGACGCCTCCCGTGAAGCCATGGAAACCAACGCCCAGACCAAGGTCATGATGAAGACCCTCAACGGCTGGCTCGAAGAGCAGAAGGAAAACCCCGGCACCGCCTCCCGCCGTCTGCACCTGCACTTCCTGCAGTCACCCGCCGAAATCCTCGGTGAGCACGGCAAGGTCACCGGTATCAAGATGGAACGCACCGAGCTCAACGGCAACGGCGGCGTTACCGGTACCGGCGAATTCATCGACTACCCCGTGCAGGCTGTCTACCGTGCCATCGGCTACTTCGGTTCCGAACTGCCCGAGGTCGGCTACGACAGCGAACGTGGCGTCATCACCAACGTTGAGGGTCGCGTCATCGACGACAGCGATGTGCCCGTCCCCGGCCTCTACGCTACCGGCTGGATTAAGCGCGGCCCCGTCGGCCTGATTGGTTCCACCAAGTCAGACGCCCTCGAAACCGTCACCCACCTGCTAGAAGACCGCGACAACCTCTACACCGCCGAGGCCGCCGACCCCGCAGCGATTGAGGCCTTCCTCGACGAGGCGGGCGTCCGCTACACCACCTGGGAAGGCTGGCACCGCCTGGACGACCACGAAAAGGCCCTGGGTGCAGAAGCCAAGGACGCCGCCGGCGAGCCCCGCGCCCGCATCAAGGTGGTTGACCGCGACGAGATGACCGCAATTTCACGCGGCGAATAGTATCTCACTGCGCCGGCCCTGTCTCCAGCAGAAGGGGACCGCAAAACTTAAAAGGGACCGCATAATATGCAGTCCCTTTTAGGTTTTAAGGTCCCCTTGGGTAAAGCGGGCCTACAGAAGCGCGGACCAGGGCGGACGTCCGCTACCCCTACCGCATGAGCACCCAGTCCAGGTAGGGGTTGAGGAAGAGACCCTCGGGGTCTAGCTCTTCGCGCAGCTCCACGAAGTCGTTGAAACGGGGGTAAAGCTGGGCGAGGGCGTCCGCGTCCTGGGTGTGGTACTGGCCCCAGTGGGGGCGTCCGCCGTGCTCCTTGAAAACCCCCTCAAGCACACCGAACAGTTCGGCGTGGGGCTGGCGCCAGTAGGCGCGTGCTGAGACATAGAAGGTCTCGCGCCCGTAGGCCTGGGAAAGCCAGATGTCGTCGGCGGCAGCGGTGCGCACGACCAAGGGGTAGGCCATCTGGCTGCGGTAGGATGCCAGGTGGGCGCGCACATCGCGCATGACGTCGGCAAACTGCGACATATCGAATGCGTATTCCATATTGTTCTGCCGCACGGTGCGGTGAATGGTGAAGACGCGGGCCGAGTAGTCGGCGTAACGCCGGTTGCCCTTGCCCCAGTTCGACACCTTATTCAGCACCGGCTGTACCGCAGGCACCTTGGACCCAGCGTAGCTAAGAGCCGAGAACACCCCGTTGTTAAGCAGATGATCACCGCCGTAGCGCCGGGCCTGGCTCAGGGCAGCGCTGGCGGGCATGTAGCCGTCGGTCAGCAGGGCCAGGCGGGTGAGCCTGCGGGTGCGCACCTCGCCTGAGCCCGGGAACCAGCTGAACTCGTAGTGGTCAGCCCCGCGGGAGCGGTCTTCAAAAGAGTGCACGATGCTCTGGTAGGTGTGCCCGCGTTCGGCCGCGTGCAGGCGGAACTGGGGCACCACTTTAAAGGTCAGCTCCACGATGATGCCTAGCGCCCCCAACCCGCACAGGGCCGCTGAGAAAATTTTCGGGTTCTGCTGGGAGGAGCAGACCAGCAGGTCACCGGTCGCGTCCACCAGCTTGAGCTCAGCCACCTGGGTAGCGAAGACACCGTAGGTCAGACCGGTGCCGTGAAAACCGGTTGAAATAGCCCCGGCCAGGGTCTGCTCATCGAGTCGCCCCAGGTTGGTAAAGGCCAGGTTGTAGTAGCCCAGCAGGCGGTTAGCTTCACGCACGGTGGTGCCCGCCAGGAAGGTTGCGGTGAGCTCGTCTGGGTTCACCCGCACCAGGCCGGTCAGGTGCTCCAGAGTCAGCAGGGTGCCTGCCGGCTGCCCAATAGCGGACGCACTGCGCCCCCGCCCCACCACCTTGACTCTGCTACCTGCCGCGGCGGCGTCCTTAACCTGCTTTTGCAGCTCAGGCACTGAGCGGGGTGTAAGGACGCCGGTGGGCTGGGTGGTGTGTTGGCGGGCCCAGGTGCTCCACGAGGGGCTTGTCTGCGGGGTATCGGCCATAATCTACCTCGATTCTTGCTCGTACATGCCTATTTTCCCACGAAGAGGTGGGTGCTGGCTGAGAGTCTGGGCGTACGGTCACAGCCCGGTAACAGTTGGCTCACAATTCGATAAACCTGCCTGTTTTTGCTTGCCCGGGCTGGGGTGGCTGTGATGGTGTGGAGGTACTGGAGAAAGGAAGGTATAACCACCATGAACAACTCTTCACTCCGTACTTTTGCCCGTTACGGCTCCGCCGCTGTGGCCTTGGGGGCGCTCGCGCTCACCGGGCTAGCCCCTGCATCGGCCAGTCCAACGGCGGCCACCGGCCCTTCCATTGCGGCCAGCTCAAGCAGCGGTACCCTGCCCTGGGTACCTGAGGACTACACCTGGCTGGGCGCTCCCACCGATGACGGCTTTATTGCTCCCGGTACACCTACATCACCCGGTTTCATGGGCCAGAATTTTACCCACGGGGCTGTGTTCTATAACGAGGTCACTGGCATCCACACCGTGCATGGTGCTATCTATGACCTGTGGCGTTTTGGCGCGGTGACGGTGGGCGAGGGCTCTGCCCTGTACAACCTGATTCCCGTGACCGACGAGCAACCGGTAGGCAGTGGTGTGCGCCAGAGCTTCGCCCAGCCGGGTCTGGCTAGCGGTAACGTCTTCTGGTCTGAGGCTACCGGCGCCCATTTTGTTGAGTCTGGCACCCCGGCAGGGGACTATTTCAATGCCCACGGCGCTGTAGATACCTTTGGCTTCCCGGTGTCTGAGGTGCAGCAGGTAGGGGATGCATCGGTGCTGTACACCGAACAGGGCGTGCTGACGGTGACCGCCTCCGGCGCTGTGTTTAGCCCCCTGGGTTAGCGTAAGCAAGGACGCCGCCGCCCACCCCCCCTGCCGCGGGGCAGGGGAGCGGGGTGGGGCGTCCTTACCTTATCTAGTTCAAAAATGAATAAGTGCGGTAATGATGCGAAATAAGTCACGCCACTCACCGGGCGAGGACTAAACTAGAAGTAGGCCCCGGCAGCAGCGCCGGCAACCCGGCTGGCAGAGCGGGGTCATCATGAATCTAAGGGGATGACCATGACCGAACGCGCTCTCACCTTCGGTGAAAAAGCAGTAGCTGCCCGCAACGACATCGCAGAAGTAGCCAACGCAGCCGGCGAAATCATCGTCGGTATCGACGGTTCCGAACAGAGCTACGGTGCCCTGCGCTGGGCCGTACACGAGGCTGAAGTCCGCAAGGTGCCCGTCCGCATGGTCACTGCCTACTCTCTACCCGTCTTCACCGGTACCGGTTTCGACGCAGGCTACTCCATGGTTGACGAGCAGGCCCTGACCGACGGTGTGGCCCAGATTCTCGACGAGGCCCATTCCCGCGTGGGCGAAACCAGTGTTGAACTTCGCGCAACTGTCGAAACCGGCGACGCCACCGCCGTGTTCCTCGAACTCTCCAAGAAGGCCGAGCTGATGGTGGTTGGATCCCGCTCCCACGGCGGTTTCCTGGGCCGTCTGCTGGGTACCGTTTCCACTTCTCTGCCTGCCCACTCCCATTGCCCCACCGTTGCAGTACCCCACTCCTACGCTGAGAAGATTGAAGCTGACCCCGGCATCCTGGGCAGCGGCAAGTCGGTCGTTGTTGGTTCGGACGGCTCCGATGAGGCTCGCCTTGCCATGATGCAGGCAGCCGACGAAGCTTCCCGCCGCGGCGTCAAACTCACCCTGGTCAACGCGCTAGCCCCCTACACCGGTGCCCTGAACTGGGCACCCGCCGCCGTAGATTTCGAGGCCCTCTACCGCGAAATCGCCGATTTGCAGCGTAAGGCTGCCGAGTGGATCCGTGGCTACTTCCCCAACCTGGAAATCGAATTCAAGCTCATTGACGGCTCACCCGTGCAGGTGCTGCTCGAAGCAGGTAAGGCTGCCGACCTGATCGTGGTCGGTACCCGTGGTCGCGGCGGTATCGCCGGGATGCTGCTAGGCTCCACCTCCCAGGGCATCCTGCACAATACCCAGGTGCCGGTCATGATTGTTCCTCAGATTGACGACCCCCGCATTGAGCAGGCTCCCGACGCTGGCGTTACCTGGGGCTAGTCACAGCGTGAACACGCTCTAGTCAGCTTCTCTCGCAAGGAGTAGGCTGGTTGTAAGACAAGGCAGGATAGCTCCCGCCGAAGCTCCTTTTCAGGCTGAAAAGGGCTCCGACGGCGCTATCCTGCCGTCTTTTTTAAAAAAGTTCAAAAAATTTTTGGTACGGACGCTTGTTGCGGCAATATCGGTTCTGGCTAGGTTGTTTATGTGTATTGCCGGTTACTTTTGCGTGAATTTTGTGGTGCGAGGCACCCAATTTTTGACCCAAAATGCCCCGAATGGGTGGTTTTCGATTTGCGCGCCTGTTTGAACTCGCGTAATGTATTACTTGTTCGAGCGACGGGCTGAGGAAACAAAGCCGGTCACGATACAGCGAACTAGCCCCTATCGTCTAGCGGCCTAGGACGCCGCCCTTTCACGGCGGTAACACGGGTTCAAATCCCGTTGGGGGTACTGTGAAACCTTTGGTTTCACGGCCATGTAAGAACTTCGGTTCTTGCGTATGGCCCCGTAGCGCAGTTGGTTAGCGCGCCGGCCTGTCACGCCGGAGGTCGCGGGTTCAAGTCCCGTCGGGGTCGCTCTGACCGCGTAAGTTCTCACTTGTGGGAAGACGCGGTTGTGGCATATCTAAGGGTATGCCTGGCTCTGTAGCTCAGTTGGTAGAGCGTGCGACTGAAAATCGTAAGGTCACCGGATCGACGCCGGTCGGAGCCACGAAATCCACTCTCTAGGCTTCTACATGAGAGTGGGTTTTTTGTTTTAGCATTCAATAGCCCCAGCCCGTGAGTTCACGGGCTGGGGCTATTGTTGTATCCCGCTTTTTCTAGGGGGTGCAATGCCCCGGACTGTCGGGCGGGGGTGTCCGCTCAGCTACCTAATCTCAACAATCACCGGGGCGTGGTCCGAAGCCCCCTTGCCCTTGCGCTCTTCTCGGTCAATCTCAGCGCCCACAACTCGCTGGGCCAGCGCTGGGGAGTAGAGCTGAAAATCAATGCGCATGCCCTCATTCTTGGGGAAGCGTAGCTTGGTGTAATCCCAGTAGGTGTAGGGCACCGTGGTGTGCTCCCGAGCCACATCGATCAGCCCCAGAGGCTCTTCAAGAAAAGCTCTGAAAGCTACCCGCTCAGGCTCGGTCACGTGGGTCATCTGGTTTTCCCTAAAGAAGTCGATATCCCACACATCCTCATCGAGCGGGGCAATATTAAAGTCTCCCACCAGGGCGAACTGCGTCTCGGGGTCCTGCTCTAGCCAGCTGGCAGCGTCCTTGCGAAGCTCTTCAAGCCAGGCCAGCTTATAGGGCATGTGCGGGTCGTCGATACCGCGACCGTTAGGCACATAGAGGCTCCACACCCGAACCCCGCCGCAGGTTGCCCCGATAGCGCGGGCCTCAACGACGGCGTCCTCACCGGGCTTGCCAAAAGCGGGCTGGTTGGCGAAGGTACGCTGAATGTCCTCAAGCCCCACGCGGGAGGCAAGGGCCACCCCGTTCCACTGCGACAGACCGAAATGGGCCACCTCGTAGCCGGAGTACTCAAAAATTTCGTAGGGGAAGGTCTCGTCGGTGGCCTTGGTTTCTTGGATAGCCAGTACGTCCACGTCGCTGCGCTCTAGCCAATCTTCCACGCGGTCGGCGCGGGCACGGATAGAGTTCACGTTCCAGGTAGCAATTTTCATGTCACCAGCCTAGCAACCGACTTGCCGCCTTAAAAGTGCAACTGCCTGTTACTTTTAGCAGGGCAGGTGAATTTATGACAGGGTACTTGCTGTTTTAGAAGCTGCTGGAATAGGGTGGAACCCACGGGTGTTAGGTTGCTGGAGCAAAACCTGCCCCGCCTCAAACGAAAGAGCAAGTATGGCAGCGGCCCCCGCTATTGAATTCCGGTCGGTCACCAAGAAATACGGTGACGCGGCGGTGGTAGATAACCTTAACCTCAGTATTCCTCGGGGGAGCATCACGGTTTTTGTGGGCCCCTCGGGCTGCGGCAAAACCACATCCCTGCGCATGATTAACCGCATGGTCGAGCACACCGACGGTGAGATTCTGGTGCGCGGCGAAGCCAATACCACCTGCCCTGTTCACGAACTGCGCCGCTCCATCGGCTACGTGCTGCAGCAGGCTGGGCTCATGCCCCACCAGAGCGTGCTCGATAACATCATTACCGTGCCCCGTCTTAAGGGGGTAGCGAAGAAGCAAGCTCGCGAGGAAGCCCTGGACCTACTCGACACGGTGGGCCTAGACCGCGCATCTGCCAGCAAGTACCCGGCCCAGCTCTCGGGTGGCCAGGCCCAGCGCGTGGGTGTGGCCCGCGCCCTGGCAGGCCAATCAGACATACTCCTGATGGACGAACCCTTTAGCGCTATCGACCCTGTTGTGCGCGCAGATTTACAGCAGAGCCTTTTAGACCTCCAGCAGAAACTTCACCGCACCATCGTCTTTGTCACCCACGATATTGATGAGGCTGTGCTTCTGGGCGACTATATCGCTGTTTTTGCTCCCGGCGGCACTATCGCCCAGTTTGGCACCCCCGAAGAGATTCTGCGTGCCCCAGCCAGTGACTATGTTGCTTCTTTCGTGGGCCGCGATCGCGGTATGCGCCGCCTGACCTTTGCCGGGGCAGAGAATGTGGCAGTTAGCCCCCTGCAGGCTGCTGAGGCCGAGGGCTGGCAGCTGAGACTAGCGGACGGACGCCCCGACGGTTGGCTGACCGGCGGTAGGCACCTGCCCGGCGGCTCCCTCTTCGTGCAGGGGGGAACCCTGCGTGATGCCCTGGATTCGGTACTCTCTTCTCCCTCCGGCTGGGGCGTGGCTGTAGATGAGCAGGGGAAGGCCCTGGGCCTGCTGGAAGCCGATAACGTGCTTGAAGCAACCCGCCAGGAGCGCTACCTGCGCTACGGCCTAGAAGCCCCTCGGGCCCGTACTGATGGGGCCGATAGGGGCCGAGAACCCACCGACGAGACCCCCGGTAGCGGGGCGTCCGCATGAGCTGGTTTCTGGCGAACCTGCCCTACATCGGGCAGCTCACCGCCCTGCACCTGGCGCAGTCTGTAATCCCGGTAGTGGTGGGCTTTGCCCTCGCCCTACCTCTGGCCCGGCTGGCTCTGGGGCGGCGGGCGGACGGACGCTCCACCGAGGCCTACACCACTGCCGGCCAGGTGCGTAAAGGGGCAGTGGTGAACGGGGCAGCCCTGCTCTACACCGTGCCCTCACTAGCGCTTTTCGTGCTCATGCCCCTGGTGCTGGGAACTTCTATTACTTCCCCGCTCAACGTCTATGTGGCGCTGACTATCTACGTGGTAGCCATGATGGTGCGCAGCGCCGTGGACGCCTTTGAATCGGTCTCACCCATCACCCTCGAAGCCGCCACAGCCGTAGGCTACACCCCGCTGCGCCGCTTCTGGCAGGTTGAGCTACCCCTGTCGCTACCCGTCATGATTGCCGGTTTACGCGTTGCTCTGGTCTCGAATATTTCTATGGTGTCGGTGGGCGCTGTTATTGGCATCCAGTCCCTCGGCACTCTCTTCACCGACGGCCTGCGCCGGGACATACCTGCTGAAATTATCACCGGAATCCTGCTCACCCTCGTCCTTGCCCTCGTACTCGACCGCCTGCTGGCCTTGGTCGGCGCCACGCTCACCCGTTGGAGGAACCCATGATTTTTCAGGACGTCTGGGCCTGGTTCACCACCCCCGGTGCCTGGGCGGGCACCGGCGGTATCTTGCAGCGTCTCGGTGAGCACCTGGCCTACTCCGGCCTGGTGCTGCTGGTCGCGGCGGCTATCGCCCTGCCGCTCGGGGCCTGGGTGGGGCACACCGGCAAGGGGCAGAACCTGGTCGTAGCTCTTACCGGTGCTCTGCGAGCCCTGCCCACACTGGGTCTGCTCACCCTCTTTGCTCTCTGGCTGGGTCTGGGTCTAACCGCCCCGGCGCTTGCCCTCGTCATACTGGCTATCGCCCCGCTCCTGGCGGGTACCTACGCCGGTATTGCGGCTGTGGACCCCGTTATTAAGGACGCCGCCCGCGCCCAGGGCATGACCGGCTGGCAGGTGCTCACCCGGGTAGAAATTCCCGTGGCCCTGCCCCTCATTTTCGGTGGCATCCGTAACGCGGTGTTGCAAATTATCGCAACCGTCACCGTGGTTGCCTACATCAACCTTGGCGGGCTAGGGCGCTACCTCATCGACGGGCTGGCAGTGCGTGACTACACCCGCATGGTCGCAGCCGTCCTTCTGATTGCCGCCCTGGCCCTTCTCGTCGATGCCCTCCTCGCCCTCGTACAGCGTGCTCTCACCTACCCTGGACTAAGGTAAACAGCCATGACTTCACCTCGCCTCACCCGCCGCTCCCTCTTCACCGGGGCAGGACTCGCCGCCGGGGCTCTAGGCCTTTCCGCTTGCGGCCTTGACGGCTCCACAGCCTTTGGTAGTGGGGGCACCACCGGCACCATTACCGTAGGCTCAGCCGACTTCACCGAATCGCAAATTATCGCCGAAATCTACGCCGCAGCCCTGCGCGCCCGCGGTCTAGACGCTACTACCAGCCCTGCCATCGGCGCCCGCGAAGCCTACCTCGGGGCCCTGCGCGAAGGCACCGTCTCGGTGGTACCCGACTACTCCGGCAACCTCCTGCTCTACTTCGACGCAGAGACCACAGCCGTCACCGCCCAAGACATCGTGCAGGCCCTCCCCACCGCCCTGCCCGACGAGCTGGGTGTTCTGGCAGCCTCGCAGGCAGAAAACAAGGACTCCCTGGTCGTCACCGCCGCTACCGCCGAAGAACACGCTCTGACCAGCCTGGACGACCTCACCACCCTCAGCGGCCAGTTCAGCCTCGGGGCACCCCCGGAATTCGCGGAACGAGCCTACGGCCTACCCGGCCTAGAGCGCCTCTACAGCTTCACCCCGGCGTCCTTCGAACCCATCAACGACGGTGGCGGGCCCCTGACCGTCGCCGCCCTGGCCGACGGCACCGTCGACATCGTGGACCTCTTCTCCACCGACCCCGCCATCACCGCCAACAACTTCGTGGTGCTTGATGACCCCAAAAACATGATTCTGGCCCAGCAGGTTCTTCCCGTCATCAACACCCGACAGGTCTCGGTAGCCGCCGCCCGCGCACTCGATGAGGTCTCAGCCCTACTCACCACCGAGGCTCTGATTGAGCTGAACACGCGTGTCTCCGGCGCAGAAAAAGCAGCCCCCGCCACCGCGGCAGGGGACTGGGTGAGCGAGAACTTCGCGTAACCTGGGATTCTTGGCGGACGGGCTTACGTTTGTTGCCTCCTAGGGGGGCGGGGCGAAGGTTGGAAGCCAGCTGGCTCTCGGGGCTGGCGTGAATCGCGACGAGCCCCCAGGCGAGGAACGAGAGGGTCGCTGGCGGCAACTTCCGCCCCAACCCCTAAAAAGCAGGTGCCCCCGGCATAACTAGCCGAGGGCACCAGAACGTGCGGCGGGCGTCCGCGCTCTTAGATCGCTGCGGGGAAGCTCTGCAGCTTACCGCCAATCATGGTCTCAAGCACGCGAATGACCTGGCAGGAGTAGCCGAACTCGTTGTCGTACCAGACGTAGAGAATGGCGTTATCGTCACCGGAGGTGATGGTGGCCAGGCCGTCCACTACACCGGCGGCGCGGGAACCCACGAAGTCGGTTGAGACAACCTCATGTGAGTCGGTGTAGTCAATCTGGCGGCGCAGGTTGGAGCGCAGGGAGCGCTCGCGCAGCAGGTTGTTGAGTTCTTCCTTAGAGCCGACGGGCTTGTTGAGCTGCAGGCTCAGGATAGCCATGGAGACGTCGGGGGTGGGCACGCGGATAGCGTTGCCGGTCAGCTTGCCCTCGAGCTGGGGCAGGGCCTTGGACACAGCCTTGGCTGCGCCGGTTTCGGTAATCACCATGTTCAGGGCAGCGGAGCGGCCGCGGCGGTCACCCTTGTGGAAGTTGTCAATCAGGTTCTGGTCGTTGGTGAAGGAGTGCACGGTCTCAACGTGGCCGCGCTTGACGCCGAAGACCTCGTCCATAATAGCCAGCACGGGGGTGATGGCGTTGGTGGTGCAGGAGGCTGCTGACAGCACGGTGTCGCTATCTTCGATGATGTCGTCGTTAACGCCGCAGACGATGTTCTTCACGCCCTTGCCGGGAGCGGTGAGCAGGACGCGCGCAGCCCCCTTGGCCTGCAGGTGGCGGGAGAGGCCGTCCTTGTCGCGCCAGCGGCCGGTGTTATCGACCACGATAGCGTTGTCAATGCCGTGGGCGGTGTAGTCGACCTCGGCCGGGTCAGAGGCGTAAATGAACTTGATGGGGGTGCCGTTGGCGATGATGGTGGAGTTCTCTTCGTCCACGCGGATGGTGCCCTTGAAGGCACCGTGGACGGAGTCGCGGCGCAGCAGGGAGGCACGCTTGTAGAGGTCGTTGTCGGTGTTCTTACGAACCACGACCGCGCGGAGCCTGGGGCCAGAGCCGGTGGAGCGCTCCAGCAGAATGCGGGCCAGCAGGCGGCCGATACGGCCAAAACCGTAGAGCACAACGTCCTGCGAGGCAGCTTCAATCTGGCCCTTCTTTCCGACGACGGGAGCCAGTTCTTCCTTCAGCCAGGCCTCAAGATCACCGGCACCAGAAGCCTCAAACTTGCGCTGCAGGCTGGCCAGACCCAGCGAGCAGGCACCCAGGTCGAGGGTGTTCACAATTTCAAGAATCTTCAGGGAATCAGCCGGGTTCAGCTCAACATCATCAATCTGACGGGCAAAACGGTGGGCCTTCAAAATCTGAATAACAGACTTGTTGATCAGGCTGTGGCCGTGAATAGAGACAACCACGTTGTTCTCTCGATTCAGCTTGCCAATCAGGGGAATCATCGCCTCGGCTTCAGCCTCAGAGGCAAGCCACTGCTCGTGAGCGTTGTCGGCAGAAATAGTCATGGTGTGACCTCTTCCTCGATGAGTAGCGTCATTGAACTCATCGGTTAGCAGCGCGGCGGTGCGCTGGTAGTTGGTGACTGGCGGCCCACACCCCGATTCATGCACGGGCACGACGAGCTGGTGGGCACTACAGACCTAAGTTTATAGTTTGTTCTCTCACATGTGGAGTTTGTGACGCGGAACTTCTCTGAGGCCGGGGCCACAACCGGTAAAATAAGGGCATGCTTACTGTCATTGGCGAAGCCCTCGTAGATGTTGTCCAGCGCCCTGGCGCCGAATCCCACGCCCACCCCGGCGGTTCCCCCATGAACGTTGCCGTCGGCGTCTCCCGCCTGGGCCACGAGGCCCAGTTCGTTGGCCGCTATGGCAAGGATGCCTACGGTGAACTTATCGATGCGCACCTGCGGGCCTCGGGCGTCCTGCTCCCTGTCGGTGCTGACGCCAAAAAGACCTCCGTTGCCCAGGCAATTATTGGCGAAACCGGCGCTGCTGAGTACGAGTTCGATATCGACTGGTCACTCGACGCAGCTAAGTCTGCTCTCGAAGAAGTTGGTAAGACCGCCACAGCCGTACACGTGGGCTCTATCGGTGCCATGCTGGAACCCGGGGCCACCGCCGTCCTGGAAACCATCAAGCAGGCAGCCCCTCACGCCCTGATTTCTTACGACCCCAACTGCCGCCCCTCCATCGTGCCCGACGCCGCAGAAGCCCGCACCTGGGCTGAGAGCATCGTGCGCCACTCAGACGTGGTGAAGGCTTCTGATGAGGACCTTCTGTGGCTCTACCCCAACCGAACCCTGGAAGAATCAGCTCGGGCCTGGCTTGATTTGGGCGCCTCCCTGGTGGTTGTGACCCGCGGCGAGATGGGCCCCTGGGCTATCACCCGCAAGACCTCGCCCGACGGCATCGCCCTGCCCGCCTACCGGGTAGAGGTCGCCGATACCGTAGGTGCAGGTGACTCCCTCATGGCAGCCCTCATTGCGGCCCTACTCGATCGCGATATCAAGGGCAAGGGCGCCCGCGCCGCCATTGAGCTGCTGAGTAAGGACGACCTCAAGGAGGTTCTGGCCTTCGCAGCGGTTGCTGCCGGCATCACCGTCTCCCGCGAGGGTGCTAACCCACCCAGTCGCGACGAACTGAACGCTGTGCTCTACCCGCAGGGCTAGTTCCTCCGCTTCCCTCCCCGAGGGGACCGCAAAACTAAAGAAGGACCGCATATTTTGCGGTCCTTCTTTAGTTTTCAGGTCCCTTTTCGTGAGGGGTGAGTAGTCAGTAGACTGGGTAGTGCATAGTAAAAGCCCATCAACGACGAGGAGGCCCCCATGCTCAACCGCGAACCCTACGCAGACCTGCCCAACCTACCCACTTTCACGCTGACGTCCGCCGATATCACCGAAGGTAAGACCCTACCCCGCGCCCAGGTCTCCGGCATCATGGGTGCAGGCGGTGAGGACGTCTCGCCCCAGCTCTCCTGGAGCGGCTTCCCCGCAGAAACCAAGTCCTTTGTGGTGACCTGCTTTGACCCGGACGCCCCCACCCCCTCAGGCTTCTGGCACTGGGCGGCATCTAACATTCCCGCCTCGGTTACCGAACTGGCCACCGGCGCCGCCGAGAACCTACCCGAAGGAGCCCTGGGGCACCTCAACGACGGCGGCACCCGCGGTTTCATCGGCGCAGCCCCGCCCGCTGGCCACGGCCCCCACCGCTACATCTTCTGCGTTACCGCCGTTGACGTGGAAAAACTCGACATTGACGAAAACGCCAGCCCCGCCGTGGTCAACTTCAACCTCTTCTTCCACGGTATCGCCCGCGCCTTCCTGACAGCTACCTATGAAGAAGAGAACTAGAATGTAAAGCATGATTAAACTGATTGCCAGCGACCTGGACGGCACCCTCATAGGGAGTGATTTCAGGTTCCGCCCCCGCACTCTGCGGGCCCTGCACGCGGCGGCGGACGCTGGCGTCCGTATCGTCTTTGTGACCGGCCGCCCCCTGCGCTGGATGGCTCCCGTGCTGGAGCAGCTGGGCGAGGAGTGGAACGGCGAGAACTCTTTTGCTTTCTGCTCCAACGGTGCGGTCACGTTCGATATTGCCCGCTCGCAGGTCGCTGCCACCCGCACGATGAGCGGCAGCGAGGTGCGCGCGTTGCACGCCGATATAGAAGAAGTCTTCCCCGGCGCTCTTTATATCGCTGAGACCCTGGAGCATGTCTACGTGCAGGGAACCTATGACCCGCATGCCCAGGAAGACACCAGCAAGGTGGTTGAGGGGCGGTTGGAAGAGATTCTCGCGCCCGACGCTGAGGTTGTTAAGTACCTGCTGTTCCGGGATGGCGCGGTACCTGCCGACCTGCTGGCCCGCGTGCAAGAGATTGTGGGGGAGCGGGCCTCTGCAACCCGCTCTGCCCCCTACCAGCCCCTGGTGGAAATTGCCCAGCGGGGGCTGAATAAGGGCCGGGTGCTGGCTGACTTCGCGGTGTCGCTGGGCATTGGCCCTGATGAGGTGGCTGCTTTTGGCGACATGCCCAACGACTACGAAATGCTGGACTGGGCAGGCCACGGCTACGTCATGGCCTCGGGCCTGCCGGAACTCAAAGACCGGGTGGGGCGTATCTGCCCGGGGTTTGAAGAGGACGGCGTTGCCCAGATTATCGAGCGCATGCTGGCTGAACGTGAGGGGCGCCAGGCCTAAGTTACTGGTCGGTAATATACTGATTCTTATGCCTTCACACGCATTTTCATCGTCTTCACCTGACCGCACCCAGATTTATGCCCACAGGGGGTTCGCCATAGGGCAGGCTGAAAACACCGAAGGAGCTTTCCGTAGCGCCCTCGATGCCGGGGCTCACTGGCTCGAAACCGACGTGAACACCACTGCGGACGGCCAGGTTCTGGTCTTTCACGACCCCACCCTCAATCGCTTAGTGGGCCGCCCCGGTCGGGTGGCTGAGATGACCTGGGAGCAGCTGCGTGACCTGAACCTGGTGGACGGTGGCCAGATTCCCCGCCTGCGCGATATGCTCGAGGCTTTCCCCGAGGCCCGCTTCAATATTGACCTTAAGGACGCCGGTTCGGCGGCTGAAGTTGCGCGGGTGCTGGTAGGTGCCGGTGCGGTAGAGCGGGTGCGACTGGCGTCCTTTTCGGAGCGCCGCCTGCGGCAGGCGCACCGGGCGGCCCAGAATCTAGGAGTGCAGATTCCCCTGAGCGCCTCGCAGCCGGCCTTCACTTTTTCTATGCCCTATCGCGCATACACCCTAGCCTGTGGAGTTTCTTGAGGCCGATAACTCGCAGATTTATGCTTCCCTTCGACGCGGTTCAGGTGCCGGCCTATCATCGGGTAGCGGGCCGCCACCTGCGCATTGTTGACTGCAAGCTGGTGGCTGCCGCCTGCCGGGCCGGGGTAGAGGTGCACGTGTGGACGATCGGCGATGAACGCACCATGCGGGAACTTATCGCCCTGGGGGTCAACGGAATCGTCACTAACCGCACTGATCTGCTCGCGGGCGTCCTCGCCTCCTAGCCGCAACAAGGGGACCGCAAAATCAAAAAGGGACCGCATAATATGCGGTCCCTTTTTGGAAATCTGGTCCCCGTGCAAGCGCTCCGAGCAGGGGAGAGGCTAGTGCACGTCTCCCTTAGCCTCGGTCGGGGTCAGCGGCTCCGGGTGGGCCCTCGACGCCTTATTGAGTGCCGCCATCAGGTGGTAGACCACCAGGGTCGCGGCAGTACCCAGGGCAATACCGGCGAACTGTAGGTCGCCAATATCCCAGGTGTAGTCGGCGATACCCACAATCAGGGCCACGGACGCAGCGGTCAGGTTGACCTGGTTCGAGAAGTCCACGCGGTTCTCAACCCAGATACGCACACCCAGCATGCCAATCATGCCGTAGAGCACGGTGGCAGCGCCGCCCAGCACACCGGCAGGCACAGACGCCACGGCCGCACCGAAAACCGGGAAAATCGAGAGCAGGACGGCGAAAATCGCAGCAATCCAATAGGCAGCGGTGGAGTAGACCTTGGTAGCTGCCATAACACCGATGTTTTCGGCGTAGGTGGTGGTACCCGAACCGCCGCCGGTACCGGCTAGGGTGGTGGCGAGGCCGTCCGCCATGAGGGCGCGGCCGGAGTACTTGTCGAGGTTATCCCCGGTCATCAGGGCAACGGACTTTACGTGACCGATGTTCTCGGCAACCAGCACCAGAATGACGGGAATGAAGAGGCCGGCCAGGTTCCAGTGGAACTCGGGGTGCTGGAAATGCGGCAGGCCAATGAGGCCCTGCTCGACCCAGGTCTTTTCGATGGTGGTGAAGTCAACCTCGCCACGCAGCACGGCGGTGATGTAGCCAATGATGACGCCCAGCAGAATTGACAGGCGGCCAATCATGCCCTTGAAGAGTACCGAAATGAGGATGATGGAGCTCAGGGTCACCAGGGCGGTCACGGGCGCTTCCATGAAATTGTTCTTGGCGGACGGCGCCAGGTTGAAGCCGATCAGGGCCACGATGGAGCCGGTGACGACCGGGGGCATGAGCTTGGTCAGCCAGCCGGTTCCGACGACCTGAACAATCAGGCCAACAATGAATAGGGAGACACCTGCCATGACGATACCGCCTAGGGCGCCGCCGGGACCGTACTGGTTAGTGGCAGCTGCCAGGGGCGCGATAAAGGCGAAGGATGAACCCAGGTAGGAGGGTACGCGTCCTGCGGTGATGAGCAGGAAGAGCATGGTGCCGATGCCTGAGAAGAAGAGGGTGGTGGCCGGCGGGAAGCCGGTCAGCAGGGGCACCAGGAAGGTCGCACCGAACATAGCGACCACGTGCTGGGCGCCGATACCGATGGTGCGGCCCCAGGTGAGGCGTTCGAGGGGGCGGACGACCCCGCCCGGGGTGATGTTCTTGCCGTCGCCGTGCAGCGACCAGGCGAGGCCAAGCTGTGAGCCCTTGTGGGGCTGGGAACCGTTAGACATGAGATGCTTTCGCAGTGTGTGGGTAAATCGTCCTTATTTTACGCCGTGGAAGGGGCGCACGGACGCCCGTTAGCGGGGAAAGCGGTGTGATTTAGGTAGAGACGCGTGTTTTGGTGCCGCTTTTATTTTCCTCTGGGAAAAATGAGTTTTGGCTGATCTTTAATGCCAGGCTCCGGCTCGCCATATTTTTCCATTAACTTCACCTCGGATAGCAGGATCAATGAGGGCTTTAGCTATGCTTAGTGCCTCGTCATAAGACTCGGGTGCTTTCCCCTTCTTTACTTTTCGGTTCGTATATAAAGTCTTCCAGGAATCGGGGCAGAGTAGCCCTTCGGTATACCGCGTGAGTCCGCGTTCGAGACGCTCGGATTCTAAAGCCGTGTGAAGTTGGGCGCCGTCAATCGTTTCCGTTAACGCTATATGGACGATATCAACCAAATCTTTGACTCTAGTGCTTGGATTCTCTTTGCCCAACTGCTCATAGGTTTGTATCGTGGCAGCTACCTTGTCAGCTAAATGATCTACTATCGGGTAGAGCAAAATCAGTGGAAGCTCTGTTTGTAAAGCATCTTCAAGCGGTTGTGCGCGTCTTTCTTCTAGCTCACCGGTCACCTGGCAACCTACCACTACATCAATTGAAATGGGGTTGGGGACTCTTCGACCAAACTCATTCAGAAGGTGAACCCGAATGCTTGTGCTCTGCCGGTTACCTGCAACCGTTATACGGCCAGGGTCGCTTTCACATTCGAAACTGATATCAAACGGCGCAGTTGATATCTCTTTGAGGGCCTCTTTGAACTCTTCAACTGCTTTCTGGATATCTTCCGCACTCTGATTAAAAATATCCAGATCACGAGTAGCTCTTGCGTCAGGGTCTCTCCAGACGAGGGCCGTGCCACCCTTCAATACCCATCTCTTATCTGTATTTGCGAAGATGCGGGCGAGCACAATACTGCGATGATAGTGTTCTACCCGTTCGGCTTTAGAAATCGTTGCAAAATGCCCTCTGCCACCATTAGCAGAAGCTCTACCCTGGCGATAACTTCTCGGCTCATGATTCATCTGTGGTCTCCTACGGTTCTGCTACTTTTCCGGAAAGCGAGGTCTTGGAGTGGGGTAGTTTTCTGTGATGTTGTGAAGCATTAGTTCAAGCTGCTGGCTCCATATCTTTGCTACCTGTTCGCTGATGCCCGGGAAATTCTGTCTAGCTATATCCTGGGCAAAACTTGCTTGCTCCACTTCATTTGACGCTGCTGAAAATAGGGCTGAAAAAATATCTGACCCGTTGATTCCATAGACCTTTTCGAAGCGGGCAGATTCCTTGTGTAGTCTCTGCCAATCAATATCAAGGTTCTTTTGAACCGCTCCCAGCAGCAGAGCGCTGATGTGTTCTAGTTCTTCGCCATCGGCTAGTAAATCAAGCACGGTGCGAGTAACTGTAGTTATTCGTATCCCCTGTACTGTTGCAAGATCATCGGCAGGAATCGTCCGTACCCGGATATGGAGGTCATCCGCCCTTGATTGTTTCCGGTGCGGGGAGAAGAACTCATGTTTGTAGGTCATGAGGTTGCCGACTCCAAACACATGCGCGGCTGATGAGGTTGCTGCCACGGCGCATACATTGTCAGCCAGTCGCTCTGCTACTGTTTTGGCCGGATCAAGTGAAAGCCAAGCCGCCCGTAGATCTTCGAGGTTGTCGCTCTGAAATGGCTCCGTGGAATAAACCCCTCTGCGTACCTGACGGATTCTGCCTGCCTGTGCTAGACGATGGACCTTCAAACGTGCCAGGCCCAGATTTTCGGCCTGTGCAGTAGTGAACAGGCCGTACTGCTCAGCTGCAATTTCTCTTACTTCCTCAAAAGCCATACTTCAATTGTTGCACATAATGAAACATATGCAGCTATTGCATGAATAAAGATGAAAGAGTGGCATAGCGTATGGTCGTACTTGCGCCAAAAAATGGGAAATATGTATCAGGGTTTGTACCGTGCGAACCGTTCAGAAATAAATGAAATATTACACTCTCTATGAGATGGGGGTCATCGACAGGTAAACTAAGTATGCCTACTCTTTAAAGGAGAGACCTTTGCCGTCCTAGCCTCGTGCCTGACGGCTCCCACCGCCGCCGACCCTAAGGGCCGATACGTGACCATAGTTCTAGCGCTTTTCCTGCTTGTGTCCATAGTGACCCCCTGGCTCTACCGCCGCCTGGGCACATCCACCTTCTACCTACTAGCTGCGATTCCCGCCGCTGTGTTGGCTCTGGTGCTGACCAAAACCGGCCAGATTCTCGGCGGTACCCCCTGGAACGAGAGCTACCAGTGGATTCCCGAGCTGGACATGGCGCTGACCTTCCGTATGGACACCCTCTCGTGGGTCATGAGCCTGCTGGTGCTTGGCGTTGGCTCCCTGGTGCTCTTCTACTGCGCCAGCTACTTCAAGCACTCCACCGGCGATAACGGCCAGTTTGCGGCCTACCTCTTCGGTTTTGCCGGTGCTATGTTTGGCCTGATTACCGCAGATGACTTCATTCTCATGTTCATCTTCTGGGAAATCACCACCATTCTCTCCTACCTGCTGATTGGCTACTCCCGCCACCGTCTCTCTGCCCGCCGTTCCGCCCTGCAGGCCCTCACCGTCACCACCGCAGGCGGTCTGGCAATGCTGGTGGGCATTGTCATTTTGGGCTACAGCCTGGGCACCTACTCCCTGGCTGAACTCGTGGAGCGGGGCCCCGCCGTTCTAGAAGCCGCTATCGACGGTCACGGCCCCCTGACCGTGGGTATGCTCTCTGCCGCCCTCGTGTTGATTCTCTGCGGTGCCCTTTCCAAATCAGCGATTTTCCCCCTGCACTTCTGGCTACCCGGTGCTATGGCCGCGCCCACTCCGGTTTCCGCCTACCTGCACGCGGCGGCTATGGTCAAGGCCGGTATCTACATTCTGCTGCGTCTGGCTCCCGGCTACGGTGAGGTAGAGATCTGGCAGAACGTCCTGATTATCTTCGGTGCCTTCACCATGGTTTTCGGCGGCTGGGCCGCCCTCAAGCAGACCGACCTCAAGCTGATTCTGGCCTACGGCACCGTCTCCCAGCTGGGATTCCTGGCCCTGGTGATTTCGGGCGGAACCCCGGACGCCATTTACGCGGCTATGGCGCTCATGGTGGCTCACTCCCTCTTCAAGGCAACCCTCTTCCTTTCGGTCGGTATCATCGACCACCAGTCAGGTACTCGCGATATTCATAAGCTCTCCGGCATCCGCCGCCGCGCTCCCAAGCTGGCTACTGTCGCTACCATCTCGGCGGCGTCCATGGCAGGCATCCCGCCCCTGGCCGGTTTCGTAGCTAAGGAAGCGGTGCTCGAAACCTATCTCTCCCACACCACCGGCTGGCAGGGGGCAACCACCTTCATCGCCATCGTCCTGGGCTCTATCCTTACTTTCGCCTACTCAGCCCGCTTTGTGTGGGGTGCCTTCGCCGTCAAGCCCTACGCCTACATGCACAAGGAAGGCGTCAAGTACTGCAAGGTCGAAAAGGGAACCGCCGACTTTGAAGAGGTCGACAATGGCGATATCGATATCAACACCCGGGCGCTAGAGCGTAACCGCCGCGGCCAGAAGCTCAGCCCCGACACCGCCTTCCACCCGGTCTCCTTCACTTTCCTCTTTGCCCCGGCGGTATTGACCGCCCTCACCATCGTCTACGGCCTTTACCCCGAACCGGTCCACTTCTTCGTCAAACCCTTCCTAGCGGCCTTCCCCGAGACCGCAGCCGAATTAGAACTGCACCTGGCCCTCTGGCACGGTGTCACCCCGGCTCTACTGACATCCCTGGTCATTATGGGTATCGGTGCCCTGCTCTTCATCTTCCGCAAGCAGATTGAAGAACTGCAGAAGGCCCTGCCCAGCACACCGGCGGCCTCCGTGGTCTACCGGGATACTATCGACGGGCTTGACCGCCTGGCTGTGTGGGTCACCGGTATGACCCAGCGAGGCTCCCTGGGCTTTTACCTGGGCGTCATTCTGATTACCGCGGTAGTGGTACCCTTCGCAGCCCTCTTCGTCAATGAGACACCACCGCTGGCCAACGTGCGTGTTTCTGAGTCCCCGGCCCAGTGGTCGATTGCCGTTGTCATGATCGTGGCCGCCCTAGTCGTGGTCTTCGTGCGCAAGCGCTTTTTGGCCATCATGATGGTCTCGGTGACCGGCTACGGCATGGCCATTCTCTTCGCCCTGCGCAGCGCCCCCGACCTGGCAACCACCCAGCTGCTGGTTGAAACCATTGTGCTGGTAGCCTTTGTGCTGGCTATGCGCGTGTTGCCCCGCCAGATTCCCCGCATCCGCTCCAAGGACGGCAAGGACGGCGCCCATAAGACCCTGCGCGTCATCATAGCCCTGGGCTTCTCGGCCCTGATGATGGCCCTGGCTATGTTCACCTTCTCGTCCCGCTCCCTCGCCCCGATCTCACTCGAGATGCCTCGTCTGGCCTACGAAATTGGCCACGGCTACAACGTGGTCAACGTGACCCTGGTCGATATGCGCGTCTGGGACACCTTCGGTGAAATCTCGGTGCTGGCCTTGGCCGCCACCGGCGTTGCCTCCCTGCTCTTTATTGAAGGACGCGCCGACTCGGCGTCCGCGCGCAGGCTCGACACCCAGGCGATGAAGAAAATCGAGAGCTCTTTCGCCAAGCGCACCCAGATTACTGTGGCCCAGCGCGTAGCGGGCCAGTTCTCCTCGGTTGAGCGCGACCCCTTCATCGTGGCAGGCCGCACCCTGCCCCCGGAATCCCGCTCGATTCTGCTGGAGGTTATGACCCGCCTGCTCTTCCACACCCTCATCATCGTCTCCTTCTACATGCTGATTGCCGGTCACAACCTGCCCGGCGGCGGCTTCGCAGGTGGCCTGATGGTGGGCCTGGCCTTTGCTGTGCGCTACCTGGCCGGTGGCGGTGCGGAACTGCGGGCAGCATCCCCCTTCTCCGCCGGTACCTTCCTTGGCGTTGGCCTGGGTATCGCTACCCTCTACGCCCTGGCCCCGGCCCTCTGGGGCGACCCCATCTTCTCCAGCTACGTGCTGGACTTCTGGCTGCCGGTCTTTGGCGACGTCCACTTCGTTACCGCCACCATCTTCGATATCGGCGTCTACCTGCTGGTCGTCGGCCTGGTGCTCGATATCCTGCGCAGCCTGGGTGAACGCATCGACCTCAAGCTGGTGGCCGAGCGCCGCAAGAAAGACAAGCAGGCCCGCGACAAGGCACGAAAGGCATAAACCATGATTATCGACCTCAGTCTGATCCTGGTCATGGGCGTGCTCTACGCCGTGGGGGTTTACCTGATTCTTGACCGCTCCATGACCCGCGTGCTCCTGGGCCTGATGCTCATGACCAACGCGACCAACATCCTAATCCTGCACGCGGGCGGCCCGGCCGGTCTAGCCCCCTTCTACAGCAAAGACATTGCCGCTGAAGACTACTCCGACCCGCTCCCGCAGGCCCTGATTCTGACCGCTATCGTGATTTCCTGCGCGGTAACCGCCCTGATTCTGGGTATTATCTACCGCTCTTGGCTGCTCTCTAAGGCCGATGAAATCACCGACGACGCCGAAGATATTCGCGTGGCCGGGCAGGAGGCCTTCGATAAGGAAGAGGACGCCGCTGCCGAGTTCGATGCTTCGGAGTTCGACGCTGACGAAGCGACCCGCGAAAAAGAATTTATTGAAGCAGAAGAGAAGAAGAAAATTAGCCAGACAAGCGCCCAGCAGACCGTGTCAAAGAAGGGGGACTAGCCCGTGGATATCGCTATCGCCCAGCTCGCCCCTCTCTGCATCATCATTCTCTTCCTGGCTGCCGCCGTCACCTTCGTCTCGAAGAAAGACAGTGTGCAGCGCGTCATCGCCTTCGCCGCGGTAGCTATCACCCTGGTTTTTGAGGTCCTGCTCCTGGCCTCGGTCTGGAACGCTGCGCCCCAGACCGTGCACCTGGCAGGCTGGGAGGCCCCCTTTGGTATCACCATGGTGGTGGATCAGCTCTCGGCTCTTATGCTGGTGGTTTCGTCCACTATCTCGCTGGCGGTGCTGGTCTTTGCTACCGGCCAGAACCTGCAGGACGAGGACGACGAGGTACCCATCTCGGTTTTCTACCCCACCTACCTGCTGCTACTGGCGGGTGTGTCGAACGCCTTCTTGGCGGGCGACCTCTTTAACCTCTACGTGGGCTTCGAGATCCTGCTCATGGCCTCCTACGTGCTGATTACCATGAACGCCAACACCCCGCGTATTCGTGCGGGCGTGACCTACGTGGTAGTTTCGGTTGTCTCATCCATGCTCTTCCTCACCGCTATCGGCTTTGTCTACGCCTCGGTGGGCACCATCAACATGGCCGACCTGTCACTCAAGCTGGGCACCCTGCCCGAGGGCACCCAGATGCAGCTGCACCTCATGCTGCTGATTGCCTTTGGTATCAAGGCTGCGGTCTTTCCGCTCTCCCTCTGGCTACCTGACTCCTACCCCACAGCCCCGGCCCCTGTTACCGCCGTGTTCGCGGGCCTGCTGACCAAGGTGGGCGTGTACGCGATTATTCGTACTGAAACCCTGCTTTTCCCCGAAGGACCCCTGGATACGCTTCTGGGGGTCGTGGCAGGTTTGACCCTGTTGGTGGGTATCCTGGGTGCCCTGGCTCAAGGTGACATTAAGCGTCTGCTCTCCTTTATCCTCATTAGCCACATCGGCTACATGATCTGGGGCATCTCGCTGGGCAACGAGCTGGGCCTGACCACCGTCGTCTTCTACATCGCCCACCATATCGTGATTCAGACCGGCCTCTTCATGGTGGTTGGCCTGGTGGAACGCCGGGCAGGCTCCACTAACGTGCGCCGCCTGGGTGGCCTGATGAAGACAGCCCCCGTCCTAGCCCTGCTCTACTTCATCCCCGCCATCAACCTGGGCGGTATCCCGCCCTTCTCCGGCTTCATCGGTAAGGTCGGTTTCATCGAGGCATCCGTAGAAAACGGCGGTGCCCTGGCCTACATCAACGCGGGTGTGGGCGTCCTGGTCTCCCTGCTGACCCTGCTGGCCCTAGCTCGTGTATGGAACAAGGCCTTCTGGCGCCCCGCCAAGGAAGCCGAAGAGCCCACCCCTGAGCTGGTTATGGCCGAGCACTCCGATGACCCCGCCCATTACGAGACCAAGCCAATTCCGGCCTCCATGATGGCCTCCACCGTCTCCCTGGTTGTGGTGGGTGTGCTCATCACCCTCTTCTCAGGCCCCCTCTTCCAGCTGGCAGATAATGCCTCAGATAACCTCTTTGACCCCGACATGTATATCAGCTCGGTCTTTGGCCCCGACGCCCCCAGCCGGGCCGAGTACCTGGAACAGCAGATTGTCGATAACCACTCCCAGGAGGTGAACCAGTGAAAAAGCCCGATCTCTCACGCGAGAGCTTGATTCACGCTATCCCGCCCTTCCTCTGGCTGATCTTTGTCTGGTGCGCCCTCTGGCAGGACTTTTCTCTGCCCTTCATCGCCTTCGGCGCGGTGCTGGCAGCCCTGACCATGTCGGTCTTCCGACTGCCCACCCTCTACCTCTCTAACCGCTTCAACATCTTCTACGCGGCGAGGTTTGTGGTGGAGCTCTTCTGGAACATCGCCAAAGCCTCGATTGAGGTCATGTGGCTAGCTGCCACCTTCCATCCGCCCCTGCGCAACTCGGTAGTGGCCGTACAGCTACGCACCCGCTCCGACCTGCTACTGACCGCCGTCTCGCACACTATGTCGCTGATTCCTGGCTCCGTGGTGGTTGAGGTAGACCGTTCCCTGTCGGTGCTCTACTTTCACGTGCTCAATACCTCCACCCCGGAGGAAATCGAGCGCTTCACCCGCCAGGTGGCTTACTTTGAAGACCTGATTATCAAGGCCGCCGGCAGCCGCGAAGAGTACGAAGCACTCAAACAGGACGAAGAAGCCGACCTCACAGCCAGCCGAAAGGAGCACGCATGACCTGGGTTATCTGGGCAACCGGCCTGATTCTCACCCTAGCCACCTGGGGCACCGTCTACCGCATCTGGAAGGGCCCCGCCCTGCTGGACCGCGTGCTCGCCAGCGACGTGCTGTTCTCAATTCTCACGGCCGCGCTCTGCGTGCTCATGATTTATACCGACAGCCAGTTCTTCCTGATTCTGCTGGTAGCCCTGGCTATGATTGGCTTCGTAGGTTCGGTGACTGTAGCCCGTTTTGCCGATAACTCCAAGGCGGACGAGAGCACCCCGGTTTCCCGTCTACATGAAGGACGCCCCCGCCGCCGCTCCCGCAAGAAGGGCAGCAAGTACACCGCCGGGGAGCTGGCAGAAGACACCGATAAGCAGGGGCACGATGGTGCCCACCCCGTGCGGGCAAGTAAGGATTTGGGGGAGTAAACCGTGAATCTTGATACCGTTTTCGATGCCCTGACCATCATCTGCATGATTCTAGGTGCCCTCATGTCGCTGGGCGCCGCTATTGGCTTGGTGCGTTTCCCCGACCTGCTCACCCGCCTGCACTCGGGTACTAAGCCCCAGGTTTTCGGCATGATTCTCATGCTGCTGGCTGTGGCCTTCCACTTCCGTTCCCTGGCGCTCCTGCCCGTACTGCTGGTTATCTTGCTCCTACAGATGCTCACTATCCCCATCTCGGGGCATATGATGGGCCGCTCCGGCTACCGCAACAAGCACTTCCGCAAGGACGACCTGCGCCACGACGACCTGCGCGCCCTGGTCGATGAGGTAGAGGGGAACTAGCGAACCTAACCTGCGGGCGTCCGTCCGCCTACCCCATTCCTGCAAGGGGACCAGAAAACCAAAAAAGGACCGCGAAATATGCGGTCCTTTTTTAGTTCTGCGGTCCCCTTTTCAGAAGAAGAGGGGAGAGCAAAGAAACTAGCGGATACCCGCCATCTTCTTCACAATCCAGCCATTGAGCGCCCAGAGGGCCACACCGATACCGATGGTTACAACACCCAGCGTGGTGAAGTAAGCGACCTCGGTCTCGAGCGAATAAAACTGACCCAGCCAGCCGGCCAGTACAGTACCCAGGGAGATGGAGGTGAAATAGAGCGCTACCATTGCTACACGATGCTTCTCGGGAGCCAGCTTTGTTGCTAGAGAAGACCCTACCGGTGAGATAGAGAGCTCACCCATAGTGCAGATAAAGAGAATCAGCACAATCCACAGGAAGTTTACGTTGGTATTGCCTGCCTGGGTAAGGAAGATAAGGAAGGCGATGCCAATGAGGATAAGAGCGATAGCAAACTTGACCGGGGTCGTGGGCTGACGATCGCCGAGCTTAGTCCACATGGCCGTGAAAATAGCACCAAAAATGATGATGAAGACCGGATTGATAGAGTTCATGAACTCGGGAGTGAGCTGTAGACCCAAGATATTCCAGTTGATACGTGACTCTGAGTAGACAGCCAATACGGTGAACTGCTGTTGGAAGAGAGCCCAGAAGGCCACGTTACCGATAAACATGGGAATGAAGGAGACTACACGAGAGTGCTCTTCGGAGCTCGTGAGCTTAGAGGTCAGCAAAGTGTAGAACAGCAGGGCGGCGCAGACCGCTACGGTGCACATAACCCAGGTTGCGAGGTTGGCGGGGTTGATGAGACCGGTGAAGACCAGAATGAGGATGACCGCAACGATAGCTACAGCCGCGAGAGAGTAATTCCGCTTTTCGTTACCAGTCAGGGGCTGAGAGAGCTGGTGGACGGACGCAGGTAGGTTCTTGCGCGTCAGCGAGTACTGGATGAGACCAGCAGCCATACCCAGAGCTGCCAAGCCGAAGCCAATGTGGAAGCCGTAGTTTTCACGCAAAATACCGGTGAGCATGGGGCCGAGAAGAGCGCCGATGTTCACACCGATATAGAAGATAGTGAAGCCACCGTCACGGCGGGGGTCGGTCTTGCTGTAGAGCGAGCCGACGAGCACCGAGGCATTGGTCTTAAGACCGCCAGAGCCAATGGCAACCAATACCAGGCCCGCGATTACGCCGGCAGCACCGGGTAGAATCGCCAGAGCGATGTGACCTGCCATGATGGCCCAGGCCGAGTAGTAGAGGGTACGCTCGGGGCCGAGCACTCGGTCACCCAGGAAGCCACCTACCACTGCCATGAGATAGACCATGCCGCCGTAGGCGCCCATAACACCAGCGGCTGATGCCTCGCTGAGCAGGCCTAGACCTCCGCGGTCGGCCTCCCAGTAGAGGTAGTAGAGCATGATGACCTGCATGCCGTAGAAAGAGAAACGCTCCCAGAGCTCTACGGAGAAAAGATTAGCCAGCATGCGGGGGTGGCCGAAGAAGCCCCGGTCGTTGGTTGAGGTGTCTGCTGGATTCGGCGGTGTTGCCGCGGGCAGAGTAGACATATCGACTCACTTATATAGATAGGAAAACCGCGTGTACACGGTATCTGTTCGGTAGGTAACGATACTCTTCTCAGCTGGCTTAGTTAAACCCGTCAGTCACTTTTCTTTAGGTTTAGGCTGCGGGGTATTAGAGTTAGTGGCGACAGCACTTAGATATTTTTATCGTGAAGGAGACCCTTATGAATGACGATTTACGCCAGGTAACCGTCGACGAAATCCCCGCAGACGCCAAGATTCTTGACGTGCGTGAAGACTACGAATGGGTAGAAGGCCACATCGAAGGTGCCCAGCACATTCCCCTGGGCGAGGTGCCCGAACGCTACGGCGAAGTTCCCCTCGACGAGGACGTCTACGTCATCTGCCGCGCCGGTGGCCGTTCCCTGCGCGCCGCAGCCTACCTGACCCAGTACGGTTTTGACGCCATCAACGTTATCGGTGGCATGGGTGCCTGGCAGGACGCCGAGAAACCCATGGTCTCAGAAAACGGCGAAACCCCGCAGGTTCGCTAGCTTGATGGCGGGTAGCTACGGTTTTACCTGTGCAAGCCACCCTTAACGCCAGCCCCGAGCCAGGCTTACACAGGTAAAACCCCTGCCTACCCCGTTACAATGAGTCGGTGACTTCTCTAACCTGTCGTGCCCTAAATTTCCCGGTAGACCCTGCCACCGCTTTTCCTCTGCTGGCTGGCAGTTCTCCCTATGCTTTTTGGCTGGATTCAGCCCGCGACGAGTCGCCCATGTCCCGCTACTCCTACCTGGGGGCGCCCCTGGGTGGGGGAGTGCTACGCTACGCACAGCCGGGGCAGGTTGATGTGATCGATGTGAGCGGACGCTCGCACCAGGTTTATCGCGACAGCATCTGGCAGGTGCTCCCTGGCTTCCTGGAATCTGCGCCCCGCTCCGAACTCGGCGAGGGTAAGGACGCCCCGCCCACCGACGTCCTACTGGGCGGCTATGTGGGGTTTATGGGCTATGAGGCCCACGCAGACCTAGAAGTCACCGCCTTCCACAGCGAACACCCCCAGCGGGTGGCCCGCACCCCCGACGCCCTCTGGATGCCCGCAACCCACTACCTCATCTACGAGCACGCTAGTGGGAAAGCCTGGCTGGTTGGCCCCGCTGACTGGGTTGAAGAGACCGCGCAAAAACTGCTTAAAACTAGCTCTTCACCTGAATCTATAGCCGGTCAAGAATATGCTTCGCGGGTAGTTTTACCGGACTTCCCCCTGCCCGACCGCACGGACTATCTAGTTGCTATTGCTACCGCCCAGGCTGAGATTGCTGAGGGCAATAGCTACGAGGTCTGCCTGACGGCTGAGACCTCCGTGCAGCTGCCCACCCCGCTGGGGGCTGACGAACTGCTGAGCCTCTACCTGGCCCAGCGCCAGGCCAACGCCGCCCCCTACGCGGCCTTCCTACGCTGCGATGACTTTACGGTGCTCTCGTCCTCACCCGAAAAATTCTTGACGGTCACTGCCGAGGGCCGCGCCGAAGCCAAGCCCATCAAGGGCACCGTGCCGCGGGGCGCGTCCGCTCATGAAGATACCCAGGCGGCCGCCTGGCTCGCACAAGACCCCAAAACCCGGGCCGAAAACCTCATGATCGTGGACCTACTCCGCAACGACCTGTCGATGGTGTCTGAACCTGAGAGCGTGCGGGTGCCGGTACTGATGGGGGTGGAGTCCTACTCGACCGTGCACCAGCTGGTCTCGACCATCGTTTCCCAGCTGCGCCCGGGCATCACCGCCCTGGACGCGGTCGCCGCCTGCTTCCCCGGCGGCTCCATGACCGGTGCACCCAAGGCGGCCACCATGGCTATCATTGACCGGCTTGAGGGCCGGGCCCGCGGGGTCTACTCGGGCGCCCTGGGCTACCTGGGTGCGGACGGCTCAGCCGCCCTCTCCATCGTCATCAGGACGCTGGTAGCCCACTCCGACGGCCTTATCACCCTGGCTGCCGGTGGCGCTATCGTCGCTGATTCTGACCCGGCTGCCGAATATGACGAGATGGTCACCAAGCTCAAGGCAGCTGTGCCCAGGTAGCACCTGGTAGGGGCTGCGATAAGGTAAATAACCCTGTGAGCTGTGGGGTAGGCGGAAGCCTGCCCCTCTTTTTTTAAAAAACTCTTGCGCTTCCCCGCTCTGCAACTTAGGTTAATTACATGAGTAACTAACCAACTAGCCTGCCCGCTGGGCAGGTTAGGTAACCACACAGAAGGAGGTGCTCATGCTGACCGGTGACAAGCCGATCTTCCAACAAATTGCAGACCATATCAGCAGCGAAATTCTGGCAGGAACCTATGCCGAAGAAAGCCAGGTTCCCTCCACCAACGAATTCGCTCTCTTCTACCGGATCAACCCTGCAACCGCCGGTAAAGGCGTCAACCTCCTGGTCGACCAGGGCGTTCTCTACAAGAAACGAGGTATAGGCATGTTTGTGGCAACGGGGGCACAAGACATTCTGCGCACTAACCGGCGGCGCGACTTCATTGCCGGCTACATCACCCCGCTCATTGATGAGGCCCGTACCCTGGGCCTGAGCCAGGACGAGGTTCTCACGGCCCTCCGCGCCGGTTTCAATGCTGAGGGCGGTGGAGGCGCGAGCTCCCTGCGGACCCTCGGCGAAAGCGGGGAGCAGTCATGACGGCAGTAGTACGCACCCAGGGCCTCACCAAAATCTACGGCTCCACCGCAGCCCTCTCAGACATTAACATCACCCTGGAGGAGGGGCTTATCTACGGTCTGGCCGGGCGAAACGGCTCCGGTAAGACCACTTTGCTCGCTGCCCTCATCGGGCAGGTTACCCCCACCAGCGGTTCTGTTGAACTCTTTGGTACCAAGCCGAGTGGGCGCATCCTTGCCCGAACCCACTTTCAACGCACCCACCTGGCCTACCCCGACGGACTGAAAGTGCGGGACGTCCTGAGACTGGCAAGCCTAGCGTATCCGGCCTGGGACGAAACCCTGGCTGATACCCTCATCAAGGACTTTGCCCTCAACCCTGCGGCCAAGGCTCGCAAGCTATCCGATGGGCAGGCATCCGCCCTAGGAATCATCGTTGCCCTCGCCAGCCGGGCAGAACTCACCCTCATGGACGAACCCTACTCCGGCCTGGACCCTGTCGCCCGCACCATTTTCTATGACCGGCTCCTAACTGACTTTGCCCTCAACCCACGCACCATCGTCCTCTCCACCCACCTGCTCAATGAAATTGCGCCCCTGCTAGACCGCGTGCTGATGCTCCGTGACGGCGCCCTCGTACTCGACGGGTCCCACGACGAGGCTGCCACCAGCGCCCACGAAATTGCCGGTAGTCAAGACGCTATCAACGTCTACCTAGCCCGTACTGGACTAGTGGACGCCGTCGCCCGGCAGCGCGCAATCGGTTCGCTGGTCACAGCCCTACTCGCCGCCCCGCTCACCGAAACGAACGAACAGCTTGCGGTCTCGCTCGGAGTTCACATTCAACCCGTCAGCCTGCAGGACTCCCTGGCCGTACACAGCGACGCCACCTACTCACCCCTACTTGAGCCCCAAGGAGGTCGCCATGACTAGCACACTTCACGCTGAGCCCCTCTACCCAGCTCTACCGGAAGCACAGCCCACCCGTACCGGGGGAGGTACTCGTACCGTCTTCCGTATGCTCCTGAGCGAACGGGCTACCAGCACTCTACTTCCCCTGTTCCTGCCGCTCGGCATTGCAGTACTTATGCTGGGACTCGCTTGGGTTCATGCGGTTCTGACCGGCCACCCGCTGGCGGACTACAGCGGCTTCATTAACCACAACTCTATGCAGGTCATTATCCTGCCCCTGGTTCTGGGTGTGACTATGCTCCTCAGCTACCGGTCACATGTCCGGCTCATACTGGGGATGGGGCTAGGACGCTGGGACTACTTCCGTGGCTACCTCTCCTTAGCTCTCTACCGGGCGGCTCTTGCCACACTGGTCTACGCTGTAACCCTTGCCCTCGAATTGCTGAACAAGGGCTATGGGCGCGGGTGGCAGGTATTCAACCAGGACTTCGATACCTGGCCCTTTGCCTTTGATAAGACCTACAGCACTCTGGGGCGGGCATATACGGTAACAGATTACCTAGCTACCTGGTTTATCGTCCTGCTGGCTGTGCAGGTAGCAGCCCTCTTTATTGCCATAGTCTCCCTACGCTGGGGGCCTCTGGCGATGAGTCTGATGCTGTGTGTAGTGGTCCTGCTCATCTTCAATATTTCCCGTCAGCTCTTCGGGGCCACTGCCTGGGATATGGGTATTGGCACCCTCTGGGTCCAGTTCCATTCCGATTACGATACCTACAACATCTGGGAGCTGGCTGCAGCTCAGGGCGGAGTCTCTGACCGGGATATCTCTGTATTTGATCATCCTCCCCTTGAGTTGATCGTGTGGAAGTACGGTTTGCTCGTCTTCCCCCTCTGCGCCGCCTACCTGCTCTCCGCTATGAGCTGGGCTCGAGCGTCCTTACGCTAACCTGCCCTGCCTGCTACCTCCTAAAAAGTGCAAGTGCCTGTCACTTTTCACGGGGCACTTGCACTTTTCGCGGGGTAAATATCTGCCGGTCTACTAGACTAAAAGGCATGACTAACCTCTCCACCACCCTCCCCATCGAAGAAGCCCGCGAACGTCTGCGCGAGCTCATCAGCGAACTGGCCGTTGTGCGCGGCAAGGTCACCCTGGCCTCTGGTAAGGAAGCCGACTACTACGTTGATCTGCGCCGTATCACCCTGCACCACGAGGCCTCCCGCCTGGTTGGCCAGGTCATGCTCGACCTGCTCGACTCAGCCGGAATCGAATTTGACGCCGCAGGCGGCCTGACCATGGGCGCCGACCCCGTTGGCCACGCCATCATGCGCACCGCAGGCGACCAGGGCCGCGCCATCGACACCTTCGTGGTACGTAAGGCCCAGAAGTCCTACGGCATGGGCCGTCAAGTTGAGGGCCCCTCAGTGGAAGGACGCCGCGTGGTAGCTGTCGAGGACACCTCCACTACCGGCGGCTCCGCCCTCACCGCCGTCGAAGCCCTACGTAAGGCTGGCGCTGAGGTTGTAGCTGTTGCCGTCATTGTTGACCGTGCAACCGGCGCCAAGGAGCATATCGAAGAGGTTGCGGGCGTGCCCTGCCTCTACGCCTACTCCAAGACCGACCTGGGCCTGGACTAAGTGGCAGACCTAGAAGCAACCGAGCCCGAAACCGAGAGCTCGGAGCGGGAAATTGGCGTCGGCCCCTGGGAAGGCGAATGGCCAGAAGGCGACCACTGGGATCCCGAGCTACTGCGCGAGGGCGACCGCCGCAACGTCCTTGACCACTACCGCTACTGGACCATGGACGCCATCATCGCCGACCTCGACACCCGCCGCCACTCCTTCCACGTAGCCATCGAAAACTGGCAGCACGACCTCAACATCGGCACCGTGGTGCGCACCGCTAACGCCTTTCTGGCGAAAGAAGTGCACATTATCGGTAAGCGCCGCTGGAACCGGCGCGGGGCCATGGTGACCGACCGCTACCAGCACGTGCGCCACCACCCTACCGTCGAAGACTTTGTGACCTGGGCGAAGGGGGAGGGGCTTGCCATTATTGGCATTGATATTTTCCCCGACTCCAAGCAGCTGGAAACCTACGACCTGCCCAAGGACTGCGTGCTGGTGTTTGGTCAGGAGGGGCCCGGCCTGTCAGAGGAGATTCACGCGGCCGCCGAGGCAACCCTGTCTATCGAGCAGTACGGCTCCACCCGGTCTATGAACGCAGCGACCGCCGCTGGTATCGCCATGCATGCCTGGATCCGCCGCCACGAGTTTGGCCAGCGCGTCAGCTAGACCTGGGGGTGGACGCCTGCCCCGGCGTCCGCTGGTGCTAAGTGTCCATGAAAGTCGCGGAGTACCCACATCTTTCGTGGGCACTCCGCGATTCTCGTAAGCACTTGCATTTCTGCAGAAACTTTCCTCCTGAAATATTTTATTCATGTACTAGCGGGTCTAGAATGGCTCTGTAGGCTAAAGACGAGAGCAAAGAGGTGCAGCATGGCTACGAAACCGGAACCCAACAAGAACCCCCAGCTGCCCACCACCAGCAGCCCGCGCAAGCTCATGGCGGCCCTGCTCACTCCGCTCTTCATGGCCCTCATGGCTATCTCGGTGGTCAATGTTGCTCTCACCCCCATCGGGAACTCTCTGAACGCAGGCTCCAGCCAGACCCAGTGGGTAGTCTCGGGTTACGCCCTGGCATTCGGCGTGCCCCTGGTTGCCGCGGGGCGCATTGGTGACGCCACCGGCCGCCGCCGCATGTTCATGATCGGCGTTTCCTTCTTCACTCTAGGCTCCCTGCTCAGCGCTATTGCACCCACCATCGAAATCCTCATCGCCGCCCGCGTGCTCCAGGGCCTCGGCGCGGGCTTCTTCAACCCCCAAACCACCGGCATCATCCAGGCCAACTTCACCGGCCAGGCCCGCGCCCGCGCCTACGGTATGTTCGGTACGGTGGTGGCACTCGCCGTCATTGTGGGGCCGGTGCTCGGCGGCTTCCTCATCCAGATTTTCGGGGACTCCTTAGGCTGGCGCATGATGTTCCTGGTCAACGTACCTATCGGGCTTGCCGGGCTGCTGCTGGCCCGTCTTTGGGTGCCCAACGACCGGCCGTCCGCCCCCTCGGCCCAGCGCGCCCGCCTCGACCTAGACCCCGTCGGTATGACCACCCTGGCCCTGGCAATCTTCGCGGTACTCTTCCCCTTCGTCGAGCGCAGCGGCAACCCGCTAGTCTGGGCGGTTCTGCCCATCGGTCTTGCCTTCATCGCCTTCTTTATTGCCTGGGAAAAGCGCTATAAGAAGGCCGGGCGCCCGCCCATGCTCGATATCGACCTGGTAACCAAGCCCGCCTTCCGCAACGGCATCATGATCGTGACCCTCTACTTCTTGGGCAACACCAGCGTCTGGTTGGTAATCCCCATTTACGTGCAGAACCACCTGGGGCAAAGCGCGCTGACCGCCGCGCTGATTACCATTCCCTCCTCCCTGCTCTCTGCTTTTGCAGCTCCCTGGGCAGGACGCCGTGTGCTGGCTATGGGGCGCCGTATAGTGATGCTGGGGTTCGGGTTGTCGCTCACCTCGATTGTGGCCACCATGCTCACCGTGACCCCTGTGGAGCAGGGCCTGCTACCGGTGTGGGCTCTGGCGGTGCCCCTGATTCTTATCGGTGCCGGTGGTGGTCTAGTGATTTCTCCCAACCAGACCCTGACCCTGGCGTCCGTACCTCCCGCTATCAGCGGTGTAGCTGGCGGCGTGCTCTCCCTCGGCCAGCGCATGGGCACCGCAATCGGTACCGCCATCATTCCCTCGATTCTTTACGGGCTGGTTGAATCGGGCGCCCACTGGAACGTGGGTCTCATAGCCTCCTTCGGGGCTATCGTGCTGACGCTCTCGCTGGGTCTTGCCTTCACCGTCGCCGACCGCCGCCGCGAACTGCGCGAGGGGTAACACTCGCCCGCGTCCGCTTCATAAAAGTGCTTATCAGGTACAGTAAAAGCATTCCCTGTACACACATTCCGCCTAGGTGAGCTGTTTCTTCTTTCGAAACGGCTACCTGCGGCATCAGCACACAATGAAGTGAGGTTGATATGGACAAGCCCCACATCACGGGTGACCACCTGCAAAAATACAGTGCAGCCCCCACCCAGGCCATCGACCAAATCCACCGCTCGCGCGGCTCCCAAGCGCCCGAGGTTGAAGCCGGCGAACGCAAGAAGCGCCTCATTGGCCTCTTCGGCGGCCTGCTTGCAGCCGCCCTGGTCTATGTCATCATGCCCGGCGACGTACCCGACGCCGCACGCCTGACCGCAGCCACCGCCGTCCTGATGGGTGCCTGGTGGATGACCGAGGCCCTGCCCATTCCCGCCACCGCCCTGCTGCCGCTGGTGATTTTTCCCGTCTTCAACAGCGAAGTAAAAATCAACGACATCGGCGCTAGCTACGGCAACAACATCATCTTCCTCTTCATGGGCGGCTTCCTGCTGGCTTTGGCCATGCAGCGCTGGAACCTACACCGCCGCATCGCCCTGCTCACCCTCAAGGTCATGGGCACCAAGCCCTCCATGATGGTTGCGGGCTTCATGGTAGCCACCGGCTTTCTCTCCATGTGGGTCTCGAACACCGCCACCGCCGTCATGATGATTCCCATCGGCGTCTCCGTGCTCATGCTCATCGCCCAGGCCAGCGGCACCACCGAGATTAAGATTAAGCACGGCGCCTCCCCCGACGACCAGGCCGTCAAAGACGCCGTGATTAAGTCCGACTTCGGTACCGCCCTCATGCTGGGTATCGCCTACTCCGCCTCCATCGGTTCCCTGGGCACCCTGATTGGTACCCCACCCAACACCCTGCTGGCCGGGTATATGGCAGACACCCACGACGTACACATCGGCTTTGGCCAGTGGATGCTGGTAGGCGTACCCCTGTCTGTGGTGGTTCTCTTTGTCTGCTGGTTCCTGCTGACCAAGGTGCTCTTCAAACCCGAAATTAAAGAGATTCCCGGTGGTAAGAAACTCATTGCCAACGAATATGCCAAGCTCGGCGCCATGAGCTCGGGCGAACTGCGCGTGCTCATTATCTTCATCGCAGCCGCGCTGGCCTGGATTTTCGTCCCCATCATCTGGTCTGAATCCCCACCCATCACCGACGCCGGCATCGCCATGGCCGTTGGCCTGCTGCTCTTTGCTCTCCCCGCCGGTGGCACCGCTAACAAGGGCGTGCGCCTCATTGACTGGGAAACCGCAACCAAGCTGCCCTGGGGCGTGCTGCTGCTCTTCGGCGGCGGTCTAGCCCTCTCAGGCCAGTTCACCAGCTCCGGCCTCACCCAGTGGATCGGTGACTCCGTTGGCGCCCTCGGCACCCTGCCCATCCTCGTCATCGTGCTGCTGGTGACCGCCGGCGTCATCTTCCTGACCGAACTCACCAGTAACACCGCCACCGCAGCCACCTTCCTGCCCGTCGCCGGGGGCATCGCCATGGGCATGGGCTACGACCCCATGCTGCTCGCCATCCCCGTCGCCCTCGCCGCCACCTGCGCCTTCATGCTCCCCGTAGCGACCCCGCCCAACGCCATCGCCTACGGTTCGGGCTACGTCACCATCGGGCAGATGGTCAAGGGCGGCCTCTGGCTCAACCTCTTCTCTATCGTGGCAATCACCGCAGTGACCATGACCCTGGCCATGTGGATTTTCGCGCTGTAAACCGTATTCAAAAGGTTTGGCAGGCTCACGCTGGCTACGACCCCCGCCTCACTCACCTTTTGAATACCCCTCACTAAACCCATAAAAACCCAACACCCTAACACCGGCAAGCACCAAATGCCGGTGTTAGGGTGCTTAAGACCCCCAGAAATACATGGTTTTCTGTGGGTTTATGTCCGAAATTAGTGTGGGAAACCTACCCTTTCCCGCCGCGCCCTTGGTAAACTGAAAAGCAGGCAGGCGCTCGCCCCGCGCGTCCTCACAAGGCACCGGGTGCAGCGCCAACTCACACCAGGCCACCAACCGGGTGGCCCCACCGACAACCAAGGAGTCAGCATGCCTATTGCAACCCCTGAAGTCTACGCAGAAATGCTCGAAAACGCCCGCGCCAAGGGCTTTGCATACCCCGCAGTCAACGTCACCTCTTCACAGACCCTGAACGCAGCTATCCGCGGCTTCGCAGAAGCAGGCTCAGACGGCATCATCCAGGCCTCCACCGGTGGCGCCGCCTACTGGTCAGGCCCCAACAAGAAGAACATGGTTGTCGGCTCCCTCGCCTTCGCTGCCTACGCACGCGAAGTTGCTAAGCAGTACGACGTCAACATCGCCCTGCACACCGACCACTGCCCCCAGGACAAGCTCGATGACTTCGTGCTGCCCCTACTTGCAGAATCAGAGAAGGCTGTAGCCCGCGGTGAAGACCCCATCTTCAACTCCCACATGTGGGACGGCTCCGCTATCTCCCTCGAAGAGAACCTCAAAATCGCTCAGGAACTGATCGAGCGCACCTCCAAGAACCACCAGGTTCTCGAAGTTGAAATCGGCGCAGTTGGCGGCGAAGAAGACGGCGTTGAAGGCGCTATCGACGACTCCCTCTACACCACCGTTGAGGACGCCATCAAGACCGTTGAGGCCATCGGCCTGGGCGAAAAGGGCACCTACATGGCAGCCCTGACCTTCGGTAACGTCCACGGCGTTTACAAGCCCGGTAACGTTCACCTGCGCCCCGAACTGCTCAAGGAAATCCAGACCGAGGTTGGCGCCAAGTACGGCAAGGGCGAAAAGCCCTTCTTCCTGGTCTTCCACGGCGGCTCAGGCTCCACCGAGCAGGAGATCGCAGATGCAGTGTCCTACGGTGTTATCAAGATGAACATCGACACCGACACCCAGTACGCCTACACCCGCCCCGTCGTGGATCACATGTTCCGCAACTACGACGGCGTGCTCAAGGTTGACGGCGAGGTTGGCAACAAGAAGACCTACGACCCCCGCGTATGGGGTGCAGCTGCTGAAGCTGGTATGGCTGCTCGCGTTGTTGAGGCTGCCCAGCAGCTCGGCTCCGCTGGTACCTCCGGCAAGTAAGCCCTGTAGCTAGGCTCGTTAGCCTAGACCAAAGGCGCCGGACGCTCCCGCTTGTGCGGGTGCGTCCGGCGCCTTTGTCGTGCTGAGGGGCCTTTAGACGATAGACATGAAGGTCATGATGTTCACCAGGTTGGTGAAGTCAATGAACATGCCACCGACGATGGGCAGGATGAAGAAGGCGAGTTTGGATGCCTTGTACTTGGTGACCAGGGATGCCATGTTGGCGATGCCGTTGGGGGTTGCGCCCATGCCGAAGCCGCAGTGGCCGGCGGAGAGGATGGCAGCGTCGTAGTCTGAACCCATGGCGCGGAAGGTAACGAAGTTAGTCCAAACCCACATGAGCGCAACCTGGGCCAGGAGCAGCACGATGAGGGGGATAGCCAGCTCGGCCAGTTGCCAGAGCTGCACGTTCATGAGGGCCATTGCCAGGAAGACGTTGAGGCCGATGTTGCCCAAAACTTCGACCTCCTGCTCGGGCACGAGCTCATGATATTCCTTGGAGTTACGGCGGTCGCTGATGTAGCGCAGGGTGATGGCGATAATCATGGGGCCCATATAGCTGGGGAAGGCGGCGCGGTCGGTGAGCTGACCGACCAGGTAGTTGAGGGCTTCGGTTAGGTAGCTACCGATGAACATGGCGACCAGGATCATGATGAAGCCGTGCAGGACGCTGTCGGCGTCGAGTTTGCGGGGGCGTACGGTCAGCAGGGCCGTATTGATGTTGACCTGGTGGGAGGACTCTTTTTCAAGCAGGTTGTGCTTGATGATGAGACGGTTGGCAACGGGGCCGCCCATGAGCGAGCCAGCAATCAGGCCGAAGGTTGCAGCGGTGTAGGCGACGGTTTCTGCGCCGGTGACGCCGGAGGCTTCAACGAGCGGGGCGATACCGCCAGAAACGCCGTGGCCACCGGTCATGGGGGTGGAGCCGGTCATCAGCGCCAGGGCGGGGTCGACGTTGACCACGGGGGCGATCAGGACGGCCACGATGTTCTGGGCGATACAGAGACCCGTTGCTACCAGCAGGAAGAGGCCTACCTTTGAGCCGGCTGACTTGAGCACCTTGAGGGAGGCGCCGTAGCCGACCGAGGTGAAGAAGATGACCATGAAGAAGCTCTGCAGGGTAGTGTCGAACTTGATGGTCAGCACCCCGGTCTGGTTGAGCACCAGGTTGACCAGGGAGAAAAGGAAGCCGCCGATAACGGGTGAGGGGATAGCAAAGCGCTGGAAGAAGTAGAAGCGGTTCTTAATCCACATACCGAGTAGGAGCAGCATTACTGCCCAGCCGGCGGACTGAACCATAGTCAGTTCAAGCGTCATAGGAGTCTCTCTGTATCTATGTGATCGTGTGTGTTTTCCACTTCGTCGGTGAAGTTGACCTTTCACACTATACGGGACGTCTTGGTGCGGTGCGGCTGGGTTTCCATCACAGTGAGGCGCGCGGACGCATCCCGTCGGCAGGCGCGGGAGTAGCTGGCGGGCGGAACTAGGCCTAAATACAAAAAAGGGTGTTTTTGGGAGTTAGGGGCTTGGAGCGAGGGTTCTATCTCCCAAAAAAGGGGGTTTTTGGGAGATAGGTCCGGTTATGATGGAGTCTAACTACCAAAAACAGCCATTTTTGTGAGATAGGGGTAGGCCTTGAAGAAATACAAGAGTCTGAAAACAGTCTTCCACCAGTTCGATGCCCCCACCGCCCAGGAAGAAGCTAGGCGGAGAAGAGCTAACGGTTTTGAAACCTCCTTTCGGGTAGGTGAGCACTCCCTTTTCTATACGGCTACACCCCAGCTCCTAGTCTTACAGGAGCAGGTGCTTCTGAATGAGCGGACGATTGAACAGCTCGCTGCTGACATTCCTCTGGCTGCCCAAAGGGGCTACCTCTACGAGCTGATTGTCCGTGAAATTACAGCAACTAATGAGCTGGAAGGTGTGCGTTCAACCCGGCAGGAAATTCAGGAGGCTCTTGAAGCTGAGCCCCTTGAGAATAAGTCTTTTAGGGAGATAGCCCGGCTTTACCTGGAGCTTTCTGAGGGCAGAATCGAGGCTCCCCGGACTCTACAGGAAATAAGAGACATCTACGATGCTCTTTTTGGTGCAGAAATCTCTAGCCAGGACGCTCTGGACGGGGAGCTTTTTAGGGCTGGCCCGGTCTATATCCGGGATGGCGCTGGTGCAACCGTTCATGCCGGTACACAGGGCGAACCTGCAATCTGGGAACAACTACAGGCTATGCTGGCGCATCTTGAGGAGGATACTCCCTTTCTTCTCTCTCGGGTTGTTTCTCATTTTATGTTTGAGGCTGTGCACCCTTTCTATGACGGTAATGGGCGGTTCGGGCGTTTTTTCTTAAGCGCCCAGTTGCAGGAGGTGCTCTCTACCTACACGGTGCTTACGCTCTCACACGTTGTGAACCAGAAAAAAGAGGAGTACCACAGGGCCTTTAGCGATGTTGAAGAGCCCCTTAACTACGGTGAGGTTACCTCTTTTGCCCATGTCATCCTAGGGTTTATTTATGATGCCCAGTGTGAGCTTCTGGACGACTTTATGCAGAAGAGAGAACTTATAGAGTCACTGCGGGAACGGGTTGATGGCCTCAAAGACGGTAGTTTTGAACTGGCATCTGGCGCATGTGACGTGCTTTTTATTGTGGGGCAGACCTACCTTTTGAGCGGTGGCCGCGGGCTTTCCTGGGATGAGCTGACCCAGATGTTAGAAAAATCGCGCAACACCGTTCGGGCCTACCTCGTTGAACTAGAGCAGCAAAAACTCGTTGAGCGTACTTCCTCCCGCCCCCTGCGTATTCGGTTGAGTGAGGCCGGCAAGACCCTGCTTTTCCCCGAGCACGCGTAGACTTTTTGTAGTTACAAGAATTTGAGTTGAATGGAGTACCCATGTCACTTGCCGGTAAGAACCTGCTAGATGGCCCCGCCCCCACCCTGCTGCCTGAAGAGCCTGAGCTGACCGCCCGCGTCCGCGCCGGTGAGGCCCCCGCTGACCTTGCGCAGGCCTTCCCCAAGTCATCCCTGGCCTGGGCCCTGCTGGCTGAAGAGACTCTGAAGGCTGGCAAGACCCTTGAAGCCTACGCCTACGCTCGCGTGGGTTACCACCGCGGTCTGGACGCCCTGCGCGGCAACGGCTGGCGCGGGCACGGCCCGATTCCGGTGAGCCACGAACCGAATCGGGGCTTCTTGAAGGCCCTGCTGATTCTGGGTCAGACCGCCGCCGCCATCGGTGAGGCGGACGAAGCTGAGCGTATCGAGAAGTTCCTGAACGACTCCGACCCGGCTGCTGCCGCCGAGCTTGCCTAGTCGCCGTCCACCCCGGGTTTTCTAAGAATATAAAGAAAACCCGGGGCGGTTTGTCTTCGTTCAACAAAAGGGCGTAGGCTGATTAACGCAACAGTTTTCAACGACGAAAATGAATGGGAGACCCCTCATGCGCATTGGCGTACCCCGCGAAATCAAGCCCCAGGAACAGCGCGTTGGCCTCACCCCCGACGGTGTGCTGGCTCTTGTTCAGGCTGGCCACGACGTGCTGGTAGAGAAGGACGCCGGACTCGGCGCAGGCTTCCCCAACGAGGAATACGAGAAGGCAGGCGCTACCTTAGTCAGCCAGGATGAGGCCTGGAACCAGGCTGAACTGCTCGTGAAGGTCAAAGAGCCGATTGAGCCCGAGTACAAGTACCTGCGCGAGGATCTGACCCTTTTCACCTACCTGCACCTAGCTGCCGATAAGCCCCTGACCGAGGCTCTGCTGGCTGCTAAGACCCGCGGTATTGCGTATGAGACTGTGCGTAACGGCCGCGCCCTGCCCCTGTTGCTTCCTATGAGTGAGGTTGCGGGCCGTCTGGCTGCTCAGGCTGCGACCCAGTACACCATGGCTACCGAGGGTGGCCAGGGTATTCTGCTGGGTGGCGTGCCCGGTGTTGCCCCCGGCCGCGTGGTGGTTCTGGGTGGCGGCAATGTGGGTACTCACGCCGCTAAGCTGGCTGTTGGTGCTGGCGCTGAGGTTACTATTCTTGAGGGGTACGGCCCCCGTGTGCGTGAACTGTCTGACCTGTTTGGCTCCAGCGCGCGCGTGCTGAACTCCACTCCCGCAAATATTGAGCGTGAAATCGCTGCGGCCGATGTGATTATCGGTTCGATTCTGGTTCCTGGCGCTAAGGCTCCTAAGGTCGTGCGCCGTGAGCACCTGAAGACCATGAAGCCCGGCACCCTGCTGATTGACGTTGCGATTGACCAGGGCGGCTGTTTCGAGACCTCCCGCCCCACCACCTATGCTGACCCGATTTTTGAGGTGGACGGCATCCGTCACTACTGCGTTGCTAACATGCCCGGTGCTGTGCCCCGCACTTCGACTATCGCCCTGACCGACGCCACCCTGCCCTACGTGCTGAAGCTGGCTGCTGGTGTGGACGAGGCTCTAGCTAACAACCCCGACCTGGCTCTGGGTCTGAATACCGATGCTGGCAAGATTACTTTTGCCGGTGTTGCTGAGGCCTTCCCCGAGCTGCCTGCCGCCTAGGTTTTAGAGGTAGCTTAAGGGTGCGGACGCCCGCCCCACCTTCCTGCCCTGCGGCAGGGGAGTGGGGCGGGCGTCCTTGCTGTTAAGGGGCTACTTGCTGTGCTTGCCCGTGTAGGGCGGGCGTACCGGTAGGATCCTGCGGGCCAGGAGGTAGAGCATGTAGGCTAGCCCGGCATGGAGGGCAGCGGTGCCCCAGGCCGTGAACGCGATGGACTCCGGGAGCAGAGAATAGAAGAGGAAGGTTCCTAGTATGGTACCTGCCAGGCCGAGAAGGAGGATTCCGGCTGCATGCCAGACATACTTGCCCTGCCAAGGAAAACGAGCCATCTCGAGGCCGACCCCGCCAAGAAAGATTGAGACAAACCCCAGCCAGGTGCTGTCGGCGTATATGCCCCAGGCCATAGACCCGTAGCCCAGGCCAATGACCAAGGCTGCTGCGGGGGAAGCCCCAATGACTATGGGGTCTTTGCTCGGTGTGTGTGTCGGTGAGTTTGTCATTCTTGCTCCCTGATGGGGTGGTAGCCGGGGGTGACGAAGCGGTGAAATAGCAGGGTGGTGAATGCCAGAAGGGGGAGGCGCCAAGAGGTGCTGGCGGGGTCGTCCAGGCCGGGGTAGAGCAGGGCAAGGACGGCCACCGCGAAAACCGTCTGGGAGGCTAAACCATAGCTGATAGGCAGGGTTCTTTTTGCTGATGCGCGACAACGGCTAATGTAAAAGCCGAACGCCACACAGCAGAAGACAAGAACCATATTGAGCAGGTGGGCCTGGAATATGAGACTGGCTGCGAGAGCCGTGAAGAGGGCTGTGACGGTGAGGGTTTGCAACCAGTTGTAGCCGATGCGCTCCTCGTGGGTGTAGGACGCGGACGCCTGCTGCACGGCCGGGCGGGACTGGATGGTCTGTTCGGTCATGGGAATCTCCTCCTTGAGATTTCTACCATTATAGAACTGTAGGTTCTAGCCAGGCTAGGGTCGCCCGCTATTTTTCGTTGGGTATGACTGGTTTACTCTTGTGAATCCAGGGCATCGCGAACCGGGCCGCCATGGTGAGGGTACCAAAGCTGCTGATGAGGCTTGCAATGTTTGACCAGGTATCTGTTTCTGGCTCGGTGAGAATAAGCCACATAACGGTAAAGAACCAGATGACAAGAGTTACGAGGAAGAGAACGGTGTAGCTGGTGCGGGTGTATGTTTCGATACGGTCATATTTGAGTTTGGACTGGTCTTGCGTGTACCAGATGGGGATGAATATGAGTGGGAAGAGCCCAGCTAAGTAGCCGTGTCCTGTAAGTATGACGGTAAGCATGCCTGTGTATATGGCTGCGAGGAGAAGAGACGGCCCCCAGGGCGCTCCGTTGGCCTGGTAGCCAATTTTTTCGGCGGTCTGTAAGGGTGTTGTCATGGCGGTAACCTCCTTGTTGTTTGCCTACTCCACCCAATTATATCATTGCTTACTATTTTGGAGGGCAGAGAAAAGGTCGCAACCTTCTGGTTGCGACCTTTTCTCATACACACACATTTCTTTCGCACCTATCCCTCACGGGAGGAGCTTCAGAGGTTACACACATTTCTCTGAAGGAGGTGACTCATCGCCACAGTGAGATTCTCAGTCTCTTGAGGTGGTGAGGTTTTCTCTCCTCGTCCTCATGTCTTTAACTATGGCACCCCAACCTTTGAGCTCAATTCGGGGAACCTGTGCGAAACCTAAGAAAATACTTTTCTGGTGAAGTTTCTTGGGTGAGGGGCTGGGTTAGCCGCTGGTGCAGCCCCAGGCGTCCGCACCCGCGGCGCAGTCGTCAGCAACTAACCCAACCTGTGTGCGCCAAACCCGCACCAGCTGCGGGTCGCTGGTACGGCTGACTGTACCGTCGATGACCTGCCAGGGCCCGCCATCGACGGAGTATTCACCGCGGTAGGTGGTGGTCAGGGCGAAGTAGTAGTCGCCGGGGTCTGTGTAGCGGTGGGAGGTGTCGGTGGGCTGGTCCCAGACGTCCGTGCCGAGCTGGTAGCCGGGGTAGGCGACCGGACCGAGCGTGGCGCCGTCCCCATAGTCGAAGGTGTAGGAGATGGGGGTTGCACGGAGTGCGACGTTTTGGCCGTTGATGGTGCGCGTGAATTCTTGGGGGTTGGGGTTGGCCCAGAAGTTGGTGTTGTAGTTTTTGAGGGTGTGGGGCGCGCGTTCTTGGTGGGGTGTGGCGGCTGCGATAGGGAAGGTGTCGAAGTCGTGGGTTGTGAGGGTGACGCGGACGGTGCGTAGCACGGTTTGCCCGTTTTCTTCGGCGAGTTCTAGGCCTGCGGCTTCGAGTTCTGCTGGGGTGAGGGGGACGCAGCCGATGGGGCCTTGGGGAGTGTTGTAGGGGGTGTCTGCACCGTCGGCCCAGTCGGATGGGACGAGGGAGAGGACGCCGAGGTCCCCGTTGCCTGCTAGGCAGTAGGTGCCTGGGGAGGGCGAGCCCCCTACTTGGAGGGCTGCGCGGTTGGGGCCTCGGGGCTTATCGAAGTAGATGAGTTTAACCGCTGCCAAAGTGTCGGTGAGGGTGCCTTCTACTTTGTGGTCTTCGACTATCGTTTCATCTTGTTCGAAGCCAGTTGCGGTTTCCCAATCGTATTCAATACTTACCTTGAATTCATTACCATCAGTTTCACCAGAATCGTTAGCTGTAGCGGAGTCGAGGGGCACAAGTAGTCCAAGTGATAACAGAGGGATGACTAAGCAGTATTTCTTCACTTTATTTGACTACCTTCCCATCGGACACCTTCCATTCCCCATCTTTGAAAGTCACAATAATTTCATATCCATTGAGATTTGCTTCAGAATTATCGATGCCCTTAATGTTGTGAACTTCATTGATAACGCCGTTCTCAACGGTGATGTTTGCCCCCAGGCTGTATGCGCTATTCCCTAGGTTCGTGACTAGTTCTCTATTTGCGTGTATGTCACGCTTAAGGCCTATAATCCATCCATTGTTTTTATAAAGTTTGTCGACAGAGTCGATAAATCGTAAGTCAGCCTCATAGGTATCTTCATACATACGTTTGAGGTCTTGCGTGTCTCCAGTCTGAATTGCGTAGTTTCGCATGTCGTTCCAGTAGTTGATGAACAGGAGCATGGCCTCGGTGCTTTCCACGTTCATGCCTTCTGGAGCAACCGGTTTGGGCACGTTCTGGGCGGGGCCGTGCTCATCAGCAGCACGGTATTCGCCTTCGGGTGCTTTTGAGCCACCCGAATAATTGGTCTCTTCTGTGCTGGCAGTTTCCTCAACAGCGCTCGTAGAGCTGGACGCTACTGTGGAGGTCGTGCTGCTTGAATCTGGTTCGGGAACCGAGCCTGTAGCCTGTGCACCGCAACCTGTAAGAGCTAGTAGTGCGATAGCTGTTAGGGCAAGATTGCGGGTGGGAGTGTGTTTCATGAGGGTCTCCTTGTGACATCTTTGTGACTAGGTCTTATGTGTGTTTATAGTGCTGGGTTTGTGCCATGGCAAGAGTTTCGGCCCGCTTGCCCGGTTTTTGACAGTAGATTACGCTGAAGACGGCCAGTTATCCACAGGTCTTGTGTCTGACGTGGGCTAATAGGCCTACAGCTTGCTTTGAGGCGTCAAGTTTTTAGGGATCTGCTTTTTATGGCATTGATCGGTAGATTATTCCAGTAGCTTTAGACAAAAACCTGAGGGGCATCTATGAGCCAAGAGATTCCTATATGGAGTACGCATCAGCTTATCTTGCATGCTCTGCAGCCGGCTAACAAATGTAAGGTGCATACAGACCTCGGGGAGTGCGGAGACAGATTTGCTGATGATTACAGAATCGATAGCGAAACTGGTCAGTGCATGACTGATGGCTGGGTATTCCTAGGTGGGATGTACCATATTGCAGATGAACTCAGGGCAGAAGCTCTATGCCTCCGTCTATGGGGCGCCGGAATAACAGAGGTCTATCGAGATGAGACAGACGATGTCTACTACACAGAATGGGAATAGTTGGTAGCTAGACAGAAAGTTTCACCTGCAAAAACCAGCTTCTATTTCAGAAAAACCTTATGCTGCATATATGAGCAATAAACAGGTTCTTCCTCTCGGACTATATGAAACAGTCAAAACCCGTAGAACACTTTCGCAGGAACTTCCGGCTGAAACTGAGTGGGTTGAGTTAGAGATACTAGGAGAAGACTCTGAGCATGTTACCTCTCTTGCTCGGTATGTAGCGCAACAGATCGCAGCCAAACTCGAACAAACTGACGCTCACGAACGAGTTGCCCTGGTGAACTCGCTTCTTGCACAGCTAGGAGATGAGTCAGGTCCTGATGAAGTGCTTGGGCTAGAGGAAACAAAACATACTGGCTCTTTGGTGCAGCTTATAGAGCTTAAACCCCGGCAGCAGGAAAAGCCTTCGGAACGTCCTAGCATTCCGCTGAGTAACGTCGCACTTCTGACAAATAATCCCAAAGAGCCCCAGCTCGGTGAGGAAATAAAAAGAGAACTTGAAAGCGCTGATAGGGTTGACCTTCTTTGCTCATTCCTTAAGCTGACGGGCGTTAACGTCCTCGCTCCGCAACTAGAAATTCTCAAAAGACGAGGTATCCCCTTCCGCGTCATTACCACTACGTATATGGGAGCCACCGACCGTAAAGCCGTTGACAAACTCGTCCAAGAATACGGGGCTGAAGTCAAAATCAGCTATGAAAAGAATTCCACGCGTTTACACGCAAAAGCCTGGCTATTTCATCGAGACACGGGTTTCTCCACTGGCTATGTGGGAAGCTCAAACCTCTCACACGCGGCTCTTACGGACGGCCTCGAATGGAATGTGAGAATATCCAACACCGTTACTCCAGGCATTCTTGGACAGTTTAACGCTGCATTTGAAAGCTACTGGGAATCGCACCAGTTCGAGAGCTACACGGCCTCAGAAGAAGACCGCGAGAAACTTGATAGGTCCTTGGAACAAGCGACCATCGGAACGGGAGCTTCGACCCGTCCAAATCTGCAGATTAACTTTTCATACGTGGACGTTCATCCGTACCCACACCAGGCTATTATGCTTGATGAGCTTCAGGCAGAGCGCCAGAAAGGGCATCACCGTAATCTTGCCGTAGCTGCCACAGGCACAGGTAAGACAATCTTTTCAGCTCTCGATTACAAGAGACTCTGCGAAGAGTCCGGGAAAAAGCTTCGTCTTCTTTTCATCGCTCACCAAGCTGAGATTCTGAATCAGTCACAGAGCGCTTTTGCGACAGTCATGCGTGATGCTAACTTCGGTGAGCAATACTTTGGGGGTGTAGTTCCCCGAGACAATAACCAAGTCTTTGCCACAATCCAGACTCTCGCTAGTACAGGCAGTGAACGGTTTGAGCCTGATCATTTTGATGTAGTGATTGTTGATGAGTTCCACCATGCTTCAGCCCCGACTTACCAGAAAATTCTTAGCTACTTCCAGCCCCGGGAGCTACTGGGACTGACAGCGACCCCAGAACGTACGGATGGAAAAAATGTTGCTGCTGAATATTTCGACGGACGTATCGCTACCCAACTGAGGCTTTGGGACGCACTTGAAGCTGATCTCCTCGTTCCCTTCCACTACTACGGAATCAACGATGCAACAGACCTCAGCGGGCTAACATTTGAGCGAGGAAGCTACCGAGATAGCGAACTATCACAGTATTACCTTGCTAATAAACGACGAGTGGCACTTATCCTGCAACAAATCGACGAAAAAATAGCTAACCCCCGAAGCATGCGAGCTATCGGTTTTTGCGTTGATAGGGAACACGCGCGGTACATGGCCGAAGAGTTTTGTAAGGCTGATATTCCAGCCACTTATCTTTTGGGTAACGATAGCGCAGAACGACGTCGAGAGGTTATCAATCAGCTAAAAGACCCGGAGCATGAACTTACTACAGTCTTTACGGTTAACCTCTTCAACGAAGGCGTAGACATCCCTGAGGTAGATACTTTGCTGATGCTTCGTCCTACTCAGTCACCGACTCTCTTTCAACAGCAGCTTGGCCGTGGTTTACGCAGGTCTGCTGATAAAGCTGTTTTAGTTGTGCTGGACTTCGTAGGTAATCAAGCTAAAGGCTTCAGATTTGATTTGAAAATGCGTTCGCTTACTCGTGCGGGCGTAGTGACGCCTGGTGAGATTGAAAACCCCCACCTGCCACCGGGTTGTAGTATCCAGCTTGATAAGAAAACTCAAGAGCAGGTACTGAGAAGTATTAAAGAGGCCCTTAATCCCAAGGTAGAAGTACTGGCCGACAATCTTAAAATATTTGCTGAGGAGCAAAAGAGAAAGAATTTTGAGGTTGTCGTTACCGAGCTGCTAGAACCCTACCTTGATAGGTACGGCCTGGAACTTGCTCATATATATGGCCGGAAGACTAAGAACGGTAAAGGGCTAACTTTTACTTTCTTACTGGATCATGCAGGACAAATACCTAGGATATCTGGGCTGTATGAAAAGGGTTCGGTAACTGAACATCTTTCGAACCGTATTAAATCCTTGGCTAACGTCAATGATGAAGAGCGAATTGACGTTTATCAAAGGTTGCTGACGACCGATATATGGGAAGAAGACCTTAGCATGCGTGAAAGGCGTTTTGCGTGGATGCTTCTCTTTTCATTCTGGCCTAAGGGCAAGATACGGAGCGGTGAAGAGAAGTTCACACTTGACCAGGGGCTGAGTGAGCTCCGCCAGCATCCGTACTTCATTCAAGAGCTCATACAGATTTGGTCGTATCGTCTTGGCACGGATAGACACGCGACTCAGAGGCTGTCTGCCATATCGCCTGATATCCCTCTCAGCACCCATGCCTATTATTCGCGTGAGGAAATCTTTGCAGCTATAGGCCTTCACGAGAACGAAAAGAAATCGGTGCCAGCCGGTGCGGTACAGGGCGTTTATGAATCACGCGCAACAGATACTATTGCTCTGCTTGTTAACCTCAGTAAGTCTGAGAAGCACTTTACCCCTGAAACGATGTATAAAGACTATGCAGTGACCGAGAGTGAATTTGCCTGGGACTCCCAGAACTCAACCGCTCCTGATAGTCGTTTGGGAAAGATTTACCAGCATCACGGAGAGCTGGGCCAAATGCCCTTACTCTTTGTGCGTTATACCAAAGAGGACGGAATTGGTACCGCACCGTATTTGTTTGTAGGCCCTGTAAATTACCGTTCCCATAGTGGTTCAAAGCCGATGCATATTAAGTGGGAGCTTGAACGGCCTATGCCTGCCGATCTTTTTGCGCTGGCCCGTTCTACGGCCTAGTTGCCGACCGGCGTCCGCTCCCTGCCTACACTTTGTACCGGGTGGTGCCCACAAAAGGCTCTCTTTATGGGCAGCGCCCGGTACAAACCTCCACGAACCCTTTGGCAGGGGCCGGGGTGCGGCGTCCACCCGCTAAACTAGACCCCATGCGTTACACCTACCTTGGCCCGTCGGGCACCTTCACCGAAGCAGCTCTTCTCACCGTGCCTGGCGCGTCTGACGCTGAACGCATACCTGCAACATCCGTCCCCGCAGCCCTCGACGCCCTGCGCGGCGGCACCGCTGACGCCGCCATGGTACCCATCGAAAACTCCGTTGAAGGTGGTGTGACCGCAACCCTCGACGCCATCGCAGCCCTCGACGGGTCCCTGCGCATTGTCCGGGAAGTGCTGGTGCCTATCACCTTTGTGCTGGTTGCCCGCCCCGGCACCGCCCTAGAGAACATCAAAACTATCTCAACCCACACCCACGCCTGGGCGCAGGTGCGCCGCTGGGTGGCTGAGAACAAGCCGGGCGTCGACTACCTGCCGGGCTCGTCCACCGCGGGTGCCGCCCTGGGGCTGCTGAATGAGAACTCCGGCTACGAGGCCGCTATCTGCTCGCCTGCTGTGGCCCAGGCCCACCCCGAGCTAGAAGTGCTGGCCCACAATATCGGTGATAACAAGAACGCCGTCACCCGTTTTGTGCTGGTTGCCCGCGACGCCGAAACCCCCGCGCCCACTGGCGCAGACAAAACTACCCTGGTCATCCCGCTGCCCCAGGACCGTCCCGGCGCCCTGCTCGACCTGCTCGAACAGTTCTCAACGCGGGGAATCAACCTCTCCCGCATTGAGTCCCGACCCACCGGCGAATTCTTGGGAGCCTATTTCTTCTCCATCGACATTGACGGGCACCTCTACGACGCCCGCGTCCGCGATGCCCTGCGCGGCATCCACCGGGTTTCACCCGGCGTGCTCTACCTGGGGTCCTACCCCCGCGCCGACAAGCGCCTAGCCGCGGTAGACCCCATGCATGACGAGGCTTCTTTCAACGCCGCCCGCGACTGGGTCGAAACCCTCTTCCCCGGCGGACGCCCCGAGGAACTTAAGCACAATATCTAAGGCTTTTAAGATCAATGAAATGTATAGAAATCCAGCCCGCACTTCACAAGAGCGAAGGCGGGCTGAACGATTGCCTTACATTCTATAAAACCTTTTGCGTTGCCACCGGGAGCTTTCTGGCTTAGGGGATGACGCAGGCTCACAGCGAAGCTGCTGGCTCGGGGCTGGCGTGAATTGATCCGAGCGCCCCAGCGCGAGGATCAAGAGGGTCAGCAGCGAGCGTGAGCCTGCGTCATCCCCCCGTATGAGCTGAGTTTCCAGACTCTGCCGAGAGCCTCTAGAGCCTCAGTAGCCGCTGCCACCAGCGGCGGTGCTGCTCTACTAGCTCCTCGCGGGCGTTCACAAAATCACTCAGTGAGCGGATCTGCATGTCATCAGGGTAGACCTGCACCTTGACCGCCGCAGGGAGCACCTGGGCGTGGAAATCGCTGACCTCACCGAGTACGTCCCCGTCCACCTCAACGGGCAAGCTGGTATTGGGGAAGTAGACGCGGACGTCCGTACCCACAAAGTGCTCGACAACCGGGTAGCGCACCCGGGTGGGGCGCAGAATAAACTGAGCTGCCATGCGCACCCAGCTACCCAGGTTGCGCGGGGTCAGCACAATCACCTCAAGCTGCCCATCGGACAGCTGAGCTGTCTGCGCAAGATTCACCCCACCCTGAATCTTGCCGGTATTGGCAACCAACACAGACCGAACCTTGCGGCGAACAGGCGCACCGTTATTCACCGTAATCACCGCTGGGCGGCGGCGAGTGAACATGTGCCGGGTGCTAGCCTCAACATAGGCCAACCAGCCGATACGGGCTTTCAAATCCTCTCGGGTATCGGTCATAATCTGGGCGTCAAAGCCCGCCCCGCCCATGACCACAAAATTGACCGGTGGAAGCTCCTTCTCGCCCTGCATCTCCATGCGAATCATGTCGATGGTGCGGCTCTGCCCGTGCAGGGCAATATTGATGCAGGCGTGCAGGTCATTTACGTCCATGTCGAGGTTGCGGGCCAGCAGGTTGCCCGTGCCTAAGGGCACGATGCCTAAGGTGGCAGTGGTGCCCGCCAGGCCGTCCGCTACAGCGCGTACCGTGCCGTCACCGCCCACAGCCAGCACAATCTCAGCCCCGTCCTCCGCAGCCTGCTGGGCCACACCAAAGCCAGGGTCGTCTGCCTCAGTCTCATAGAACCTAGCCCGAGGCCAATCAGCCAGGCCCAGCTCAGCGGTAATCATGCGAATCACCGAATCAGCCCGATTCTTGGTGGGGTTATAGACCACCGCAACCTGCTTCGGTTCACCCGGCTCCAACATACGGTGCAGGGGCCGGTAGACCGGGAAAAGATCAGGACGCTTCCGCCTGCCCTTGCGTACGGACAGTGCCGCCCCGCCCAGGGCAAGGGCAGAAGCAGCAGCAAGAGAAACACTGAGGGTCGTACGCGAAACCATATCACCAGCATACTGAATAAAACCCTTCCCCGCCGACCCCGGCTCCCCAACCCCAGCGGACGCGCCCCGCTGCTCTCAGCGTCCGCGCGCCTGACATCGCAGCGGCAACTACGGTAAATTTAGAGGCATGATTGACATTAACCTCCTGCGTGAAAACCCCGACGCCTTCCGCGCCTCCCAGCGTGCTCGCGGCGCTGACGAAACCGTCATCGACCAGATTCTCGAAGCGGACGCCACCCGCCGCACCTCCATCAACGAGTTCGAGAAGCTACGCGCCGAACAGAACATCTTCTCCAAGAAGATTGGCAAGGCCGCCAAGGAAGAAAAGCAGGCCCTGCTCGCTGAGGTTAAGGAACTCTCCCAGAAAGTCTCAGAAGCCAAGGCCGCAGCTGACGCCGCTGCCACCCGCCAGGAAGAACTGGTCGCCGGTGTTGGCAACCTGATTATTGACGGCATTCCCGCTGGCGGTGAGGACGACTACGTGGTCGTCAAGCACGTCGGCGAACCCCGCAACTTCGAAGCCGACGGCTTTGAACCACGCGACCACCTGGAGATCGGCGAACTGGTAGACGGCATCGACATGGTGCGTGGCGCTAAGGTCTCAGGCTCCCGCTTCTACTTCCTCAAGGGCCATGTAGCCCGCCTGGAACAGGCCCTCATGTGGATGGCCCTCGACCAGGCCACCGCCAACGGCTTCACCATGCTCACCACCCCCACCCTGGTGCGCCCCGAAACCATGAACGGTACCGGCTTCAACGTCGAACACGACGACGAAATCTACCGCCTTGAGCGCGACGACCTCTACCTGGTCGGCACCTCCGAGGTCGCTATCGCTGGCTACCACGCCGATGAAATCATCGACTTCGACAAGGGCCCCAAGAAGTACCTGGGCTGGTCATCCTGCTACCGCCGCGAAGCCGGTTCAGCGGGTAAGGACACCCGCGGCATTATCCGCGTGCACCAGTTCAACAAGGCCGAAATGTTTGTCTACTGCCCCGTTGAGCAGGCAGAAGAGATGCACGCCAAGATGCTGGCCTGGGAAGAAGAGATGCTGGCCAAGTGCGAGCTCTCCTACCGCGTGATCGACACCGCCGCGGGTGACTTGGGCTCCTCCGCCGCCCGCAAGTTCGACTGTGAAGCCTGGGTGCCCACCCAGGGCGCCTTCCGCGAACTGACCTCAACCTCCAACTGCACCACCTACCAGGCCCGCCGCCTGAACGTACGTGAGCGTATGCCCGACACTGTTACCGCAGATGGCAAGACCAAGAAGGGCGGCACCCGCACTGTTGCCACCCTCAACGGCACCCTGGCAACCACCCGCTGGCTGGTCGCAATCCTCGAAACCCACCAGCAGGCTGATGGCTCCGTGCGTATCCCCGAGGCCCTGCGCCCCTACATGGGCGGCCTTGAGGTCATTCCCACCGTCGCTCAGTAGCTTATTTTTGGTTCCCCACGAGATGCTGTTTGTACTTGTCAAGCAGGGTTTCGTGGGGAATTTTTGTGTTAACGAACGGGAGGCTTAGATCACCCCCCTTGAAAAGTTCGCCTAGACGAACTTATGATGGTTGCGCGCGCCAGACCATGAACAGGGCTTCACCGACTACAACGGCGTAAATCAGAAGGACGCGCACCTCCAACGAAGGAATAACGCACCCATGAACACGGCAACCCACACCCCCAAAACCCGCCGCCTCAGCCGCCGCCTGCTCGCTGCCAGCGGGGCACTTGCCCTGGGCGTCCTCACCGCCTGTACCCCAGGCGACGGTAGCGACACTACAGCGCAAAACGACACCCCTACCGTCATCGCCACCTTCACTGTGCTGGCAGATATGGCGCAGAACGTGGGCGGCGAACACATCACCGTAGAATCCCTCACTAAACCCGGCGCCGAAATACACGACTACGACCCCACCCCGTCCGATGTGAAAAAGGGGGCGGACACAGACCTTATCCTCGCTAACGGACTAGGCCTGGAAGCATGGTTTGAACAGTTCTTACAGGACACCGACGCCCAGAGCGTGACCGTATCCGAGGGCGTACAGACCATCAACATCGCTGAAGCAGAATCCGCAGGTAAGCCCAACCCGCATGCCTGGATGAGTCCGCTAGTAGCGCAGACTTACGTCGATAACATCGCAGACGCCTTCGCGGAGCTAGACCCCGAAAATGCGGATGCTTTCCGAGCCAACGCCGAGACCTACAAGAAGCAACTACAAGCCGTCCACGACGAGCTAGTGGCAGATCTTTCCACCGTACCCGAAGGCAAACGGGCCCTGGTGACCTGTGAAGGAGCATTCTCCTACCTAGCAGCAGACGCCGGGTTAACCGAAAAGTACCTGTGGGCGGTGAACTCAGACGGCGAGCCGAGCGCCTCCCGGGTAGCTGAGGTGGCTGTTTTTGTAGAGGACAACAAGGTACCCGCCGTGTTCTGCGAGTCCACAGTGTCGTCTAAGACTATGGAACAGGTAGCTCAAGAATCAGGCTCCACCTATGCAGGCGCGCTCTACGTCGATTCGCTCTCTGAAGAAGGCGGAGACGTGCCCACCTACCTGGACCTGATTCGCTATGACGCAGAAACCATTGCAGAGGCGCTCAGCAAGTATCCCCGCAACCTGCCCTCCGGCGCCGCGTCCATAACTTCAAAAGAAACTGAGCAGCGTTAGAGTACAAGAATGAGCCTTTTAAATATCCGAGATGTAACGGTTACCTACGGCGATGTGCATGCTCTTCGGGGGGCGCACCTGGCAGTAGACGCCGGGAGCGTGTGCGGCTTGGTAGGCATGAACGGGTCGGGTAAATCCACACTTTTTAAGGCAATCATGGGCGTTGCTCCCGCCAGCGGGTCGGTCATGATTGGCGGTATGACCCCGAAAGCAGCGCGGAAAGCTGGCGTGGTGAGCTATGTGCCCCAACGGGAGGAGATCGATTTCTCGTTCCCCGTATCTGTCCGTGACGTGGTAGCACAAGGACGGTACGGGCGGCTGGGCTTCGCCCGACGGCTCCGGGCCGAAGACCACGCCGCTGTGGACGATGCCCTGGAAAGGGTAGAACTCAGCGACCTGGCCCACCGGCAAATTGGCAACCTCTCAGGCGGCCAGCGCAAACGGGCTTTTGTGGCACGCGGACTGGCACAAGGAGCTAAACTCCTACTACTCGATGAGCCTTTCGCAGGGGTCGATAAACGGAGCGAAACCATGCTGGTAACCCTCCTGCGGGAACTACGGGACGCCGGGGCAGGAATCTTGATCTCAACCCACGACCTAGCCAACCTAGCAGACTTAGCAGACACCGCCGTCCTGCTCCGTAACCAAGTGCTGATGGCAGGGAATCCCGCCACTGTGCTCGCCCCCGATAACCTGGTGCGTGCCTTCGGCATGAACCCACTGACCTCAACCCAGGAGGGCAACCGTGCTTGAAGTACTCCTAGAACCGCTGACCTATGGCTTTATGCAACGCGGATTCCTGGTGACAGTGATTGCCGCCCTCGTCTGCGCCCTGCTGTCCTGCTGGCTGGTGCTCATGGGCTGGTCGCTCATGGGCGACGCTATCTCTCACGCCGTGCTGCCCGGGGTGGTGCTCGCCTACATGGTGGGGGCGCCCTTCGCCGTGGGGGCGGTGGTTGCCGGTTTGCTTGCAGTTGCCCTCATCGGGGCGGTGCGTGGTAGCGGGCGCATCAGGGAGGACGCCGCCATCGGCATCGTTTTTACGGTGATGTTCGCGCTGGGGCTGGTACTGATTTCCGTGACGCCCTCCCAGACAGACCTGCACAGCATACTCTTTGGCAACGTGCTAGGGGTGTCCTGGGCTGAAGTCGCCCAAATTGCGGTGTTGGCGGTACTGGTAGTCACCGTACTCATGATCAAACGCCGCGACCTGGTGCTCTACGCCTTCGACCCCGGCTACACCCACGCCATTGGGCTGAGCCCGCGCCTGCTGGCAGGGATCCTGCTAGTGGCGCTCGCCCTGACCTCGGTACTCGCCTTGCAGATTGTGGGCGTGGTGCTGGTTGTCGCCATGCTGGTAATTCCCGGCTCCACAGCGCGTCTGCTCACCGACAGATTCAGCACCATGCTGGCGATTTCTGCAGGTGTGTCCCTAGCCGGTGCCCTGGTGGGGCTCTACGCCAGCTACCATCTAGACGTCTCCTCCGGTGGCGCGGTGGTAATCGCCTTAGGCACCTTCTTCGGCGCAGCCTACCTATGCGCCCCGCGCCATGGCCTACTGGCCCGACGCCAGGCAACCGCACAGGCGTCCACAGGCTTAGGCGTCTAGGGACGAGGGAAGAGCCAACCTGCACCTCCTCACAAGGCGGGCAGGCCACGACGAGACCGTCCTACGCTCCTACTTTCTACAGGTAAGAGACATACACGGCGGCAGCTGCACCCGCATCGAGGGAGAGCTCAGAATCATTAGGCAGAACCAGATTCACGGCGGAACCCTGCCCCGCCTCTGCACTGTTAACAGCGGTAACTTCTAAGCGCGTACCCGGGGCAATGTCATGCCCTGCAAAGAACCGCAAAAGCTGGGGGTCGTCGTCCGAAATACGCTCTACCAGCACCCTGTCCTTCGGCGAACAATCAAGAAGGGTATGCGGGGCAATGGACTCTACCTCACCCGTGGGGGAGGGGATCGGGTCACCGTGTGGATCGCGGGTTGGGTGCCCCAACAGGGCGTCAATCCGTTCAATCATTAAGTCTGAGACAGCGTGTTCCAACACCTCCGCCTCATCGTGTACCTGATCCCAGGTGTAGCCCAGCGTCTTCACCAGAAAAGTCTCAACTAGGCGGTGGCGACGCACCATCGACACCGCATATTCCCGTCCCTGCTCTGTCAGCTCAATTGTCCCGTACCGCTGGTGCTCCACCAGCCCGGCGGCAGCAAGCCGCTTCACCGCGTCCGATACCGACGACGGACGTAACCCTGCCCTCGCCGCAATGACAGAGGTAGACGCCGGCTCGGTACCGTGCTCGGTAATGCCCCAAATAATTTTGAGGTAGTTCTGGGTACTGTTAGACAGCTTGGCAAGAGACATACATACAAGTTTAACCCCCACTTCTGTACTGGCCCGACCCGATAGATTCGCGAACTGCGGGGTTTCTTTCGAACTGCGGATATTCTTACCGCATCTCGAAAGAAACCATGCAGTTCACCCTACGGACGCCCCCGCTGGGCGACCCTTCACCCCCTGCTCACCTTGCCTTAACCCGGCTTTTGTATAGTCTGGTCTACACGAGAAGAAAAGAGACACCGATGATTTCAGAGATCAAAGACATGCAGACCCTGCCGCTGCGCCGCTCCACCTGGCAGAAAGAAGAAGGCGCCAAGTACCTGGTCGCTATCGATGTTGATGGCACCCTGGTCAACCACGACGGCGCCATGAGCGAAGCCGTCAAAAAGGCCGCCCAGGATGTCGTGGACGCCGGCCACCACGTGGTCATTTCCACCGGACGCTCCCTGGGCGCCACCCTGCCCATCGTCGAGATGATTGGGCTGACCCGCGGCTACGCGGTGAGCTCCAACGGCGCGGTTACTCTCAGTATCGACCCTTCACTTGAGGCTGGCTACCGCATTATCGACAAGGTCAGCTTCGACCCCTCCAACGCTATTAAGCTACTCAAGGCCAAGCTGCCACACGCCTCCCTAGCCCTTGAAGCACCCGACGGCACCGTGTACGCCACCGACAACTTCGAGGATTGGTCCTTTGGGGTCAATACTGTCAAGACCACCCGCACCGAGATGGCCTCTATGAACTCGGCCGTCCGCGTGGTGGTTTGCTCACCCACCGACACCCCCGAAGATTTCAAACGCGCTATCTACGACTCAGGTTTGCACGGGGTCAACTACGCAGTGGGCTGGAGCGCCTGGCTCGACGTGGCCGCCCACGGTGTTTCTAAAGCAACCGCCCTGGAACAGATCCGCCGCAAACTGCGCGTGGACCCCCGCCACACCATCGCCATCGGTGACGGCCTGAACGACAAGGAAATGATCCACTGGGCCGCCCGCGGCGTGGCTATGGGCCAGGCCCTGCCCGAGGTGGCGGAGCTGGCTACGGACGTCACCGGTTCGGTCTACGAGGACGGTACGGTGCCGATCCTGCGGGACCTGCTCTAAAAAACCATGAGGCTTATTCATAAGGGGTTCCGCAGGCTCACGCTCGCTGCCGACCCTCTCGCATGGTTCGCTTCGCTCACAATGCGATTCACGCCAGCCGCCGAGCCAGCAGCTTCGCTGTGAGCCTGCTCCACCTACCCTAATGAATAAGCCCCCATATATCCCCTCTATACCTATTGGGTGTAGGGGGGATATACTGTATTTATGGTTAAGCCCATGAAACGCAGAATGAAAACTGATCTTAATGTTCTGGCGCGTCCCTGGGCAAGTGGATGGGAACTCATTATCGATGAAGACAATGCTACCCAGGTACGTAGTCTTACCTCTGCCCGCCAGCAAGTAATTGACTATATGGGTACCCTTTACCCCGACATCGATTTTTCTACTATTCGGGTTCACCTGATTTATGAAAAAGTATCTGAGGAACTTGAGTCAGCTCGCCGAGACCTAAAACTCGCCCAGCAAAAAGAAGAAGAAGCTGCAGCAAAGATTCGAGAAGTTGTGCGGCAGCTCAGACAAGATGGGCTTTCGCTAGGCGAGACGGCAGCGATTCTTGAAGTTTCAAAAGCACGCGTCCAGCAGCTCCAGGTCGCCTAGACATGAGCGTCACCCTCGTTGATAACCAGCATCAGAGCTCTCAGGGGGGGGCGAACCGTTCCGTCCTTAAGAACTATTGTGCAGGAGCGGTTGCTCTCTGCCTTTTAGCTCTGGCTACCGCCTGGGCGCGCTGCTTACTCCTGGATTCAACCCTCATTTTTACTCCGGCTGACTACGGAGTCTACCGCGGAACCGGGGTAGCAGTGCTTGCCGGGGCTGACTTTTATAGTCAGACCATTACCGGGGTGTACGTACCCCAGGGTCTCCCCTTCGTGTACACGCCCTTTACCGCTCTGTTGCTGATTCCTTTAGCCTGGCTGCCGGAACCGCTAGGGATTGGAGTCTGGACCCTCCTCAACTGCCTGGCGCTGGGCATCCTGCTCTTGCTCAGCCTCATCTACATACGCCCGTCCCTTACCGGTGTCCACCGGGCCGCGGTACTCTCCGCTACCTACCTGCTTGCTCTACCCCTGAACGTCGTAGCTCAGCATCTTATCTTTGGGCAGATTAATCTGCTTCTTGTTTCTCTCTGCCTCATCGACATGGTTCGCCCACAGACCCGCTACCTGCCTCGCGGAGTGCTGATCGGGCTGGCAGCAGGGATCAAACTGACTCCGGCTCTTTTTATTCTTTTCTTCTGGGTCAGCGGACGCCTGCACCCGGCTTTTTCGGCAACTGCGACAGCCTTAGCTACCGTAGTCCTGGGGTTCCTGCTCCTGCCTGAACCCAGTTCAACCTATTTTGGGTCTAAACTCTCTGGCCTGGAGAATGTTGTCGATTTAGGAACCAACTTCGCTACTTCGGGTAACAGCTCTCTGCAGGGGGTGGCTGAACGCTGGGTAGGTACCCACTCTCTGCTCCTGTTAGCACCCTTCCTGCTAGCTGTTGTAGCGGTAGCGTTTTCCCAGGCCCACCGAGAGTTAGCGTGTGGTGATGGTTTTGCTGCCGCCGCAGTACTCGGCTGTGCTACTTGCCTACTTTCCCCGGTCTCCTGGTTGCACCATTGGGTCTGGGTTATACCCACTCTTGCAGTGTTGGTTACTCGTGGGCGAGCTGCACGTGCTCTGGCTGCTATCTGGGCTTTAGCCTGCCTGGCTCAGCTCACAGACCTGGGTGATCTAGCAGCTCATGCCGGCTGGCCCGTCATACCCGTTGAAATAATGCGCTCATCTCTGGTGCTGCTCGCCCTGCTTGCTATGGTGGTCTTATACCTGACCCCGCAGAGAAAGGCCCACCATGAGCGACACCCTGCCCGCCACCGGCGTCCTACTCTATGACCCCGACTGCGGCATCTGCCAAAAAGCCGCAGGGGTACTCACCCATCTGGGCCTAGACGCCCGGGTGCAAGCCGGGCACTACGATCGCCTACAAGGGCACGGCGTCGATTTTGAGCGCTTCATGCGCCAAATCCCCTTCATCACCCCCACCGGGCAGGTAGCCTATGGGGCGCTCGCCATCGCCCTAGCCCTGGCCACCAGCCGGTACGCACCCGTGCGGGTAGCGGCGTCCGCCCTGAAGAACCCCCTGCTGCGCCCGCTGGCTGAGCGAGTCTACCTGCACATCTCCACTAACCGCTCCACCGCCTGCCAGCTCAAGCCCTAACGGCTCGACGGCAGAAAGAAGCCCAGCATGCTCGCAGTTCTTGAAGGGTCTCCCTCAACCGTTTTGCCTTCTTCGTCGCCCCTGCCCCCTCATGTTCGTGACCATGGGCGGGGCTGACCTGCACGTTATCTTCTCCGGCCGCCTTCCCGTGGCTATTTTGAGCTTCGCTACGGTCGCCCTGCTTTTTGCCGTCATCGCCAGATTCCTGCTCAAAAAGGACGCCGGAACCGTCACCGTGGGCGCCATGCCCGTGATTCTGGTGATTTCACTCCTCTTGCACTGACAGTTTGCCGGTGCCCGGCCTACTGGTCCTGCCTCTCCAAACCCTCAAGCAGCTCGGCGATGAGCTCGCGAGAAGCCAGCTCCTCATGCCAGTAGGACCGCACCAGGGTCTTACTCACCGCCTGGGAGGTAATCCCCAGAGCCTGGGCTACCGCCTTTTGCTGCCCGCGCACGCCGGGCACGAGCAGGTCGAGCACCCGCCACTCGGCTTCGGTGCGGGCGGACGCCACCCGGTAGAGCAGGCGCAGCAGGCCGGTCACCTGATCCGCCCGCACCCCCTGACTAGCTGCGTGCACGCAGATGCCGCGCGGCGGGGCGCCGGTCTGGGCTTGCTCCACGGCTGAGCGTGACAGGCTTAAAGCAGTACCGGAACACTCCGGGGTAGAAACCGCCCCCAGGGCCGCTGCGAAGCGCGGCCGCACTAGCTCACCGGCTCCGATACCCACCCAGAAATCACCAAAACGAGCCCCGAGCAGGGCGGCGGCGAGGGCGTCCTCGGCCTGATCGAAAGCCCCCTGCAGCTCATCGGGGTAGGTGCGGGTAAAAGCAACAGTGGGAGCCAGCTGTTCGAGACGGCTCCCCAGGTCGGTGAGATCTGCCCGAGCAGAGCGGGCGATGAAGGTCAGTACAAACATGTCTCTCAGTATGCCCTAGAGTCACCGGGCAGAAAACTAGCCCTCGCCCCAGAGCAGGGTTTCGGCGTCCACCCCAGCAAGGAAGAGCTGCTCCTGCAATGGCTGGGCGCACTCAATTGGCAGTCGGACGCTACTGCAGGTCAGGTCATAGCCCAGATAGGCGGTGGCAGAGTCGAAGCCGGATAAGTCGCGCCCCAACTCCCGGCACAGGTGCACCACCTGTTTGAGGTCGGGCGCTGACCCAAAGACCCAGAAATAATCGGGGCTGGTGAGCTGAAATAGCCCCAGGGGAGCACCGGCTCCCGCCTGGTCCCGTACCCGCACCCAGCCACCTGCCGGGTCTAGGCCGCCGGGTCCGTCCTGCGGCGCTAGAGGGTCAAGTGTCCAGGCCCGGGTGCGCTCTAGCCAGTCGGGCAGCTGGGGCATATAGAGGGTGTCGCCCTCTCCACCCCAGGGTGTAGCGTCAAAGCTGCGGGCATACATAGCCGACCAGAACTCGCTGCTGCTACACGAAACCCCCACACTGTTGAGCTGGGCGGGGTCGCTGGGCGAAGCGAACTGATCCTGCGCGCCCTCCTCGGGAGCCGAGGCTGCCAGGTCAGCCAGGTAGGCCTGGTCCCAGTAGGTCGGGCGGGTGGCGTACCCCTGCTCACGCAGACGCTCATCAATACGCTGCAAGTAGCGGGGCTCGCCCAGGGCCACGGTCTGCCCGTCAAAGTGAAAGAGGTAGGGGGAGCGCTTACGGTGGGTGGGGGAGAGGGGCATGCTAACTCCTAGCAGTGGGGTAATCGGGGCGGACGTCCGCCTCCCCTTCAGCGGGGAAGGGCAGGGCCGCCTGTTCAAGACGGATAAAGGCACCTAACAGGGCTAGGGCTTCGGGGCTGGTGGGCATAAAGTCGGTAAAGCGGGTTGAACAGACCACTACAGCAGCCCACATGCCGCGGGAAAGAGCCACATTAAGCCGGTTGGGTGAGAGCAGAAAATCGGTGCCGCGGGGACTATCACCGGCGTTGGAAGCGGCCATCGAGACCAGCACCACCGGAGCCTCCTGGCCCTGGAACTTATCCACCGTACCGACGCGCACACCCCCACCGTCGGCGTCTGCCAGCCCTGCCTCAAGCAGGGCCGCCCTGATGGTATCAACCTGGGCGTTATAGGCGGCCACCACAATGATGTCTGATGGTGCCAGCGGTGCTGCCTGCTCGGGCGCAGCCAGGTGGGGCATCCATAGATGCCCCAGAAAACGACGCACTAAAGCCACAATCTCATCGGCTTCTTCCACCGAGGCTGTTGAATTGCCCCTGTGCTCTACCGTCCGCAGGTAGACCCCGGGCTCCCAGCCCTCCAAGTGCCTCTCGGTGCCCGAGGGCGCGGACGCCAGCCGCCCCTCGTACGATAGAGCCGAGACCGGGGCGCACAGGGCCGGGTGCATACGCCAGGTGACATCGAGAAAATAGCCAAACTCTTCGGGCAGCACCGTGCGACCGGCTGAAAGCCAGCCCAGGGCAGACTCGTCCACCGGGTAGGGGTGGGTGCCCTGCGTGACCTGGGGCAGCTGGGCCGGATCGCCCAGAAGCAGCAGGTTCTTAGCAGACCGGGCCACCGCCAGCGTATTGGCTAAGGAATACTGGCCCGCCTCGTCAATGACCAGAAGATCAAGCCCCTCAAACCGGAACTTGCGGTCAGAGGCAAAATCCCAGGCCGTGCCGCCAAAAATACGGCCACCGGGCTCATCCATAAACCGGGCGACCTCGGGGTTACGCACCTCACGCCAGGGGAAATTCGGGGTCTGACTCTTGCCCGCCCCTTTAGCAATCTGGTCGGGGTCAACCCCGCCATTACTGATACAACCCAGCAGCATGTTCTCAACCACCGCATGCGACTGAGCCACAATGCCCACCTTCCAGCCGGCAGCTACCAGGCGCCCAATCACATGCGAGCCCACAAAGGTCTTGCCCGACCCCGGAGGGCCCTGCACCGCCACATACGACCGATCAAGCTGTCTCACCGCCTGATAGATAGCCTGCACGGTCGCTAGCGAGCCGTGGGTCTCCACAAAATCCCGAGGGCGTGGCAGGGCGCTACCTCCCACCAGCCGAGGCGGACGGCGGCGCACCAGGTCTGTACCGGCCGCCGCCGGTAGCTCAGGCAGGACGCGGGCTGTCCGTGTAGCCAGCTCCAGCAGAGACTGCTCCTGAGCCTGAGTCGGAATAGGCTGACCCGGCGTCAGCGCCATTGGCAGATGCGAGTAGGGCTCAGCAGGCTCACCGTCCGAGGCCTTCAAGCTCTCCCGTATCGTGAGACGAACCAGGTTGGGCTGACCTACCTCATGTTCGGGAATCTCTTCTAACTCCACAATCTCAGTATTAAAGGCTCCGGCCCGCTCAGCTTCCACCGGCAAGACACCCTCATGCAGCGCCGCATAGGTCAGAGCCTGCTGCCGAGCTTCCCGCTCCAAAAACGGTGGAAAAGGCCTCGCATACATGGCAAACAGGCCGCTGTCGCCCACCTTCACCGATGACCCCGGGGCAACCCGCGCAACCCCGCTCAATAAACGCACCGTAGACCGAGCTCGCTCAGGGCGATGCCAATCGGCAACCACCTGCAACCGCCCCAGCAAAACCACATCGCGGGCGTCCTCCCAATCCTCACGGGGAGCCGTCAAACGATTAAAGTGATCCCACCAGAACTGGCGGCGCTCGCGGCGGTGGTAGCCTGTGGCCGTAGCTACCATGGCAACCGCCTGCTTCTGGGGCTCTAGCTCACCACTGGCGTCCAGGGCCTCAACAAACCGGCGCAAGGTTCGCTCCGCCTCGGTCTCATCCTCTGCTCTACCCGCCTGTACCAAGAGTTCATTGAGGTCAGCCAGGGGAGCAGGCTGCACCAGCTCTTCGTCAACCGACCGGCCAGCTAGCTCCAGCAGCCAGGAGCGCAACTGACATAGTGAAAGGCCGGTGCGGTAGAGACTACGGGCAAGGGCGCCCCGCATAGCCTCCACCTGCTCATGCTTGCCCGCCTGATCGACCTCCGACATGTCAGCAAAAGCTGTGACCGGTATATCCAGCTCAGGCTCTAACCCTGTGGCGTAGAGGGGCTCAATATCTGCCAGGACCCGAGTGCCGGTACTGATGCGCATGGAACGTCGTAGAACCTCAGAGAGGTCAAGAAGCACACCGTCACGCTGGAGATCGGTCAGGTAAGCCTCGCCCACACCGTGCATCGCCGCCAGCTGTTGCAGGGTAGTGAGAGTAGCCGCCCCAAAATAATAGACCCGCAGGCCCGGGTGAAGCTGCCGCTGATGGTGTAGCACACCGAGAAAATCTGCAAGGAGGCGGCCCTCAGCACTGCGACTTGCTGCCCAGAACTGACTGAAGAGAGGCTCCGCACCGGGCTCTTCGGGTAGAGACGCAGCGCCCAAGCCGTAGGTCAAACCCCAGGCTAGCTCGGGGTGAGCTGCCTGCCCATCGTGCCATAGGGGGTCAGAGAGCAGGCTGATGAAGAGATCGCCTGCACTGGCCCACGGGAGCATACGAAGAGAATGACGGGGGAAGAGCTTATACGAGACGGTATGTTCTTGGCCATCCCGCTGCACCGTGGCTGCACCATCGGGCTTAGATATGCCGGTCTGCAAGGCTGCTTGCTCTGCGTAGCGTCGCACCAGCCCAGGGAGCTGGGACTGACCTGCCAAGCTAGCTAGCTCATCAATACTTTGCACCCCGCACCGCTCATAGATAGCCTGCCGTGACCGTGCCGTCATTCCGGCGGTCAGCAGCATGTCGCGATGCTCCTGCACCATCACCTGGCAGGTATCGCAGCGCCCACAGCGTGTTACCTCTGGACTATCGGCTTCTACAAACCAGGTCACCGGGGCTGTACCCGGCGCCCGGTGGGCGGTAAGGAGGTCGAGAAGGCGCTCGCGCTTCTGCTCAAAAACCGGTATGAGGGTAGCAAGCTCGTGGAGGGACTCAACACCGTTGCCCAAAATTAGCGATACGCGGGTGTCACAAGCGATACCTTCCCGCTGTAACTGGTCGGCGTAGGCCGCAACCTGCAAGAGGGCAGGCACGCGAGCCGTGCGGGCTAGCTTAGTATCAACTACCCGGTAGCTACCGTCGGGCTGCTTGACCAGGAAGTCAGCCCGCCCGTGAAAGGAACCGTCAAAGAAGCTGGCCTGAAAAACAACATCTGCGCCTGCCCTCAGCGCTTCGAGAGTTTCTTCCCGTTTTTCTTCGAGAGCCTGCCGAGTGTAGGTACGCGGGGGCTCAACCTGATACACCCCCTGGCCCGAGGTTGGGTCCCAGCTTCCGTAGGTTTGGAGAAAGTCATCGAGGACGCGCTGTTCGTGAGCTTCGCCCAGGGCAGCTGCCCTGCGGAGCTGGGGGTCTTCGATGCGTTCGAGGCGCGGCGCCCTGCCCAGTAGCTGGTCAAGGGTATAGAGTGCGGCAAACTGGCACTGGGCTGAGGTTACCAAGTCGGTGGCTGAATAGACCAGGGATTTACCCAGGGGATCGAGGGCCATCGCCGGTAATGAGGGGGCAGAATCTGCGTCGATGAAGAACATGGGGCTCCTAGAGGTTCACTGTCTTCAAGGCTAGCAAGGAGGGCTGACATTTTAGGGTCCGAGCGCTCGCTAACTCTCGCCTATAAGTGGTTCGGACCAATAAAAGAATTTAGAACACATATTCTAAAAGTTGCGTGTAGGTTTAGAACAAAAACTTTGAAAAATGTAATCTATGACATACATTCAAATTTCTCATTTATTGAATGGACGAATCGTGTGGACTTTTGAGCTTCGGGGTGTCGGTGGAAGTGTGGTGGTGTTCAGTGGGATCTATCTTTGCTGGTGTTCACACGGGTTGTCTGCAAATTTTTGGCTTATCATCCCCTGTTTTTCTGGGATGTCTGCAGGGGTGGCAACACTCCTGGAGCGAGTGAATTTTTGCGGAAGCTGGCTTGGGTGAGTTGGCTGTGATGAGATTTGGAAGGTGGGGTTGAGGTGCTAGAACGTTAGCAATAAGTAATCTTTATAATTCTCAGCCTGTGTTCAGGTCTGAATTAAGTCCCAAAAAAATGTCACAAAGCGGTCAAAAATAGGTCACGATTCTATAAAGTTGTGTTCAGTAAAATCCCCTTTGCATCATTACCACTCCAAAAAGAGGAATCTGCATGAAGAACATTCTTGAAACCGCACGAGCTGTTCAGCCGACCCGCCGTCAGGCTGCCGTCCTGGCCCTCACCGGCCTGGCAGCTACCACCGCAATCACTGCAGCCACTGCCGCCACATCAGATATTCGCACCGTCACTGCCGCCCAGCGTGCTGCCGACCAGCAGACCCTGCTCAACCTCATCAACGCCTACCGCGCCCAGAACGGCCTGGGCGCAGTCAAGCACTCAGCCACCGTGGCCTCTGTTATGGAGCTAGAGGCTATCCGCCAATTCAAGGCCGGAGCTTTCTCGCACGGCACCGAGTTCCTCTACAACTCCAAGGTGCAGGGCTACAGCTTCGTCCGCGAAGTCATCGCTCTTTCCTACAATGACGACCTCAACCAGCTTCTCAACTTCTGGAAGAGCTCCCCTCCCCACCGTGCAGCCATCCTGGCTCCCCAGGCAAACGTCATCGGTATCGGCTTCTGCTACGGCCACGGCACCTCTCTGCCTTGGCGAGTACTGGGTAACGTCGGTATCTACCGTTACGAAGCCGGTAAGGGCCCTAATGACTACGTCTCCACCATCACCAGCATCAGCACCCTGGCTAACGGCTCGTCTGAGGTAAGCGCTTACCCCCTGAGTGACAAGCTTGCCGATCACTACCATGCCAAGGGTGGGACTGATACCTTTGGCCTGCCCACTGGTGATCCTTTTACTTCTGTGAACGGTGGTGTGATTCAGAACTTCTCTAAGGGTCGTACCATCTACTGGACCGCTTCCACCGGTGCTCATAACGTTTACTGGGGTGGTGCTATTGGTAGCCGCTATGCCAGCAGCGGCTTTGAACATAACTGGGGTTACCCCATGGGGTCAGAATACGAATTCTGGGGTAGCATGCGACAGGATTTCGTGAAGAACGGGACCATTAACTCCGTTTACTGGACCCCGTCTACAAACGCCCACGTCATCAATGAATCCGGAGCCATCTCTGCCCACTGGTACGCTCTGGGTGGCCCCGCTGCTCTCGGTTTCCCCGCCACCGATGAGGTTCGCTGGATCGACGGTGTCACCCGCGTGACCTTCTCGAGCGGCACCACCATCAATTGGACTGAAGCCCGCGGCGTCTGGGTAAGCTAACAATCTTTCCTGTTCAGATGCTTTAGAGAACGGCGGCCCTGCACCTGCAGGGCCGCCGTTCTCTATACTCAGCACCCTACTGTTTGCTGAGGGTGGCGGCGAAACGGTCCACGGTGTTTTTAGCGGCCTCGGTGTCGTCAAGATCGTTCAGGATAACCGAGAAAACCAGCAGTCGCCCCGACTCTGTAGCGGTGTAGCCGGTGAGGGACAGCACAGAGTTCAGGGTTCCAGTTTTAGCGCGGACGACCCCGCGTCCGCCTACTTCATCGGCGTCGTTAAAGCGGGTTGCAAGCCTCAGGGTGCCGCTGTAGCCGGCTACTGGCAGGCCTTGCAGTGTGAGGCGTTCGGCGGTGTCACCTGTCACCGCACGCAGGGTGATAGCTGTGAGCAGTTCGTTACTGACCTGGTTGTTCATGGAGAGCCCGCTGAGGTCCACCTGGGTGTAGTTGGTGGGCAGGCCGGCAGAGGCTAGGGCATCGTGGACTGCGCTTATTGCGCCCTGGGTGGAGCCGTCGCCGCCGGTGGCTACGGAAAGATTACGTCCTAGGGTCTCAGCCAGCGAATTATCTGATTCCTGCATCATGAGGGCAGATTGCTGGGCTGCGGTGGCTGACTGTACGGCTGCGATTTTGCGTCCGCTGCTGGGAGTACTTACCTGCTCACCCGCGGTGAAGGTGAGTCCGGCGTCCGCCCCCAGGCGGTTAAGCGCATCTACCAGCGTTTGCTGAACCTCAGCCGGGGCGTCGGCCGGACGGCTGCCGCTTGCAGCGGTTCCGTCTTCGTTGGGGGAGTAGTGGGAGAAGAAGGCGAGGGGGGTGACCGCGCTGATGAATCCGGAGTCGATGTCTTCCTGTGCCCACTCGGGGTTGAGAGAGTTACCCGAAAAGACAGTGGTATCGAGATTCAGAGTGAGAGTCTTGCTACTCATACCCTGTTCGGTGAGTGCCGCGATGGTGCGTTCTGCCAGGGTCTCAACGCCGGCGTGCCCCATGACTGCGGTGGGGTCGGAGTGCCCGGGCACCAGTAGGGTGTCACCGCCTGCAACCAGGGTGAGGGTCGCGTCATCGTTGAGGTCGACGGACGTGGTGAAGCGGGTTTGCGGGGCAGTGGTGAGCAGGGCGTAGTCCACGAGCAGTTTCATATTGGACGCCGGGGTGCGGCTAGCCTGCGCATCACGGGCGTAGAGGCTTTGGCCGGTTTCTGCATCAAGAACCTGGGCTGAGACAACCCCCTGATCCAGGCTGTCGAGTACACCGTCCAACTCGGTACTGAGGGCAGCAGAATCAAGCGGGGTACCGGCGTCCGCACTGCCCCCTGCTACCGGTGAGACCGCAATAGTAGGTGCTACCGAGGCTTCTTTAAGGTCTTGGGCCTCCTGCCAGGCGGGCACAGCCCAGGCACCTGCTGCCGCACACCCGGCTGCGAGCAGGGCAGTGGTCACCCAGGCGGTCAGGGGGCGTTGGTGAGAAGTAACCATGAAACCTCCACAGGTTAGCTCTTGGGCAAAGGTGTTCTTCTCTATAAGGGTATATGTCTAACCGTGGAAGCAGAGGCATGTAATACGGGTGACACTGGCGCGCCTGCCCTGTAAAAAGGCTCCAGCCTGCCGGTTCTCGGTTAGACTAATATGCCGAACCACTCGCGCGTAGCGCGGGTCAAACACACCACTCAACCAGGAGGTTCCCCTTGGAACTCGACGTCACTATTGAAATTAACCGCGGCTCACGCGTTAAGTACGAAATTGACCACGAAACCGGTCGCCTGCGTCTGGACCGCGTACTGTTCACTTCTATGCAGTACCCCACCGCTTACGGCTACTTTGAGGACACCCTGGGTGAAGACGGTGACCCCCTCGACGCCATGGTAATCCTGGACGTTGATGTTGTTCCCGGCGTGCTGGTTGAAGCCCGCCCTATCGGCGTTTTCCGTATGACCGACGAGGCTGGCGGCGACGACAAGGTTCTGTGTGTTCCCGCAGACAAGCGCTACGACCATATCCAGGAAATCGGCGATGTTGCCGACCAGCTCAAGGAAGAAATCAAGCACTTCTTCGAGCGTTACAAGGATCTGGAACCCGGTAAGTGGGTTAAGGGTGAGGGCTGGGAAGACCGCGCCTTTGCCGAGAAGCTGGTGGCTGAGGCCCAGGAGCGTTTTGAGAAGTCTCACTACGAGTCCGCTGCTGAAGCTGAAGCAGACGATAACTAAAGACTTGGTGGGGTAGCGAAAGCTAACTAGTGCCCCCACCGGGATATGAGGCTGGGCCCTGCACAGGGTCCAGCCTTCGCCCCTTTAAGGGGGCGGACGCCGGTGGATAAGCCGGGTAGGCTCGGGCGCTGATGAGCCGGTAGAGTGGGGTGGCATGAGCCCATCTTCCTTGCCTCTGAATTTTTCTTTAGCCCATAAGATTGCCGGCGTGCTGGCTCCGGCTGGCCCCCGCGCTGGGGCTGCGGCTAAGCGCCGGGCCGTTGAAGAGATGCGTTATGCGGCTACTGCCGCTGTTGATCACGTGCACGCTATTACGCAACTGGCGGCAGCTGAGAACCTGCACGACTCTGAACTGCTGATTGTTGATAGGGCTACCTGGGTGAAGGCTAACACTCAGTCGTTTGAGGTCATGCTGGGCCCCATTGCCGAAGAGGTGCTGGGCCAGCGCTTAGCTAAACTCTCTGATGCTGAGCACGCTGTGACCGAGATTGGCGGGGCGGCGGAAATTGGGGGAGTGCTGGCTTTCCTGTCTACCCGCGTCCTGGGCCAGTATGACCCCTATGCGGCGCTTGCCGGTCACGGGGCCCCCGGTGGCCGCCTGATGATTGTGGCTCCCAATTTGATGAAGCTGGAAGAAGAGCTGAACCTTGACCCGGCGGATTTCCGCCTGTGGGTTGCCCTGCACGAGCAGACCCACCGGGTACAGTTTGCCGCTGCCCCCTGGTTGCGTGATTACCTGCTTGACCTCATGCACCGGCTGGGGCGGGAGCTGGGGGAGACCACCGATAACCTACCGGAGCGTATCGTCGCAGCTGCTAGTGGCGCTGTGCGCGGTATGAAGAAGCAGGAAGCGCCGGGGGAGAGCGCTGAGGCAGCCCGCCCTGCGGGCGCTGCCCTGCTCTTGAACGAGGAGGGCAAGGACCTGCTCGACCGTATCACCGGTGTGATGAGCCTGCTCGAGGGTCACGCTAACGTGGTGATGGATGCCGTCGATTCCTCTATTGTCCCGTCCGTTAAAACGATTCGCCGCCGTTTTGAGCGCCGTAGCCAAACCCAGGGTTTCTTCCCCCGCTTTATGAGCAAACTCCTGGGCATGGACGCCAAGATGGCCCAGTACAAGAACGGCCAAAAGTTCGTGCAGACCATCATCGACGAGGTAGGCATGGAGCGGTTCAACCGTATTTGGCAGGCTCCCGAGAACCTGCCCACCGTGGCAGAAATTCATGCCCCCGCTCGCTGGATTGAGCGGGTCCTGGGTGAAGAGCTAGAGGGAGAGAGCAAGTAGTGCAGGACCGTAAAACTCGCCTGAACCCGGTGGTGGGAGCTGCCCGCCGCGAGGTGGCACGCGTGCTGGATCAGGTATTTGGGGCAGGTACGGTGGCGCCTACCGGTTCGTCAGGACGCCCGGGCCCAGAACCGGAGACCCAGCAGGTTCCCCTGGTGTTAGCTGCCGTTTCAGGTGGCCCGGACTCACTGGCCCTGGCGGTTCTGCTGGCCCACTTTAACCGGCGCCAGGACGTACGCGTGGGTGCGGTGGTGGTGGACCACCAGCTTCAGGACGGCTCGGCTCAGGTCGCCGAGCGCACCGTCCAGACCTTGCGCGAGCTGGGTCTCAGCCCGGTGCTACTAGAAACCGTGACCGTTGAAAGCGGTAAAGAGGGGCCCGAAAAGGCCGCTCGAACCGCCCGATACGGTGCTTTCGCCCGGGCACTGGCCGCTACCGGGGCAGACGCTGTTGCCCTGGGCCACACCCTTGACGACCAGGCCGAAACCGTGTTGCTGGGCCTGGCGCGTGGCTCCGGCACCCGCTCCCTGGCGGGTATGCCCGTGGACCGCACCGAAGACCACCCCGTCGGTGCTGTTCGGGTCATCCGCCCCCTGCTCACCCTGCGACGGTCCGACATCGAAGACATCTGCGCTGACGCGGGTTTGACCCCCTGGTACGATCCCACCAACACCGACCAGTCACTTATGCGCGCCCGGGTGCGCCACAGTGTCCTGCCCTACCTCGAAGAACACCTGGGCGGTGGCGTTGCTGTCTCCCTAGCCCGCACCGCTTCCATCGCCGGTGCGGACGCCGACTACCTGGCCTCCGCCGCCCAGCAGGTCCTGCAGGAGGTACTGGTGTGGGCGGACGAGCTCGCCCCCGCAGGCACCGATATTGCAGGTTTGCTCGGGGTAGAGCCCGACAGGGACATGGTCCTGCTCAACCGCGCCGCGCTTGCCGACCTGCACCCAGCCCTGCGCACCCGCGTCCTCGCCCTTGCCCTTGAAGCAGCCGGGGGTGTCGCCCCGGGCTTTGAGCGCCTCGCCGCCCTAGATGCCTTTGCCGCTGAACACTCCGTGGCAGGTCCCCTGCAACTGCCTGGGCACATTTCGGCCTACCGCCGCCGCCCCGGCGCAACCACCACCCGGGCAGGTCAGAACTATAACCTCAAGAAAACCGGCCTCATCGTTTTACTCAAGACCACCCCATAAACCATACTTAAAGATGAACACGCGCTTTGCTCCACCACCGGGGGTAGGGCGCAGAACCTTTGAACCAGCAGAAAGCGATCAACCGTGGACGCACTCGACGTACAGAACGACATCAAGCACGTTCTCTTCACCAAAGAAGAAATCGACGCCAAGATTAAGGAACTTGCCGCCCAAATCGACAAGGACTACGAAGGCCGCGACGTACTGCTGGTCGGCGTACTCAAGGGCGCCATCATGGTCGTAGCCGATCTCTCCCGCGCCCTCAAGGCCCACTACACCATGGACTGGATGGCAGTTTCCTCCTACGGTTCAGGCACCAAGTCCTCTGGCGTCGTCCGCATCCTCAAGGATCTCGATACCGACCTGACCGGTCGCGACGTGCTCATTGTGGAAGACATCATCGATTCGGGTCTGACCCTCAAGTGGCTCCAGCAGAACCTGGTCTCCCGGGGCGCTAACTCGGTCGAAATCTGCACCCTGCTGCGCAAGCCCAAGAGCGTCAAGACCGATGTTGACGTCAAGTACGTTGGCTGGGACATCGAACCCGAATTCGTCGTCGGCTACGGCCTGGACTTCGCCGAGCGCTACCGCAACCTGGACTGCATCGTCACCCTGGCCCCGCACGTCTACTCCTAAACAGCGAGTACGCGTCAGAGAGCCCTGGCAGACTCCCCTCCGCCGGTGCTTTAGCCCTGAGGTGAAAACCTTGAGGCATCAAGCAAGTACCCAGCAACTTTAGGTACATTAAATAGGTCTAGGCCCACCTGCACCCACCGCCGGGTGCTGGGGCTACCTTTGTGCGGGGCGCACACGGCGCCCCGCCCCGTTATTTTTGTGGAAGGCGCGGCTGTGCAGAATACGGATAACACCTCTGACCCCAAGAAAAAGGGGTTCTTCAGCAAGCTCATCTCAGGGCCCTGGTTCTGGGTACTGCTGGCAGTTCTCATTGCTGTGCCCATGATTTTCGCAAACTCTCTAGCAGCCTCAACCCGCGTTGATACCAACGTGGGTATCGGTCTGCTGAATGACAAGAAGGTCGTCAGCGCCAAAATCTTCGACGGTGACCAGCGCGTAGACCTGGAACTCAAAGACGATTACGTGAACCCTGCCGGTGAAAACCAGGGCAAGAACGTAAGTTTCTACTACGTTCAGCCCCGCGCCACTGACGTTGTTGCGGCCATGGATAACGCCAACCTTGAGTCCTACACCGATCAGCCGGTGCAGACCAACTGGTTCACCTCCATGCTGTCCTTCATCCTGCCCTTCGTGATCCTGGTGGCCCTCTTCTGGTTCCTCATGTCACGCATGGGCGGCGGTAGCAACCAGATCATGAACTTCTCTAAGTCCCGCGCCAAGAAGTTCAACAAAGACAACCCCACCGTACGTTTTGCCGATGTCGCCGGTGTTGATGAGGCCTTAGCTGAACTCGAAGAAGTCCGCGAATTCCTGGCTGAACCAGAAAAGTTCACCCGCCTGGGCGCCAAGATCCCTAAGGGCGTCCTGCTCTACGGCCCTCCCGGTACCGGTAAGACCCTGCTGGCTAAGGCTGTAGCCGGTGAAGCGGGCGTCCCCTTCTACTCCATCTCCGGTTCTGACTTCGTTGAAATGTTCGTGGGTGTGGGTGCCTCCCGTGTGCGCGACCTCTTCAAGGAAGCCAAGTCCAACAAGGCCGCCATTATCTTCGTCGACGAAATTGATGCCGTAGGTCGTCAGCGTGGCGTCGGCATGGGCGGCGGTAACGACGAACGAGAGCAGACCCTCAACCAGCTGCTGGTTGAGATGGATGGCTTCGACGGCACCTCCAACATCATCGTCATCGCGGCAACCAACCGCCCCGACGTGCTCGACCCCGCCCTGCTGCGTCCTGGCCGCTTTGACCGCCAGGTCGGTGTAGACGCCCCCGACCTCAAGGGCCGCCAGCGCATCCTTGAGGTGCACGCCACCGGCAAGCCCATCGACCGTCGCGTTGACCTAGCCTCCGTTGCCAAGCGCACCCCCGGCTTCACCGGCGCTGACCTGGCCAACGTCATGAACGAAGCGGCTCTGCTGACCGCCCGAGACGGCGGTAACGTGATTGATGAACGCGCTATCGACGAGGCAATCGACCGCGTCATGGCAGGCCCCCAACGTTCCTCCCGCATCATGAGCGAGCACGAACGCACCGTCACCGCCTACCACGAAGGCGGCCACGCCCTGGTCGCAGCTGCCCTGCGCAACTCAGCACCCGTCACCAAGATTACGATTCTGCCGCGTGGCCGCGCCCTGGGCTACACCATGGTCATGCCCCAGGACGACAAGTACTCCACCACCCGCCACGAACTGCTGGACCAGATGGCCTACGCCATGGGCGGCCGCGCAGCCGAAGAGCTGATTTTCCACGACCCCTCAACCGGCGCGTCCAACGATATTCAGAAGGCAACCGACACTGCCCGCAAGATGGTCACCGAATACGGCATGAGCGCCAAGGTCGGCTCAGTACGTCTAGCTGCTAAGGAATCTGACCCCTTCCTGGGCGGCGGTGCTGGCGGCGGCAACAACTTCTCCGACGAGATGGCCTACCTGGTGGACCAGGAAGTCGCTGCCCTGCTGGAGCAGGCCCACGATGAGGCCTACGAGATTCTGCGTGATAACCGCGATGTACTCGATGTCCTCTCCCTGGCCCTGCTCGAGAAGGAAACCCTGCTCGAGAACGACCTGGCAGAAATCTTCGCAGGCGTGCGCAAGCGCCCCGAACGCGACCACTGGTACTCCAAGTCCAACCGTGAACCCTCGGCCCTGCCCCCGGTCAAGGTGGCTAAGGCAGAGACTGACGAGACCCCGGTTGCCGAGGAGCCCATCGTCCAGCAGCCTACCGTTGACCCCATGGATCCTGGCAATCCTCACCCCGGTGCTGCTGGGCCCGCAGGTAACCCCGATGTTGACCCCCTGGGAGGGCCCCGATAATGGCAGTTGACCAGCCCCGTATCGAGGCCGCTATCCGCGAGATTTTGCTGGCTATCGGCGAGGACCCGGACCGTGACGGCCTACTCGATACTCCGGCCCGTGTAGCCCGTGCCTACGATGAGATGTTTGCCGGTCTGCACCAGAGCGCCGGCGATATTCTGGGTACCACTTTCGACATTGACCACTCCGAGCTGGTTCTGGTCAAGGACATTCCCTTCTACTCGACCTGCGAGCACCACCTGGTGCCCTTCTTCGGGCACGCCCATATCGGCTACATTCCTGGTGGTGACGGTAAGGTGACCGGCCTGTCGAAGCTGGCCCGCCTGGTGGATGTCTACGCTAAGCGCCCCCAGGTGCAGGAGCGTCTGACTACCCAGGTGATTGAGGCTCTCGAAGAGCATTTGCAGCCTACCGGTGCGATTGTGGTGATTCAGGCTGAACATATGTGCATGTCTATGCGCGGCGTGCGGAAGCCGGGAACCAAGACGGTGACGAGCGCCGTCCGCGGGGCCCTGCGCGATCCCGCTACCCGTGCCGAGGCGATGAGCCTAATCAACGCCTCCTGATTTCTCCCAAGGGGACCTGATTTTCAAAAAAGGACCGCATAATATGCGGTCCTTTTTAGGTTTTGCGGTCCCCTTGGCTAAGGCGGGCAGGGATGCGGGTGCTAGCCTGGGTGCATGACCCTTCCTTACGCCCACGGCTCCTTCGCTAACCTGCCCACCGACCGTACCCTGATTATGGGTATTCTCAACGTCACCCCCGACTCCTTCTCCGACGGTGGCTTGCACGCGGACGCTGCCACGGCAGTTGCGCACGCTAAGACCCTGATTGCCCAGGGGGCAGACATTATTGATGTGGGCGGCGAATCAACCCGCCCCGGTGCCACCCGTGTTGACCTGGCTGAGGAGCAGCGCCGCGTCCTGCCCGTTATTGAAGCTTTAGCAGCTGAAAACATCGTTATGTCGGTCGATACCCTCAACCCCGAAACTGCCCGCGCTGCTGTGGCAGCTGGCGCCCACATCATCAACGACGTTGCCGGTATGAGCCTGCGCGAAGACATGATTGAGACTGTCGCTGAGCTCGGTGTGCCCTACATTCTCATGCACTCGCGTGGCACCTCTATCACCATGGACTCCCAGGCCGTTTACACCGACGTTGCCGGTGAGGTCTTTAGCGAGCTCTTTACCCTGCGCGAGCGACTGCTTGCCGGGGGAGTGGCACCCGAACAAATTATTCTTGACCCCGGCCCCGGATTTGCTAAGCAGGGGGAACAAAACTGGCAGATTTTAGCGGGTCTGCAGGCCCTGGTAGCTAAGGGGCACCGGGTGCTGGTGGCTGGTTCCCGCAAGCGCTTTATTGCCCGGCTTTTGCAGGAGCAGGACGCCGCAGCCTCCGGCCTACCGGCAGAGCAGGTTACTGAGCGCCCGGCTACTGGACGGGATGTTGCCAGTGCGGCCCTTTCGGTGATGGCGGCTGAGGCGGGAGCTTGGGCCGTGCGCGTCCACCACGTGCAGGCGACCGCCGATGCCCTGGCCGTGCGCGCAGCCTGGCGGCGGGCGTCCGCTCTCTCAAACTAGGTGGCGCAGGTAGCCATGAAACAGAAGCGTCATAAATGAAAATGTCTTTGTGACTTTAAGCGCTTTAGAGGTGGTGCTTTAGACCCGCTTAAGTACTACCCTTCCCAGCAAATAACCGGGTGAGACTATCTTTCGGCATGTCGAAGGGCACATATAAGGGTCACTAACGGTTGCCCCCGCTGCGTGGATAATGGCTACAAAGCACCGGCGCTTCAACTCTGAACTCCCACCGGTGACCAGACTCGGTGAAAGGCGACCATGCACGATCACAGCTCATCGGCAGATACGCGGGACTACTCGCGCGCTGACCGCATAACGCTCACAGGTGTGGGTAGCGTGGGCTACCACGGGGTGCTCGACTCGGAAAAGCAGACCGGTCAGCCCTTCTTCGTTGATATCACCATGTTCACCGACTTTACCCGGGCCGCTGCCACTGACGATGTGGCGCACACCGTCAACTACGCCGAAGTGGCTGAGGTTATCCGCGAAATCGTCACCGGTGAATCCATGGACCTCATTGAAACCCTGGCTGAGCGTATCGCCACAGCCGTGCTCGAGAAGTTCCCCCTGCTGGCGGTTGAGCTGACCGTACACAAGCCCAAGGCCCCCATCGAGGTGACCTTCGCCGATGTGTCGGTGACGATTTTTAGGGAGAAGCATGCCGGTTAAAGCCATTCTTGCCCTGGGCTCTAACCTGGGCAATAGCGAAGACACCCTGATTAAGGCAATTGGCGATATCTGCTCCCACGAGAAAATCGCGGTGACTAAGATTTCCCCGATCGCTATCACAGCTCCCGTGGGGGGCCCTGTAGGGCAACCCGATTACGCCAACATGGTGGTTGAAATCGAGACCAGCCTGCGGCCCTTCATGCTGCTGGAATATACCCAGCAGATTGAGCAGAAGCACCACCGCACCCGCGATGTTCGCTGGGGCCCGCGTACCCTGGATATCGACATTATTGACATCGCCTCCCTGCAGATGGACGATCCTGACCTCACCCTGCCCCACCCGCGGGCTGCTGAACGGGCCTTTGTGCTGGAACCCTGGGCTCGTATGGACCCCGCCGCCCTCCTTTTAGGTTCATCGGTGCGCCAGCTGGCAGATGATGCTGCGGACGCCGGTGGCATCCGCGAGTTCCACCCTGCCCCGGTGGTCTGCGCGTGAAACTGCGAAGCCGAGCCCTTGCCCTCCTAGCGGCTGTCGGGGTTGCAAGCGGCGCCGTACTGAACTTCCTGAGCGTGAGCTCTGGCGGCCTGGAGCTCTCCCTGCCTGCCCTGACCGTAGTAGCGGCTCTGATTCTCGGCTCCCTGGCCCTCTATTTCGCCCGGCAGGTGCTCAAATTCAGCCGGGTTGAGACTCGTAAGAACGCCGGTTCCATGAACCCCCTCATGGCCGCCCGTGTAGCGGTCTTCGCTCAGGCTCTTGCCCTCACCGGTGCCCTGGTGACCGGCTGGCAGGTGGCTATCCTGGTCTACCAGCTGGGTCTGCTGACCTCCCGTGCTTCGTCGCAACCGCTGGTGGAAAGCTCTGTCGCTTTAGCCGGCGGGCTGGTGATGCTGGTTGCCGGTATCGTTGCCGAGAACTGGTGCAAGATTCCTCCGGGAGATGAGGACGCCGGTGGTGGGGTTGGCGAGGTCAGCCCGCAAGCTGGCCCCTTGGCCCGTAACAAACCGGACTCTTCTTCCTAGCCGGTAAGGTTTAGGCAGGCTTTCCCTCCGTGCCATAATGGTGTAGACCACAGTCTGATATGGATACATAACGAGAGGGCACCATGAATGAGCCGCAATTTACACCTACCCTGCCCCCGCTCGACCTGGATGGCCTGGGCAAGCAGACTATAGATCTGCCCGAGGTCAGCTGGAAGCGGGTCTCGCCCAAGTACGTTCGGGTTAAGCTCGTTACCTCCTTAATCTGGTCTCTCATTCTGTTGGGGCTGGCGTCCTTGCCGCTTATCATGACGCTTGTGGTGGAGAGCTGGGACTGGGCCCCTTGGGCCTACTGGGGTCTGTTCGGTCTGGTGCTCACCTGGCGGCTGTGGGCTCTGGTGCTGGTCAAGCGCCGGGTGCAGGCAATCGGCTACAGCGAACGTACTGACCACCTGCTCAAGCGCTCTGGCCTGCTCTTCCGCTCGGTCACCGCCGTGCCCTACGGGCGTATCCAGTACGTCGATGTTTCCTCCGGCCCCCTTGAAAACGCACTCTCACTGGCCAGCGTTGAGGTGAAAACCGCGGCCAACAGTATCACCATTCCCGGCCTAGCCAAGGCAGATGCCGATCGGCTGCGCGAGGTACTGACCGACCTATCGGATGCAAAGATGGCAGGGCTCTAAAGATGGGCGGACAGGCACCTACTCCAGAGACACCTGCGGTCTCCACCGACATCACCGCCCGCGAAGAAGCCGCCCTCACCTGGCGCCGAGCCCACCCGCTCTCACCCCTGGTACGGGCCTGGCTGATTATTGTCGTTTTTATCTACACTATTGCGAACAATCTAGTCGATGACCTCTTTGCCGGGGAAGAACCCCTTGACCTGCGCGAGCTAGGTGAGATTGGCCCACCCGACACCGTCTTCCTCTCCTGGACCAGTATCTTCGGTAGCTTCTGGTTCCTAGGCGTGTTGGGGGTCTTCTTCCTGCTCCTTTTGCTGCCCTTCCTCTCCACCTGGTTCTTCTACCGTTTTGCCGTGGATGACCGCAATGTCTATATCAAGAGCGGCATGCTCTTCAAAACCGAGCGCAAAGCCCGGCTGGACCGTGTGCAGTCCATCGACGTGAACCGCCCGTTCATGGCCCGCCTACTGGGCTTAGCTGAGCTTAAGTTCGATGTGGCAGACGGTGATTCCTCAGCCCTGCGCGTCCAGTTCCTCAAGTACTCCGAGGCCCGCTCCCTGCGTGAGCAGCTGCTGGCTCAGGCGCGCACCCTCAAGGAGGGGGCAGCAACCTCCCCGGCGGCGTCCGCCCCTGTTGAGCAACCTGCCCACCGCGATATTGCAGACCGCCTGGGTGACCACCTCACCGAGAATTTTCTGGGGGTTAAGGACGCCGGCGAGCAGCTGATTGTCAAGGTACCGGTAGCGCGGTTATTAGGGTCCATGGTGCTGAGCCTGGGCTGGGTCGTGGGCCTGCTGTTCCTCTTGGGCATGGGCGGCCTCATGCTCTGGGCAGAGATGTCCCTGGGCGCTATATTTGCCTCGAACGCGGCTGTTATCCTGGCTATCATCTCGAGCACCTGGAAGCGCTTTAACACAGGTTTTAACTTTTCACTCTCTACCAGCCCGGACGGCCTGAAAACCCGCTTTGGCTTTACCGATACCACCACCCAGACCCTACCCGAGGGGCGTATTCAGCGTATTTCGGTGGAACAGCCCCTGCTGTGGCGCATGACCGGCTGGTACCGAATCAAGGTGACCCTGTTGGGCAAGGGCAGCGACCAGGGTGAATTCGCCGGGGAGCTGTTGCCGGTGGGCACCCTTGATGACGTGATGCGGGTGCTGCCCCTGGTGCTCCCTGCCCAGCAGGACGGTGGCGTGTCACCTGACCAGCTCATGGCCGGTTTGGCAGGTAGCGGGGCGGAGCAGGACTTTACGGTCTCCCCGGCATCCGCCCGTTGGTTTGACCCGTTCACCTACCGCCGCAACGGCTTTGCGGTAACGCCCCTGCTGATACTGGTGAGGTCCGGACGTTGGGTGCGCCGTCTAACCTTTGTGCCGCACCGTAAGGTACAGAGTTTTGAGCTGGCCCAGGGGCCCCTGCAGAAGAAGGCCGGGCTGGCCCACCTGTCCTTGCGAGTCGCCGGGGGTACCCTGTCTACCTCCGTGCATAATGCGGACGCCGAGGTCGCCCGCAGCCTGACCGTCCGCCTGGCCCAGATGGGAGTTGCGCCTGCATCAGCGCCGACGTCTGCGGACACGGGGAAAGGCCCCGGTACGTCTTCGCAGCTCCCGCCCTATGAGCTACTACCTCTGCCCGATACTGAGATAGGAAACTGATGGGTTTACCTACAAAGCTTCCTGCACTTCACCTAAATCAGGGGCCAAAGCCTTTGACGGGAATGTTATTTTCTCTGGTGCTTCTGTCACGCTGGAGCCAGGAGTGTATTACACCTTGACCGGCCCTAACGGTTCCGGTAAGTCGACCCTCATGAGCTGTCTTCTTCTACATCAAGATTTAACCGAAGGGCAGGTACTCATTGATGGGCACCGGTGACCTCTGCGTCTGAGACCTTCCGTTTACAGGTTTTTTGGGCTCCACGACGCGCTGGGGTGGCTTCCCGGCCTAACCGTAGGGCAGCATCTTGAAATGCTGGCCGGCGAAGGCCCTAAAATCGCTCAAAAGCTGGGAATGGCTTCTTCTCAGCGTATGAGCGTGTGTCAGGCGCTAGAAGAACTTGGAGTACCCCAGGCTTATGACAGAGAACCACACACCCTGAGCTCTGGCCAGGAACAACGCGCCCGCCTTGCGTCAGGTTCGAGGCTCCTACCTATATTTCACATTAGAAGATTTCCAAGTGCCCGGTTTCTTTATGGGCGGTCTGCTGATTGCAGGAGCTGGGCTAGTCTGGTTCTTTTATCAGTTGGGGCCGCTGGCTTACTCGCCGGCTGAACTCTTTTGGCGTTACTCTGGACTTTCATATCCCAGCCGTAACCCCTGGCATTTTCGGGCTATATGGGTTGCTTTAGGCACGTGGGCCCTGCTCTCCGTAATACTAGCGATTATTTTTGCGCCGCTCTCGGTGACTTGGTTGGTGGGAACGGTGCTGGGCGCTGTAGCGTTTGGGGTGCTTATGCTGCACGGTATGGCTGCGGCACAGCTACTGGCACGGCTAAAGTTTCTTTTGGCTTGGGCAGGTCTGGCGGCGGTTACGGGTTTTCTATTGCTCATCGCTATGACTACCGGCTCAGTCGTAAGTGCAAACGTTGCTATAATTTATGGTCTTGGAGTGCTGGTTCTGTCCCTCGGAATACTTGGAACGCTTGTGCTCGTTGTTTCAGCTCAGAATAGTCCTCTGGAACGGGTTGCTGCTACTCAGGGGTTTGGGAGAAGTACGCTGCTTCTATACGCCGTCCGTAATCTCAGCGGAGCACAGGGTTACCGCTACTATGGTGGGCAGGGCGGTACCTTCCGCAGAAAACTTGTGAACTCTCGTCCTTACCTTCTATCGTTGGCTGCTTTAGCTGATAGCCTGGCCCCGCTCGTTCTCATTACCCTACTGAGTATCCCCTGGGGATCTTTGTGGGGGTCGGTTTCTGAGCATCCGGCATCGGTATCGTAACGATTGTAGGTGTCTGGTTGATTGCCTTCTTCTACCGTTGGCTACCTCGGGAATGGTCAGCCCAGCTGCCTCTTCGGCAGTGGCTTACAGCTCCTTATTTTTCAACCTTGTTGGGGTTTATCGTGGGCGCTGGTGTTGCTACGGTAATCTATGCCGTGGCAATGACCATCATCTTTCAGCTTCCGGGCATTATTACGGGCGCTGCTCTCTTTTTCGGGATTGCCGTGGCGCTAGGAGAGACTGACCCTCTACAGGAATACGACTACAGCCTTGTCGTTGCCCTGCCGTCGGGATTAGTGGTTCCGGTTCAGCCTCTGGTAGCTGCGAGTACCGTTGCTTTTCAGATTGGGGTGGTTGCGCTGGCCGTTTTTAGTGGCACTATTCAAGGGCTACTTATTCCCCTAGCCTTTTGCCTGTGGCGTCTTGCGCAGCACTACAGTAAAGGCTGTACCCGGTAAGAGACGGCCCCCGGTAAACTAAGCAGGCAGGACGCAGACAGAAAGGTGCCCCGTGCAAACCAGCAACCATCTTAAGCCCGCCCGCCTGGGCATCGGCGTGATATCAGCAGGGAAGGTAGGGGCCGTGCTCGGCGCGGCCCTCCGCGCCGCAGGGCACCTGATCACCGGCGTCCACGCTGTCTCAGAAGCCTCCCGCACCCGAGCCGAAGCCCTGCTCCCCGGCGTCCCGGTGTCCACCATTCCTGAGATCATTACTACCAGCGAAGTGGTGCTCCTTACCGTACCCGATGATACCCTGCCTGACCTGGTTAAAGGCATAGCCGAAACCGATGGCTGGCGCCCCGGGCAAATCCTCATCCATACCTCAGGACGCCACGGCGTCGGCGTCCTAGCCCCGGCTACCGCCCAGGGCGCCATCGGCCTAGCTGTTCACCCGGCCATGACCTTCACCGGCCTCTCCCTCGACCTGCCCCGCCTCGCCAACACCAGCTTCGGCGTCACCGGCCCAGCCCCCTTCACCCCCATCGCCCAGGCTCTGGTCGTTGAAATGGGCGGAGAACCAGTCCTCATCGCCGAAGGCGACCGCCCCCTCTACCACGCAGCCCTGGCCCACGGTTCCAACCACCTGGTCACCATCACCGGCCAGACCCTCCAAATCCTGGCCTCCATCGGCATCGAGAACCCGGCTCGCTACACCGAACCCCTGCTGAGAGCATCCCTCGACAACGCCCTCGCCAACGGCGATAGCGCCCTCACCGGCCCCGTCGCCCGCGGGGACGCCCACACCGTAGCCGCCCACGCCCAAACCCTTGCCAGCTACGCCCTCGAAGAAAACGCCGCCGACGTCCCCGCCGCCTACCTGGCCCTGGCCCGCGCCACCGCCGAACGAGCCCACAGCCGCGGCGCCCTCACCGATGAGAGCTACCAGGCTGTGCTTAAAGCGCTCGCCGGGTAAACTAGGAGGGCGCAAAACACGAAAGGACCCCTCACCACCGTGACGAGTCAAACCCCCATCGCACACACCATCACCGATCTTGGCAACGAAATGCTCCTGGCCCTCACCACCGCCAGTCGCCGCCGAGACACTGGTGAAACCCCCGCCGCAGAGAAACCCCTCACCGTAGGCTATGTAGCCACCATGGGTGCCCTGCACGACGGGCACGCCACCCTAATTCGCCGTGCCCGCGAACAGAACGATGTTGTGGTGCTCTCTATCTTCGTGAACCCCCTCCAGTTCGGGCCCAACGAAGATTACGACCGCTACCCCCGCACTCTTGAAGCGGACGCCGCCCTGGCGACCGAAGCGGGCGTCGACGTCATCTTTGCCCCCACTGTCGAGGAAATGTACCCCGGGGGAGACCCCAAAATCACTGTGGTCTCAGGCAAACTGGGCACCCTCTTTGAGGGCAAGACCCGCCCCGGCCACTTCGACGGTGTGCTAACCGTGGTCAATAAGTTCTTCAACATTCTGAAGCCCCTGGTAGGGGAGGCTAATCTCAACGCCTACTTCGGGCAGAAGGACGCCCAGCAGCTGGCCCTCATTCAGCGCATGGTCAAGGACTTCAACCACCAGATGACCATCAAACCGGTGCCCGTGGTGCGCGCGGACGACGGGCTGGCCCTCTCATCACGCAACCAGTACCTGAGCGCTGAAGAACGCGAAGCGGCCCTGGTTCTGTCCCGAACCCTGGCCACCCTGCGTGAAAAGTACATCACCGGTAGCTTCACTGCTGAGGATATCGCCCAGGCCCGCGCCACCATCGATAGCACCGAAGGAGTGCGCCTGGACTACCTCGAAGTCGTCGATACCGACACTTTTGAGGCCCCCCAGAGCGAACAGGCACGTGTGCTAGCGCTCGTGGCAGCCTACGTTGGCTCCACCCGCCTCATCGATAACATGGAAATTAACTAAGACCTCTATACCCAACCTAAGAACAGGTACATCATTGACTGAACAGGGCAACACCCCCGCAGAAACCACCGGCGTCGATCACGGCGTCTCAGAGCAGATGCAGATCCGCCTCGAAAAGCGCGCCAAACTGCTTGAATCGGGGCGCGAAGCCTACCCCGTGGTCGTCCCCGTCACCCACACCATCACCGAAATTCGCGAAAAGTACGACGGTACGCTCGAAGCGGACCAGACCACCGGTGACATCGTGGGTGTCGCCGGACGCGTGGTTTTCGTCCGCAACACCGGCAAGCTCTGCTTCGCCTCCCTCCAGCAGGGCAACGGCACCCGCATCCAGGCCATGATTTCCCTGGCCAGTGTAGGCGAAGAATCCCTGGCAGACTGGAAGGCACTAGTTGACCTGGGCGACCACGTCTTCGTCAAGGGCGAGGTTATTTCTTCCCGCCGCGGCGAGCTCTCCATCATGGCCGAAGAATGGCAGATGGCATCCAAGGCCCTGCGCCCCATGCCCAACCTGCACTCTGACCTTAACGAAGAGACCCGCGTGCGCCAGCGCTACCTCGACCTGATGGTGCGCAACGAAGCTCGCGACCTGGTCATCAAGCGCGCCAAGATTACCCAGACCGTGCGTAACGTGCTCAATGACCACGGTTACATCGAGCTGGAAACCCCCATCCTGCAGCTCATTCACGGTGGTGCGGCAGCCCGCCCCTTCGAAACCCACCTGAACGCCTTTGACCAGCCCATGACTCTTCGTATCGCCACCGAGCTCTTCCTCAAGCGTGCTGAGGTGGGCGGTCTGGAACGCGTCTACGAAATCGGCCGCGTCTTCCGCAACGAGGGCGTAGACTCCACCCACAGCCCCGAATTCACCACCCTGGAATGCTACGAGGCCTACGCCGACCAGTTCGTTATGGCCAAGCGCATGCAGGAAATCATCATGGCCTGCGCCGACGCCGTGGGCGTACACCAGATTGAAACCGAAGCCGGTACCATCGACCTGACCGGCGAATGGAAGTGGCTGGGCGTCTACCCCGGTCTGTCCGAGGCCGTGGGCGTTGAGATTACCCCCGCCACCACCGCAGAAGAACTGCGCGCTATCGCCGAGAAGTACGAGGTTCCCGTTGATCCCAAATGGGACGCCGAGAAGCTGGTTGTTGAGCTCTTCGGTGAAATTGTTGAACCCACCCTCATTAACCCCACCTTCGTCTACGACTACCCGCCCTCAGCCCAGCCGCTGGCCCGCCAGCACCGCTCCGAAGCCAACCTCATCGAGGCCTGGGACCTCATCATCGGCGGTATGGAGCGAGGCACCGCCTTCTCCGAGCTCATCGACCCCGTCATCCAGCGTGAGCGCCTGACCGAGCAGTCCAAGCTGGCTGCCGGTGGCGATGACGAAGCAATGCAGCTCGACGACGACTTCCTGCGCGCCCTCGAATACGGTGCTCCCCCCATGGGCGGCCTGGGTCTGGGCATCGACCGCCTGATTATGCTCTTCACCGGCGTAGGTATCCGCGAGACCATCCTCTTCCCGCTCATGAAGCCCGAAGCCGAGTAAAGCCTCCTTACGCCCCTCTAGCCCGCCTGGCAGCCTGCCGGGCGGGCTTTTTTGCCAGCTATCTGGGGTAGATTGGAGGGAGCATAAACCTACGAAAGGTAAGGAAGAGATGGAATTCCTGATTGGTCTGGTTCCCTCAATTGGTGCTGGCCTGGTGCTTTATTTTATTTTGCGCTGGATGAACCGCGCTGACCGCACTGAGCGCGCAGCCCGGCAGGATATCGAAAAAGACGCCGAAGCCTGGTACCGCTCTGTAAAAAACGCGGACGGAACCCGGGACCCTTTTGGAACATCAGAAACTAAATAAAACTCTTTTTGTTCTCTAAAGCGTGACTTTACTTCCTTTTTGAGAAAAGAATATGTACTATTTATTTTAGTCATCAAGGGTGACTAACTCGATTGCGTGCCCCACAGAAAAGGGTAGAGGCGGATTATCCTCTTATATGTCCTTCCCTGCCCAAAAAACGCGGTTGGGTTCATATTCCCTAAACAGCCTCATCCAAGGAGAACATAATGGCTCAGAAGGTCAAGATTATTCTTGAAGACGATCTCGACGGCGGCCCCGCAGAAGAAACCGTACGCTTCGGTCTCGACGGCGGCCAGTTCGAAATCGATCTTTCTAGCGCTAACGCTGCCCGCCTGCGTGACGCCATCCGTCCTTTCGCTGCTAAGGCCCGTCGCGTCCAGGGTGCCCAGCGCACTCCCGGCCGCCCCGCAGGCTCACGCACCACCGCTAAGCGCAACCCCGAAATCGCTGAAATTCGTAAGTGGGCCCAGGAAAACGGCTACGAGGTTTCTAGTCGCGGCCGTATTCACCAGAACATTCAGGACGCCTACTACAAGGCTATGGGCAAAGAAAGCAAGTAAGTAATCTTCTTCTTGTCTCTATGAGGCGGAACCCGATGAGCGGGTTCCGCCTCAATTATTTATAAGCGGCCTATAAAGTGCAGGAACGTAGAAAAAGGTGGATAAATTCCAGGCACCTTCAGTCGGTAAATATTGAGGTGTATCTAGACAAAAGTAGAGCAACCTTAGAGCTACGCAGCTGACTCAATGTCAGCCCTCTTAGCGGCATGAGACGCGGGAGCTTTCCCTCCCTGTGAACACCATTCATTCCGTGGCGAACAGCGCCCCGCGGGCGCAGAAACGCGCGTAATCTTTTGGGTAATAGTAAGTTTCCAAGGAGTGTTCAATGTTTGAACGGTTTACCGACCGCGCCCGCCGTGTCATCGTGCTTGCCCAAGAAGAAGCACGCATGCTGAACCACAACTACATCGGCACCGAACACATTCTGCTCGGTCTGATTCACGAGGGTGAGGGTATTGCGGCTCGCGCTCTTGAGTCGCTCGGTATTAATCTCACTGCCGTGCGCGACCAGGTGCAGGACATCATCGGTTCTGGCCCCCAGGCGTCCAGCGGCCATATCCCCTTTACCCCGCGCGCGAAGAAGGTTCTTGAGCTGTCGATGCGCGAGGCTATCCAGCTGAACCACGGCTACATTGGTACCGAGCACATTCTGCTGGGTATGGTGCGCGCTAATGAGGGTGTGGGTAACCAGATTCTGACCAAGCTGGGCGCTGAGCCCGCTAAGGTTCGTCAGACCGTGATGGACCTGATTTCTGGCTACCCCGGCAGCAACAACGGTGAGGGCGGTAAGGAAACCGCCGGTGTGGGTGCGGGTAACTCCCGTGAGGGTACCCCGGCTGGGTCTGCCATTCTTGACCAGTTCGGACGCAACCTCACGGCTGCTGCGCGCGAGGGCAAGCTTGACCCCGTGATCGGTCGCCATAAGGAGATGGAGCGCGTCATGCAGGTGCTCTCTCGCCGTACTAAGAACAACCCCGTGCTGATCGGTGAGCCCGGTGTGGGTAAGACCGCCGTTGCTGAGGGCCTGGCCCAGGCTATCGTCCACGGTGATGTGCCTGAAACTTTGAAGGACAAGCACCTTTACACCCTGGACCTCGGTTCCATGGTGGCCGGTTCTCGCTACCGCGGTGACTTTGAAGAGCGCATGAAGAAGGTGCTGAAGGAAATCCGAAACCGCGGCGACATCATCCTCTTCATCGACGAAATTCACACTCTGGTTGGTGCAGGTGCCGCTGAGGGCGCTATCGACGCTGCCTCGATTCTGAAGCCCATGCTGGCTCGCGGTGAGCTGCAGACCATCGGTGCAACCACCCTCGATGAGTACCGCAAGCACATCGAGAAGGACCCCGCCCTGGAGCGTCGTTTCCAGCCTATCCAGGTGGACGAACCCAGCCCCGAGCTGGCTGTTGAGATTCTCAAGGGCCTGCGCGATAAGTACGAGGCCCACCACCGCGTGACCATCTCAGATGAAGCCCTGGAAACCGCCGTTAACCTGGCCCACCGCTACATCTCTGACCGCTTCCTGCCCGATAAGGCTGTTGACCTGATTGACGAGGCCGGTGCCCGTCTGCGCATCAAGCGTATGACCGCTCCGCCCGAAATCAAGGTGCTCGAAGAGCGCATCGCCAAGCTCAAGGGCGAAAAGGAAGAAGCCATCGCGGCTAACGAGTTCGAGAAGGCAGCTGACCTGCGCGATAAGGAGCAGAAGCTGGCCGCTGAGAAGGAAGAAGCCGAGCAGCAGTGGCGCAACGCCGGCGACGCCTTCGGTGAGGTAACCCCCGAGGTTATCGCCGACGTCCTTGCCTTCTCCACTGGTGTTCCGGTCTACAAGATCACCGAGGAAGAGTCTGGCCGTCTGCTCAAGATGGAAGAGGAGCTGCACAAGCGCGTCATTGGCCAGGAGAACGCTATCAAGGCTCTCTCCCGTTCGATTCGCCGTACCCGCGCGGGTCTCAAGGACCCCAAGCGCCCCGGCGGCTCCTTCATCTTCGCCGGCCCCACCGGCGTCGGTAAGACCGAGCTGGCTAAAGCCCTGGCTGAGTTCCTCTTTGGGGATGAGGACGCCCTCATCACCCTGGACATGTCGGAGTACCAGGAAAAGCACACTGTGTCTCGCCTCTTCGGTGCCCCTCCCGGCTACGTTGGCTACGAGGAGGGCGGCCAGTTGACCGAGAAGGTCCGCCGCAAGCCCTTCTCCGTTGTACTCTTTGACGAGGTCGAAAAGGCTCACGCCGACCTCTTCAACTCCCTGCTACAGATTCTGGAAGACGGCCGCCTGACCGACTCCCAGGGCCGCGTGGTGGACTTTAAGAACACCGTGATCATCATGACCACCAACCTTGGCTCCCGCGAAATGGCCCGCCGTGTGCCCGTGGGCTTCCAGCAGGTCGGCGATGACCAGGGCTCCTACGAGCGTATGCAGGGCCGCGTGATGGAATCCCTCAAGGAGCACTTCCGCCCCGAGTTCCTCAACCGCGTGGACGACATCATCGTCTTCCCCCAGCTCTCCGAATCTGAGATTCTGCAGATCGTTGACCTCTTCGTTGCCCGCCTGGCCAAGCGCCTGGCCGAGCAGGATATGTCAATTGAGCTGACCGATAAGGCTAAGGCTCTCATGGCAGCTAAGGGCTACGACCCCTCCATGGGTGCCCGCCCGCTGCGCCGCGAGATGCAGCGCAACCTGGAGGACCCGCTGTCTGAGAAGATCCTCTTCGGTGAGATCAAGTCCGGTGAGAAGATCACCGTGGACGTTGAAGGCGAGGGTGACCTGGCCAAGTTCACCTTCTCGTCGGCTCCCCTGGGTGAGCTGGATGCCGAGGCCTTCGATAAGGCCTTTGGTGAGGATGAGAAGGAGCTGCCCGCAATCCCCGAAGCTGAGGTAGCTAACGAGACCGCCGAGCAGCGTTTCGAGGCGGAAGAGGCCCGCGAGGCCGACGAGCGCTAAGCCGCTTCTGCAAGCGCAAGCCGTCTGCGGCGTCCTGATACTAGGGACGCCGCAGGCGGCTTTGTGTTGCGCTGGTAGGTTCGTGATGCTTCTGTGATGGCTCTTGATAAATGTAACCAAAGCTTGACCAAGTTTTCAGGTTGTGCCCAGCTCTCTAAGGCTTGCGCTCAAGGCTTGCTTGCCATACTTGAGTCATACGGTTCGACAGAGCCCCTGAAGACTCAAAGCCCCGGTGTGCGGGGCCGCTTTAGGACAAGAAGACTCTTGTGTGTATGTGTGTGTAATGATGTAAATCAGCTCTCGCACCGCTTAGCGGTCGGGGGCTGATTTATTGTTTAAGGGCCTCTGCGACTTACGCGGCTTTGGCCCCAGCAGGCCGGGCAGTAGCCTTGAGGAATGATTGATGTGACCGTCCGCCCCGCCACCGTGCACGATGTGCCCGCTATTCAGGGCCTGGTGCGCCCCTGGCCCTTGAAGGAATCCTGCTTGATAAAGAGGCTGTGGCCTACTATGAGGCTATCCAGGAGTTCCTCGCCGTTGACGACGCTGCCGGGCAGGTTCTCGGCTGCGGGGCCCTGCACGTGATGTGGCAGAATATCGCTGAAATTAGGACGCTGGCGGCAGCTCCTGCGGCGCGCGGTCGGGGAGTGGGGCACGCCCTGGTGGCCGCTCTGGTGGAGCGGGCCCGGCGGCTGGGCGTTGCCAGTGGTTTTTGCCTGACCTTTAAGGTAATCTAGTTCACAACTTCTGAAAGGTGCGAACCATGAATCGTCAGGATTTGCAGGGAACATACCGTCAGAAAAAGCGACCCGGCATCGTTGCCGGCGCAGCACTCGGCTTGAGCCTCTTGCTCGCCGTTGCTGCCTCGTTTTTCCTGGCGGGAACTTCAACTGTAGGGCGCTCACCGAGCAGTGAGCCTATTGAACATATTACGGTGACCCGCAAGGCAGCGGTGCCCGGCTATTCCGATGCCCAGTGCTGGCAGGCCTTCACCCGCGTGGCCGAAACAAATATTTTGGGTAAGGAGCTTCTAGCCCATAAATTCTCCGTTATCTGGTGCGCGAAGGACGGCGGCATCGTCTACCAGCAGGACGCCACCACGGTTGACTACGAGGGCCCTAACATGCGCTCAGATCCGCCTGCTAACCCCGATTATTCACTGGCCTATGAGCTGGATTCTTTAGAGTCATACCGCACGGTTATTAGCCGCATGGTGAATAATAGTAGTGGCCTGCCGAGCTACGGTTTCGAACGGTGCGTGGCCTTTACCCTCGACGCTGAGGGTACAGCGGAAGGAGAGCTCTCGTGCGTCCCCAACTAGACCTTGATCAGGTACCCGGTACGGTTCTGGCTGAGGACGGTCGCCCGGTCTTTTTGCAGACAGTACCCGGTCTCTTCGCGACCTGGGTTTATCCTGTGGCCCTGCTCCTGCTTTTGCTCGTGAATCAGCCCCTAGCCCTGTGGCTGGTGCTAGCCGCTGGCGTTTATGCCCACGGGGTGCGCTACCCCAGGGTCTATGAGGTCTTTTACCCGGTCTACTTCTATCTTTCGGTGGTGCTTGTGGCCCTCCTGCCCGTGGTGCACCTGGTGCTCACTTTAGCGACCGGGGTGAGCATGACGGACGGGCACCCCTAGCCCCAGCGAGAAAGCGGGGAGAACGGTGAAAACGAGGCATCACACCATCGTGTTAGGGCGGGTATGTACCGCCGTGCTGGTTATTCTGCCCCTTGCGCTGGGTTGGCTTGTTTCTAGCCAGCAAATGAAGAACTGGAACCACATGCAGAATAATGACGGTGCCCTACTTGTATCGGTGAACTCCTGGAGCGTCAGCAACCTGGTGACGGGGTCAACCCGCGATAAAATCACTGAAAAAGAAGCGGCCCTCTATGCAGACCATCAGTGCTGGCAGGTGAGCACACCGGTGACAGAAGAAAACCTGCTGGGTTCTGAGCTGACCACCACGGTTTTCTCCCTGGGATGGTGCACCGACGGCTCCGCCATCACCTACCTGAGCAACCTCACCTACACCTCATCCAGCTTCTCCCTGCTTGGCGATAACTCGGTCTACGACAGGGAGCCTGAGATATGGGAAGAAAAGGGGCCTGCAGCCCGGGTATCGGTGGTGCGGGAGTTCAACCGCACCAGCCTCAACAGCTATGGCTACACCCGTTGCGTGAACTTCTCCATTGACAGCGAGGGCACCGCAGAAGCGAGACTGACATGCTAAAGAGAACAGACACCCACTACGACACCACCGGCCGTCAGGTCTACCTCAACTACCGGCCAGGCTTCTTTGCCCAGCCCTGGTACCCGGTGCTGGTTTTTGTGCTCCTTGTTCCCTCTGCCCAACTTTTGTCCCTTATTCTGCTCATCGCAGGCACATACGCTAACGGGGTGCGCTACCCCCGCCAGCACGGGGTCTTCAAACGAGGCTACTTCTTCTTCTCCTTCATTGCCGGAGTGGTTATCCCCTTCGCAGCGATTTTCTGGGGCAGTGCAACGACCGTGAGCTTCGGCTAAAGGCTGACCCTACCGCCCTCAACCTGTCGGGCGAGGCCGTCCGCCAGGAGCCCCGAGAAGCAACGCTCAACCTGCTCCGGCGGAGGAGTGAGCGCCCGCAGCTTCGCAACAGCAGGAACAAGGCCCTCGGGAACAACAATATCTGCCCGCCCCACACTGGTCAGTAACTGGGTCGGCACGGGTTCCTGGGCGGCGCGTAGCACGCCCATCATGGCACCGCGCAACTGACGGTCGGTACCGGCCCACGCCTGGCCCTTAGGCACATAGTCGGCCTCGGGGCGTCCTGCCGCGACCCAGGCGCAGGAATCCACCACCGGGCAGCGCTCGCAGCTCGGGGCTTTAGCGGTGCAGATGAGAGCCCCTAGCTCCATGACCGATACATTCCACAGGCAGGACGCCGCCAGGTCAGCAGGCATGAGCTCGTCGGCTAAGCGGGTTTCGGCAGCCGTAAGCGCCTTAGCCGGCAGCGCCTTGCCCGAGATAAGGCGGGCGTGGACCCGACGGATATTGGTATCAATCACCGTGGCCCGCGCCCCAAAGGCAAACACAGATATAGCCGCAGCGGTATATGAACCTACACCGGGTAAAGCCAGCAGCTCCTCGTAGCTGCCGGGTACTTGGCCACCGTGCTTCTGAACGATAGCCTGCGCCGCAGCGTGTAGGCGAAGTGCCCTGCGGGGGTAGCCCAGGCGTCCCCAGGCACGCACAGCCTCGCCCGAATCTTCAGCCGCCAAATCAGCGGGAGTAGGCCAACGCTCCAACCAGGTTTCCCACACCGGTAAGACCCGCTTGACCGGAGTCTGTTGCAGCATAAACTCGCTGACCATCACCTCCCAGGGCGTATTACTCCCGGTACGCCAGGGCAAATCGCGGCGGTACTCCATGTACCACCCGTTAATCTCGGTGTGCAGGTTTTCAAGTTCCTGGGGAGTGAGCTGGCTCAGCGGCAAAGTAAAAGACACTCTAACACTCTAAAACACCTATAACCAAGAGGACGAACACAGCCCAAAAGTTCCGCAGGTGGCATAGAAAAAGGTACTCTAGATGTATGTCTGAAAACGTTGATTCACAGGTGGAAGAAGTCTCACCCGAGGTCTACCGCCGCCGCCGCATTGTTGCCCTCCTCATCCTGGTTCTCGTTCTGCTCCTCATTATCGGCCTGATTAGCTGGCTAGCAGGGCGCGGTAACAGCTCCGATAACGCAACCGCCACCGCAAGCACCTCAACCAGCGCCGAAGCCTTCAGCGACTTTAGTCAGCGCGCCACCGAATCAGCTACCCCCTCAGAAAGCGCTGAAGCCAGTGAATCGGCCTCAGCCGAAGCCAGTGAATCAGCAACCGCTAGCGAGAGCGCAGAGGCTAGCGAATCAGCCGAACCTACCGAGTCTGCTGAAGCTACCGAATCAGCTGAACCCACTGCGTCCGCCTCACCCACCGAGGCCGTGGTGGCAGCCTGCACCGCAGCCGACCTGCAGGTAAGCCTGACCGCCGACCGCAACAGCTACGCAGCGGGCCAGAACCCTGCCCTGGCCGTTACCTACACCAACACCTCGGGTAACCCCTGCATCGTGACCGGCGGCGTTAACAACGTAGACGTTAACATCACCTCCGGCCCCGCCCAGGTCTACAACTACGCCCAGTGTTACGCCAACCCCGTAGCCGACGCCGAAGTTGCCGCCGGTGCCACCAACACCACCGCCCTGACCTGGAACCGCTCCCTCAACGTCCTGGGCTGCAACACCGCAGCAACCATCCAGCCCGGCTACTACTGGGCAACCGCAACCGTCAACGGTGTGGCCTCACAGCCCGTCCGTATCATCGTCACCGGCTAAGACCCCTAGCCCCACAGACCGCTACCGCCCCGGCTCGCCCTGCGCGTGCCGGGGCGGTGCCGTTTCTAGCTCCTCTGTGCACTAAAATTGGTGGAGTGCTAACGGTTTATAGTGAATCCCTGCTGAAAACAATTGCCCAAATCGCCCCCGGTACAGAACTGCGCGAGGGGCTGGAGCGTATCTTGCGCGGCCGCACCGGTGCGCTCATCGTGCTGGGCAGCGATAGGACTGTAGCACAGATGTCCTCGGGCGGATTTGCTATCAACACCGAATTCTCTGCCACCCGTGTGCGGGAGCTCGCCAAGATGGACGGCGCGATTGTTTGCGACAAGGACGCTTCCACCCTGCTGGCAGCCGGTGTGCAGCTGTTGCCCGACCCGTCCATCGACACCAATGAGTCGGGTACCCGCCACCGCACCGCAGAGCGTGTGGCAAAACAAACCGGCTTCCCCGTCATCGCGGTGAGCGCGTCTATGTCCCTGATTTCGGTCTATACCGAGGGGATCCGCTACACGGTTGAAGACACCCAGTCGCTCATGAGCCGCGCTAACCAGGCTATCCGCACTCTCGATAGCTACACCGAACGCCTAGAGCAGGTGCTCCACCAGCTGTCTTCCCTCGAAATCGAAGCCAACGTAACCCTGCGCGATGTAGCTAGCACCCTACAGCGTATGGAAATGGTCCGCAGAATTACCGTTGAGGCGGGCCACTACGTGGTGGAGCTGGGCAACGTGGGCCGCCTGGTTGCTCTGCAGCTTGAAGAACTGACCACCCACGACCTGCCCGCCACCTGGGTGGTGCTGCGCGATTACTTGCCCGCAGACACCAGCCCCGAAGACCTCCAGGCTGCTGTGGACGCTCTGGCCCAGCTTGACGATAAGGAAATCGTTGACCCCCTGACCATCGCCCGCACCGCGGGGCTGGGCGAGGAACTGGACGCCCCCCTGCACCCCCACGGCCACCGCCTGCTGGCCGGTATCAAGTCCATGCCGGGAGCGGTTGCTGACCGCCTGGTCGACCGCTTTGACGGCCTACAGTCGCTCATGGCTGCCAGCCTCGATGACCTGCGGGCCGTTGAGGGCATCGGTGAACAGCGCGCCCGCGTGATTCGAGAATCTCTCTCTCGCATGGCCGAAAGTTCGCTCCTTGAGAGATTTATGTAGTCTTTGACCTACGGTTTTAAGGCCCGTGCTTAAAGTGTCAGCCACCGGCCTTATGCTGGTGGTATGGCTACCCGTAAAACAACCCGCTCACGTTCCGCTAACGCCTACCGCTGCACCGAATGCGGCTGGACCACCGCTAAATGGGTGGGGCGCTGCGGGGAATGCCAGTCTTGGGGCACTGTAGAAGAAACCGTCGGGCCGGTTGCCGCTAAAACTACCGTGGCATCGAGCGTGCAAACGCCAGCCCAGCCCATTGGGCGGGTTGATTCCACCGTTGCTCAGTACATGAGCACCTGTAACCCGGAGTTCGACCGTGTCTTGGGCGGTGGCCTGGTGCCAGGAGCCGTTATTCTTATGGCCGGTGAACCGGGCGTCGGTAAGTCCACCCTGCTGCTCGATGTAGCCGCTACCTTTGCCCGCGGGGAGTCAACGGGAAAGCCCCACAATGTTCTCTATGTAACCGGCGAAGAGTCAGCTGCCCAGGTCAAGCTCCGCGCCGACCGCATCGGGGCACTAGCCGATACTCTCTACCTGACCAGCGAAACCGATCTCGGCACCGCTCTGGCCCATATCGAACAGGTCAACCCCGACTTGCTGATTGTGGACTCTGTACAAACCTTGGCCTCATCTGAGGTCGAGGGGAGCGCCGGCGGCGTCACCCAGGTGCGAGAGGTTGCCGCCTCATTGATTGCTGCCGCTAAACGCCGCAACATGTGCACCCTGCTGGTGGGCCACGTGACGAAAGAGGGCGCTATCGCTGGCCCCCGCCTGCTGGAGCACCTGGTCGATGTGGTCTGCCAGTTCGAGGGCGATAAGCATACCCCTATTCGTATGCTGCGGGCTATCAAGAACCGCTTTGGCCCCACCGACGAGGTGGGCTGTTTCGATATGCACGAGGACGGCATCGCCCCCGTCACCGATCCCTCGGGCCTCTTTGTCTCCCGCACTCCGCACCCGGTCTCGGGCACCTGCGTCACCGTTACCATGGAGGGCCGCCGTCCGCTCCTTGCCGAAGTTCAGGCCCTGCTCGATACCAGTGCCACCCCGCAGCCCCGCCGTACTACCAGTGGCCTCGATAGCTCCCGTATCTCTATGCTGTTGGCTGTGCTCCAGAAACGGGCCGGGTTCAACGTGGGCAAGCTAGACTGCTATATCTCAACCGTGGGTGGGGCTAAGATTTCTGAGCCGTCCGCCGACCTGGCCTGTGTCATCGCCCTGGCCTCCGCCGCCCAAGATAAGCCCCTGCCCCGCAAGCTGGCGGTCTTTGGCGAAGTCGGGCTAGCTGGTGAGGTACGAGCTGTTCCCGGCATCCGCCAGCGTATCGCCGAGGTCGGGCGACTGGGCTTTACTCACGTGATTGTGCCTGCCTCACCGGCTGGTGTGGGCGATGTACCCGCCGGGGTGTCGGTACGCGAGGTCGCCTCACTGGGGGAGGCCCTGGCCCTGCTCTTCCCCGGCCAAGGCTAGTTGCCCTTCTCCTTCTTGAGGTTCTGCTCAATCACGGTTAGCTGGGCTGTATTCAGGGCCTGCTGCTTTTCAACCCTCGCCGCGCTGTCGAGCATCTGGGCGGACGCCGTTGCGGCGGCATCTCCGGCTGCAGGAACGGCAGGCATACTGCGGGGGTCACGTACTGAGGCTTCGCGGATTTCCCGAATCGGAGCCCGGTCTTTCGCGCGAAGTACCGTGGTGAGCTGGCGGGTATCGTCCCGGTGCTTCTGCTCCACCCGCTGCCGGCGGGAACCCTGCTGCCCACCGGCGTCCGCATTTGCCTGCACCGGCAGCATGGTTGTGGTGGGGGCGTGCTCCGTCATGGAATCCCCCAGGGGCACCAGCATGTCTACCGCCTGCTGGTGGGTCAGGCCCGAAGCCTCTAAAAGATCAACCACCAGGGGGCGGAGCATCAGCACCAGGGCCTCAGCCTCCATGGTGCGCACACCCATCATGTGCGGCTCCAGGCGGCCAGCCAGCTGCGAGAGATCACGGCGGGCCTTCATCTTCTGCTCAGTGCGGACGCTCGCCTCGGGGGCAGACATTCCCTCACCCAGAACCTCCACCGCATCACCAATGCTCTTGAGTGCCTCAGCGATGGAAGTGATAGCCTCCTGCGAAATCTGCACATTATTGATGGTTGAGGCCAACCTGCGGTTGAGCACCCGGGTGTTGCGGATAGCGTAATCAATCTTGCCCAGGGTCTGTGAGTAGCGGTCAAGCTCCTTCATATGTGACCGCCCCGTCCAGGCCAGCTGGGCCATGCCCTTTGACGTAATAATGTCCTTCTCACAGGTGTTATAGAGCGGCTGCAGACGGCGAGCAGAGGCCAGAGCATGCCAGGCCTCCTTGCCGTCGTAGTGCTCCATCGCTTCACCTGCATCGCGGAAGACCCCAGCAAAAGAGCCCATCATGGTTTTAGCGTTCTCACGCGGGGTACGGCGGGGATCCTTGGGAAAGAGGAACATGAGCAAAAAAGCACATAGGCCACCAACAATGCCGTCTAAACTGCGGGCAAAGGGCCCGTCAATATTCGGTGGCAGCAAGACTACCAGGCAGGACTGCAGACCCATCTGAATCGTAAAAAGAATACCGTTATCCAAAAAACGGGCCAGCATAATCGACAGAAACATCACAAGCCCTGCCTGCCAGATGCCCCGACCCAGGGCCAACATCATCATGTCGCCCATCAAAATACCCAGGGTTACGCCAAACGAAACCTCAAGGATACGGCGGGCATGGGTAGCGCCGGTGATGTAGCCCAGAGAAACAATGGCAGCGGTCGCCGCAAAAATCGGTTCGGTATGCCCCAGAACCTTCTCTGCAAAAAGATAGGCCCCGATACCCGAGACCACAATCTGAAGAGACTGAAAAAAGCCATCCTTCATGCGCTTCCAACCCAGGCGACTATGATCCTGGGCTCGTTTTTTTAAACTCTCAACCTGCTGACCAAAACCCATACCCACCATTCTAGCCCCGCCCCGGAAGCCGACCACCGGCGTCCTTAACCCTAACTGTGCGCTCACCGTTCACTCACCGTTCACCCACTGCTAGCCCACCTGCTACCTAACGCCCCTAAAGTCAGATGCGTTAGACACCGTTCCCACCTGTTCACCGCCTCACCACAGTTCACTAACCGAGGCAGAACAGGGCACACAACCTCTAAGGAAGTCACCTGTGAAGGCTAAGTCACTTGCTCGTTGGGGCTCACTTGCAGCTGTAGGCGCACTCGCATTCACCGCTTGCGGTTCAGACAACGCAACCGGTACCGCGACCTCTTCAGACGCAGGCTCTAGCGTAGCCTCCCTGCCCTCCACCCCTCTGACCGGCGTCGGCGCCTCGTCCCAGCAGGCCGCCATCACCGCCTGGGAAACCGGTTTCGCCAACCTGGGCGGCACCGTCCAGTACTCACCGGACGGCTCCGGTGCAGGCCGCGAAGCCCTGCTCGCAGGCGGTGCCAAGTTCGCAGGCTCAGACCGTGCCCTCAAGACCGAGGAATGGGAACAGTCCAAGGAGGTCTGCGGTGACGGCGGTGCCATCAACATCCCCGTCTACATCTCACCCGTTGCTATCGCCTTCAAGCTGCCCGGCGTTGACTCCCTGAACCTGGACGGCGAAACCATCGCCAAGATTTTCAAGGGCGAAATTACCACCTGGAACGACGCTGCCATCGCAGAACAGAACACCGGCGTAGAGCTGCCCGACACCAACATCACCGTGGTTCACCGCTCCGATGACTCAGGTACCACCGAAAACTTCACCGAGTACCTGGCGGCAGCCTCCAACGGTGCTTGGGATGTAGAACCTGACGGTAACTGGCCCTCACAGTACGCCGGTGAATCCAACAAGGGCACCTCCGGCGTCGTCTCCACCACCTCATCCACCGAAGGCGCTATCACCTACGCTGACGCCTCAGCCATCGGCGACCTGGGCAAAGTCAACGTCAAGGTTGGCGACTCCTACGTTGAACTGTCAGCAGATGCCGCTGCCAAGACCGTTGAACTCTCAGAGCGCGTCGGCGGCATGAACGAGAACGACATGGCAATCAACATCAACCGCACCCCCGAGGACTCCACCGCCTACCCCGTCGTGCTGGTCTCCTACCACATCGTCTGCTCCGGCTACTCATCTGAGGACGACGTCACCCTGGTCAAGGCCTACGAGAACTACGTAGTCTCCGAGCAGGGCCAGAAGGACGCCGCTGACGCAGCCCACTCAGCTCCCCTGACCAGCGCGCTCATCGCTGATGCCCAGAAGGCTATCGACTCCATCACCGTTACCCAGTAACACCGCGTACATCAAGGTGCGGCCAGGTTTCCCACCCGGTCGCACCTTGAAATGCGTCAAACGACAAAGGTTTCACATTCCCATGTCAACCACAACAGCGCCGCAGCCGGGCACCAGCAGCGCCCGCGCGAAAACTAAGGATCTTCCCGACGTAGGAAACCCGGCAGCAGATAAAATCTTCTCGGGTATCTCCCTCGGCGCCGGCATCCTCATTCTCGTTGTTCTGGCAGCTGTCGCTATCTTCCTGGTCGCCCAGGCCCTGCCGGTTTTCACCGCAGACCCCGCAGACCTAACCAGCGGCAGCTTCATTCAGTACATCATCCCGCTGACTATCGGTACCCTCATCGCCTCGACCATCGCCCTGCTCCTAGCAACCCCTATCGGCATCGGCGTAGCTCTGTTCATCTCCCACTACGCCCCCCGCAAGCTGGCTAAGGGCATCGGCTACATCATCGACCTGCTGGCCGCTATCCCCTCCGTTATCTTCGGTGCCTGGGGTGCTTCGGTACTAGCCCCCAAGATCGTACCCTTCTACGACTGGCTCGCCACCTACCTGGGCTTCATCCCGATTTTCGAGGGCCCCGCCTCCCAGACCGGTAAGACCATTCTGACCGCGGGAATCGTCCTGGGCATCATGATCCTGCCCATTATCACCTCCATGTGCCGCGAAATCTTCATCCAGACCCCCACCCTGCAGGAAGAAGCAGCACTAGGTCTGGGTGCCACCCGCTGGGAGATGATTCGCATGACCGTCTTCCCCTTCGCCCGCACCGGCATCGTCTCCTCTGTCATGCTGGCCCTAGGCCGCGCCCTCGGTGAAACCATGGCAGTGACCCTGGTGCTGGCGTCCGGCCCGCTGACCGCCTCCATCATCAAGTCCGGTAACCAGACCTTCGCCTCAGAGATTGCCCTCAACTTCCCCGAGGCCTACGGCCTGCGTATGTCAGAGCTGATCGCCGCAGGTCTGGTGCTCTTCGTCATCACCCTCATCGTCAACATCCTGGCCCGCATGATCGTGGCCCGCTACAAGGATTTCTCAGGAGCCAACTAATGTCTGTAGCTACCACCTCATCCCGTTTCGCCAGCCGCCAGGCCCCCAAGTGGCTGCCCCTGGCTGTCGGTGCAGGCTCCCTGATTCTGGGCGCCGCCGCCAGCGCCCTCACCAGCTTCTCTATCGCAACCTTCGCCCTCTTTGCAGGCATCATCTTCGTGATTGTCGGCCCCCTCGCCGTCACCTCCTTCGAAGGCAAGCGCAAGGGCCAGGACGCCTTCGCCCGCTACCTGGTCTACGGCACCTTCCTCATCGCCCTCATCCCCCTGGTCTCGGTGCTCTACACCGTACTCGCCAAGGGTATCCCCGGCCTATCAGGTAACTTCCTGAGCACCTCCATGAAGGGCGTCACCGGCGTACACGACAACGCTGCTGCCGCAGGCGAAGGCCCCGTGCTTGGCGGTATCTACCACGCCATCATCGGTACCCTCGAAATTACCCTACTGGCGACCGTCATCTCGGTCCCCATCGGCCTGCTCACCGCTATCTACCTGGTGGAATACGGCCAGGGTAAGTGGCTCTCCAAGGCCATTACCTTCTTCGTGGACGTCATGACCGGCATCCCCTCCATCGTAGCGGGTCTCTTCGCGGCCTCTTTCTTCGCCCTGGTATCGGGCAACCCCATGAACCGCATGGGCCTGGTTGCTGCGGTCGCCCTGTCCGTCCTCATGATCCCCACCGTGGTGCGTAACGCCGAAGAAATGCTGCGTATCGTGCCCAATGAACTGCGCGAGGCCTCCTACGCCCTGGGCGTCCGTAAATGGCGTACCATCATGAAGGTCGTTATCCCCACCGCTATCTCGGGCATCGCATCGGGCGTGACCCTGGCGATTGCCCGCGTCATCGGTGAAACCGCGCCGATTCTGGTCACCGCAGGTTTCGTCACCTCTATCAACTGGAACGCCTTCAGCGGCTGGATGGCAACCCTGCCCACCTACATCTACTACCAGATCATGACGCCCACCAGCCCCACCGCCGCCTCCGTCTCCGAGACCCGCGCCTGGGCCGCCGCGCTCATCCTAATCATCATCGTGATGGTACTGAACCTCATTGCCCGTACTATCGCCAAGATCTTCGCCCCCAAGACCGGCCGATAAACCGCGATACGCCTACGAGCATCGCCCGGCACCCAAGACTTTTAGAAAAAGGAAAACTCCATGTCAAAGCGTATCGACGTTGAAAACCTGAACGTGTACTACGGCGACTTCCTCGCGGTAGAAGATATCTCCATGGAAATCGAGCCCCGCACAGTCACCGCCTTCATTGGCCCCTCAGGTTGCGGCAAGTCAACCTTCCTGCGCACTCTCAACCGCATGCACGAGGTAATCCCCGGCGCTCGTGTTGAAGGTAAAGTGCTGCTCGACGGCGAAAACCTCTACGATAAGGGCGTTGACCCCGTGGTTGTCCGCTCCCAAATCGGTATGGTCTTCCAGCGCCCCAACCCCTTCCCCACCATGTCCATTCGCGAGAACGTGCTGGCAGGTGTTAAGCTCAACAACCGCAAGATCTCCAAGACCGACGCAGATGAGCTGGTCGAATCCTCCCTGCGCGGTGCTAACCTCTGGAACGAGGTCAAGGACCGCCTCGACAAGCCCGGCTCCGGCCTCTCCGGTGGCCAGCAGCAGCGTCTATGTATCGCCCGTTCCATCGCGGTTAAGCCCGACGTGATTCTCATGGACGAGCCCTGCTCCGCTCTCGACCCCATCTCAACCCTGGCCGTTGAAGACCTCATCAACGAACTCAAGGAAAACTTCACCGTCGTCATCGTGACCCACAATATGCAGCAGGCAGCCCGTGTCTCAGACAAGACCGCCTTTTTCAACATTGCGGGCACCGGCAAACCCGGCAAGCTCATCGAGTACGCCCCCACCCAGGAAATCTTCAACAACCCTAGCCAGAAGGCCACCGAAGACTATGTCTCTGGTCGCTTCGGCTAAGCCTAGCCCCTCGCTCTAGCGGCCCGCCCTTGGGGCGGGCATAACAAAACTTCCCTCACCCGTAGCTGTGCGGATGAGGGAACACCATGGGAATGTGTGTGCCGCCCGGCCCCCTAACTCCTTTCGCTGCTGGAAAGGACGGGGTCGGGCGGCTTTTTAGTGTGGAACCCCGGCTTATCCCGTGGTACGGTTTGCCTGGCAGCGCTTGACTACTCGCCGCGCATCTTGCGGCGCATCCAGCCGCGCAGGGTGGCGTTCTCTTCTGCTTCAATCAGGGAGTCGGCCAGCTCAGCGTTGCGACGCTCTAGCTCATCTGCTCGGGCCTGGGCCCGGTCACGCTGGAGTAGACGCTGGTAGTCCCAGGAGAGGGCCCGGTCGGTCTCTGCGCTGGCACGGGCAGCAGCCAGTGAAATCTCGGCAATATCGTCGCGTACCAGCAGGTTGGTTATGTTCCACTCACCGGTAAAGATGGTGGGGGTGTTACCCAGCTCGCGGACGGCCGGGGCAGCCTGCCCTGCCCCGTGCAGGAGGACGTGGGAGGCGGCGTCCCACCAGCTGGCGGAGAAACCGCGCAGCTGCTTGGCTCGCGCCAGCAAGGTCTCAGAGAGCTCATTGCGGAGTTGGATCACTTCGTGTAGGGCCTCGGCAGGTGCATCAGAGTTAAGCAGAGCCAGAGGGATAGCGTAGTTTTCAGCCCCGTACTGTTCCATCATGCCGCGTACTCGCATATCGGTGAAGGCATCTGGTAGTAGGGCAACAAAGGGAACGCCTGCTGAGAGTGAGAAGACGCCGGGGTGGTAGCGGGTAGATACCGCGATGAAGGCACCGCGGTGAACCTGCACGGCGTCGTCCGCGTGCACCATGGGCAGCTGCACGGGGTGAGAGAACATGTGCGAGGCGATCTCAGCGTGGACCGCTACGTCTCCCTGATCGGTGAGGGGCTCACCCATATGGGGTAGGAAAACGGTGCGTAGGCCGTATTCGCGGTGCATATCGTCAAGCAGCTGACCGATGACCCGGGTCTGCCCCGGGGCGAGACCTGAGAAAGTAGCGCAAATGTAGTGTTCGGGCAGATCAACGACCGGACGGCCCGGTAGGGAGCGCTTCTGATGCTGGTAGAAGGTGGCGTCATCCACAATCAGGTGGGCTTGAATGCCCTGCTGGGTAGCCCAGGTATAGGAGGATTTTTCCCGCATACCCACAAGCTGGGCAGAAGAAAGCATATCGCGCATGGTATCGGCATCGGCCTCTGTAAGTACCGGCCCCACCGACTGGCCAGAAATCACCAGGGGAATCTCATGCTGACGGGCGATGAGTGCATAGGCTGCCCGCTCGTACAGGAGCCAACCGTAGGTTGAGTTCATATTACCGCCACCGGCGATCACGATGCCGTCCATGTCGGCCACTTGGCGCACGAAATCAGCTATTTCAGGGCGGGCATTGTCACCGGCGAGGTAGGCCTTGAGGTTGCCCAAAAAAATTTCGCGCTCTGCAGGGGGCCAGGGGAATTCGAGGGTTTTAATGTAGCCAGTAGCGGAACCAATGTAGGCCTGGGAGTGCTCAACAGAGCGGGTAGCGATATAGACTTCGTAGCCACGGCGGGTCAGCTCAGCGGCGGTTGCGATGCCCATAGCTTCGTCGCCAACGTGGTACACAGACTGCCCTAGGTCTGCGAGCACAAGAATGCGAGGCATGATTAGCGGTTTCCTTTCACAAAGCCTAGGCGCGCTACGGGGGAGCGCCCTGAGTGCCCATGCCTGGTGGGCAGCTTTGAGGTGGTGCGAGTGGTTTCTTATATACAGTCTAGTCTCGCATTGTTTACGGCGGGAGCGCTACAGCAGGGGGGAGAGTGCCAGGAAGAGAACAGCGGCGAGCAGAAAACAGGCTGGCATGGTGATAAACCAGGTGAGAATGATGCGGAGCACGATTTTGTGGCGCACTGCGGCGAAGCGCTGGTTGACTCCTGAGCCGAGTACCGCGGAGGCTGCCATATGGGAGGACGAGACTGGGGTGTTGAGGAAGAACTGCAAGAGCACCATAGCCAGGGCTGTTGAGCTTTGGGCTACTGCCCCGCGGAAGGGGTCAACTTTAACCATTTGGTGGGCGAAGGTGTAGCCGATGCGGGAGCTACCCCGGGCTGTGCCGAAGCCCAGCACCATGGCAAGGAAGAGGGCGGAGATGATGTAGGTGGTGGGGTGAACTTTGAGTCCTGCAGAAAGCAAAAGCACGGCGTAAATAACGACGGCTCGTTGCCCGGTTTGAATGCCGTGGATGAGGGAGATGAGGGAGTTGGCGAGGGACAGCACGCTGCGGGAGAAGCGGTTGACGGTGGAGGGGTAGGAGCGTTGGAGCAGGCCGTAGAAGGGGAAAACCGCTGCCCAGGCGAGCACGAAAAGGACGATGGGGGCCAGGATAAGGGGCACAAAAAGGAAGGTCGCGAGGGGCTCAGAGAAAGGGGTGGAGGTGCCTAGGTCGGTGGCGCGGGCGGCCCAGGCGGCACCGGCAAGGCCCCCGATGAGGGCGTGGGTGGAGGAGGAAGGAATACGGAACCACCAGGTAATAATGCCCCAGATAATAGCTGAGATGAGGGCTGTAAGAATGAGCCCCAGGCCGGTGTTGTTGTGGGGCACGGTTAGCCAGTGGGTGGTGACGGAGCCCAGCATAATACCCGTGATGGCCATGCCGATAGCGTTGAAGAGGGCGCTGGTGCGCAGGGCTATTTTAGGGGTGAGTGCCCTGGTTTTGACGGGTATGGCGGTGGCGTTGGGGGCGTCGTGAAAGCCCGTAACGAAGGTGAAGGCAATCAGGGCTAGGCAGCTGAGGGCAAAGAGAGCGAGGGTCACTAGGATTCCTGCACGATGATGCGGCCGATTTCGGTGGCGACGGTGCGCATGGCTTCGGACGCTTCGATGAGCTTGTGTACGAAGCGGGTGGTCTGCAGGTAGCGGGTCTGCTTGTAGCGGTCCTGGATATCTGCATCGTATTCTTCGGCAATGCGAACGGCCTGCTTGGCGATGCGGAGCATGGTGATCCAGTAGTCGTCCAGATCACGCAGGGTGCTGAGTTTGGGGATGATTTCGGTTGTGAGCACTGCCTGGCGTTGGATAAGGTCGAGCAGGGTCGCTGCCTTGGGCGAGAAACGTACGATGTGGTAGAGGTGCAGAATGTTGGCTGCTGAGGTGAGCTTTTCAACGACGTTGTTGAGTGAAACAGCCAGGGTATAGATATCTTCGCGGGGAATAGGGGTTGAGAAAGAGCTGCGCACCGCGGTCATGGTGGTGTGCAGCATATCGAGGGTTGCGGCCTCGTGGGTGAGAGTGCGTTCCAAAAGTTCCGGGTAGCGGTCTTCGGGGGAGCCCACCATTTCTGAGAGCAGGGCAGCTGCTCCGGTGACCTGTTCTGAGAGCGCGGCAAGGGCGGTCAGTGAGGTGTTTTCTTGGGGGAACATGCGTTGGAGCATGGGCCAGCTCTCCTGGGTGTGGGCGTGTGGGCAGGTGCTGAGTTTATGGTACCGCGCCAAGGTTAACGGGGTGGCGCTCGCCTGAATTGCGGGCGGACGCAAAAGCCGGGCTACCTGCCTCGTGGAAAGGGAAGCGGAGCCCGGCAAGTGCGGTATGAAGTTTAGCGATGTCAGGCTGGGAGCGCCTCTCGGCGGAAGGCCGCTCGAAGCGGCTAAAGATTTGGAGCCCGGGGCTACCTATTAGCAGCCTGACATCTTGGTATCCATCATTCTCCTGTTCGCCAGCGGTGTCAACCCCGGGTGGCGCTCCTGGCTATTTTGCCTGTCGGGGAGGCGCTGTCGCGGCCTTTAGTTGAGGGTTCCTGCCCGCCAATTGAGGGCAGCTTCTTCGAGCTCGCGGGCGGTTCCGGTGAGTTTGCGGGCAGCGGTTCGTAGGCGGACGGCCCGCACAGCGGCCTCATCGCGCACCTCGGCTGAGGGGGCGTGCAGCTCGGCCACTTCATCGGGGTGCCCGCCGCGGGGCGAGACCCGCTGGCCGTGCCTCAGCTCGAGGGCAACGTCGTCCTGCCCCAAAGCCAGCACGCGGCAGAAAGCCGCAAAGCGGTTGAGGGCGACGTCGAAGTCGCCGGTGTAGGCGCCTGCCAGAATAGCGTCGACGGTGGCACAGATTTCGTCGGCGGTAGGCGGCGAGGGCACCCCGGCCAGGGCCTGAGCCAGGTAGCTGGAGTGCATTCCGCGCTCGTAGTAGTGGCTCATGAGCTGGGAATTAGCACGAATGACGCCGCGCAGGGCATAGATACGCCAGAGGGCCCCGGCAACGGTCACTGGGGCTGCCTGCGACCAGAGTTCAGCTACGGCTTCGATACCGAACTCGTCGGTGTAGTGCACCAGGCGCTTGGTGACGGAGGGGTCTTCGTTGGCGCGTCCGCGGGCTAGCAGGGCGCGGGCGGACGCCTGGGCGGCAGCAGCCAGGTCTTCTGGGCTGCTTGCCCCCTGGTAGCGTTCAAACTTTTCGGTGGAGAGGCGGACGGGGCGGTGAAAGCGGGCGTCAGAAGGCATGCCTACCAGTGTAGAACTGCTGAGGAAAGAGGGAAAGGTTATGCGCTGAGAGGTAAAACTGGGGTGCGCATGATGACGCTTGCGTGCAGGAGGGCTGCGATGGTCCCGGCCAGGGTTTGGCCTGCGAGGACGGCAATCTGTAGCTGGGCTGCGAGCAGGGCCGCGGTGAGGCCAACGAAGAGCAGGAGGGCGGCGGCGTAGTGGGTGAGGGGGCTATTCAGTAGGGCGGTCACACAGCTATTAGAGCACGGCAGCGGCGCGGACGCCCGTTGCGGCCGGGTTTTTGGAGCTTTGCGTCACGGGGTGTATAGTGGAAGGCGCTGAGTTTACTCAGTGGATGCGCCTTTAGCTCAGTTGGTAGAGCATCGGACTTTTAATCCGTGGGTCGTGGGTTCGAGCCCCACAGGGCGCACACAACAAGCCCCGCTGGTATAGCCTGCGGGGCTCTTTATTTACCTTGGGTCTAATGGCCTGTTGATTTCTAAAGATCTCCCCTCTCAGGGGTTATCTTTTGTGCAACTATTGCGCCATGCGGGCGAGCATCTAGACCAGTACCAGGCCGGGGCGTTTTAAGATGCCCTAACACCGTTGCATATTCTTGAGCACGCTCAGAATAAGCAGCGATAGTTTGTGCGTGGCCCTCACGAGTTGGCATCTGGATGATTCCCTAACCTCTCATCTACAGATGAATTCTGTCGAATCCACAAGGAAGTATTGTCTGAGATAAGAGATGCTAAAAAATAGATAGAAGCCAATAGACTCTGAACATATGCGAGATCATCCTCGTGGCTTCCCTTGATGACTGGTTCATGGTGGGAAAAACGATTGCGGTTGATATACACAAAGTTGAGATGGCGCTCAAACTCGACTCTGCTAACCTTTCTCGAAAGGCGAGCACCAAACTTTGGCCAGACCGTTGCTTGGTAGTACTTGGAGAACAGGTATCTCCAGAAATCAAAGGGTAGCTCTGCAATGACCCGACCAGCCTCTAGGGGCTTGGTGCCACGTCTCGTAGCGCGTTCTACTGCCTTGTCTACGCTTTTCTTGGCTTGATTACTCAGCGGTAGAGCAGGGTTTTGAAACCAGTATTTGCCGTATCTGTCATCTTGGCGGAGGGCTCTGTCTACTGCATTTCGCAGTAGGATTTCGAGGTGGCCGATGTCAACTAAGAGTTCCTTGGTGATATGAGCATTCCAGTGGTAGACCTGCTCCGGATTCCTATACATCCTGTATCTGTGAAGTCTAGGCTCGGAGAACCACACCTCTAACTCTTCGACTGATACCTTCTTGTTTCCCATGGTTCTTAGCATTATAGTTGAGGATGAAAACCCCGGAACGATCCCTGCTCTTGCAGATCGCCGGGGTTACTGTTTTTCAAGGCAGTCTAAGATTCTTTGAACCCCGCTGAGTTTCTTTAGGTAGGCTGGCCAAGAATTTTTAATCCGTGGGTCGTGGGTTCGAGCCCCACAGGGTGCACAAGAAAACCCCGCTTGGCTTGGTAAAACAGGTCAGGCGGGGTTCTTTTTACTGCAGGTCATGCAGTGAGGCGCCTGGCATACCCCTTAATATTTTCTTTGTAAAGTTTCTCTTTTGGTGGGGTGGGCGTGGTGTCTGTTACATCAATGAAATACCACTTCAAAGGAGAAGGTGAGCATGTCACGCGAATTCAACACCATAGCCGTTCTAAGCACCGGCGTCCTGGGGTCCCAAATCATCATGCAGGCGGCCTGGCACGGCAAGAAGGTCTTTGCCTACGATCCCTTCCCCGAAGCCCTCGATAAGCTCTCCGACCGCTGGGCCTGAATCCGTCAGGGCTACGAACAAGACCTTCCCGACTACACCCCCGAGAAGTTCGACGAAGCCATCGCCCGCATCGTCCCCACCAGTGACCTCAAAGAAGCGGTCAGCAACGCTGATATCGTTATCGAGGCTGTGCCTGAAAACCTCGACCTCAAGCGCGAAACCTGGGCTAAGGTAGGGGAGCTGGCTGACGAGCGCACCCTACTCGCTACCAACACCTCGTCCCTACTGCCCTCTGACTTTGCAGACGCCAGCGGCCACACCGACCGCTTCCTGGCTATCCACTACGCCAACCGCGTCTGGATCCGCAACACCGCAGAGATTATGGGCACCGCCAAGACCGATGAAGAGAACATCAAAGACGCCATCCGCTACGCCGAAGAAACCGGCATGGTTTCCGTCTACGTCCGCGAGGAACAGCCCGGCTACCTGCTGAACTCCCTGGCTGGATGCCGGCGCTAAGCTCTACGTCAATGGCGTAGGCACCCCTGAAGAAATCGATAAGGCCTGGACCATCGCTACCGGTACCGAGGCAGGCCCCTTCGCTGCCTATGACACCGTAGGCTTCAACGTAGCCTCCCACATCGCCTCGGCCAGCGAGGACGCCACCGTGCGCGAGTTCGGTGCCAAACTCAAAGAAGCTCTAGAAGACGGCTTCAGCGGCGTTGCCGACCGCAAGGGCTTCTACCTTTATGACGAGGACGGCAACATCACCGGTGCTAACGACTACTGGACCGAAAACTTCGACCAGTAGCGCTATCTCTCAACGGGGCGCAGACCGGCAGGGTCTTCTGCGCCCCATTCGGCCCAGGAGCCGTCGTAGACGGCCAGTTCGGTATAGCCCGAAACGTAGGCTGCCAGGGCGTCAATGCAGGCAGTCACGCCGGAGCCACACGAGAAGATAAGGGTCTCAGCATCCCCGGCGACGGCGTCAACGGCAGCCTTGACCTCTTCGGGAGCCCGGAAACGCCCCTGCTCATCGAGCAGGGAGGTGAAGGGCAGGTTAACGGAGCCGGGAATATGTCCAGCTCGCAGGCCCGGGCGGGGTTCGGGCGCTGTGCCGGCAAAACGTTCGGCGCTGCGGGCATCGATGACGGCGGCGTCCTCACGTTCAGCAAAGGCTTTGGTGGTCAGGGCGTCAACGAAGAGACCGCGGTCTTCTGCCACGAATGAACCGGGAGTAAAAGGCCCCTCGTTAAGGGGGAGCTGGTTGAAACCGGCTGCCTCCCAGGCAGGCAGGCCCCCGTCGAGCACGGCGACGTTATCGTGCCCCATAGCCACAAACATGAACCAGCCGCGGGCGGCAGAGAACATGCCCTGGCGGTCGTAAACCACGATGGCGGCGTCCTTGCTGATGCCGAGAGCACGAACCTTAGCTTCAAAGTCCTCGGTGCTCAGCATGGTGTGTACGCCCTCGGGGGCGCTGAATTCGCCGTCGATATCAAAGCGGCGGGCACCGGGTATGCCGGTGCTGGCACCGGCGAACTCGCCGACGGAGGCGTCCAGAATGACCAGGTTGGGGGCGGCAATATTGGCTGCCAGCCACTGGGCTCCCACGATGGGGAAGCGCAGGTTAATGGTGGAAGTTTCGGGCATCATCAGCCTTTCACGGGGGATTGTTACCCTCCCATGCTACTGACTCTGCCGCTACCTGCGAAAGGCTGCGCCCCGGCGTCCTCATGCGGGGAGCAGAAGGACGCCGGGGCGCAGTAAGCCGGGTAGCCGAGGCCTGGGGGCCGGGCGGCTTAGAAGATGCCGCTTGCCTTGCGGCCGGTATCGGTCAGGGTGATGTCTCGGGAATCGCGGTTCTGGTCGTTACCGGTTGAGGTATCGCCGGCGATACGGCCGACCTGGGTGACGGTGATGTAGTTGCGCAGGCGGCCCTCTGAGGTGAGGCCGTCACCGAAGTTGAGGTTGGCAACCAGCTGGGTTTTACCGGCCTTGATGGGGTTGGCTAGGGTGACCAGGAAGCTGCGGGTTGAGGTTGCTGCGTTAAAACCCAGGTCGCGGGTGTAGGCGCCGTTGAACCAGCCGGGGGTGATTAGACGGTCAACGCCGGTGGGGCCCGAGGCGGTCTTCACGTCGATGCGGAAGGAGACCACGGGGAAGTCGCCGTAGTAGCGCTCAGTGCCCACGTTTTTGAGGCGCAGGGCGACCAGGCCGGCGTAGCCTTCAGCCTTCCAGGATGAGACGGTGAGGACGGGCTCAAGGTCGTAGGCGGGGGTGGTGGCTCGGGCTGCGGTTGAGGCAAAGGCCAGGGAGGCGGTGCCCAGAGCTAGGGAGGTGAGGGCGGTGCGGCGGGTGATAGCGGTCTGCATGGTTGTACCTTCTCTCAAAGACAGGGCGGTTTAGTAGGAGTCAGCGGGGTTGCTGTAGAGCTTGACGGTGACCTGGTTCTTGATGGGGACGTTGGCGCGCCAGGCGACGGGGTTGGACCAGGTGCCGTTGAGCATGCAGTACTGCTGGGTGCCGGTCATGGCGATGGTGCGGAAGCCGTAGGTAGCTTCGCCTGTGTAGCCTGCGGGTACTTCGTAGGGGCCGATGGTCTGGCCGACGCTCCAGGAGAGGGAGTAGGAGGCGTCGCCGCCTACGGTCTTGGCGATGGAGTAGGCGATGCCGGCGTTGATGCTGCCCTTATCGAGGTTCTGGGTGCCGCCCAGGTTGAAGGAGGCGGTTTCGGTCTTTGACCCGTTGACGCTCATGGTGACGGTCTGGGTCTTGGAGAGGTTCTGGGTGAGGTTGACGGGTGCTGAGGTGCTGTTGGTGGTTGAGATGGTACCGACGGGGGTGAAGTTGTCTGTAACCTTGTAGACCACGGTGCGGTAGTCTTCCCAGGCGTTGCAGACGGGGCGGGCGTTGAGGATGTTGGCCTTGAGGGAGTCGCTCTTGTGGTAGGTCTCCACAATGGGCAGGGTGGCGTTCAGGGCCGGGGTATCGGGGTAGGTGTTGATGATGGTACCGGAGCCTGCGTCGGTAGTGTCGGCGGCGCTGGCGGGTGCGGACGCCATGGAGAAGGCCAGTGCAGCTGCTGAGAGGGTTGCTGCTACTTTAGGTGCGAGCTTCATGGTTTTGCTCCTAGGGTCAGGTGGTGTGTGGGTGGGCCCCTGGGGGGCTTATGGGTCATTCTAGGGGCGGGTTTTGGCGCGCTTATATCGCAGGTTAGGACGCCCTTGCTTGGGGTGGGTGCGGGGTCTTGACTTTGGTGGTGGGCGGGTTTATTTAGTGTTTGAAATATTGCTGGTTTTTCTTTAAAAAGGGGCTGGTTTGTCCCTTAAAGTTGTGACGACTTTAAGGTTGTATAGACTTGACGCTTTCGGGGTAAAATTTTGTGTCCCACCTTACTTTCCCTCTTGTTTACCCTGCGTTTACGGAGTGCTCTCTTGCCCATGTTCGCCATGAGCGAATTAAATCGGGGGCAGGAAGTCCCAATTCCGCCCACTGAGCCGACCACGGGCGTCCGCCTGCCCCTCCACTAGACTTAGAAACAAAACCCCGCAAACCCTCAAGGAAGCCATGCCCATCAGCAACGCAGAGACCGTGACCATCCTGACCACCGGCGGAACCTTCGACAAGGTCTACTCCGTCGCCGGTGAACTCGAAATCGGCGAACCCTCAGTACCCGAGCTGCTCAGTTACGTGCTCACCGACACCGCTTTTGAGGTGCAAAGCGTGCTCAAGCTCGACAGCCTCGACATGGTTGATGCCGACCGCGCCGTGCTGACCGAGGCCCTCAATGCCGTGCAGAACGACCGCATCATTATCACCCACGGCACCGACACCATGCCCGAAACCGCCCGCTACCTCGAAGCCAACGCCACCCTCGGCAACAAGGTAGTTGTGCTCACCGGTGCTATGCAGCCGGCATCTATGCGGAAGTCCGATGCCAGCTTCAACCTGGGCGCAGCCGTCGCCGCCCTCAACCTGCTCGAACCCGGCGTCTACATTTCAATGAGCGGCCGCATCTTCCCCGCCTTCTCCGTGAAAAAGGACCGGGCCCGCGGCATCTTCGAAATCGCGTAAACCCTGGTGAGTTGGGCGAACGGTCGGTAGGCTTAAAACAAACCGACCGTCCACTGACCAGGAGGACCCCGTGAGCCAGTACCCCGGCAACGACAACACCACCGGTAACTACCAGCCCCAGCAGCCCCCTGCCTACCCCAATCAGGCCCAGCCCCCGGCCTATTCGGCAACCCAGCCCGGCTACTACACTGAGCAGGGCGCCTACGCTGGCTATGCCCAGGCCTACGGCCAGGGCCTCCCCGCCCACATGGATGCCCCTGAGCGCCCGCAGGCCCTCAAAACCGCCAGCCTTATCATGTACGTGATGATCGGCCTGGGCGTTCTGGGGTCTATTCTGGGCACTATCTTCTACCAGGAGATTCAGCAGGCAACGAGCAACAGCATCCTTTCCCTCTTCAGCGGGATGATGACCGAAGAAGACTTCGCTGCGGCGGAGGCTGAGCTATCTGCGAGCGCAGATACCGGTTTCGTCACCGCCGGTCTCATTATGGGGTTGGTCTTTGGTCTTATCTGGTCTGCCCTGCTCGTTTTCTTCACCATCATGATGAACAAGGGCCACAACTGGGCCCGTATCGTTCTGACCGTCGTGGCGAGCATCCAGATTCTCAACCTGCTCATGGGTGCGCTGACCCTGCTTCTGGTCTTCCACTGGACCATGCTGGTAGGTCTGCTTGCTGGCGTGCTAGCTATCGTCTTTTTGGTCTTCGTCTGGAGGAGTCCCGTTTCAACCTACATGCGTCAGATTAAGGCCTACCAGCAGTGGAAGCTGCAGCAGGCCTACGTGGGCGCTGACCGGGGCCAGCGATAGTGCTCCTGCCCCAACAGCAGTCAGACCCGGCCGCGGGCGGCGTCCTTTCGCCCGGGAGCCTGCGGGCTGAGGCTGCCGAGCTCCTCGCCCGCCTGACTGGCAACCCCGCCGCCGCCTTCCATCCCGGCCAGTTCGAGGCTATTGAGGCCCTGGTGCAGCAGCGCCGCCGGGCCCTGGTAATCCAGCGAACTGGCTGGGGTAAGTCGGCGGTCTACTTCCTCTCCGCCCTGCTCCTGCGCAGGCGGGGGAGTGGCCCTGCCCTCATCGTCTCGCCCCTGCTGGCCCTCATGCGCGACCAGGTAGAGGCCGCTGCCCGCGCCGGGGTGCGGGCAGCTATGGTCAACTCGTCGAACGTGACCGAGTGGGACGCCGTGCGCGCCCAACTGGCTGCCGGTGAACTCGACGTTCTACTGGTGGGCCCTGAGCGCCTCAACAACCCGGCCTTCCGGTCCGAGTGGCTACCTGAGCTGGTACGTACCTGCGGCCTGCTGGTCATTGACGAGGCCCACTGCATCTCTGACTGGGGCCACGACTTCCGCCCCGACTACCGCCGCATCCGCGACCTGATTGCGGCCCTGCCCACCGGCGTCCCCGTGCTGGCAACCACCGCCACCGCCAACGAGCGGGTGGTGCAGGACGTCGCCGAGCAGCTTGGCGCGCGTGAGCAGGGAAGTGCCGATGATGTTTTTATCCTGCGCGGGCCGCTGTCTCGCGACTCGCTGCGCCTGGGCGTCCTTACCCTGCCTACCGCCAGTGACCGCCTGGGCTGGCTAGCTACCCACCTTGGCAGCCTGCCGGGCTCTGGCATTATCTATACCCTGACCGTTTCAGCGGCCGAAGATACCGCTATCACCCTGCGGGCAGCGGGCTACGATGTGTTGGCCTACAGCGGTAAAACTGACCCCGATGAACGTCGCGAAGCAGAAAACGCCCTCAAAGAAAACCGGGTCAAAGCCCTGGTCGCTACCAGCGCCCTGGGGATGGGCTTTGACAAGCCTGACCTGGGGTTTGTGGTGCACCTGGGTGCTCCCTCCAGCGCTGTCGCCTACTACCAGCAGGTGGGCCGAGCCGGGCGCGGTGCGATCAAGGCCGATGTGCTCCTACTGCCCGGCAGTGAAGATAGGGAAATCTGGGACTACTTTGCCACCGCCTCCATGCCCACCGAGGAAAACACCGGAGCTGTACTGGCAGCCCTGGCTGAGGCAACCGCCGCAGGGCAAGAACTCACCGTACCCGCGCTTGAAACCCGGGTAGATGTGAAGCGATCTTCGCTGGATTTGCTTCTCAAAGTCCTGGCTGTAGAAGGTGCCGTGGAACGCGGCTCCCGCGGCTGGGTTGCCACCGGTAACCCTTGGTACTATGACGCCCCGCGCTACGCCCGGGTACGCCAGGCCCGCCAGCGCGAACAGGACGCCATGCTGGCCTACCAGCACACCGACACTTGCCGCATGGTCTTCCTCGCCAGCGAACTAGACGACACCACAGCCCGCCCCTGTAGCATCTGCGACGTGTGCGCCGGCCCCTGGTACCCCACCGGCTTCAACCCGGCCCTAACCGAGCAGGCCGGCTCAGCCCTCGCCCGTGTGGGTTTACCCATTGAGCCGCGCGGCATGTGGCCCACGGGCCTCGACCGATTGGTACCTCACGCCGTGCACGAGGGCACCGGCAAACCCCTGCGTGGCAAGATCGCTGAGGCTGAATGCGCCAGTGAGGGCCGGGCCCTCGGCCGCCTGACCGACCTAGGCTGGGGCAACCGCCTGCGCGAAATTTTCGCCCCCGGCTCTGATGGGCAGGCTGTAGACGGCCCCGTCCCCGCCGACTTGGGCCGAGCCAGCCTGCAGGTGCTGGCTGAATGGGGCTGGGAGGAGCGCCCGGCCGCCGTTATTGGGCTGCCCTCACCGGTGCGTCCGCAGTTGGCGTCCTCACTGGCTCGCGGTATCGCCGCAGCCGGACGCCTGGCCGACCTTGGTGATTTTGAATTGGCGGACGCCCCCGCCCACTTCGGCGGTAACAGCGTCTTCCGCTGTGCCGGGGTGCTAAACGCCTACCGTCTGCCCCCGGCGGCGGCAGACTACCTGGCGACCAACCCGGGCCCGGTTCTCGTTGTCACCGATAGGATTGACTCTCGTTGGTCAACCACCGTCACCGCCCGTACCCTGCGAGTAGCCGGTGCGACCGCCGTCCTGCCCTACGCCCTGGCCATCACCCACTAAGCACGCGCCGAAGGAACCATGCCCCGATCCGCCCTGCCCACGCGTCCGCGCAACCCTCAGCACGAAGCCCTCATGCGCCAGGCCATCGACCAGGCAAAGCTGGCCCTAGCCAGCGACGATGTGCCCATTGGTGCGGTGGTTGTGGACGCCGCCGGGCAGGTCATCGGGCGCGGCTACAACCGGCGCGAGGCCGATGCCGACCCCACCGCCCATGCCGAGGTTATCGCGATTCGGCAGGCCGCCGAACACCTGGGGAGCTGGCGGCTAGAGGGCTGTACCCTGGTGGTCACCCTCGAACCCTGCCTCATGTGCGCCGGGGCTACCCTGCTGGCCCGCCTGCCCACCGTTGTGATGGGGGCCTGGGAAGAAAAAACAGGGGCTGCTGGGAGCGTCTATGACGTGCTGCGCGACCGCAAAGTCAACCACTGGGTAGAGGTCTACCCTGGGGTGCTTGCGAGCGAGTGCGCCGAGCTCCTGACTACTTTCTTTAGAAAACATCGCTCCTAGACCAAATTGCCCCTCAAACGCGCGGCAGAAAACTGCCTGCCCCACCCCGTCATCATGTATCTTTGAAAAAGAAACATCATTTTTTCAAATACCGTAAGGGGGAGGGTATGGCCGCGCAGCAGGCAGAAACGGTCGTCTACGCACACCAAACACCGGTGGTAGAGGCGAGCACACGCCGCCCCGGACGCACCAATAAGACCCAGCTCAAGCTCTTTGAAGCAGCCATGGACATCATGAGCGAGGGTGGCCCCACCGCCACTACCGTGGAAGACATCGCGGAGAGGGCCGGGGTCTCAAAGGGCACGGTCTACTACAATTTCGGGTCAAAGAAGACCATGATTGACCAGCTCCTGCAGTACGGTGCCAAGCTGCTGCTGGCTGAGATGACCACGGTTGCCAGCAACCACGACGACCCCCGAGAAGCCCTGCGCAGTGCCCTACACGCCGCCATTATCTACCTGAGCGAGCACCCCGGCTTCGCGCGGCTCTGGGTTTCAGAACTCTGGCGCGCCGGTGCCGACTGGTCGCCCACCACCGATTTGATTCGCGCCGATATTATGCGCTTTATCCGTGAGCTCATTAGCCGCCTGGCTACCCGCTACACTGTGCGCACAGACCGCTCGATCGAGGGGGTTTCCCTCATTATCTTTGGTGCGGTCTTCATGCTCTCTATGGACGAAACCCGCCACGGAGCTGAGCGTACCCCCGACGAGGGGGCCGAGCTGGCTATGCTCACTATCGACGGCTACATTCAGGGCTAGAGCCCTGCCTACTGTCCCCACTGAGTTGAGTGACCAGGGTATCTAGGGTAAAATTTCCAGAGTTTGGTGACGTGTCCGAGCGGCCGAAGGTGCAACACTCGAAATGTTGTGTACGGTAACCCCGTACCGAGGGTTCAAATCCCTCCGTCACCGCCACAGGTAAAAACCCGTTTCCCCTAGTGAGAGCTAGAGGGGGCGGGTTTTTTCGTGCCCAAAAAGGCCCCGCCACATAAATTTGACATAAATCTGACATAAACATGTCAAGCGGTGATACCCCTGTGATACTCATTTGCCCTCCAACTCTTTCCGGGCTGACGGCCAGTGGTAGCTTTTAACTATGCGTATTAAAGTTCTGGACCACCCCCTGGTTGACCACAAAATTACCGTTCTTCGCGATAAGGACACACCCTCCCCGATTTTTCGCCAGCTTGTTGACGAGCTGGTCACCCTTCTGGCTTACGAGGCTACCCGCGAGATTCGCGTTGAGCCGCGCGAGGTCGAAACCCCGGTTGCTACCACTGTTGGCTCCCACATCGCCAATCCCCGTCCCCTGATTGTGCCGATTCTGCGTGCCGGCCTGGGCATGCTGGAGGGCATGACTCGCCTGATTCCTACCGCTGAGGTGGGCTTCCTGGGTATGGCCCGCAATGAGGAAACCCTGGATATCGTCACCTACGCCGAGCGTCTCCCTGAGGATCTCACCGGACGTCAGGTTTACGTGCTTGACCCCATGCTGGCAACCGGTGGCACCCTGATTGAGTCCATCAAGTTCCTGCGCGCTCGCGGTGCTGAGCATATCACCTGCGTGTGCGTGCTGGGTGCCCCTGAGGGTATTGAGGCCCTTGAGAAGGGCGTTGACGGCCTTGAGAACGTCGACCTCTTCCTGGCTGCCCAGGACGAGCGCCTCAATGAGAAGGCCTACATTGTGCCCGGTCTGGGCGACGCAGGTGACCGCCTATACGGGGTCGCTGAGTAGGGATTTTAGCTCACTGCCTTAGCCTAGGGGCAGCTCGCCAGACGGCGGGCTGCCCCTGTTTTTGTAGGGGCGGACGCCCGTTGTCGACCCGGTGCGTGATGGCAAATATATTGCATGGTGAGATTTGCCCATAAAAAGGTATTGACATTTGAGTTTCAGGTGTTCTAGTTGTCTGGTTTTTTCGGCAGGTAAAAATATACAGAAAACAGGGAGCACCAAGGCTTTATTTAGAACCTAGGGTGTAAAAGTATGCCGTGGAGTGTAAGGATTTTCATGTTTGCTGACCCTCACTTGGGGGCTAGACTCAGATAAGTTGAAAAAATACGCGAATATTACTTGCTTTAAATACAAATTCTGACAACGATTAAAAGTAGACAGCAGGCCCGCCCACACACGGGGTTTGCTTTCTAACGGAACCACACACTAATACTCAACTCGTACAGGGAGAAGGTAGGCAAAATGTCAGGTGCACCGGGGTATGTTCACATCTCGCAGCGCAACCGTTCTGCCGCTCAGCGCCAGCAGAGCGCAGCCGGCCATAGTCGTGGTGCTGCAAAGCAGCAGCCCGCTAATCTTCGCCCTATGACCTACAAGCCTGAGCCTCCGCGCGCAGCTGCGCAGGAGAACGAAGCTCGCGGCTTCGTCATTTATGTTGGCCTCAGCGAAGAAGCTGCTGCTAACCACGGAACCTCTTTGGTGCGAATCGTCCAAGATACCCGCGCCTACGTGCAGAATCAGGTGCCTGGTGCAGAGTCCTACGCCGCTGTGGCGCTGGCCCCTGCCGATGCGCAGGGTAGCGACCTTGAGGTCGTCCGCAATGCTCTGGGAGACCCCACCGCCGTGCACTACCAGCCTGGGGCAGTGCCGGCGTCCGCCCATCACGGTGGCGAGGACGCCAAGCCCACCCACTCAGTGGGCGTGCTGATTGATCTTTCCCGCCGCGAGGTTTACCTGGACGGCGAACTGCTCAACCTCACCTACAAGGAGTTTGAGCTCCTCAACTACCTGGTTGAAAATGGCCAGCGCACCGTTGCCCGCGAAGAGCTGCTCACCAGCCTGTGGCGTGACGCTGAAGAAGTCCCCAATGAGCGCACCATTGACGTGCACATTCGTCGTCTGCGCTCCAAGCTGGGCCGCCTATCGAATACCGTGCGTACCGTGCGCGGCCAGGGCTATCGTTTCTACGAGCACCCCGAGGTTGTTGTCTGGGCAGCACCGGAATACTCCATCTAGGCTTATACCCACCGTGCGAAGAGCGCCGCACTTAGCTATACAGGCTGGGTGCGGCGCTCTTTATATGTGCGGACGCCCCGCCTCGGCTACCTGCTACCGGGGGAGCGGGCGGTAGTAGAGTAGAGGTCATGACTGTTCCCTCTCTGAAAACTTCTCTTGTTGGCTCTGGCCCCATCAAAACTGTCTTTTTGCACGGTCTGCTGGGGCGGGGTAAGAACTTCACCCGTATTGCGAAGGGGCTGGGGGAGGGGGTGCAAACCCTGCTCGTTGACCTACCTAACCACGGGGCGAGCTACTGGACAGAGAGCTTCGACTATCGGCAGATGGCAGACCTGGCAGCTGAGGCAGTGGAAGACTATAGTGCCGGTGAGCCCGTCATGCTCATGGGGCACTCTATGGGCGGCAAAATCGCTATGCTGCTGGCCCTGCGCCACCCCCACCTGGTGAGCAAGCTGGTGGTTATTGATATTGCCCCGGGGGAGTCCAAGGGGAGCTTTGAAATTCTGATGGGCTCCATGCTGAACCTGCCCATCGAAACCTACACCACCCGTTCCCAGGCCGATGCGGACCTTGCCGTCAATGTGCCTGCGGCGGGCACTCGCGCCTTCCTGCTGCAGAATCTGACCATGTCAAAGACCGGTAACTCCTGGGAACCCAACCTGCAGATGCTCCGTCGCCATCTGCCTGAGATTATGGGCTGGCCGGGGGCTGACGGAGTTTTTGAGAAGCCGGTGCTGTGGGTTGCAGGCGGGGACTCCCCCTATATCACAGATGCTGACCTTGAGCCCATGAAGAAGCTTTTCCCCCTAGTACGCCGTGTGGTGATCAAGGGGGCCGGGCACTGGGTGCACTCTGAGAAGCCCGAAGAGACCGTCTACCTGCTCAAGCGCTTTATCGGCCTCGACGGCTAGGATGGGTGTATGACAGACTTCGCCCTACCCCGTCACGACGCCCGCACTCTCATTATCATGCGTCATGCTGAAGCTGACTGGGGGCTTGACGACTTCAATCGCCCGCTGACCCGCCACGGGAGTGAGCAGGCCCGGCGGGCTGGGGCCTGGCTCAAGCAGAATGAGCTGTTTCCCGAAATGCTGGTTAGCTCAGCGGCCCTGCGCACACGGCAGACCACTACCTGGGTGTCGGATGCACTGGGGGAGAAGGCCCCCACGGCTAGTCTGGACGAACGCCTCTACAATGCACCAGCTTCAGCCTTGCTGACCGCCATCAACCGCACTCCGGCGGGCGTGCAGTCCCTGATGCTGATTGCCCACCTGCCCGGAGTCCAGGATGCCGCCCTGCAGCTGGCCCGCCCTGACTCAGACTACGAGGCACTGATGGACGCCTCCTACGGGTACGCTCCCTCCTCCCTCACGGTCTTTGAGGTAGCGGGCGACTGGGTCCAGCTCATTGAAGGTGAAGCCCGCCTCACCCACTTCGCGACCTTTTAGCGAGAGTTGCCTGCGGGCGTCCGCACCTGCGCTGCTGTTGCCATGTGTGGTGGCATCGCCATATATGGTGGTGAGCGGCCCACCGGCCTAGTGAGTTTCTAAGAGGGCACAGAAAAACCCCGGTTGAGCATATCAACCGGGGTTTTGTGGCGGAGACGGGGGGATTTGAACCCCCGGTCGAGTTTAACCCCGACCCTTCATTAGCAGTGAAGTCCATTCGGCCGCTCTGGCACGTCTCCATAGTCTGTGTAGAGGCTCGTCAACGTGGCCTAGCAACACAGCTCTACCCATACTAGCGACAAAAGTAGCGCCGGTCAAAACCCCGTGAGATACAGGCGCTAACCCTGGAGCTTGCTGTGGACCACTTGATAAAATGGCACAGGTAACACTCAGTACCCAACGGTAAGGAAATCGGCGTGTCAGAATCGTACAACCAGCAGAACCCCCAGAATTCAGGTCAGAACTACGGCTCCTATAGTGCGCCCAGCGAGCAGCCCTACGCCCAGAACTACAACCAGCCCTACGGCCAGGTTGCTGTAAACCCTGAGGGGCAGAAGCACGCCCAGAACGCCATGATTTTCGGTATTCTGTCCATCGTGATTGCGGGCCTCGGCGTAGTTTTTGGTCCCCTGGCTCTTTCCCAGGTCCGCAAGGCTGAATCCTACGGGGCTGAGGCAACCGTCGGTAAGGTCACCGGCTGGATTGGGCTGGTGCTGGGCATCCTCTCCCTGCTGTTTATCATCGCCTACATTGTCTTTATCGTTGTTCTGGTCAGCGCTACTAGTACATCTTCTGCCTACTAGCGTCAGAGTTTCTTGCTGAGAGAACGGGGGTAGGTTAAATGCCTGCCCCCGTTTTATGCCCGAATCCGGGCATAAAAAAGCCCCGCTCCCTTACGGAAGCGGGCTTTCTTGGCGGATGGTGTGGGATTTGAACCCACGAGACGGGGTTGCCGCCTACTGGTTTTCAAGACCAGCTCCTTCGGCCGCTCGGACAACCATCCAAACTGTGCTGAGCACTTCTACCATGGTACACAGTTGCCGCCCTAAAGCAAAATAGTGGTCTTTGTGCCCTTGCTCTCGTTAGGCTGGGGTAAGGGGCGGGCAGCAAGCGTCCGTCCGCCCATCCGCCCCGAGAAGGGGCAGAAAAACCTGTCTGAGAAGGAGTTCCCCATGCGCGCCATCCTCGAAGAAGAACACGGCGGCACCGAGGTGCTGGTCGTGAGCGAGCAACCTACGCCGACACCTGGCCCCGGCCAGGTGCTGCTACGGGTGGCGGCCAGCGGGGTTAACCGGGCGGATGTCTCCCAGCGGCAGGGTTTTTACCCTCCGCCCCCTGGGGCTAGTTCTATCTACGGCCTGGAGGTCTCAGGTACGGTGGAAGCCGTAGGGGAGGGTGTCGATGGGGGCTACCTGGACCTGGAGCGGGTTGCCCTGCTCGCTGGCGGTGGGTATGCCGAGTACGTGGCGGTGGATCTGAGCCATACCCTGCCGGTGCCCGAAGGCACCAGCCTCGAGGACGCTGCCGGGCTTATCGAGGTAGCTGCAACGGTCTACTCCAACCTGGTGCTCACCCTGGGGGTATCTACCGCCCCTGAAGATAACGACGGCAAAACTCTGCTCATTCACGGTGGTACCGGCGGCATTGGTACCCACGCTATCGAACTGGCCCGAGCCTTGGGGCTGCAGGTTTTTGCTACCGGCGGTAGTGATGAAAAGTGTGATTTTATCCGGGCACTGGGTGCTGAGGCTATCAACTACCGCACTCAGGATTTTCGCGAAACCGCTCGCCTGCTGACGGACGGACGCGGGGTCGACTACATCCTGGATGTTGTGGGCGGAGCCTACCTGGAAGGGAACATTAAGACCCTAGCGGTAGATGGCTCTATGGCCGTCATTGGCCTGCAGGGCGGACCCAAGGGGCAGCTTAATCTGGGGTATATGCTCCCGCGCCGCTTGAGCGTGCATGCCACCTCCCTGCGTTCGCGGTCGGCTTCGGATAAGGCCCGCATTGTGGACGGTGTGGGGCAGTTTGTGTGGCCCCTGATCGAAAGTGGGGAGATCTCAAACCATACCAGCGCTGTCTTCCCGCTTGAGCGGGCATCAGAAGCCCACGCCCATTTAGAAGCTGGGGAGCACCGCGGCAAAATCCTGCTGACCCCCTAGGGGCGGGAGTCCTTGAAACCATCCTGGGGCTTGCTGGATGACATAGTGAGTGAAAAACGATGTCATAAGGGTCGTAACATGTGACCTGGCCCCATAGGGGGAGTAAGGTGTGATTGCACGCACCCACACAGTTGTGGGACATCACAGTCACATTGGAGCCTCACCATGTCACCACAGAGCTCTTCAACCCTAGAGCAGGAGCGGCCACAAGCCTACGTTGACCCCGACGTGCTCGATGCCGAACACCACACCTGGAAGCCCAAAACCATCGCCATCTGGGCCCTCATCGCCCTGGTCGGAGCGGTTTCCTGGTCCATGATCGCTATCTTCCGCGGAGAAACCGTCAACGCCATCTGGTTTGTCTTCGCCGCCGTCTGTAGCTATCTGATTGCCTACCGCTTCTACGCCCGCTTCATCGAAGCCAAACTTACCCAGCCCGATGACCGCCGCGCGACCCCCGCCGAATACGACGCTGACGGCAAGGACTACGCCGCCACCGATCGCCGCGTACTCTACGGCCACCACTTCGCCGCTATCGCGGGCGCTGGTCCCCTGGTAGGCCCCGTCCTGGCAGCCCAGATGGGCTTTTTGCCCGGCACTATCTGGATCATTGTTGGTGTTATTTTTGCTGGTGCCGTGCAGGACTACCTGGTGCTCTTCTTCTCCATGCGCCGGGGCGGCCGCTCCCTGGGCCAGATGGCCAAGGAAGAGCTAGGAACTGTAGGTGGCTATGCCGCCATTCTGGCAACCCTGGCCATCATGATCATCATTACCGCTATCCTTGCCCTGGTTGTGGTCAACGCCCTGGGTGAATCCCCCTGGGGTGTTTTCTCGGTGGGCATGACTATCCCCATCGCCCTCTTCATGGGTGTTTACCTGCGCTACCTGCGCCCCGGTAAGGTGGGCGAAGTATCGCTGATTGGCTTTGTCCTGCTCATGGCCGCTATTGTGGGCGGCGGCTGGGTCTCCAACACCGCCTGGGGTATGGAGTACCTGCTGCTTGACCGCGTCACCCTGGCCTGGTGCGTCATTATCTACGGCTTTATTGCCGCCGTCCTGCCCGTCTGGTTGCTGCTCGCCCCGCGCGACTACCTCTCAACCTTCATGAAAGTGGGCACCATCATGCTGCTGGCTGTCGGCATTATCGTAGTCCGCCCTGAAATCACCGTTCCTGCCATCAGCGAGTTCGCCGGCCGCGCCGATGGCCCCGTCTGGTCGGGTTCCCTCTTCCCCTTCCTCTTCGTCACCATCGCCTGCGGTGCTCTGTCTGGATTCCACGCCCTGATCGCCTCGGGTACCACTCCCAAGATGGTTGAAAAGGAACGCCAGACCCGTTTCATTGGCTACGGTGGCATGCTCATGGAGTCTTTTGTGGCCATCATGGCCCTGGTCGCTGCTGTCACTATCGACCGCGGCATCTACTTCGCCATGAACTCAGCAGCTGGGGCAACCGGCGGTACTGTCGAATCAGCGGCTGTCTTTGTTAACTCCCTGGGCCTAACCGGCGTGCACGTCACCCCCGAACTGCTGCAGGGCACCGCGGACGCCGTCGGCGAGCACTCCATCGTCTCCCGCACCGGTGGCGCCCCCACCCTGGCCGTGGGCATGGCGCTCATTCTCAACCAGATGCTGCCCTGGTTCGAACTCACCAGCTTCTGGTACCACTTCGCCATCATGTTTGAGGCCCTCTTCATTCTCACTGCGGTGGACGCCGGTACCCGCGTAGCCCGCTTCATGCTCTCGGATACCCTGGGCAACTTCTTCCCCAAGTTCCGTGACCATAACTGGCGACTGGGCGCCTGGCTGACCACTGCCGTCATGGTGGCAGGCTGGGGTTCGATTCTGATTCTGGGCGTTACCGACCCGCTCGGTGGCATCAACACCTTCTACCCCCTCTTTGGTATCGCTAACCAGCTGCTGGCTGCTGTTGCGCTGGCTGTCTGCCTGGCGATTGCCGCGAATAAGGGCCGCTTCAAGTACCTCTGGATTATCGCCCTGCCCCTGGTCTTCGACCTGGTCGTTACGGTAGTGGGCTCCTACCAGAAGATTTTCTCGTCCAACCCTGCTGTGGGCTACTGGGCTAATCACTTCCGCTACAAGGACGCTCTGGCAGCCGGTGAAACTTCGCTGGGTGCGGCGAAGGACGTGGCTGCCATGGAGGCGGTTGTACGCAACACCTTCGTGCAGGGCTCGCTTTCTATCCTCTTCGTGGTGCTGACCCTGGTGGTCGTTGTTACCGCCCTGATTGAGGTCGTCAAGGCTAAGAACGGCCACGCGAAGGAAAGCAAGGAAAACCCCTACATCGAGTCGAAGCTCTACGCCCCGGCTGGCATGATTGCCACGCCCGCTGAGCGGGAGCTAGAGGCCCAGTGGCAGGAGTTCTACCGCAAGCACCCCGACCAGATCAGCGGTTCTGCCGGGCACAGTGGCCACTAGGAGGGGAGTATGAGCATCCGTTCTTTCCTCGCCCGCATCCGCTGGTTCGCTAGTGGAGTTATGGGCGCCGATAAGTACCAGAAGTACCTGGCCCACCACCGCGCCAGCGGCTGTACCCATGATCCTATGACCGAGCGGGAGTTCTGGAAGGACTACACTGACTCCCTCGATAAGAACCCGGGAGCTCGGTGTTGCTAGGAACAGTGAGAGGCTACGCGCGAAGGGAAGACTTGCCGTAGCGCATCACAATGAAGTCTCGATATAGCGAGGTACGGGGACACACGGAAGCCGACTGGCTGAGGCTGGCATGAATCGCTGGTGATGAGCACCGAGATTCCGAGCGCGCGAGGAAAATAAATCTCGGTGCGAATCTGGCGAGCTTGCGAGCCAGCTAGCGAACCGGCGAGAAGGTTAGTCGGCGGAGTGTGTCCCCGTACCTCGCTTTTCCAACATCCAGTAGCAAATATTAGGGTAACCTAAGTATGTAGACCTCGTGAAAGGAGTAGCCGTGGGTATCAAAGACTTCCTGCAGAGCCGCAGGGACGACGCCGAACTTGGCAAAGGCCTCTGGCGCCGCGCCCACGACCGCTTCGTCCGTGGCCTCGACCGCTTCCACCAGATTCTTGAACGGGTGCCTGCCGGGCCCACTCTTGAAGAGCTTGTCCCCCTGGCTAACGAGTTGGCTGACCTGCTGCCGCGCGTACGCACTATTGCCACCGAGGCCCAGCGACTGGCTCCTAGTGAATCAAACGATATTCCCGCTTCTCCCACCGGGGTGTACTCCGACCTGCACCGGGCGCTTTCCAAGGCGGGTAACTCCCTGGCCCTTTGTGCTGAAGCCCTGGCTATGACCCGTTGCGCCGGTGATTGCGGCACCGACTGTACCCGCACCGCCACCATCGCCCGCCGGGTTGAGACGGTAGAGCAGCACGTTGCGGACGCCGAAGCCCGCCTGGAAGCTGCCCGGCAGGAAGCGCTGGCCCCGGCGTCCTAACCGGTTCTGTCACCCATATCGCGTAGCTATCCCCTAAAAAGTACCTGCCCACCTGCGCTGCTAGCCGGTAAGGTAGGTGGGTGCCCGTTCGCGCTTTCTCAGGGCACCGCCACACACCGCACCTGATTCAGAGGGGATTTCTACGCCGTGAACCGCTACGCCCACATTGATGCGATGCGCGCTTTTGCGGTGCTTCTGGTGGTGTTTTCCCACGCCGGGCTGACCTTTGTGCCGGGCGGGTCGGGTGTAACAATTTTCTTTGCCATCTCGGGTTTCATTATCACCTACCTGCTGCTGCGGGAGCGCGATAAGACCGGTAGCTTCGACCTAGCAGGCTTCTACATTCGCCGCCTGCTCAAAATCGCTCCGCCCCTGATTCTGGCGATTGTGATACCCACGCTGGTCTATCGGTCGATGGGTGGGGCCGTCGATACCCTGGACTTTCTGGGGCAGGTCTTCTTCTTCTTTAACCTGCGCTACCTGGACTCGCAGATTACCGTGCTGCCGGGCACGCACGTGATGTGGTCCCTGTCGATTGAAGAGCAGTTCTACCTGGTCTTTGCCCTAATCTGGCTGGTGCTGGTGCGCTGGACTGCCTACCGTCGGGCCCTGACCGTACTGGGTGTGACCGTGGTGCTCTACTCGTCACTGTCTCGCTGGGTTTTACATGATGCGGGGGCTAGCACTGATCGCATCTACTTCGGCACCGACACCCGCATGGAGGCTATTGCCATCGGCATGCTCACCGCCCTGTGGTACCACCGCTACGCCGCGGACGAGATGGTACTGGGGCGCGAGGTCGTGGGCCGCCGCTACCGGTCAGGGGCCCTAATTCAGGACGGACGCACCATCCCACTTCTAGGGCGCAACTGGGTACTTTTCGCCGCCCTGGGGGTCTACCTGCTGACCCTGGTGATTCGCGATGAGACCTTCCGCGATACGGTGCGCTATTCGCTCCAGGCATGGGCGGCGTCCGCTGTGATGCTCTGGGGCCTGGTTGCCTCGCGCCAGCCCCTGGGCGCTACGGTACACCGTTTCTTGGCCTGGCGGCCCCTACAGCTGATTGGCCTGTCGAGCTACAGCATTTACCTGGTGCACGATGTGCTCTTCAAGACCCTAGAACCCTACCTGCACGGGCTGCCGACTCCGACCCAGGTTACCCTGCTGGCCTTGCTGGGTGTGGCTGCCGGTGTAGCTATGTACCTGGCGATCGAAGTGCCGGTGATGCGCTTTAAAGACCTCTACTTCGGGGCGAGCTGGAAGAAACAAGCGGCAGCGGCCGATACCCCCGGCCCCCTGGGAACCAAGAGCTAAAGAAGAGCTAGAGCAGCCCCTCGCTCCGGGCCGCAGCGATAGCTGCCGTGCGGTTATCGACACCCAGCTTGGTGTAGATATGCACCAGGTGGGTCTTCACCGTGGCCTGAGAAATAAAGAGGGCCTCAGCCAGCTCCTTATTGGTCGCCCCGGTAGCCAACAGCTTGAGCAGCTCCATCTCCCGGGCCGACAGAGAAATAGCGGGCCGCTGCATACGCTCCATCAGGGCCGCCGTGATCTCGGGCGACAGCGTCCGCTCACCCCGCGCCGTCGCCAGCACCGCCGCCTGTACCTGATCGGGCGGGGCGTCCTTCAGTAGGTAGCCCAGGGCCCCTGCCTCAATCGCCGCAACGATATCACCCTGGGTGTCAAAGGTCGTCAAAATCAGCACCGGCGGCCCGCCCGCAGCCTTGAAAGCGCGGGTTGCCTCGATACCATCCATGGGCTTCATCTGAATGTCCATAACCACCACATCCAGCACCGCCCCAGTCCGGGCCTGTTCGGCGGCTACGGCAAGCGCAGCTGACCCGTCGGCTGCTTCGGCAACCACGTCGATGCCCTCAAAACTTTCGAACATCGCGCGCAGGCCGGCGCGTACAACGGGGTGGTCATCAACGAGTAGGGCGCGGACGGTCACTGGGCCTCCTGTTCGGGTCGGTGCTGGTTGAGGGGGATACGGGCGGTGAGGACGGTGCCTTCACCGGGGGTGCTTTCAATGTCTAGGCTACCGTCGAGGCGGGCAACGCGCTCGCCGAGGGAGGTGAGCCCGTAGCCGGTTCCGGTTTCGCTGAGGGTTCCTGCTACTAGGGGAGTGGGGGTGAAGCCGCGGCCGTTATCGAAGATGTCGAGGGTGACTTCGCCGGGCCAGATGCTCAGGGTGAGGGCCGCACGGCTGGCTTCGGCGTGGGCGGCGACGTTGGCCAGGGCACCCTGGGCCACGCGCATGAGGGTTGCTGAAACCGCCTCGGGTAGGGCGTTGGCTGTTTCTTCCTTCCCTTCGAGAATAAAGGCGCAGGTGAGGGGTTTTCCGGCAGCCTTTTGGGCGGTCTCGGTGGAGGCCGCGAGAGCCCTGAGCGCTGACACCAGGGAATCATCCAGGGCGGGGGATGAGAGATCCCGGATAAAGCGGCGGGCCTCAGCCAGGTTGGCGGCGGCAGAGTCCTGGATAACACGCACCTGGGCGGCTGCGGCGTCCGCCTTTCCTTCCTGAAGCGAGGACGCCGCTGCCCGAGAAACCAGCACAATGGATGAGAGTCCCTGCGCCAGGGTGTCGTGGATTTCGCGGGCCAGGCGCTCGCGTTCTTCGAGCTTACCGGCGCTGTACTGCTGCTGGACGAGCTCGGCATGCACCGCACGAAGCTGCTGGGCGAGCTGGTACTGGCGGGCAGCATCGGCGCGCAGAGCCCGGTAGGTGAAGGAAATGACAATGGCGAGCAGTGCACCGAGAGTAGGGCCGATAAGGTAGCCGGGAGCTAGGCCTTCTGCCAGCAGGTAGTCGAGGCCAAACCCGGCAGGCCCCACCAGGGGCAGGGCAATGGCCAGAGCACAGAGGACGAGGGTGGCAGCTACTCCTGCTAGGGGTGTGAGCAGGTGCAGATAGAGGAACATGATGGGGAAGACCACCCAGGTGAAGGAGCTATCGAGCGCCATAAGCCCCAGCCACAGCAGGGTGATGATTAGTAGCCACAAGAGAGCCGGGGTAAAGCGGGTGGTGAGGGTAGTCGGCAGCCCCTGCCGGTTCTCGTAGACCGTCCCGGCAAGATAAACGCCCCCGAGCACCAGGGAGAGCACCCCGAGCGCGGCATGCCGCACCTGGTAGACACTGCCAATCAGGGCCAGAATGGCACCGAAACACAGCAGAAAAGCAAACATGACGTGCAGACTAACCCGCAGAATCTTGAGCACCAGCAGGGTTTGCTGCGAGGAAGTAGCGGGCGGGGCAGGGGGCACGATTGTCATAGAAACTCACTTTACCTTTAGCTGAGACTGTGTAGGTTTTTTGGGCTGTGTGCAGAGAAAACCCTGCACCCAGCCCAAGAAGTCTGCACAGCGGGCGGGCGCATCAACCAAATGGTTGATTCCAGGTTCAACCCTTACCCCGATGTGGGTAACCCCCGGTGGGAGCTTGAATAGAAGTATCAAGTTTTCCTGTGTTTGAAAGGTAGTGCAGTCATGTTCGTCGGTTGGCGTGACATCCTCTTTGCTAAGGGCCGTTTCACCCTGATTGGGGCGACTGTAGCCCTGATTACCCTGTTGCTGGTCATGCTCACCGGCCTCACCGGTGGTCTGGGCAACCAGAACACCGATGCCCTTGAAAAGATGGGGGCTGACCGCTTCGTATTCGCCCCGTCTGAGAGCGATGGCAAGGCATCCTTTACCGATTCGGCTACTACGGCAGGCCTGCAGGAGACCTGGCAGGCAGCCGGTGTGAGTGCCACCCCGGTTGGTCTCCTCACCGGCAAGGTTGAGGGCACCGGGGCCGCTTCGATGAGCCTGATTGCTACCCCTGTCGGTTCTGATCTGGCTGAGCGTACCGCGCCCCTGATTCAGGGTGCCGAGCCCGGTGACGGCCAGATCGCCCTACCCACCGGCGTCGCTGAAGAGATTGGCGCGACCGTGGGCGATACCGTCACCTTCTCGGGCACCGACGTAACCGTCTCAGGCATCACCGAGGACACCTTCTACTCCCACACCAACGCAGGCTGGGCAACCACCACCACCTGGCAGGGCATCACCCACCAGCGTGAAACTGAGGGGCAGAGCGCCGTGCTCGGCACCGTCCTGGCTGTCTCCGGCAGTGCTGACTATGCCGCCACCGCAGAAGCCACCGGAACCCAGGCCCTGACCACCCGCGAGTCCTTTGCAGCCCTGCCCGCTTACTCCTCCGAGAATGGCTCCCTCAAAACCATGCAGGGCTTCCTCTACGGCATCTCCGCCCTGGTAATTATCTCCTTCTTGACCGTCTGGACCATCCAGCGCACCCGCGACATCGCCGTCATGCGAGCCCTGGGCGCTTCCCGCGCCTTCCTGACCAAGGACGCCCTCGCCCAGGCAGCCGTGATTCTCGCCGTCGGTGCCGCCCTCGGTGCCCTGGTGGGCTGGGGCCTCGGCACCCTGGCCGCAGGAGCCGTCCCCTTCCAACTCTCAGCCCCCACCATCGCCGGGCCCGCTGCTGGCATCTGGGCCCTGGGCATGGGCGGAGCCCTCATCGCCCTGCGCCGCGTTGCCACCGTAGACCCCATGATTGCCCTCGGCGGCAACTAGAACAGAAAAGAGACCACTCATGACTGACCTTCTCACCCGCCCCCTGGCCGAAGAAACCCTAGCTGCCCCCAGCGTCCTTGAACTGCGCGACATCGTGCTGGACTACCCCGACGGCGTAGACGAGCAGGGAAACCCGCGCACCATGCGCGCCCTGGACCACGTGAACCTCACCGCCAGCCGCGGCGAGTTCATCGCCTTGACCGGGGCATCCGGCTCGGGTAAGTCCTCCCTGCTCTCGGTCGCCGCCGGGCTTATCACCCCCACCGCCGGGGCCCGCCTGATCAGCGGCACCGACACCACCGCCTACAAGGACGCCGACCTCGCGGCCCTGCGCCGTACCGACATCGGCATCATCTTCCAGCAGCCTAACCTCATTGCCTCCCTCACCGCCGTCGAGCAGCTAGAACTCACCGCCCGCATCAGCGGCGCCCGCGGGGCAGAACTCAAAGCCGCCCGCGCTACCGCTGCCGACTTGCTCGACATGGTAGGGCTGGGCGACGCCGCCAACCGCCGTGTGCACCAGCTCTCTGGCGGCCAGCGTCAGCGCGTCAACATCGCCCGCGCCCTCATGGGCTCGCCCTCCCTGCTCCTGGCCGACGAGCCCACCAGCGCCCTCGATGCCGAACGCTCCGCCGCCATCGTCGAGCTCCTGTCCAAGGTCACCGCCGAGTTCAACACCGCAACCCTCATGATTACCCATGACCTTGAACAGGTACAGCTCACCGACCGGGTCGAGCACATGGTCGACGGCCGCCTAGAGAACTCACCGGCAGCCTAGGTTTTACTCTGAGAGACAGCCATCCCCGGGGCAAGCGGGCAGGGTAAACTTGAAGCGGTCAAAATAACCTTTACAAGGACACACTCGTGATTAACTTTCACCGCAACGAACGCGCAGCCTCCCTGCCCGCCCGCCTCTCCCGCTCCTGGCTGCTGGTCTCTGCCGCCGCAAGCGAAGAAACCATTGCCGCAGCCCTCGAATCTGAGGCGGACTCGGTCATCATCGACCTAGAGGACGGCTGCCCCGAAGAGCAGAAGGACGAGGCCCGCGAGCACATCATCGAGATGCTCAACCAGGGCGCCTCAGCCTGGGTGCGCATCAACGGCATTGAAAGTGACCACTGGGCCAAAGACCTTGAAGCCCTCAACCGGGCGAGCGGTCTCAAAGGCGTCATGCTGGCCATGGCCGAGCACCCTGACCACGTCACCCGCACCGCCATGATGCTCCCTGCTGGTACCCCCGTCATCGCCCTGATTGAAACCGCACTGGGCATGGTGAACGTTGTGCGTATTGCTAAGGCCCCTGGCACCTTCCGCCTAGCCTTCGGCGTGGGTGATTACCGCCGCGACACCGGTGTCTCCGCCGACCCCATCGCTCTGGCCTACGCACGCTCGCAGCTGGTGCTGGCCTCACGCGTGGGCGGTCTTGCTGGTCCTATTGACGGCCCCTCCGTGGGCAAGCACGGCGGAGATCTGCTCAAGGACTGCGCGGTGACCACCAGCCACGGTATGACCGGCAAGCTCACTCTCGACCCCGGCCAGACTGAAACCATCAACGTTGGTCTGGCTCCCAGCGCCGATGAAATCGAGTGGGCCCGCGAGCTACTGCAGAAGAGTGAGGGGGACTCTGTGCCCAAGGACGGCTCCTACCTGCCCCGCCTGGCCCGTGCCCGCAAGGTCTCCTCCCTGGCCAAGACCTACGGCCTGTGGCGTAGCTAGAAGAACCCCCAGGTGGCAGCGATAGGATAGGTTGCGTGAAGAATTATCTTGGTTTTCAAACGCGCAGGACGCCCCGCGGTGGATTCTCCCGCGGTTTCCTGTTGCTCTTTGCCCTGCTCCTTATGCCCTCGCTGGCTCTCTGGGGCTTCTATCGCTGGCTTTTTGCCAACGACACCCACCTGCTGGTGGTCCCCTTCCTGGCGGTCGTGACGGCCTGGATTTGGGCCTACCTGATTGGGTACGGGGCCGAAAACCACCTGGACGAAGGCTAAGCCCGCCCGTGCAGGCTGGGGTGTCGCCGGAAGCGGGCGGACGCGTCCGCACGGGCGGTCTATAGACAACAAAAAATCTCGCGGCCCGCACTGGTTGAGGTGCGGGCCGAGAGATTTTCTTTAGTGGAGCCCCCAGTCGGATTTGAACCGACGACCTTTTCTTTACGAGGGAAATGCTCTACCCCTGAGCTATGGAGGCCTGCTCTCACCCCTTTATCAGGGGCGAACGAAAGAAAACTTTACCAGAAAGAGAGGGCTGCAACCACCGGTTGCGTGCACCGCTGACCAAAAGAGCGGTACCCCCAACCCTAGATTTTGTGGTCTGCGACACTAGAATGGATGGTATGACACATTCACAGCGCTCCGGGCTGCACCCCCGCCCGGTTTTCAATCAGCTCCCTAAGTACGCCGCAGGTAAACCCCCGGCACCGGTTGAGGGGCTTACCCAGTACAAGCTCTCATCCAACGAGAACCCCTTCGGGCCGGTAGCCTCGGTCGCTCAGATTCTGGCTGAGTTTGATACCGTCCACCGCTACCCCGACCCGCTCTCCACTGCCCTGCGCACCGCGCTAGGGGAGCACCTGGAGGTTGACCCCGAGGATATCGTCACCGGTGCAGGAAGCCTGGGCGCCCTGACTCAGATTCTGACCACCTTTGCAGGTACCCACGCCGACGGTGTGCAGGACGAAGTTATCTACGCCTGGCGTTCCTTCGAGGCCTACCCCATCTGCGTTGGCCTGGCCGGTGCTAAGAGCGTGCAGGTGCCCAACCTGCCCAACGGCGCCCATGACCTGGACGCCATGGCTGCCGCCGTAACCGACCAGACCCGCGTCATCCTCATCTGCACTCCCAACAACCCCACCGGCCCGGCCGTCACCGAGTCCCAGGTACGTGACTTCCTGGCCAAGGTACCCAGCGACGTACTCGTGGTGATTGACGAGGCCTACTTCGAGTTCTGCGCGGCCTCCGAGATTCCTGAAGGGCAAGAACCTCCCGTCAACGGCCTGGACGTCTACCCCGACTACCCCAACGTCGCTATTCTGCGCACCTTCTCCAAGGCCCAGGGCCTGGCTGGCCTGCGCGTGGGCTACTCCATCACCCACCCCGAGGTCACCGCCCACCTGCGCGTGGGTGCCACCCCCTTTGCGGTCAGTGCCCTGGCTGAAAAAGCCGCCGTGGCCTCCCTTGACCACAATGATGAGGTTATGGAGCGCGTGGAGCACCTGGTGGCTGAGCGCGAAAAGGTTGTTGTCGAGCTCCAGGAGCTGGGCTACTGGGTGCCCGAAACCCGGGCCAACTTCGTCTGGCTCCCTCTGGGCGAGCACTCGGCAGCCTTCGCTGCCCTGGCTGAAGCCAACGCCCTGTCCGTGCGCGCTTTTGCCGGCGAGGGCGTGCGTGTGAGTATCGGTGAGGACGAGGCCAACGCCCGCCTGCTCAAAATCGCAGCAGAGTTCGAAGAACGCACCACCAAGCCTCTCTAAGCGGGCACACGGGTAGGTGGGTGGGGACTACCCCCCCACCCACCTATCAACTTATTTGCAATTAATCCCTCAAAATTCTAAAAATAGACCCTCTCTGCCCACCGGCAGGCGTAGGGTTAAGAAAAGGTACTAACAGAGCACAACCGGAGACCCCATGTCACAGACGCAAAACCCCACCAACCCCTGGGGAACGCCAGAGCGTATCCAGCTCATGAACGAAGCGGGTGAGACTACCCCCCACACCAGCTTCTCAGCCTACGCCGACGAACTCACCGGCGAAGACCTCAAAGACATGTACCGTACCATGGCTCTGACCCGCCGCTTCTGCGACGAAATGACCTCCCTGCAACGCCAGGGGCAGCTGGCCCTCTGGGTGCCCTCCCGTGGGCAGGAAGCTGCCCAGGTGGCGTCCGCACGGGCCCTTGCCGCCAACGACTACATCTTCCCCTCCTACCGCGACCACGGGGTGCTTCTCGAACGCGGCATCACCCCCGAAGAAATCACCCCCCTCTTTAGGGGGTCAGGCACCCTGGGCTGGGACGCCAAAAAACACAACGTACACTCCTACACCCTGGTGCTGGCCGCCCAAGTACTCCATGCCACCGGCTACGCTATGGGGCTGAATCTCGACGCCGAGATTGAAGCTGAAACAGGTGAAGCCCAAACCGGTCAGGGGCAGGCTACCGACCCTACCCAGGACCCCGATAAACCCGCCGTAGCCGTCTACTGTGGTGATGGCTCCACCACCGAAGGCGACGTACACGAATCCATGGTCTTCGCCGCCAGCTACAACGCGCCCGTCCTCTTCTTTGTGCAAAACAACCACTGGGCCATTTCTGTGCCCTTTAGTGTGCAGTCCCGCGTGCCCATCTCAACCCGAGCCGCAGGCTACGGCTTCGAGGGCCTGCGTGTGGACGGCAACGATGTGCTCGCTGTCTACGCCGCCACTCGCTACGCCATGGACAAAATCAGGACGGGGGAGGGGCCCGTACTGATCGAAGCTGAAACCTACCGCCTGGGCCCCCACACCACGGCCGATGATCCCACCAAGTACCGCCCCGAAGACCACGGCGCCACCTACGAGCCGCTCGACCCCATGCTGCGCCTCGAAGCCTACCTACGTTCAACCGGCCAGGCCGATGATGCCTTCTTCGACGACATCGCCGCCTACACTAAAGAGCAGGTGAAGAGCGTCCGCTCCTACGTCCTTGCCAGCGAACCCGAGACCTTCGAAACCTACCTGGACCGCGCCTACGCGGCCCCCCACCAGCAGGTTGAGGACGACCGTTCCTTCTACCGCGCCTACAACGACGGCTTCGAGGAGGACTAAACCATGTCAGAACAGAACCCCCAGCAGGGCACCGAAACCCTCACCCTCGCTAAGGCCATCACCCGGGCCCTGCACGATGAAATGGCCGCCAACCGCAAGGTACTGGCCCTGGGCGAAGACATTGGCAAACTTGGTGGCGTCTACCGCGTGACCGAGGGTCTGCAAAAGACCTTTGGCCCCACCCGCATCATGGACACCCCTCTAGGTGAAGCCGGCATTATCGGAACCTCAATCGGCATGGCCCTGCGCGGCTACCGCCCGGTACCCGAAATCCAGTTCGACGGCTTTGTCTTCCCCGGCTTCAACCAGATCACCTCGCAGCTGGCAAAAATGCACGGACGTACCCACGGCCAGTATCAGGTATCCGTTACCGTCCGTATTCCCTACGGTGGCATGATCGGCTCGGTAGAGCACCACTCGGAGTCACCTGAGGCCCTCTTCACCCACACCCCGGGCCTGCGCGTGGTGACTCCCTCGTCCCCCCACGATGCCTACTGGATGCTCCGCAAGGCTATTGCCCACCCCGACCCCGTCATCTACTTTGAGCCCAAGCGCCGCTACTGGATGAAGGGGGAAGTCAACTTTGAAGACACCGATTTTGACCCCTTTACCGCGCAAGTGGTGCGAGAGGGCGACGACCTGACCATCGCCACCTACGGCCCGCTGGTTCCGGTGGCCCTGGCCGCCGCCCAGGCCGCAGTCGAGGACGGCCAGTCCATCGAGGTCATCGACCTGCGCTCCCTCTCACCGCTTGATATCCCCACTATCGAGGCTTCGATACAAAAAACCGGGCGTTTGGTCGTGGCCCACGAGGCCCCCACCTTCGGCGGTATCGGCTCAGACATCGCAGCTGCCATCACCGAGCGCTGCTTCTACCACTTAGAGGCCCCCGTTATTCGTGTGGGCGGCTACCACATGCCCTACCCCGTCTCCCGCATCGAAGAAGAGTACGTGCCCGGCATAGACCGCCTGCTCGAAGCCGTCGACCGTTCCCTGGCCTACTAAAGCCCGAAAGGCATACTATGTCACAGATGTTTAACCTGCCCGATGTGGGCGAAGGTCTGACCGAGGCTGAAATTCTCAGCTGGAAGGTAGCCCCCGGCGATACGGTCGAGATCAACGACGTGCTTGTTGAAATCGAGACCGCCAAGTCGGTTGTTGAGCTGCCCTCCCCCTACGGGGGTACCGTGCAGGAGCTCCTGGTCGCAGAGGGGGAGACGGTAGAGGTGGGCACCCCCATCATCGCTATCGCCGGGGAAGGCATCGAAGCTGACGGGGGGATTAGACCTACGGCAGAGCGTCCGGACGCCGCCCCCCGGCAGACCACCCCGGCAGCGGGGGAGCAGGGTGGTGGCAATGCCCTGGTAGGCTCAGGCCCCAAAGCTGACCCCGTCAAGCGCCGGGCTCGTAAGAAAACCACCCCGGCTGCTCTTGCCCCGTCCCAGCCGCCTGTCGCACCTACTAGCGCTGACACGTCCGCCCCGGCACCTATAGCTACCAGCCACGATAGCCGCCGTCAGCTCATCACGGGCTTACCTGCCCGCGCCGGGAAGCTCCTGGGGGAAGGCGGTAAGGGCGTGCTCCGCCGTTTAGGTAACCATGAGCTACCGGCAGAGACCGGAACCAGCGAGGTCCCGCGCCGCCAGCCCCTGGCTAAGCCCCCCGTGCGTAAGGCTGCCCAAGACATGGGCATCGACCTAGCTCAGGTGACCCCCACCGGCGACCAGGGGCAGGTGACCAAGCGAGACCTACTCAACTACGCAGCCCACCTGAGCCTAAGTGAGCAGGCTAACGTCACCGAAACCACCGACCCCACCAGCTTCTGGATTCCGGCTGGCGCTGGCGGCGACCGTATAGAACGTATCAAGGTCAAGGGCGTGCGGAAGGCTACGGCTAAGGCCATGGTTGAATCTGCTTTCAAGGCCCCGCACGTCTCCATCTTCGTGGATGTAGACGCCACCCGCACCATGGAGTTTGTCAAGCGACTTAAAGAATCACCCCAGTTTGAGGGCGTCAAAGTCACCCCGCTATTAATTCTGGCCAAGGCCGTCATCTGGGCAACCGCCCGTACCCCGCAGGTCAACGCCACCTGGACAGACTCCGAGATTCAGATTAAGCACTTCATAAACCTCGGCATCGCCGCAGCTACCCCGCGCGGCCTGATGGTCCCCAACATCAAGGACGCCCAGACTATGAACCTGCGCGAGCTGGCGCTCGCCCTCAATAATCTGACCACCCGGGCCCGCGAGGGGAAAACTCAGCCCGCCGAAATGCAGCAGGGCACCATGACTATCACCAACATCGGCTCTCTGGGCATTGACACCGGAACCCCGATTATCAACCCCGGTGAGGCCGCCATCATTGCCTTCGGCACCATCAAGCAGAAGCCCTGGGTCGTAGAAGGCGAAGTGATTCCCCGCTGGGTCACAACCCTGGGCGGATCCTTTGACCACCGTGTGCTCGACGGCGATCTCTCCGCTAAGTTCCTGGCAGATGTCGCTTCGATTCTCGAAGAACCGGCCCTGCTCCTGGATATGTAAAAGAGCCGGAAAAGCACAAGGCCCGGGCACTCAAAGAGCGCCCGGGCCTTGCAGCACACGGTAACCTCGCTGGCCCCGCTGGAAGTTCAACCTGATGGCTAAAAACCAATGGAACAAGTGTGAACATAGTGAGGCTCCCGCCGGTTAGGGCGGGAGCCTCACAACGCCAAGGTACGAAACCTGGAGCATAATCCGAATTATCTCCCCCAAGAAATCCGAATCTATGGGCGCTGAGCCCACATAGGTTCAGGTCTCGTAGGTTACCTTATGCCCTTGAAGTGCCTCCCCTTATAATCTCTGGGTCAGTCCCCCAACGTCGCCAGAACACCGAGTCCCCCGACTCAATGCAAGAAGCATTCAAGGTACTTAAATTTTAGCTGAGCCCAGCAGCCGCTGTATGTCCTCATATAGGGCGACACTAGGGCATAAGCTGTGGGCAGTAGCCTGGCTGCTTCCCTCAAAATGCCCACAAGACTGCCCCACCAAAGGTGGAATCTCCAGACTATGTAAGCCCTAGAAACGCTCAATCACACCGGTCTGCGAAATCTCAATGGCGCTAGGCTCTTCGTCCTCTGAGTTGCCGTCATGCACCAGCATCACGGCGGTCTGGTCGTCGGCAGGGAAGGCACGCACCGTGATAGTACCGCCTGACGCGTTATCAAAAAGATCGACCGTGCACTGGGTAAGGGCCAGCGAGACACGGGAAGGTAGGGCCGAGCCGCGCTCGTCCAGAATATCGACCTTGACCCCGCGCTGGCGGGCCAGCCAGGCGGCGTCCAGAATCTCCTTGTTCACGATGTAGCGGCCACGAATCGTATCGCGCAGCTGGGCCTCTGTGAAGCGGAATTCGTCCATCTCGGTGCGGGTCACCGGTGACTCGTTATAGGCGATACGGTGCAGCATATCCTCGGTCAGGGCCCGGACCTCTTGCACACGTTGGGTGGCAATAGCGCCCATATCGGCCTCTTCGGCGCGCCCGGCATCCGCGATAATGCGCATACCGCGGGCCTGCCTGGTCTTAGAGACCGCCTGCTCAATCTGCTTGGGCACAATCATGCTCACCAGCATGAGCAGGAAGGGGATGGCGAACTCGGTAGAGAGGGTCAGGCGAGTATCGAAATAGTTGGTGTGCCAACTCAGCACCAGCACCACAAAGCCACAAAAGAAGAGCCAGCCGAAGAAGGTATGGCGGCGCAGAACCAGCCCCGCAGCCAGCAGGGTGTAGGCCATGAGGGGCCAGGAGAGATTGGAGAAGGTAATCGAGTGGCTGATGGCACTCAGGGTGGTATCGACCGAGTTGAGGGTGAGCACCATGATGATGGGCATCATGACGTCGGGCAGAGCCAGGCGCTTGGTGGGCAGGAAGACCGGCAGCGCCGCTAACGCGTAGAGACTCAGCAGGATAGCCCAGTGGGGGGCCCGGGTGACGGTATAGTGGTCGTACCAGAAGAAGAAAGACCCCAGAATCAGCAGGGTGACGGTGCCCAGAATGAGGGTGAGGATGCGGGAGCGGTAGTACTTAGCCAGCATTGGGTTCCTCGTGGGGCCACTGGACGACGACGCGGGTGCCCTTCTCGGGGGCGGAGGTAATGGTGACCATACCGCCGGCGTCCTCCATGGAGCGAATCATCGATACGCGCACGCCCAGGCGGCGGAAGTCGATGTCGCTCATTGAAAAGCCCTGGCCCTTATCGGAAATGGTACACAGAATGTAGGGGCGTACCTCGTCGGCGCGGGTGGAGTTGTAGGGGCGGCGCATCTCGGTGCGAATCGAGATCTGGGTGGTACGGGTGCCCGAGTGGCGGGCCGAGTTTGACACTGCCTCGGTCACAGCATGGGCGAAGGCCCTAGCTGCGGTGTAGGGCAGGGTTGAGTCGGGGCTGGCCAGCGGGTGTTTTTCGATGGAGTCGGAGACAAAGCGCAGGCGCTGGTTCCATGGTTCTACGCCCTCGGCAATCTGCTCGGTCAGGGCCTGGAAGGTGATAGGGCGCTGGGGCTGGGATTTAAGGGCCTCTTCTTCGAGCACGCCGATGGCGCGGCGGGCCAGCAGGCGGGTGCGCTGGGGTAGTTCACCGGGGTGGCGGCTGGCGTCGAGCAGGGCTGCCATGACGTTATCGTGCACCAGCTTGTCGAAGTCCTGCAGCTCCTTGGCGTAGTCGCGGGAGCGGTTGAGTAGAAGCTGGGCAGAGAGAGTCTCGTAGTAGGTCTTATCTGATTCGCGGACGGCGTTCAGGGCAAAGCGGGCCAGACCAGCGAGTAGAGCACAACAGAAGCCTAAATAGGCAACTCGAATAAGGAGCTCTGTGCCATCGAGCGGGGCTCCTGTGAGCAGGTGAGCTGTCACGGAGCTAGCCACCAGCAGCACCGGGAAAACGACGCTGTGAATGATGCTCTCGCGCGGGCTCTCTTCGAAGACCGGCACCAGCATGGCGTAGATGCCAAAGAGCCAGGACCAGGGGATAGCTGAATTCTCAGCCCCCTCGGTGAAGGGCCACAGGATGTAGGAACCGTAGGCGATGACCAGCATAAAGCTGACCACCTTGGCGGAGACTTCCTTGCGGATGCCGTTGAACATGAGCAGGGCTGCGTGGGCCACCAGTAGGGGGATAATCGCCAGATACCAGTAGGAATCGCCGCCACGAATCTCGGAGATATTGGCAAGTGACTGGCAGAGCAGGCCCACCGCAACCAGAGAGTAGATGATTTCCAGGGTGCAGTAGAGGCCGAAGGAGCTCGGGCCCATCAGGCGCTGCTGCCCGGTAGTGAGCGAGAGCGACTTGAAGGAGAAAGAACGGATGCGGTCCGCCCGCGACGGTTGTAGCGCGTGGGCTAGGTCCCGGGAGGCGCCGCCGACGGTGGTAGACAGGGCTCGTCCTTAGGTCTTCGCTTCTTAGAGGTTGCGGTCTGCGGTGGAGGTATCTTCCATGGAGTCCACCAGACCATCTTCGATGGCACGAATACGCAGGTCAATCTTGGTGGGGGCGGGGCGCCCTACACGGGCGTACTTCTCGCGGATGCGGTCGATATTGGTCTTAACAGCGGACTGCTTGATACCCATGCGGCGGGCTACCTGCACCTGGGCGAAGCCCGAGGCGTAGAGACGCAGGGTTTCCTGCTCGCGGGGTGAGAGGTTAGCACGGGAGAACTCGTGATCACCGTCGATTGCTGCTGCTAGTTCCTTGGTGACAACGGCCCTACCCTCGGCAATGTTCTTGGCCTCTGCCAGAGCATGTTCCAGGGGCTCTGACTTACGCACCAGGCCCAGGGCACCAGCCTTGAGGGCCTCACGAATCAGGCCGGGATTCTCGCCGATGCTGAAGATGAGTACCTTGATACCTGCGCGCTGCAAGATATCGACGTTTTCTGAGGGGCGGGACTTATCTTGCAGAGAAAGGTCAAGGAGTACGACATCGCAGTCGCGCTTGAGCTTGCCCAGGTCTGCTGAGGAAGGATCGGAAAGGCTGCGGCCCAGGGCGACCAGCAGGTCGGCTGCGGTGGGGGCAGCGGCAACCAGCTCAATTTCGCTCGCGCCTGCTGCGACAGCTCGCATGCCCTCACGGACAACTTCGTGGTCATCGACAATGCCTACGCGTACTACGCTCATATTCCCTACTTACCTCGTGTGCTGGTGCAACCTTCACCTGCGGGTGGTGGCTGCTCGGCGGTTGCCCTGTAACTGGAGTGCGGTGAGCAGACTGGGGTGTTTTTTCTTACGAAAATATTTTACAGGCAAAGTGTGATTCGTGGGCTGAACTGTGGGTGCTGTGACGCGCCTTCACGCCTGCTAGCTGGCGCGGGCGTCCGCACCGGTCAGAGTGCGGTGGTAGCGCAGGCCAAGCCCGCCCCCGGCGAGGGCTGCAAGAAGAGCCAGGACGCCGGCCGCCAGGGCGGTGAGGGCACCGATTGCCACATCTGGGGATAGTAGCGGTTGCAGGGCGTAGCTGGGGGTCAGCGGGTGGGCTAGCTGGTCTGTGGCCCAGGTGAGAAGCGTGGCAAGCAGGCTGCCGAGGGCACTGACCGCCAGGACGCCCACAGCCTGCTTACCGGGGGCAAGGGCTGTCATGCGCGTAGCAGCGTAGCCGCCAAGCCCGAAGGCAAGGGAGAGAACAAGCGCGACCGTGATGAGCCAGGGCAGGGCCTGGGCGCGGCTAGCGGGTGCAGTGACCGCCAGAACCGTCTCGGTCAGGCCGCTGTAGGTAGATACTCCCAGCAGTCCCATGAGAGTTCGAGCTAGGGCCAGGCCCCCGGTGGTCAAACCGTAGGCAACCAGCGCACCACAGAAAGCTGGAATGAACTGAACCCGCTTCAGCGCGGACGCCGTCGCACCCAGATTCGCTGCCGGGCGGGCGGACGCCGGTACCGCCCGCAGAGGCTGGGCAGGAGTTGTCGGTTCAGCAGAATAAACCTGCTGCGTGGGCTGGGGTTGTACCTGGGGCGGTGCGGTCTGCTGGTGGTTCTGCTCTGCGGGCGGGACGCGCTGGTAGCGGGTAGCCGAGACCCCGGCGTCCGCAGGGGTGGACGCCGGGGTGCTGTCAGCGTCCTGCCCGAAGGTACGCGGGTCGAGCACCCGGGTGGGGTCGGAGTCCTCAAAGACTGCGTCCCACTCATCAAAATCACGGCGGTTTTTAGGCTGGTCGGTCACCGGCAGCGCCCCTTTCTACAAAAAATACTTACGCCAGCCCCAGAGCCTGGGGGCTGTACTGGTGGACCGGGTCGGTGGGGCGCTCATCGGCATTCACATACTTGATAACCCGTGCAGGGTTGCCGACAGCCACAGCGTTGGCCGGAACATCCTTGGTCACCACGGCTCCGGCCCCAATCACGGCGTTCTCGCCCACGGTGATGCCGGGGCAGAGGATAGCTCCGCCACCGATCCAGACGTTGCGCTCCACCGTAATGGGCAGACCTCCCTCCCATAGGGCCTCACGGTCTACCGGATTCAGCGGGTGAGTGGGGGTTAAGAACTGTACGTTGGGGCCCACCAGGACGGCATCGCCAAAGGTAATGGGGGCAACGTCCAGAAAAACACAGCCAAAGTTAAAGAAACACCCCGCACCGATATGGGTGTTCACTCCATAATCAAAGGAGACCGCAGGGCGAACCATCGACCCCTCACCAAGCGACCCCACAATCTGGGCCAGCACTTCCTGCTTGCGGCTATCGCGGGCCCGGTACAGTCGGGTGTACTCCTCAACCAGCTCCACCACACGGTAATGGGTATCGGCACACTCCTGGTCGGGGCGGTAGGCAAAGCCCGCCGTCATCTGTTCAAAGACGCTCTTGCCGGCGCGCAGTTCATCCCAGTTCGTCATGCTAGCTCCCATACATCAGGGTCATTAGAGCAATAATCGCCCAGACCAACCCCGATTGCAATGAGACCGGCAATAATCATGCGCTTGTTAATCTCTCGCATGAGCCTCCGGAATTCTTCGGGGCTAATATCGTCATTTCTACGTCGAGCCATACCCCTAAGTATGTCAGCTTCACCGCCCCTATGGCACAATCGTGTGTATGCAGTCAGCCGAAAATTCACCCCAGACCGACACCGACTTCCCCTTGGCCCACCGCCCCTGGGTCAAGAACTACAGGTCAGAAAGCAACAGAGACGTTGCCCTACCTGAAACCTCACTCAGCCACCTCATGGCAGAAGCAGTGCGTACCGTACCGCAGAAAATCGCCCTCGAATTCTTCGGCTCCACCACCACCTACGGTGAACTGGGCGACCAAATCCTGCGCGTTGCCGAAGGCCTGCGCAAAGCCGGCATCCAGCACGGCGACCGCGTCGCCCTGGTTCTCCCTAACTGCCCCCAGCACATCGTGGCCTTCTACGCGATCCTGCGCCTGGGCGCTGTAGTAGTAGAACACAACCCCCTCTACACCTCCGCCGAACTACGCCACATGTTCGAAGACCACGGCGCGAAAGCAGCCATCGTCTGGGACAAAATCGCAGATAATATCACCTCCCTGCCCACCGACATCCGCCCCAAGAACATCTACGCGGTCAACATGATCGAAGAAATGCCCTTCACCATGCGCACCGCCCTCAAACTGCCCATCGGCAAGCTCAAAGAATCCCGCGAAAAACTTGAAGGCACCGCCCGCGGCACCACCCCCTGGCGCCAGTTCATGAAGAACCAGCCCCTAGCCGCCAACCACCACCGCCCTACCGCCCACGACCTGGCACTACTGCAATACACCTCGGGTACCACCGGCCTGCCCAAGGGCGTCATGCTCACCCACCGCAACCTCGAATCAAACGGCCGCATGGGTGAAGAGTGGATCCAGCCCGGCAACGACGAGGTCATCTACGCCGTCCTGCCCCTCTTCCACGCCTACGGCATGACCCTGGGGCAGACCATCGCGGCAGTGTGTAAGGCACGCCTGGTGCTCTTCCCCACCGTAGACATGGACCTGATCTTCCGGGCCATGAAGCGCACTACCCCCACCATTTTGCCCGCAGTTCCCCCGGTCTACCGCCGCATGCTTGATGAGGCCAAGAAACGCAACGTCTCTTTGCAGGGTATCCGTTATGCTGTCTCTGGTGCTATGCATCTGCCCACCGAACTCGTCGCAGAATGGGAAGAAGCCACCGGGGGCCTGCTCGTAGAGGGCTACGGCCTCTCAGAATGCTCCCCCCTCGTCTCCTGCAACCCACTGAACTCCAGCCGCCAAGCCGGTTCCATTGGCGTGCCCTTCCCCTCAACAGATATCCGCGTGGTCAACCCAGACACTCTCGAAGATGTACCTGACGGCGCCGAAGGTGAACTGCTGGTACGCGGCCCCCAGGTCATGCGCGGCTACTGGAAGCGCGGCGAAGACACCAGCAAGACTCTGCTCCCCGGAGGCTGGCTACGCACCGGCGACATTGTGCGCCTGGACCACGAATACTTCATCGAAATCGTCGACCGCATCAAGGAAGTCATTATCACCGGCGGCTTCAACGTCTCACCCACCGAGGTTGAAAACGTACTCAAACAGCACGACTCGGTAGCGGACTGCGCCGTTGTTGGCCTGCCCGATGGCTCAGGCGGTGAAAAGGTTACCGCGGCAATCATCCCTGCCGAGGGCCACGCCATCGACCCCGAAGAGCTCAAACAGCACTGCTACGAGCGCCTGACCCGCTACAAGGTGCCCAAGAACTACTACGAGGTCGAGGAGCTGCCCCGCTCCATGCTGGGCAAGACCCTGCGCCGTAAGGTGCGCGAAAGCCTCGAAGCTAAGTACAGCAAAGCTTAGCCAAAATATTAGGTTTAGCAGGCTCACACTCGCTACCGACCCTCTCGCCGGTTCGCTTCGCTCACAAGGCGATTCACGCCAGCCGCCGAGCCAGCAGCTTCGCTGTGAGCCTGCTAAACCTATGAGTAAAAGCTCAACATACAAGAGCTAACCTCGTAGCACGCCCTGCAGGGAGCCGTCCGGCCCCAGCAGGGCGTAGCTGTGTGTGTCCTGCGCTAGGCCAAGGGCAGCAGCGGGGACGCCGGTGGCAGCCCGGGCCGCTTCTGCCAGGGGAATCCCGAAAGCGACAGCTTGCTCTACTGCCCGCGCCAGGGTGAGCGTGCTGCCGGCAATCGTCTCGGTGCCCTTGATCCGGGCAACGGAATCCTGCACCTCTACCGCTAAAGAACCTAGCCGGTAGGGGCCGTCCGCGCACCCGGCGGCAGCCATCGCGTCCGTCACCAGGGCTACCCGACCGGGGGCAAGCGAGAAGGCCGCCCGCACCATAGGTCCGTGCACATGAACCCCATCGCAAATAAGCTCCAGGGTCACGTGCGGGCTATCAGCTGCGGCGGCAACCGGGCCGGGCTGGCGATGGTGTAGAGGGCGCATGGCGTTGTAGGTGTGGGTCAGCAGAGAGGCACCCTCATCGAAAGCGGCCTTGGCCTGTTCATAGGTGGCGTCCGTATGCCCTACAGCAACCCGGATACCCAGCTCCATACAGCGCCGCAGAGTAGCTAGGCCGGGGTCGGTCTCGGGAGCCAGAGTGATCTGTAGGAGCTTACCTTCAGAGGCATCCCAGAGCTGTTCAAGGGCGTCGGGCGTGGGCACCTTGAGAGTCTCGGGGGCGTGGGCACCCTTGTGGGCGGGAGAGATAAAGGGCCCCTCAGCGTGAAACCCGTGCAGGGCGGCCTGCCCCGGCACCTGCCGACCTATCAAGGGGAGCAGAGCCTTCATGGTGGCCTGCATCTGCTCCAGGGGATTAGAGACCAGGGACGCTACCAGGGCGGACGTCCCCGCCTGCCCGTGCACGCGCAGGGCGGCAGCTACATTGGGGGCATCCTCAAAAGCTGTGCCGCCCCCGCCATGGCAATGAATATCGGTAAATCCCGGGGCTAGGACCCAGCCTCCCGCATCGCGCACCTCAGCCTGGGCCAGCTGGTCGGCACCTAGCTGCTGCTTCCAGGTTTCACCCTCACCGGCAGCCAGCAGGTGCTCGCCTTCTACTAGGGCCCAGCCGGTGGAGGTGGCCGGTGAGGTGAGTCGGGTCAGGGAATGAAAAAGAAAAGTGCGCGGCATAGGGGGCCCCTTATCAATACGTCATATTGTTGTGCTGGTGGGTATTTATACATATATTTTCGTACTATATTCTTATGGAAATAATTATATGTGATTCAAAGGACCAAGCGGGAGCTTATGCTGCCTCCCTTATCGCTATGGTGACCGAGCGAAATAATCAGCGCGGGGCCTCAACCGTGTGGGGGGTGGCAACCGGTTCGTCACCCGAGAGCACCTATGAGCATCTTGCTGCCCGGGTCCAAGCTGGTCTCGATGTGAGCGCTGTGAGCGCCTTTGCTCTCGATGAGTATGTGGGTCTTGATCCTGCCCACCCGGAGTCCTACCACAGTGTCATTGATGACCAGGTGGTACAGAAGGTGGGCCTGAGTGCCGAGCGGGTGCATGTGCTCAATGGTATGGCCGAAGATATTCCGGCTGAGTGCGCCGCCTACGAGGCCGCCATGAAGGACGAAGGTGGAGTTGACGTGCAGATACTCGGTATAGGCGCCAACGGGCATATAGGCTTCAATGAGCCTGGGTCCTCCCTGGCATCTCGCACCCGCATCAAGACTCTGGCTCCCAAGACCGTGGCAGATAATGCCCGCTTCTTCAATGGTGATACCTCAAAGGTGCCGGTTCACTGCCTCACTCAGGGTATCGGTACCATCATGGAGGCCCGCAAAATCGTGCTGGTAGCGGACGGCGAGAACAAGGCTGCGGCAATTGCCGGCATGGCAGAGGGGCCCATTACGGCCTCCTGCCCAGGTTCGATTCTGCAGCTGCACCCCGATGTCACGGTGGTTATCGATGAAGCTGCTGCGTCTCAGCTAAAAAATGCAGAATATTATCGTTTTGCTCAAAGCAATATCCCCTTCTTCCAGAAGCCGGAAAATATTGGGTCATAAAAATATATAAAATTAGGGCGGGGTTGATAAATGTGACCCCGCCCCATTTTTATCTTGAGTTAGTTATTTTCAGGTTTTTTGATAGGTAAGGCGGAGCAGGCTCGCAGCGAGCGTGAGCCTGCGAAGCCTTTCTGTTATTGAGTCATTGCCTCTTTAAACCAACCCGTAATAGAAATGGGGTGGGTGATGGCGGTGCCGACGACGACGGCGTGGGCGCCAGCATCGAGAGCAGCTCGGGCCTGGGCGGGGGTGTGTACGCGTCCTTCTGCGATGAGGGGACGACCAAGGTTACGGGCAGCGATGGCTTCGAGGAGTTCCAGGTCGGGGCCGTCAGTTTTGGGGCGGGCGCCGGTGTAGCCTGCCAGGGTGGTACCGATGAAGTCGGCTCCGGCGTCAGCGGCTGCGAGGGCCGAATCGAGGGAGTCACAGTCTGCCATGACCAGGGCGTTTGACCCCTCATGAACCCCCCGCACAACCTCAGCCAGGCTCAGCCCATCAGGCCGGTCGCGCAGGGTACCGTCGAGGGCTACGATGTGGGCTCCTGCCTGGGCAATGGCGAGGGCGTGGTGCAGGGTAGGGGTGATGAAGATGCCGTCGTGGCCGTCCTTCCAAAGCCCGATGACGGGCACCTCCACGGCAGTGCGGGTGAACTGGATATCTGCTAGACCTTGTACGCGTACGGCGGCTGCCCCACCGAGGACAGCGGAGGCGGCGACCTGGCCGGTAGTTCGTGGGTCGCGCATGGGTTCGCCGGGGTAGGCCTGGGCAGAGACGATGAGCTGGCCTGCGAGGAGGTCGGTGAGCTGATCGGGAGTGAACACGGTGTTTTCCTAGCGGGTGACGAAGTCGGGGATGAGGGTGGCGGCTCCGAGTAGGGGTGCGTCGGAGCCGAGGGTGGCGCGGGCAATGGTGGTCTCGGTAGCCTGCCCCAGGGCGGCGCCGAGATAGGCGGTAGCCATGTCGTTCCACCAGCGTTTGCCGAGGTTAATTACACCCCCGGAGACGACGATGAGGTGGGGGTCGAGGATGTTGGCTAGGTCTCCGAGGGCGATACCGGCGGCGCGGGCTCCAAGGGCGATGGCGTCACAGGCGATAGGGTCACCTGCATCGGCCAGGTGTTCGAGGTCGAAGAGGTTGGCGGCGGGGCTTTCGCCGCCGAGGCGGTGGTAGCTGGAGACGATGCCGGTGCCAGAGGCAACGGCTTCTACATGGCCTGTTCCGCCGCAGGTGCAGGTGATGCCGACGGCCCAGGGTGAGGAGAAATGGCCCACGTGCCCGGCTAGGGAATGGGCCCCTCTCATCTGGGTACCACCGCTGATGTAGGATCCGCCAACGCCGGTACCGAAGGCTACCATGAGGCTGGTTTCGGCGGTGGAAGTGGCACCCTGCCAGGCTTCGCCCAGGGCGTGGGCGTGGACGTCATTGACGGCGTAGGCCGGGAGACCGGTACGGTCGGTGACGATGGCTGCCAGCGGGGTGCCACTCCAATCGTGGATGAGGTTGGCCGCGGTGATGACCTGCCCTTCTTCACCGATGACGCCTGCGGATCCGATACCGATGCCGGCGGGCTGGTAGCCGCGGCTGCGGGCCAGCTCGGCGAGGTCGGCTAAGGCGGACGCGGTGTGCTCGGCGAGTTTGATTCCTCCGGCCTGGGCCTGGGTGGGGATTTTATCCCGGTGCAGGACGTCGCCGGTGGGGGAGATGATGCCGAGGGCGGTTTTGGTGCCGCCAAGATCTGCGGTGAGTGCTACGGGCTGGTGGGTCATGAGGGCGTCCCTTTCTCAGGTGGAGGGGCTAGATGAGCCCGACTGATTCGACGATAGAGCGGATACGCTGGGTTTCGGTGTCGCCGAGGGTTTCCATGGGCTGGGACATGGTGTTGGAGTCAAGAACTCCCATGACCTGCAGGGCTGTTTTGAAGGCGCCAAGGCCTGCTGCGCCGCCGGAGACGCTGGGGGTTTCGACAAAGACGATGTTGAAGAGTTTAGCCAGGCGGTCCTGTTCAGTGCGGGCGGTTTCCCAGTCGCCTGCGCGGGCGGCTTCGTAGAGGCGCTTGTAGCCTGCGGGATCAACGTTGCCGAGGCCCGGGACCAGTCCTGCGGCGCCTGAGAGCATGGCGCCGTCGCAGACAACTTCGTGGCCGGTGAAGGCGGCGAAGCCGTCGATGTCGCGGGTAGCGAGGGCGAGCTGGCGGAAGGAGACGTCGTCACCGGATGAGTCTTTAACGCCCGCAATGACGCCCTCGCGGGCTAGCTTGGTGAGCAGGGGCAGGGGGAGCTTCTGCTTGGTGCGAACCGGTACGTCGTAGGCGAAGACGGGGACGTCGACGGCATCGGCGATGGCGCGGAAGTGGTGTTCTTCTTCGAAGGCATTGTCGATGGCGTAGAACTGGCTGGTAACTACGATGGCCTCACCGCCGATGGTCAGCAGACGCTTGGCTTCGTCGATGACACGGGCGGTGGTCATATCGTTGATACCAACGATGAGGGGGACCCGGCCTGCGATGGCGTCCACGCAGGTTGTGAGCACAGTTTCGCGTTCTTCGTTGGTCAGGTAGAGCACCTCAGATGAGGAGCCCAGGGCGAAGATACCGTCTACTCCACTGTCGATGAGATAGTCAATGAGGCGGCGCAGGGAGGGAAGGTCGAGGGCACCATCTGCGGTGCGGGGAGTGAGTAGGGGCGGGATGACGCCGGAGAAAACGGGAACGGTCATAGGGTGTTCTCCTTGAAGGGGTTGGGGCGGCGCGGTACTCGGCGGTGAGCTGCGCCGCCCGGGTGGCTAGTTTAGACGTGGAGCAGGGTGGGGGCTGCCCCGAGCAGGGTGCGGGTGTAGTCCTGGCTGGGGGTGTCGAAGACCTGCTCGGCGCTGCCTTCTTCGACAATCTTTCCCTTATTCATCACGCAGATACGGTCGGAGACGTAGCGGACGGTTTGAATATCGTGGGAGATGAAGACCATGCCGAGGAAGAGTTCTTCCTTGAGGTCTGAGAGCAGGTTGAGCACCTGGGCACGGACGGAGACATCGAGGGCGCTGGTGGGTTCGTCGGCTACAATCACTTTGGGTTCCAGGGCCAGGGCGCGGGCGATGGCGACGCGCTGGCGCTGGCCGCCAGAGATCTGGGAGGGGAGGGCGTCCGCTGCTGAGGTGGGCAGGCCCACCAGGTGCAGGAGCTCACGGACGCGGCGGTCGCGCCCGGCCTTATCACCGATGCCGTGTACATCCAGGGGGTCCTTGAGGATGTCTTGCACGGTCATACGGGGATTGAGGGCGGTGGAGGGGTCCTGGAAGACGATGGAGACGTCCGAACCGAATTCCTTACGCAGGGCGGCATTGCGTTTGAGGGCGCTCTTGCCCTTGAAGAGCACGTCGCCCCCGGTGGGCTTTTGCAGCCCCACGATGACGGAGGCCAGGGTGGACTTGCCACAGCCTGATTCGCCAACCAGGCCGATGGTTTCGCCGCGGCGGATGTCCAGGTTTACCCCGTCCACAGCTTTGACAATATTGGGTTTGAAGATACCGCCGGTGCGGGCCCGGTAGTGTACCTGCACGTCTTTGAGCTCGATGATGGGTTCGCTGACGCGGCGGACGGCGGCGCGGCCGGTGGTGTTGAGCAGGTTTTCTGCTACGGGGGTCACAGGCTGGGTGTTCATGCTGTCTCCTGTGAAGTAGTGGCGGGGGCCAGGTGGGAGGCCCAGTGGTGGTCGGTATCGCCGGGGACGGGGGTGAAGACCAGCTTCTGTTCGGGGTCAGCACCGGGGCGTTGGGAGCGGGGGGCGAAGCGGTCGCCGGTGGCGAAGTCGGAGGGGGAGGGTACGGTGCCGGGAATCTGGTAGAGACGTTCGGAGCCGGACTCGATGGAGAGCACGGAGCCGAGTAGACCTCGGGTGTATTCGTGCATGGGGTTGGTCAGGAGCTGGCTGGTGGAGCCTGCCTCTACAATCTGACCGGCGTACATGACCGAGATACGGTGGGCCACCTGGGCTACCAGGGCCAGGTCGTGCGATACGAAGATCATGGCGAAGCCCAACTGCTCCCGCAGTTCGTTGAGGAGCTTGATCACTTCGGCCTGCACGGTGACGTCCAGGGCGGTGGTGGGCTCATCGGCAATAACCAGCTTGGGGGAGCGGGAGAGGGCCATGGCAATCAGGACGCGCTGACGCTGACCACCGGAGAGCTCGTGGGGGTAGGAGGCCAGGGTACGCTCGGGGTCGAGCTTGACCAAGCGCAGGAGCTCTTCGGGGCTCTTGCGACCGCCACGGCGGGTTAGCTGCTTCATCTGGTCCTTGATGAGCATGGAGGGGTTCAGGGAGCTGAGGGCATCCTGGTAGACCATGGAAATCACGGAGCCACGCAGCTTCTGGAACTCGGCTTCTGAGGCCCCTACCAGTTCCTGGCCTTCAAAGAGCACGGAGCCGGTAATCTTGGCCTTTTTATCGAGCAGGCCGATGATGGCCAGGGAGGTAATGGATTTACCGGAACCTGATTCACCGACCAGGCCCATAGTCTGGCCCTCGGTAACGGTGAAGGAGACACGGTCGACCACGGGGGTATCGCCGAAGCGTTCGGGGAAGTAGATGGAGAGGTCCTTGACTTCCAGAATGACGCGTGCGGACGCGTCCGCCTGTAGGCGATCGGTACGGCGGTTTTCTGCGCTCTTGAGTTCCTCCAGCACCCCTGCCAGGTTGGCTGCGGCGACGGCGTCCCTCTCGGTTGCCGGGCGGGAGCCGGCGTGCTTGACGGACTCACCCCAGGGGGCTGCGTCCTGCTCCTGGGCCTCGGGGGAGGCAGCTGCGATGGACTTGTCATCTGCGGTAGAGGGCGCTGCGGTGAGGGCACCAACGGTGGTGCCAGCAACCACGGAGGAGTCGTCGATCTTAACCTTACGGCGCAGCTTGGGGTTGACCATAGCGTCGGTCATGCCCTCAGAGAGTACGTTGAGGGCCAGGACGGTCAGCAGGATGATAGCACCTGCGAAGGTGGTGGCCCACCAGCCCCCTGCCAATACCAGGGCGCGGCCGTCGGCGATGACGTTACCCCAGGAGGGGTTAGGTGGGCGTACACCGGCGGAGAGGAAGCTGAGGGAGGCTTCGAGGATGATAGCGTCGGCGACCATAACCGTGGCGAATACCAACACGGGGGCGATGGTGTTGCGGACCACGTGCTTGAGCAGGATGTAGAAGCGAGGTGCTCCCATGACGCGCTCAGCGCGGACGTAGTCTTCGTCCCAGGTGGCTAGCACCTGGGCACGGACCACACGGGCTAGCTGCGGGGTGTAGACCACGGCGATGGTGAAGATGATGGTTCCGATCGAGTTGCCCAGGGAGGCCAGCAGGACGGCTGCTAGGGCGATGCCGGGGAAGGCCATGAGCACATCCATGACGCGCATAATCAGTTCGGAGACGAATTTGGAGCTGGTGGCTGCCAGGGCGCCGAGAATACCGCCCATGATGAGGGCTAGAGCCACAGCGCCCAGGCCGACCTGTAGGGAGGCGCGGGCACCGTACATGAGACGGGAGAGGATGTCTCGGCCCTGACGGTCGGTACCGAAGAGGTACTCGGAGTTGGGGGCCCCGATGGGGGCACCGGTGGAGGCCAGCGGGTCGTGGGGTGCTAGCCAGGGTGCAAAAATCGCAACCAGGGCGATGACTGCGATGAAGCTGAGGGCGACTTTAGAGCCGGTGGGGAGCGCCCTGAATCGGATGCCTGGCGCTGAGAGGCGTTCTGCTAGTCCGCTACGCATGGTTAGACGCTCCTGATACGGGGGTTGATGAGTAGGTAGAGTAGGTCAACGATGATGTTGACGAGAACGAAGGTGACGGCGATGGTGAGCACGACGCCCTGAACCAGGTTGATGTCGTTACCGGTGATGCCGATGAAAATGAGGTTGCCCATGCCGTTGAGGGAGAAGATCATTTCGATGACCACAGCACCGCCGAGCAGGTAGCCGATGCGCAGGCCGAGCACGGTGACCGGGGTGATGAGGGCGTTGCGCAGCACGTTCTTGGTGATGACCTCGCGGCGGGGTACGCCGTTGCCGATGGCGGTGCGCACGTAGTCCTTGTCGAGTTCTTCAACCATGGAGGTACGGACGGTGCGGGTCAGCGAGGCGCTGACCGGGATAGCGAGGGCCACCGCGGGCAGGAACATGTGCGAGAGCCAGGTGCCAAAGCCGCTCCCGGGAGGGGCGGAGCCGCCGGTGGGGAACCAGCCCAGGCCCAGGGCGAAGTACTGAATCATCAGAATACCCAGCCAGAAGGAGGGGGTTGCGATGGAGGCCATGGAGAGCACGCGGATAATCTGGTCGGGCCAGCGGTCGCGGTAGAGGGCCGCAATGACACCCAGCATCAGGGAGGCCACCGCCGCAATCAGCACGCCCAGGAAGGTCAGCTGCAAGGTGGTGGGGAAGGCTACCTTGATCTGGTCGATAACGGGCTGAGCCGGAGGAGTGGTCATGCCCAGGTCGAATCGGATAAGCCGGGAGAGGAAAGCGAAGTACTGGACGATGAGCGGGTCGTTGAGGCCCCGTGATTCTCGGTAGGCTTCTTTGGCTTCTTCTGAGGCACCTTCACCCAGGGCGATGGTTGCCGGGTCGCCGGGGGTGAATTGCAGGATGACGAAGACCAAGATGGTGACGCCCAGAATCATGATGGGCAGGGCGATAAGGCGCCTGCCGAGCAGTCTGAGAAAGTTTGACACGGGTCTGGCTCCCTAAAGTTTTTAGGACGGAGACGGGGCGGCTCGGGGGTGTGATGGGCTGCCCCGGTGGGGTAAGAGGTCTTGTGCGGGCTCGGCACCTGCCCAAGCGTGGGCGGGCAGGTGCCGAGTGGGGTGTGAAAAGGGGATGTGATGTGTGGAAATGGGATTACCTTTTCACGGGGTACCGGGTAAACCAGCTGGGGGAGGCCGGTGCCGGTGGAACCACCTAGGCCTGGGTTGTACCCACATTCTGGAAGGACAGGCCGGTGGTGGGAATGGGGGCGAAGTCGGTGAGGGTATCAGCCGACCAGGCGGTAGGCAGCTTGCGGTGGAAGAGGGGGTAGAGGGGGACATTCTCTGCCACGATGTCGAAGACGCCCTTCCAATCGGGGCTTTCAGATGCGACGGCTTCAGCCATGGCCTCCTGCAGCTGGGTGTATTCGGCGGTGGTTGACCAGCGGAAGCGCTTCTCGGGCCAGGTGGCACCGCGGTACCACCAGGAGAGCAGCAGGTCGGGATCGTTGCCGAAGACGGAGGGGTCGCCGGGGGCCAAGACGACGTCGAAGTCACCGGTGTCGACATAGTCGGAGTAGAGGGAGGAACTCTGGGAGTCCTGCAGGTTGACCTCGATACCGGCGTCCTTCAGGGATTCCTGAACCAGCTGGGAGCACTGCTTGACCCAGTCATGGTCAGTGGTGCGCAGGGTGATGGAGAGATTCTCGACCCCGGCGTCCTTGAGCAGCTGCTGGGCCTTGGCCTTGTCGTAGCTGTAGACGGTGGAGGCCTCAGTGTAGTTGGGGTGCTCCTCGTGCAGGAATGAGGTGGCTGCGGTAGCGTTGCCCAGCAGGCCGGTGGAGATAACCTTCTCGATGTCGATGGCGTAGAAGAGGGCCTGGCGAACTTCCTTCTTGTCGAAGGGGGCCTTGGCACAGTTGAACATCATGAAGAGCAGACCGAAGGACTGAACCGACTCAGCAGTAACACCGTTGGTGTTCTCCAGAACGGGAAGGCTGTCGTAGGGTACGGACTCGATAGCCTGGACGCGCTGGGAGCTCATGGCGGTAACGCGGGCTGAGGACTCTACCAGAATCAGCCACTTCATGTTCTTGGCCAGGGCAGGGCGGGGGCCGTTGTAGTCGTCGAAGTGCTCAAAGGCGATGTGATCGCCCTTGGTAGCAGAAACGAACTTGTAGGGGCCTGAGCCGATGGGGTGGGCACCGAAAGCTTCGATGTCGTCGCTAGCTGAGGCGGGCATGATGTTGACCAGGGCGATACGGTCAGCGAAGAGGGGGAAGGGCTGGTTGAGCTTGAACTCTACGGTGGCATCGTCAACAGCGGTGACGGTGTCGATGAAGTAGAGGAACTGGCTGAAGAGCGATTCTTCTGAGGTGTAGAGCTCGAAGGTTTTGACGACGTCTGCTGCGGTGACAGCTGCACCGTCGTGGAACTTAGCGCCCTCACGCAGGGAGACGCGGTAGGTGGTTTCGTCCACAACTTCGGGGTCGCCAGTAGCCAGGGCGTTGTAGCGCTCGCGGGTGGCTGGGTCGAGGCCGTAGAGACCTTCGAAGATGTGCATGTTGGCGGCGAAGGGGGCGGCGCCTGATGCCTGTGAGGGGTCGAAAGTGGTTGAGACGTCGTAGGCGATGGCGGCGGTGATGGTGCCGTCGTTGTTGGCACCTGCGGCGCTGCCGCTTGCGGACGAGTCGGTGGTAGTTGATGAGTTACCGCAGGCTGCGATGGAGGCGGCGAAGGCGGTGGCTGCGCTGATACCGCCGGCGATCTTGAAGAAGCCGCGGCGTGAGGTGTCAAATTCCTTGACGCGGGTGAGCTGTGACATCGATGTCTCACTCCTTTAGGGGCTGCGCTCCTGGGACGGAGCGGGAGGTTGTCTAACTAAAGTGGAGGTAGGACGTCCTACCTATATACTGTATAGTAGTGACGAACGTCTAATTTGGTCAAGCAGAAGATGTAAGAATCGGTAGTATGAACCACCACGACTCATTCACCAGCCCCCGATTAGAACGGCCCGTGCCCGCTTTCTTGCACCGGGCGTCCCCCCTCAGCGCTGCCCAAAAACGCCAGCTGCAACTACAACATGACATCATCGACCTCATCTTCCAACGGCAGCTGGGCCAGGGGGACCCCCTGCCCACCGAACAAGAGCTCATCGACGAGCTCGGGGTGGGTCGCAATTCGATCCGCGAGGCCCTCAAGGTGCTTGAAGCTCTCGGCATCGTTGAGGTGCGCCACGGCTTTGGCACCTTCGTGGGCGGGAACGCCCTGACCTCGATGGTGCGAGCTCTTGGCTTCCGAGGGCAGTTGGCCCTCTACCACGGCGGCCAAGAAGCCCTGGAACTTGTTGAAGTGCGAGAAGCCCTAGAAGTCGGTTTGTTACGCTCGGTCATTCCCGTGATAACCCAAGAACAGCTCTCCCGCGTCAAAGAAGCCTACGATGCTATGGAAGCTAGCGTGCACCAGGGAACCTGGTTGGCAGAACACGACCAGCGCTTCCATGCGGCAATCTTTGAGCCCCTGGGCAATGAATTGCTATCCCGGCTCCTGGATGTCTTCTGGCAGGTTTATGACACCATCGCCGGGGTGCTCGACACTGTCGCCCCCCTCGACGAAGGGCAGACTTGCACCCTGCTTGAAGCCCACCGCAAACTTTACGAGGCCATCAGCGATAAGGACGCGGACGCCGCCACCACGCTCATGCGGGAGCACTTTGTGGGCATTCGGGAGCGTCTTACCTCCTGGCAGGCCAACTGGCTCGCAGAAAATAAGGGTTAGGCCGACCGTCCTTTTGTGACGTTTTATGACGCCGTAACTTTTTGTTGCGGTCACACACGTGACATATGACCCAAAAAGAAGCCGCATGAGGGAGTGGCGGCGCCACAGTGTTCTAATAGAAGAGGCGTCTAGCCTAGACACCCGAAACCACATCAGCACACAGCGCTAGAGACGGTGCCGCTGAACCGTGGCCGCACACACCACTATTTCTCAACAGAAAGATTCATAGCCGTGAAGAAATTTGTTGCCACTCTGGCTCTCGTACCCCTCGCATTCGGTCTTGCAGCCTGCGGCTCATCCTCCAGCGACGACGTCGTCAAAATCGGCGTAGTAGGCACCGACCCCTCCAACGACAAGCTCGTAGAGGTTGCAAAGGCAGAGGGAATCAACATCGAAATCGTTGAATTCTCCGACTACACCCAGCCCAACCCCGCCCTGAGCTCCGGCGAAATCGACCTCAACTGGTTCCAGCACATCGCCTACCTCTCCAACTACAACGTAGAAGCAAACGACGACCTGCAGATTGTAGGCCCCACCGTTATCTACCCCATGGCGCTGTTCTCCAACAAGCACGACTCCATCTCAGCCCTGCCCCAGGGTGCTGAAATCGCCATCCCCAACGACACCGTCAACGAAGCCCGTGCCCTGCTGCTGCTCGAAGCAAACGGCCTGGTCTCCTTCACCTCAGAAACCACCAGCCCCACCGTTGACGACCTCGACACCGCAGCCTCCAAGGTTACCGTCACCCCCGTCGACGCAGCCCAGACCGTGCTCGCCCTCGAATCCGTTGACGGCTCCGTCATCAACAACGACTTCCTCAAGGACGCCGGCCTGAACCCCAAGGACGCCCTGGCCCAGGACGACCCTGCTAACGAGTCAGCCCGCCCCTACGTCAACCTCTTCGTCTCCACCGCCGATAACGCCGACAACGAGACCTACAAGAAGATCGTAGAGCTCTACCACACCGAAGAAGTACAGGCCGTGGTACAGGAAGACACCCAGGGCACCGCAGTTGAAGTCACCACCGACGTCTCCGAACTGCGCTCCACCCTGGCCACCCTCGAAGAGCAGAAGCGCAACGGCTAAAACACTAGGCAGAGCTCACCCTTGAGCTAGCTCACGCACCCCAACAGCGGCAGCCAACTGCGGTAGGCTAGACACTTCGGCCCCGTCCGGTGCCCAGCTCTAGCCCCGCAAAGGCTGCCGCTGTGCGCATACCCCCAGCAGGTGCGTCCGCCCACAGTCACCGCAAGACCCCAACCGAAGAAGAAGACATGACCGAACAGCGACTACAGCCAACCGGGCCCCAGCCCATGGTCGTGCTGAACAACGTGACCAAAGAGTTCAAGGTCGGCAAAAAAACCGTCACCGCCGTCAACGGTGTAGACCTCACCATCACCAAGGGTGAAATCTTCGCCATCATCGGCTACTCCGGTGCCGGTAAATCAACTCTGGTGCGCCTGATTAACGGCCTAGAAGCCATCACCACAGGATCACTCACCGTCGATGGCTTTGAAATCGCCGGTAAGCGCGAATCGCAGCTGCGCCAGGTGCGCACCAACATCGGCATGATCTTCCAGCAGTTCAACCTCATGAACTCCCGCACCGTCGCCGGTAACGTCGAATTCCCGCTCATCATCGCGGGCTGGGACAAGGCCAAGCGAGCCGAACGCGTCGCCGAACTGCTCGACTTCGTAGGGCTCGCCGACAAGGCCAAAAACTACCCCGACCAGCTCTCCGGCGGTCAGAAGCAGCGCGTCGGTATCGCCCGTGCCCTTGCCACCTCACCCTCCCTGCTGCTGGCCGACGAATCCACCAGCGCCCTGGACCCCGAAACCACCGCTGAAGTGCTCGACCTGCTCAAAAAGGTCAACGCCGAGCTGGGCATCACCGTCATCGTCATTACTCACGAAATGGACGTCGTCTCGACCATCGCCGACCGCGTAGCCGTCATGGAAAACGGCCGAGTCGTCGAATCAGGCAACGTCTACGACGTCTTCTCCAACCCCCAAACAGAGGTCGCCCGCCGCTTCGTCGGAACCACCGTCAAGTCCCTACCCGTAGGCGACGAAGCCGCCGACCTCAAAGCCCGCCACAAGGGCTACCTCATCAACATCGAAATCACCGAAGGCAACAACGGCATCGGCAAGGTACTCTCCTACCTGGGCTCCCGCAACGTCTCCTTCAACATCGTGCAGGGCGGCCTCGAAACCCTGCAGGGCAAGAGCTACGGCAACCTCACCCTCGAACTGCTCGGTGACGTCACTAGCCTCGACGCCGTGGTCGCTGAACTCAAGACCGTCACCCGCGTGCAGGAGGTACGCTAACCGTGGACTCAACCTTCGTCACCGACAAACTCATCCCCGCCCTCGGCGACACCCTCTACATGGTCTCACTGACCATGCTGGTCGCCGGTGCCCTAGGCATGATCTTCGGTCTGCTGCTCTACACCACCCGCCAGGGCAACATCCTGGCTAACCGCTTCGTCAACATCCTGCTGAACGTCGTGGTCAACGTGGTACGCCCCATCCCCTTCATCATCCTGCTCGCTGCCCTGGGCCCCCTGACCCAGATGGTGGTCGGTACCCGCCTGGGCGTCAACGCAGCCATCTTCGCCATGGTCTTTGGCGCTACCTTCGCTATCGCCCGCATCGTCGAGCAGAACATGGTTTCCATCGACCCCGGTGTTATTGAGGCCGCCCGCGCCATGGGCGCCTCCAAGATGCGCATCCTCTTCACCGTCATGATCCCCGAAGCCCTCGGCCCGCTGATCCTGGGCTACACCTTCCTGGTCATCGGCGTGGTCGACATGTCAGCTATGGCCGGCTACATCGGCGGTGGCGGCCTGGGTAAGGTCGCCCTGGTGGACGGCTACCAGCGCTTCAACGAAGTCATCACCTGGTCGGTTGTCGCCGTCATTATTATTCTGGTGCAGCTCATCCAGCTGGTGGGCAACATGCTGGCCCGCAAGGTCATGCGCCGATAAGGCAGACCGAAGGACGCGCGGATGCGCTTGGAGCCGGCTGGCTGGGGCTGGCATGAATTGCTTGTGAGCGTCAGCGAACCAGCAAGAAGGTTAGCCGGCAAAAGCGCATCCGCGCGTCCTTTTCTGTTATCCCATCGCCTAAAACGGGATAGCTAAGGGCCGGTTCCCGTCGGGAGCCGGCCCTTTTGCTCTCTAATCGTTTTTCTTGCCGCTAATCCAGGACGAGTCGTAGAGCCCACCCACCCCCGGCCCGTTCCCGCCGTTTCGGCCGGTACCGCGCTCAAGCTCCTGCTCGTAGAGGCGCTCAGCAAAATCGGTGGGGCGCATGAGCCGCTCGTCATCCTCATCGTCGTGGTCGGTGAACCGCGAGAGCGCAAAGATACCGTACAGCAGGGCCGCAAAAAGCAGGAAGAAGAAGGCAAGCTCAGCCCACATAATCACGTAGTTACGGCGTAGCTCCGGGGTTGCGTCGCTGTAGATGGCGGGCACCATCAGAAAAGAGGCCACCGCCAGAATCACCGCCACGATAGTGAGGGAGTGCGGTAGCCAGTACCAGCGGCTGCGGGGCCGTTTGCCCCGCTGGCTGTCGGGGCCCGTCCGCGCCGGGTGGGCGGCGTCCGCTGACTCTAGCGGGGCGGACGCCTGCCCCGCCCCCTGCTCCCCTGTGAAGGCTTGGGGCGGGAGGAATTCGCGGTAGTAGGCGCGTTCGTCGTCGCTGAGGTCTTCGAGGCGGCGGCCGTAGCGGGAGGGGCTCGGGTTCTTCTCGGGGTCTGTCACTGCTCGTCCTTGAGAAGTTGGTGGGTTTAGCGGTCGCGGTCGGGCAGGTGCCCTACCCAGGCGTGAAGCTGGGCGAGGAAGTCGGGGTCGGTGAAGGAGCTGAACCGCCCGATACCTGCCGTCAGTAGGGGAGTGGGGGTGGCGGCGTCCGGCTCTACCTGGTAAATCAGGCAGTTGGTGCCAGCGGCGGTGGCTGCGGTCATGCCGGTGACGGAGTCTTCAACGGTGAGGGCCTGCTCGGGGGCGAAGCCCAGGCGGCGGGTTGCTTCGAGGTAGATGTCGGGGGCGGGCTTGCCTTCTTCGACGTCGTGGAAGGAGACCCAGGTATCCAGGTAGGGGGCGTAGCCGAAGTGGGTGAGTTTTTTGGTCAGTAGCTTGCCGCCGGAGTTGGACGCTACCGCCACGGGGATTTTTGCTGAAAGCAGTTTGATGGCGTCGAGGGCGCCGTCGATGGTGGTGACGCCGCGGTCGATGATATCGAACTCGGTGGTAGTGATGGTGGTGTAGACGCTGTCGCGGAAGGCTTCGGGGGAGCCGTCGAATTCGGACGCCAGCGGGGTGAGGGCTGAGAGACGGTCGGCAAGATCGCCGGCTGAGATGCCGACGAGGGAAGCTTCGAGTTCGGGGGTGAGCTCTACCCGGTAGTGTTTGAACATTTCGGCCTGGATTTCGCCCCAAAGGGTTTCTGAGTCGAGTAGGACGCCGTCGCAGTCGAAGACGGCGCAGGCGGGGGCAAAGTGGGTGGGGGCTGAGTGAAGTTCAAACATGGTTCTATGCTCTCATAGGACGCGCTGGTAGGGGAGCGTGGGAGGGGGACGAGTGGCTGGTATGACCGAAACCCAGTACATATCAGTTCCTATACTCATTGAAGGGTGGTAGAGCTACAGGGCCCCTGCAGTGTTGAGAAATGAAGGGAAACCTTTTCAAGAAAGGTTGCACCTGGCGTAAAAAGTCTGTAGTATGGGTGGCAAGAAGACCCGTCAAGGCTAGTTCTCTACTAAGATAATCCTAGTAGGAATCCTCAAATGGACGGGTTTATTTATGTCTAGACTTCCTTTTGCGAAACAGGCTCAGAACAGCCAAGTCCTGAGAGCCAAGCTCGCCTGTCAAGGGCTAAGCGACCAAGACCAGGTCCTTCCCGCTTTTCTAACCCAGGTCGATTACTACCGTTTCAAGGGCTACGCATGGTTCTTCTTCGAAGATAAAACTAACCATACTGCACAGGCCCGATTTATTCCTGGAACCGATGCTGCAGAGATTCTTGATTTATACGAGTTCGATGCTGAACTTCGAGGCTATATTATGAAGCTCTCTGAAATCATTGAAGTCTGGCTACGGGCCGCAATGATTAGGCATTTCCCCTCAAATGGCGACCCCCTTGCCTACGCGACACAGCCTGGTCTGTATTTTGCAGAAGACAAGCACGAGCAAGACCTTCACGAGCTGAAGCGGCTTTTGAAGAAGAATGAGACCTTACCCTTTGTGAGGGCCTTCTATTCGAAGTATGACTCGGAGTACCCACCTTTATGGATCGCAACTGAGGTTATGAGCTTCGGTCTCCTTTCGAAATGGTATTCAAATATTAAGGATGCCTCTGTGCGCAAGAAGATCGCGCTTGAAGTGGGCTTACAGGCTCCCGCTTTTGAAAGTTTTCTGAGGGTATTCACTATTTTTCGAAACGCAGCTGCCCACCACAGTAGGGTGTGGAACCTTGCATCAGCGGTGCAGGGTGTTACCCTACGAAAGCCTCCAGAGCTTCTTAGTGAGTCACTCGATGGCGCAGATACCTCTAAAATCAACTTTGTTCTTGCAATAGCTGTTTACATTGCGCGGCAACTTGGAACAGGGGAAAAATGTATTCCAGGGCTAAGGCAGCTCCTCATCAATGCAAGTGGGGCAATGCTCGATGAAATGGACATTCCAGACGGGTTTGAGCAGTTCGAATTGTGGGCCTAGAGCAGCATGACAACGGCGGGGCATCTATCACATAAACCCACGCAAGCCCACAGAAAGTGGGATAATAGAACCCATGCCTAGCGTACTCATTCGACACGGACAGACCGACTGGAACCTCGTACACCGCCTACAGGGCTCCAGCGACATACCCCTCAACGACACCGGCCGCGCCCAGGCGCTTACCGCCGCCCACAACGTGCTCGAATACGCCAAGACTCAAGCGGACACCCACCCCGGCTTCACCTGGTATGGCGTCGTCACCTCCCCCCTATCCCGCGCCGCAGAAACCGGTGCCATCATCGCCGACGAGCTGGGCCTACCCGTCCTCGGCTCCTACCCTGGTCTAGCAGAACGCTCCTTCAAAGACCTCGAAGGCGTACAGAATAACCCCGCCCTCTGGGAGACGGTAGAAAACGAAACCGCAGACATCGAACCCCTGGCCGACTTCCTCGCCCGCGTTGAAGACGCCCTCGACCAGGTTGAAGCCGACTACCCCGGTCAGAACCTGATTATCGTGGTGCACGGCATGCTGATTTCCCGCCTGCAAACCGCCCGTACCGGCCAGAAAGTGCTGGTGCCCCACAACGGTGAGGTGGTGCCCTTGGCACCTGCCCGCCGGGTGTCCTCCATCATGCTGATTCGCCACGGCCAGACCGACTGGAACAAGGCCCACCTCATGCAGGGCTCCAGCGATATTCCTCTCAACGATACCGGTCGCGCCCAAGCCCACGAGACCGCAGCCTCTCTTAAGGCTAGGGGTTTTGAGTTCGACGTGGTGGTGTCGTCCCCGCTTTCCCGTGCCTACGAGACCGCAGAAATTATCGGTGCCGCCTTCGGTTTGACCGTCGACCGCACCTACGACGACCTGGTCGAACGCGGCTATGGCGAAGCCGAGGGGCTCGACATTTCAGCCGAGGCTCGCAAGGAACCAGATGCCTACTACAGCGGCGTTGAAAGCGAACGCTCCGTCTACCTGCGCGGCATCAAGGTGCTGCGCCAGATTGCCCGCGACTACCCGGGCCAGCGCGTCATCGCCGTCTCCCACGGCTCCCTGATCCGCCGTGCCCTCTCTGCCACCCACGGCCGCGAATTCGGCACCATTGCCAACGCCGAACCATTCGAGGTTGATCTGCCGGGCCTTGCCCACTGGCTAGAGGCTAAGGAACCCCTGCTGGTAGGTAAGCCCTAGTGGGGCGTATTTTCCTCTGGACTATCACCTGCCTGTACGTAGCTGCCGTCGCCTTCATCGTTCTCTGGCCCACCCACGTTGACTCCGGCGAGTCAGGTGAAACCCTAGCCCGGATACTTGCGGACGGCCACGCCCGCGGCTGGTTGCCAACCTGGTTTGGCTACGGGCAGGTGGAATGGCTGTCGAACGTGGTCATGTTTGTGCCCGGTGGTTTTCTCTTCACCTGGCTGCTACGCCCGGCCCGCACCTGGCTCGTACCCCTGGGCGGTCTGGCCTGTACCCTGGCTATCGAAACCACCCAGCATTTCATGCCCGGGCGCACCAGCTCGCCCCTGGACGTCCTCGCCAACACCCTCGGGTGTGCTATCGGTTGGGTTTTGGCACTGGCCCTAGTGAAGTTGACCGAAAAACCCAACCAAAACACCGAAATGCACCCGTAACCGTGGGTTTTACATTGACGTGCCCACAGAAACCCACATAAAATCAACTGTAGATAGGGTCACCCGACCCACCTTCCAGTTGTATAAGGTGATAAACACATGTTCGCTGAAGAACGACGTGCCGAAATAGCGAAGCTCGTGGCTTCTGCACGCCGTGTCAACGGCGCAGACCTGGCTAGACGCTACGAAGTCACGATGGAAACCGTCCGCCGTGACCTAGCAGCTCTCGAAGCTGACGGTAAGCTGCGCCGTGTGCATGGCGGTGCCGTAACCGTAGAGCAATCGACCTCTGTAGAGTCGTCCATTGCTCTGCGTCAAAACATGAACACCCCCGAAAAGCAGAAAATCGCTCTGCGTGCCTACGAGCTGCTGCGCGATTCGGACGCCGGTGCGGTAGTTCTTGACGCCGGTACCACCATCGAAATCCTCGCCGATCGTATCGCCGCCGCTGATTTTTCCCTCAAGTCAGGTGCCGACCGCCTCATCATCACCCACGCCCTTCACATCGCCGTGAAACTGGCAGAAGCCGATGGCGTAGTGCTCGATATGGTGGGCGGCCAGCTCCGCAAAATGACCTGGGCCGCCGTTGGCACCCGGGCCGCCGCCCACTTCGAAACCATCCGCCCCGACATCGCCTTTATCGGCGTGAACGGCCTGGACGCCGAATTTGGGCTCTCCACCCCCGGTCTCAACGAAGCTATCGTTAAGACCGCCATCGTCAAGTCAGCCCGCCGCGTGGTGCTCCTATGCGACTCCGCCAAGTTCGGCCAGGAGTCCCTGGTGCGTTTTGCCGGGCTTGAAGACATCGATACTCTCATTACCGATAAAGCGCCCGAGGGTGACCTCGCTGCAGCGCTTGAAGAATCCAACGTAGAGGTACTTATCGCATGATCGTGACCCTAACTGCCAACCCCAGCATGGACCGTACCGTGGAGCTCAACCACGAAATCAAGCGCGGTGCCGTTCAGCGTGCCGTCGCAGCGGCCTCAGATCCCGGTGGCAAGGGCGTCAACATTGCCCGTGCCCTCAACATCTCCGGCTTCGAAACCGTAGCGGTGCTGCCCGGCGACAACGAAGACCCCGTGCTGGCCAGCCTCAAAGAGGCCGAGGTGCCCTTCGTCAACATGCCTATCGGCGCTCCGATCCGCTCGAACATCACCGTTGTTGAGCCCGACGGCACCACCACCAAAATCAACGCCCCCGGCGAGCCCCTGAACGATGTGGCCCAGCAGCAGCTGACCCGCCTCATGATCAAGGAAACCATCGAGGCCTCCTGGCTGGTGCTGGCAGGTTCCCTGCCCGCTGGCGTCCCCTCCGACTACTACGCCGTTGTGGGCCGCTCAATCCGCGAGTCCCTGGGCGAGAAGGCCCCCCGCATCGCCGTCGATACCTCCGGTGCCGCCCTACGCGACGCCCTGGTCGGTCTGGATGGCATGCCCAACCTCATCAAGCCCAACTCCGAAGAGCTGGCTGAGTTAGTGGGCAAGATCGAGATGGCGGACGAGCTTGAAGCCAGCCCCGAACTCACTGCAGCTACCGCTAAGGAACTGGTTGACCGCGGTGTCGAAATGGTCCTTGCCACCCTGGGCGGGGGAGGAGCCGTGCTGGTCACCGCAGAAGGCGCCTGGCACGCCGTCCACGCCCCCATCAAGGTACGCTCTACCGTGGGCGCAGGCGACTGCTCCCTGGCCGGCTTCCTGATCGCCCACGAGCAGGGCAAAACCCTGCCCGAATGCCTGGTGCAGGCGGTAGCCCACGGTTCAGCGGCGGCCTCCCTGCCCGGCACCCAGGTGCCCACCCTAGAATCAACCACGCCCGAAGCAGTCACCCTGCGTGAGCTGGCCCTCTAAACCCTAACCGAACCACATTCTTAAACCCCTAACAACACAATCCGAGGAGGAGCACATGTCTGCTCTTATCACTGCGGATCTCATCAGCCTCGATGAGAACCTTGGCGAGTCCCGCTTCGATGTCATCGAGCATCTAGCTGGTGCCGTCGTAGGTGCTGGCCGCGCTACCGACTTTGAGACCCTCTACGCCGCTGCGCGCGCCCGCGAGGAAAAGACCGATACCGGTATTCCCGGCGGTATCGCTATTCCCCACTGCCGCAGTGAAGCCGTCACCGAGCCCACCCTGGCTATGGCCCGCCCCAATCCCGCCGTTGACTTCGGCGCTAAGGACGGCCCCGCCGACCTCATCTTCTTCATCGCAGCTCCCGCAGACGGCGACGAAGCCCACCTGAAGATCCTCTCTCAGATGGCTCGCTCCCTCATGAAGAAGTCCTTCACCGCTGCCCTGCGCGACGCCAAGACCGCCGACGAGGTCGTCGTTCTTGTTGAAGAGGCCCTGGGCCTGCGCGAAAAGGCAGCTGAGGCACCCGCTGCGGACGCCGCATCCGGATCTGTTGCAGCCGCTGGCACTGCCGATGCAGCACCTGCCCGCCGCAAAAAGATTGTGGCTGTGACCAACTGCCCCACCGGCATCGCCCACACCTACATGGCAGCCGACGGCCTCAAATACGCCGCCGAAGAGCTGGGCTACGACTTCAAGGTTGAACCCCAGGGCTCATCCGGCGGCGACAAGCTCACCCAGGGCGAAATTGACGAAGCCGACGCCGTCGTCTTCGCCGTTGCCCTGCCTGTGCGCGGCCGTGAACGCTTCGCCGGTAAGCCCTACGTTGAAGCACCCGTCAAGCGCGGTATCGACGAGCCCAAGGCCATGATTGAAGAAGCCTTGGCCGAGGCCGAAAAGCCCAACGGCAAGCGCGTTGCTGCCGGTGCAGCCGACTCCGCTGAAACCGCAGAAGAGGGCGGCTCCTGGGGCACCCGCATCTACAAGGCCCTGATGACCGGCGTCTCTTACATGATTCCCTTCGTGGCAGCAGGCGGCATCATCCTGGCTATCGGCTTCATGCTCGAAGCCATCACCATGCCCAACCTGGGGGACGTTGACACCGAAGCCATCCTCTCCGGTGCCTCCCTGACCAACCTGGGCGACACCCCCCTCTCCCTCTACCTGGGTGCTGCCCTGCACACCATCGGTGGCTTCGGCCTGGGAGCCATGGTTCCGATTCTGGCAGCCTACATCGCCTACGGCCTGGCCCAGCGCCCCGGTATCGCCCCCGGCTTCATCGCCGGTTCTGTCGCCGTCATGGTCGGCGGCGGCTTCCTCGGCGGTATCGTCGCCGGTCTGCTCGCAGGTCTGTGCGCCTACTGGCTCTCCCTGCTCAAGCTGCCCCGCTGGCTCGCCTCCATGATGCCCGTGGTCATCACCCCGCTGGTTGCCACCCTCTTCGCCGGCGGCCTCATGTTCTTCCTGCTCGGCGGCCCCCTGGCCTGGGTCACCACCTCCCTTGAGAACTGGCTCAACTCCATGACCGGCGCCTCAGCGGTACTGCTCGGCATCATTCTGGGTGCCATGATGGGCTTCGACCTCGGCGGCCCCGTCAACAAGGCAGCCTACCTCTTCGCCACCGCAGGCCTCTCCGCCGGTACCCTGGCCTCCCAGCAGGTCATGGCAGCCGTCATTATCTCAGGTATGGTTCCCCCGCTGGCTATGGCCCTGGCAACCGCCGTCCGCCCCAAGCTCTTTAGCGCCCCCGAACGCGAAAACGGCAAGGCAGCCTGGCTGCTGGGTGCCTCCTTCATCTCCGAAGGTGCCATCCCCTTCGCCACTGCCGACCCCCTGCGCGTGATCCCCTCATCCGTCGTCGGTGCAGCCGTTGCCGGTGCTATCTCCATGGGTGCAGGCGTCGCCTCACCCGCTCCCCACGGTGGTGTCTGGATCATCGCCCTGGTTGAGAACCCCCTCATGTTCCTTGTGGCCGCTATCGCAGGTACCGTAGTGGGTGCACTCATGTATATTGTTCTCAAGTCACTTGCAGGCCGTAAGGCCGAGGCAACTGCCTAAATCACCTCAACCTCTTAGAAGGAAAACACTATGACTACCTACAAGGGTGTCGGCGTCTACGCCGGCCGCGTTATCGGCAAAGTCCTTCAGATGCCCGAGCCCATCAAGGCTCCCTCATCATCCCTGAAGCTTTCCGCCGACGAAACCCCCGAGCAGGCCGCCGAGCGTATCAAGGCAGCTGCCGAAGCCGTCAAGAACGGTCTGCTCGAACGCGCCGAGAACGCCAGCCGCGACGGCAAGGCTGTGCTTAAGTCCACCTCCCAGATGGCAACCGACCGCGCCCTGCTCAAGAGCGCTATCAAGATTGTTGAAAAGCAGGGTAAGGCCCCCGAACTGGCAGTCTGGGAAGCCGCATCAGCCTTCGCCGACCAGATGGCAGCCCTCGGCGGCTACATGGCCGAGCGCGTCACCGATATTCACGACGTCCGCGCCCGCATCGTTGCCGAGCTGACCGGCCAGCAGGCCCCCGGCATCCCCGTCTCCGCCGAGCCCTTCATCCTGGCAGCTATCGACCTGGCCCCGGCAGACACCGCCACTCTTGACCCCAAGCAGGTCATCGCCCTTATCACCTCTGACGGTGGCCCCCAGGCCCACACTGCGATTCTTGCTCGCGGTCTCGGCCTTCCCGCCATCGTTGCCGCCAAGGGCGTCACCGACATCGAAAACGGCACAGAAGTCTACGTTGACTCCAACGAAGGCACCGTCAACACCGAGGTCACTGACGAGCACCGCGACCTGGCCGAAAAGTACGCCAACCGCAAGGAACTGCCCGACTTCGACGGCACCGGCGTCATGGCAGACGGCACTCTCGTGCCCCTCTACGCCAACGTTGGCGACGGCAAGAGCGCAGAAAAGGCAGCCGGCCTTAAGGCCGAAGGCGTGGGCCTGCTCCGTACCGAATTCGGCTTCTTGGGCCACGACGCTGAACCCTCAGTAGAAACCCAGACCGCCAGCTACAAGGCAGTCTTCGACGCCTTCCCCGGCCAGCACATCGTCGTCCGCACCCTCGACGCAGGCGCAGATAAGCCACTGCCCTTCCTCAACGTCAAGGAAGAAGAGAACCCCGCCCTCGGCGTCCGCGGCTACCGCACCGACTGGACCGTGCCCGGCGTCCTCGAACGCCAGCTCGAAGCCATCAAGGCAGCAGCCGACGGCTCAGATGCCGACATCTGGGTCATGGCCCCCATGATCTCAACCACCTCAGAGGCCCGCCGCTTCAAGGAAATGGTTGATGAGGTTGGTCTTAAGACCCGCGGCGTCATGGTCGAAACCCCCGCAGCAGCCGTCAACGCTGAAGCGATCCTCGGTGAAGTCGACTTCGTATCCATCGGCACCAACGACCTCACCCAGTACACCATGGCAGCAGACCGCCTGCTCGGCGACTTGGCCCACCTCAACAACCCCTGGCAGCCCGCCGTCCTCAAGATGATCAGGCTGACCGTCGAGGGCGCCAAGCGAGCATCCGCCAAGGCTGGCGTCAAGAAGTACGTCTCTGTCTGTGGTGAAGCAGCAGCCGACCCCGCACTGGCCGTCGTCCTCGTTGGCCTGGGCGTCGACACCCTTTCCATGAACGCCGGTGCTATGGCTGCCGTCTCCGCCGTGCTCAAGTCGGTCACCCCCGAAAAGGCCCAGCAGATCGCCAACGACGCCCTGGACCAGATCTCCTCAGCAGAAGCTAAGGAAGCAGCGCGCAAGCACCTGCCGATCCTGGACGAGCTCGGCCTCTAAGCTAAGAGCCCACTCCTGAATAAATCACACTAAAATAAGCGGTTAACGCGCGCGAAACATACGCACCCTGATTTAGACTCAGTAGTGGACAACAAATCCGCACCCTTTGTAAGGAGAACCCCATGGCAGAACGTATTGCCACCATCGCAAGCCGTGTTGGCCTGCACGCCCGCCCCGCAGCGATCTTCGCTGAAGCAGCAGGCGACCTCCCCGTAGAAGTCACCATCGCAGCTGAAGGCGAGCCCGCAGACGAGGCAATGGACGCAGCATCCATCCTCTCCCTGATGTCACTCGGCGCTAAGCACGGCGACAAAGTCGTTCTGCGCGCAGAGGGCGAAGGTGCTGAAGAAGCACTCGACACCCTGGTCAAGATCCTCGAGACCGACCACGACGCCGAATAATACGGTTTAGTCGAGCAATCTCAGCCTAACGGTTTGAATATGAAGCCCCCGCTTATCGCAAGCGGGGGCTTTGCTGTCCCCGGGTAAGGGCCGGTAGAGCAGGTACCCAGCTACACCAGACGAAACTCACGGCCCCGGCAGGGTGCATAGCCCGCCCAGTCTCGATAGACTGGGAAGCTGAAACCTTTCCCGCGCCCACTCGCGCACCGAAAAGAAAAAGAGGGACCTTGCGACAGTTCACAGCCCGCTTCGCTACCGAGGCCGAAATCGCTTCCTGGGATGACCACGTTATCGCCAGCCCCGGTGGCGGCAACCTGCTGCAGTCAGCATCCTTCGCCTCCGTCAAAGCCAAGCACGGTTGGAAGCCCCTCTACCTGGTCTACGAAGGCACCACTGTCCTTGACGGCGAAGAAGCCCCCTTTGCCAGCTACAACCTGGTCCTCGAAAAGTCCGTACCTGCCCTCGGCAAAATCTGGTACATGATTAAGGGCCCCGGTGTGAACTCCGTTGAAGAGATTCCCGCGATTCTCGATGCCAACGAGGACTTCATCAAGCGCGAGAAGCTGGGTGTCTTCGCGGTCAAGATTGAGCCCGATGTCATCGCGGACGACTCCATCAACGCCTTTATGGCCAAGACCGGCCTGGTCAAGAGCTGGAACATCCAGCCCAACGACTCCACCGCCATTCTCGATACCGACAAGAGCGAAGAAGACGTGCTCAAGTCCCTCTCCTCCCGCGGACGCAACGCCGTGCGCCGTTCGCTGCGTGAGGGCTGCGAGGTCGAACGCGTGCCTTTGACCGAAGAGAACATGAAGAAGATGTACGCCCTCATGGATACCGTGGGACAGGGCAACGCCAACGTGCATCTTCGCTCCTACGACTACTATCGCGACTTCTGGACCACCTTTGATCAGGCAGGCCAGGGCCGTCTCTACTTCACCTACGAGGACGGCGAGCCCTCCGTAGGCGCCTATGTGATTCGCTACGGCGAGAAGGGCACCTACAAGGACGGCGGTTCCAAGCCCCGCCGCAAGCAGTATGGCGACTCCCACCAGGTACAGTGGACCGCCCTGACCGACCTGATGAAGGAATTCGACATCAAGAGCTACGACTTCTGCGGCACCCCGCCCAAGAGTGAGCTCAAGAACAAGGACCACCACCACTACGGCCTGGGCCTCTTCAAGACCTCTTTCACCAAGGACGTCATCGACTACGTTGGTGTCTGGGACCAGGTGCTTTCACCGGTCAAGTACAAGGCCTGGAATCAGGCTGTTGAGAAGGTTATGCGCCAGCTCTGGGTCCGCAAGACCGGCCAGCCCTTCTACTAAACCGACCCTGGTTCATATTGGGCGCAGCGGGCGCTGTGCCTGAACAGCTTTCACCGTAAGAGGCAGAAGGAGTAACCCCTTTGACCCCCAGCAAGACTCCCTTGCAGCAAAAGGCTTACCCTTCTGTCTCTGCGTTTGATATTGCCCCCACCGAGGAAGGCACCGCAGCCGGGGCCTTTGGGCAGACGGCTCTGCTGCCGCGCGCGGTACCGGGCGATAGCCCGGCGGCCAGGCAGGGGAGTGCCGGGCAACCGCTACCGGGTACGGACGCCGGTGGTCAGGACGCGCCCGCCCCCTCGTCCGCGGCCTGGGGGCCCCTGCCGGTGGTGTCCCTTGACGAGGTGCGAGACCCGCAGCTGCGCAATCGACTGGCCCACCTGGGGCAGGCAGAGAACCCGAGCGCTTTTGATAGCCCCACTGAGCCCCCAGCTGCTGCCTCTAGCGGTCTTGCTGAACCACCGGCGTCCGCCTTTGATTTGGCGTCCCCCGTGACCTACAGCGTGCCCTCAGCCTTCGGCCCTGCAACCGACCTGAGCCTGGGTAGGGCTGATACCGAGGGCGGCTCTGGCCCGGTAACGGCTGGGATCCCCACCGTCGATGAAGCAACCGGTCTGCAGCAGGCCTCCTACCCCTCAGCGGCTGGTCCTCGTACCGTTGCGCTCCTCACAGCTCCTCGCCGGGCGAGTAAGCGCCCTTCGCGGGTGCGTTCCTCCCTGAAATCCTTTGTGAGTACTGACCAGTCGCTCACCAAACCCATGCGAGGCATTGCCCGCCTGGCCCAGCGCCCCTTCAGTATCGCCGCAGCCCACCGCGCCGAATATGTGCGGGAGAAGGAAGAGGCCCGTGAGGTCCTCAATTTCTCCCTGCGTCTGGCTGAGACCATGTTTCACTACGGGGCAGATACCGTCGATGTGGACTCGGCGATTGTGGCAGTGTGTGCAGCCTATGGGCTGGACGATGTAGAAATTGATATCACCAACCAGTCGGTGATTATCAACTATGTCTCCGATATTGACGAGGTCGATGATCGTACCCGGGCTATTAACCTGAGTGAACCCGAAGACTCCGCACCCGGCAAAGAACGCTTTAGCCACACGGTTATGCGCGTAGTGCGCTCCTGGTCAGAGAACTACGCGGCCCTGGACGACATCTACAAGCTCATTAACGACATCACCGCCGGTGGCCTACCCCGTCACCGGGCTGAGCGTCGCCTACACAAAATTAACACCGCTAAAAAGCCCTACTCACCCATGGTCATTATGCTGGCCAATATTGTGGCGGCTTTCTCCCTGGTCCTGGCCCTGGGCGGGTCTCTGGCGGCGGGAGCTGTGGGCGGTATCGTCTTCCTAGCGATTCACTTCGTTAACAGCCTGATTTCTAAGCTCAAGATGCCTGGCTTCTTTAACATGGCAGCGGGTGCCGGTGTGGTTACCTTCGCCGCTATTTATATATCGGATGAGGCATCTATCTTCTCTCAGGTGGGCTTTCACGTCTCAGCGCCTCACATTGTGGCGGCCGGGCTCATCATGCTCCTGCCCACCGCCCGACTGGTCTCGACGGTGCAGGACGCCCTCAACGGCTTCCCGCTCACAGCGGCGGGTAAGTTCGTGTCAACGGGCATGTCTTTCCTGGGGATCGTGGTGGGGCTGGCCTCGGCGGTAGCGGTGCTGTCGGTACTGGGCGTGAGTGAACTCGATATCACCGAAACCCGATTTGTGGGGGCGGGGCTGGGCATCAGCTACACCTTCTTCATGCTGGCCTCTTTAGCCTTTGCCGTGACTACCCACGCCCGCTGGCGAACCCTGCTGTGGATCTTGCTGATTTCAACCTGCGGCTTCTGGGTCTACCAGGGCTACACCCTTATGTTTGGCGCCGGTGCTGGGCGAGCCAATACGGCTTTTGCCGCTCTAGTGATTGGCCTGATGAGTACCTTCCTGGCCTATCGCCTGCATGCTCCGGCCTCTATCTTCTACGTTCCTGCCCTGACTTTCCTGCTGCCCGGTCTCTCGGTCTTCCGCGGTCTCTACCTGTTTACGGTCGAAGCTAACTCTGATGCCGGTGTGCCCGGCATGGTAGCGGCTATCGCCATTATTCTTTCCATGGCCTCTGGAGTGGTGCTGGGGAGCTACCTGATGCAGTACATCATCCAGCGCTATCTAAGCCCCGCTCTTGAGGGCGGCGAGCAGAAAGAAAAGCGTGACCGCTAACGGGGGCTTTCGTTCTTTTGCCCAGCCCCAGCAAGCCCTGACTGTCCCTATTCGCGGTCTTGCCCGTGTGGCCCAGCGCCAGGTGGCGCAGGTGGCCTTGGCCCGCTACCGGCAGCGGGTTCGGCAGAAGGAAGAAACCCACGAGATTCTGGCTTTCGCCCTACGTCTGGCCGAGACCATGTTCCATTACGGGGCTGATGCTGCGGACGTAGATGCAGCTGTCATGACCGTATGCGCTATGTACGGTATTCACGATGTGGAGGTTGATATCACCTACCAGTCCATCGTGATTAACTATGTCTCTGAATTTGATGAGGCGGCGGAGCGCGGGCAGTTGCCCGAAGCCGGTGGGTTGGGTGTTGAGAAGCTGGGGCTGACCCTGGTGCGGGTGGTACGGTCAACCTCTGAGAATTACCTAGCCCTGCACCAGCTCTACCGTCTGGTGCACGATATTGCCCAGGGGAGTGTGAGCCGGGGCCGGGCCGAGCGCCGTCTGGATCAGATCAATGCGCAGAAGAAGCCCTATTCACCGGCTGTTTTGCTGGCCTGGAACCTGTTGATGGCCGGGGCTTTTACCCTGGGCGTGGGAGGGTCCTGGCGGGCCGCTGTGACTTCTCTTGCGGTGTTTACCGTGGTGAACTTTGTGCTGGTGTGGGCGGGGCGTTTTCGCCTGCCCAGCTACTTCATGATGGCCCTGGGTGCCGCAACGATTACGGTGCTGGCCCTCTTGGTCTCTGACCCCGAGGGCTGGTTTTATGCCAGGGGCTTCTACGTATCTGCCCCGCATATCGTGGCGGCAGGGCTGATGATGCTGCTCCCCACCTTCCGCCTGGTATCAGCAGTTCAGGACGCCCTGCACGGCTTCCCCCTCACCGCAGCCGGTAAGTTTGTCATTACAGGGGCTAATTTCACCGGGATTATTGCGGGAATCGCGGTGGCCGTGACGGTCATGAACTATTTCGATGCCACTAGCCTGGACGTACAGCGGTCAGTTTTTAGCCCGCCACCCCTGTGGGTTTCTATAGCCGGTATGGCAGTGGGAAGCGCCATGTCGGTAGCTGCCTGGCAGGGCTCTGCCCAGACTATCTGCCTGACTCTGCTGGTGTCTTTGCTGGGGCAGGCAGGCTACTACTGGCTGGGTGCTATAACGGGGTTAGAGGGCGGACGCCTGCAGGTACTCGCCGGGGCAACCCTGGTGGGACTGAGCTCGGCCTTCTTGGGTTATCTTTTGCATAGCCCGGCCTCTATTTACTATGTGCCGGGCATGATGTTTATGCTGCCGGGTCTCACTATTTTCCGCTCCTCCTACCTGGTTTTGGGAGGGGAGGACGTCTTTGCCGGGGGCCAGGGCCTCACCGCTGCCGGGGTGACGGTTCTGCTGATGGCCACGGGGATTGTGTTCGGCACTTACCTGTGGGATGCCATGACAGGGCGTTTACGGTCGAGGAGCTCGTGGAATCTGGTGTGACATAGCTATATGCCCCTATGACTATGTTCTAGTGGGGGAGCGCCCAGTCCACGGGCTGCGCTCCTTGCTGCACCAGGAGCTCATTCACCCGGCTAAAGGGCCGCGAGCCGAAGAAGCCCCGCGAGGCCGAAAGCGGTGACGGATGGGGAGACTCAACACAGGGGTAGCCGCCGAGCAGGGGCCTGCATTTGCGGGCGTCCGCACCCCAGAGTAGCCCCACCAGGGGCGTGCCCCGCTGCGCCAGCGCCTCGATGGCGGCGGTCGTGATGTGCTCCCAGCCCAGATTACGGTGCGAGCCTGCCTGGCCTGCCCCTACGGAAAGCACCCGGTTCATGAGCATAACCCCCTGGGCGCTCCACGCCGTAAGATCCCCGTGGGGTGGGGGCACCAGCCCGGTGTCGGCCTGGAGCTCCTTATAAATGTTCTGTAGCGACCGGGGAATCGGGCGCACCTCGGGGCGTACCGAAAAGCTCAACCCCATCGCGTGGCCGGGAGTGGGGTAGGGATCCTGCCCAATCACCAGCACTTTGACCTCGCTCATGGGGTAGGTGAAAGCGCGGAAAATATCGGCCCCCGGGGGCAGTGTTGTCCGCCCAGCCTCGTGCTCTGCCCGCAGAAAGTTACCCATAGCTCGAATCTGGGGTTCTGCCGGGGCGAGGGCTTGAGCCCAGCCAGGGTCCATAATCTCATGCAGGGGGCGGGCAGGCACGGTACTCCTTAGGCGTCGGTGCGGTATTCTCCCTACTAAGACTAGACCACCGAAAGTGAAGAGATGAGCAGCGAGACCACCGAACCCGAAGAGGGCCTCACCGAGAACGAAGCGGCAATTCTCAATCTTGAGAAAAAACGCTTCAAGTACCAGGGTAGTAAAGAACAGGCTATTACCCGCACCCTGGGGCTCACCCCGGTGGCCTACTACCAGCGGCTCAACGCCCTCATCGACAATCCCAGAGCAATTGCCGCCGAACCTGCGCTCACCCGCCGCCTACGCCTCAAGCGCGATGCTCTGACCTAACTCTCTTGGTCGGCAGCTTCGCTGCAAGCCTGCTTTACCTGCCTCTTGAAGAAGCCTAGCGTGTACCCTAGTAACTAAAACCCCGCCACCGCGCACGATCATGAGGACGCCCGTGAACAGCTACCCCCGCGATGAGTTCGACGATATCGACGAAAACACCTCCCGCCGAGGCGCCTATCGCGGTGCCCCTGTTGACAATGCAACCTCTCGCGCAGGGCTACTGGCAATTATTATCAGCGGCGTGCTGGCCCTTATTGTAGGTGGCACCATGTACGTGATTTCTCCGCGTACCGCTGCCCCCGAGGCATCCGGAACCAGTAGCGCCACCGCTACCGCTTCGGCAAGCCCGAGCACTGAAGCTACTCCCACCACTAACCCCTCCAGCGTGACCGTTGAGGTCTACAACTCCAGCGCCCCGGCCGGTGCTGCCGCCCAGGCCACCGCAGCCCTCGAAGCGGCCGGCTACACCGTTACCTCTACCGCTAACTGGGCCGGGGCCTACACCGCTGAATCCATGGTCTACTTCGCCACCGGCGCCTCCTCAGAAGCTAACGAAATAGCTGATGCCCTAGGTCTGCCTACCATCGCCCAGGACTACCAGGCTGAGACCGGCCTTGTCTACGTGGTCCTGGGAGCTGATTTCGACCCCACCAGCCTGCCGGGAGTCGCGTCCTCGCCCTCAGCTACTGCCGAAGAAACCGCCAACGCTGTCACCGGGATAGAGAACTCGACTGGGGCAGGGGAAGCGCCTGCCAACTCTACTGTGCCCGAGGGGGTCGACCGCTACAGTTATGACCCGGCAACTGGCACCTTCTACTTCGACCCCGCCGGTAGCTACATCTACGACTGGGCAACCGGCACCTACCAGCTAGGTTAGGGCCGCTAGCTCACGCCCAGCGGACGTCCGCCCACCGCTGACCTACCTAGCACCTCTTGTGCGCTGTGGGCGATTAAGGGTCGGCTGTGAGAGCAATAGGTTTGCGCCCCTAGAGCTCAAGTGCCAAGATTGGTATTAGCACTCAGAGGCTTCGACTGCTAAATCATGTGCTAGGTTTAGCCGCCGAACCGCTCTTGAGTAAGACACCTGAAGCGATGCTCTGGTGAGGCGCACCCACCTGCCCCATGGCAGCACAAGCCGGGCTGCGCCGTCCGTCGCGGGCACCGAAGAATCGCGCTCACCCCGAATGTTCCAGAAGGAGCGAAAGCCATATGGCAAAGCTGATTGCTTTTGATGAAGAGGCACGCCGCGGTCTTGAAAAGGGTCTAAACACCCTGGCAGACGCAGTGAAGGTAACCCTCGGCCCCCGCGGTCGCAACGTTGTACTGGAGAAGGCCTGGGGCGCACCCACCATCACCAACGACGGTGTTTCCATCGCCAAGGAAATCGAACTCGAAGACCCCTACGAAAAGATCGGCGCAGAGCTGGTCAAGGAAGTCGCCAAGAAGACCGACGACATCGCCGGTGACGGTACCACCACCGCAACCGTCCTAGCTCAGGCTCTCGTCCGCGAAGGCCTGCGCAACGTCGCTGCTGGTGCCGACCCCCTCTCCCTCAAGCGCGGCATCGAAAAGGCTGTTGAAGCCGTCACTGCCGAACTGCTGGAGTCAGCTAAGGAAGTTGAAACCGAAGAAGAGATCGCTGCAACCGCATCTATCTCAGCCGGCGACCCCGAAATCGGTAAGCTGATTGCCCAGGCCATGGAAAAGGTCGGCAAGGAAGGCGTCATCACCGTCGAAGAGTCCAACACCTTCGGCCTGACCCTGGAACTGACCGAGGGCATGCGCTTCGACAAGGGCTTCCTCTCCGGCTACTTCGTCACCGACGCAGACCGCCAGGAAGCTGTTCTTGAAGACCCCTACATCCTGATTGTTAGCTCCAAGATTTCTAACGTCAAGGACCTCGTCCCCGTCCTCGAAAAGGTCATGCAGTCCGGCAAGCCCCTGCTGATTGTCGCAGAGGACGTCGAGGGCGAAGCCCTGGCCCTGCTGGTGCTTAACAAGATGCGCGGTTCCATCAAGTCTGTAGCTGTTAAGGCTCCCGGCTTCGGCGACCGCCGCAAGGCTCAGCTGGCCGACATCGCTATTCTCACCGGCGGCCAGGTCATCACCGAAGAGGTCGGCCTCTCCCTCGACACCGCAACCATCGACCTGCTGGGCCAGGCCCGCAAGGTTGTTGTCACCAAGGACGAGACCACCATCATCGAGGGCGCCGGCGATGCCGACGCTATCGAGGGGCGCGTAGCCCAGATCCGTGGCGAAATCGCTAACTCCGATTCCGACTACGACCGCGAGAAGCTGCAGGAGCGCCTGGCCAAGCTGGCTGGCGGCGTCGCAGTTCTCAAGGCAGGTGCCGCCACCGAGGTCGAACTCAAGGAACGCAAGCACCGCATCGAGGACGCCGTCCGCAACGCTAAGGCAGCCGTTGAAGAGGGCATCGTCCCCGGCGGCGGCGTAGCCCTGATTCAGGCCGGCGTTAAGGCCTTCGAGAAGCTGGAACTTTCCGGCGACGAAGCAACCGGTGCCAACATCGTCCGCGTCGCTATCGATGCTCCCCTCAAGCAGATCGCCTTCAACGCAGGCCTGGAGCCCGGCGTCGTTGTCGACAAGGTCCGCAACCTGCCCGCAGGTACCGGCCTGAACGCCGCAACCGGTGAGTACGAAGACCTCATGGCAGCAGGCATCAACGACCCCGTGAAGGTAACCCGCTCTGCCCTGCAGAACGCTGCCTCCATCGCCGGTCTCTTCCTGACCACCGAGGCCGTCGTTGCCGACAAGCCCGAACCCGCAGCAGCAGCTGCCGCCCCCGACATGGGTGGCATGGGCGGCATGATGTAATCACGCCCGCCTGAGAAAACCGGCGAAATCCGGCTTTCGATGCGCTCAAAACTCCGCCGTTTCTTGCCCTCGGGCAAGGTGCGGCGGAGTTTTTGCACCCCGCCAAAAATATGACTAAAAAATTTAGATAATAGTATTGCACCTCACATCTATCTGTAGGTATGCTTTAAATCACTAAAGAGGTCTTCTCTTACTTTTACTCATCAGTATCAAAGGTGAAACTGAAAGGTGTGAGGCATATGGTTACCAATGTCGATCTTGTTCTCTACGCAATCATCGTAGGACTCCTGGCGATGCTACTTGTTGCCTACGCATCCGACGGTTGGACCAAGCTCGAGAAGAAGAGCGCTGAGTCTCCCCATCGCGATCTTGCATTTGGTGCAGGTGGCTAAGAGTTAATAGTGATTGTGTTTTCCTGGAATCGGCGTCTCTGCAACGAGGCGCCGGTTTCTCTTTGCTCCAAATCCGCCTATACGCCAGGTGGCAGGGGCTGTAAAATAGTGAAGCTATGCGTTGCCACTACTTCGATGCCGGCCTCTGCCGCTCATGCTCCCTGCTTGAAACCCCATACGCCGACCAGTTAACGGGCAAGCAGCATGACGCCCAGACCTTGCTCGAACCCTGGGGGAGCCTCAGCTGGCTCCCACCTGTAACAAGCGCAGACCAAGCCTTCCGCAACAAGGCCAAGCTGGTTGTAGGCGGAACCTCCCAGCAGCCCACCCTCGGTATTCTAGACAGGCAGGGGCAGGGCATTGACCTCACCGACTGCCAGCTTTACCTGCCCGCAATTAGCCGGGCCATACCCGTCCTCGCTGACCTCATTCGCCGGGCTGACCTTACCCCCTACAGCGTTCAGAAGCGCAAAGGGGAACTCAAAAACATTCTGGTGACCGCTTCAGATAGCGGCGAACTGATGGTCCGTTTTGTTCTGCGTTCCAAAAAACTCATCGTAGCGCTCAAACGAGAATTGTCCTGGCTCCATGAACAGTTACCCCAGCTTGCGGTCGTGAGCGTTAACCTGCTCCGGGAACACGTTGCTCTGGTTGAGGGCAATGAAGAGATTATTTTGACCGAGCGCACTACCTTGCCCATGCAGGTGAATGACCTAACCCTGCACCTGCGCCCGCAGAGCTTCTTCCAGACCAACACCGAGATTGCCGCTGCCCTCTACCGGCAGGGGCAGGAATGGGTGGCTAAGGCGCAGCCGGGCACCCTCTGGGACCTGTACTGCGGGGTGGGTGGCTTTGCCCTGCACGCCGCGCAGGTGATGGGGGAGGGCTCCACCGTGACCGGTATTGAGGTAAGCGCTGAGGCTATCGAGTCTGCCCGGCGTACCGTTGTCGAGTACGGGCTGGACGGGATTACCTTTGCCGCCGGGGACGCCACCACCTTTGCACTGGGGCAGGTTGAGCCGCCGGAGGTTTTGGTGGTGAACCCGCCACGCCGGGGTATCGGCGGGGAGCTGGCTCATTGGATTGAAAAATCCGGGATTGACATGGTTATATACTCCAGCTGTAATGCAAAGTCGCTGGTGAAGGACCTTGCCTCTATGTCCTCGCTCAAGCCCGTGACGGCCCGCGTGGTGGATATGTTCCCGCACTCCACCCACTACGAAACTATCGTGCTACTCCAGCGCGCCTAACACCCCGCTAAAACCCACCGGCCCGGAAGGAAACACCATGGGTAAGGTCATCTTCCTCGACATCGACGGAACCTTCTGCAACTACGAGGGCGTCACCCCCGCCAGCGCCGTCGACGCGACTGGAAAGCAACAGCGGGCTCTATGCCTCACCCGACTTCGAGACTGCCGCCGACACCGGTATCCGCACCCTCAATAACACCCAGCCCGTGCGCATTGAGGACACCCAGGACGCCGTACACGCACCTGCGCACCGCCGTCCCCAGCACCATCTTCACCAACCCGCCCCTGGCATCCGTAGGGCTTACCGCCCGCCAGGCACAGGAGGAGGGGCGTACCGTCCGCACCGCCACCACGGCAACCGAATTGCGGGACGGAATCTACACCCACCCCTCATCCGCCGAGGCGCTCAACGAGGTGCTTGCAAAGAATTCCTAACGCCCGGTTAATGACGACTCGTCAATAAAACAGTTAAGGCTCACTGCTTGATTAGGTGAGCCTTAATTATTTAGAGTTAGGTGTAACTGTGCACAGCGATGACGCAGTGCCCCGCCCACAGACCCAACCCCGCAGAGGACACCCCGCCGTGGCACTACCCAAGATCCGCCCCTACACCTACACCGTCACCGACCACCCCAACAAGGTCAACTGGTCCCTAGACCCCAGCCGCGCCGCCCTGCTCGTCCACGACATGCAACACCACTTCGTCGACGTCTTCGACCGTGAGGACGACAGCGCCCAAATCAACGTCGCCATTCGTCACATCGCCGGTATGCTCCGCCACGCCCGCGAGAACAACGTGCCGGTCTACTTCACCGCCCAGCCCCCGCGCCAGGACCCTGCAGACCGCCAGCTCCTCACCGACTTCTGGGGCCCCGGCCTGGCAGAAGACTCCGCCGCCCAAATTATCGCCGAGGTAGCCCCCGAGGACGGCGACACCGTCCTAGACAAATGGCGCTACTCAGCTTTCGCCAAGAGCACCTTTGAGCAGGAGCTCAAGGACGCCGGGCGCGACCAGCTGGTCATCTGCGGCGTCTACGCCCACATCGGCTGCCTCACCACTGCAACCGATGCTTTCATGCGCGACATTCAGCCCTTCCTGGTGGCAGACTCACTGGCAGATTTCACCGCCGACGAGCACACCATGGCATGCGACTACGCCGCCCAGCGTTGCGCCCGCGTCGTAGATTCCGACTACATCGACCGCGCCTTCGCCATGGATGAGGCCCGCCGCGCAGCATGAGCCTCATCGTTGTAACCGGGGCAGGCGGAGGAATCGGTGCCGCCGTCTGTGCCCGCCTGCTGGAAGACGGCTACAGCGTGCTTGCCACCGACCTCGCCCCGGAACCCGCCCTTGCTAAGGCTCCGTCTCTTGCCACTGCATATGCCGAGGGCAGACTCAGCTACCTGCCCGTGGATGTCACCAGCGAGCAGTCCGTTGCGGCTCTGGAGGAGTACCTGCGCCAGCTGGGCAGGCCCCTTCAGGGGCTGGTGAACTGCGCAGGAATCGTCCACACCGCGCCCCTCCTGGAAACCAGCTACGCCGACTGGAAACGGGTGAATGCAGTGAACGCCGACGGCGTCTTTCTGGTGACCCGTGAGGTCGCCTGGCTCATGCTTGAACAAGCAGACACCGACCCCACCAACTCCCGTGGAATCGTCACCGTCAGCTCCAACGCCGCCACCACACCCCGCACAGAATTCGGTGCATATGGTGCTTCCAAGGCGGCTGCCCTCCAGGTCAGCCGCAGCTTCGGGCTCCAACTGGCTGCCCACGGCATCCGCGTCAATACCGTCTGCCCCGGCACCACCCGAACCCCCATGGTCACCGACCCCTGGGACGGGCAAGACCTCTCTGCCCAACCCATTGCCGGGAACCCCGCCAGCTACCGGCTCGGCATACCCCTGGGCAGAATCGCAGACCCCCAAGACATCGCCGAACCCATCGCCTTTCTCACCAGCCCCGCCGCCCGCCACATCACCCTGCAAAACCTCACCGTAGACGGCGGCGCAACCTTCTAACCGTGCGTCCACCGCTCCCGTAGCGTAGCCTGGAATAGCCCCTTGCCCACACCCATGCTCAGAAAGACACCCATGACCACCCCCAGCGCCCTGCCCTCACCCTTTATGCTCGCCCACGGCAACCGGGTGATGACGGCAACCGGCACCCTGGAACAGGTCACCGAAGAAACAGCCCTGGCGGTAGCCCGCGCCAAGGGCAGCGCCGTCATCGGAGCTATCCCCTTTGACCCCGCCCAGCCCGCCTACCTGGCGGTTCCCGACGCCCTGGCCAGCACCGAAGAAGCACCCGCCAGCGTCCACACCCAGCCGGCACCTGCCCACCTGGACGGGCTGGATAACCCCGGTTTCCGACAGGCAGTAGGCACCGCCATCGCCGCCATGAACCGGGGCGACTACGAAAAAGTGGTGCTAGCCCGCCTGCTCACCGCCAGCTATAGCACCCCCCTCAACCTGCCCGGACTCTACTCCACCCTGCGCGTCCAACAACCCCGCGCCACCGTCTTTAGTCTCGCCCTGCCCGGTGGGGACTACCTCATGGGAGCCTCCCCGGAACTAGTCTTCAAAACCACCCCGGAGGGCTTCGCCACCGGTCCCCTTGCCGGGTCCGCCTCCCGCACCGAACCGGCAGGTAGCACCGAGGACGCCCAAATCGGTGAAGCCCTGCTGTGCTCGCCCAAGGACCGGACAGAGCACGCCACCGTGGTAGACGATATTCGGGCCCGCCTGGAACCCATCACCACCGCGCTCAACGTCCCGGCAACTCCCAGCCTCAAAGCTACACCCCAGCTCTGGCACCTGGGAACAGATATCACCGGGCAGCTACAGGACGGGCTAACCTCCTTAGACGGTGCCCGCGCCATCCACCCCACTCCGGCTATCTGCGGCAGCCCCACAGAACTCACTCGGCGGGTTATTGACGAGCTAGAACCCTTTGAACGCGGCTACTTTGGCGGGTTAGTGGGCTACATGGACGCCGACGGCTACGGCGAGTGGTACCTGACCCTGCGCTGTGCACAGGTGAATGAGAGCAGGGCGGTGCTCTTTGCCGGGGCAGGAATCGTTAAAAACTCCACCCCCGCCGGTGAACACGCAGAAACCGCCGCCAAGCTGGGCACCTTCGCCCGGGCGCTGGGGCTGAACCTGAACTAGGGGACGCTAAGGGCTAGGTACGCGGGGTAGGAACTAGGTGCGCGGGTCAAGAACCTGGCGGACAGCCAAGGGGGTTGCAACCTCGTGCACCCGCACGCTGTGGGGCGCGTTGGTAGCTACCGCCAGCACAAACTCTCCACGAACCCGCCAACTGACCCAAAAATCCTGTGGCTCTTCGCCCTCTAAGGCAAGGGTAGCGCGGGTACTAAACCCGTCTGCCGCGTCAACGGTAGCGGGGAAATCAACCACGGGAAGAGACACACGGTGGGGACCCGCTACCAGCCCGTGCCCCGTCGCCTTAAGCACCGCCTCCTTAGCGGTCCACAGCAGGTGCCGGGCAACCTGAGCCGGGGTCTGCGTCATGGTAGCGAGGGCGGTTTTCTCTGCCTCGCCCAGGGCTATGCGGTCAAAGCCAGAAAAATAGGACCCGCGAATCCGCTCAATATCCGCCCCCAGCTGCCCACCGGATCGGGTCAGTGCGCCCGCCACCATACCGGTGGAACGGGACATGCTGAACTCAACTCCCTCTACCCTGGGCTTGCCGTGCTGGGCACCGGCGGCACACACCCGGCATGTGCGATCAACCGGAATTTCTGCCGCAGCCGCCGTCGGTCGTACCCCTAGAGCGGACGCCAGCATACAGCGCATGAGGGTGTGCTGGGCGGCAAAGTTCAGGGCGTCCTCGGGGTTCTTGAACTCCGCCGCCCTCATCTGCTCGCGGATGCCTACGTAGGCAAGCCAGCTTACCCCGTGACCGGTGCGAAGCGCCCGGGAGGGGAGCAGGAAGAGGTCAATGCTCTGCTGCTGGACGGTGGAGTTTGACATAAACCTCATTCTACAGCCGGGCGCCCCCGCAGTTCGCGGGTTGGTGGGTGCTGGGGCTAGGCTGGTGGCATGGCAACCTTCCTCGTTGAGACCCCGGCACCGGAGCTCCCAGCCCTAGAGCTTGTTCGTGTTCACCCGGCTGACCCTCGCGCTACCTTCCTGCTGGCTGATTTGCAGGCAGAGTATGACCGCCTTTATCCTTCCCAGGCAGAGGCAGCTGAGGCAGATAAGGAAATCAATGCTTACCTCGCTGAGGTTTTTACGCCCGAACAGGGGGGGTGATTTTGTGCTGCTACTGAGCAAGGGCGAAGCGGTGGCGGGAGGTGCCATGATGCGCACCGGCGACCGCCTGGCACCGCAGGGAGCCGTAGAGTTCAAACGTATCTGGACCCACCCCAACTACCGGGGCAGGGGGGCTCTCCAAGTACCTGCTGCGGGAACTAGAACTGAGGGCGGCAGCCGCCGGCTACCGGCACATCTACCTGACCACCGGCCCCGCTCAGCCCACCGCCGTCAAACTCTATGAGGGGTACGGCTACCAGACGGTAGATCTGGGTGCAGACACTGGCACCTACCACGCCTTCACCAAGCCCCTGGATGAACACCGCACCGTGCTAGAGCAGAGAGAAGGACGCCACTAAATGACGCTCAATATCACCGCCGCCGCTGACGGCTCCGCCCTGGGCAACCCCGGCCCGGCAGGCTGGGCGTGGTACATCGACGATGCCAACTGGGCTGCCGGGGGCTGGGACCACGGCACCAACAACATGGGCGAACTCAAAGCTGTGCTTGACCTCTTTGAAGCAACAGCCCACCTGGGCGATACCCACCTGACCGTGATTTGCGATAGCCAGTACACCATCAACTCCATCACCAAGTGGATGCCCGGGTGGAAGAAAAAGGGTTGGAAGAAAAGTGACGGCAAGCCGGTTCTCAATGTTGACCTCATGCAGGCCCTTGATCGAGCTATTCAGGGGCGAACCTATTCCTTTGAATGGGTCAAGGGGCACACCGGTCACTCCCTGAACGAGGCGGCGGACGAGCGGGCCAACCGGGCTGCCCAGGCCTACCGTGACGGCACTCCGGTGGAGACCGGGCCCGGTTTAGGATCTAAGGATGGTCTTAGCTCCGCGAACAGTGCAAGCTTTGAGCCGCATAGTAGGGACTTGGAACAGAGACTGGCACCGCGGGCTTCCGAGAGCGATTTAGACCCCGTAGCCGAGGCCCGTGCCCACGAAGAGCAGATGCTCAAACCGGCGATATACGGCTCAGAGAAGCTCCTGGGAGCGCTCCTGCACCCCGAGCTGAGCTGGACCGTGCCGACTGGCCAGGTAACAGATAGGGTAACGGTATTGGCTTACCGCGAGCGGGCCTGTGCAACGACAGGGGAACCTGAGTACCTTTCGTCGGTACCCCTGGGGCAGAGCGCTGCCCTACTGGTATCTAAGGTACCTACGGCACGAGGAACCCTGCTACGCTCAAGCACCTGGGTGCTCACCGGCGGTAGCTGGAAGCTCCGCTACCGCCAGGACACCGCGATGAGAGACTAACCCACGAACATGGCAGCGTTCGCCATTTCAGTTTCTGAATAGTTCACGCCGGCCCGTGAGAGCGCCTCGTTAATCTGGGCAATCGACTCTTCCACCTGGTGCTGGGTAGCCCGCCAGTGGGCGAGCACGCCCTGGAAATTAGCGGACGCCGAGCCCGTCCACGACCCCTGAAGGTCCTGGAGCGAGGCGGTGAGGGCATTGACCTCGGAAACGATGGTCTCTACCTGGGCGCGGGCTTGGGCTGATTTGCTGGCAATGAGGTCTGCATCGACATTGAACTGGGCCATGAGGCTCTCCTTTGAACAGGGGTATGTAAGGGGTATCAGGTACCGATAGGGTGAGCTACCTGATGCCTTTGAGCCTACAGGGGATCTAGTTCTGGCCGGAAGCAAAAGAGTGCCTGTGGAAAACTCCGCCCCGGCAGTCGAGCTGCCAGGGCGGGGTTTTGCACACTTCTAGAAGAAAAATATGGTGCAGTAATGACGTCTCTATGACGGCTTCTAGCGGCTATCCACAGGGTCCCTGCACCAGGGACGCGGCAGGCTGCTGAAGACAGGAAGGCCCCGACTAAACTTCTAGAGCGCCAGGACAAGGCCTGGTCTAGGCTTGCTCACCTGCTGCAAGCGGAATAGGGTCGGTGTGGTCACTGTACTGGGGAATGCGGATAGTGAAGGTAGCACCGCCACCTTCTGTTTCTTCAACCCGTACCGTGCCGTCATGCTGGCCTACAATCGCAGCGACGATTGCTAGCCCCAGGCCGGTTCCACCCGTCTCGCGGGTGCGTGAAGTGTCAGCCCGGTAGAAACGCTCAAAGACGCGCTCTGCGTCTTCACCGTGAATACCCGGGCCGTGGTCACGGACCTGGAGCACGGACGTCCAGGTGCCATCAACGCCCGGTACCGACCCGACCGCAATTTCAATCGGGGAGCCCGCCGGGGTGTAGCGCAGCGCGTTGGTCATCAGGTTGGCGATAACCTGGCGCAATCTTTGCTCATCGCCCCAGACCAAGGATGTGAGGGCTTCGGCCCCCTCTAGCCCCACCACCTCGATGGCGCGGTCGGGGGCAGAGGCGAAGGCGTCATTAGCGGCGTCCGTAGCTAGCTTCAGCAGGTCTATCCGGGCGTTTTCGGCAACCCGGCGTTCGTCGAGACGAGCCAGGGTTAAGAGGTCTTCTACCAGCTGGCCCATGCGCTTAGATTCTGACTCAATGCGGTCCATAGCCATTGCAACGGCCTCATCGTTGGGCAGGCCGCCCATACGGTAGAGCTCAGAATAACCCCGAATCGACACCAGCGGGGTGCGAAGTTCGTGCGAAGCGTCGCCCACGAAACGCCGCATCTTCACCTCGGAGCGTTTTTGGGCGTCAAAGGCCTCTTCAATGTGCGAGAGCATGGTGTTCAAAGAGGTGGTGAGATGGCCAATTTCGTTGTAGGGGCTGTAGTTCTCAATACGCTGAGAGAGGTCGCCCGCGGCAATCTGGGCTGCGGTCTGTTCCACGCGGGCGAGGGGCTCAAAGGCACGGGTGACGATTACCCAGGTCAGCGCGATGGAGGCAAGAAGGGTAGCTACACCAAAGAGCATGGTGAGGCTCCCTACGATAGCTACCGTCTGGTTGATCTGGGTCAGGGGGGCGGCGATCACTAGGGTCTGGTTGGTGTCCTCAATCGGGAAGGCGATCAGCCGCCATTCGGTGTGGCCGCTGGCTGAACGCACCGTCAGTGCTGCCTTGTTGTAGCGCTTGACGTTATCAGCGGTCAGACCAGAGATGACGGGGGAGGATGACTCATCGGCCAGCGTTGCCACCGGTCGCACGATGTTCCCGTCGCTATCTAGCAAATATGCTTCGTAGGGAATGAAAGTTCCCTGGGTCTGTGACAGCTGTTGGTCAGCATAGACCGCAGTGACCAGGTAGCTGTAGCTGGCAGTAATCTCATCGTCGAGCTGGTCCATCATCTTGGCTCGAATCGCTGAAATAGCGACCAGAGACATCACAGAGATAGCCAGAGCCAGCAGCATAGATGTTAAAAGCACGAGCTGGGTTCGCAAGGACAGCGAACCCAGCCGGTGCACAGAGAGACGAGAGCGCAAACTCGTAACCCCTTAGTTTTTGTTGGCGGTACGAAGCAGGTAGCCGACGCCGCGCTTGGTATGAATCAGCGGGGGTAGGTTCTGGTCGTTATCAATCTTGCGACGCAGGTAGGAGATATAGGACTCCACAATGGAGGCATCGCCGTTAAAGTCGTATTCCCATACGTGATCAAGGATCTGGGCCTTAGAGAGCACACGGTTGGGGTTGAGCATCAGGTAGCGCAGAAGCTTGAACTCGGTGGGGGAGAGGTCGATTTCGCGGTCGCCGCGGAAGACCTCGTGGGCATCGTCGTCTAGCACCAGATCATCTACGCGCAGGCGAGAATCTTCTTCGATGTGGGGCTGGGTGCGGCGCAGGACGGCGCGGATGCGGGCCACAACCTCATCCAGACTGAAGGGTTTGGTGACGTAGTCGTCGCCGCCTACGGTGAGGCCGGTGACCTTGTCTTCGGTGTCGTCCTTAGCGGTGAGGAAGAGGACGGGGAAGAGACGGCCGGAGCTACGCAGCTTACGGGTGACGGTGAAGCCGTCCATATCGGGTAGCATGACATCGAGTACGGCCAAATCGGGCGACTCGGTTTCAGCCTTCTCAAGAGCCTCACGGCCGTTGGCTGCGGTGACAACCTCAAAGCCCGCAAAACGCAGGGAGGTTGCGAGGAGCTCTAGAATGTTGGGTTCGTCGTCGACGACCAGCAGTTTTGCTTCAGGTTCTTTGGTATTCACGCTTTTAATTGTGCGCTTATTACCTGTGCACTAGCTGTGTGCAGCTGTATTTTCTGCTGAATTTGCCTTAGTCCTGCTGGGAAAATGCGGTAAGTACGCCGTGAGCAAAAGACGAGGAACTTGGACCTAGCTGGCCCGTCGCCGAAGCAGGGTCAGGAAAAGGGCACCCAAGAGCGCCAGAAAAGCCAGCGGTAGGGTCACCAGGGGAGCAAGGCTCACAACATGGGGAGCGCCTCCCGTGGTCCATTTCAGGAGTAGCATGGCAAGGCCGCAGAGGGTTCCTACCAGCATGAGGACGCCAGCTGCAAGCCCCAGCGCCCGGATAGCACCGCCGTAGGGTAGCTCAGGAATTTCAGTGTGTTCAGAAGACATATCTCTAAGCTATCAAGGCCCGCTATAGCTACCTAAAGAAGCACGGGTATTACGCCGGGAGGAAGAGCAGCGGCCACAGCCTCTACCGGCCTGCTTTAATAGGAGTATGACTGAAGAGGTAAAAGACGAGCTAACAGCCCCCGGCACTTCGAGCGCAGAAAGCTACGAGCAGCCCGGCCCCGAAGCCGCTGAGCAGGCACCGGCATCCGCCCCTGAACCAACCCTGGGCGAGCCCACCCGCCGTCGCCGTACCAGCAAGGTCGACGCCGTCCTTGCCGCAGCTAAAGACGTAGCCCTCGCAGGCCTAGCCGACATCGCCCCGGAAAACGCTATCGGCCCCGTCCACCACCTGCGCGGTGAAGAAGAACGCCTCACCACCCACCTTTTTGAATGTACCCTTCCCGGCTACCGAGGCTGGTTCTGGTTCGCCACCCTCTCGCGTGCCCCCCGCTCAAAGGTAGCAACTGTCTGTGAGATCGGCCTGCTCCCCGGCGATGACGCCCTACTTGCCCCGGCCTGGGTACCCTGGGCCGACCGCCTGCTCCCCGAAGACCAGGAGGAGCAAGACTACGACCATGACGATGCGGACTACGGTGACAGCGCCTCAGGGAGCGAGGACGACACCAACTTCACCGAAGATGACCAGGTAGGTGCCAGCGCTGAATGACAGCTGCCCAGAGACCAGAACCCCAACCAGTAACTAAGCGGAATAAAACCTTCCGCTCCCTATGGATTTTTAACTACCGTATCTGGTTTATCGGGGCGCTGGTCTCTAACATCGGCACCTGGATGCAGCGCACTGCCCAGGACTGGCTGGTCTTCAATGACCTCTCAAGCCACGACTCCACCCAAATGGGCATCGTGATTGCCCTGCAATTTGCCCCGCCCCTCTTCCTCGCCCCCTACGCGGGTGCGCTTGCCGATAGGGGCGATCGGCGAAAAATTCTCCTATGGACCCAGAGCACTATGGGTTTGCTGGCCCTCGGGCTGGGGCTTCTGGTTCTGTCGGGGCAGGTTGCCCTCTGGCATGTTTACCTCTTTGCCCTCGCCCTTGGCGTCGTATCTGCCCTGGACGCCCCGGTGCGGTCCACTTTCGTCTCTGAACTGGTCCCCGATCAGGACCTGCCCAACGCCGTTGCGCTGAATTCCATGTCGTTCAATGTTGCGCGCATGATTGGCCCAGCGGTCGCCGGCCTGCTGGTGGTAGTCATAGGCACAGGGCCGGTTTTCCTGCTCAACACGGTGACCTTTATAGCCATGATTCTGGCAATCCTCGCTATCCGTGACAGCGAGCTGCGGCAGCTACCGCGTTCGTCCGCCGCTCACAACCGGGTCCGGGACGGCATGGCCTACCTCAAACACCGCCCCGACATTATCGTGGTGATGGTTGCAGCCTTCCTCATTGGTACCTTCGGCCTGAATACCGCTCTCAACATTGCGGCTATGGCCACCACCGAATTCGGTCAGGGCGCGGGTGAATTTGGGCTGCTGAACTCTGTTGTTGCCATCGGCTCGGTGACAGGCACCCTACTGGCAGCCAGAAGAGATACTCCACGCATGCGCTTTATGTTCGCCTCCTGCTTTGGGTTCGGGGTAGCAACCCTGCTGGCAGCGCTGGCTCCCAATCTCTGGCTGTTTGCCCTGGCCCTGATTCCCCTGGGGCTGATGGCACTGACCATTATCACCTCGGCCAATGCCTACGTACAGGTCACTACCGAGCCCGCTATGCGGGGGCGGGTTATGAGCGTGTATATGGCGGTTTTTATCGGGGGTACCCCCATTGGTTCGCCCCTAGTAGGCCTAGTTAATGACCTCTGGGGCGCCCGCTGGGGGTTGGGGGTTGCCTCTGCCTCCGGCTTCATTGCCGCCCTGATTGGGCTTATCTGGATCATGAAATACAAGCACCTCCACCTGCACTACGACCGCCAAGCCCGCACCCGCCTGGTGCTCCGACCCCGTACCGAAGAGGCTGAAACCCCCGAAGAGGAACCACCTCCGGTCACAGCGGCCATCGACCTGCAAGAGCCCCGCTAAGGCACCTACGACAAGGACGCTGCCTCCCGCCTTCCTGCCACCGGGCAGGGAAGCGGGGGAGCGGCGTCCTTATCTCTTGGTAGCTGAGCCTACTTGAGCTTTTCGACCACATAATCGATACAGGCAAGCAGAGCCGAAACATCGTCAGGATCGATAGCGGTGAAGGTTGCAACCCGCAGTTGGTTGCGGCCCAGCTTGCGATAGGGCTCGGTGTCCACAATGCCGTTGGCGCGCAGAGCCTTGGCAATAGCGGCAGCGTCGATACTCTCATCGAAGTCGACGGTGGCAATGACGTTGGAGCGCTCAGCAGGGTTAGCCACAAAGGGGGTAGCGTAGTCGCTAGCCTCAGCCCAGGCGTAGACGCGGCCGGCAGAATCAGCGGTCCGGGCAGCGGCAAAGGCAAGACCGCCCTGCTCGTTCATCCACTTAAGCTGCTCATTGAGCATAATCATGGTGGCCAGAGCCGGGGTGTTGTAGGTCTGATTGAGGCGGGAATTGCTAATGGCGGTCGCCAGGTTCAAGGAATCCGGAATCCAGCGGTCAGAGGCAGCGATGCGCTCGGCACGCTCAATCGCAGCGGGTGACCAGAGGCCCAGCCAGAGACCGCCGTCAGAAGCAAAGTTCTTCTGGGGTGAGAAGTAGTAGACATCGGACTGCGCCACATCCACATCGAGACCACCGGCCGCGCTGGTTGCATCGATCAAAACCAGGGCATCATCGGCGATACCCCCGGGGCGGACGACAGGAGCAAAAACACCGGTTGAGGTTTCGTTATGGGGCCAGGCGTAAACGTCGACGCCCTCTTCGGCCCGGGCTTCGGGGCGAGTTCCAGCGTCAGAAGAAATAACGGTGGAATCAGCCAAGAAAGGAGCGGCCTTGGTGGCAGAAGCGAACTTAGAGCCGAACTCACCAAAGGTGAGGTGCTGGGCCTTGTTCTCTACCAGGCCGAAGGTGGCGGCATCCCAGAAGGCAGTGGCGCCACCGTTACCCATGATCACCTCGTAGCCTTCGGGGGCGGAGTAGAAGGTACGCAGGCCCTCGCGGATCTCGCCCACCAGGTTCTTCACCGGTGTCTGGCGGTGGGAGGTGCCCAGCAGGGTAGTGGCGGCAGCTGATACGGCGGCAACCTGCTCGGGGCGGACCTTCGAGGGGCCAGCACCGAAACGGCCATCAGCAGGTAGCATCTCGGTGGGAATCATGGGAAAAGTGGTCACTGAATATCTCCTAGGCACGGGCAGGAGGTCAGCCGGGCGGCTTTGCGTTGATGGGAGGGAGGAAGGTGCCGCCGGCGTCCTGCTGTTTCCATTCTGCAACCCAAGGCCACCCTGAGCCTCCAGGTAGGCCCGCCCCGGCTCAAAATAGGGGGCAGAAATTTATATAGTGAGATGGACGCTGCGGGAGCCTAGGGAAGGGCGGACGTCCGGTAGGGCAGATGGGTACGGATTTACCAGTAAGCAACAATTTCAGCTGATGAAGAGAGTCTGCCCCGGCTAGGCCTGGGAACGCATACAATTAAGGGCAAAACTACTGCACCTACAGCTCGCAGGTTGTGCGAGCTGACTCAAGGAGAATTTGAGAAGGCATGACTGACCTCATCGATACGACCGAAATGTATCTGCGTACCGTGCTGGAGCTTGAGGAAGAGGGCATTACTCCCATGCGTGCCCGTATCGCAGAGCGCCTGGAACACTCCGGCCCCACCGTTTCTCAGACCGTCGCCCGTATGGAGCGTCACGGCCTGCTAACCGTCGCTAGTGATCGTTCTTTGCAACTGACCGACGAGGGGCGTCAGAAAGCGGTAGAGGTGATGCGTAAGCACCGCCTGGCAGAGCGCCTGCTGGCAGACGTTATTGGTCTTGATCTGGAATACATCCACGAGGAAGCCTGCCGCTGGGAGCACGTGATGAGTGAGCGCGTCGAGCGTCGCCTACTGGAGTTGCTCAACGAACCTAAGTTCTCGCCCTACGGCAATGCGATTCCCGGCCTGGAAGAGCTGGGTGCAGAGAGCGAAGAGAATGACGGACGCACCGTCACCATGTCGATTGCTGGCCGTGACTCATCTGAGGACGACCGCTTCACTGTTTCTCGCCTGCCCGAGTTCATTCAGACCGACGTGCAGCTGCTGAAGCATCTAGGCGATGCCGGAATTGTCTACGGGGCCACCGTCTCAATTCTGGGTAATAAGGACGGCTCGGTTCTGGTTCACGCTGACGGTGAGGAAGATTCGCTGACGCTCAGTGCTGAGGTTGCAGAAGCAATTATCGTCAAAAGATAACAGTTTGGTAACAAAGGGGAGTTTGCTGGGTGGCAAGCTCCCTTTTTGTTATCAAATCGTTATGTATTGGGGTGCCTTCGAGTCGTTGGTCTTGCTAGAACAGGGCTGTCAGGTGCTTAGCGGGGTCTAAAATTGCAGTACTGGCACCCCTGAAAACCTTAAGTGGTCGGCTTCTCAGTTAAATTAAAGCTGTCAAAAATCTGATAGAAGGGGTGGGTGAAGGTGCTGATAAAGTGCTGAGATTTCTTTTTATTTCGCCTTGTCAAAGCGAACTATATGTGCCCCATAAGCCCCAGCTGGACGCGTCCTGAATGCCGAAAAAACAATCACCCTACTTTGTACCTAGGGGTTGCTTCCTCGAAATCGTAACCAAAGCGTGACAAATCGGTTGAGGCTGTGTAATGTTCTATTTCGTGCTCATCACTGGTCGGATTAGCACCCTACGAACAGCACCGCCTAGTTCTGCCACTGTTCACAGGACAACAAAACAAAATACATCACGGCAGAAGCGGGGGACCCACCTTTCGGGCTCTCCACCGAGAACCCTAGGGGTTAAGTCGCACACTCTGCGGCCGAGCGAACTTCATGCTCGAACCCGACAGCTCACCTCGTTCGGCAATGGAGGAAAACAAAATGGCTAATTCAACCATCGTACGTACCGCAGGTATCGTTGCAGCATCAGGCGCTATGCTCGCCGCAACCGTTGCACCCGCAAACGCTTTCGCAGTAGCTGAAGTTTCAGCACCCGCTCACTCAGCACCTGCACTGGCTTCACACTCTTACAACTACAACACCTGGGGCTACGAAGCTACCGCCGCAGTTGAGACCACCTCAACCGTCGCCCCCCAGGCAAGCGCCACCGCTGAGGTTTCCAGCAACGTTGACCTGTCAACCGCTCGCGAAACCGTCCTGGCAGCTGCCTACGACGGCATCGGCGGCTCCTACGTTTGGGGCGGCAAGACCTACAAGGCTTGGGACTGCTCAGGCTTCGTCTCCTACGTTTACGCACAGGCTGGCATCAACCTGACCGCCTACACCTACACCATGGCAACCGAGCTGACCCCCACCTCAAACCCCCAGCCCGGTGACATCGTCTTCACCAACGGTTACGCACACGTAGGCATCTACGTCGGCGACGGCCAGATGATCTCAGCTCTCAACCCCTCACAGGGCACCCAGCTGACCGCTGTTGACGGTGGCGGCTTCATGCCCGTCGACGGTTACTACACCGCTGGCATCTAAGACTTCTCACACGGTACGGGGTAGATAACACTCTGCCCCAGCCGGTGACGTTTATTCAGTAGCTGGTCACCTTCCTACTGAAAAACGAACACAAGAATTCCTACCACACATCACACGGTATGGATCCCCCGCAAACACTACGCTTGCGCATGCGCACCAGACGACCAGCTGGGGCGCATTTTTTATACCCACTTTTCAACTCCGGCAGAAGGCGCAGTTAGGATTGAAACTATGTCGCAGAAGTTAAACAGCCCCCAATTCGAAAGCCCCGCAGGGTCCTCCGACCAAGAATTCACCTACATGGCCATCGGCATGGTATCCGGCGCTGTACCCGGTATCATCGCCGGACTTCTTATCGCCCTCTTCGCTGGGCACGCCGCGATGTGGGTCTCCATCACCGGTGGAATCGGAATCGTGCTGGGCCTTATCGCCTCACGAGTGCTCTACCGCAAAAAGAAAAACCCCCGAGCCTAGACTCCCCAGCCGGGCACAAAAAGTGAGGGTATGCCAGCGCTCCGCGCAGTATGGCATCAGCAAAGCTAGCTCTAAAACCGGCTAAATCCGGCCTGGGGGCCGTATTTTTAACGCCGGGCACAAAAAGTGAGGGTATGCCAGCGCTCCGCGCAGTATGGCATACCCTCACTTTTTGTGCCCCCGAGACGATTCGAACGTCCGACACCCGCTTTAGGAGAGCGGTGCTCTATCCCCTGAGCTACGAGGGCGCAACCCCACCAGTTTACACGAAAACCTATACGCCACCCGAAAAATGCAAACGCCAGTGGATAAGTCGACGGCATATGCACTTTTCCTGCGGCATTAAGACGCGCTAACCGACCCCTGCATCCACAGGACTAGCGTCAACACCTAAGAGTTAGTCACCCTATACATCATGAGCCAGCACCTATATAACTCAGTACTTCTTACCGGTGACCTACGCCTGCAAGGTCTGACCAGCCGCAAAATTAGTGACGCAGTGCGGTCCAAAGAGCTCGTCCGTCTCAGACAGGGCGCCTACATCAAAACCCAGACTCTCGCGCAGGCAACCCCTACCGAGCGTGCCCTGGTACACCATATAGCGGTGAGCAAAACCCGCTCACACGCCGTCCTTACACGCACGTCCGCTGCTCTTGCCTGGGGAGCACCCCTCCTTGAACTCCCCTCTCATATCTACCTCGCGAGCTCCTGGCGCGATCGCGGCAAACAGCAGGGCATTCGCCGGTGTGTCACTCCTGCTGAAGCAATAAACAGGGCACAGGAGCACCAAGGCCTTACTGTTCTTTCACCTATAGATACCGTCCTGAGCTGTATCGGTCACCAGCGGGCGCTCACCACGGTGACGGTTGCGCACTATTTTCTCCACCAGAACCTGTGCAACCAGTACCTGCTGCACGATGCGCTACTGGCCGTCTCAGACCGCGGCGCGAAGCAAGCTCGTACCCTGGCGCGGAGCCTGACGACCGAGCTTGAATCACCACTAGAATCTCAGGCGTATTTTCTGATGGTGCTTGAAAATCTTGAGCTACCCGCCTTGCAGCGGTGGGTGGTTACGAGCAGTGGCCGCCGCTATCGTCCTGATTTTATGTGGCGGCACCTCAGGCTTATTCTCGAGGTGGACGGCCGTATCAAGTACACCGGGGCTTATCGATCTTTTGACGAACAGCGGCAACAAGATCTCTTCCGGCAGCGCGAGTTAGAGAACGAGGGCTGGAAGGTCTTGCGAATCACCTATGAAGACCTCACTCACCGCCCGCAGCACGTGGTGGGTCTGTTGCTACGGCACGGGGTGCGGCGACTAGCTGCCGCTTAAAAAGTGCAAGTGCCTGTCACTTTTGCACAGGCACTTGCACTTTTCGGGGGGGCAGGTGGGATGCTAACCCAACATCACTGCCCGGGCAGCTCGCCGCGGGCGAAGGCGTCCATCTTGCTTCTGACCAGGCGCAGCGCCAGGTAGCCCAGCTGCACCAGGCAGAGCACGAACAGGGCCCAGCGGGCCGTCATCAGAAGGGAGGCAAGAGCCGTAGTGCCACCCAGCGGGTCGGCTAGGGCGGAGTCAACAGCAAAACCACCGGCAATAAAAACAAAAGCGTAGGCCACCGGCAGGGTCAGCATTAGCCGGCCCATTAGCAGTTCAAACTTGGAGGCTCGCACCATATTCCACCAGGTGAAAGCAAAAATCAGGGGCAGAATTAGACCAGTAGAGCGGTGGAGCACCTGGTAGGCCTGCAAGCCCTCTACACCCAGGCCCGCCGCTAGAGTCTGTAGGTGCTGGGCATCGAAACGCAGCATGAGTTCCGGGGCAGTCGCACCGGCAGCCGCCGATACACCGGGCAGCAGCATGAGGTAGTAGTAGAGCAAGAACAGGACGGTCACGACAAAGGCAACGCCCAAGAAAATGTAGGAGCCCCCGCCCTTTTCCGGTTCGGCTGCGAGCTCTGCCCGGCTGTAGTCGGTAACGACGCGCGGCCCTGCCCCCTGCCCGCGAGGGGGCGCGGACGTCCGCCCCGCCTTAGCTGTGGACGGTGCGGGGGAGTGCGCTTGCGTGTTCTCACCGTAGAGACGTTTCTTCTGACCTTTTGAAAGACCCATGCTGTCTATCTTATCTGTCAGCTCAATCGGGTGTGGGCTGTGGCCCTCTCGCCTAAAATGGGGAGTTGACGGTTGATCTTTGGAGAGTTCTTCTATGTTTGATGACGACGATTTTATGCCTGTGCCCGCTCCGCCGCGCTCTTCTGCGCCTGAGGGGGAGCCTTTCTTCGACGAGCCTCCTTTCGACCCCTTTTACGATGCGGCCCCTCCGGCCGATGACTTTGTGCCGCCTGCCTACCAGGTGAGCGGGTTTATGCCTGATGTTGAGGACGCCCGCCCCGCTCCCAGCGTCAATCCCGAGACGCTGGTGGCAGGGCTGAATGAGCATCAGGCTGAGGCAGTAAAGCATGCTGGTAGCCCCTTGCTGATTGTGGCTGGTGCCGGGTCGGGTAAGACCCGCGTGCTGACTCACCGTATCGCCTACCTGCTGGCAACGGGGCGCGCCCACCAGGGGCAGATTCTGGCGATTACCTTCACCAATAAAGCTGCAGCCGAGATGAGGGAGCGTATCACCGCCCTGGTGGGGCCGCGGGCCCAGAGCATGTGGATTTCAACCTTCCACTCCTTTTGCGTGCGGGTGTTGCGCCGTGAGGCTAAAGCCCTGGGCCTCAAATCAACCTTCTCCATCTACGATTCGGCTGACTCCCAGCGCCTGCTGACCCTGATTATCAAGCAGATGAATCTCGATACGAAGAAGTTCACTGCCAAGGTCGTGGGTAACCGTATCTCTAATCTCAAGAATGAGCTGGTCAGCGCCCAACAGTTCGCAGCTGAAACCAGCCCCACCGACCCCTGGGAAGGCGTGATTTCGAAGGTCTACACGGCTTACACCGAGCGCCTGCGGGCAGCGAACTCCCTGGACTTCGACGACCTCATCTTTGAAACCGTCAACCTTCTGAAGAACCACCCCCAGGTAGCTGAGTACTACCGCCGTCGCTTCCGCCATATCCTGGTTGACGAATACCAGGACACCAACCACGCTCAGTATCAGCTGGTGCGGCAGCTGGTGGGGGGTGCGGTGTCCTTGCGCTCCGAGACCGGCTCCGCCGATAACGGCCCCTACCCCGACGCCTACCCGCCTGCTGAGCTGACCGTGGTGGGTGACTCTGACCAGTCGATCTATGCCTTCCGCGGGGCTGATATTCGCAATATCACCGACTTTGAGGAAGACTATCCGGCTGCCCGCACCATTCTGCTGGAACAGAACTACCGTTCCACCCAGAACATCCTCTCGGCAGCCAACGCTGTGATTGAGCGTAACAAGGGCCGCCGCCCCAAGAAGCTCTGGACGGCCAGTGGCGACGGTGCCAAAATCACCGGCTACGTGGCAGAGTCCGAGCACGCTGAGGCCCGCTACATCGCCCAGGAAATTGACCGCCTGCGCGACGAGCACGGCACCGCCCCAGGCGACGTGGCGATTTTCTACCGCACCAACGCCCAGTCCCGAACCCTCGAAGAAATGCTCATGCGCGTGGGCCTGCCCTACCGCGTGGTCGGCGGTACCCGCTTCTACGAGCGCAAGGAAATCAAGGATGCCCTGGCCTACCTGCGTGTGCTGGTGAACCCCGATGACGACATCAACGTGCGCCGCGTGCTCAACGAACCCAAGCGCGGTATCGGCGCTAAGTCTGAGAGCGTGGTCGCCGACCACGCCCGCGCCACCGGTATCTCCTTTATGGCTGCCCTGCGCCTGGGCAGCGAGGTGCCCGGTCTGGGCGCTGCCGCCGTGAAGAAGATGGCTGCCTTTGCCCAGATGATTGACGACCTGGCTCAACTCGCTGCCACCGAGACGGCAGCCACCTGCCTCGAAGCGGTGCTTGAGCAGACCGGCTACCTGGCGGCCCTGCGCGAATCCAAGGATATTCAGGACGAATCCCGCGTCGAGAACCTCTCCGAACTGGTGGACGCCGTACGCGAGTTCGAAATCGACAACGCAGGTGCCACCCTGGAGGACTTCCTCGAACACGTCGCCCTGGTCGCAGACGCCGACCAGATCCCCAACAAACCCAAGGCCGAGCAGGAGGGTGGGCCGTCCGCCGCCCAGATCGCAGCCGAGGTTGCCGAAGCCCGCTCCCAGGGCGTCATTACCCTGATGACCCTGCACACTGCCAAGGGCTTGGAATTCCCCGTGGTCTTTCTAACCGGCATGGAACACGGCCTCTTTCCCCACCAGCGAGCCCTCACCGATGACTTAGAAATGAGTGAGGAACGCCGCCTGGCCTACGTGGGTCTGACCCGCGCCATGGAACGGCTCTACCTCACCCGCGCTGAGAACCGCTCCATGTGGGGCCAGAGCCAGTTCAACCCGCCCTCCCCCTTCCTCGAAGAGATTCCCGAGGAACTCATTGACTGGAAGCGTACCGGCTCACCCTTCGGCGGCTACTCCGGCAGCGGTTACGGGGGCGCTTACGCGGGCGGACGCGGCGGCTGGGCTGGCAACCGCGGCGGAAGCTCTGTGAGCGGGTACGGTTCTTCGTACGAGTCCTCCACCTACTCCAGCCGCTTTGACGAACCAGCCAAGCGGCGGCGTCCTGCCGAACCAACTACCAGCGAAGTCAACGGCTCAGCTACCTACGGGCTCAAAGCAGCAGCTCGCCAGGTTTCCCGCGTGCAGCAGAACAAGGAAATCCCGGCGCTCGCGGTTGGCGACCGGGTTGAGCACACCAGTTTTGGTGAGGGCCGGGTGACTGCTCTTGAGGGTAGCGGTGATAAAACCGTAGCCAAGGTGCGCTTCGCGAAAGAAGAGAAACGGCTCTTGCTGCGCTACGCCCCGCTCACAAAGAAGACCGACTAAAATAAAAGTAGCCCGGCGCCGCCCCGTGGTGCCGGGCTACTTTCTGCCCGATTCACTCAAGGACGACCATGGATCATCACGACTCTAACCTTCCCTCTATCGCCGAAGAATTTGTGGAGGCAATGGATGAGGTGACCGATACCCGCGTGCAGCTTCAGGAGATTTCTGACCTCTTTCTCTTTCGCATCGAAATTGACTCTACAACTCCCGCTGCCCGCCGCATCGAAAAGGTGCTGGGTGCATCTCTGCCGACCACCCGCGGGCAGGTAACAGGCGATGCAACCGCCCTGCACCTGCTTTACGGCACCCGCCAGGTCGTGGCCTGCCTCTACGTTGAAGAGGGCGTCTACCTGGTAGTGACCAGGGTGGACGCCGTAAAGCTGGGGCGCGCGCTCACCGCAGCCCTGGGGCGCGACGAGGGGCTGGTACTTGATGTGTCGGTCAACCGGACCGTGCTGAATCTGAGCGGAGTAGCGGCGGCGGACGTCATCGATGAGGTCGTCCACTTTGACTTCCCGCCGGACTTCTTCGACCCGGGCAAGGCCCTGTCCTGTACCGTAGCTGAGGCCCGCATTATGCTCTGGCGTATCGATGAGCTGGAGTATCTGATGGTGCCTCGTGCCTCCGATACAGCCCCCTTCTTGGTTAATATTTTGGACGCCTGCGAGAAGGTCAAATAGTCCCGGTGGGGGAGCGTTGGCGGTAACTGACAGGTTTGTTTCATTCAGAGGGAAATAAGTTCGCACCCCTATAGGTAAGTACGCTAAAGTTTCTTTGTGGAGAAGCTTTGTGTGCTCCAGCTCTCGCAATGGGGCGGGCACCGAACTTCGTACATGTAAACGCCGGGAGCACTGCTTTCTGGCATGACTTCGACGAAGAAGGACACACCTGTGGACCTGTTTGAATACCAGGCACGCGATCTCTTTGAGAAGCACGGCGTTCCCGTGCTCCAGGGTATCGTAGCTACCACCCCTGAAGAAGCAAAGGCAGCAGCTGAGAAGATCGGTGGCGTCACCGTTGTTAAGGCCCAGGTTAAGGTGGGCGGACGCGGTAAGGCTGGCGGCGTGAAGGTCGCTAAGACCGCTGATGAGGCTTACGAGTATGCCCAGCAGATCCTGGGTATGGACATCAAGGGCCATACCGTCCACCGTGTGATGATTGCCCAGGGCGCAGACATCGCTGAAGAGTACTACTTCTCCATGCTGCTTGACCGCGCTAACCGCTCCTACCTGGCCATGTGCTCCGTTGAGGGTGGCATGGACATTGAGACCCTGGCTGCTGAGCGTCCCGAGGCTCTGGCCAAGGTTGAGGTCAACCCCATGGACGGTATCACCGCCGAGAAGGCTGCCGAGATTGTTGAGGCCGCTGGCTTTGCTGAGGACGTGCGCGAGGACGTCGCTGCAGTGCTGGTCAAGCTGGGCGAGGTCTACAAGAAGGAAGACGCCACCCTGGTTGAGGTCAACCCGCTGGTCAAGACCGGCGACGGTAAGATTCTGGCCCTGGACGGCAAGGTCTCCCTGGACGATAACGCTGAGTTCCGTCAGTCCGAGCACGAGGCCCTGGTTGATAAGTCAGCCGAGAACCCCCTGGAAGCTAAGGCTAAGGAAAACGACCTCAACTACGTCAAGCTGGACGGTGAGGTTGGCATCATCGGTAACGGCGCGGGTCTGGTCATGTCTACCCTGGACGTGGTTGCCTACGCCGGTGAAAACCACGGCAATGTCAAGCCCGCTAACTTCCTCGACATCGGCGGTGGTGCTTCTGCTGAGGTGATGGCAGCTGGCCTGGATATCATTCTCAACGACGAGCAGGTCAAGTCTGTTTTCGTTAACGTCTTCGGTGGTATCACCTCCTGCGACGCTGTAGCTAACGGTATCGTCAAGGCCCTGGAAATCCTCGGTGATAAGGCAACTAAGCCCCTGGTTGTCCGCCTGGATGGTAACAACGTCGAAGAGGGCCGTCGCATTCTCACCGAAGCCAACCATCCCCTGGTCTACCAGGCAGAGACCATGGACTCCGGTGCCGATAAGGCTGCCGAGCTGGCCCACACCGCCTAAATCACCGCTGATTATTACTAGAAGGTTTTTACAATGTCTATCTTTTTGAACAAGGACTCCAAGGTCATCGTTCAGGGCATCACCGGCGGTGAAGGCACCAAGCACACCGCCCGTATGCTCGCAGCCGGCACCCAGATTGTCGGCGGCGTCAACGCCCGCAAGGCCGGCACCACTGTCTTCCACAAGGACGCCTCCGGTAACGACGTTGAGCTGAACGTCTACGGCTCCGTCGCTGAAGCCGTCAAGGAGACCGGCGCAGACGTCTCTATCGTCTTCGTTCCCCCGGCCTTCACCAAGGACGCCGTGATTGAAGCTATCGACGCTGAGGTGCCCCTGGTCGTCGTTATTACTGAGGGTGTGCCCGTAGGTGACACCGCTGAGTTCTGGGCCTACGCCAAGAGCAAGGTTGGCGCTGACGGCAGGCAGATTACCCGCATCATCGGCCCTAACTGCCCCGGCATCATCACTCCCGGTGAGTCCCTGGTCGGTATTACCCCCGCCAATATCACCGGTAAGGGCAAGATTGGCTTGGTCTCTAAGTCGGGTACCCTGACCTACCAGATGATGTTCGAGCTGCGCGACATTGGCTTCACCACCGCTATTGGTATCGGCGGTGACCCCATCATCGGCACCACCCACATCGATGCTCTCGAGGCTTTCGAGGCTGACCCCGAGACCGAGGCAATCGTTATGATCGGTGAGATCGGTGGTGACGCTGAGGAGCGTGCTGCTGAGTTCATCAAGGCTAACGTCACCAAGCCCGTTGTTGGCTACGTTGCAGGCTTCACCGCCCCCGAGGGTAAGACCATGGGCCACGCGGGTGCGATTGTCTCCGGTTCATCTGGCACTGCCCAGGCCAAGAAGGAGGCTTTGGAAGCCGCTGGCGTGAAGGTGGGTAAGACCCCCTCAGAGGCTGCCCAGCTCATGCGCGAGATTTTTGCCTCCCGCTAATCTCTGCCCTCCAGGGGCTGTGCATGATGACGCCGGTGCTACCCAGCTGGTGGCACCGGCGTTGTCGTGCCCTGGTTATTTTTTGGGGTGGTTAGGTCTGGGAAGTCTGCGGAGAGAACTTGGGCCGTATAAACTGTTAATGATAATTATTATCATTAAGCTATAATTGGTGGCAGTTACACCCAAGCAATTGCCATTATTTTATCGAAGGATTACGTATGCATACTCTCCATAGGGGGCTGGTGGCCCTGCTGGCCTTGATGCTAGCAGCCTTTTACTTACCTCTAGCCCAAGCCGCTGACTCCCGCATTGAGATTAGTAAAGGCCACACCGATGGATTCTATGTGCTCACCGACTCCAAGACCCCAGTAGTCAAAGTCGCTAATGGAATCCGTAACACTCTCTACGATCCCAATGAGGTGGTTTTTCTCATCGATGATTCCACCTACGGAACCGGCTATACTTTTAGGGGCCTCGAGCACAGCGGGCCAGAAGGTTACTATACCGCCAGCTTTGACGCAGATAGGTACTTTGAGCCCGGCTGGAGTGCCCCTGGCTTCCGCGATAACGGCTTTGCTTCCATGCGAATTGACTTCATAGCGGCAACGGGTCCTGGGCCGATTGCTTTGTTCGGTAACGACCCGCTTGGCGGAGAAGATGAGTTTGCCATTGCTCCTTTCTTAGAAGGTGGGCGTTACTACATAGAACCTGGTGCTAGCCTACCTATCCTGGGGCATACCCATGCCCACTGGTACTTTGAACACGCCGGGACCTACACCATCACTGGCCAGGCCGTAGGTGTAACCCACGACGGTACTGAGCTCCGCTCCGAGACCTTCACTGAGATGTTCAAGGTTGAAAAGAGCGAGCAGGATGCCCGCCCGTCTCTCCCTTCCCTGCCAATCGGCGCCCCTGTTGACTCGACCCCGGCTCCCACTTCTCCTGCACCGACTGCTCCTGAACCGACTGCTCCTGCACCGAGCACCTCCGCCTCCCAGCCTGAAAAGCTTAGTACCGAGCCTGTGACCATTAGCGCGGGGCACATTGACCTCTTCAACGTTGCTTCCCGTGGCGGGCTGTTGGAGCTAGCCGCTAAAGATGGCACTGGCAAGGGCTATGTCTACCGCTCCCCCGAGAGCGTTACTATCCTGATTGACGATTCGGCTTTTACCGAGCTGCCAGCCTCCCTCGCCCAGCAGTTGGCCGAGCGTGGCTACTTCATCAGCGAAAACGGTACTTCACAGCAGACCCTGCCTTTTATGGGCTGGGATACCTCAGCTGTTGCCCCCGACTATTCCTCAATTGACCTGGAGTTTATTTCGGTAACCGGGCCGGGCCGTATTCTGCTCTTCCAGTCCTCACCCTTTACTGGCCTGACCTCCCCCTTCAGCGATGGGCGGTTCGAGATGTCCTCGGGGTCAGTCATCACCCAGAACTTTCCCAGCCATGTTCACACCAATTGGCTCTTTACCGAACCGGGTGTGTACACGGTAAAGGTACGGGCTGCTGGTACGCCCCAGGCCGGTGACCAGCGGCTTGCCTCCCAGGTCGGCACATACACGTTTGTGGTGGGCGCTGAACCCTCTCACACCCTGCCTAGCGTGTCAGCCACCCCGGTACCTTCTACGATGCCTCACTCTGTAGCGGCTCCTGCCTCGCCGGTGGCCGCAGCCTCCCCAACGGCTCAGTCAACGGGAGCTGCCGCTGTGGCTGCTTCAACTCTGGGCACCGTAAACCAGGCTGTAAGTGCGACTGCGAGCCCTTCGGCAGCAGCTACCTCATCTAGCTCATCCACCTCGCCTGCTACCGCTTCGTCTCAGGAAGGCGGGGTTCTGGCCCACACCGGTGCAGTTGGGGTGCTGCTGGCTCTCTTCACAGGTCTGCTCTTGGCCGCTACCGGTGTGATTCTAGTGGGCCGCCGCAACGCAGGTAGCTAGACCCTCTGCGGGCGGCTCCTTCCCCGCAAGGGGAGGCCGCTGATACCCGATATCAGACCCCGTTGGTGCCCTGCCACCGGGGTCTGAAGCTGTGGCCCGAAGAAGATGAAGGGAAGGCAGGAGGCTGGAGGCCCGTGCCGGGTGGCTAGAGGTGGCTTAGCTGCGGGTTCCCATGGTATCGAGCATGAAGGGTTTAGCGCTGGGTTGGTGGGCATTGATCGTTTCAATCGAGATGCCAAACTCGACGACCTGCGATAGGTCTTGGTCCACTAGTTCACTGAGGGTAGTTGTGGAGTGGTGTACGTCGAGGGTGCCTGAGCCTACGATGGTGCCGTGAGCGTCATAGAGCCAGATCATGTAGACCTGACCTTCGGGCAGGGCCGGTAGCCCGCTGGTGGTGATTCCGGCCATGTTGTGGGAGGGGGAGTAGAGCACTGAAACCGTTGAGGAGCCCATATCACCTTTGGCGAGGGAGACATCCTCGGCCATGCTGATTTCTTCTATCAGGGACTGCTGCTGGGCGGTAACTGCGGCAAGGTCCCTCTGAAGGTCTTGCACCTGGAGATGCTGGTTATAGCTCCACACTCCGGCCATGATGGCCGCCAGGCTTGCAGCTAGTGCCAAGAGCGAGGGCTTTAGGCGGCTAGTTGAGGGGGTGGACGCGAGTGTGGCGGGCGGCGTGGGGTCTGCTAGTTCTGGCGTAGGCCGGGGCTGAGGAGTGTTACGCACCTGCTGCATCACTGCCGCTTTGAGGCGTGTGGGGGGGCTGATCAGGGGAAGGGATATGCCTACCTCTGTGAGAGCCTCCCGGTAGCTTACTGCCTGAGCGAGGAGATCGGGGCCTGCCTGGGCTTCAAACTGGCGGCGTTCGTGCTCGGTGAGTTCGCCCAGTGCGTAGGCGGTTACCTGGTCTTCATAAGTCACGCCGTACCTCCCAAAATACAACGCAGGTTGTTGAGGGCCTGCTTCATACGAGATTTTACTGTGCCCACAGGAATATTAAGATGGTCAGCTATCTGCTGCTGAGTCATGCCGCGAAAATAGGCCAGGTACACCACTTGTGCTTGACCTTCCGGGAGCTGCTCGATGGCGCCGCCTACCCACTGTCGGTTGCCGCTAGCTTCGAGAACCTGGTCAATGGGCTGATAGCTTTCTGAGAAATGTTTGGCGCCCTCTACCAGATCACGTTGGTAGGCTGCCTGAGTGGAACGAACCCGGTCGATTGCCCGACGGTGTGTTATAGTACACACCCAGCCTTTGACGCTCCCTTTGTCCGGATTATAGAGGGGAGCTTTTTGCCACACTTCCAAGAAGATTTCTTGGGTGACTTCTTCGGCGTGGGCCTGATTGGTGAGCATACGAAAGGCCAGGGTGTAGATGAGCGGGGCAAGTTCGTCGTAGAGAGCTTCAAAGCAGTCCTGCCCTCCTGCAGCTGAGCAAGCGAGGAGCTGTTTGAGACGCTCGGCTGAATCGGTAATACTGAGTGCTTGCGCCAAACCGGGGGTTGCCGTGTGCTGTGCTACCCCTAAGTGGTCGTGAGACCCAGTTGAGAACCTCTGTGTCATCTCCCTATGTTCTCATATTGTCCAGGTGCCCGTGTACCCAGACAGGGCGGTGCTGCCAGCTACCCCACCTCAGGTACACGAGCTTGGACTGCCGGGTTGGGGCTTATTTCTTGGTTTCTTCCATCATGGCAGTTTCTTCCATCATGGGGCTTTCCTCCATCATGGCAGTTTCTTCCATCATGGGGCTTTCCTCCATCATGGCAGTGGGGGATGTCGAGGCACCGGTTTCTTCCATACGGTCATTGGTGGAGCCGCAGGCTACCAGCCCGGTTAGTAGGGCAGAGGAGGCAACAAGAATCGCGGTTTTACGGAGGGGAAGGGTCATGATTGAACTCCAACAGTACTAAGAGGATTCGCACGGATGCGAAAAGCTGACAATGACAGGTGCCCCAGAGCCCGCTGCACAGAGTGGGCTCATGCGGTCACATGATTAGTTCGGAGCGGCCAGGGCCTGGGTTTAAAAATCAGTGAAATTTTTTTTGGTTAAACCGCGCAAGCTGATGGCAACGAAATAGTAGCGTAAGAACTAAGTGAAGAGGTCAGTATGGTTACTCTCTTGATATTAGGAATCCTTGGCGGTTTCATCACCGGGATTTCCCCCTGTATTTTGCCCATCCTGCCGGTGATTCTCATGACCGGCGCCGACTCTGCCCGTACTTTCTCAGCCCTTCCCGGCGTCGGCACTTCGCCACCCCGGCGAGTATCTCCCTGGCGTCCTTACCAGGTAGTGGCTGGACTGGTGCTGAGCTTCTCCTTCTTTACCCTACTGGGCAACCTGCTTATTAAGGCTCTGAACCTCCCCCAAGATTTCTTGCGTATCAGCGGCATCGTACTACTCATGCTGGTGGGGCTTGGTCTGCTCATACCCCGGGTGGAGCACCTGCTCGAGAAGCCCTTCAGTCGACTACCGGTTGCCTCAGTGAAGCCGCAGCGCGGAGGGTTCCTCATGGGGCTAACCCTAGGGCTGGTGTATGTGCCGTGTGCCGGGCCGGTGCTGACCGCAATCACCGTAGCCGGAGCCACAGGCACAATCGGTGCTGAGACCGTGATGCTCACCCTAGCCTTCGCGGTGGGAACCAGCATCCCTCTGCTCTTTTTTGCACTCGCTGGCCGCGGGATCACTGAACGGGTCAAAGCCTTCCGCCGCCACCAGCGTAGCGTGCGCGCTGTATCGGGTGTGCTGCTGATGGCCTTTGCAGTAGGACTGGTGGTGGATGCCCCCGCTCGGATCCAGCGCCTGGCGCCTAACTACACGGCCTCTTTAGAGCGACAGATTGGTGAATCTGCTCAGGGCAAACTCTCCCCCGGCAATCTAGCCGGGTGCCAGGACGGCATCAGCCAGCTCCAAGACTGCGGGCCAGCCCCGGCCCTAACCGGCATCACCGGCTGGCTTAACACCGAGCCCCTCCTCCTTTCAGACCAGCGGGGAAAGGTGGTGCTCATCGACTTCTGGGCGTATTCGTGCATCAACTGTCAGCGGGCTACGCCCCACCTACAAGCCTGGTACGAGAAGTACCGTGACTACGGGCTGACTGTAATTGGGGTACACACTCCCGAGTACGCTTTTGAACATGACCTCGATAACGTAGCCACCGGAGCGAAGGACCTAGGGATTACCTACCCGGTCGCCCAGGACAACAGCTATGTCACCTGGCGGTCCTACCAGAATCACTACTGGCCAGCCCACTATCTCATTGACGCCCAGGGTACCCTTCGCGCTATCAAATACGGTGAAGGTGGCTATGAAATTACTGAACAGCAGATTCGTGATCTCTTGCGTGAAGCTAACCCCCAGATGCAGCTGCCTGAAGCCAGTGATGTAGCCGAGGCTCCGCGGGCTCGCGACCGGTCACCAGAGACCTACCTGGGCACAAAACGCTCGGAGCACTACCAGGGCTTAGGGCCTTATCAGCAGGGAACTGCCACCTTTGAGCCGCTGGACCCGTCCCCCGGTCACTATACTCTCGGTGGTCAGTGGACGCTGACTCCTGAATATATCGAAGCGGGCCCCGGGGCTACCCTCACCGTGGATTACGCTGCCTTGCAGATGCAGGTAGTAGTTGAGGGTCAGGGGAGCCTGACCGTGAGCGGTGATAAGTCAAGCGAGTTCGGTCAGCGTACCTTTACCGTCAATGGGGTTCCTAATGCTGTGACCCTCATCGATAGGGACCAGCGCAGCAGTGGCGAGCTCACCTTAAGCGTTGACGAAGGGTTGCGTCTTTATTCGTTGACATTTTCTTAGCCCCTAGTGCTAGTCTCCTGCTCGTGCCTGTGGGGCTGACGAATAGGCTAATCTCTTCGGGGTAGGGGGGAGCTCTCCTACACTAAAATTCTCCCCTAGGCGGGTTTCACCTAGGGGAGAGCTTTTCATCCTTCTACGTTATAAGAGGTCTACCTGCGGATTACCACCCCTTCACAAAAGCGGTTGTAGTCAGTGCGTTATTGAGAGGCAGTGTATGAGTAGCTGGCGTATTGTAAGGGGCCGGGGCGGTGTAGTACAGGCTGCCTGACTGTACAAACGAAGTAAGTTTAAAGTTGCTTTGAGGGGTGCTGTAGGCGTTGCTAATGGTGAGCGTTGCTGGCATGATGGTAGTTTGCGCATACCAGCGATTATTTCTGCCGTCATAGGCAAGTTCAAGATTTTTCGTAGTAGTCGTTATGATACGCCCGGTGAGAGTGCCACTGCCATCGGGATTAATGGTGATAGATGGTGCCTCAGCTGTCCAGGTTGAGGCTACAGCTGCCTGTGACAGGTACTGGGCACCGTTGTTAGGTAGGTCTTTAAGGGTGCCACTTCTAGAGGTGTTCCACTTCCGTCCAGCAATTTGAATGCCGGTGTTGGCCTGGCGGTTGCCCTCGAATAAGAAACTGGCATTTGAGGGGACATAAATTTCTACATCGGTGATAAAGACTGCGCCCTTCTCCAGGGTAGCTGTCGACCCCACCAGGTAACCATTTCCTGTTTGGGCTTGGTCTGCCGGCACCGGGGCAGAGAACCAGAATCCACTGGTTGTGGCGTAGCCAGCTGGGTTACCGCTAGAGGAGTTCGTTACAGGGGTGAATGATCCTTCCCCGTTACTAAACCATTTCCCACTCTTGGTTTCGCTTGCATCACTCCACTGAAAGTCGGATTCAGGGTTGTTGCCTGCTTTTACTGCTTCCCAATAGCCTTGGGGTGTAGCGGGTACATTCGGGTTGCTTTGTTGAGCGCCTTGATATCCCACTCTACCCCCGTTGTGGGTGACTGTGACAAACAGGCCGTACTCCAAGGTGGGAGTTGTGGAGGATGGGGATGCCGCATAAGCGGGGATGGTGCTGGATGCAAGCATGACAGGAGCACTCCAGAGTGCTCCGTTCATGAGGGTTCGTCTGTTAGTTACAGGTTGGTTCATGATAGTACCTCTAAAATTTAGTGTTTGTATAGGGCTTGAGTGAATCTTCCACCTTAGAGTGGACCTCTCTCTTAATCTAGCACATATGAGTTGTAAAAACTCGGGGGGGGGGAGGGGTATATCACTCGGTATTCTGGGTGGAAATTCAGAGGTTTCTTTAATTTGTTGGGGTGGGTGGGGGGTGATTTTATGAGACGGTAGTGTTAAAGAGGACTCCTAGAAGGAAAGTTAGCAGGGCAGCACCATAACCGATGGCTAGCTGGCGGGCACCCCGTTTGAGGGGGGAGGCTCCTGAAAGTAGCCCCACCACTCCACCTGTGATGATTAGGGCAAAGCCTACGAGTGCCATCGAAACCACGATAGCCAAGGGGCCCGAGAGGCCCAGGAGGTAAGGCAGGAGGGGGATAAGAGCTCCAGATGCGAAGAAGGAAAAGCTGGAGGCGGCTGCCCCGACATCGCTTCCCAGGGCGTTGTGGGGTTTGGGCCCTTCATCCTCAGCGCCTAACTGAAAGGAAAGTGAGGGGTCACAGTCGCAGGTAAAGTACCCGAATCGCTCCATGGCCCGGTGGCGGGCGGCCTCTTCGCTCATGCCTCGGGCCTTGTAGATGAGCTCTAGCTCATTTTGGTGGATATCAAGGTCTTGAGCTACGTCAAGGGTAACTTGGGTGGGCCGGGAGGCATCGAGCAGTTCCCGCTGGGAACGCACTGAAACAAACTCACCGGCTGCCATGGATAAGGCCCCGGCTAGCAAGCCAGCGACACCAGAGAATAGCACCATGGAACTGCTCGCTCCGGTAGCTCCTACGCCCATAATCAGGGCGGCATTGGACACCAGCCCGTCGTTGGCTCCAAATACAGCTGCCCGGAAATTGCCTGACAACTTCTCCCGCCCCTGGGTCGAGAGGGCCCGAATAATTTCCTCATGGATTGCCTCATCTGCGGCCATGGCTTCGGTGGCATCGGGGTCCTCAGCATAGGGGGAGCGACCTTCGGCACGCTGGGCGAGAGCTAGTACGAATACTGAGCCGAAGTTTTTAGCCAGAAGCTCCAAGAAGCGGGCTGAAACTGATGGGCGGGGCTCGGGGTAGGCATGCTGGCCCAGCAGAGATCGCCAATGGTTCTGGTGGCGTAACTCAGCCTGGGCAACCTTGCGGAGAATCTCTGCTTCCTCTCCCTCGGTGCGCTCAGCGAGAGCTGCATAGATGCGGGCTTCGGAAATCTCTTCAGCCAAATAGCGGCGCCAGCGGCGGATTTGGGCGCGGTGAGGTTGCTGGATGGGCTGGTGAGGGGCAGAAGGTGGCATGAAGGGTTAACCTTAGGACGTGGGACACAAGCTGTTTACCGGCCGGTAACTTAACTGGTAGGGTGGGGTTCGCGCTCCGACGTTAACAGACACAGGGGAACTCACCAAAAGACGACGTAACAGAGCATACCCGCCCACCCCGCTTTTTGCAGAGTAGAAAGTCACCTATGCCCGCTTTGCCCTACAACGCCGCCCCCAACCCGCACCTGGGCGCCCCCGGCATCACCACCATGCACGGTGACGCACAAGCCTCAGACTGTACCCCCCTACCAGGCCCCGGTGCCCGCCCCTGGTCAGTGCGCAAAACCCCTCTAGGGGGAGCTTGCCCCACCGTTCTTGTCGGTTCAGATAACCTGGTGCAGGTACTCTGCACCCAAGTATTTTCACAAAACCTTGCCATGCTGGTCCCCAAAATCGCGATTCTTGACCGTTGGGGCCAGGAGTTGGCACACCTGGAGCTTCCTAAGGGAGCTCTGTTAGGTGGGGTATACGCCTATCTTGACCAGGATAACCGCATGGTTCTCGTTGACGGTACCAACCACCTGATTCGCATTGCCCACTCACCTGACGGGCGCACCTTATGGGTTGACTCTCGCATAGACCTTAACCGTATGTTAGCCCTGGTACCCGGCGACCAGGTTGTAGGGCTCGTACCGGACTGGCAAGGACGGGTATGGGTAGCTTCAAAGAACGGGGCAGTTGGTGTGGTGGACGCTCAGCGCGGGGCAATCCGCGCCACCCTGCTCCGCTCGGGAGCAACAGACATACGAGAACGCATCGACAACTCCATCTCAGCCAGCCCCGAAGGGGTAGCTGTGGTTACCTCACACGCCATCTACATGCTCACCGCCGATGAAGGTGGAGCTCCCCGAGTGCTATGGAGTCGTCCGTACGACCGCGGCAGCGCTCGTAAGCCAGGCAAATTAGCCTGGGGCTCGGGGGCTTCACCCACTTTCTTTGGGCCAGGAGGAGCGGATTACGTGATGCTCACCGATAATGCTGACAGCCAAGAAAACGTAATTATCTATCGAGCTGCCACCGGTGAGGAGGTGGGGCGAGCCGGGCTCTTTACCCCAGGTGCCTCGGGCACCGAGAATTCTATGATTGGTGTGGGTAACACGGTGGTAGGAGCCAACACCTTCGGCTATCCCTACCCCAAGTACCCCGACGGGGCCGGCCCTTCTCGCCCAGCTAGCGCCCTTTTCGCCCCCGGCATGGAGCGGTGGGACATCACCGACCGGGGGCTGCGTCAGGTCTGGTCGCGCCCTGACGTGTATTCCTCAGCTGTACCTCGCTACTCGAATGCCGACAACATCATCTACACCTGCGAGCGGCGCCGCGGCCCGGCCGGTCTAGCCAACGGGGCATACGCCCATGCCGTTGCCATCGATATGGATAGCGGTGCCACCTTGCACGCCCAGCAGCTACCTGACCACGTAAGTATTTTGCTGGGAGGGGGAGATACCCTACAGATGGTAGGTACCCTGGACCGTTTTGGGACCTGGTGGCAGGGGACCATCAGCGGCGTCTACCGTATTGCAGCAGCCTAAATCTTTGGGGAGAAGAAAGAGAAGATGATTCACCTTAACCGACGGCAAGTAGCCTTCACTGCCGGAACTGCCTTGGCCGCCGCGGCTGTAACCGCCTCGTCCACCTCGGCCCAGGCCAGGCCCTCTCGCACGCAAGGCGCCCAACGCCGCCGACCCACTCTCTCTCGTATCCAGGCTGTTGCCTGTCCCATTGAGTTTAACGGTGCCTCTGCTCGGCTGACTCTTAGCGGTAAGGAATCGGCACCAGGGGTTCCCGTCCCGCGCCCCGTTGGGACCTCCTGGAATAGCGGGCCCCTCTCGATGACCCTGGCCAATAATGGAGACCAAGTGATTCCTGCCGGGCGTCGTTTGAGTATTATTACCCGTGGGCTAGACGCCGCCGGACTGGTAACTGACCTTCAGCAGCCGCTCGTGATCAGCGATGTTGAGGCAGGGGCCCGGTCCTGGCTATCTGTAGTTGTCGCCCCTATGGGGGCCTCCCAACTGGTGCTCAAACAGCCCCTGGCAGCGGGGCAAGAAATAACGGTGCGTCTTTTCCCTCGTCTTAACCGTGGGGTCGATGCAAGGGCCCTGGGCCAGGTCCAGGTTTTGGCGTCACTCACACTCTCGCGGGGTGCTGAAGAAATCTTTGAGATTCAATCCCCGGAGTTCCTGGCAACCCGCCTGTAGGCAAGAGTGAAGGGATGAAAGTACCCCTGGCGTGTGCGACATGCCCAGCGAATAAGCTTGCCTGTGAAATGAGCCCCATTTTGAGCTTCCAGCTGCGCGCAGCGTGCTTATCGTTCAGGGAGGCAAAATGCCACGCTAACTAGTAGCGTTAGTCCCGATTAGTCAGGGTGAAGAGGTGCGGCAGGCCCTGCGATCCAACGACTGTGGGGCCCCCAGCGGCCTATTATGGTGAATACCACTAGTGCTGTGGTTCTCGGTGTACTATTCTCGATAAGAAACGTGAGTATTATGAATAGCTCACATCTTCATCTTTATCTAAAAGGAAAATATGACTGAAAATATCGCATCTGCTGAGCGCGGCGCCGCTACCCCCAAAGGTGCGGCCCGCGGTTCGTTTCGCCAGGTTATCGCTCAGGAAGCCCGCCTTGGAGCCGGTAACAATATCTCATGGCGTAGCGTTTTCGCGGGTCTTGTAACCTTCGTAGCGCTGTCTGTGCTCTTCGCTCTCGTGGGTACCGCCCTGGGGCTGAGTGGCACCGATTTGACTGCTGACCGCCCCACCGAAGGTGTGGGTACGGGTCTGCTAATTTGGACCATCTTCTCCCTGGCCCTCTCTTTAGGTATCGCTGGTTTCATCGCCGGTCTTACCGCGAACAAGGCCGGTCTAATTCACGGCTTCCTCACCTGGGCCCTGGGTGTTATTGCCATTGTTGTTCTAGCCGTTAGTACCGTATCTTCAGCTTTCGGTGCCCTGGGTAACATGCTCGACGCGGCCGGTGGTGCGGTATCGAATGCCTCATCGGCGGCAGCACGCGCTGTTTCGGACATCAACACTGACCAGATTGACATTGACACCGCTGGTGTTTCCGCTGATGTCCGCTCAGCCCTGGCCAACAGCTCCATCGAACAGCTGCACCCTGACTACTTGCAGGCCCAGGTGGACGACACTGTAGCTGACCTGCAGTCAGCTGCCCAGCGCATCATCGTTGACGGTGAAGACGCCTCTGCTGTTGTGGCCGACGTCCGTTCCAATGTTGAGGACCGTATCGCGACCATCACTGAGCAGATCGACGAGGCTGCTCTGGCCCGTGAGATTGAGGCGAACACCAACCTGACCGCCGCTGAGTCACGCTCAGCTGCAAACAACATCGTCACCTCCTACGAAGAGGGTGTGAAAAAGACTGAAGAGTCTCTGAACAACCTGGCAAACAATGCCCAGGAGACCTTCGATCAGGCTGTTGTGGCTGCTAATGAAGCCATGGACAACACTGCCAAGTACTCTATGTACACCTTTGCTGGTCTGGTGTTTGCTCTGATCATTACTTCTCTTGCTGGCCTCTTTGGTGCCCGGAGCGGTCGTTCAGCTGACAAGATTTAGTACTGTTCGAGGATAATCTCCGCACTAAAGTGTATGAAGGCTCACATTTTATCGTTGATAAGGTGTGAGCCTTCCGCTATACCTGGTACTTGGAAGGGCTGGGGTGTAGAGTACCTGGTGGGAGGGTGATTAGGTTAGGCTGTCATCGCCTGGTGCTAAGGCTTCTCCGAGCTCGGAGCTAGGAGGACCTTATTGTGAACTAGTCATAATAATGCTTGAAAGCATTCGCTCCGATGCGTAGGCTAGAAGGTAACAGCTAGCTGGTCGGGCACCGCAACCCCCGGCAGGCTAGGAATAAACAACCTCACTCTGAAAGGAATAAGACAGACCATGAGCAAGTACTCATCTTTCACCGTTCCCGGCCTCACCGAAGAATCAGGCCACCACGTAGCTGATGTACTGCAGCTTCGCCTGCACGCCCTGAACGACCTGCACCTGGTGCTCAAGCACGCCCACTGGAACGTCGTTGGCCCTAACTTCATCGCCGTTCACGAAATGCTCGACCCCCAGGTAGACCTGGTGCGCGGCTTCGTTGATGCCATTGCAGAGCGCATGGCCACCATGGGCGTAGCCCCCAACGGTCTTTCCGGTGACCTGGTTGAAAAACGCACCTGGGCTGAATACGACGTTGACCGTGCAGATGCCATGACCCATATCCGCGCCCTGAACGAGGTCTACAACGTTGTAGTTGAAGACCACCGTGCAGCTATCGCCAAGGTGGGCGATATCGACCCCATCACCGAGGATCTGCTCATCGGCCAGACCGCTGAGCTGGAGCTCTTCCAGTGGTTCCTGCGTGGCCACCTCGAAGACGGCCGTGGCAACCTCCAGTAAGCCTCAGAGCTTGATAGCTTGAACTACGCGCTAAAGGCGGGTCTATCGCACGATAGGCCCGCCTTTTTCTGTGCGGCAACGTACTTCTTAGCCCTCGACTAGCGCCCGGATCTTATTAAGGGTGAGTTCCGTGTGGGTGTAGCGGGCGTGCCCCAGGTTCTCTGGAACTTCGGTGAGGCCGGGCACCACAACCACCTTCATGCCAGCGGCCATGGCGCTTTGGGTGCCAGAGGCAGAGTCTTCCACCGCAACGCAGTGAGCGGGGTTCACCCCCAGATTGCGGGCTGCCATAAGGTAGGGTTCGGGGTCGGGCTTGGCATGGGTGACCTGCTCGTCGGTCACTAGAGTTTTGAAAAGACCCTCCGGTGCTAGCATGGCGGTGTTGGCAGCTACCTCGGTGGTAGCGTTGGTGACGATACCGGCGGGGACGCCCGCTTCGGCTACCTGCGCCAGGAGGGCTTCAATACCGGGTAGTAACTCGACCCGGGCGTCCTTCAAGAGAGCCGACATCTTGGCCTTAAGCCGGTCGTAGAGCTCGTCAGCAGAAACATCTGCACCCAGCTCCTGCATGCGGGCAAAGGTCACCGCGGCGGGTTTACCGAGGGCCATTAGCGTATCTTGTTCGGTCCAGGTGGCTCCGAACTCGGCGGCCAGGGCAGTTTTTGCCTCAGCCCAGAGAGGCTCGGTATCTACGAGGGTTCCGTCGTGGTCAAAGAAAATAGCTTCAAGTCTGCTCATATATACCACCCTACCCGTCCGCAGGGGGCTCTGCCCGGTTAAGATGGATGGGTGAACCAAGAGCACTCTACATCTAGCCCTGACTCTGCTTCTGCTTACCCGCGTCTACAGCGGCAAATGAGCCCCACCCGGCAGGCCCTGGCCTACTTGCTGGTACCTATGGCTTTTATCTCGGCAACCTGGATTACCGCCGGGCGTGCCCTCTTCGGTGCGGCAGGGGAGCTGGTGCCCATCTATGCGATATCGTTTGGGCCAGCCCTGCTGATCATTCTGCTGGTAGCTGCCCTGTTTTCCTTCAAAGAAATGGCACTTCAAGAAGCCGGTCGGCGGGCGGGACCGCCGCCCATCACCGCGTCGGTTGCGGCATCTACCTGGGGGCTCGCCGGTTTCTTTGGCATGGTGGCTCCTGACCGACTTGAGGGGCAGAATATTTCAGCTGCTGCCGCTCTGCTGGGCCCCGACGTCATCGGGCTGTCCGCTGCCTTTGGAAATACCAGCGGTATTCTCACCTTCTCCTTCGCCATCGCCACCCTACTACTAGCTATCGGTGATTACCGCCGGGCACGAGCCCTCACTCGCGGGCTCGACGGTGCTACCCGGGAGCAGCTAGAGCGTGAAGAATCGATGTATGACTTCCTCGACTAGCCCCGGGCAGGTACTGCTATGCGCTGGAAGGCGTTACAGGTTAACCTGATCGAGCCAGCCGTTGAGCACCTCGGTGGCGGCGGTAGTGAGCTTCTCTGCGTAGAGGGAGGCCTCGCGGCGAATGACCGCTGCATCCTGCTCCGAAGCCCTGATGTAGTCGGCATAGGCGATGAGCCACTGCTCGATGTGGCGGGGGTTGACCTCAAGATGGAACTGGAGCGCCAGCGCGTAGGGGCGTCCTGCTGCATCCTTGAGAGTAAATGCCTGGTTTTCGCACATCTGGGTGCGGGCTAGGCTGGGGGAGCTCTCTGGCAGAGTAAAGGCATCACCGTGCCAGTGCAGGACGGGGGTGTTACCTAACGGGGCGAGAACAGACTCGTGCCCGGCTTCGGTAAGTTCTACCGGTGAGTAGCCCAGCTCGATAGCGCCAGTGGGGTCAACCTTGGCACCTGCGGCTAGGGCAATTTGCTGGGCCCCCAGGCAGATACCCAGCACGGGTTTCTGGGAGGCAATGCGGGCCTTGATGAGTTCTACTTCTTCAAAGAGGAAGGGGTAGTCCTGGGTGTCGTTCACGCTGATAGGAGCACCAAGAGTAATGAGTAAATCCGCCTCACGCACCTCGGGGGTGTTGAGGGCGTCAATGCCTGCGTCACGGTATTCGACGGTAAAACCGCGTTCGGCCAATAAATCTTCAAAGATACCCAGATCTTCAAAGGCAACGTGGCGAATAGCGTAGGCGGTGCAGGTCATGGTTCTCCTCTGTAGGTGAAGCGATTGACAGATAGCTTACCTGAGAGAGGGGCCTACCTTATAACCGCTGGACGCAAGACTCTGCCCGCCTGCCAAGAGAAGGGCAACCAGTAAGGCCGCTATGAGAAGGGGCATGAAGGGGAGCTCTACCCCGAAGGTAAGGGCGGCTTCGCTGGATGGGGAGGCTATCAGCAGGGCTATGTGGGTGGCAGAGTATGCACCCACTGCTAGGAGCAGTGATAGCCCCATCGGGTAGCGGGCTAGAACCAGCAGGGCAGCTGCGATAACCCAGCTCATAGCGACCCCGCTCAGGCCCCACTGGAGGAAATAGAGCGGAGCAAAGAAGACTAGAAAGAGCGGGGTAAGGGATTTTAGCCGAGAACCTGAGGCAGAGAGTGGGCCAGGGCTGTGAGCATGATGAGCGGTGTGAGCGTCAGGCTAAGCGAGAACAGCCCTAGCCAGAGGGTATAACGGTCGACGAAGTGTTCGGTGATGCCGTAGAAGGGGGCTGAAAATGTCCAGCCGAGATACTGTTCAGCTAAGGCAGGGAGGGCATAGGCGACGGCAATGAGGTAGAAGATGAGGGCGCCCCAATAGAGCCGGTGCGGGGCATAGAGGTAGGACGGCGGATGAGAAGAAAACATGGGAGCCCTCCATAGGTTGGTGGCTAGCAACGTGAAGCGGACTTCCTGTTTAAATCTGGTTCAGAAATATTAGGCAGGTCAATGAGTGGTCAATGCCGGGTGTGAAAAATTTCTTGTAAATATCTAGTGCAAATAAGTTGAGTGTAGTAGACTCAAGTTAAAGCTGAGTGGAGTACACTCAAGTATGAACGAACTACCTACGCAAAAGGTAAAGGAGAACAATGAACGCACAATTTACGACCAAGAGCCAAGAAGCGCTCTCGGCAGCCAATATGAACGCCCAAACCGCGGGCAACCCCACCCTTGACACCTCCCATCTGCTCAAGGCCCTCATGGATCAGCGCGAGGGGGTGGCAGTGGCCGTCCTTAAAACCGCAGGGCTCGACGTTGATGCCATCTCCCTGGCAGCCTCCACCGAGATCTCAAAGCTGCCCAAGGTGCAGGGCGCCTCAGCTGCCCAAGCCCAGCCGAGCCGTGCCGTCCTGACCGCCATCCAAACCGCCCAAGCCAAGGCAACCCAGTTCGGGGACACCTATATCTCCACCGAAATCCTGCTGCTGGCGCTCGCCGCCGGTGACGACGCAACCGCTCGCGCCCTACAGCAGGCCGGGGCTACCGAAAAGACCATTGAAGAGACCATCCCTACCGTGAGAGGAGACCGCACCGTGACCACCCCCGACCCCGAAGGTACCTTCGGCGCCCTAGAACAGTACGGCACCGACCTGACTGCCGTTGCCCGCGAAGGCAAGCTTGACCCCGTCATTGGGCGCGATAGTGAAATTCGCCGTGTGATCCAGGTGCTCTCCCGCCGCACCAAGAATAACCCCGTGCTTATCGGCGAACCCGGCGTCGGTAAAACCGCCGTCGTTGAGGGTCTGGCCCAGCGCATGGTCTCCGGCGACGTGCCCGAATCCCTGCGCGGCAAAACCCTGATCTCCCTCGACCTGGGCGCAATGGTCGCCGGTGCCAAGTACCGCGGCGAATTTGAAGAGCGCCTCAAGGCCGTGCTCGAAGACATCAAGAAGTCCGAGGGGCAAATCGTCACCTTTATCGATGAGATTCACACCGTCGTTGGGGCAGGTGCCTCCGAGGGCTCTATGGACGCCGGCAACATGCTTAAGCCCATGCTGGCTCGCGGCGAGCTGCGCCTGATTGGTGCTACCACCCTCGACGAATACCGCGAAAACATTGAAAAGGACGCCGCCCTGGAACGCCGCTTCCAGCAGGTCTACGTGGGTGAGCCCAGCGTCGATGACACCATCGGTATTCTGCGCGGGCTCAAAGAACGCTACGAGGCTCATCACAAGGTAGCTATCGCAGACTCTGCCCTGGTGGCAGCCGCTAACCTGTCAAACCGCTACATCCCCTCGCGCCAGCTGCCCGATAAGGCCATCGACCTGATTGACGAGGCAGCCTCCCGCCTGCGCATGGAAATCGACTCGGCCCCCGAAGAAATCGACGCCCTGCGCCGCGCCGTTGACCGCCTGACCATGGAAGAACTGGCCCTGGCCAACGAAACCGACCCCGCCTCCGTCGAGCGCCTTGAAGCCCTGCGGGCAGATATGGCTGATAAGAAGGAAGAGCTGGACGCCCTCAACGCCCGCTGGGAAGCTGAAAAGGCCGGTCTCAACCGCGTTGGCGACCTCAAAACCCAGATTGATGAGCTGCGCTCCAAGGCAGAAGTCGCCCAGCGTGAAGGCAACCTCGCTGAAGCCTCCCGCGTGCTCTACGGCGAAATCCCCGCCCTCGAAGCCGAACTGGCCGCAGCCCAGCAGGCTGAGAATACCGCGTCCGAAGAGTCCATGGTCTCTGAAGAAGTGACCGCCGACGACATCGCCGAAGTGATTTCATCCTGGACCGGCATTCCCGCCGGGCGTATGCTCCAGGGCGAATCGGAAAAGCTCCTGCACATGGAAGACGAACTGGGCAGGCGCCTAATCGGCCAGAGCCAGGCGGTCACCGCCGTCGCTGATGCTGTCCGCCGCTCCCGCGCAGGCATTGCCGACCCCGACCGTCCTATCGGCTCCTTCCTCTTCCTCGGCCCTACCGGTGTCGGTAAAACCGAGCTGGCCAAGGCCCTGGCCGAGTTCCAGTTCGACGACGAACGCGCCTTGGTGCGTATCGATATGAGCGAATATGCCGAAAAGCACGCCGTCGCCCGTCTGGTCGGTGCCCCTCCCGGGTACGTCGGCTACGAAGAGGGCGGCCAGCTCACCGAAGCTGTACGCCGCCGCCCCTACTCGGTTGTGCTCCTCGACGAGGTCGAAAAGGCCCACCCCGAGGTCTTCGACATCCTGCTCCAGGTACTTGACGACGGGCGTCTGACCGACGGACAGGGGCGCACCGTGGACTTCCGCAACGTCATCCTAATCTTGACCTCCAATCTGGGCTCCCAGTTCCTGATCGACCAGAATCTCGACGACGAAGCCCGCAAGAGCGCGGTTATGACCACCGTCAACGCCAGCTTCAAGCCGGAATTCCTCAACCGCCTGGACGAGGTCATCATGTTCAAGCCCCTCTCAGCCGATGACCTAGCCTCCATCGTAGGCCTGCAGATCGCCTCGATGGCCCGCCGCCTAGAAGACCGCCGCCTGACCCTGGATGTCACCGACGCCGCCACCGAGTGGCTGGGACTTGCCGGCTACGACCCCGCCTACGGCGCCCGTCCGCTCCGCCGCCTCGTGCAACGCGAAATTGGCGACCGCCTAGCCAAGGGAATCCTGGCCGGCGCCATCAAGGACGGCGACACCGTGCGCGTGGACGTCAACCCCGACGTCGCCGTGGATGGGCTGGTCGTTACTGCCGAGTAAAAGCCGGGAATGACCCTACTGCTTCTCTCTTGACCCTACAGATTATCTCGGGGTCAAGAGAGAAACGATAGGGTCTTTGTCTTTTAAACTGGAAGAGTGAACCAAATCCAGCCCCGGCCCGCATCCAACACGATCGATACCCGCTTTGCTGGGGCGTCTGCGTCCATCGCCGCGAGAGCCGACATTGCCGCCACCCACGCGGCGGCTCTGCGCTCCATCGATCGGGTGGTGGCCGAAACAGCCCAGCCCACCGACCCGCAGGTAGCGGCGGACGGCGTCCGGCAGCTTCTTCACCAAGGGCAGGTTCTGGTGCTCACCGGGGCAGGAATTTCCACAGGCTCAGGGATTCCTGACTACCGCGGTCCCGCCGGGTCCCTGCGCAACCACCGGCCCATGACCTACCAGGAATTCCGCTTTGACGAGGTGGCGCGGCAGCGCTACTGGGCCCGATCCTTTGTGGGCTGGCGGCAGATGAACCGGGCGCACCCCAACACCGCCCACTACCTGCTGGCAGAGCTGGAAGCCCGCGGACACCTGGCCGGGCTGATTACCCAGAACGTCGATGGCCTTCACACCGCAGCTGGATCGAGCACAGTCATTACCCTGCACGGGGACCTCTCCCGCATCGAGTGCCTAGACTGCGGAGCGGACGAGGGCCGCACCTCCCTGGATGCCCGCATCGAAGCCGCCAACCCCGGCTACCTCGAACGCTTATCCAGCACCACCTTGCAGGTCAACCCCGACGGTGACGCAGAGATCGACGCCCGTTTTATCCAGGATTTTCAGATGGTCGGCTGCCTGGCCTGCGGCTCCACCAAGCTCAAACCTGCCGTGGTCTACTTCGGTGAGCCCGTGCCGTCTGCCCGCAAGCAGGCCGTGAAAGAACTGGGGGAGAGCGCTCACTCCCTGCTGGTGCTGGGCTCATCTCTGGCCGTGATGAGCTCCTACAAAATCGCCCTTGATTTCGCCCGGGCTGGCAAGCCCATCGCTGTCATCAACCAGGGCCCGGGCCGGGCGGACGCACGTGCCACCTACCTCTGGCGCGCTGACGTCACCGATGCCCTCTACGCCGTTACAGCCCCGCATGAAGGCATCTAAAACTTTTTCTTCTATGAGTATTACCGGGTCAGAGGCACTGAAGGGGCTGCCTGTAGGTACTCATAAGTGAAGGCTAAGTACAACACAGACTCTGGGAGAACACTGGTTATCAAGCAAAACAAGACTAGATACACCCCTCGGAGAACTCCCGTGAACACCATTATCACAGCAGCTGCCCTCGACCTCGTCGCCATCCTGATTCTATGAGGCATGTACGTGGCCCGCCACCGCCGCCGCGACCTCGTCGTCTCATGCATCATCATCAACGTGGGCCTCATCGACACCCCGGCAACCGCCTTCGAGCCTACCCTCACCACGGCCTACCGCCGCACCACCGTCCTGCTCCCGGCCTCAGCTCACAACCCGGTCGCCTCCCTCATGACCATCGATGCCGAGATCTCGGGCGGTACCTACAGCATCAGCGTCAACGGCTCAGAGACCGGCACCGCCACTGAAACCTCCGGCGCTGCCGCAGGCGGCATGGGTGGCTTCGGCGGCCGCCCCTAAGGCCCCATAAACTCAGCCGGCGAGCTGGCACTTCTGTTCCATCTCTTCGTCGGCTGCTCTACCGCTCCGCGTCACCTCTTTCTGGTCGGGTGGCGCGGAGCTTCTCTTTACCGGGAGAGGTGCCGATGCAAAACAAAACGACCGTTCTCTATATTTTTGTAGTTTTGAGCAGTTTCTTACATCTCAGGTGGCGAACAGGCAAGCAAAGACGCGCAAAAACATGTACCCTTAGATACAGAAAAGACTGAAAGTTTTTCTGGCACACCCCTGCGCGCACGCGGGCGGCCAGATACGAGCGATAAAGAGGGGGTCTCGCCATGGGGCGCGGCCGTCAGAAGGCTAAAGCAACTCGGCAGGCTCGGGAGATGAAGTACTTCAGCCCCGACACCGACTACACTGCACTTGAGCGGGAGCTCAGCAAAAATGCTGGCTCTCAGTCTAAGTCGTCTGGTTATCAGTATGATGACGAGGACGATTACTCGGAATACGCAGACAAGTACGCCGACGATTATCAGGAGAAGTAACCCGCGTAGCACCACGCGGGTTCTTCCCGAACCATTTTTCTAGCCCGCTACCGCCCGCCGGTGGCGGGCTTTTGTATGGGGCGCGGACGTCCGTGCTCGGTTAGGTACGCTCGGTTGCAGTCACAGGGTAAGGGCGCTGCGCTCGTGGGTGGTCAAGGCTCTAACCTCTGCCCTTTTTGGTCTGTCGACCGGTCAGAAACTGGCTGACACCCAAACCGGTCTGCGTAGCCTGACCCCGCAGATTCTGCCCTGGGCTTTCGAGCTGCCCGGTGACCGCTATAAGTACGAGTTCAATATGCTGCTGCGGGCCCCGCCCGCAGACCCACCGCTCCCTGGGACGTTACGCTCTGCTGGCTGTAGCGATTCTGACTACTAATACCGCCCTACTTGAAACCCTCACCTGGATGGGGCTACCCCTTTTGGAGGCTAAGGCACTCATTGAGCTGGTACTTATCCCGGTGAGTTTTGCGGTGCAGCGCCGCTGGGTTTTTGCAGATCAACAGCAGGCAGAACAGAAAAATAGCGTGACAGAACAGCATAAGAGGGCGGACGCTGCCCTCACCTTTCTTTAAAACCTACTTGTAGGCCCCCAGCAGCACTGCCGCTCCGCCGTCCACGCCCTTAGCACCCTGCACGTAGTCGGGGTTGCTCTTGTGCTCGCCAGAATCCTTCTGCACGGTACCCAGCACCCACGAGGGCAGACCACGCTTGTTCAGACGCTCAACGGCTGCATCAGCAACCGACGGGTCAACCACAGCAATCATGCCCACACCCAGGTTGAGGGTACGTTCCAGGTCAGCCTGGGGCACAGAACCCAGCTCACCAATCAGCTTGAAAATTGCCGGAATCTCCCATGTCGAACGCTCCACCACACCCACGGTGCCCACCGGCAGCACACGGGCCAGGTTAGCGGCCAGACCGCCACCGGTCACATGCGAGAAGCCGCGCACACCCGAACCGGTTTGCCCGTCCTCACCGTTGACCGGGAAAGCCTCAATCAAATCCAGGCAGTCAGCAGTGTAAATGCGGGTGGGCTCCAACAGCTCCTCACCCAGGGTACGGCCTAGCTCGGCGACCTCACGCTCATACTTCCAGCCAGCAACCGAAAGCACCTTGCGCACCAGGGAGTAGCCATTAGAGTGAATACCGCTTGAAGCCATAGCAATCAGCACATCGCCCTCACGCACACGGTCAGGGCCCAGCAGCTCGTCCGCCTCGACGATGCCGGTGGCGGCACCTGCCACGTCGTACTCGTCCTCAGCCAGCAGGCCGGGGTGCTCAGCGGTCTCGCCGCCCACCAGGGCGGTACCAGCCAGGGAACAACCCTCAGCCACACCGCGCACAATATCGGCAATGCGCTCGGGCACCACCTTGCCGGTGGCAATGTAGTCGGTCATAAAGAGGGGGCGGGCACCGGTCACAACGATGTCATCAACCACCATACCCACCAGGTCATGACCAATGGTGTGGTGAATATCGAGCTTTTGGGCAATCGATACCTTGGTGCCCACGCCATCGGTGGAGGTTGCCAGGTAGGGCTTGCGGTAATCCTTGAGCACAGACAGGTCAAAGAGGCCAGCAAAGCCGCCCACACCGCCCACTACACCGGCGCCGTGGGTTGCCTTGACGGCGTCCTTCATCAGCTCAACAGCGCGGTCGCCCGCCTCAACATCTACACCAGCCGAAGCGTAGGTAACTGCGTTCTGGTTCTCGCTCATTTAGCGGGCCTCTCGGTCAGTGCCGGTAGAATCGGCAGGAATCGTATCTTGGGGAAGGACTAAATCTTCAAGGTCTGAATCGGGGCCAGGCTCACAAGAGCCGGTGCCCAATGACGCCGCCGGGGTACTATCAAACTTGTGCTCCAGCGCCTCGGTGCCGGGGCGGGTTTCGATAGACACCGCCTTGGCCTTAGAAGGCTTATGGGCAACAGGACGCTCCACCGTCACCTCAGCTGCGGTACCGGCCAGAGGGCCGCCCTTGGAATCATCAAAGATGGACTTGCCGCGGCGGTCTTCGCTGGGCAGCTCGATGGGGTACTTACCGGTAAAGCAGGCGGTGCACAGGCGCTCGCGGGGCTGCTCAGTTGCGGCAATCATGCCCTCTTCTGAGATGAAGCCCAGGGAATCTGCACCCAGCGACTTACCGATTTCTTCAATGGTCAGGCCGTTAGCAATTAGCTCGGAGCGCGAGGCAAAGTCGATGCCGTAGAAGCAGGGCCACTTGACCGGCGGGGAGGAGATACGCACATGCACCTCTTTAGCGCCCGCCTCTCGCAGCATGCGCACCAGGGCGCGCTGGGTGTTACCGCGAACGATAGAATCGTCAATCACGACCAGACGCTTACCCTCTACCACCGAGCGCAGGGGGTTGAGCTTGAGCCTAATGCCCAGCTGGCGGATGGTCTGTGAAGGCTGAATGAAGGTGCGGCCCACATAGGCGTTCTTGACCAGGCCGTTGCCGAAGGGAATGCCGGATTCCTCAGCGTAGCCAATAGCAGCCGGGGTGCCCGATTCGGGAGTGGGCATGACCAGGTCAGCCTCCACCTTATGCTCACGGGCCAGCTGACGCCCCATCTCAACACGGGATTCGTAGACACTGCGGCCCGAAATCGTGGTATCGGGGCGGGCCAGGTAGACGTACTCAAAGACGCAACCGGCGGGTTTGGCTTCGGCGAAGTGTTGGGAGCGCAAGCCGTCCTCGTCGATGGTGATGAACTCACCGGGCTCTACCTCGCGCACGAAGGAGGCACCGACGATGTCGAGGGCAGCGGTTTCTGAGGCAATAACCCAGCCGCGGTCAAGACGACCCAAGACCAGCGGACGCACGCCCTGGGGGTCGCGCGCAGCGTAGAGGGTGTGCTCGTCCATGAAGACCAGGCAGAAGGCACCTGAGAGGGTGGGGAGTAGGTTGAGGGCGGCCTCTTCGAGGCTGTCAAAGTCGTGGTCCTTGAGCAGGGCTGTAACCAGGGCGGTGTCGGTGGTGTTGCCCTGGGCGAGCTCACCGCGCTCGGGGCGCTTGCCGCCGTTCTTGGCCAGCAGGCGGTCGTAGAGGTCAGCTGAGTTAACCAGGTTGCCGTTGTGGGCCAGGGCGAGCGTGCCGTGGGGGGTGTCGCCCAGGGTCGGCTGCGCGTTCTGCCAGATGTTGCCGCCGGTGGTGGAGTAGCGGCAATGGCCTACTGCCATGTGGCCGGTCATTGAGTTGAGGGTGGCCTCGTCAAACACCTGGGATACCAGGCCGATATCTTTGTAGACGCTCAGGTGTTTGCCGTCGCTGGTGGCGATACCAGCTGACTCCTGGCCACGGTGTTGCAGGGCGTAGAGGCCGTAGTAGGTGAGCTTAGCGATATCTTCGCCGGGGGCCCATACGCCAAAGACGCCGCATTCGTCTTTAGGGCCGTGATCAACGGGGTCAAGGTCGAAGGATAGTTTTCCGTCAGGACGAGCCAAAGCAGGTTTTCCGTCTCTTGTTGTGGGGTGGTTATCTCGCCGTGTAGCGTGGGGTAGCGCACGTGAGCGAGCGAACATATCAAGTGTACCTGCCCGATACGCTACTGATAAGTAAAGCCCACCGTGTGAACGTTTCTGCTCACGGGTGGGCTTGATTTAGTCTTGCTGGCTGACAGCTCGGTAGGTGGTGGTGCGCTTGGCCGAGCGCTTATCGAGGAGCAGGGCTACTACGATGGCGGCGGCGGTGCAGAGGGCCCCGAAGATAACGGCCATCACGCCGTAGATTGCGCTGAAAGTATAGTTGGGGTTTTCCGGGCCGAGAGCGGTGACAACAAAAGCCACAATGAGGCCGATGAGCAAGCCAGTGATAGCAAAGGCCGGCAGGGAGGGGGCGCGGCGTACCGTCAGGTTGGCACGGTCAGGCGCGGACGCCGGCGCAAAATGTTGGCCGGGGGCTGCCTGCTTCTCATCCTCGGTGAGAGGAGAAGCAGGTTCAGTGGGGCGGCGGAATCTCGACAGGATGCTCATAACTATTAACCTTACCAAGAGTCAGAAGAGGAAGACTCAGGACTACAGAATGCCGAGCTAGAGAAGCGGTAGATAGTCGCTCAAATCAGCGCGCAGCCCAGAAGCTGAAATAGCGGCTGCTGATTCTTGCCAGCTGGTATAGCCCAGGGTGATAGCGCACCAGGTGAGCGCATCGGTTTCAACCACGTTGGGAGGGGTACCTCGGGTATGGCGCGGCCCGGCAATACACTGGGTCACCCCAAAAGGCGGCACCCGCACCTCCACCGAATTGCCAGGGGCAAGGGTCGCCAGCTCTTCGAGCAGAAAACGGACGGACGCCGCCCGCACCCCGCGCGGCAGAGCAGCAAAAGCCGCCGCGCGGGCGTACTCATTCTCTGCCCCCTCAAAAACCTGCCGTACCTGAGTAACGGCAGCGAGGCCGTCCGCCTCGGAAATCTTGCGGCGAATCGCCATTAGAGCAGCCCCTCAAAGGCAGCACCCGGCTCGATAGAACCGACGGGCTGCCCGCCGCCGGTGATGGGCAAGGTGGTTCCAGCAACCGCCCGGTCAGCCACCTCAGTCTCTACATAACCTGCCGCCTGGAGCGCCCGCACCGCCACCAGAGAAGCAGCACGGTTAGAACCATCAAGCGTCTTCAAAGCCACCGACGCGCCCGAGCGCAGACCGATGGCCAGCACCCCTTCGGCACCGCGCTTGACCACGGCATCAAGAGTTTCAGCCAGAACCGTATCGGAGCCGCCGGGGCCGTGGACGTACTCGGGATAGTCCACCATAGCGGTAGCGACGGTGGCAGCACGGGCATCAGCCTTGATATTCTCCACCGCCGCACCCAGGGTGGAATAAGCTCGGGCCAACCCCATCAGCGAGGTCGCAGCCACCGGAGCGCCACAACCATCGACGGTGACGTGCTGGGGTGTTTCTCCCGTGAACTCCTCAATGGTCTCAAGTACCAGCTCCTGCAGCGGGTGGGACGGGTCGGTATAGTTCTCGGTCTGCCAGCCCGACTTCACACAGCCCCACAGAAAGGCCGCGTGCTTGCCGGAGCAGTTAAAAGCCAGACGCTGCTTGCCGTGCCCGGCCTTAATCAGGGCGTGGTAACTGGGCTCATCAGACGGCCAGGCCGGTGGGCAGAGCAGGGCCTCAGCGGTCAGACCGGCCTCAGCCAGCACCGACTGGGCCACTTTCATATGCTCAAAAGAACCGGTATGAGAACCGGCTGCCAGGGCAATCTGGGCGCCCTGCAACTCTGCCCCCGCGTTCATCGACGCAATAGCCTGTAGAGGTTTGAGCGCTGAACGAGCATAGACCAGAGCCTCAGGTGTTCCTATGCTCAAGGCGTTAGACCCGTCGGGCGCGAGTACCACCAGGGAACCCACATGCCTCGACTCGATGAAATTGCCACGGGTCACGACGGCCAGCTCTGCTGCCTGTTGCGCGGTAAAAGTCTGCATGCCCACCAGTCTACTGGGTAGCCCCGGCCGCTAAACTAAGCGAGGCCCGCACTTATTCTGATTTATCCGCAACTAGTTGCGGGTTTTTCAGAATAAGTGCGGGCATCTACAGGCTGGCCGGGCAGTGTTAACCGAGTGTGGCGTCCGCGCTACTGCTCTTTCTGCTGCTCAGAGAGAGCCCTGAGCGCCTCGCGGGTCGCGCGGTCAGCTCGCTGTGCTTCAACCTGGGCCTCGTCTGCCGCTGCTAGAGCCTGGTCGGCAGCAACCACAGCGGCCTGGGCTAAAGCACGCGTGGACTCAACCGCAACAACCTGGGTGGGGCTGACCGGACGCTCCGGCGCGGACGCCGGCTGCTCGGCGGATGCCGGTTCCTCAGCGGGTACTGCTGGGGTAGGTGTCTGCGTCGCAGCTACTGCCGGGGCTGCCTCTTCCTCGTGCGCCCGGGCTTCGAGCTTGGTGCCCTCAACGTCCAGGTCGGGGAGTAGGCAGTCGAGCCAGGCAGGCAGCCACCATGCCTTTTCACCCAACAGGTGCATGAGTGCCGGAATCAGGGTCATGCGAACCACAAAGGCATCGAGCAGAACGCCAACTGCCAGAATGAAGCCGATAGAGGCAATCATGGGGTCGCCGGAGAAGACGAAGCCGATAAAGACACTGGCCATAATCAGGGCAGCTGCGGTGACCACGCGGGCGCCGTGGTTGTAGCCCACCACAACCGAGGTCTTAGCCCCGCGACCGTATGAGTAGGCTTCTCGCATGCCCGAGACCATGAAGAGCTGGTAGTCCATGGCCAGGCCGAAGAGAATACCCACCGCCAGAATCGGCAGGAAGGCCAGCAACGGGCCGGGGGTTGAAACATTGAAGAGCTCAGACGCCCAACCCCACTGGAACACAGCCGTAGTTGCACCGAGAGCTGCCAGCAGGGAGAAGAGAAAGCCCAGGGTAGCGGTGACCGGCACCAGAATGGAGCGGAAAACCAGAATCAGAACCAGCAGCGATAGACCCATGACCAGCGCAACATACACCGGCAGAACCTCGGCCAGGTTCTGGGCAATGTCAACGGCCATCGCGGTCTGACCGGTGACGCCGAGGGTCACCTCACCGTTATCGGTTGAGACAGTCATATCCCGCAGGGCCTGTACTAGGTTAGTGGTTGACTCCGCATTGGGGCCCTCAGCGGGAATCACCTGGTAGAGCAGGGCGGAGTTGTCGTCAGAGATCATGGCGGGAATAACCGCTGAAACGTCACTCTGTTCCAGAAGGTCCTGGCCCACCTCAACCTGCAGGGCCTTGGCCTGTTCCTCGGTGGTGCCCTCGGGCAGGCGGGCTGCCACCACGATGGGGCCGTTCTGACCTTCACCAAACTTATTGGCAACGGTGGTGTACGAGATGTAGGCAGCTGAATCCGTGGTTTGAGAGGCACCGGTCGGCAGGCCCAACCGCATATCGGTCACAGGCAGAGCGACAGCACCCAATGCAAGCACTACAGCGGCAACGGTAGCAATCGGCTTCTTGAGCACCAGACCGATCCAACCACGGTGGGCTTCTTCATGGTCAGCCGCCGCCCCCTTAGCTTCTGCTCGAATGGAAGCTGCCTGGGCGTCGTCCTCACTGGCAGCCTGAGCGCCAGCCGCAATTTTTGCTCGCTGCTTTTTGCTCAGGACGCGCTCGCCCAGCAGGGACATCACGGCGGGGGAGAGGGTGGTGGCTACCGCCACGGCAACAGCAACCGCAAAGGCACCGGCGTTACCCATCACGCCCAGGAAGGGGATGCCCACGACATTCAGGCCCAGCAGGGCGATGATAACGGTAGTGCCTGCGAAGAAGACCGCGCCGCCAGAGGTACCGGTGGCCAGGGCGATGGACTCCTTCACGTTCATTCCCTTAGCCAGGTTGGTGCGGTGGCGGTTCAGAATGAAGAGGGTGTAGTCGATACCCACAGCCAGGCCCAGCATGGTGCCCAGGGTGGGGGTAGTTGAGGTCATGTCGATGACGCTTGAGAGCGACAGGACGGCCAGGGCCGAGGTGCCCACGCCGATAAGCGCCATAATAATCGGCAGGCCAGCTGCAACCAGAGTGCCCAGCATGAGAAGCAGAACGATAAAGGCAATGCCGATACCGATAATCTCAGCGGTCGCATTCATCTCTGTTTCGATACCCTGCATGTACTGGTCGTAGGTGACGGCCAGGCCGTTATCGGACAGCACGTTGAGCTTCTGCTGGGTTTCTTCGAGAGTTTCTCCAGGGATAGAACCGGTCTCAGCATCGAAAGTAACAGAGATAATGGCGGTGGAGTTATCCTCAGAAATCGCAACACCGCTCTCAGACATCTGCAGTAGGGCAGTGTTCTGCTCAAGGGTGCTCTTACCGCTCTCTATCTGGGAGCGGGATTCTTCGAGCTGCGCCAGGCCAGCCTCGTAGTCGCTGTGCCCCTGATCAATCTGAGCCTGGGCTTCGTCGAGCTGGGTGCGGCTCTGATTGAGCTGTTCAGCGGTTGCATCCAGCTGAGCCCGCTGGGCATCCAGCTGGGCCTGCTGGCCGTTGAGCTCACCGAAAGCTTCCGGCGGTGCTCCTTCGCCCTCAAGACGGGTGCGGGCCACGTTCAGCTGATTCTGGGCGTCCTCAAGCTGGGCGTAGCCCTCATCAAGCTGCTGCTGGCCTGAATTCAACTCGGCACGGCGAGCATCAAGCTCAACCTGCCCCGAGTCCAACTGGGCCTTAGCGGTATCAAGCTGCGCCTGGCCGTCCGCAAGCTGCTGCTCGCCCCCGCTCAACTCAGCCTGACCCGCCTCAAGCTGGGCCTGGCCGTCCGCAAGCTGCTGGGCTACAGCAAAGGGGTCGGTGACGCTATCAACGCCCTCAACGGTCTCGGTCTCAGCAACGGCGCTTGCCACAGCAGCCTTCTGATCATCGGTGAAGGTGGAGCCGTCCTCGGTCTGCACAATGGCAGAGCCGGTACCGGCATTGAGATTCAGGTTGAAAGTGTCGGTCAGCTCTTCCTGAACCAGCTGCGCCTCGGTGCCAGGAATAGTGATGGAATCGGTTAGCACACCCTTAAAAGAGGCATAGGCGCCGCCAGCTAGAGCAATCACCAGCGCCCAGATGCCGATAACGGCCCAGACACGGCGAGCTGCAAAACTGCCGACTTTATAGAGGAACTCAGACATAGCCTGCCGGTTTCCCTTTCGTGTGGTTGTGTTTTCTCTAAACGGTCTGGTGGGATGTAACGCTGCCGTCAGCGGCAAATACCGGGGTTCCGGCTGCTACCTGGTTGATATAAGCGTGGATATGGGGCACGAACATCTGGGGTTCGATAACCAGCCGCTTAGCGGGTTCTTCAAAAATGTTTTCGTCGAGTTCTTGAGCGAATCGCACAAAGGCGAAAACGTAACCCATCAGCAGGTTGTAGGCGAAGAGGCTAAGGGCTAGTGACTGGTTGAGTGCTAGGTCGGGGTAGAGCTGATCAATTTCACTACAGAGGGCGTTGCAGATATCGCCCAGAGTGAGGGTGATTTCGCAGGTTACCAGGTCAAAATCTTCTTCATTTAGGGCTGCACCGAGGGTGACAAAGCGGACGAGGTTCTGCTGCACCCTTTCGGTTTCTACTGCCTCGTGGAAGTGCTGCACCAGGGCCTGTGGGAGGTCTTCGATAGCAAGATCTCTGGGGAAGGGCGGTTCGTAGATGCAGGGCTCGAGGTGGGTTGAGAGCTGGTAGGTCAGGGCGTCTTCGAGCTTTTTGAAGTGGTTGAAGATGGTGCGCTCTGAGACCCCTGCTTGCTCTGCGAGAGTCGAGGCTGTTAGGCCTGCTCGTCCGCTGGTGAGCACAATGTGTTCAGCGGCTGCGGCGATTTTTTGTTTGGACGCCGTTGAGCGGGCCCTGCGCCGGTCGAGGGGAGGGGCGTGTTTCAGCATGTATTTACAGTAACTGCAATATTGCAGAAGCTGCAAATAGTTAGGGTGTGGGGTTGGGTACTGGCGAGTGTTGGGCGCGGCTGGCGCAAGTCTTCCGTACTTATTCTGATTTACCCGCAACTAGTTGCGGGGTTTTCAGAATAAATGCGGGGAGGCGGTGGAGCATGTGAGTTGAGCGGTTTCGACTGTGACCTTCTGTTGCAATTTTTTCCACAGGTTCAATACATGCTCTGACAAGGGTAGACCGAAGGTTATCCACAGGTTTGAAAATAGTGCTTGAGTGCCCACCGCCACTCTGCGACAGTAGTCCCATGCACGACAGAATTGAACGGTTCGCCTCAAAAGTCAAAACATCTCAACAGCTCAACTTCGAAGGGCTGAGCAAAAACCTCATCGGCGCTATGCACCGGCGGGGTGAACTTATTAGGCTGACGCGGGGTGTCTATGTTTCAGCTGTAGAAGGCCGGCAGTTCACGCCCGAAGAGCGGTGTATCGCTGTAACGATAGCACTCGCGATGTCTCATCGGCAGGCGGTACTCAGTCACGCATCTGCTGCGCTGATGTGGGGTGCTCCGCTCTTCGGGCTGCCCGCCAAGGTTGAGCTGTCTCTTCCCCGTTCTAACCACCGGCACCATAGCCAGGTCAGGTACCATAGCTCCCGGTCAGACGTGTGCGAGCTGGCTCGTACGGTAGCTGGTTTTTCAGTCACAGACCCACTGACCACGATTCTCGACTGTGCTCGAACCTTACCTGTAGCTCAGGCCCTGGCAGTTACAGACTATTTTCTGCACCGTGCTCATGTAGGTTATCGAGATGTTCATGCCCGGCTCATGGGAGCTAGCGGTTATGGAACGAGCAGTTTTTCCCTGATTGCTGAGTCGATGAGCGCTTTGACCGAGTCCCCTCTCGAATCGCTGGCAATGCTCAGAATCGTGCAGTCCAAACTCGAACGTCCTCGTCAGCAGCTGGAAATAAGAGCGTACGACGGCAGGGAGCACCGTTCAGATTTCGCCTGGGAAACTCTGAAACTCCTGTTAGAGGTCGACGGCTTACATAAGTACTACGGTGCCTACCGCCCGACAGAGGAGCAGCTACGTAGGGATGCCCTGCGCCAACGTTCGCTTGAACTTATGGGCTGGACGGTCGTTCGAGCCACCTGGGACGACCTCATGAACAGGCCGCAGGTCATGATTCAGCGCCTCATACATGGTGGGGTGAGGAAAATGGAACGGTGATTATCGAGACCTCTCCGCATTTATTCTGAAAACACCGCAACTAGTTGCGGGTAAATCAGAATAAATGCGGAAAGGCGATGAGTGACGTGAGTTGAGTGGTGTGGAGGGCGGGCACAGCGTAGAAGGATAGACGGGCGGACGCCGCTACGCGCCTACCAGCCCCTTTGCGGGGAAGTGGGTGATGGGCGTCCGCAAAAATCTATCGGCAAAAAGCGCTCAAACCGCGGTAAAAACTTCATCAAATCGTGACCTTGCCGGTAGCCTAAAAGAATGAAGGTTTTGGTACTGGGCCCCGGCGGTCGTGAACACGCAATTATCCGAGCACTCCTGAAAGATCCAGCCGTTACCGAGGTGCACTCAGCTCCCGGCAACGCGGGCATCGCCCAAGACGTGCCCGTGCACGCTATCGATGCAAACAACCCCGAGGCAGCCCTTGCGCTAGCCACCGAACTGGCCGCTGACCTGGTCGTCATCGGCCCTGAGGCTCCTCTGGTTGCTGGTGTCTCAGACACCCTGCGCGATGCTGGCTTCCCCGTCTTTGGCCCTTCCAAGCCCGCTGCCCTGCTCGAGGGCTCCAAGGCTTTCGCCAAGGAAGTCATGGCCAGTGCCAATGTACCCACCGCTATGGCTAAGGTCGCCACCAACCGCGAAGAAGCAGAAACCGCTCTCGCTACCTTTGGTGCCCCCTACGTCGTGAAAGACGACGGCCTAGCAGCAGGTAAGGGCGTCGTTGTCACCGGAGATTTTGATGCTGCCCTGGCCCATGCTGAATCCTGCTTTGCAGCTGGCGGTAGCGTTGTCATTGAAGAGTACCTCGACGGTCCCGAGGTCTCCCTTTTCGTCATCTCAGACGGCAGCACCTGCCTGCCCCTCTCACCCGCCCAGGACTTCAAGCGCATCTTCGACAACGACGAAGGTCCCAACACCGGTGGCATGGGTGCCTACACCCCCCTGCCCTGGCTACCCGAAGGTTTTGTCGAAGAGATCATTGAGCGTGTCGCCCAGCCCACCGTTGATGAAATGGCCCGCCGCGGCACCCCCTTTGTTGGCGTGCTCTACTGCGGTCTGGCAGCTACCTCCCGCGGCATCCGAGTGATCGAATTCAACGCCCGCTTTGGCGACCCCGAAACCCAGGCAGTGCTTGCCCGCCTGCGCACCCCGCTGGGCGGCGTCCTTCTGGCAGCGGCCAAGGGCGAACTGCCCGCCGACCTTGCTCTTGACTGGGACCCCCGCACCGCCGTTGACGTGGTCATGGCAGCAGAGAACTACCCCGATACTCCCCGCAAGGGCGATGCCATCACCGGCCTGGACGCCGCCAACCAGCGCGAGAACGTGCACGTTGACCACGCAGGTACCGCCCTCGACGGCGAAGAGATCGTCACCGCCGGTGGCCGTGTGCTGGCTGTCGTCGCCCTGGGCGAGAACCTCACCGAAGCCCGCGAGGCTGCCTACGCCGGCGTGCGCGACATTACCTGGAAGGGCGCCCAGTACCGTTCAGACATTGCGCTCGCCGCCGCCGAGAATCGTATTCAGATTCCCGCCCAGAACTAACCTCCCCGTGACTGCCCACCGTACCCCGTGTGGGCAGTCACTTTTCTATCACCTCACAGCCCACCTGCACACCCCAGGAGAAAATCATGAGCCATACCCCCGTAGACATTCCCGGCTGGAAGCACGTATATTCCGGCAAGGTCCGTGACCTCTATATTCCCGATGAGGATACCCAGGACGTTACCGGCCTGAACGTGAAGGACGACGCCGAACTGCGTGCCGGCTCCGTGATGGTGGTTGCCACCGACCGCATCAGCGCCTTCGACCAGGTGCTTCCCACCGAGATTCCCGATAAGGGCAAGATTCTGACCCAGATGTCCCTCTGGTGGTTTGAGCAGCTCAAGGGGGTGCCCAACCACGTGCTGTCTACCGACGTACCCGAGGTGGTAGCAGGCCGCGCCATGATCTGTAAGTCTCTGAACATGTTCCCGGTTGAGTGCATCGTGCGCGGCTACCTGACCGGCTCGGGCCTGGCCTCTTACCGCAAGACCGGTAAGGTCAACGAGTTTGAGCTGCCCGCCGGTCTGGTGGACGGCTCCCGCCTGGAGCCCGCCCTCTTCGCTCCTACCGGCAAGGCAGAGGTGGGGGAGCACGATGAGCCCATCACCCGTGAAGAGCTGGACGCTGAGGTGGGGGAGGCTATCGCCGACCGCCTGCAGGAGCTGACCCTCTACGTTTACGAAACCGCCGAGAAGATTGCCCGTGAACGCGGTATTATTCTGGCTGATACCAAGATTGAGTTCGGTACCGACTCCTACCGCGGTGAAATTACCCTGGGCGACGAGGTCCTGACCCCCGATTCCTCCCGTTTCTGGGATGCTAATGACTATGAGCCCGGCCGCGCCCAGGCATCCTTCGATAAGCAGTATGTGCGGGACTGGCTCAAGAGCGAGGAGTCGGGCTGGGACGGCACCGGCCCTGTGCCTGAGCTCCCTGCCGAGGTCGTAGAGAAGACCCGTGCCCGCTACGTTGAGGCCTACGAGCGTCTAACCGGTCAGACCTTCCAGGCCTAGACCTGCCCATCGCGCACCTTCTGGTGGTACTCGTAATGGGCGGCCCCGATTTCTGAGAGGGCGTAGAACCAACGAATGTGCTCAGCGACTGTTCGCTGGGCACGTTCTGCATCTCCGGCAATAACCGCCGCGTAGATGGCCCGGTGCTGCTCTTGGAGTTCCCGTTTGGTTGCTTCCCAGTCGTCGAGGTAGGGCACGGCCTCCTGCACGTAGCCCACGGTTGCTAGGTGCAGGGAGTCGATAACGGTATCCATCACGATGTTCCCACCGAGTGACGATATTTCGTAGTGGAAGCGGGTGTCGCAGAAGTGGAAGCGGTCGTCGCTAATATCTGAGTGGTCCATTTCTTCGAGGTACTGCCGGGCGGTGGCGAGGGACGCGGCGTGTTCGGGCTGGTGGGCTACATCGGCGGCACGCGCGGCAGCTTCGCCTTCGAGCAGGACGCGGGTGCTCACGATATCTGCGACCGGCAGGGTGCGGGTGGCGATGTGCATGCGCAGGGCCCAGCCGAGGGCGTCCGAGGGTTCCGAGACCACGACAGCGCCGGCCTTGGGGCCTGAGCCCACACCTGACCGAATGAGCCCCACTGCGGAGAGAATGCGCAGGGCTTCGCGTACCGAGGCCCGGGAGATGCCGTATTCCTCTGCCAGGGAGCGCTCACCGGGCAGGCGGTCGCCGACGCGCAGCTGGCCGTGGCGCAACCGGTGTTCGATGGACTCGAGCAGGGCGGTATAGGTGGGCTCTTTTTCTTTCACGCGCTATCTTTCAGGTGGGGTAGGTACATAGACAAGGTATAGGTAAGGGCGGTGCAGTTCCAACGTGTGTTACGTGGGACTGCACCGCCCTTTGTGTGCCTAGATTATAGATGTGAACCTGTGATTAGTGGCCGGTGAGGTAGGGCTCAACCAGTAGGCTGGAGAGAACGGTTGCCTGGAGGAAGACCAGAGCACAGACGGCCAGCAGCAGGATGAAGGACCAGCCGAGAACTGCCTTGAAGATTTCGGACTCCTTGCCTTCCATGTTGACCGAGGTGGCCGCGATGGCGAGGGACTGGGGTGAAATCATCTTGCCGACTACACCACCGGTGGTGTTAGCTGCCAGCATGAGTTCGGGGTGGGCACCGGTCATGCCGCCTTCTTGCAGGTGCTCAGCGGCGGTGACCTGGAGTTTGGAGAAGAGGGCGTTGGCTGAGGTGTCGGAGCCGGTGACGGCGGTGCCGACCCAGCCGAGGACGGGTGCCAGGAAGGCGTAGGCTACGCCGAGGGAGGCGACGTATTCACCGATGGCAACGGTCTGGCCGGAGTAGTTCATGACGAAGGCCAGGGCTAGAACCAGGGCGATGGTGGCAGCTGACCAGCGCATCTTGTAGGCTACGGCGCCGATTTCCTTGAAAGCGTCAGCGATGGAGAGCTTGTACTTGCCGTTTTCGTTGAAGATGGCGTAGAGGATGGCAACCAGGATGCCGGAGATCAGCAGGTAGGTGCCGGGGTTGCCGAGCCATGCCCACTTGTAGACGGTGTCTACTGCGGTGCCGTCCGCCTTGAGCAGACGTTCAGAGAGTAGAGGCATATCGAACTTGACGACGGTGGTCTTGAGCCAGTTGACCAGCGGGGTGTAGAGGTTTGCAACACCGAAGATGATGACAACGACCAGGTAGGGCATGAGGGCCATCCAGATGCGGCGGCCGGGCAGGTGCTCAACTTCGAGGGGGGCGGTGATGCCGTAGCGTTCGCGCACGCCCTCAACGCCGCGGGGCTTGACAAAGCGCAGGAAGACAACGGCTGCTGCGATGGAGACGATGCAGGCTACGACGTCGGTGAGCTGGTAGACGAAGTAGGTTGCTGCCCACCACTGGGCGATAGAGAAGGAGGCGCCGATGACGGCTGCGTGCATCCAAGCGTCCTTGAGGCCCTTGACGCCGTCGAGGATCCAGAGCAGGATGAAGGGCACGAAGAAGGCGATGAAGGGGGCCTGGTGGCCGACGAGGGCGGCGATGACGGCTGCGTCCTTGCCGCCGACTTCACCGGCGGTGGTGATGGGGATAGCGACGGCGCCGAAGGCTACGGGGGCGGTGTTGGCGATGAGGACGGTGGTAGCTGCCTTGAGGGGCTTGACGCCGAGGGCCAAGATCATGGTTGCGGTAATAGCAACGGGGGCGCCGAAGCCTGCGAGTGCTTCGAGCAGGCCGCCGAAGCAGAAGGCGATGAGGATGGCCTGGATACGTAGGTCGCCGCCGCCGATGAGGTCGAAGGTGCGGCGCAGGTCTTCAAAGCGGCCGGAGAGTACGGTGACCTGGTAGAACCAGATGGCCATGAGGATAACCCAGACGATGGGGAAGAGGCCGTAGATGCCGCCGCGGAAGGCAGACATGCCAGCGAGATCCCAGGGCATGCCGAAGCCGAAGATAGCAACGAGCAGGGCGACCAGCAGGGAGACGAGGCCTGCGACGTGAGCGCGGGCCTTGAGGCCGAGCAGCATGATAAAGAATGCCAACAGCGGCAGGGTGGAGACCAGGGCGCTGAGCGCGAGGCTTCCTCCTACGGCGTCGGTTACAGCGGTGTAGGTATTTTCCACCGTATTCTCCTTAGTGATGTGTGGTATGGCTGGGCGTCACATCTGTGGGGCACTGAGCCAAAAAATATGAGGCCTAACCTCCTGTGGTCAGACCATTGTTTTTCGAGGTCTACGTTACATGAGATGGTTCACTTTCGCCAAGCTGTGGCCGCATCTATGTGCGGTATTTTTTTATCTCCTGTGGTTTTGTGGGTTTTTCGGGGTTTTTGGGTGTGATCTTGTGTTGGTATGTGCCTACTTGTGTGGCTCTTGGGGCGCGCAGGCGCTCGTGGCGAGGGAGCAGAGTTCTTTCAGCTTTCTTTATGTGGTCAGACCGTTAGATTATTTGCATAAGAAAATATGCTCTATTTAAAGTATCGAAACACCGACCCCATCGTGTTAAATGGGGGAGTAGGAAAAAATCTAACAGGCACCCCGCCCGCCCTTCCTCTCCCACCCGGCCACCGGCGTCCGCGCCCCTGAACCGGTGAGGAAGATGCGGGCTGCCCATGCCGCACAGAAGAAGAGAGAACCAACATGCGTGTCGCACTGTTTTCAACGTGCATCGTCGACGCAATGTACCCCAAGGTAGCTAAGGCTACCGTTGACATCCTGGAGCGTCTCGGCCACGAGGTCGTCTTCCCACAGGGCCAGACCTGCTGCTCCCAGATGCACGTCAACTCGGGCTACTTCGACGACGCCTACCCCATTGTTAAAACCCACGTACAGGCCTTTGAAGAATGGGACTTTGACGCGATCGTTGCGCCCTCAGGCTCCTGCGTTGCCTCTCTCGGCCACCAGCAGCCCATGATCGCAGAGCGGGTAGGCGACGACGCCACCGCACGCGCTGCCGCCTCACTGGCTGCCCGCTCCTTCGAGCTCTCCCAGTTCCTCATCGACGTCTGCGGCATCACCAATGCAGCAGAACAGCTGGGCTCCTACTTCCCCGAGAAGGTCACCTACCACTCCTCCTGCCACGGCATGCGCCTGCTGGGTCTGGGCACCCGCCAGGAAGATCTGATCCGCACCGTTGAGGGCCTGGAATACACCCAGATTGATGGTCTTGACCAGTGCTGCGGCTTCGGTGGAACCTTCTCCTTCAAGAACGCAGACACCTCCGGCGCCATGGTTGCCGACAAGGTAGAGAATATCGAAGCAACCGGCGCATCAATCTGCACCGGTGGCGACTCCTCCTGCCTGATGAACATCGGCGGCGCCCTCTCCCGCAAGAACTCACCCGTACAGACCGTACACTTCGCCGAGATTCTTGCATCCACCAAGGAAAACCCGCTCAAGGTCACCGGCCCTGTAGCTGTTACCGCAGGAGGTAAGTAAAGCCATGTCAACCACCGCACTCGGCATGCCCAAGGTCCGCCACGGCGTCGGCAACATCTTCGAATTCGAGCCCTTCCCCGAATATGCAGAGAAGGAACTCCAGAACGAGCAGTTGCGCGCCAACCTGGGCTTTGCTACCCACAAGATTCGTAATAAGCGCGCCGCCGTCATCTCAGAACTGCCCGACTGGCAGGATCTGCGCACCGCAGGTTCCATGATTAAGCAGAAGGTCATGGCTAACCTCGACACCTACCTCGAAGAATTCGAAAAGAACTTCACCGCCCGTGGCGGCCACGTGCACTGGGCCCGCGACGCTCATGAGGCCAACGAAATCGCCCTCAAGCTGATCCAGGCCGAAGGCGTCACCGAGGTCAACAAGATTAAGTCAATGGCCACCGCCGAAACCGGCCTCAACGAGTTCCTCGAAGAGCACGGCATCCACGCTATTGAAACCGACCTAGCAGAAGAAATCGTGCAGCTGGGCGACAACGACCGCCCCTCCCACATCCTGGTGCCCGCAATCCACCGCAACCGCACCGAGATTCGCGATATCTTCCTCAAGAAGATTGAGGGCGTCAACCCCAACCTCACCAACGACCCCGCAGAACTAGCAGAAGCCTCCCGCTTCCGCCTGCGCGAAAAGTTCCTGACCAACAAGGTCGCTATCTCAGGCGTCAACTTCGGTATCGCCGAAACCGGTACCATGACCATCGTTGAGTCTGAAGGCAACGGCCGTATGTGCCTGACCCTGCCCGATACCCTGATTACCTTTATGGGCATCGAAAAGCTGCTGCCAACCCTGCAGGATCTCGAGGTCTTCACCCAGCTGCTACCCCGCTCGTCCACCGGTGAGCGCATGAACCCCTACACCTCCATGTGGACCGGTGTAACCCCCGGCGACGGCCCTCAGAACCTGCACGTCATCCTGATGGACAACGGCCGTACCGCAGCCCTGGCCGACCAGGTTGGCCGCCAGGCCCTGCACTGCATCCGCTGTTCAGCCTGTATGAACGTCTGCCCCGTCTACGAACGTGCAGGTGGCCACGCCTACGGCTCCACCTACCCCGGCCCCATCGGCGCAATTCTCTCCCCCCAGCTGGGCGGTATCGAGAACCAGTACAACTCCACCCTGCCTTACGCGTCCTCCCTCTGCGGCGCCTGCTACGAAGCCTGCCCCGTTAAAATCAATATTCCCGACGTGCTGGTTCACCTGCGCGGCAAGGCCGTTGACCACGAAAAGGCTCAGGGCGAATTCGCCGGTGGCAAGAAGGACCGCCACGTGCAGATGGACGCCATGATGTTTGGTGCCAAGAAGCTCTTCAGCTCAGGCGCCCTCATGGCCCTGGCTACCAAGGGCCTTCCCGCCTCTAAGCTGATCACCGGCAAGAGAGGCAAGATTACCAAGCTGCCCGGTATCGTCGGCGGCTGGACCGAATACCGTGATATCCCGGCACCCCCCAAGACCTCCTTCCGCAACGAGTGGAAGAAGGAACGCGGTTCTGCTCCCAAGCGTGTAGGCGGCGAACGCGTTGACCTTCAGGCCATTATTGCCGCTAACCAGGCTAAGCTTGCCGAGGCCCACGCCAACGCTGAGACCGCTAACCCCATCGCCCCCAAGGAGGCCAACTAATGTCTGATGCAAAAGCAGAAATCCTGGGCCGCATCCGCGCCTCCCTCTGGGACAATCCCCAGCCGGCTGAGCCCGTCCGCGCCTACCGCCGCGAAAGCGACAAGGGCAGCGAGGAAATCATCGAGATGCTGGTCGACCGCCTAATCGACTACAAGGCTAACGTCTACCACGAGACCGAAGAAACCATCGCCGCCCGTGTGGGTGAGCTGCTGGGTAAGTCCTCCCGCTACGTGGTACCCACCGGCCTCAAGGCCGAGTGGCTGCCCGAAGACACCGCAGCCCGCTCCCGCGTGGTTGACTCCGGTAACGCCAACAAGCCCGGGGCTCTCTCTGTGCGCGAGCTCGACGCCATCGACGCGGTTGTCACCTCTTCGACCGTCTCCTGCGCTGAAACCGGCACCATCGCCCTAAACAGCACCGAGACCGAAGGCCGCCGTGCCATCACCCTGGTACCCGACCACCACATCTGCGTGGTTCCCGTCGATACCATCGTCGAGCTGATCCCCGAGACCGTGGCTCGCCTGAACTTCGACAAGCCCATCACCTGGATCTCAGGCCCCTCCGCAACCTCAGACATCGAGCTGATTCGCGTTGAAGGTGTGCACGGCCCCCGTACCCTGGACGTCATCATCCTCAAGTAGGCTCATACCTGATCTGTGATAGAAAGGGCCCCCTTGCTCAGGCAAGGGGGCCCTTTTATTGGGTGCTTCAAGGGGAAGCTAGGGATTCGGACGCTTGATGACGGGAAGAGCGCCCGTAGCCGCCCGCACCGCGGCGGCCCGCTCTAGCTTCTTAGCGCTACGACGCTGCCGGGAACCTGAGCCGCCATCGGCCTCTGAGTTGCTACCGGCGTCTTTACGCCCTACTGCCCCGATGGCCGAGGCCCACAGGGGGAAGAGAAGGACGGTCAGCGCCCCACCTGCCACCAGCAGGGAGGCGTTTTGTTCGCTGAGCAGATCGTTGGCCAGCGCCACCTCGGTGACAGCAACAATGATGGGCAGACCCGCCGCAGAGTAGAGCCCCAGCTGGAGCTTTTCCTGCACGGTGGTGAGCCCCGAACCGGTATCGAAAAACTTTTCAGCGGCAAAGACCGGCAGGCCGCGCACCGCCAGAATACCGAGCACGATGCCGGCAAGGAGCAACGGCTGCTCCCAGATGACAGACACCTTAATGCCCATGCCTGAGCTGACGAAGAAGAGGGGGATAAGGAAGGAGAAGCCCAGGGTTTCAAGGCGCTTTGAGAAGGGTTCAAATGCGCCCTCGGGGGTGAGAGAGCGCAGGATGATACCGGCGGCAAAGGCCCCCAGCACCACATCGAGCTCAAAGACCGCGGCAACCATCATGAGGGTGGCCAGCAGAAACATGGCCAGGCGGAGCATGGTCTGGCTGGTGGTGTTAGCTTCAGCTGCCATAGTGCGGCGCAGGCCAGGAATGTGCTCAAAGAGGCGGTGGGGCACAATCGCTGAAATCACCGCGATCACCATAAAAGCGAGCAGAATCATTACCGCTACCCAGGGGGCATGCGATGAGAGCAGTAGTGACATGGCGAAGATGGGGAAGAGCTCACCGATAGCCCCGTGCACCATCACCCCGTCGCCCACCTTTGTGCCCGATTTTCCGTGGCTCTTGAGGAGGGGTAGGAGCGTGCCCAGGGCGGTGGAACTCAGGGCAATACCGATGACCGCGTAGGTAGAGAAAGAATCCGAAAACTGGGAGAGGCTCATCGCCAGAACCAGGCCGAGGGTGAAGCTCACCAGCCAGGACCCCACAGCGAAGGCCCCCTGGCGCCCGCGCAGGGCTCCGGCGTTAATTTCGTAACCAGCCAGCAAAAAGAGCAGGCCCAGACCCAGATCCTTCACCAGAGCAACCCCGCCGTCGGTACTCGCGAAGCCTAGCACCTCGGGCCCGATCAGCACACCGAAGATCAGCAGGAAGACAACATCTGGAATTTTCTTCTGAACGAGGGCGGACGCCAGCGGCGCCAGCAGGGCAGCGGCGGCTATCCAGAAGATAGAAATATACTCGCTGGTCGCTGATGAGCCAGCGGCCAACAGGACGGCGTCAGTAGGGTAGGTATTCATGGTGGCTTTCATCGAGGTGAGAGGCAACCTATCTAGTGTGCCATGTGTGCCCCTGTCCGCGCAGGGTGGCGGGGCAGTGTTAGGCTAAAGCATGTATTTATTGAGGAGTATTGCGTGACCGACCTAAAAACCGCAGGCCGTGTTATCGGTATTGACCTGGCTCGCTGTGCTGCTCTGATTAGCATGTTTATCGCCCGTGGAGCCCCCGGCGGTGGCCCCGGTGGGATGTTGAACCTGAGTGAGTTTCTGACTGCCCCGCTCTTTGCCTTCCTCTTAGGGGCGGGCGCTTTCTTTTCATCTCAGCGTATGAGCTTCCCCGCCCTCTTTGCCTCTTCGGTGGTGCGGGCTATAGCCCTGGTTGCTCTGGGGCTCTACATCGGTACCTGGGGCGCCCAGGTCGATATCGTACTGGAGTACCTGGGGCTGCTGAGTCTGCTTGTGGCCCCCCTTGTCTTCCTGCCCTCCTGGGCCCTGGCCCTCCTGGCTGTGGGTAGCTGGTGGTTTGCGGCGTCCGCCCGGACCTACTTCCAGCCCCAGGCTATGCAGGCTTCTCTTGACGGCAGCTACACTGCCTACCTCTACGAGTGGATGTTTACCGGCCAGAACTACCAGGTCTTTACGCTGCTGACCTACGCCTGCATCGGTGCGGTGATTGCCTTCCTCATCGAACGCTGGGGTGTCTGGGTCGATGTAGCCCTGACCTTGTTGGGGAGTCTGGTGACCGGCGGTCTCTTCTGGTACTCCCGTTTTGCTGTTGCAGAGTTCCTTCCCTACACCTCCAGTCGGCTTGAGATTGCCTTTAGCCTGGCATCCTGCCTGGCGACCGTGGGCTGGTGCTGCCTGCTGGCGCGTGCTCTGGCCGGGCGGGAGCACCTGGCCGGTGTACCGGTAGCGGCTGGGCGCATGACCCTTTCCCTCTATGTGCTCCAGATAGCCGTGCTAGCCCTGTATTCCAACTATGCGCCGGCCTACGGCCTGCCTGCCTCGGATAACTCCTGGGCTATGATGTTCGGGCTCATTCTGGGTGCCCTGCTCTTTGCCTGGGTCTGGCAGCGACTGCTGGGGCAGACCTTTATGCGGCGCGGCCCCCTGGAGACTCCGCTAGCGTGGATCTCTGGCAGGGGCTAGACTCTCAGCATGCATACTTTTTCTTCGGAAGCCGGCTCCACCAGGGCCGGCTCTTCTTCACGCACCTGGGTGCGGGTAGCTCTAGCTGCCCTGCTGGCCCTGGCCTGGCTTGCCGTGGCAGGCATCGGCGGGCCTTACTTCGGTAAGATCTCCGAGGTCTCAACCAATTCCCAGACAGATTTTCTGCCCGCCTCTGCTGAATCTACTCAGGTGGTAGAGCAGCAGGGTGACTTCCTGGGCACCGACGCGGTACCCGCGATTCTCGTCTTTGAAGCCGACGGCTCCCTCACCGACTCCCACCGCACCTACCTGGAAGGCCTGACCGACCAGCTGGCGGCGTCCGGAACCTTCACCGGTGAAAGCTCACCCGTAATCTACTCAGAGGACGGCCAGGCGGCGGAGCTCATTCTGCCCATCTCCACCGACCAGGAGACCCGAGGGGTTGTTGACGGTATCCGCGCTGAGATAGCCCAGGCCCCCAATGGCCTCACCGGCTATGTGACTGGCCCGGCCGGTTTCTCGGCCGACCTGGTCGAAGCCTTTGGCGGCATTGACGGAATCTTGCTCGCGGTAGCTCTTATTGTGGTCTTTGTGATTTTGTTGGTGGTCTACCGCTCGCCCCTACTGCCAGTCATTGTGCTGATGAGCTCCATGGTGGCTCTTTCGGGTGCTATCTTCGTCATCTGGCACATGGCCAATGCTGGGTGGGTCATGATTAACGGCCAGGTACAGGGAATTCTGCTGATCCTGGTAGTCGGCGCTGCCACCGACTACTCCCTGCTCTATGTAGCCCGCTACCGCGAGGCGCTGACCCAGTACACTTCCCGCTGGGAAGCAACCCGCGCTGCCTGGCGCGGCTCCCTCGAACCTATCCTGGCTTCCGGTGGCACTGTGATTGCCGGTCTGCTCTGCCTATTGCTCTCTGAGCTCTCATCGAACAAGGCACTGGGCCCCGTAGCCGCTACAGGTATCGTGCTGTCGATGCTGGCCTCGCTCACCTTCCTGCCCGCTGTCCTAGCCCTGCTGGGCAGGGTCGCCTTCTGGCCCGCCCGCCCCCGTTACTCATCTGAGGTCAAGGACGCCTCCGCCGGCTTCTGGGCTAAAATTGCGGCTTTCGTCTCGGGCAGGCCTCGCACGGTCTGGCTGGTTACGGCCCTAGTGCTGGCCATCTTTGCGGGCTTCTCGGCCACCTTCCAGGCTAACGGTGTGCGCCAGTCCGATCTGGTGCTAGGGGAGTCCCAGGCTAGAGACGGCCAGAACGTGCTGGCGGAACACTTCCCCGGCGGGTCTGGTTCCCCGGCTAACGTCATTATTCCCGCAAGCGAGCAGGACGGCGCTGTGGCAGCCCTCGATGCCCTAGACGGGGTAAGCTCCATTGCCGCTGTTGCCCAAGACTCGCCTGCCGGTACCGTGCCGGTGGGGGCGTCCGCTGAGTCCGCCCCGCCCGTTTTTGCCGGTATCAGCCCCACCGAGGTTGAGGGGCGTATCATGCTCCAGGTAACCCTGGCTAATCCCGCTGACTCACCGGAAGCAGAAGAAACCGTGCGCCAGATGCGTGAGGTCCTGTCCAACGCAGCTCCCGAATCCCTGGTGGGCGGTACCACCGCGTCGGATATTGACACTATCGACAGCGCCCAGCGCGACCGGGCTCTGATTATCCCGGTAGTGCTGGTTGTTATCACCCTGATTCTGATGGTTCTGCTGCGCTCAATTCTGGCACCGCTGATGCTGGTGGCTTCCACGGTGCTGTCTTATCTCACCGCCCTTGGCGTCTCAGCTCTGGTCTTCAACCATGTTTTCAATTTCCCCGGTGCTGACCCCACTGTGCCCCTCTACGGGTTCGTCTTCCTGGTAGCCCTTGGGATTGACTACACCATCTTCCTGATGACCCGTGTGAGAGAAGAAGCTCTGCATCAGGGTACTAAGAGCGGCCTGCGCACAGCCCTGGTAGCAACCGGCGGTGTAATTACCTCGGCCGGTATCGTGCTGGCTGCAACCTTCGCAGCCCTGGGCGTTATCCCGCTGATTTTCCTCGCCCAGCTGGCCTTCATCGTTGCTTTCGGCGTACTACTCGATGCCACTGTGGTACGGGCCCTGCTCATACCGGCACTCGTTGAAGACCTGCGCAAGAACATCTGGTGGCCCTCTAAGCTCTCCCGCTAAGGCCTTAGCGGGAGAGCCTATCTCGCCGGGTGGAGCCACCCGTGGGGCATAGAGAAAGGGGCCTCCCTGTTCTACAGGGAGGCCCCAGTTTCTTGAGTTAAGCTGGCTTAGGCGGCCAGGAACTTGAGGTAGTCAGCCACGAACTGATCAACGTTCTTCTGCTGCTCTTCTTCTAGCTCCAGCTTGCCGGTGCTCCAGGCTTCACCGGGAATACGGATGCCCAGGCCCTCGCCTTCCATCAGGTTGGCACGGACGTAGGGGACCAGGTTGCGCAGGTTCTCGCGTACGAACTTGCCGTAGGTTGAGTTAGCAACCGAAGCCACGCCGACCTTCTTGCCGTTGAGGACGGTGGGGGTGGTGTTATCGCCCGCGATGACGGCGCGTGAGGCCCAGTCAATCAGGTTCTTCAGTCGGGCAGGGTAGGAGCCGTTGTATTCGGGGGAGACCAGAATCAGGCCGGCCGCGTTCGCGATATCGGTGCGCAGCTTCTCGACGGAAGCGGGTGCGGGGAATTCGGAGTTCTGGCTGAGTAGGGGGACGGCTGAGAAGTCGTAGACCTCGGCGCTCTGCCCTTCGTTTTCAAGGGCTTCGACGAGCTGCTCTGCCAGTTGGGTGTTGAAGGAGCCGTTACGGTCGGAACCTGAGATAACGAGAACTTTCTGTGACACTGGTTTTCCTTTCACATTTGTATTTTTCTTTAGACTACACCCAATAAACTTTACAAAGCAAGTATTTGTGACGTGGTGTCACGTGCAGGAGACAAGAGAGATATGAAAAAACCGCCCCCGACTAGAGTCAGGGGCGGTTGTGCTTGGTCGGGATGACAGGATTTGAACCTGCGACCTCGTCGTCCCGAACGACGCGCGCTACCAAGCTGCGCCACATCCCGATTGCTGCATATAACAACCTCTCAAGTATAGCGCGGCGGTCTTAAGCCTGCCAAATCACCCCCGACTTAGCCCTCGGTGCTGTTGTTCTCTTCCCAGGCGCGGGACATGGCGGCAAAGCGTCCGCCGGCCTCGACCAGGGCGGCGGGGGAGCCGTCCTCAACCACGCGCCCGTCCGCCACCACCAGCACCCGGTCGGCGGTGAGCACCGTGGAAAGCCGGTGGGCAATCACCACAGAGGTGCGCCCGGCCAGCAGGGACTCCAGGCCCCGTTGCACCAGTTTCTCGGTGGGAATATCGAGGGAGGCGGTGGCTTCATCGAGAATTAGGACGGCCGGGTCGGCTAGGAAGGCCCGGGCAAAGGAAATGAGCTGCCGCTGGCCCGCAGAGATCCGCCCGCCGCGTTTAGAGAGGTTGGTATCGAAGCCCTGGGGCAGGCTGGCGACGAAGTCGTAGGCTCCGACCCTGCGGGCAGCTTCGAACACCTCTTCATCGCTGGCAGCCGGGTTGCCCAGGCGGATATTGTCTGCCACGGTGCCCTTGAAGAGGTAGGCCTCCTGGGTCACCATGACGACCTCGCGGCGCAGCTGTTCATCGGATAGGTCGCGCAGGTCTACCCCGTCGAGAGTGAGTTGACCATGGGTGACATCGTAGAAGCGGGCAATGAGTTTGGCGATGGTTGATTTACCGGCGCCGGTTTCTCCCACCAGGGCTAGGCGCTGCCCGGCGGGGATGTCGAGATTCAGGCGATGTAGGGCGGGGCGTCCTTCGACGTATTCAAATTCAACCTCATCGAAGACCAAGTGGCCCGTTGCTGGGGTCTCGCGCTGGGCTGGACGCTCGGGCTCAGCTACCTCGGGCTCTTCGGCGAGGAAGCCCGAGACTTTTTCGAGGGCAGAGACCGCTGACTGGAACATGTTGTAGTAGTCCGAGAGCATGAAGATAGGCTCAAAGACCCGGTTGGCGTAGATGACCAGGGCCAGTAGGGTGCCGGCCTGCATGGAGCCGCCCAGAATGGAGTAACCGCCAATGACCAGCACAATGGCCACGAAGATGTTACCCAGGGCCTGTAGGGCTGGCATGTAGGTGCCGTGCACCTTGATGGACTGCATGACGCGCACTCGGTAGTCCTCGGCGGCGTCCGCGTAGGCTGCGCGCGAGCTCGCCTCGGCGCGGAAGGCCTTGACGGCGCGTAGGCCGGTGAAGGTTTCGGCAAAGCGGGAGATGATGCGGGCGGACGCCACCCGCTGGGCCCGGTAGGCCAGTTCAGATTCGCGGCGGAACCAGGCGGTCAGCCAGGCGATGGGCAGCATCATCACCAGCAGGGCGAGGCCTGCCCGCCAGTCCATCAGGCAAAGAGCAAGCACGGTAAAAGAGATAGAGAGCAGCATGGCTGCAAGCTCAGAAAGCCCCGAGTCGAGGAACTGCCGAATCGTATCGAGGTCGCTGGTGAGGCGGGAGATGACGCGGCCCGAGGTGTAGGTGTCGTGAAAGCCTACCGAGAGTTTTTGGGCGTGCTCAAACATGCGCTGGCGCAGGTCAAAGAGCACCTTCTGGGAAATTTTGTAGGTGAGCAGAATGTTGGTGTAGGTCGCTAGGCCAGCGACGACCGCTGCCGCTACATAGAGGGCTGCCAGGGTGATGGCGTAGCTGCTGTCTCCTGCCAGCAGGGGTTCTAGGGCGTCGTTGATAGCTGTGGAAATCAGCCAGGGCATGGCGGTGGTCAGTGCAGTTGCCAGGACGACCAGGAAGAGGGTAAAGACGAGGTGGCCCCGCACCGGGCGTAGTGCATCGACAAGCAGGGTTACCGAGCGCTGCCGCACGGCCCTGGATTCTTCGCGACTCAGGGTGATCTTGTCTTCGGAATCTGTAATGTTCTGTGCAGCCACGCTGCTAGCCCTCCTTGCTCTCGTGGGCTGGGGTACCGGTGTCCTGCCCTGCGGCAGGCAAGGTGGTGTCGGTGCTCATGAGGTCGCGGTAGACGGGGTTGTCCAGGAGCTCTGCATGGGTGCCCACAGCAGCTACCTGCCCCTGCTGCAAGAGCACAACCCTGTCGGCCAGGGCCACCGTAGAGGGCCGGTGGGCCGTGAGCAGGGTGGTGGTCTCGGTCAGCTCCTGTTTGAGCAGGCCCACCACCTTCTCTTCGGTTGTCACGTCGAGGGCAGAAAGCGGATCATCGAGCAGCAGGACGGCCGGGGCGGCAGCAATAGCGCGCGCTAGCGAGAGGCGCTGGCGCTGGCCGCCTGAGAGGCTCATGCCCTCTTCGCCGATGACGGTATCGAGCCCCTGGGGCAGCTGATAGACATAGTCAGCGGCAGCCACCGTCAGGGCACGGGTTAGAATGGCTTCTTCCTGGTCAGGGGTCAGCTCGCTACGGTCAACCCCGAGTAGGACGTTATCGCGCACACTGGCTGAAAATAGCAGGGGGTCTTCAAAGGCAATCGCTACCTGGGAACGCAGTTCAGGCAGGGGAAGGGCAGCGATATCGCGACCGTTCAGGCTGATGCTTCCCGCGGTCGGCTCATAAAGCCTCTGTACCAGCTGCAAGACGGTCGACTTACCCGATCCGGTCGAACCGACCAGGGCAATAATCTCTCCCGGGCGCACTTGTAGAGAGAAGCCGCTAAGCACCTGCTGCTCTTGCTCCCCATAGCTGAAGGTGACGTCCTCAAAATCGAGGCGGGCAGCTGCCGCCTCGGGGCGCTCGCGGTGGGCCGGCAGAATGTCGATATCTTCGCCTGCCTCGCCCACCATGACCTGGCGGTGGCGGTCCATAGAAACACTTGATGCCAGATACATAGAAATCAGCATGCCCGAGCGCTCCACCTGGGTAAACAGGATGGTGGCGGTTGCGAAATAGCTGGTGAGGGCACCAACGGTCATGACGCCCGTGCTGACCAGGTGCAGGCCCCAGAGCAGGGCCAGGCAGAGGGAGGCTCCGCTAATGAGGGTGGTCTGCATACGGACCCGCCCCATGGCCCGGCCTCGGGCAACTTCAAGGTCGAGCAACTCTAGGGACTCTGCGCGGAAGCCGGCCAGGGCGTGCGGGCCCCGCCCCAGGGCCTTGAGCACACGCAAGCCCTGCACCGATTCTTCGACGGTTGTTGCCAGGTCGCCGGTGTGTTCTTGGGCCTTGCGGGTCAGAGTGCGGAAGGTCAGCACGAACCGCCAGACGCAGAAGAGGGTCAGCGGCATGCTGGCAAGAAAAACAAGACCCAGCTGCCAGGAGCCGGTAAACATGTAGAAACTGCCGACAGTTACCTGCACAGCCACGGTAATGATTTGGATCAGGCCGAAGGCCGTCCAGCGGCGGATAGTACCCAAATCGCTCATGGCTCGGGTGAGGAGTTGGCCCGAGGGCCAGCGGTCGTGGAAGGCCACGGGGGAACGCAGCAGACGGTCAAAGAGGTCGATGCGCATGGTGTTCTCAACCGTACTGGCGGGTTCAATCACGAGCTGCCTACGCAGGAAGAAAAGGGCAGACTGGGCCAGACCCAGGGCAAAAACCAGGGCGCCCCCAGCCCAGACTGCCCCCACCGTGGGCTGGTCGGTCAGCATAGCATCGACAATCCAGCCCAGTACCTGGGGGATAGAGATAGCGATAATGGCGGCGGTGAGCGCTACAAAAAGACCGCAGGCCCAGCGCGCACGAATAGGGCGGGAATACTGCCAGAGGGTGATATCCTGCTCGGTGCGGGCCTCGTAGGGTACGGGGTCAGGTGTGGGCAGGGGAGAGACGCGCAGCAGTCGAGAAGCCATAGTAACCTATCTTACATTTGCATTCCTGTAAAAACCAGATAAGTTACCGGGCTGTCAGCGTCACCAGTACGGCCTCGGGTGGGCAGAAGAGACGTACCTGGGCATAGCGTGAGGTGCCCAGGCCAGCTGTCACCTGTACTGGAACATCTCCCTGGTAGGAAAGACCCTTAGCCCGGGACGGGGGTAGATCGCAGTTAGCAACCAGGGCCCGCCCACCCGGCAGGCAGACCTGCCCACCATGGGTGTGGCCCGCAAAGATAGCCTGGGCGCCGTCGTCCGCAAAGCGGCCCAGGGTGCGCAGGTAGGGGGCGTGGCAGACACCCAGGCGGACGCTCGGGCTCGGCTCCGCATCGAAAGCGGTGGGGGAGAAACCGGGGTGGCGGTCGTACTCCAGGTGGGGGTCATCCACCCCGGAGAACTCTAGGCGCAGCCCTGCTACGGTGAGCGCCTCATAGCGGTTAATCAGCCCTACCCAGCCGCGAGCATCGAAGGCATCGTGCATCACCTGGGTGGGGAGTACCGCGCGGGTCTGGTCGTTGGCCTCGTCCCCGGTGTTCTTCTTCCAGAGATAGCGGGCCGGGTTCTTGGGCACCGGGGCAAAGTAACAGTTAGAGCCCGGCACATAGACACCCGGAAAGTCCATTAGAGGGTCAAGCGCTTCGAGAAGGGCGGGCAGGCCGTCCATATGGGAGAGGTTATCGCCGGTATTGATGACCAGGTCAGGCTCCAGCTCGGCCAGAGAATGCATAAAAGCGATTTTCCGAGCCTGCCCCGGAATCATATGCATATCCGAGATATGCAGAATCTTAAAATCGGGGGTGCCAGCCGGCAGAATGGGCAGGGCTTCCCTGCGCACCTGGAAGTTATTGAGCTCAATAAAGTGGGCATAAGCGGCCGTGGCGGCCCCAGCCACAGCACCTGCTACCAGAACCCCTGAAAGGGTCTGGGCAAGAGCACCAGCTGAAGCCGCCACGCCACGAGAATTCTGAGAATTCACGGGAGTCCTTACTGGTTAGTACCAAGAACCTTGTTCGAAGGAGTATCGAACTTATCGGTGTTGTAGTTCTTCGCCTGAGCCTGCATGAACTTCTGCCACTGGGCACCTGCGTAGGTGGCACCGTCCACGTAGTACAGAACCCTACCGTTGATGGAAAGGCCGTTGAGGGGGCGAGAGGTATTTTCAACACTACCCACCCATGACGCGGTGGAGAGACCCCGGGTGTACCCAACGGTCCAGGTGTGGGCGGAGTTATCGGTAGTACCGGTCTTAGCGGCGGACGCATCGGGCAGGCCAATGCCGCGCTGGTAACCCGAACCGTCCACCAGAACCTGCTTGAGCACGTAGTTCACGCCGTTGGCAACGTCCTCTTCAAGTACGCGCTCACAGGTGGACTTGTAAATCTTGACCTCGGTATCGCCCTTGGTGACCTTTTCCAGCGCCATAGGCTCGCAGTAGGTACCACCGCTCGCGAAAGTAGCATAGGCTGCTGCCATAGCGAGGGGAGTGGTACCGCGTTCCCAGCCACCGAGCAGGTAGGCAGGATTATTCATGTTGTAAGGGTCATTGCCCGAACCATCGGTAATACGGAGCTTGGCGCGAAGGTCGTTGATGGCGCAGGCATCGGTCACCGACGCCATCTTAATGGCGTAGGAGTTAATGGAGTTCTTCAGGCCGTAGGCTACTGTGCCCCAGGTTCGGCTTGAGCCATCTGCGTTCTGGAAGGAGTAGCCGGTTCCAGAGCTTGAAAGCACGTACCCCTCAGGCTGGCAGCTAGCAGGCCACTGGAAACTTTGCGGGTAGCTGATAGTGGTGCCATCGATGGTAGCGTTGACGCCCTTGCCGTCCTTAATCCACTGGGCTAGAAGCACGGCCTTGAAAGTTGAACCGGGCTGCCAACCCGCTACACCGCCATGATCCACATCCGCATTGAAGTTGAAGTAGTTATCAGCAAAGTTGCTCGTATCAGAAGGGCCGTAGCCAGAATTCTGAGCCATGGCAATAATCTTTCCGCTACCGGGAGCAACGGAAACGAGAGCGGCACTGACGCGGTCGGGGTTGTTGGTGGAAGGCTGGGTGGCCTCAACCTGGGTCTTGGCGTCCTTCTGTGCGTCAGGGTCAATGGTGGTGACGATCTTGTAGCCGCCGCGGTAGAGGGCATTTTCACGGTCCTCTTCGGTGGCACCGTAGGTCTCGTCACCCAGGAAATCAAATATTGCGTACCTACAGAAATGCGCAAAGTCGCCGGCGGTGGAGCAGCCCATGGGGGTGGTGTGAATATCGAGAGTGATCTCTTCGTTCAGGGCGTCAGAGTATTCGTCCTCGGTGATTTTGCCGTCGCGGAGCATAGTGCCCAGAACTACGTTACGGCGTTCCTTGGACAGCTCGGGGTTAACATCGGGGCGGTAGATGTTAGGTGAAACCACCATACCCGCCAGAACCGCCGACTGGGAGATGCTGAGCTCTGATGCTGAAATGCCCCAGTAGTAGTAGGCTGCGGCTTCTACGCCGTAGTTGGAACCGCCCAGGTTGATGATGTTGAGGTAGCCCTCCAGAATCTGGTCTTTAGAGAGATTCTGCTCCATCGAGATAGCCAGCTTAATTTCCTTGATCTTATCAAGGTAGTCCTTATTGGCACCCAGGGTACCTGCCTCGGTACCCGCTTGCTCAGCGGCATCAATCAGAAGGTTGTTGACGTACTGCTGGGTCAGAGTAGAAGCGCCCTGACGAGCTTCGGGGTTAATAACGTTATTGACCAGGGCACGGGCGATACCCATGGGGGAAACCGCACCGTGCTCGTAGAAGTTACGGTCTTCAGACGAAAGAATTGCATCCTTCATGTGCTGGGAAATGTCATCCAGCGTCACCTCGGTGCGGTTCTGAGCGTAGTAGGACGCCAGCTCAGTCTTGCCGTCATTCGCGTAGATAACGGACGGCTGAGAGAGCGGCCCGTCGCTGAGGGAAGCGGGCAGACTCTTAAACCAGTTCATTGATGCATTGATAGATGCACTCAGGGCCGTGGTGGGCGGCACCATAATCAGCGCCGCAATAAAACCGGCAATGATGCTCAGCGCAACAAACTGAACAAGGTCGCCGGGGCTACGGCGCCTCTTTCGCACATTCTTTGAAGAAGCCATTGCATCAGTTTATCGGCTCAGGGCGAAAAGCGCACCGGCGTGCATGTCACAGCCACCCAAGAAAAACCTGTGAGAGGTGTAAGAGTCGTCTTTTTAGCCCCGGTGGTCTAGGCTTGGTGCTATGGAAAAATGGGAATACGCAACAGTGCCCCTGATGATTCACGCAACCAAGCAGATCCTCGATAACTGGGGTGAAGACGGCTGGGAGCTCGTTACCGTGCTCCCCGGTGCCCCCGCCCCCAGCGGTGCCACCCCCGCCGGTAATATGGTTGCTCCCACTCAGGGCAATCCAATCGCCTACTTCAAGCGCAAGAAGGCTAGCAACTAAATACTCACACCAGAACCGGGTTCAGGCTGACCATAGCCACGAGCCCGGTTTTTGGCCCCTAGAAACACTGCTTTTCAAGAAGGTACACCGTGTCAAAGATCGAAGATCGACTCACAGAACTAGGCTACGACCTACCCGAGCTGGCAGCCCCGGTAGCCGCCTACGTTCCTGCCGTCACCAGCGGCAACTATGTCTACACCTCGGGCCAGCTACCTTTCGTTAAGGGCGAGCTACCCGCCACCGGCAAGGTCTCAGATTCCGGCGCTGAAGGCTTTGTAGACCCCGAAACCGCCCAGAAACTAGCTGGCCTCTCAGCTCTGAACGCCCTGGCTGCTGTCAAGTCCGTCATCGGCGATCTTGACCGCGTCACCCGCGTGGTCAAGGTGGTCGGTTTCGTTTCATCAGACCCCTCCTTCACCGGCCAGCCCGCCGTCATCAACGGGGCCTCCCTGCTTCTGGGTGAGGTCTTTGGCGAGGCGGGCGTGCACGCCCGCTCAGCCGTTGGTGTGCCGGTACTGCCGCTGGATTCCCCGGTAGAAGTTGAAATCATCGTGGAATATGCCTAGCCAACCCATGTACACCGGTGCACTCAAACGGGTGCCGCCGCCGGCGTCCGCCCCCTATGCTTCGGTGGCGGCCCCCGCCCCCAAAACCCACCCCATCCCATCGAGCCAGCAGGACTCAGCCCGTACCTGGCTCGATGAAGGGGAGTGCACCCCGCGCGCGGCCAAGCCCGCCGCCGCGGTCGTTTTTGTGCGCGATGGCGCCTCAGGGCCCGAAACCTTTATGACCTACCGCGTGAAATCGCCCATGGGGCGGGTTGCCTTCCCCGGCGGGTTAGGCGTGCCCGAGGACGCCGCCCCTACCGGCTGGGTCGGGCCCGGTGGCGACTACTGGGCTAAGGCTTTTAGCGAGGACGACCTGGGGGCAGCGCACGCAGTTGTGGTCACCGCAGTGCGTGAGCTCTTTGAAGAGACCGGCGTGCTCTTAGCTGGCAGCGGTGAGCTCTCAACCATCGAACTCACTAGCGGGCACGAATGCATGGCCTCCCGCCAGGCCGTTGCCCAGCAGGATAAAACCTTTGCTGACTACCTTGAACGCCGGGGCCTGAAGATTCGCGCCGACCTGCTTAAACCCTTAGCGCGTTGGCAGTCACCGGGCTTCTTCCATAAGCGCTACGACATTCACTACTTCACCTGCGCTGTGCCTGTAGGGCAGAGCCCCTCCCTGCTAGCTGGCAAGGGTATCTGGGGGCGTTGGGTGAACGTGCGTGACCTGGTAGCTCACCCCACAAGCGTGGAGCTCGGTAATGAAATTGGGCAGGAGGACACCATCGGGGTTCCCTTCCAAGAGCTGGTGACCCCCGGCGTCATGTACCTGCTCGAACAGCTGGCGACCTCATCGGGGGCGGTAGCCTTTCTGGCTAAACGGCGTCAGGTTTCCCTCTACCTGCCCGAGGTCAAGCAGGACGCCGCAGGCACCTGCTACCTGGCGGTGCAGGAGAAAAAGGTTTAGAGCTGACCAGGGCAACAATAACCCCTTATCAGGCATGGTGCGCTAGGGGCTAAAAAAGCCGGGTGACCAGTTATGAAAACTGGTCACCCGGCTTTTTATCAAGCGGTGCGGACGCCCGCCCTACCTTAGCGGGAGCGCTGGCGCAGACGCTGCAGGTCGAGGATGACCACAGCGCGAGCTTCCAGACGGATCCAGCCGCGGGAAACGAACTCAGCCAGGGCCTTGTTCACGGTCTCACGGGAAGCGCCGACCAGCTGGGCCAGCTCTTCCTGAGTCAGTTCGTGGGCAACCAGCACACCGTCGGTGGCGGGACGGCCGAAGCGGTCAGCCAGGTCAAGCAGGGCCTTGGCAACGCGGCCGGGGACGTCTGAGAAGACCAGGTCGGCCAGGTTCTCGTTGGTGCGGCGCAGACGGCGGGCCAGAGCCTGCAGGACCTGTGCGGAGATGTTGGGGGACTTCTCCATGGCCTTGCGCAGGGACTCGTGCTTCACCCCAGCCAGGCGGGTCTCAGAAACAGCGGTTGCGCTGGTTGAACGGGGTGAGGGGTCGAACAGGGCCATCTCGCCGAAGATTTCGCCGGGGCCCATGATAGCTACCAGGTTCTCACGGCCGTCGGAGGCAGTGCGGCCCAGCTTCATCTTGCCTGAGATAACGAAGTAGAGCTGGTCGCCCTGGTCGCCTTCGTAGAAGAGGGTGGCGCCGCGTGAAAGGTCAACTTCGGTGATGTCTTCGGTCAGCGCTGCAAAGGCTTCGTCGTCGAGTGAAGCGAACAGCGGAGCACGGCGTAGTACTTCAATATCCATGGTTCTCTTTTACTCCTGAAATGATGGATCTAAAGGGCGATTCGAGTGCGGTGCCTTGTACGTACAGGGCGGGCAGACTTCTAAGCATAGTCTTTGCCTAGTTCATCACACAGCACTTTTATCTGTGACTTATTCAACTATTACGAGCCTACAGGATATTTGGTGCTTTCGATACCCAAAGACGGCAGGGCGCTGCCGCTTCACCGAGAATTTTTCCCTAGTTTCCGCCTATTTTTTCAGGTTGGGAGTGTAGGCTGTGGTATTCCTGTGAAAGCTGAGCCCCGGCAGGGCCCCTAGCATCTGTCCCGGTGTGTCTGATCACTGCGGCAGACGGTAGAGCCCAGCCAGCTTTGCCTTCCTCGTTGAATGGAGAGTCATGACCGTTCTTGACTGGGTTATTATCGCTATCATCGCCCTCTACTTTTTAGCCGGTGTGCGGCAGGGGCTCTTTGTCACCCTGGGTACCTTCGTGGGTTTTGTGCTGGGTGCTGTTACCGCTATCTACGCCACCCCCTGGGTGATTAGCCAGGTCAGTTCACGGTGGTATCTGCTTGCCGGGTTAGGCACGGTGCTTGCCTGCCTGGTGCTGGGGCAGACCCTGGGCATGACCCTGGGCAGCGCTATTCGCAGGGCTAGTGACCGCACGCCCCTGCGCGGCCTAGAGCGCCTGGCTGGCGGCATCCTGAACATGGTGCTTGCGTCGCTGGTCATCGTGACCGTGGTGCTGGTCGTCCGCCCCCTGGGCATCCCAGCGGTTACCGCCCTCACCGCGGAATCTAAGGTGGTGACCTGGATGATGCAGGTGACCCCGGCGTCCGCCCAGGAGAAGGTTACCGAAATCCGCGGCCAAATCGTGCAGGCTACCGGTCTTCCTGAAATCTCCCAGCTGCTCTACCCCGAGCAGTCTGCCCCCCTAGGCACCCTGCAAACGGCGGCCCTAGACGAGGCCGGGTGGTCGGTTGTGCAGCTGGTGGGATCAGCTCAGGCTTGTAATTACACATCAGAGGGGTCAGGGTTCGTGGTGGACGGCGGCCTGGTTATCACCAACGCCCACGTGCTGGCTGGCGTCAGCACTCCCACCCTGCTGAGCCGCGACGGCCAGGCCGTCACCGGTGATGTGGTCTACTACGACACCGAACGCGATATCGCCATTGTCAGCGCCCCCGACCTGGCCCTCGCCCCCCTGACCGTCAACGGAGCCGAGGTCGCTTCGGATACCGAAGTCGCCTTTATGGGCTACCCGGGCGGTGGCCCCTTCATCAGCCGGGCAGCAATCGTTCAGGGCTTGGGGTATACCCAAACCATCAACTCGCAGACCGGCGAAACTAACCCCTCCCGCCTGGTCTACCAGCTAGCTGCCCAGGTCCAGCAGGGCAACTCAGGCGGCCCTGTGCTCACCGAGGACGGGCAGGTCGTGGCTATGGTCTTTGCCAAGTCGACCCAGAGCCAGACCGGCTACGCTGTTCCGGCCTCGCAGATTCTTGAGGCTTTAGCCCAGGTCAGCGCTGCCTCACCCGAGGTTGCAACCGGCCAGTGCGTACCTAACTAGGGCTTCTCGGTCTGGGTGGGGCGGTCGTAGAGCAGATAAACCGCTAGCCCCACCCCCAGCAGAACCAGCCCGCCAGCGATGGAGGCGGGCGGGAGTGTCCCCACCACCAGGCAGCAACCAACCGCCCCGGCAACCTGCAGGGTGCGCGGGTAGCGGCGGTAGGGGGCGGTTTGGGTGAAGGCTGCCAGGTTCGCCACGCAGTAGTAGAGCAGCACGCCGAAGGACGAAAAGCCGATAGCCCCGCGCACATCAAAGAGCAGAATCAGGGCGGTCACGGCCACCGCTACGGTGATTTCTAGCCGGTAGGGCACCGCGTAGACCGGGTGCAAGTGGGCAAAGTAGGTAGGTAGGTCGCGATTGGATGCCATAGCCTGGCCGGTGCGGCCGATACCCGTAATGAGGGCAAGCAGGGCTCCGAGTGCGCCGATCGAGGCAGCTAGCCCCATAAGGGCCGCCAACGGGGCCGAGGATCCCACGGCGGCAGCCAGCGGGGCGGACGCGTCCGCCAGACCCTCATAGCCCAGCTGGTGAATGAGGGCCAAGGCAACCAGCACATACAGTGAGCCCACCAGGGTGAGGGCAATGATGATGGCCCGCGGAATGGTGCGGGCAGGGTCCCTCACCTCTGCCCCCATGGTGGCGAGCGACGGTTCGGGGGCTACCCCGAGTAGAACCGCACCGAAAAAGACGGCCAGAGCTAGGAGCACCACAGTGACCAGGATTTTAGTGAGGGCAGCGGTACGGGTAATCCCTCGGTAATTGACGGTGGTGAGGGCAGCAACTGCGGCGATAGCGAGGGGCTTTTCGTAACCCGGCGCCAGATAGGCGGCAAAGGTCAAGGCCATGGCGGCGCAACTGGCGGTTTTACCGATTACGAAGCACCAGCCAGCGGCAAAACCCCAGATATGGCCGAGCTGACGGTTGCCGTAGATGTAGGTGCCGCCTGATTCTGGGTACTGGGCGGCTAGCTGGGCCGAAGAAGTGGCATTGGCGAAAGCGAGAAAAGCAGCCAGAGCAAGAGAGAGCAGTAGCCAGTTGCCCGCTGCCGCTGTTGCCGGGGCGAAAGCGGCAAAGAGGCCGGCACCAATCATGGAGCCGACGCCGATATAGACGGCGTCGGTCAGGGAGAGCTTTGCCTGAGGATGGGTGGCCATCGTACCGGGTTAGCCTAGATGACGGGCTAGGAAGGCTAGGGCTAGTTCGTAGCCCTGGGCCCCGGCACCGGCAATGACGGCGGTTGCCTGGGGGGAGACGTAGGAGTGGTGGCGGAAGGGCTCCCGCCTGTGCACGTTAGAGAGGTGAACTTCGACAACCGGCAGCTCGGCTGCTTCGAGGGCGTCGTGCAGAGCTACGGAGGTGTGGGTGTAGGCGGCCGGGTTGATGATGATACCGGCGGACGCGGTACGGGCGGCCTGGATGGCGTCGATCAGATCGCCCTCGTGGTTGGACTGCATGAAGCTGATCTCGTAGCCGAGCGTGGCAGCTTGGGCGCGCAGGGTGGCTTCGATGTCAGCCAGTGTGGTGCGCCCGTAAATCTCGGGTTTGCGTACGCCGAGCAGGTTGAGGTTGGGGCCGTTAATTACGGAGATATATCGTGGTGCAGTCTGTGGTGTTGCCATAGCTTCTAGTTTTTCATACGGTAACGCCCGCCTCCAGCTTGCTCCCATAGATGGAGCACAAGAGGGCGGGCGTTTAACCAAAGAACACTAGCCTCGACTGATGTGGGGCATGCGTGCCTCACATAGAGGTTTATTCATAAGGGGGTTCCGCAGGCTCACGCTCGCTGCCGACCCTCTCGCTGGTTCGCTTCGCTCACAAGGCGATTCACGCCAGCCGCCGAGCCAGCAGCTTCGCTGTGAGCCTGCTCCATCTACCTTAATGAATAAGCCTCATCCTGTTATGTCGTGCGTTCTAACCCTTCTTGAAGTTAGCCTCGATAGCTTCCATGACGGTGGGGTCTGCCAGGGTGGTGGTGTCACCGACCGGGCGGTCTTCGGCGACGTCCTTGAGCAGACGGCGCATGATCTTGCCGGAGCGGGTCTTGGGCAGATCATCCACAATCAGCACGCGCTTGGGCTTGGCAATCGGGGAGATTTCGACGCCCACGTGAGCACGAATTTGCTCTGCCAGCTCGGTCTCGTCGTGCCCTGCTACCTTGGCCTCGTCGTTGAGGATGACGAAGGCCATGACGGCCTGACCGGTGGTTTCGTCGGCTGCACCAACAACCGCTGCCTCGGCGACGGCGGGGTGGGAGACCAGAGCCGATTCGATTTCGGGGGTGGAGAGGCGGTGGCCGGAGACGTTCATGACGTCGTCCACACGGCCCAGGACCCAGAGGTCGCCGTCGGCGTCGCGCTTGGCGCCGTCACCGGCGAAGTACATGTTTTCGAAACGGGACCAGTAGGTGTCGACGAAGCGGTCGTCGTCGCCCCAGATGGTGCGGAGCATGGAGGGCCAGGGCTCACGGATGGTCAGGAAGCCGGACTGCTCGTTGGGCAGGGACTCGCCCAAATCGTCCACCACGTCGATGGTGATGCCGGGAATGGGCTGCTGGGCGCTACCGGGCTTAGCTGCGGTGATGCCGGGCAGCTGGGAGACCATAATCGCGCCGGTCTCGGTCTGCCACCAGGTATCGACGATGGGGCATTTTCCGCCACCGATGACGCGGTGGAACCAGCGCCAGGCTTCGGGGTTGATGGCTTCACCCACGGTGCCGAGCACGCGCAGGGTGGAGAGATCGTACTGGGCGGGGATGTCCTCCCCCCACTTCATCATGGTGCGAATAGCGGTGGGGGAGGTGTACATGATGGTCACCCCGTACTTCTGCACGATTTCCCAGAAGCGGCCGCGGTGCGGGGCGTCGGGGGTGCCCTCGTAGATGACCTGGGTGGAGCCGTTGACCAGGGGGCCGTAGGCTACGTAGGAGTGGCCGGTGACCCAGCCGACGTCGGCGGTGCACCAGTAGATGTCGCTCTCGGGCTTGAGGTCGAAAATGTTCTTGTGGGTGAAGGCACCCTGGGTCAGGTAGCCGCCGGTGGTGTGCAGAATACCCTTGGGCTTACCGGTGGTGCCGGAGGTGTAGAGGATGAAGAGGGGGTCTTCGGCGTTCTGGTGGGAGGGTTCGTGCTCGGTGGACTGCTCGGCAACTAGCTCGTGCCACCAGACGTCGCGGCCTTCAACCCAGTTGATGTCTTCGCCGTTGCGCTTGACGACCACCACCTTTTCGACCGAGGAACCCCCCTTGGCCAGGGCGGTGTCGACGGCGGGCTTGAGCATGGAGGGCTTGCCGCGGCGGAAGGAGCCATCGGCGGTGATGACCAGCTTGGCTTCGCCGTCCTCGATGCGGGAGAGCAGCGCGTCGGCTGAGAAGCCGCCGAAGACGACGGAGTGCACAGCGCCGATGCGGGCGCAGGCCAGCATGGCGATAACAGCTTCGGCAATCATAGGCAGGTAGATAGCGACGCGGTCGCCCTTAGAAACACCTAGGGATTCGATGCCGTTGGCTACGCGGGAGACCTCGTCCTTGAGTTCTGCGTAGGTGTAAGACTTGGTGTCGCCGGGCTCGCCCTCAAACAGGATGGCGGTGCGGTCGCCGTTACCTGCTTCGACATGGCAGTCTACGGCGTTGTAGCAGGCGTTGAGCTCGCCGTCCGCGAACCACTTAGCGAAGGGCGGGTTGGACCAGTCGAGGGTTTCGGTGAAGGGCTTGTACCAGGTGAGCAGGTTGCGGGCCTGTTCTGCCCAAAATTCGGTGCCTTTTTCTTTGGCTTCTTCGTAGATGCTGGGCTGGGCGTTGGCCTGGGCTGAGAACTCGGCGCTGGGGGCGAAGACGTCCTGGGTGTCGGTCATGGTGTGCCTTCCTGTTCTGTGGGGCGCGTCATTGATGTGCGCCACAAATGGACTTTTTCTCACCTTAGCGCACCCTGTAGCGCTAGTCACAAATTTGTGCGTTCGTGTTACGCGAAATCAGGACGCCGGTGGCAGCTAACCCGGGTGCCGCAAGGACGGGCGGCGGTAGGCTTGGGTATATGCCCCTACATGCCGATGTACCTCTTGGCCCTGATGAGCTCGCCCAGCTCGAAACCCGCTCTGTACCCGAGCCCAAGGCGCGAGCGTCCGCCCGTAAACACGCCCGCGCGGCAGCTCGCGGCGAGGCCGAAAGCCCCCTAGCGCTGACCCGTCGCGCCCGCAAAATTAACCGTATTTTGGGGGAAACCTACCCCTATGCGGTTGCCGAACTCGACTTCGATAACCCCTTTGAGCTGCTGGTAGCTACCGTGCTCTCAGCCCAAACCACCGACGTGCGCGTGAATGCCACCACCCCCGAACTTTTCGCCCGCTACCCCGATGCGGCGGTACTGGCATCTGCGCGGATTGAAGACGTGGAAGACATTGTGCGACCCTTGGGCTTCTACCGCTCCAAGGCCAAGGCAATTGTGAACCTGGCAGCCCAGCTGGTGGAAGATCACCGCGGGCAGGTACCGGGCACGCTTGAGGAGTTAGTTAAGCTCCCTGGCGTGGGGCGAAAAACCTCTTTCGTGGTGCTGGGTAATGCCTTTGGCAAGCCGGGAATTACCGTCGATACCCACTTCGGCCGCCTAGCCCGCCGCTTTGGCTTTACCACTGAAGAAGACCCCGTTAAGGTCGAACGCGACGTCACCGAGCTTTTTGAACCCAAGGACTGGACGCAGCTTTCCCACCGGCTGGTCTACCACGGCCGTCGCATCTGTCACGCCCAAAAACCGGCCTGCGGGGCCTGCCCCGTTGCCGACCTCTGCCCGGCCTACGGCGCCGGTGAAACCGACCCGGTGGCGGCAGAGAAACTGCTCAAATACGAAATGGCTCCGGGTCGCGAGCGCCTGCACCTGCGCTTTGTGCAGGGTGCTTCCCGCCGCCAGCTGCGGGAAGAGGGGTGGACGCTCAGTGCTTAGGAAAGAGATGACAGGGGAAGAGAGCGCCGGGCAGCACCCCGCCCTAGTGGCCCTGCAGGAGTTGGCGGAGCGGGCCCCGAGTGTCGTGCGCCCCGAGGATTCGTGGCCGATTGGGCAGATGTCCCCGGAGACCGTTAAAGAGGCCGCTGTGCTGGTGCTGATGGGGGTGCTTGATGAGGCTCCGGCGCAGAATACCGGGTGCGGCACTGTTGCTTCGGACCTTGACCTCTTGGTGCTGGTGCGGTCGGATTCCCTGCGTCACCATGCCGGTCAGCCTGCTCTGCCCGGTGGGCGGATCGACCCTGAGGACTACGATGAGGCAGCCCGTACCGGCCGAACCGTCCAGCAGGTGGCTGCCCTGCGGGAGGCTGTGGAAGAGACCGGCCTGCAGGCTGAGGGGGTTCGCCTGCTGGGTCAGCTTCCGGCGGTTGATTTGCCGGTGAGTAACTACCGGGTGACTCCCGTGCTGGGCTGGTGGGATCTGCCGACCCCGGTGGAGGCAGTTGATAGGAATGAGTCAACCCTGGTGGTTCGTGTGCCGGTGGCAGACCTACTGAACCCGACTCACCGTCTGACCATGACGGTGACACGGGGCAGAACCCGCCACAAGTCCCCGGCCTTTGAGGTGACCGGCGACTTCGCTCCCTTTACCATCTGGGGTTTCACCGGCACCTTGCTCTCCCGCGTGTTTGAAGAGCTGGGCTGGGAGGAACCCTGGGATAAGAAGCGCACCCGGGAAGCTGGAAGTTAACCTATTTAGCCTGCGAGTAATCGTCGGTGGTGACCACGGTGACGGGGAACTCGATGCCGGTGGGACCGAAGATGAGTTCGGCAGCAGCTTGTGCTGATTCGCGTACGATTTCGGCGGCGCGGGCTGATTCGCTGGTAGGGCCGTAGAGCATGATTTCGTCGTGGAGGAAGTAGATCAGGCGGGTTTGCATACGCCGGCCGAAGCGACGTTCGGTGCGCAGGCGTTTGCGGATTTGGGCCATCCAGATGACGGCCCATTCGGCGGCTGTTCCCTGGATCACGAAGTTTCGGGTGAAGCGGCTGTGGGCGCGGGCGGCTGAGCGGGCGGCGTGTTCGTCGGCTGCGGTGACCTGGTTGCGTTGGGCTTGGAACCAGGCATGGGAGGGGGCGGGGGAGGTGCGGCCCAGATAGGTGGTGACCTGCCCGCCGCGCAGGCCTACGTCGGCGGCGTGCTCGGTGAGGCCAATAGCAGCAGGGAAGAGCTTTTTGAGGTGGGGCATGAGCTGCCCGCCTTCGCCGGTGGTGGCCCCGTACATGGCGGCGAGTAGGGCGATTTTGGCGTGGGAGCGGTCGTTGAGCACGCTGCCGGTGCGTTCGCCGATGTGGGCGATGCCGAGGTAGAGGTCGGTGCCGCGCCCTGCGACGGCGAGGGCGCGGTCGCCGCTCATGACGGCGAGGATGCGGGGTTCGATTTGGGCGGCATCTGCGACGGTGAGCATCATGCCCTCTTCGGCGCGGATGGCGGGGCGGACGTCCTTGGGGATTTGCATGGCGCCGCCGCCGTGCCCGCCCCACCGGCCGGTGGCGGCGGAGCCGACTTCGTAGGTGGGGTGGAAGCGGTTGTTGTGTACCCATGCGTCGAGCCAGTTCCAGCCGTTGGCGGTGTAGAGGCGGGCGAGGCGTTTGTAGTCAAGCAGGGGGCGGACGAGCTGCCAGCGTTCTTCGCGCAGGTGGGGGACGGCGTTGGCCCATTCGGTGAGTTCCCATTTGCGGGTGGAGGTGACCGAGTGGCCTGCTGCCTGTAGGGCTTTGAGGACTTCTTGGGGAGAATCGGGGTTGAGGTTGGGGGCACTGAGTTCTTCGCGGATGCGGGCGGTGAGGCGCTCCATCTTGTAGGGGCGGTCGTAGCCTGCGGGGCGGGGGCCGAGGGTGTGTTCGAGGATTTTTTCGTGGATGGTGCGGTTCCAGGGCATGCCGTAGTGCTTCATTTCGGCTGCGATGAGGGCACCCTGGGATTCTGCGGCTAGGAGCAGGGAGAGCCGGGCAGGGGCTGGGCAGGCGGCGACGGCCTCTAGCTGGGAGCGAAGTTCGGTGAGCAAGGCGGACGCGGTCGGCCCGGCTGCCTCGTGCTGTTCGGGGGAGGCCGTGCCCAGGTCGTCAAAGAGGGAGGTTTGCCCCTCGATTTGCCGCCGGGCCGGTAGCACTCCTGGCAGGGGAACGGGGGCGGGGGTGAGGTCGATGGTGGGCGTGTAGGGCAGCCGGTTTTGGGCGCGGGTGGCGGCTGTGAGCAGGATTCGCTGGGTAAGGCGCAGGTCATGACACGACGCCGGTGACACACCAGCTGCCAGCAGGGCGGGCATGAGCTCGCGGGCGTCCGCCCAGGCCCAGCGGATGACCCGGTGGGGGTTTTGAGCTTCAACCGCGCGTACAAAGTCCGGCAGCTTGGAGAAGGGGAAGCTGCGGTGGGTGCCTGAGCCGGTGTCGTTCAGCGTAATGGCCTCCCACAGGGGCGTATCGCCGGGGGAGGTCGCTGGGCCAAGCACGATGTACATCTTTCTATTATGCCGTTTGCGCTGTTCACAGGGCTAGACACGGCACTTCTTCTGTGGCATAAAGAGAGGCAGGAGAAAGATGCCGGGGCAGGGGCCTACCCTGAAAGGTAGCCATGCCCGATACTGAGATGCGTGTGCGCCGGTCGCGGCGTCGTTTCTTTGAGCCGCTCCCTACAGATCTACCCGATGATATGTCGCTCTTAGCGGTAGAACCAGCCGAGACCGACCTGGGCCCGCTCACACCCCTGGTGAGCCAGGAAGGGCTGACCGATATTTTCGTCAACGGCCCCCAGGATGTCTGGTACGAGGCCGCCGGTACCCTGCACCGGGCTGCCATTACCTTCCCCGATGACGAAGCCGTGAGAGCGCTGGCTACTCGGCTGATCCTATCGGCTGGTGGCCGCCTGGACGATGCCTACCCGGCTGCCGACGTCCAAACTCAGCAGGGAATCCGCATCCACGCCCTGCTTCCACCCTTAAGCCGCTCCGGCACCCTGCTCTCCCTGCGCCTGCAAGCTGCCCAGCGCCCGTCCCTACGGCAACTACAAGAGCGCGGCATGATGGGGCGCGAGGTGGAGCAGGTGCTGCGGCAACTGGTGTGCTCACGGGCTAATCTGTTGGTCAGCGGGGGAACAGGGACCGGCAAGACCACCCTGCTGGGCGCCCTGTTGCAGGAGGCGGACGCCGGTGAGCGGCTACTCCTGGTAGAAGACACCTCTGAACTGCAGCTAGACCACCCGCATACCGTGAGCCTGCAGGCCCGGGCTGCTAACGCTGAGGGGCGGGGTGAGGTAGGGCTGGCCGAGCTGATTCGTCAGGCCCTTCGCATGAGACCGAGCCGGCTGGTGGTGGGTGAGTGCCGCGGGGCTGAGGTCATGGACATGCTGACGGCTATGAACACCGGCCACTCCGGAAGCGGCACCACGGTGCACGCTAACTCCGCAGGGTCTGTACCTGCCCGGCTCTATGCCATGGGGGCTCTCGCGGGGGTGAGTAGTCAGGCTGTGGCCCTGCAGGCTGCGACGGCGCTGGATTATATTGTGCACCTTGAACGCAAGGGTAAATGCCGTATGGTGCGCGGGGTTTACCGGCTGGTAGGCGGGCACGACCTTGCCATTGAGCCGGTCTGTACCGTGGAGCCGCGTCGTCGCGGCACCTACCTGCGTTGGCACCCCGGTAGCGAAGAACTCCAGCAGGCAGCCGGGCTTGCTCAGAGCGCAGGAGTGGGTGCCTGATGCCGGTCGATAGTCTGAAAAATCTTGGGGTTCGCAGAGATTCTGTGGGCTTAGAAGAGCTGGAGCTATGGCCCGATGCCATCTGGCGTCTTGCCGCCCTACTACGCGCGGGGTGCTCCCCGGCGCAGGCCTGCACCCACGTGGCAGCCTATCTGGTGTGCCTAGAAGACGAGGGGCACACCGAACAGAAATCCGGCCTGCTCGCAATTGTGAGAAAACTACGGCCGTCCGCGCGTCAGCAGCAGGGCCTCGAAGGTGCCCGGACCCAGATAGCCCAGCTCTTTGAGACAGCGAGCGCCCAAGCCCAGAAGGGCCTGCCCCTAGCCAGTGTGTATCTGAAGGCTGCCGGGCAGGCTGAGCTGCGCGAGAGCGTAAGACAGGGAGCCGCCAGGGTGGCAGCCTGCTGGCAGGTGGGGGAGCGGACTGGTGCCTCACTAGCCCAGGTGTTTGAGCGCCTAGCCCGCTATCTGGAGACGGAAATTGACCTGCGCCAGCAGCGGGAGACGGCTTTGAGCGGGCCGCGGGCTACCGGTCGAATCCTTTCTTGGCTGCCTTTTGTGGGGCTGGGGCTGGGAATTTTGATGGGTACGGATCCCTTAGGGGTGCTTTTAGGATCAGTTCCCGGGGCTCTTGTGGGGGGTCTGGGGCTGGCGCTGGCCTGGTGCGGCAACCGCTGGACGGCTCGCCTGATTCGCCGCGCGGAAGAGGGGCAGTGATGCTGGCTTTACCGAGAGCGGGGAAGCAGCCCCGGGCGTCCGCTCCTGAACTAGATGCTGCCCTCTACCTGGATATGGCGGCCACCATGCTCGCGGCGGGGCTTTCGATCCCTGCGGTGCTACACCAGCTGGGGCAGCTTGAAGAGGGGCGGTACGAGGCAGAACTGACCGCTGTGGTGGAGCGCCTCTACCAGGGGCAGAGCTGGGCGGACGCCTGGGAGCAGCCGGTTGCCCCGGGGCTCGTAGGTCTGTATGAGGCTCTGGGGCTGACGCTGAGCACGGGTGCACCGAGCGCCCAGCTGGTGCGGGTACTGGCCCAGCGGCAGCGCCGCCACCGGCAACGGGCCTACGAGAAGGCAGCTGCCCGGCTGAGCGTCAAACTGGTGGTGCCGCTGGGAGCCTGCTCGCTGCCGTCCTTTATCTGCCTGGGGGTGGTACCTGTGCTTATCGCCCTGTTTCCGGCGCTTTTTTAGTAGCAGGCAGGCGGTGCGGACAGGATGTTCACAGGCACCCGGTGGAGGGCGCTAGGGCGTCATAAACGTGTCACGGCTGCACCGCTAAAGAGGGCGCTGGGAGCTTTGCTACCTGAAATGACGGGAGAGCAGAACTGCTGCCCTTATCCACAAGTAACACTTCTCTTTACGTCATCTCAGGCAACTGGAAAGCTACAGGTACCTCGGGTGAAGGCCCCGGCGTCTTTCTCACTACCTCAACCCGCCCCTTACCCCGTCTTCACCCGAGCCCACCCGAAAAAACACAGCACCTCGGCAAGGCTGCCGAGGAGCGCCACATCAAGGAGGAAACCGTGTCGAACACTCACCCCACATCATCTGTCGTTGGTAGCAAGTTCTCCCACCACTGGGAACACCTACCTGCACCTGAACAGCACCTGCAACAGCGCGCAAGTGCCCCTGACCTTGTAGAAGGCCAGGTCTTTCAGGCCGGTCTCGACGATCCCGAAGCGGGCGCTACGACCGCCGAGTACGGAATCGTTATGCTGGCGGCCGTAGGCTTTGCGGGTCTGCTCGTGGTCATCCTCAAATCTGAAGAAGTCCGTCAGATGCTGCTGGGGCTTGTGCAAACAGCTCTCTCAACCGGAGCGTAGACCGCCTTCTGTCTCTGTGCCCGGGCTGAACCGCTTGGGCGCAGAGACAGGACAATCCGTCATCGATACCTGAAAACCCTGGAACCCTCAGCCCAAGATAAGGTGGTGATACCGTGCAGACCCTAGCCGCAACAGAAGATGAGAGAGGGTCAAGCACTGCCGAATTTGCGGTGATGCTCCCGGCTCTTGTGTTCGTTCTGGCCCTGGTGCTGGGAGCTGCCGCAACCGGTATTGTGCAACTCAAACTGGAAGAGGGCGCTCGCCTAGGAGCCCGGGCAGCAGCCCGCGGGGAAACAGCCGAGACCGTAACCCGCATCGTGCAGGAGATAGACCCCGCAGCTACGGTCACCCTGGCTCAGGATGACGACATGACGGTCGTAACGGTGAGCAGGCAGGCTCCGGGAGTTGTGGGAAAGGTCAGCGGCTGGACGCTTACCGCCGATGCACAGGCCCTCACCGAATACAGTGCTAACACCGGGGGTGCTGACTCATGAATCGCGAAGTCGAGCGGGAACGAGGAAGCAGCACCGTTGCCACGGTGGGCCTGGTCTGCGCTCTTCTTATTCTCGGCGCTATCTGTGCCGGACTCATTGGGGTCATCACCGCGCAGCACCGGGCAGCGGCAGCAGCAGATCTAGCCGCCCTTGCCGCAGCAGACGCAGCCCGTGGTCTTGCTCCCGGAGAGCCCTGCGCGGTAGCCGAGCGCGTTACCCAATCCAACGGGGCCCAACTGGGTGGCTGCGGCCAGCCTGCCGGGTTGGGCGGGACGGTGGACGTCCGCACCCTCGTTGATATCGCCGGCCCCTTCGCTTTCCTTGGCCCCGCTGAGGGCCTGTCCCGGGCTGGGCCGCCTGACTCCTCATAACCGAGGCCAGTCCCGCTCGCTATACCACGGCTAGAAGGGGTCGTCGGTAGCGGCGAAACCGGTCAAAGACTCAGCTACACCCACCGGGGTAGGCTTCCCCTCGTCCCGGTGCCCCACCGCGTAACTCCCGGCTCCTGTTGCCTCAGCTACCGGGCTTTCAGCAGCCGGGCCTAAAGGCTTGAGCAGTCTTCTGCGCCCTTCATCGGTGAGTTCATCAGCCTCAAAGAGCAGGGCAGCTAAAAGTTGGGCGGCGCCCGCCTTGTGCAGGGGCTCGTTCCGGTTACCGCACTTGGGGGACTGCACACACGATGGGCAGCCCAGCTCGCACTCGCAGGCCAAAATCGTATCGAGGGTGGCCCGCAGCCAATGGCCCACCTGCTCAAAGCCCCGCTCGGCAAAGCCAGCCCCGCCAGGGTGGCCGTCGTAGACGAAAATCGTGGGCTGTTCGGTATCGATATGAAAGGCGGTCGATAAACCACCGATATCCCACCGGTCGCAGGTAGCGACTAGGGGGAGCAAGCCAATAGCAGCGTGCTCAGCAGCATGCAAGGCCCCGGGGATATCCCGCTCATGAATCCCAGCAGCATGGAGCAGAGTAGCTGGCATAGCCCACCAGATAGCCGTGGTCTGCAGCTCCTGCGGGGCAAGGTCAAGCGGCTCATCACCCAGAACCTGTTGACCCACCAGGGACTTCCGCTGGTAGCCCACCACCTGGGAACGAACCCGCACCCTGCCATAGTTCAACGACACCTGCCCCTGCTGCCGCGTTTCCTCAGCACCCAGCACGGTAACTTCGGTGATATCACGAGACTGGGTGTAATAATTGGGGCTCACCGCAGAGACCGCGATAACCTTGTTGTCCTCATCAAGATCTTCCACCACATAGGTCTTGCCCTGGTGAGTGTAAATAGCGCCGGGGTGCCCCTGGGAGTGGGCATGGCCGTCGTCCATACTGCCAATCACGGCACCCGTTTCGCCGTCAATAATCTGCAGGGGAGAACCACCCCCACGCAGGTTCACAAAGTCACTGGCAGACTCGGGGTGGGTCCAGAACCAGCCGGTGGCCCGCTGCCTCAGGTAGCCCTGCTCCACCAGGCGGCCCAACAGCGCCTCGGTGGTGCGCCCAAAGACCATGAGCTCCTCCCGGCGCAGGGGAATCTCAGCTGCCGCAGCACACAGATGCGGACTAAGCACATAGGGGTTCTCAGGGTCGAAAACGGTTTTTTCAACCGGCCGGTCAAAAATATCTTCGGGGTGGTGTATCAGGTAGGTATCGAGGGGATCTTCGCTGGCAATCAGGACGGCAAAAGCGTCCTGCCCTGCCCTGCCCGCTCGTCCTATCTGCTGGTAGAAGGACGCCCGCGTGCCCGGCCAGCCGCCCACCAATACGGCATCCAGCCCCGCAATATCAATACCTAGCTCCAGGGCGTTGGTCGAGGCTACGCCCAGAATCTCACCCCGGCGCAGGCTGGCCTCAAGGGCCCGCCGTTCCTCGGGCAAGTAGCCCGCCCGATAGGCTGCGATACGGGCAGAAAGGCCGGGCTCAACCTCATCGAGATAGCGGCCAGCGGTCTGCGCGATAGCTTCAGCCCCGCGACGGGACTTAATAAAGGAAATTGTGCGGGTACGGTTTACCACCAGGTCGGTGAGCATCTCAGCGCTCTGGGTAATGACCGACTTACGCACCGGCGCCCCGTTCTCACCCGCACCACTGCCCTGGGCACCGGGTCGAACGCCCACCCCGTTGGCGTGGGCAGAAAGCTTGTCATTGACCGCAGCCGCATCGTTAAACTCCGGCTCCCACAAGAGCACATGGGTAGTGCCGCGCGGAGCGGTACTCTCAGTTACCGCGGTAACCGCAGTGGGCCGCGACCCAATCAGCCGGGCAAAAGACTCAGCAGGCTCAGCGCTGGTAGCAGATGCCCCAATAAACACCGGGGTAGCACCGTAGTAGCGGCACACTCGCCGCAAGCGCCTCATCAGCAGAGAAACATGGGCCCCAAAGACGCCCCGGTAACCGTGGGCCTCATCCACGATCACATACTTGAGCTTGCGCAAAAAACCAGCCCAGCGGGCATGGTTGGGCAAGATGGCGTGGTGCAACATATCCGGGTTAGCCAGAATGAAGTTGGCGCGTTCGCGAATAAAGCGGCGGTCGGCCTGCGGAGTATCGCCGTCGTAGCTCTCAGCCACGAGCCCGGGTAGCCCCAGATTGCGCAGGGAGGCTAGCTGGTCTGCCGCTAGGGCCTTGGTGGGGGAGAGGTAGAGGGCCGTTGCCCGGCCTGAATCAAAGCCGCTAGCTTGGGCTTCGAATTCGCCCCGGTAGATAGCGTCAAGGGCGGGTAGCTGGTAGGCCAGGGACTTGCCCGAGGCAGTTCCCGTTGCCAGAATGACGTGCCTGTTGCCGGGGGAGTCGTGCGCGGCTGTTGCCGCCTGCACCTGGTGTAGATAGGGCTCGGCGACCCCTAGGTTCTGGTAGGCCTCAACCACCCGCGGGTGGGCCCAGGACGGCCAGGGGGCAGTTTCTGCGCGCCGGGCAGGCAGGGTGCGCACATGGGTGACCTGCTCAGGTAAGGACGCCAGCCCCAGCTGGTCGAGCACCACGGCCAGTTCACCGGGCTGGGGAGCGCGAGTGGACGGGGCTCCGGCTGGGTGTGAGCGCGAGGGAAAGGCATCGGTAGGCACCCGTCTATTATGGCACCGCGAGAGCGCGCGTAAATATTTGCTCTTTCTACCCCGTTATCTGTGACCTGCACTATAAGGGGTGGGATAATGGGCTGTATGAGTATTCCAATGAACATTCAGGGTAAGAAGGCCACCGAGCAGGAGCCTGTGGTTACGGTCCTCACCGAAGAGCAGATTTGGGAGCTGATTGAGGGCACCCGGTTTGCCCGTCTGGGTACGGTAGGCGAGGACGGCTACGTGCACATCACCCCGCTCAACATTGTGACTGACGGGGTTCGCATTTTCTTCCGAACCGCTTCCGGTAGCAAGCTCACCCAGCTTTTGCTCAATGAGAAAGTAACCGTGCAGTTCGACCGGGCTGAGGGCAGCCACGCCTACTCGGTCAATGTCTTTGCTACAGCCCGTCTGCTGACTGAAACCCGCGACATTGACTACGTTGGCAAGCTCAACCTTGAGCCCTGGCTCAATACCGAGAAGCTGGAGTTTGTGGAGCTGACCCCGCAGAAAATGACCGGGCGCCGCTTTCGCCTGGGCTAGGAGCGCCAGTCGCCGCCCCACCGAGGGGCATAAGGTCTAAAATAAGGGTGTGTCTCAAGAAAAAATTATCCTCTACTACTGCTTTGCCCCTGTGACCGACCCCAAGGCCGTGATGCTGTGGCAGCGTGCCCTCTGCGAGAAGCTGGGCCTGACCGGCCGCATCCTGATCTCTAAGCACGGCATCAACGGTACCCTGGGCGGCGACATCAACGCCCTGAAACAGTACGGCAAGACTACTCGCCAGTACCCCGGCTTTGAAAAGCTCGAACTCAAGTGGTCCGACGGTAGCGCCAGTGACTTCCCCCGTCTTTCCGTCAAAGCCCGCGATGAAATCGTCGCCTTCGGCACCCCCGATGAACTCATCGTCGATGAAAACGGTGTGGTGGGCGGAGGCGTGCACCTGAAGCCCGAAGAAGTCAACAAGCTGGTTGAAGAACGTGGCGACGAGGTTATCTTCTTCGACGGCCGCAACGCCTTCGAAGCAAAAATCGGCAAGTTCAAGAACGCCATTGTGCCCGATGTACGCACCACCCATGACTTCATCAAAGAAATCGAATCGGGCAAGTACGACGACCTCAAAGACAAGCCCGTCATCACCTACTGCACCGGCGGTATCCGCTGCGAAATTCTTTCGGCCCTGATGAAGAACCGCGGCTTCAAAGAGATTTACCAGATCGACGGTGGCATCGTGCGCTACGGCGAAAAGTACGGTGACTCTGGCCTCTGGGAGGGCTCACTCTATATCTTCGACAAACGCCAGCACATGAACTTCTCACCCGACACCGTCACCATCGGCGAGTGCGAACACTGCGGCGCTAAGGCCAACATCTTCGTCAACCTCGATGTGGACGGAGTACGCGACCTGGTGCTTCTGTGCCCCGACTGCCAAGCGAAAGCAGAGGCCGAGCGTGAGGCTGCGGCAACGTCAGCATGAGTGAGCAGAAAACCCCAGCTTACGAGACAGCTCTGATTGAGTACGGTACCTTCATGGTTGCCGGCGTCACCGACCCTGCGACCGAAGAGAGCGATTTTGGCTCCTGGTGGGAGCGCCTTTATGGCAAGCTAGAGTCGGGCGGGGGTGACCTGGCCGCCCAGCGCCTGGCTGCGGTAGAAAAGCTACAGAAGGTGGGCGTCGTCATGCCGGACGCCGACGATACCGGTTTTACCTACACGGCGGGCTTCATTGTGCCCGGCGGTATTAAGGACGTCGCAACCCTGGGGCTGACCGGCGTGATGGTACCGGCTGCTATGTACGCTACCGTCCTGGTGCAGGGGGCCATTACCCCGGGCGTCCCCCCTGCCCATATCAAGGCGGGCTTCAACCACCTGGCCAGCACCTTTATCCCTTCTAAGGGGCTGGAGCCTACCGGCGTCTGCCTAGAAGTATACGGGCCCGGTGAAATTACTGATGAGAATTACCGTATGTATCTCTGGCAGGCTGTAACGAGCCCGCAGGCCGCTTAAAGAGACAATAAAATACCTCCCGCAGTGCGATATGCGGGAGGTATTTCTCTCTAAAGTATGTGCGCTTGCGCGCCCCTGGATAACGGTTGAACTGGTGTGGTAATACCGAAGGGAAAAATCTTTAGGAGTTCTGCTCTGCGGCCAGTTCGGCCTCAAGCTTCTCGATAATCTCTGCGATGAAGGCGGGGCCACCGTTAGCGGCCTTTTCCTTCCAGTCAGCGATGGACTTTTCCAGTTCGGCAATTTTTTCTGCATTTGCCATAAGGTAAATATAACCCAGACCTCTAGAAAAAATTGCCTTGATTACTATTTAACCTTTTCCCAGCTTTCGATGGGGCCGGGGACGACGGTGAAGAGGGGGTGGGTGACTTTGCTTGGTGACGTGGCAAAATGCTGGTCATACCACTGAGGTGAACGGGTTTTTACTTTTTCTGCCAAAAATGAGATTTCGTAGTCCAGCTGATCGTCGGTAACAGGGATCGGGGCTAGGTCGTTTCTGGCCGGGAGCACCAGCAAACCGCGATTGAAGCTATAGCCCCGCCTGTCAGCTTCGTCAGCCAGTCCGTGCAGATAGGTGCAGATGTAGGCTAGGGGGTCGCTAGAGGCTTTGAAACGGTCGAGCTGGGGGTGGTTGGTGTAGCCCTTGGTGAGACCCTGGAGCACTTTCTGGGCAAGCAGGGTCTCACGCCAGCAGGCTACTAGCCCCTTAGCGTCGAGCAGGGAGGGATGAACAGACCAAATGCGCACTAGCGGTCAGCTCTTCGGGCAATAGCTTCTTCGAGGCGGTCGAGTTTGCCGGTGAGTTCGCCGGAGTTGTGACCTGGGCGAATATCGGCTTTGAGCACGAGGGAGACCCGGTTGCCGTGCTTTCCAACGGCTTCAGTGGCGGCTTTGATGACGGCCATGCACTCGTCCCAGTCACCTTCGATGGTGGTAAACATGGCGTCGGTGCGGTGGGGCAGGCCCGAATCGCGGACGATCTGGACGGCTTCTGCAACGGCGTCGTGTACGGACCCAGACGGGTCTCCGCCGCCGGTGGGAGCTACTGAGAAAGCAAATAACATGTCTCTACCGTACCGCTCATACGGTTAAATAGAGAGCGTGATGACTTCTGATTTTTCTCGTGTTCCCGGTGCCCCCGTCAGCGCCGATACTGCTGCCCTGGCCCGCCTGCACGTCGCCCTGACCGATCTCAACTACACCTATGACGGTATCGAGGAGCTGCTGGGGTCCCGTGCTTTTGAGGCCATGACCCGTGACCAGGTGGTGCCCGGCCTCTACCGGGTGAGCCAGATTCTGGGGCAGGAGGCTACATCAGAAACCTTCACCACCGCCCAGCGGAACCTGGCCCAGCTGGTGCGCTTCTTCCTCTTTGGCGCCGCCCTGCCCGGTGGGGACCTTGAGGACGCCCTGGGGACAGGTAGCCTGGACCTGCTGCTGGATTTGGGGTTGGCGGAGCCCACCGAGGACGGCCTGGTGCAGGCTGCCGTAGATCTGCGGCCACACGCTGCCGACGATGGAACCGAACTCTTTGTAGCTAGTGATTTGGGCGCCCACCAGCGCCCCGGCGTCCTGCGTAAGGACCACGTGCTGGGTATTGGCCAAGCCTCCCTTACCCTGGCCCAGCTCACCGAGCGAACCCCCGTTGACTGTGCCCTTGATGTGGGCACCGGCTGCGGCATCCAGGTCTTTCACCTGTTGGCACACACCCGCCACGTGACCGCTACCGATATTTCCGAGCGCGCCCTGGCCTTTACCCGTTTCAACCTGCTGCTCAACGCGCCAGCCCTGAACCTTGATGCGACCAATCTCGAAGAGCGTGTGAGCCTACGCTTGGGTTCCCTGCTCGAACCGGTCGCCGGTGAAACCTTCGACCTGGTGGTCTCTAACCCGCCCTTTGTTATCACCCCGCGCAGCGACTACGAGAGCCCCGAAGACCAGTTCACCTACCGCGACGGCGGTATGGCAGGGGACGGTATCGTCTCAACCCTGGTGCAGCAGCTACCCACCGTGCTCGCCCCCGGCGGGCGCGCGCAGATGCTGGGTAACTGGGAAATCCCCGTTGACGGGCAGGACGGCCCCGCCGACTGGGCAGATCGCCCCCGCGTCTGGTTGGGGGAGGACACCGAAGCCTGGTTCATCCAGCGCGAGGTTCTTGAACCAGAGCAGTATGCCGAAACCTGGCTGCGCGACGCCAGCGAAAACCGTGACCCCGCCCACTTTGAAGCCGCCTACACCGCCTACCTGCGCGACTTCGCCTCACGCGGCGTTGGCTCCATCGGGTTCGGCATGATCTGGCTGCGTAAGCCGAACCCGGCGTCCGCAGGGGAGCGTCTGCACCGCTTTGAAGAAATTACCTATCCCATTCAGCAACCCATCGCCCCCTTCATCACCGAGGCAGTGGAGCACTATGACCGGGTGACGGCCCTGAACGATGAACAGTTGCTCGAGCAGCACCTGGTGGTAGCGGGCGACGTCACCGAAGAACGCCACTCCACCCCCGGCTCCGAGCACCCCGCGGTTATTCTGCTGCGGGCCGGGGCAGGCCTGCGCCGCACCATCCTAGAAACCACTGAGACTTCCGGCTTCGTCTCGGCCTGCGACGGTGACCTGACCGCCGGGCAAATCGTGGGTGCCCTGGCTGCCCTCCTAGGCTGGGAGACCGAAGAACCCAGACAAGTATTAATCAGTAACATGCGCGAACTTCTTGAAAAGGGTTTCTTGCGCCTTGATTCGGGCGACTAAACTGAGGCCATGGTAGAGAACCCTATTAAAACCCTGACCGAAGATCGCTGCTGGGAGCTGCTTGCCTCCCACGAGTTTGGACGTCTGGCCCTGGCTGTAGGCGGGGAGGTAGATATCTACCCCGTTAACTTTGTGGTGCACGAGAAGAAAATCTACTTCCGTACCGCCGCTGGCCAGAAGCTCTCAGAAGTTGTAATTAGCCGCAAGGCTGCCTTCGAAATTGATGAGGTGAAGGACGGCGTCGCCCGCTCCGTCGTGGTTCACGGCAATGCCCACTGGCTGACCAGCGAAGCTGACCTCGATGCAGTTGAAGCCCTGGGCTTACGCACCTATTCCCCCACCTATAAGACCAACTGGGTCGAGGTGCAACCGGTAAGCATCAGCGGCCGCAAGTTTGAAATCGGGGCAGAGCCTACCGACGAGCTCTAAACCTCGCGCCGGGGTGGGCATCAAGGACCCGCCCCGCGCTCAGCTCTCAAAGGTCACACCGGTCTAAGTAGACACGAAGCGCGGTAAGTCGGCTATTGTTGTGCATACACGCGTAAAACCGACCCCAAGGAGCCCTCTGTGCCCACTCAGGCAACCATCGAGCACGGCAAGTCACTGCTGATTGTGGAATCCCCCTCGAAGGTAAAAACCATCAGCGGGTACCTGGGCGATGCCTTCATCGTTGAATCCTCCATGGGGCATATCCGCGACCTTCCCCAGCCTTCCGAGCTGCCCGACGAGCTCAAAAAGAGCCCCGTCGGCAAGTTTGCTGTCAACGTTGACGAGGGCTTTGAACCCTACTACGTGGTCAACTCCGATAAAAAGAAGAAGGTCACGGAGCTCAAGCGCCTGCTCAAAGAGTCCGATGCCCTGTATCTGGCAACCGATGGTGACCGTGAGGGGGAAGCTATTGCCTGGCACCTGCTACAGGTACTCAAGCCCAAGGTACCCGTCTACCGCCTGACCTTCCCCGAAATCACCAAAGAAGCGATCCAGCGCGGCTTTAACGAACTGCGCGAGATCGACAATAACCTGGTCGATGCCCAGGAAACCCGACGCGTGCTAGACCGAATCTACGGCTACGAGCTCTCACCGGTGCTCTGGCGCAAGGTCTCCCGCGGCCTGTCAGCTGGCCGCGTGCAGTCTGTGGCCACCCGCCTGGTCGTCGAACGCGAACGCGAACGCATGGCCTTCCGCTCAGCCACCTACTGGGATCTGACCGGCACCTTCACCACCGAGACCGCCGAGTCCTTCACCGCCAAGCTCTCAGCTGTTGACGGAGCCCGCGTCGCTACCGGCAAGGACTTTGCCGATGACGGCAGCCTCAAGCCCACCGCAGCCGGCAAGGTTGCCCACCTGGACGAAGCCGCCGCCAGCTCCCTGGCGAGCGCACTGGCGTCCGCCGCTTTCGCCGTCCGCTCGGTCGAAACCAAGCCCTACACCCGCCGTCCCGCTGCCCCCTTCACCACCTCCACTCTGCAGCAGGAGGCCGCCCGTAAGCTCCGCTTCTCATCCCGCTCCACCATGCAGGTGGCCCAGCGCCTCTACGAGAACGGCTACATTACCTACATGCGAACCGACTCGGTTGCCCTGTCTGACCAGGCGACCCAGGCTGCCCGCAAGCAGGCGGCTGAACTGTACGGCGCTGACTTTGTGCCCGCGTCCCCGCGCGTATATACCTCCAAGTCAAAGAACGCCCAGGAAGCCCACGAGGCAATCCGCCCTGCGGGGGATTCCTTCCGTACCCCCGCAGAGGTTAAGAGTGCCCTGAGCATCGACGAGTTCCGCCTCTACGAGCTGATTTGGAAGCGCACCGTCGCCTCCCAGATGGCTGACGCCAAGGGGTCCACCGCCTCCGTCCGCCTGGGGGCAACCGCCGCCGACGGCCGGGATACCGAGTTCGCAGCGTCCGGTACCGTCATCACCTTCCGCGGCTTCCTCGCCGCTTACGAGGAAGGCAAGGACGCCCTGCGCGGCGAAGAGGGCAAGGGCGAGACCAAGGACGGTAAGGACGACAAGCGCCTACCTAACCTGGCAGAAGGCGACTCCCTGCGCGGTAGCGATATCGAAGCTGCCCGCCACGAAACCTCACCCCCGCCCCGCTACACCGAGGCCTCCCTGGTTAAGGCCATGGACGAACTCGGCATTGGCCGCCCCTCAACCTACGCAGCCGTCATCTCGACCATCATGGACCGCGGCTACGTCAATAACCGTTCCGGCTCCCTGGTGCCCTCCTGGACAGCTTTCTCGGTCGTCCGCCTGCTCGAAGAGCACTTCGCTAAGTACGTGGACTACGAGTTCACCGCCGAAATGGAAGAAGACCTCGACCGCATTGCCCGCGGTGAAGAAGCCCGCCCCGAGTGGCTGTCTAACTTCTACTTCGGTGGGGGAGACAAGCGCGGCCTCAAGCCCATCGTTGACAACCTGGGCGACATTGACGCCCGCGCGATCAACTCTGTAGAGGTTGCCCCCGGGGTCAACCTGCGCGTGGGCAAGTTCGGCCCCTACCTTGAGACCGGCGGCGAGATCGACATCGAAACCGGCGAAATTAAGGACCCCATCCGCGCCAACGTACCGGCAGACCTGGCACCCGATGAGCTGACCGAAGAAAAGGTCGCTGAACTGCTGGAAGTCGGTAAGAACGACGGCCGCGAGCTCGGCGTTGACCCGGCGACCGGCCGCACCATCGTGGCCCGTGATGGCCGTTTTGGCCCTTACGTCACCGAGGTTATCCCCGAGATGACCGATGAAGAAATCGCCGCCTGGATGGACGCCCAGCCCACCGAGTACTACAAGAACGGCAAGCCCAAGCCCAAGAAGAAGCCCAAGGCTGAAAAGCCCCGCACCGGCTCCCTCTTCAAGTCCATGGATCTGGCAACCGTCACCCTGGACGACGCCCTCAAGATCATGGCCCTGCCCCGCGTGGTCGGTACCGATGCCGAGGGCACCGAAATAACCGCCCAGAACGGTCGCTTTGGCCCCTACCTGAAGAAGGGAACAGACTCCCGATCCCTGGAGACTGAGGACCAGATTTTCTCCATCACCCTGGAGCAGGCCCTGGAGATTTACTCCCAGCCCAAGCAGCGCGGACGCGGTGCCGCCAAGCCCCCGCTCGCTGAACTGGGCGTAGACCCGGTCTCTGAGAAGAAGATTGTGGTCAAGGACGGCCGTTTCGGCCCCTACATCACCGACGGCGTCACCAACATTACGGTGCCTCGTAGCGAAACCATCGAGTCCCTGACCCACACCAGGGCGGTAGAGCTTCTAGCTGAGAAGCGAGCTAAGGGCCCGGTCAAGCGCAAGACGGCAACCAAGAAGCTGGCAACTAAAAAAACCACAACCAAGAAGAAGGCAACGACCAAGAAAACCGCCTCATAGTCCTAGAAAAAGACCAGGCACCCGCCCCGCTAGCTCACCCTGAGAAAGCTGGGCGGGTGCCGTCCTTTAGACTAGAAGGCAGGAAAGTACTTCACCATTAAACCCTGGGGGACCCATGCGACTAGGCGTACTCGACATCGGCTCAAATACCGGCCACCTGCTCCTGATTGAGGGCCAGCTGGGCTCCCGCCCCGAAGCCTACACAGCAGCCCACAAGGAACCCCTGCAGCTGGTGCGCTATATTGACGCGGACGGCAACATCACCGACGAGGGCCGCGACCGCCTCACCGCCTTCGTGAAGTCCGCAGTACTCTACGCGATTGAGCACGGAGCGGAAGACCTGCTGGCCTTTGCCACCAGCGCCATCCGCGAATCCAAAAACGGCCCCGAGGTGCTGCAACACGTGCAGAACCAGACCGGCGTCAACCTCACCGAAATTACCGGTGACCAGGAAGCCGCTATTACCTACCACGCCGTGCGCCACTGGCAGGGCTGGGGCGCTGGCCGCATTCTCAACTTCGATATCGGCGGTGGCTCCTTTGAGTTCTCCACCGGTATGGACGCCTACCCCGACGACGCAATCTCCGTGCCCTTGGGTGCCACCCGCCTGACCGGCGACTGGTTCAGCGCCCCCGTGCCGTCCCCCAAGGAAATCAAAAAACTCCGCAAGTACGTGCGTGAAACCCTAGAACCCGTCGCTGAGACCCTGCTGGCCTACGGGCAGCCCAACATGGTTGTGGGTACCTCCAAAACCTTCCGCTCCCTTGCCCGTATCTGCGGGGCAGCCCCCTACTCGGCAGGCCCCTTCGTCAAGCGTGAAATGCTGCTACAGGATCTGCGCTTGTGGACTCGCCGTATGGAAGCCATGCCCCCCAGCGAACGTGAGGACTTACCCGGGGTATCTGATGTCCGCGCCGAGCAGATGCTAGCCGGAGCTATCGCTGCAGAAACCGCCATGGCCGTCTTCGGCATAGACCGCATGCGCGTTTCCCCCTGGGCTCTGCGCGAAGGCCTGGTGCTACGCCGCCTAAACTACCTCTCCCAGCAGGGGCCTGAAGCCATGATTGACCCCCGTTCTCTGGCAGAATTTGTGCAGGACTAGCCGTGAGCACCGACGCACCCAAGAACCCCTCCGCCCGCAAACCCGTACCGGTAGCGCTTTCTACCTCCTGCCTCTTCCCACTCGGCGTGCCCGAAACCTTCTCAACCGCCGTAGACCTGGGCTACGACAGCGTGGAAGTCATGATCACCCACTCGGCCCTCTCCCAGGAGCCCCACGACCTGCTCGACCTGATCCAGAAATACCAGATCCCCATCTCCGCCATTCACGCCCCCACCCTGCTCCTGACTCAGCAGGTCTGGGGCCGAGCCTGGAACAAAATGCAGATGGCGGCCAAAATGACCAAGGCGGTGGGGACGGACGTCATCGTCGCCCACCCACCCTTCCGCTGGCAGAAACTCTACGCCAAGAACTTCGTTGCTGGCGTGCGCGAAATATCAGAGCTCGAAAACGTCAAAATCGCCGTGGAAAACATGTACCCCTGGTCCATCAAGGGCCACGCGGTAGAGATGTACGCCCCCCACTGGGACCCCTCCCGCTTCGACTATGACTGGATGACCTGGGACTTCTCCCACGCAGCCGCAGCCGGGGACGACTCCCTCGAAGCCGTCAAACGCATCGGCTCCCGCCTTGGGCACGTGCACCTGACCGACGGATCCGGCGATAAGGTCATGGACGAACACCTGGTACCCGGCCACGGCACCCAGCCTGTCGCCGAAACTCTACAGTACATCGCAGCCAGCGATTTCGAGGGTGTTGTCTGCGCTGAAGTGTCAACCCGCAAGGCCAAGGGCGCAGGGGCCCGCGACGACATGCTCTACGAGACCCTGCAGTTTGCCCGCACCCACCTAGCTAGGAGAACATCGTGATGACTACTGTTGCTTTTATTGGAACCGGCTCCATGAACGGAGCGATCGCCTCGGGTCTGCTTGCCGCGGGCACTGACCCCACCTCTGTGCGCGCGACCGTAGGATCGCACGCCAGTATCTCTACCCTGCGTGACAAGCTGGGGGAGGGAGCCCAGGGTGTAACCATCCTTGCCAGTGAGGACGATGCGCAGGCTAACCTCAAAGCCGCTGAAGGGGCCGACGTGGTGCTGCTGGGCGTCAAGCCCTATGCCATCCTTGATCTTGCCCGCGAAATCTCACCGGCTCTGGGTGAAAAGACCGTAGTGGTGTCGGTTGCTGCCGGTATCACCTTAGAAGCCCTGCAGCGGGCCCTGCCAGAGGGGCAGCCCGCAATCCGCTGCATGCCCAATACTCCTTCGCGGGTGGGCAAGGGGGTGCTGGCTATCTCGGTGGGGCAGACCGTGACCGAGGAGCTTAAGGACGCCGCCGCTTCGGTTCTGGGGGCAGCAGGCCGGGTCATTGAGGTTGAGGAAGAGCAGATGGGGGCGGTAACCGCTGTATCTGGTTCAGGCCCTGCTTATGCCTTCTTGCTGGCAGAAACTATGGCTACTGCCGGGGTTAAGCTGGGGCTGGACGAAAAAACTGCTACCGAGCTAGCAGCCGCTACGGTAGCCGGTGCGGGCTACCTGCTGGATGTTGACCCCAACCCCCAGGACCTCCGCAAGGCCGTCACCAGCCCCAAGGGCACTACCGATAAGGCTATTACCGCTTACATCGATGGTGGTCTTTTCGAACTAACCGAGACCGCTATGCGGGCCTGCCTAGCTCGAAATGAGGAAATGACCGAAGAGTTTAGCTCCGAAAAATAGTTCAGACCTAGCCTAAAAAGAAGGCCCTATAAGAGCAGGCTGTGCTACCAAAACTCCTTGTGGGTAGGGCAGCCTGCTTTTTCTTTCCTGAACAAGGAATTTAGATACACTAAAGGCCAGCCCGTAGGGAATCGGGCTGGCCTTCAGCTTTCTCTTTTGCCGGTAGGGATCCGGCTTCAAGAGAAGGCTCGCAACCTGAAGTAGATGGGATTAGGGGGAACCATCTGGGAATCTTCAGGTCTTGAGCTACTTGAACGGGTTCGCGGACCGTTCAGTAATCACTCGCACCTTTAGAGGTAGTTATAACTATATGCCAGTTTTTAAGTTTATGCACCCTGAAATCTGAAAAAAGACGAATTATTTCGGAAGACATCTGGGTGGTTTCTATGCTCAGCTGGGTATAGGGTATAGTCAACCGTTTCTTGTAGGTATAAACCTGTTAGGGTCGTGCGGCAAATCTTTCAATAAGGTCTACTTGACCAGAGACAATCAATAAATCACGTGAAGACACCCGGGTATCTGGTGTAGCGTAGGTAATTTCTTCACCCGGCGATTTCACTCCCACAATGGTCACCCCGTATTTAGCCCGCACATCAGACTCGGCCAGGGTAAAGCCGTGGGTCTCTTTGGGTGGGTACATTTTGACGATGGCAAAATCGTCATCGAACTCGATGAAGTCCAGTAGGCGGCCGGAGACCAGGTGGGCTGCTCGTACCCCCGCGTCCGACTCCGGGTAAACAACCCGGTGTGCTCCAATGCGGGATAGAATCTTGCCATGAGAAGGGGTGATAGCTTTAGCCCAAATGCGCTCAATGCCCAGGTCCACCAGGTTGGCGGTAATCAGCACCGAGGCCTCCACAGAGGTGCCCACACCCACTACGGCGGCGGTAAAGTCCTGGGCCCCTAGCTGGCGCAGAGCGTTCATGTCGGTGGCATCGGCCTCCACCACGTGGGTGAGGTCGCCTGACCATTTCTGCACCAGGGCGGGGTCTTTCTCAACAGCAAGCACCTCTTTATTCTGGCGGACCAGCTGGGCAGCGGTAGCCGAGCCAAAGCGTCCTAGGCCAATCACTAGCACGGGGGCGCTGTGGGCTGGGTGGAAGTCTTTTCTAGCCAATGATGGGCCTTTCTTCGGGGAACTTGTAGAGGCGGCGGCGGGATCGCATCGCCAAGCCGGTGGCTACGGTGATGGTGCCGATACGGCCAATGAGCATGAGGACAGAAAGAATGTAGGTTCCGGACGGCGGTAGCTCGGCTGAGAGCCCGGTGGACAGCCCACAGGTCGCGTAGGCTGAGATGACCTCAAAGAGGGCCCGGTCGAGGCCGACGTTGCCAATGAGCATGATGGCGGTGGTACCTGCCAGCACAAACACGAAGCTCATCATAATCACGGAGATAGCGATACGGAGTACAGCATCGGGAATGGTGCGGTTAAAGGCAACGACGAACTGATCGCCGCGGGCTTCTGCCAGAATCGCCAGAAAGACCACGGTGATAGTAGTGATTTTGATGCCGCCTGCGGTAGATGCGGAGCCGCCGCCGATGAACATGAGTACGTCGGTGAGCAGCATAGTGACGGGGTGGATATCTGCCATGTCGACCAGGTTGAAGCCGCCAGAGCGGGTCATAATCGAGGCAAAGGCGGCGTTGAGGATTTTATCGCCTGCGCCCATGGAACCGATGGTGCGGTCGTTGCCCCACTCCAGGGCGCCCCAGGCAAAGGAGCCCAGGAAGAAGAGCACCAGCGTGCCGATGATGGTGAGTTTGGCGTTGAGATTCCACTTGCTAAAGCGCAGGTTGTTGCGCAGTACCAGAATGACGGGGAAACCCAGCGAGCCCACCATGACGCCCAGGGCGATGAGGAAGAGAATCCAGAGGTCGTGGCCGTAGGGCACAATGCCATCTGAGTGGGGAGTGAAGCCCGCGTTGTTGAAGGATGAGACCGCATAGAAGACGCCGTGCCAGACTGCCTGCCAGAAGGGCTCTCCCAGCACCAGGAAGCGGGGGGTAAGCGTGAAGGCGATCAGGGCCTCAATGGCTATGGAGGTAAAGGCCACGGTGCGGAGCACTGAACCCACTTCACCCAGGCGTCCGATATTGAGGGACTCCTGGGCGATAATTTTGGAGCGCAACCCCAGCTTGCGCCCCACCGCCAGGGCCAAGATGGAGGTGAGGGTGAGCGTGCCGAGGCCGCCAATCTGGGAGCCGAGAAGAATCATGAGCTGGCCAAAGAAGGTCCACTGCTCGGCGGTAGAGACCGTGGTGAGGCCGGTGACGGTCACAGCACTTGTGGCCGTAAAAACAGCGTGATGAAACTCCACCTGCTGGCCATCGCGTGAGGCCCAGGGGGTGTAGAGCATGAGCGAGAAGAAAATAATGACCAGCATGAAGGCCGCAATAGCGATACGGGATGAGGAGGACCCAAAGATGCGGTCTACCAGGTCGCGCAGGTGGGCCATGCGGGCCTGAAAGGCTGCCGAAAATTTAACAATCTGCAGGAGCTGCTGGTATTTCAGCTGCCCCTGTTCCATGGCGTCTAGAACCTGCTTGCGCTCCTGGACCTTGCGCACAATTTTGCCCACGTTCTTCACCTCGCTTTCTTCTGCCGTCTCTAGCGTAGTCTGCGTGTCATACAAGCGGGGTGTGGTGCCCGCAGGGTTTTTATGTGTTTAATGGTAAGTGTGACTCAACTTACCAAAGGAGGTAGTGCTGGTGGCTATTATCGACAGCCTCACGCCCACCGACGTGCGTGTGCTCTGGGCTCCCGCCATGGCCAACTACTATTTTGGCGACTATCACCCCATGCACCCCTCGCGGTTGGATGCAACAGCCTCCCTGGCACGAGACCTAGGAATCTTTGACCTCCCACAGGTACAGCTTGAGGAACCCGAAATTGCTACTGTGCACCAGCTCATGCTGGCCCACGACTACCCCTATATCGACGCGGTGCAAAAAATCAGTGCCGACCCCACACTAACCATCGCCAACTGTGGGCTGGGTACCGAAGATACCCCCGGGTTTGAGGGGGTGCACGAGGCGTCCGCTCGACTCGCCGGGGGCACCTACCAGGCAGCCGAAGCTATCTTGAGCGGTAAGGTCAAGCATGCCGTCAATTTTGGCGGAGGTATGCACCATGCCTCACGCGATCACGCCAGCGGCTTTTGTATCTATAACGACTGCGCTGTCGGCATTGCCCGCCTGCTTGAAGCGGGAGCGCAGCGGGTCGTCTATATCGACGTGGACGCCCACCACGGGGACGGCACGCAAAGTATCTTCTGGGACGAGCCCCGGGTGATGACCATTTCCCTGCACGAGAGCGGCATGACCCTCTTCCCCGGTACCGGTTTCGCTAACGAGGTGGGGCCCGAAGGGCTGGCTGCCGGAACCTCAGTTAACATCGCCATGCCCGAAAGCACTACCGACTCGGGGTGGCTACGAGCCTTTGACGCGGTGGTTCCTAGCCTGCTGCGGCAGTTCCAGCCCGAAGTGATTGTTAGCCAGCACGGCTGCGACTCCCATCTGGCCGATGACATGTCGCACCTGAACATCAGCATTAATGGACAGCGGGAAATTGCCGCCCATATCTCCTTGCTGGCGGACGAGCTCTGTGAGGGCCGCTGGATTGCTACCGGGGGAGGGGGCTACTCTATCTACAACGCCGTGCCCCGCTCTTGGAGCCACCTTATTGCGGTGGCGGCTGGCCAGCCCCTCGACATCAATATGCCCACACCGGAATCGTGGCAGGCTTATATGCTTGAAAAGTACGGGACCAAAGTGCCTACCATGATGGGGGACCCCGTGGATCTCTGGTGGTGCTCCTGGGAGGTTGGCTACGACCCTGCCAGCAGCGTAGACCGCAGCATTATGGCCACCCGCAAGGAAGTATTCCCCCTCTGGGGGCTTGACCCCTGGTATGACTAGGCCGGTATAGGGGCGGGTTACAGGGCTGGGCAGATGGCTCTGTACATTGGCTTTCAGCCTGAGTGCTAGCTGTGCATAGACGAAGAGCGTCCCCATTTCTGCTGGTCAAACATGCAATTGTGGGTATATATGTGTAAAGATGTCAGTATGAAAGACGACGTATTTGCTGTTATCGCCGACCCCACACGGCGACGCATCCTCCAGGCACTAGCCGTCGAACGACTAGCCGTTGGCGAACTGGTCGAGGAACTGGGCGTCAGCCAGCCCACCGTATCCAAGCACCTCAAGGTGCTCCGCACGGCCGGTCTGGTTGAAACCGAAGCCGTAGGCCAAAAGCGGTTCTACTCCATTACTCCTGCCCCGCTTACAAGCGTTGCCGACTGGGTTGACGGCCTGCTTACTGCCCCCGTATCCGAGGCCACCCCAGCCCTCGAAGCGGTACCTGCCGCCAAGGCTGTCTCTGTTGCTAACGAGAGCTCCGAGCCTGCCCCTGAGGCAAATCCCGCTACGCCTGAAACCACCTCTGTCCCCGAGGAGCAAGAGGAGGCGTCCGCTCCGGCCGTGGACGTGCCCCACCCCAACACCGCCGGTATTACCTTCACCCCGCTGACCCCCTTTACCCCCGTGCTCGATAACCGGGTAGACGAAGAGGTCGTTGAGAGCCAGACACCGGCCGAGGTGGAGCAGGACGCCGTCAGCGACCAGGTGCGCCAGCTCGCACAGAGCCTGAGCCTGGGTGCCAAAGATAAGGGGCTCATCAGCTTCAAGGTGCCCACCCCCGAGCAGGTCATTGCCCAAGAGGCAGCGGCCAAGGCAAGTGATGAACAGGCCCATGAGCAGGACCACAACAAGCAGGTCGGTGGCGAAGAGGGCGACGAGCGCGGCCTGCTGGCCAAGCTCACCCGCTGGGGTCGCCGCAGCTCCCGCTAGGCCCTTGCCCACCAACCGCTAGTTTCAAAGGACATCACAAGACTGTATGGCACACCATCAGCAGCTTCTCGACTGGATCGAGAACGAACTGATTAACCAGACCCTGCACCTGGGCGATAACCTGCCCGACGACAGGGTGTTGGCCCGCGAGGTGGGTATCAGTCAGAACCACATGCGGGAGAGTCTCAAACACTGCGAAGAAATCGGAGTGCTCAGGCTCTACGAGGGGCGGAAAAAGAGGATTATCGCCCAGCTGGTGCGGGAACCGGCGGCCTCGGCGGGGACAGCCGTCAGCCTCTATCTGGCCAGCTCCCTCTCGCCCCGCCAGGATCTGCTGGCAACCTGTCTGCTGCTTGAAAACCACGCCCTCACAGGGCCCGACTACGACCAGTCAGCCTTTGAAGAGCTGGACCGCATCGTGGAGGCCATGCAGGATGCCGCTACCAGCCTGAGCGACTTTCACGATTTGGAAGCTGATTTCCATATCCAGATTGGGCGGCTCTCCGGCAACGCCCTGATTTCTGCCCTCTTGGCGACCCTGCGTGACGCCATGATTGAGGCCCGCTTCGAGCTGGTCAGCCAGGTTCCCCTGTGGAGCACTACCGCCTCGCGCCTGCGCATGGAGTATCGGGCTATCGTCGATGCCGCCCGATCTGGTGACGCTGCCCTCGCCCAGACCCTGCTCAAGGCCAACCTGCAAGAGCGCTTTGCTGAGGCTGGGCACCCGGTTGATTTTGACACCCCGGCTAGGGAAGCGGGCAGAACCAACCTTGAACCCATCGAGGTTGAGACCCAGGAACTGGTGCCCGATACCTGGGACGGGCCCATTGAGCCTGAGCTCTTTGAAGCCCTCACCAGCATCCAGCCCATGGACGCCGCCCCTGCAAGCGCTACCGCCAGCCCTGACCCCGGAGCAGCAGCCCCGCAGAGCGCCAGAAACCAGCCCGCTAAAAAGCATTTTGACGTGGCTGGCTACTTTGGCTTCCGCAAAAGCGCCCCTGCCCAGCAAGAGACTGGAAGAGCTCGCGACCCCCACGCCGCAGAACCTGCCAGGGCAGTGGAAGAAGACCCGGGGGAAGACGCCGCAGCGGCCCTGCGCGAGGACTACGAGTATGCCACCAGCGAGCGCTAGAGGGTAGATAAAACGAGAAAATGCTCTCACTTGCCGGTGAACAGGGGGCGAAAAACCCTGTTTGCCTGTAGGCTTGGGGGAGAGCGTTTTTTCACGCCGAGGGTATTGCTGTGCCCTTTATGCGTGCTTTGGAGCGTTTATACCGGTATAGCGCCCGGATAGCTACCGATCTGCCGCCCCCGGGTGGTTGCTGTCGGCCGGGTATCGACCACTATTTAATAAGTGAGGTGAATCCAATGGGTTCAGTTATCAAGAAGCGCCGCAAGCGTATGTCTAAGAAGAAGCACCGCAAGCTTCTTCGTAAGACTCGCCACCAGCGCCGCAACAAGAAGTAAATTCTTCACCGCGAGCCCCGCACCTGTTTCGGTGCGGGGCTCGCGCTGTATCACCGGGCTTTTCGGTGCGGACGCCCCCGCTCACCGGTCGGGGGAGAGGCGGGTTAGAGTGGAACAATGGCTACACCACTGATTGAACTGCTGACCAAGCCCGGCTGTCACCTCTGCGAAGCTGCCCGGGAGACGACCGGCCAAGTGGCAGGCAGCTACGGGCTGACCTACACAGAAATCAACGTTGAAGAGCACCCCGACCTGTTGGAGCGTCACCGCACCGAGATCCCGGTGTTGCGGGTAGATGGCGAGGTCAAGGACTTCTGGCAGGTCAACGCCAAACGCCTGGCGAAGATTATTGAGAAGAAACTGGCGGAGTAAACCGGCGGGGTGGCTGGTTAGCGCTTACTGACTAGGTTTGAGAGACTAGAGATATGAACACTTCTTCGGCAACTGTCACCGTTCACCTGATGCGCCACGGCGAGGTGCATAACCCCGACCGTATCGTCTATGGGCGCCTGCCCAACTACCACCTGTCTGAGACGGGTCAGAAGATGGTGCGCCTGTCTGCCGAAGAGTTCAAGCGCCGCGCGGACGCCGGTGCCAACATCGTACACCTGGTCTGCTCCCCGCTTACCCGCACCCGCGAGTCTGCTGCCCCCATTGAGGAACTACTGGGCCTGGTTGCCCAGCCCGATGAGCGCGTGATTGAGGCCGAGAACTATTTTGAGGGCCTGCACGTCAATAAGGACGAGCTGCTGGGCAACCCCCGCCACTGGAAGCACCTGCTCAACCCCTTGCGTCCGTCGTGGGGTGAACCCTACCGGGACCAGGTGGTGCGTATGGCTGAGGCTATTAAGGACGCCGCCCGCACCGCCTACGAGAAGGGCGGGGACGGTGCTGAGGCGATTATTGTCTCGCACCAGCTACCCATCTGGATGGCCCGCACCTCTGTAGAGGGCGGGGTGCTGCCGCACGACCCACGCAGCCGCCAGTGCAATTTAGCTTCCATTACAAGTTTTACCTTCCCCAATATTTTTGCCCCTGGCAAGCCAAAACTCTCTTATGTTGAGCCTGCTGCCGAGCTCTACTCAGGTGTTATTCAGTTACCGGGGTCATAATGGCACCGACTACAAGCGCACACCACACTGACCTGAAAGACCTCTAATTCATGGCTACCTCTTTCCCTACCCGTGTGAGCCGTAAGCAGGCCCTGAGTATCGCCGCTCTGGGAACTGTCGGTCTGCTCTCCGCCTGCTCTTCGAGCCAGGACTCCCTGGCAGCCCAGGCAGATGCCGGTGACTCCAAGGGCTATATTGCCGGTGACGGTAGCGTCACCGAATACGCAGCCGGTGAGCGCGGCGAGCCCGTTGAATTTGAAAGCGAACTCTTTGACGGCACCGTCGTCTCCGCCGCTGACCTGCGCGGTAAGCCCGTGCTACTGAACTTCTGGTACGCGGGGTGTGCTCCATGCCGTGTTGAGGCTCCCTGGCTTAACGAACTGCACGCTAGCTTTGGTGAGAAGGTTGCCTTTTACGGGGCTAACGTGCGCGATGAAAAGGGTACCGCTGAGGCTTTCGAAAAGAACTTTGAGGTTCCCTACCCCTCCTTTCGCGATGTGACCGGTAAGGTGCTTCTTGCCATGAGCAAGTACGTGCCTGCCCAGGCGGTGCCGACCACGGTCGTCCTCGATGCTGAGGGGCGCGTAGCTGCTCGTATTCTGGGCCAAATCGACAAGTCTGTGCTGAACACCCTGCTCGAAGACCAGGTCAGTGCCTAGCTTCGGCCAAATCGTCCTCGACGGCTCCCTCTGGCTCGCCCTGCCCCTTGCGGCACTGGCGGGCCTGATCTCGTTTGCCTCCCCCTGTGTGCTGCCGCTTGTGCCCGGCTACCTGGGCTACGTGACGGGCCTGTCGGGTGGGGAAATGAGCCCCCGCCGCCGCAACCTGCGCATGGTCACCGGCATCGGCCTCTTTGTGTTGGGATTTTCTTTTATCTTTGTGCTCATGTCGGTAGTGCTAGCCCAGCTGGGTGCCGCCCCCTGGCTCAGAGGCCAGGGCTGGGTTGACCTGGTGCTGGGTCTGCTGGTGATCCTCATGGGCCTGGTCTTCATGGGCCGCTTTGATTTCTTCCAGCGCGACCGCAAGATTGAGGCCAAACCCCCGGCCGGCCTCTGGGGCGCTCCGATTCTGGGGATCACTTTCGGCCTGGGCTGGGCCCCCTGTATCGGCCCGACCTTCGCGGCCGTGCAGACCCTGGTCTATACCGGCGGCTCCGATAACAGCAAGGCAATTCTGCTGACCTTAGCCTACTGCCTAGGTCTTGGCGTCCCTTTCCTGCTGGTTGCTCTGGGGGTAGCCCGCGGGGTGAACACAATGGGCTGGGCCCGCAAGAACAGACTGCTGCTCCAGCGTCTGGGGGGCATCATACTGATTATCATCGGCCTGCTTCTGGCGACCGGCGTCTGGACGCAGATGATGTCCTGGTTCCAGGCCAGCATGCCGGTCTACGAACTCCCCATCTAAACACACCCCACACACGCATCGAACCGAAGACAGCAAGGAAAACATGGCAGAGACTCAGGACGCCCCGGCACTAGGCCCGCTGGAAATGCTCCGCTGGGCATGGACGCAGCTGACCAAGATGAACACCGCCCTCTTCCTGCTGCTCATGCTGGCGGTTGCCGCTGTGCCCGGTTCGGTCTTTCCCCAGCGTATTCAGGACCCCGCAGCTGTAGCCGACTACATCGAGGTGCACCCCACCTGGGGCCCTATCGCTGATAAGCTCCAGCTCTTTGACGTCTTCTCGTCGGTCTGGTTTGCCGCGATTTACATTCTGCTCTTTATCTCCCTGATCGGTTGCGTGGTTCCCCGCGCTGCCAAGCACTATCGGGCCATGCGGTCAGGGCCCGCCCGCACCCCCAAGAACTTCTCCCGCCTACCCCAGCACCGCACCCTCACCATCCCCGTGGACGCCGGTGCCGGGGAACTGACGGCCTCCCGCGCTATTGAGGACGCCGCCGCCGTCCTGAAAAAGCGCCGCTACCGTATTGAGGTGCGCGAAGAAGCCCCGGGAGTCGTGAACGTTGCCGCCGAACGCGGCTACCTGCGCGAACTGGGCAACATTCTCTTTCACCTGGCCATGATTGGTGTGCTGATTGCGGTAGCGATTGGCTCCCTCTTTGGCTACAGCGGCCAGCGCGTGGTGACCGAGGACGAAACCTTCGTCAACTCCCTGGTCGCCTATGACTCCTTCAGCCCTGGCACCAACTACAACCCCGACTGGCTGGTGCCCTACTCGGCCACCCTCAACAACCTGACCGTCGAATACGACCGCCAGGAAGGTTCACCCACCTACGGGTCAGACATCAACTATGAGGCTGACTTCACCCTCACCAGCGCAGACGGTGAACAGCGCGAGCAGGCCCTCAGAGTCAATGAACCCATCTACTTTGAGGGAACCTCTATCTACCTGCTGGGCAACGGTTACTCGCCGGTCGTCCGTATCACCAACACCGACGGCTCTGTCGCCTACGAGGGGCCCGTGGTGGGCCTGCCTTCGGGCCGTAGCTACCTCTCATCTATCGTGCTGAAGGTTCCGGACGCCCACCCCGACCAGCTGGGCTTCGTCGGCATGTTCCTGCCCACCGGCGAACGCACCGCAGGCAGCGCCCCCACCTCCATCGACTCAGACCTGCTCAACCCCATGCTGGTGCTCCAAAGCTACGCGGGCGACCTTGGGCTTGATAACGGTGTGCCCCAGAACGTCTATGTGCTCGACGTTGATAGCCTGACCCCGCTCAACACCATGGCCGCCGGTAACGGTATTGTGCTCGATGCCAGCAACAACACCGCTACCCTGCCCGATGGCCACGGAACTATCGAATTCCTGGGTGTTAAGCGCTACGCTGGCATTGAGATCAGGTCAGACCCCGGCCGCCCGATCGCCCTGGTTTCAGCAGCCCTACTCTTTGGCGGCCTGTTGCTCTCGGTCTTCGTCGCCCGCCGCCGCGTCTGGGTACGAGCCACCGAAAGCGGCACCGGGGCAGACCGCGTACTCACCGTCGAATACGGCCTACTGGCTCGCGGCGAAGACCCCCGCCTCGCCACCGAAGCCGATAAACTCACCGACCTCTTCGCAGAGCGGTGGGGACTAGAATTTGATGAAGCCTAACCTACCCACCGCCCGCCCCGGGGCAACCCTGCCGGGCACCGGCGTCCGCGCCCTACCTCAACCTGTGAAGTGAGAACACCATGTCAGAAGTCAATATAGAGCTCGCCCGCTGGAGCGAACTCTTTATGTACCTAGCAGCCATCACCTACATGGTGGCCTTCGTCGCCTTCGCCTGGGACGTTGCCGCCCACTCCCGCACCACCAAGCGCCTCGAAGCTGCCACCGCTCCCGAACCTGAAAAGGAACTTGTGGGCGCCGGTGCCCGCGTCAAAAACGCCCGCTCGGCCCGCATCGCCGGCACCGAACAGGGCACCGGCGAACGCGGCATGGGCTACAAGAAGTCAGCCGCCGTCAAAATCGCCGGCCACGTCGCCGACTCAGAGATGCGCTACGGCACCGGCGAACGCCGCCCCGCCGCCCGCGCCGGCGTTGTCATCCTGGCCTTGGGCTGCCTCATCCACCTAGCCGGTGTGCTCTCCCGCGCCTTTGCTGCCAATCGCGTTCCCTGGGGCAACATGTACGAGTTCTGCACCACCGGTGCCCTGCTCGTGGTTGTGGTCTACCTGGGCTTCCTCATCTTCCGCGACCTGCGCTTTGTAGGCACCCTGGTCTCTGGTCTTGCCCTGACCATGATGACCGCAGCCACCATCGCCTACCCTACCCCCGTAGGCCAGCTGGTGCCCGCCCTACAGTCCTACTGGCTGGTTATCCACGTGTCCATTGCCGTACTCGCTTCAGCCATCTTCACCATCACCTTCGCCATGGCAATCCTGCAACTGGTACAAACCTCCCGCGAACGCCACATCATCGAAGGTGCCGACAGCTCCCTGGCCCGCCTCGGTTTCATGCGTCTGATCCCCTCATCCACCGCCCTCGAAAACTTCTCCTTCCGCCTCAACACCGTAGGCTTCGCCATGTGGACCTTCACCCTGGGTGCCGGCGCCATCTGGGCCGAGAAAGCCTGGGGCCGCTACTGGGGCTGGGATACCAAGGAAGTCTGGACCTTCATCATCTGGGTCGTCTACGCAGCCTACCTGCACGCCCGCGCCACCCGCGGCTGGTCAGGCCCGCCCAGCGCCTGGCTCTCCATTGCAGGTTACCTCTGCATCATCTTCAACTTCACCGTGGTCAACGTGTACTTCTCGGGCCTGCACTCCTACTCGGGTCTGTAAACCGGTTTATCGCTGACGCTTTTCCACAGGTTTAGAAAGCCCCCGCACCTTGTGTGCGGGGGCTTTCTGCGTAGATCTTGTTCGGTAATAATCGATAAAAGTCTTGAAACCTATCTAAGTAGATGTTGTACTTAGATACAGAAGGAGGTGCTCATGAATCCCATCACCTACCCGCCTGCCCTGGTACGGGCAACCCTGCCCACCGCCGTCCTGGCTTGCCTGGCTCAAGAAGACCTGCACGGCTACGGCCTGGCTACCCGCCTGGAAGAGCTGGGCTACGGACGCCTGCGCGGCGGCTCCCTCTACCCGGCCCTCTCCAAGCTCGAAGAAGCCGGGTACGTCACCACCACCTGGACGGAAGGGGAGAGCGGCCCCGCCCGCCGCCAGTACCGGCTGACGGACGCAGGTTCCCGCCAGCTCGCCGAGGAACGGGCCTCCCTGGCCCGGCTCACTAGCGCCCTCGGAGCCTAAACCCACCAGACGTTTCTATATGACTCAAGGAGGAGACATGGCAAACAACCCCTACGAACGCCTGACCATCGCAATCGAAGAAGCCAGCGACAACCCGGCAGACAAAGACTGGGTGCAAACTGCCTTTGCGACCCTGGCTACGAACGGCGTTAAAGCAGTCACCAGTGAAAGCGCCATCAACCGCGTCATTAGACAGGTTGCAGAGACCGGTGAAACCGCCACGGACCTCTACGGTAGCCCTCAGGAATGGGCCGCCGAAAAAATTAACACCTGGCGCGAAAAGGGAACCCAGGCTTTTTCTGAGGACGAACCATGGGCCCTCAAAGAAGTAATCGTGGCAGGTTTCTTGACCGGGGCATTCTTTAGCATCCTTTTCTGGGTGGTCAGCATATTACCCAGCGACAGGCCGAGCTCCCAGCCGCTGGGCTTCTATCTTCTTCCTGGGGCCTTGGGCATGCTTTTTCTTGCTCAGCTCGTTACCTTCCAACGTAGCCGTAAAAAATTTGGCTTTACCGCTGCCGTACTTCTGACAGCGCTCATTATTCTGGCCGGCTCAGCAGCTATCGGGATTGGTTTATTTGCCTCCTATGAGATTTTCACCCAGCACCTGCCCAGCTGGACCCACCTAGTGGCAGCCCTGGGGTTCAGTGTTTTGGGGACAGCTGCGGGCTTTCTGCTGCCCTCACCCCCGCAGATTACAGGTCTAGATGAGGAAGAAGATTACCAGGACGATGAAACCTGGCTTGCACGATTCAAGCAGGAGCTAAGGGGCCGCGGCGATATCTCAGACGCCCGCGTACGGGAAGAAGTCTCCCGGGTCAAAGAACATACGCAAGATAGCGGCAGTAGCTACCTCGAAGAATTCGGCCACCCCGTAGCCTATGCCCGTTCCCTCTCAGAACAAAAGAAGGTTAAGCCCTACCGTCTCTACCTGCACTCCCTACTCATGCTCGCGATATTCGGCATATGGGGCTACGGACTTTACACGACCGATGACTACGTTAGCTTGACCTGGCGCCTGCCCCTTCTAGTTGTCATTGTTATCGCTGGTGTTCTTGAAACTAGAAGGCACTACCGGGCCTACCGCCAGGCGAAAGAGCAGTCCAGTTCATTCTGACCCTGGGTGATTCTTATCGTCGGCAGAGCCGGTAGTATCGTCGCCCTGGCTGGGGGCCTGCCTGCCAGGGGCAGGGCCCTGCCCACCGGCATCCTTGCGGTTCTTGCGCTGCTGCCACTCGGCGTCCTGACGCTCGCGCCGGGCCCGGGCCTCTAAGAACTTCAAAAACTCAGGGTCATCATCGGGAGCCACCGGCGGCTTGGCAGCAGGCGCCCCAAAAGACCCGTGGCGCGACCCACGCGGCCGCCCCAGCCAAAACCACAGCACCGACCCCAGCAACGGAAAGAGCACCAGCACAGCCAGCCAGGCCCCCTTGGGCAGGGTGCGCACCCGCAAACGGTCGGTCTGGGCGGCATCCAGAATCGAATAAATCCACACGCCCAGCAGAAGGGCGGCGCCGCCAATAATCAAAATAGCTCTACCCATACCCCCATTTTTCCACGACAGAACCCGCCTACCCCGCTTTGTGCGCTCACAGCGTGCTAGATGAGCGGACGCGCCCCCTCCTGTAGGCAGAACCACCAGGTTGGTAGAATGAGGGGGTGAATTTTCTGAAGTATTCCCTGCTCCGCCTGCTGTTTTCAGCCGCCGCCTTTTTTGCCTCCTACTACTTTGGCGTGGGCTTCATTCTGGCCATTATTTTCGGCGCCATCATTGGCTTCGCCATCTGCTACCTGGCCTTTCCCCGCCTGCACGTCGCCGCAGCAGCCGACTTTAACCGCATGATTCGCCGCAAGAACAAGCCCAAGAAAACAAGCGTCGAAGACGAAAATCAGGCGTTTGAAGACAAGCTAGACGAAACTGCCCGACGTAGCCAGGGTCTTTAATAGCCGGTAAAGACGGTAGCCCGCTCCGCAAAGATTTCGAGCGGGTGCAGAACCACGGCAAGAGCCACCAGAAGCGAGTAAATTAGCGCAATAATGCCCGCCTGCTTGAGCACCGGAATGAGGTCACGGCCCAGGGCGCCCGAGAGCACCACCAGGGCTGAATGAACGACCGGCCCGATCAGAATAAAGGCCAGGGCGTACCAGGGGTTCTGCGGAACCAGCAGGGCGGTCAGGGCCAGACCCAGGCCCATCTCGGCGGCGTAGGTGATGCGCGACGCCCGGTCACCTAGGCGCACCGCCAGGGTTTTCTTACCCGCCTCAATATCGGTGGGAATATCGCGTACGTTATTAGCCATGAGCAGGGCACAGGAGAAAAGCCCCAGGGCTATGGCGAAGACCCATGAGCTCAGGGTCAGCTGGTTGCTCTGTGTAAACATGGTGCCCAGGGTCGCGACTAGGCCAAAGTAGATAAAGACGAAGATGTCGCCCAGGCCCATGTAGCCGTAGGGGTGCTTACCGCCGGTATAGCCCCAGGCAGCCAGCACAGCCGAGGCACCGATGGCCAGGAACCACCACTGCTGCGAGAGCATAATCAGGGCCAACCCGCTCAAACCGGCCAGACCGAAGCAGATAAAGGCCGCCATCTTCACGTGGGAGGGTTTGGCGACGCCCGAGCCGACCAGGCGCAGGGGGCCCACGCGGACCTCGTCCGTGCCCTTAATTCCATCGGAGTAGTCGTTGGCGTAGTTGACGCCCACCTGCAAGAAGAAGGCCACAAGGAAGGCCAGTAGGGCGCGGCCGGGCTTGAACTGGTGCACCTCGTAGGCAGCCGCAGAACCAGCAATAATAGGAGCTGCCGCCAGGGGGAGCGTGCGCAGGCGCGCCCCCTCAATCCACTGTGCAACCGTTGCCACTGCCTTGCTCCTTATCAGCCCAAATGTTTACCTGGCGTTGTGCCGCCACAAATACACACCATTCTCTCACTTTTTAGCGGTCGGTGCCCGCTAGCTGCCGCGTGATGTGCCCCGGCCGCCCTGCTGGGCCTGCCAGGCCGCTGTTAGGAGGGCCTGTACCGCCCGCCGGTCGGGCTTGCCCGTGGGCAGGGTGGGGAACTCCGGTAGCACTTCAATGTGCTTAGGTGCGGACGCTGCCCCCAGCTTTTCTGCTACCAGCCGAGGGAGGGCGTCCGTAAGCTCGCCGGGCTGGATATTTCTGCCGGCTACCGGGGTGATAGCTGCGGTGATGGCGGTGCCCCAGCGGGCATCTGGAACCCCAGCCACCAGGGCTTCGCGTACCGCGGGGTGGCTTTCGAGGGCGGTGGCTACCGCTGCCGCGCTGGTTTTGATACCGCCGGAAATGAGCACGTCGTCGGCGCGGCCCGCTACGGTGAGGGTTCCGGTGCGCAGGTCTTGGGTGCCTAGATCGTCGGTGCGGTACCAGCGGGTTCCCTGATCGTCTACAAAGAAGTGGGTGGAGGTGCGCTCGCTATCGTTGGCGTAGCCGCTGGCAATGGTCGGCCCGCCCAGCCAGATACGCCCGGGGGCTTCCGGGTCGGCGGTATCGGCTTCTATCTGCACGCGGATGCCCGGCAGCGGCTTGCCCTCGTAGACACAGCCCCCGGCGGTTTCGGCCGACCCGTAGGTGCGCACTACGGGCAGTGCTAGGTCGCGGGCAGTTGCAATGAGGTCGGCGCTGGCCGGTGCCCCGCCCAGCAGAATTGCGGAGAAAGAACGCAGGGCCGCGAGGGTTTCTTCGCGGAGGGGCCCTTTGGGGGTTTCGAGCAGGCGGTGTAGCTGGGTGGGCACCAGGGAGACCAGCCGGTGCGGGGCTGAGAGCTTTTCGGCGGAGCTGACGAAATCCTGGGCCGTGAAGCGGGTGCCCTCGCTGGCTGAAGTGGTGATAACGGGTGTGGTGCCCGCCAGCGCAGACCGGGCCACCACCTGTGCCCCGGCCACGTACTGTAGGGGCAGGGCAAGGAGCCACTGGGCGGCGTGGGTGTTTGTGGCGGCTTCGGTGCCGCGAGCTGAGGCTGCCAGGGCCGAGGTTGCCAGCACCGTCTGCTTGGGGGTGCCGGTGGAGCCGCTGGTCGTGACAACCAGGGCGGGGGCGTCCTGCCTCTTCTCTAGCTCTGCAAAGCGGGTGCTAAAAGTACGCATGGCCTCATTAAGCTCCTGCGTAGCAGGTCGGGCGGGCTGGTCTGCCCCGACGCGGACGGCCACCCCAAGCTCGTGTGTAACCGGGCTGGGGAGAGGGGTAAGGGAATCTAGTGTCATGGCTCTTTTTAGTCTACGCCTGGTGATGATTGCCAAATAGTACGCCTACTTGGTAATCTTGTGGCTAATACGTTTTTTATTCTCAAGGTCGAGATAGGAGCCTTCCCATGCTTGAGGTAACCGGTGCAGAAATCGCCCTTCTCTTGCTGTATCTCGCCCTGCTGGTGCTCTTTTTCGTAGTGCTGCTGGGGTTCCACAAGAAAAATAAGACCGAGATCCGGGTGATTCGTAAGCGCCTGGGGCTGGGTGAGAATGCTGCGGACAAGCTGGATAAGGGAGCGTAAACCATGACTGTACTTGCAACTAATCCGCTGGTGCCCACTACTGGGGAGGCCGTTCTTTCTGTGATTGGCCTGGCCTACATGGTCTTCATGCTGGTTTTCTTGGTCTTTCTGGTCAATGTGCTACTGACCTGGCACCGCAAGAACAAGTTGCGCATCATCGAACTGGAGTTCGAAGAGCGCGCCATCGACAACCGCAAGGCTGCCCGGCGCATGGCAGGCCCTGAGGCTTAGCCCCGAGCCGAACGCAAGGACGCCCCGCCCCACTTTCCGTGAAGAAGGTGGGGGTGGGGCGTCCTACTTATTTATTCTTTAAGCGCTTCGTCTAGCTTCTCGCTCAGAGGAGCCGACAGAGACATGCTGTAACTCTTCGACAGATGGTTGGTGTCGAAATAGACCGGAATTCCCCCGATGACACCGTGACAGGTTCCGTCTGGGCAAAGGTACTCAGTCATATCAATGGTGGGGGCGTTCAAAGAGCGAGCTGCCTCAAATTGGGGATCTGGCCATAAGACAGCACTGGCGGATGCTACGCACTGCGTGCCTGAATACGATACGCAATTGGGGCCAACTGAAGAACCTGCGGTAGGAACGTCACGAACAATAACCACCTTGCTGCCCTGTGCCTGCCAACGGTCAATCCAGGGTTTCATTGCTTTCGCATACTGCTTTTCTTGGGGAGCACCGCTACCGTTTTCAAGGCCCTGGCTACTGGAGTAGTTACCGATAACAATTAAATCTGGCTTCTCCTGAGTCACCTCGTTGAGGACAAAGCTGGGCCACTTGGGGCAGGTATCTGAAAATGTCTGGGCAACGGGCACCTGACGTCCAGGCGCAAGCCAGTAAGTCAGGGGAGTCTCCCAGAGGGAGCAACCTGAATGACTAAAGAACGTCATATCCCACTGCTTTTCACGGGCAATGGGGTAAACCGCTGGGCGCCAGTGATCAATATGCGAGTCGCCGATAAACCAGACCTTCGTGGGGTCTGCCGATTCCGCAGCGTAGTTGCAGTGAATCTTGACTCTTGACCCGCCGTTGGGGACCTCGGCTGACTCAAGAACTTCACATTCTTGGTCAAGCGGTACCCACGGTGCTTCGCTTTCTGAGCCAGCAGCGATTACAGGCTCTGCTGTGAAGGCCTCCTTGCAGTGCTCAGCGTTTACAAGGGCCATACCCCCAACACAGCTAATCTCTGCTGTCTCTTTTTCTTCACCCGATGTTTTGGTATCTGACGTAGAACCCGCGACCTGGTTCATACTTGCCTGGATCTCTGCCTGCTGACGGGCAGAGTACTGCTGGGCATAGAAATAGGTCGCTGCAGAACTCGTACCAATAAGAGCTACAGTAGCGATAACCGAGACGAAAACAGTTTTTGGAGCAAAGAGGGGCTTAAACTTGAAGCGAAAAGTGTTTTCAATGAACTTCTGCGTCGTGAAAGCAAGCAGAAAAACGAGCGGAAGTACCACAATATAGGTCCACCACTCGGCAGCGTGGCCAAGGGCAAAGGGCAGAAGGACGGCCACAGGCCAGTGCCAGAGATACAGGGAATACGACATATCCCCGATGGACTGCGTAGGGCGCCCCTCAACAAGAAACCGTAACCAAGGCATAAAGGTGAACGGCCCTGTTGCAATAACGGCAGCAGCGGCAAGAACCGCAGCCAACGTAGTTAAACCGGGTACTCCGCTTTCTTCTGTGTAGAGAAAGGCTGAGCTCAGAAGTACGAGGTAGGCTGCAAGCTGAGCTAGGTTGCGGAGAAGTACGGGGTAGAAGCTATTATCTAAGGCCTTATTGAGCGAGAAAAACAGCGGGGAGAGAAGGGCAACCAGAGCGCCTACCATAAACTCCCAGACACGAGTAAATGTGTTGAAATATGCCCCAGCCTGACCAGATGCTACCTGGCCTTGAGCGAATGCTAGAGACAGAATAAGTAGCGTGAAAACGCCTGAACCTAACACCAGGTTCTGCAAGCGTGAGTTGCCTCCAAGGAATGTTTTTATCTTGAAAGCTCCTAGGAATAGCAGTGTAAGGGCTATAGGCCAGATGAGATAGAACTGCTCTTCAACTGACAGGGACCAGTAGTGTTGAAACACCGTAGGGTTGCTGTCTTGGGCGAAATAATCTGTTGCAGAGGCATACAAATTCCAGTTGTGAAAATAGGCGCTCGCCGCAAAGAAGTCCCAAGCGGTGCGACCCCAATAACTTACAGGTGCAAGTGCTAGTGTTGCGATAAAAGAAACTGCACCGACGAAGATCGCGGCCGGGAGCAGGCGTCGAGCCCGGTTCGCGTAAAAGTGTTTAAAACTGATGGTATTGCGTTGTCTGAGCTCTTTGAGAAGATGAAGCGTGATGAGGTAGCCCGAGATAACGAAGAATATATCTACCCCGATATATCCGCCGGTGATGAAGTTCGGCCAGAAGTGGTTGCCAATAACGAGAAGGACGGCGATAGCTCTTAGGGCTTGTATATCGCTTCTGAAATTTTTGGTTGGGCGGGATGCAGCGGCCATGGGTCTCTCTAAAGAAAATGTGTGGTGGTGATAACTGCTTATCAACTCTAAACCCTCGTAGCGGGGCGAATGTGGAAGAGGCATACGGAATTCGTTGTGAAGCGTTCTTCTCCTGGCTGCGGCGTCTACTCGTAGTGGTACCTCACCGCAGCAATGCGCACAGAATTGCCCACGATTTTGTAGACTAGCCGGTGTTCTTCAGTAATTCTGCGGGACCAGTAGCCGGAGAGGTTGTTGCGCAGGGCCTCTGGCTTGCCAATGCCTTCGTTACCGTTGCGTTGGATATCTCTGAGTAGGGTATTGATTCTTTTGAGAACCTTGCGATCTTGCTTTTGCCACCACAGGTAGTCTTCCCAGGCCTGACTGCTCCAGATAAGTTCCACGCCGGTGCCTAATCTTCGAGGAGTGCCTGGCTGGATCCTCCGCTTGCTTCAAGTTCGTCAATTGAATCTAACAGCCTTCGAGCATTGGCAGGCGAACGTAAGAGATGAGCGGTCTCTTTGAGTGATTCGTATTCGGCAAGCGAAAGAATGACGGCAGGTTCGCGCCCTGTACGGGTAATCACAACCTCTTCAAGGTCTTCTACAGCGATATCGAGTACTTGGGCGTAATTGGCGCGGGACTCGGTGTAGGTCATAGTTTTCATCAAAACCTCCTGTACAGAAAACTGTACGCTTGAGAGGTGGTATCTTCAAGAGCTCATATTTTTCTTTTGGAGTACCGCACTCAGCAGGGGAAGTATCGTCTTATTTTTGCTCAGGGAGCGAAAGCCCACCAGACTCTCGTGCTGCCCACAGGGAAGATGGGCAGTATGAGAGTCTGGTGGGCACTGAGCCTGTACGGCTCTGAGCTGGGTGCGCGGACGCCGTCGGTCGGCTAGAAGTAGTAGGGGTAGTTCTCCCAGTTGGGGTCGCGCTTCTCAAGGAAAGCGTCGCGGCCCTCGACGGCCTCGTCGGTCATATAAGCCATGCGGGTGGCCTCGCCGGCAAAGACCTGCTGGCCGACCATGCCGTCGTCCGGAAGGTTGAAAGCAAACTTGAGCATACGAATAGCCTGCGGGGACTGGCGGGCAATGTGGGCCGCGTACTCCAGGCCCTTGGTTTCCAGCTCAGCGTGGGGCACTACGTCATTCACAGCGCCCATCTCGTACATGCGCTTCGCATCGTACTCCTTAGCCAGGAAGAAAATCTCGCGGGCAAACTTCTGGCCCACCTGGCGGGCCAGCAGGGCTGAGCCGTAGCCGGCATCAAAGGATCCCACGGTCGCATCGGTCTGCTTGAACTTGCCGTACTCCTCAGAAGCAATGGTCAGGTCGGCCACCACGTGCAGGGAGTGGCCGCCACCGGCAGCCCAGCCCGACACCAGGGCGATAACCACCTTGGGCATGGTGCGAATCAGGCGCTGCACCTCCAGAATGTGCAGGCGGCCTGCGCGGGCCGGGTCAATGGAATCGCGGGTCTCACCCTCGGCATAGCGGTAGCCGTCGCGGCCGCGAATGCGCTGGTCGCCGCCGGAGCAGAAGGCCCAGCCGCCGTCCTTGGCAGAGGGGCCGTTGCCGGTGAGCAGTACGGTGCCCACGTTGGAGGTCATGCGGGCGTGATCTAGTACCCGGTAGAGCTCATCGACGGTGTGCGGACGGAAGGCATTGCGCACCTCGGGCCGGTCAAAAGCGATACGGACGGTCGGTAGATCCCGCAGAATCTCACCGGCCTCGTTGCGTTCCACCTGGCGGTGATAGGTGATGTCGGTCAGGTCCTCAAAGCCCTCGACCAGGCGCCACTGGTGGGGGTCGAAAATATCAGAAACCTTGGCAGGAAGTTCGTTAGTCATAGCCACCAGTCTACCCAGGGGTGCCCCGCAGCTGGTTTCTTGAAGGTAATCGAAAACTTCATCTGCGCGTTCAATGCACGCGCAGATGAAACTTTCGACGACATTCGCGCAGAAAAGGACGGACGCCGCCCCCAGTGCCCTTGCCCGCAGGCAGGGGAGTGGGGTGCGGCGTCCTGACCCAGATGAAGCTACTAGCGGGAGAGCTCCACGGCGCGGTCGAACTCTTCGTTGATTTCACGGGCGGTAGCAGAATCACCCTTGTAGGTGGCAACCGACACCAGGTAGGCAAAGAGCAGGTTGACCAGGAAGCCGGGCACAATCTCGTACATGTAGCCCGAGAGAACCTCGTTGTAGCCCCAGACAAAGACAGTGATGGTACCCGCAACCATGCCCGCTACAGCACCGGCGGCGGTGAGCTTGCGCCAGTAGAGGGAGAGAATCACGATGGGGCCGAAGGCTGCGCCGAAGCCTGCCCAGGCGAAGGAGACCAGGGAGAGCACGGAGGAGTCGGGGTTCCAGGCCAGCAGACCGGCGATAACAGAGACCACCAGCACGCCCGCGCGGCCTAGCCAGAGCCCCTTTGTGTCTGAGATTTCCTTGCCGCCGCTGGTGAGCTTGTAGAGGTCTTCGGCCAGGGCTGAGGAACAGACAATCAGCTGGGAGGAAAGGGTCGACATAATAGCTGCTAGCACCGCTGCCAGTACGAAACCGGCTAGCAGGGGGTGGAGCAGAATCTGGGACATATCCAGGAAGACTGACTCGGCGTTGGTGGTGTCGGTCAGGGTCGCTTCGGGGTGGCGGGCAAAGTAGGCGATGCCGATCAGGCCAGCGCTCATGGCACCGACCAGGGTAGCGATCATCCAGGTGATGCCGATACGGCGGCCGGCGGTGGCGTCCTGGGCTGAGCGCAGGCCCATGAAGCGCACGATGATGTGGGGCTGGCCGAAGTAGCCCAGACCCCAGGCAGCTGAGGAAAGAATGCCCAACACGGTGGTGCCCGCAAAGAGGGAGAGAGCAGTGGGGTTAACGGACTCGATGGTGGTCTCAAGGCCCGAGAAGCCACCCACGTAAACCAGGGCCATAATCGGTAGGACGATGAGGGCGGTGAGCATGAGCAGGCCCTGGACGACATCGGTGTAGGTTGCACCCAGGAAACCACCGAAGAGGGTGTAGGCAACGGTGATGCCGGCGACCAGCAGCATGCCGGTGTGGTAGTTACCGCCGAATGAGGACTGGAAGAAGACACCCCCGGCGACCATGCCGGAAGAGACATAGAAGGTGAAGAAAATCAGGATTACTAGGGCAGCGAAGATGCGGATGATGCCGCGGGGGTCGCGCAGGCGGTTGTGGAAGAAGGAGGGGACGGTGACCGAGTTGCGGGAGACCTCGGTGTAGGCGCGTAGGCGGGGTGCTACGAACTTCCAGTTGAGCCAGGCGCCGGCAGTTAGGCCGATGGCGATCCAGGCTTCAGCTAGGCCGGTGATGTAGAGGGCACCGGGTAGACCCATGAGGAGCCAGCCCGACATGTCTGAGGCACCCGCTGAGAGGGCCGCCGCGGTGGGGGAGAGGGAGCGCCCGCCGAGCACATAGTCGTCGAGATTGTTGTTCTTGGACTTGGCCCAGATGCCGATGCCGACCATGACGGCGAAGTAGATAGCCAGGGCTATCAGCTGGTAGGTGGTGTTGCTCATGAGCTCCCCTTGGGTTGTAGGCGAGGACGTGCGGGCTGGGGTGGGTGCGTCGGCGCACCTTCCCTTATGTGCAGTTTCTCTAAAGTATCTTGTTTAGATTACTTGAGGTATTTGCTGAGGCACACGTTTTGGTCTGTGCGTTAGCTTACACCTTGAGGGTCTACTTGACACTATCTCGCCGCCTGAAGCTATTTAGAATCTTCGTACAAAACCGGTGAGCTTTTCTTAAGAGTGCTTCTGCGAGCGCGAATCTATCACGGGTAGGGCCGAGGTGTGCAGGGTTACCGCGATGGCTGACCTGTTGGTGCGCCAGACGATGTAGGCACCCGAGGCTGCGATGAGTACAATACCCAGGTAAGACCAGGCAGAGAGCACTTCACCCAGCATGAAGGTACCCACAATGGCTCCTACGACGGGGTCGATGGAGAAGAGCACCCCGATGGCGGCGGCGCTGGTCAGTTGCCCGGCGATGTTATCGGCAGAATAGGCTAGGGCCACGCCCACGATGGCGGAGAGAGCCAGCTTGAACCAGGCGTCCGCATCCAGATTTGCCATGGCGGGTACCGACAGGGGAAGCTGAATGAGAGCCGAAAAAGCCAGTGACATGGTGGTGCCGCGCAAGCCGCTGGTGGCTGGTGAGACCGACCCCATGCGGGCCGAGTAGATGGTGTAGCCGGCCATGGAAGCGGCAGACCCGAGGGCCCAGATAAAGCCGATGGGGTGGGTGTCCCCGGCGAGCGTGGGCCCGGCAATCATCACAACCCCGGCCAGGGCAAAGAAGGCCATAAGCCCGTCGCGCAGCCGCCGCACCCCCAAGAGGGCCACCACAAAAGCACCCAGGTATTCAAAGGTCACCGCCACACCCAAAGGAATATGGTGCACCGCGTTGTAAAAACAGACGCTCATCAGGGTCAGCACCAGCCCGTAGACCAGTACCTGGGGAAGGTCCCGCCGCCGCAGGGCAAGGGGGTTAGGGCGCACCAGCGCCCATAGGACCACCGCGGCAATCAGGGCACGCAGGGCAGCGACCTGGGTGGGGCCAACGCTGGCAAAGAGCACCGAGACAATCGCAGCTGAAATCTGAATACCTAGGGAGCCAGCGAAAATCAGAAGCAGGGCAGCGGTGCCCCGGTGTTCGTCCGGTATGCGGTCGGTAAGTTTCATAGCTGCCACCTAGAGCCCGCAGGTGCTTTCGAGCAGTGGGTCTACCACCGTCCAGGGGGCCTGCTTGATACGGTCTGGGCTGAAGACAGAGAGCATCTCAGCAGCCGTTTCGGGCAGGTGGGGGCCGGCCTCGCCCGCGCTCGCCCCGGGGATCGGGGGCAGCGGAATAGAGGCAGCAATCATGCGCATGATGTGGTCGGTGGGCACACCAGTGGCGGTGAGCTCAGCAAGGGTGACGGCCCCGTCCCTCTTAGCCAGGCGTTTGCCCTCGGTGTTGAGGGCCAGAGGGACATGGGCGTAGGTGGGAACCTGCAACCCCAAGAGGTGAGCTAGATAGGCCTGGCGGGGAGCCGAGGGCAGCAGGTCATCGCCGCGCACCACCTCGGTGACCCCCTGGTAGCCGTCATCAACCACACAGACCAGGTTGTAAGCATAGACCCCATCGGCCCGCACCAGCACAAAATCGTCGACCGCGTCGGTGTATTCCCCGGCAAAACGGTCGGTGACAGTCCATTCGCTCACCTGAGCTTTCAGGCGCAAGGACGCCGGCCTCAGTTGCCTGCGCTCGGCCCGTTCTGCCTCGGTGAGGTTGCGGCAGGTGCCGGGGTAGGCGCCGGGGGCACCGTGCGGGGCGCTGGAGGCCTCCTGAATTTCTTTGCGGGTGCAGTAGCACTCGTAAACTAGTCCTGCCTCGCGCAGGCGGGTAAGGGCGTCCGCGTAGGCAGCTAGGCGGGTGGACTGGTAGAGCACCTCCCCATCCCAGTCGATGCCGAGAGCCGCGAGGTCGGCCAGCTGGCGCTCGGCTGCGCCCTTCTTGACCCGGTCTAAATCTTCTACCCGCACCACAAACCGGCCCCCCGCGGCGCGGGCCATCATCCAGGCCAGCAGGGCGGTGCGCAGGTTACCTAGGTGCAGATCACCCGAGGGGGAAGGCGCATAGCGGCCGCAGGGCAGGGAAGCGGACGGAGGCGCAGCGGGGGAGGAGGTAGAAGACATCACCCCTCTAGTCTAGTAGCTCACAGGCTTCTGCAATATGACAGAAGGTTGCGCTGAGTAGGCAGAGAACCGTCAAAAAGTGCAGTGTGGCAAGAAATAACCCCGCAAGTGGGGTTTAAACAGGCTGCTCACCTGCCTGTGTCCAGTACCTTAGAGAGTATGGCTAGAACTCTTGAAATTGCCGATGGTATCTATCAGATCTCAACGGATAACTACCGTCTGAACTCAGGCCTTATCGTGGGAGCAGAGAAGGCTATGGTGATTGATACCGGCGCCGGTCCCCGCCAAGGCGCTGAGATTCTAAGAGCGGTCCGCCGGGTCACCGACCTGCCCCTGGTTGCGGTCAACACCCACGCGCACTTTGACCGCTTCATGGGCAACGCCGTGTTCGCCGCCGACGGAGTGACCGATATCTGGGCCCACCCCCGCGCAGCCCGCGCTATCGAAAGCTACGGCGACCGCCAGCGTCTTTACGTTGAGGTGCTAGAACCCGAGATGGCCCACCAGCAGGGCCCCAATACCGAGCTTGTGGTACCTACTCGCTTCCTGCCCGGTGACGGCACCCGCCCGGCCTTTACCCGCGTGGAGCTAGGCCAGCGGGCCGTGACCCTCATGTACCTGGGCCTGGCCCACACCGACGGGGACGTGCTGGTAGGCGTAGACGACGTCCTGTTTGCCGGTGACCTTATCGAGCAGGGCTCAGACCCCGCCTTCGACGACTCCTACCCCGAGCTCTGGGTCAGCACCCTGCGCACCCTGGCAGGGCTTGACCGTTACCGCATCTTCGTACCAGGCCACGGCACTCCGGTGGAGAGCACCTTTATCGAGCGTATGGCCGACACCATGGAGGACGCCGTGCAGAAGATTGCCGACTCCGCCCTGAGGAAGGTCAAGGGGGCTACGACAGCCTCCATGTACCAGCTACCCTACTCGGGCGGTTCCACCCGCATTCTGCTGGATCGCCTCACCAAGCTTGAGGCCCGCGAAGCTGAGGGACAGGGACTCTCCACCGTGACCTTTGAGGGGGACGCCGCGTCCGGCCTCACCGGCCCCATTACCCTGGGGCAGGGCTAAAGGCCCAGAGGACCTAGTAGGCCCAGACCCTGCGGTAGGCGCTACGGGTCTTGTTCTGGGGGCGCAGCAGGGCTATCTGGGTGCTAGTGGTCAGGGCTGCTACCGCCCCAATCATGCAGATGGCGGCCATAAAGGCAGACCCGGGAATCGGGTTGGTGTAGGTGACCCAGTAGAGGGCGAGGGCGCAGAAGCCCGAAAAGAAACCTGAAATTGAGAGTAGGGGAACCAGAATCAGGCCGGACCGCTGGGTATCGCTCATATCGAGTTCTTCGGAGCGCATAAATCGCAGAATAATCAGGCCCAGTACGCCCCAGAGACCGGTGACCAGAATAGCTGTGACCACATCGGCTGGGCGGTGCCAGCCGTTGACCACGGTGGAATAGCCAGCCGCTACCGTAAAGACCATACTGATGAGCGCTACGGTTGGCCGGAAACGCTTGGGGGAGGCCAGGAAGAGGGCTAGGCCCGCAGCGGCTGCGAAAGTCGTGTGGCCGGACGGCGCCGAGTTACCGAGGGCCTCCTGAACACCAAGGTTGGGCTTGACGATGATGTAGTTCTTCAGCAGCTGGGTGGTCAGGTTGGCACCAGCGGCAATGGCCACACCGACCAGGGCAGGCACAAAGCGGTGTTTCCACAGCAGTACAAAGAGAATACCGATAGCCGCAGTAATACCGGCGGCGGTGGGAATGAAGTCGAGCAGGGTAGAGGTCTGCTCGGTGTAGGTTATGAACTGGTAGGAGAACTCCTGGAAGGAAATCTCGTCGAGATCCTGGCCGGTTGGTGTTGTGATAAAGAAAATAAAGGCCGCCACCAGAAGGCAGAAAAGGGTGCCTGCCGCAAAGAAGTGCTGAATCAGGGTCCAGAGCGAGGGGCGGGTCTGGCGAATATGCGAGGGAGTGAGCATATGTAGACGGCCCGAGGGGGAATCCTCACCCGAGTGGGCCTGGCTACCATAGGGGGTTCTGGCGTAGCCCGGAGCCTGCTGCCCCGGGGCACGATAATTCTGGGTGGGGTAGCCCGGGGCAGGCCGTCCTTGCCTAGCAGAGGCGGGAGCGCCGTAGGCGGCCTGTGGCGCCCGGTTGGCGCTGACGGCGTCCGGACGCGGGGCCGCAGCCTGGGCGCGGGCCTTGCTCGCTGCGCGGGCGGCACGTTCCTTCTTGACCCGGTGCGCTGCCTCCTGGGCAGCGGCCTGCGCGGCGGTAAAACCTGTCTTAGCGGCTGCCAACCCGCTGGCGGTACCAGCCTGTAACCTAGCTTTGATGGTCTCACCGTGGGGCGTAGCAGGCGCGGCAGGCTGGGTTTCTAAGAGCTGGGTGCGGTCGGGGTCAGCCGAGGGAACGGACGCGGGCCTAGTCAGTGGCTGAGTCACCGGATGCTGCTGGGCGGCAGACTGCGACCGTACAGAGGCAGGGAGCACCACGGTGGCGTCATCGTCTGTAAAAGCGGCACGGGCCTGAGAAGCGGGAAGCACCTCGGTAGCGTCTTCACCGGGGCTCACCGGCAGAGCAACCGTGCGGTCGTCGTAGGCCTGGGGTGTTAGCACCTCGGTGGCATCGTCGGGTGTGCCAGAAACAGCGTTAGAATCGCGCTTTTCAAAACTCACAGTTATCGCCAAAGACCTTTCTGCCGCGTGTAGACACCTCAACGAGCCTACCAAGCCCTGCCTGCTATTTCAGCCCTAGACCCTGCTAGGAGCTGACAGGCTCAGCCTGCACTGCTATTGTGACAAACTCACATGGGACTTTCCTGAGAGAACCCCTAATGTTGCGCGAGCACCTGCACACAGCCCCGCAGAAGCGGCGAAAGAGTAGATTAGAAGGTATGACAGCTAGCTCCCTGCCCCTGGGCTTTGCCCTGCCCCCGCTCGAAGAAATCCTGGCCGCTACCCGCGTCGTAGCCCTGCCTATGCGGGTGAAGTTCCGCGGCGTCACCCTGCGCGAAACCGCCCTGATTCAGGGGCCGGTGGGCTGGGGGGAATTTGCTGCTTTTACCGAGTACGAGCCTGCAGAGGCAGCCGCCTGGCTGGCCTGCGCCATCGAGGCGGGCTGGCTGCCCTACCCGCAGCCGCTGCGCACCAGTATTCCCCTCAACGCTACGGTTCCAGCGGTGGCCGCTGATGAGGTTGAGGCGGTGCTGGCCCGCTACAAGGGGCAGGTGTGGGAAGTCAAAATCAAGGTGGCTGAGGCCGGGCTACCGTTTGAAGAATCTCTAACCCAAGACCTAGCCCGGGTAGCCGCAGTGCGTGCTGCCTGCCCGGGAGCCCGCCTGAAGATTGACGCCAACGGCGGCTGGACCGAGGCCCAGGCCGTCCGCGCCCTCAATGAGCTGACCAACTACGACCTGCTCTACGCCGAACAGCCCGTGCCGGGTATCGAGGGCCTCGCCCGGGTCCGCGATCAGCTGCGGGCGCACGGTAACCCCTTACTCATTGCCGCCGACGAGGCCGTGCGCAAGGCTGATGACCCGCTGCGGGTTGCCCGCCTGGGCGCTGCGGACCTCATCATTATTAAGGCTGCCCCCCTGGGTGGGGTGAGGCGGGCCCTGCAGATCGTGGAGCAGGCGGGTCTACCCGCGGTTGTTTCATCTGCCCTTGAAAGTTCGGTGGGCATCCGTACCGGGGCAGCACTGGCCGCAGCCCTTCCCGAGCTGCCCTACGGGTGCGGCCTGGGCACGGTCTCGCTCATGGCCCAGGATGTCACCGGAACCCCGCTTGTGGCCCGGGACGGGGAGCTGCCCCTGCGGGATATCACCCCCGAGCCTCACCTGCTGGAAGAGGTAGCTGCCAGCCCCGACCGCACCGCCTGGTGGCACCGCCGAATCGAAGCCTGCTACCGCCTGCTTGAATAGGGGCAGCTGGGCAGCAGCAGAGCCCGGCCGAGTCTTGAAGAGGGCAGCGAGTAAACTGGTGGGGTGACTGATGCACCCTCAACCTCCTTTATGACCGCAATTTCTGTGCTCGACACCCTGGTGCGGGCAGGAATGCGGCATGTTCTCATCGCCCCGGGCTCGCGCTCAGCCCCCCTGGCCTACGCCCTCGCTGCCCTAGACCAGGCCGGGGTCATCGAAGCTCACGTGCGCATCGACGAGCGTAGCGCCGCCTTCACGGCTTTGGGAATGGCCAAGGCCAGCGGCCAACCGGTGGGTATCGTCACCACTAGCGGCACGGCCGTGGGCGAGTGCCTGCCGGCCCTTATGGAGGCCTACCACTCAGGGGTTCCCTTGACCCTGCTCTCAGCCGACCGCCCTGCCCGGCTCCAGGGCACCGGCGCCAACCAAACCACCGACCAGCGAGTAATCGCTCCCGCCCACACCCGGGCGTCCTGCACCCTCGAAAACTACACGGCCGACCCCGCCGACCCCCAGAGCACCCAGCTCAATGCGGCGCTCGCTGCCCTGACCGGGCGTTCAACAGATAACTGGGACGCTCCCGCACGCACCCCGCGAGGCCCCGTCCAGATCAACCTGGCCCTTGATACCCCGCTCACCCCCAACCCCCTTGACCAACAGATCCTAGAGCGCTGGGCTCGCTCACTGGCTGAGAACCCACCGGTACCTGCCACCCCACTACCCCCGGCCGACCCCAGCGCAGCTAGCTGGCTACGCGCAGGCACCGCCGAGGGAGCTGGGCGGATGGACAGCACCAGTACCGCCCGCCGTACCGTTGTTGTGGCCGGTGACGGGGCAGGACCAATCGCCCAAGCCTTCGCCCAGCAGCAGGGCCTGCCCCTGCTGGCTGAACCCTCATCGAACGCCCGCTTCTCGCTCCTGGCCGTGCCCGCCTACCGGCAGGTACTGGCAGGGCACCTGGGGCAGCAGATTGAGCGGGCCGTTATCTTCGGCCACCCTACCCTCTCCCGGCCGGTTGCCACCCTGCTGGCCAACTCCGCGGTAGAACGCGCCCTCTACGCCCCCTCACCTGCCCCCTGGTATGAGCCAGGCGCCCTTGATTTGAGGGAAATCGCAACCCTGACTGAGCTGGCTGATTTTGCGGGCACAGGCCGGGGAGCTACCACCGAGGATGGTCACGACTGGACGGCCAGCTGGAGCGAAGACGGCCAGAAACTAGCCCGGGAACTGGGCCAGCAGGTCGCCGACTACCGGGCGGGCACCTACACCCTGAACGACCAACCCGGCGCAAGTTCAGCCGACCGCACCGCAGGCTACTCTCTCGCCGACACCACCTGGCGGAGCTGCCTAGAAGATGACGCTGTTCTGGTGGTGGGCTCATCCAACCTCATCCGCGACCTTGACCTCATCGCCCCCTCCCTGGCAGCCTCACCCCTGGTCTTTGCCAACCGCGGCCTAGCTGGCATCGACGGCACCATCGCCACCGCGTCCGGAATCTCCCTGGCCCTCAACCGCCCGGTTCGCGTGCTCGTCGGGGACCTCACCTTCCTACACGACACCGGCTCCCTCAACATCGGCCCCCTCGAACGCAAGCCCAACCTCGACGTGCTGGTCTACGACGACCGGGGCGGCGGAATCTTCTCAACCCTGGAACACGGCCAACTAGCCCAACACGAGAAATTCGCCCCGGCCATCCGCCGCTTCTTCACCACCCCGCATACTGCCCAGCTCGAAGAACTCGCAGCAGCCTGGGGCGAGAACGGAATCAGCGTCAGGGTGGTGCAGCCGTAGGGTCTTAGACAAGGAAAGGTAGGCTCGCAGCGAAGCTGCTGGCTCGGCGGCTGGCGTGAATCGCTTGTGAGCGTCAGCGAACCAGCGAGAGGGTCGGCAGCGAGCGCGAGCCTACCTTTCCTTCATAAACAGCATCGGGAGTTCTAAAAAGCCCCTCCACACCTGTGTGTGGAAGGGCTTTTGTCTGCGGAAGGCCGGTTACTTCTGGGCGGTTTCGGTGCCCCAGGGAACTGCGGTCTCGTCGGCCTCTACCTCGCTACCCGATTCGTCGGGGTGGCGAGAGAGGTGAACCAGGGCCAGGCCCAGGCTGCCCCAGATCAGGGCGATGGAGACAATCAGCATAACGATGGCGATGGAGCTCATGCTAGGCACCTTCCTTTTCGGTGGCTGACTGGGGTGCCGACTGGGCGGTGGCGTCTACGTGGCCGTGGACGACCTTGCCGCCGGCAATCGGGGGAGCCGGGGGAGTCAGCGCTGCGCGGGAGGTCTTAGACCAGGGCAGCATAGAGATGATGATGGCTACGACCAGCAGGGCGATGACCATGCCCCAACCGAAGATGTTGAGCAGCTGGTCGGGGTAGCCCTCGTAGGGTTCGTTGATCAGGCTGATGAAGGTGTTGATCAGGGAGTAGCCCAGGATGATGGGGGTGGCGCCTGCCAGCAGGATCATCCAGAGCTTGCCCATCTTCCAGGACGAACGCTCGTTGAGGTGGTCACGGAAGATCGGCAGGGCGCGCAGCAGGTAGGCAACCACGAAGATGGAGACCAAGCCTGCGGCGAGGATGCCGAACTGGTTGACAAAGTTATCCAGAATGTCCAGGACATAGAGGCCGGAGGTGGTGGCCATGAGCAGGGTGGAGGTAACCGCGATAGGGGCGATGACCAGCAGGGTGGAGTATACACGGCCCAGGTTGAACTTGTCTTCAACACCGGCAACGATAACCTCGACGATGGAGATCATGGAGGTGAAGCCTGCAAAGAGCAGGGAGCCAAAGAAGAGCACACCGATCAGGGTGCCACCGGGGGCCTGAGAGATGATGGTGGGGAAGGCGATGAAGGCCAGACCAATACCTGAGGTTGCTACCTCGGAGACCTGGGTGCCAGCAGCGGTTGCCATGAAGCCCAGGGCTGCGAAGACGCCGATACCGGCCAGCAGCTCGAAAGAGGAGTTTGCGAAGCCCACAACCGCGCCGGAGCCGGTCAAGTTGGTCTTGTTCTTCAGGTAGGAGGCGTAGGTAATCATGATGCCGAAGCCGATGGACAGGGAGAAGAAGATCTGGCCGTAGGCTGCAACCCAAACGCCGGGCTCGGTCAGAGCGCCCCAGTCGGGGGTGAAGAGGGCGTCGAGACCGGTCATTGCGCCGTCCAGGGTTAGGGAGTAGCCGACCATGACCAGGAACATGGTGACCAGTACGGGGATGAAGAAGACGTTAGCCAGGCCCACACCCTTCTGTACGCCCAGGGACATGATGAGGGCCAGCAGTACCCAGATGCCAATCAGGGGGTAGAGGATGCTGGGCACGAAATCGAAGGTGAGGGCTACGGGATCAGCCAGCTGCAGGACGTCCGCGAAGAAGAAGGTCTGCGGATCATCGCCCCAGGCGTGGGTGAAGGAGTAGATGAAATAGTGGGCGGCCCAGGCAAGAATCGCTGCGTAGTAGATAGCGATGATGAAGTTGATGCCCATATGCCACCAGCCGATGAACTCGGTCTTACGGTTCAGGCGGCGGAAGGCCAGGGGAGAGGACGCACGGGCGCGGTGACCGATGACGTAGTCAAAGAAGAGGAAGGGCAGACCCGCGGTGAGCAGGGCAACCAGGTAGGGGATCATGAAGGCGCCGCCGCCGTTATCGTAGGCAACGTAAGGGAAGCGCCAGATGTTACCGAGACCAACGGCTGAACCGATAGCTGCAAAGATGAAGACCTTGCGGCTTGAGAAGCCTTCTCGTTTCTTGGGCGCTGAGGTGGGGTTTGAACTCATGTGAGCAGTCCTCCGCAGGGCTAAGTGTGAATGAATCTTTTGTAGTATGTGGGTTCAGACTGGCAAGTGATAAATAAATCTCAAATAGTGGATAGAAATTGGGTAAAAAAATCCCGGCGGTTTCCCGCCGGGAGTAGCTCTAGGCATCGCGGTGGACGACGGCGTGAGCGAAGGATTTGAGGGCTTCCTTGACCACCGAATCGGGCAGGGGCTCGATAGCCGCGATGGCGTCGTCCGCCCACTGGTAGGCAATCTCCCATGCTTCTGCGGTGACCGGGTGGGCCGAGAGGGCTGCAACGGCTTCGGCTAGAGCTTCGTCGCTGGTGAGGTCGCCCTGAATCAGCTGCTGGACGTGCTGGGCTTCCAGGTCGCCGGTTGCGGCTGCCCGGTCCAGCAGGATGGTGGGCAGGGTGGGCACACCTTCGCGCAGGTCGGTGCCGGGGGTCTTGCCGGACGCTGCCCCCGAACTGGTCACATCGATGACGTCGTCGGCCAGCTGGAAGGCCACACCTACCAGCTCGCCGTAGCGGGCCAGCATCTGCACGGTTGCTTCGGGGGAGTTAGACAAAATCGTGCCGTAGGAGCCAGCTGCTGCGATCAGGGAGCCGGTCTTACCCTCGATGACCTTAATGTAGTGGCTGAGAATGTCTTCGTTTTTCTCGGGGCCGGTGGTTTCAAAGAGCTGGCCTAAAACCAGGCGTTCAAAGGTCTGAGCCTGAACGGCTAGAGCGCGGCCACCCAGTTCGGAAACAATCAGAGAGGCGCGGGAGAAGATGAGGTCGCCGGTCAGAATAGCGACCGAGTTGCCCCAGATGTTCTGGGCGGTATCCACACCGCGACGTTTGGGGGCGTCGTCCATGACGTCGTCGTGGTAGAGGGTAGCCAGGTGGGTTAGTTCAACGACAACAGCTGCGTCGATGACCCGGTCGTTGATGCCGCCACCAGCCTCTGCTGCCAGCAGGGTGAGCAGGGGGCGCACCCGCTTGCCACCGGCAGAAAGCAGATGGCGGGATGCCACATCTGCCAGGTGGTTGGTCTGGGCAACCGCGCGTTCTAGGCGCTGCTCAACCTCAGAAAGGGCCTCAAGAATCTTGGGGCCGAGTTCAGCGTCCTGCGCAATGAGTTCAAACCCCTTGGGTAGGTTGAAGTCAGCTTCGGGCATGAGCGCTTCAACGCTCATAGGGGAGCTGGTGGGTTCAGTCACGGTGTCTTTCACATTTCTTCGGTGGGTGGTTGCGGCCCAGAGCCGCGGCGAGCTGCTGGTGTAAGTCTACCGGGTTTACTGCGCGGGCTTATAAGCGCGGTGCAGGGCTACAATGCCGCCGGTCAGGTTCTTGTACTGAACGTTCTGCCAGCCGGCGTCGGTGAAGTGGCGGGCTAGCTCGTCCTGGGCGGGCCAGGCAAGAATGGACTCAGCCAGGTACTCGTAGCTTTCGGGGTTTGAAGAAACCTTGCGAGCAACCGGCGGAATCAGCTTCATGATGTAGTTGCGGTAGATAGCGCGGAAGGGCGCGAAGGTGGGGGTGGAGAACTCGTTGATGACGATGCGTCCGCCGGGCTTGGTTACGCGGTAGAGTTCGCGCAGGGCCTGGGGGTAGTCAGCGACGTTGCGCAGGCCGTAGCTCATGGTGACGGCGTCAAACTCTTCGTCGGCAAAGGGGAGGGCAGTGACGTCCGCCTGTACGAACTCGATATCGGGGCGGCGTCGGCGGCCTACGGCCAGCATGCCCTCGGAGAGGTCAGCGGCGATGACCTTAACACCGGCGTCGGCGAAGGGTTCGGACGAGGTGCCGGTTCCGGCGGCGACGTCAAGCACCTTCTGGCCGGGGTGGGCGTCGACCGCAGCAACGGTCTGCTTACGCCAGTAGATGTGTTGGCCCAGCGACATGATGCCGTTCATCAGGTCGTAGCGTTCGGCTACCTGATCAAACATGGAGGAGATGTCGGTGGTCTTTTTGTTAAGGTCTGCTCGGTTCACCCTGCCTATTTTGTCATGTTTGTGCCTAAAGCTCATCTTGGGCGGGTGCAAAAAATTCATAATGAATATTCATGCATAGGTTTGCATTTTTACGCATAGACGTGCAGAATAAAGCTCAAAGCACATCACACCTACACAGTTTTAGATACGAGGTACACCATGAAGAAGGCTCCCTTCGCTCTCGCCGCAGCTGCTCTGATGCTCACCGCCTGTGGCTCATCCAGCACCGGCGCCACCACCGAGTCAGGTGTTTCCCTGATTTCAGAGGGCAAGCTGACCGTCTGTACCAACCCTCCTTACGCTCCTTTCGAATATGAAGAAAACGGCAAGATCGTTGGCCTGGACGCCGATATCGCAGCAGCTATCGCATCAGACCTGGGCGTCGAAGCCGAAATGTTCACCACCAGCTTCGAGGGCATCCAGTCGGGTGTAGCTCTTTCCTCTAAGCAGTGCGACATCGCCCTGTCAGGCATCACCATCACCGATGAGCGCAAGACCGTCATGAACTTCACCGACTCCTACGTCGATGACAACCTGGCCATCCTGGTTCCCGCTGGTTCCGACATCAAGAGTGACGCTGACCTCTCTGGCCGCAACATCGGCGTGCAGCAGGCTACCAGCGGTGAGAAGTACGCCCAGAAAGCTGGCGCTAACACCGTCCAGTACGAAGACAACGGCCTGCTCCTGCAGGCAGTACAGACCGGCCAGGTCGATGCCATCGTCGGTAACATCACCGTGCTGTCTGAAATGCTGACCTCTGACTCATCACTTTCTGTCGTGCAGGAAATCGAGACCGGTGAGCAGATCGCTGGCGCCGTTGCTACCGAGAACACCGCTCTGCTTGACTCCGCTAACGCCACCCTCAAGAAGATGGAAGAGGGCGGCCGCCTGGCAGACCTGCGCGAAAAATACCTGGGCGTATCCCAGTAACCACGGACAACGGGTAGTGGCATAAACCCAAGCCCACCAACGGGGGTAGGCTAGCTTAGGCGCAGCCTACCCCTCACCCGTATACCCCTCTTCTACGCCGATACGAGCCCGGGCAACCGGGGAAACAAAAGGAAAAAGACCACCCATGGCACTGTCGACCCGGCAGAAACAAACCTACGCCCGCTACGCCCAGTACGCCCTGCTGGCCATCATCGCACTCGTCGTTATTCTCGTTGCCGACTGGGCTACCTTGCGCGATAAGGCCTTCAACCCCGAGATTATCGCCCAGCAGTTCCCCAACATCATCACCGTTGCCCTCAAGAACACCCTGATTTACACAGCATTAGGCTTCGTGGTGGGCCTGGCTGGCGGTGTTCTGCTGGCCCTGATGAAGATTTCTTCGGTTGCCCCCTACCGCTGGCTAGCCTCCCTCTACATTGAGCTCTTCCGCGGTCTGCCCGCGCTGCTGGTCTTTATTGCCTTTGGCTACGGCATTCCTCTGGCCTTTGGCCTGCGTCTGAACAACTACGTCACCGTCATGCTGGCCCTGGGTATGGTGTCGGCCGCCTACATCGGTGAGGTGCTGCGTGCCGGTCTAGAGGCTGTACCCAAGGGCCAGTACGAGGCAGCCCGCTCCCTGGGTATGAGCCACACCCGTGCCATGGTGACCGTCATTATTCCCCAGGCCTTCCGCATCGTCCTGCCCCCGCTGACCAACGAAATTATCTTGCTGACTAAGGACTCCTCCCTGGTCTACCTGCTGGGTATGTCTGTGGCCCAGTACGAGCTGACTAAGTTTGGCCGCGAGGGTATCTCCGGTTCCGGTGCAGGTCTGACCCCGCTGGTTCTTGCCGGTGCCTGCTACCTGATTATTACCGTCCCGCTGGGCTTCCTCGCCCGTCACTTCGAAAAGCGCGCCAAGGCCCGCTCCCGCAAGTAAAGCACCTATCTATCCCAGGAAGAACCAGCCATGACTCTTCAGACCGCACCTGCATCCGTCACCATCACCAACCTGCATAAGTCCTACGGCGATGTCGAAGTGCTCAAAGGTATCGACATGTCGGTAGCCCCCGGCGAGGTCGTCTGCCTGATCGGGCCCTCCGGCTCGGGCAAGTCCACCCTGCTTCGCTGCGTCAACCTGCTCGAAACCCCTAACTCCGGCAGCATCGAGGTGGCCGGTCACTCGGTGACCGACCCCGATGTTGATATCGACGCCATGCGCCGCTCTGTGGGTATGGTCTTTCAGCAGTTCAACCTCTTCCCCCACCTGACCGTGCTCGAAAACTGCACCGTTGCCCAGGTCAAGGTGCTCAAGCACTCTAAAGCCGAAGCCAAAGAAATCGCCCTGGCCAACCTCGAAAAGGTAGGCCTGGCTGATAAGGCAGCCCGCCACCCCGACCAGCTCTCCGGTGGTCAGCAGCAGCGCGTAGCCATTGCCCGTGCCCTCTCCATGAACCCCACCCTCATGCTCTTTGACGAGCCCACCAGCGCTCTTGACCCCGAGACCGTGGGCGACGTGCTCTCCATTATGCGCCAGCTCGCCGCCGAGGGTATGACCATGATCGTGGTAACCCACGAGATGGCTTTCGCCCGCGATGTAGCTGACCGCGTGGTCTTCATGGACGGCGGCGTGGTCGTCGAAGAGGGCCCCTCTGACGCCGTCATCGGCAATCCCCAGCACGAGCGCACCCAGCTCTTCCTCTCCCGCGTGCTCAACCCCACCGCCCAGTAGAATTAGCCCAGTAGATTTAGCACCGTCAGAGCATAAAAGCAGCCCAGAACCCTTGAACGCGGGCCTGGGCTGCTTTTTGTGCTTGTTTTTCTGTGGGGCTGTTTCAGCCGGCTTTGATTTTACCTAGTCGTTCCTGATCTGGGGCAGCATACCGGTGTTGGTGTCGGGGGAGGGCACCCTGGCGGATGGCTTGCGGGGCCGCGCCCTGCGCTGGGTGAGCAGGGAGTCTGTGATGAAGAAGGCCGCGGCGACCCACACCAGCACAAAGCCTGCCCAGCGCCCTGCTGAGAGGTGTTCCTGGGTCACGAACAGGGCAAGGAGGAATTGCAGGGTGGGGCCAACGTACTGCACCATGCCCAGAACAGAGAGCGGGATGCGGGCAGCGGACCCCGCAAAGAGGAGTAGGGGGACGGCGGTGAGTACGCCGCTAGCAGCCAGAATCCAGAAGTGAGCCGGGCCTTCTGCTAGGAGGGTGAGCTGGCCGGTGCGCGCGAAATACCACATCAGTGCAGCTGCCAGCGGGGTCAGGAGCAGGGTCTCCATGGTCAGAGACACCAGGGCAGGCACTGCCCCAATCCGTTTCTTGACCAGCCCGTAGAAACCAAAGGTGAAGGCTAGGCCCAGCCCCAGCCAGGGGACTGAACCGTAGAAGACCACCATCACCAGCACCGCGAGTGCAGCAACACCGATGCCGGCCCACTGGAGGGGGCGCAGGCGCTCGCCCAGGAAGACCACACCTAGAGCGACTGAGACAATGGGGTTGATGTAGTAGCCGAGTGAGGCTTCCATAACGTTATTACTGGTGGTGGCAATGACGTAGAGCAGCCAGTTGCCGAAGATAAGTAGGCTAGCAACTAGCAGAAGGCCGACCTGGCGCAGACTGCCCAGCACCGTCAGCAGGTTTTTGACCTGCCGGGTGAGCGGTAGCAGGGCTAAACAGAAGACCAGCGAAAAGAGCACCCGGCCCGCCACGATCTCTAGGGGAGTGGCTGGGGCTGTCAGCATGAAGTAGAGGGGGAAGAGCCCCCAGATCAGGTAGCAGAAAAAGGCGTAGAGGCCGCCTGCCACCTGCTCGTTTTTGGCTGTTTTCACCGGCATATTCTTCGTGTTTCTCTCGGTATCGTGTGGGCGGTCAATCAAGTGGCAGTTTCTCTGGGGTCACAGCAGGTGTGAACCGGTGGCGCTACGAGAAAGTGGCTACCCGGTGCATACCGGGTAGCCACTGACAGGTGCTCGGGATGAAGCCTAGAGGCCGAAGAAGCGGCTGAAGAAGCCCTTCTTTTCTTCCTTAGGCTTGGGCTTGGTCACAGCTTCTGCGCGCTCAGCCTCAAGGTCGGGGGCCTGGCCAGCCAGGCGAATCTCTGAGGCGGGGCGAGCAGGCTCCTCAACCTGCTCGTAACCGGCAGGGGCCTGCTCGGTCTCAGCTTCTTCGATAACCTGCTTGGCGGCAATAGAAGCCGCTGCGGGCTCCTCTACCTGAACGGGCTCGTCGCGCACGATGTCTTCGTCGGCGATAGCGCTGGTGGTGACGCGGCCGGGGCGGGCGTCCCCGGTAGGTTCGCGGTCGTAGGGCTGCTCTGCGTTGGGGTAAACTCGGTCGGTGGTGATGGTACCTTCGACCTCTTCCTCACGGGCAGCCTCTTCGGCGCGTTCCTTCTCGAGACGCTCGGCCTCAGCGGCCTCAGCTGCAGCGCGCTCTTCAGCTGCAGCAATTTCAGCCTCGCGAGCTTCGATGGCGGCCTGTTCAGCGGCCAGAGCTTCAGCCTCGGCTGCGCGGGCGGCTTCGGCGCGGGCTTCGTCCTCACGGGCAGCTTCTTCAGCGGCCAGGCGGGCGGCCTCTTCGCGGGCGGCGACCTGGGTAGCGGCCTCCTGGGCTGCCACAGCTTCGATGCCCTGACGCTCAGCAGCTAGCTGCTCACGCAGGTCACGGGCAGCCTGCGCCAGGCGGGCCAGCTCGTCGGCCCCAGCCTGGGGCTCAGCGGCCTCGATACCCGAGATCTTGCCGTTGTCGAACCAGAGGCGCAGGGCGCCGTCCGATGCGGTGATGACGGCGGTTGCCTCGGTGTCCCAGGCAATGTGGGCACCGCGCAGCTTGGCGTAGGAGTCTACGGCGCGCAGGTGGTTCACGGCGGTGCCGGTCTGCAGAGCCTGGGCCATGACCTGACCCATACGGTTGACGGTGGGGGCCTCAAGTTCAAGCTGGCTGCCATCGAGCAGAATCCAGGCGCGGACGCCCGCCCCGGCGGTGACGGGGTAGTGGGCGTAGATGCCGGTCAGGGCTTTGGATGCCAGGGTCAGCTTGCGGGCTAGGCCCGAGTCGAGGGGGAGCTCATCGGTGGTGAGCTCAGAGATGCTGTGCTTCGCTCCGCCTTCACGCGCCTGGATTGCTGCCGAAACGACGCGGTCGGGGAAGTGACCGAGCTCCTGCCAGGACCAGATCCATGAACCGCGGTTCTCAGATTCGGTGCCCAGCAGGTAGGGAGTGAGGCTTACGGAAGCATCAGACTGGAGGGTGAATGACGGTGCAGAGAAGTCCACCGTCCATTCTGCGCCGCCGCTGATTTCAGCAAGACGGGCCTGGTACTCGGTGGAGATAAAGATTGAATCGTCAATCAGATCCTGCAGTGTAGTAGTCATACGGTCAAGGCTAGCAACTCTTGCGGTGCTCCCGCACCTTTTTGTTGCGGTAAGAGCTTGAATTTCTGACATATTCAGCTACCTCCCCGTAACTCGGGGTGGATCACCCAGCGAGAAGGGCGGTGTACTCTGCCCCGGGGCGGGTAGTTTCTTGGTTTAATAGGGGAGATAACTCGCACCCTGTGGCTCTGCTACCCGTGTAGCGCCGCGCAGGGTTTTGCTTCGCCCAAATCTTCAGGAACAGTATGTCGCCCTCTTTGCCCCGTTACACCGAGATTGAACGCCCCGCTATGGTGCAAGATGCCCTGAACGCTATCGGTAGCTGGATGCTGGGTACGGTCAAGGTTGAACCCGGCTGGAATGAGCTGGTGCTCGATATCAAGCCCCTGTCTGAGACCGTTTTTGTGCGTATTACCGAATCACGTGATGAGCAGGACTATGTGGGTACCGTGGGCCCGGTGAAGTCAGATAGCCCGGTGCTGCCCGCTATCGAACAGCTGCAGCACGCCTCTTTTGTTGAGGGGGAGGGCACCTGGTTCACCGCTTCTGTGGTGATTACCGCCAGCAACTGGCCTGAGCCCCAGTACCAGATCGGGGCCTCCTACGACCGTGCCCACGAGCCGGTGGACTGGAAGGGCGAGGGCCGCCTGAGCGCCCGCGATATCCGCGCCCACTTTGAACTTTTCCCCCGCGACCCCGAGCACGTGCCTGACTGGGCTGCTGTGCGTCTGGCAGGACGCCGGGGCGCAGGTTTTGCTGAGCCCGGCGGGGAAGGAGGCCTGCCCGTAGGCTCCGTTAACCGCTACCTGACCGAGGCCCTGGCGGGCTTCGCAGCCGCCAGAAGCGAGCAGTCCTTGGCGAATGTCGTCCGTACCGCCCAGGGCGGCAACCTTATTATGGACATCTCCCAGAGCACCCTCACGCCCGAGGGCACCCCCCAGCTTAACTACCAGGTGCTCCGCCTGGCCAACGGCATGCGGGCCCTGACCGCCTACACGGCAACAGAACCGGCCCAGGCCTACTCGACCCAGGTGCTGAACGAACCTAACCCCCGCCTGGTGGTAGAACACGCCATGAAGGTTTTCTTGCAGGTGGCCCACGACGACAGTATCGATGTTCTGGTGCTTGACCCCGGCAGCGACCACGAATGCTTCATCGAAAAGGCCCAGATTCAGTGGGTACTGGGCTCCCCCCACAATATGCCTGCCCAGCGGGCCCTGCTCGAAGAAAATATGCACGATCTGCTCATGGCGTTGACCGCACCTGCCTCGGTGCTGCTGCTGGGGGTGCGGGCCGATGATTCTGCAGGCCGCCCCGTCATGCTCAAGAAGGACGACGAGAGCGAAGAGAACGTCGCCCTGGTCTTTACCACCTCTGCCGAGGTCGCCGCCCTCGACCCCACCCTGGTCGTGCGAAGCGCCCCGGCCCTGGACGTCCTGAAGCTTCTTGCCACCGGCACGAGCAGTTCTGTGCGTATCAATGCCCTGGCCCCCCACGCCACTCTCCCCATGGAACAGGTGCGCCAGCTCATTTCAGTAGTAGAATCACAGTAAACCCCGCCTCTTACCCAGGAGTTCCCCATGACCGGTGCCCTGCGCATGCTTGGCCTTACTGCGGCTCGTCATGCCCGCGCCACCATTGTGCTGTGGCTGGTGCTTCTGACCCTTGCCGGTGCGGGGGCACTGACCCTAGCCCGCGGCGCAACTGCCAGCTACACCATGCCGGGGGCCTCCTTTGAAGCGGTACGCGAAGACCTCCAGGCTAAGATTCCCGACAACGGTATTTCCAGCGGCTACGTGGTACTAGAGGCTGAGAGCGGCTTCAACGACACCCAGAAACAGGCTATCGCCCAGGCCGTCACTAGGATTGACCAGCTGCCCGAAGTCGCTGGCTCCCTCGACCCCTTTGTAGCGGCGGACGCCGTGACCCAGGCGTCCGTACAGCTTGAGGACGCTAAAGCCCAGTTAGCCCAAGCCAAGGCACAGATTGATGAGGGGCAGGCTCAGCTGGACGCCGCCAAAGCGGCCCTTCCCGAGGGCCTGAGCGCCGAAGAAATCGCCGCTCTTGCCCCCGACTTGGCAACCCAGGAAGCCGCCCTGGCCGAAGCCCGCACCACCCTGCGCGCGAACCAGGATAAGGTCGATGCTGCCCAGCGTGAGCTTGACGCGGCAGCCGATGCCAACATGGTGAGCGAAGACGGCACCGCATCCATCGTCAATATTGCCTTCAACCAGGACACCAACTCCCTACCCACCCCGGTACGGGAAGAAGTCTTTAGCACCTTTGATACGCTCAAAGATACCGGCCTGACCGTCAACTACAGCTATGAGCTCGACCAGGACGTCAGCGACGTCTTTGGCATCTCAGAAATCATTGGCCTGGTCGTGGCCTTTATCGTCCTGCTGATTACCCTGGGGGCGGTAGTCGCCGCCGGTCTACCCCTGGTACTTGCCCTCATCGGGGCAGGTACCGCCGTTGCCCTGGTCTACACCAGCACCGCCTTTATCGGCATGACCGCAACCGACCCCGTCCTTGCCCTCATGCTGGGCCTGGGCGTCGGCATTGATTATGCCCTGCTGATTCTCTACCGCTTCCGCGAAGAACTGCGCGACGGCGCCGATGCGCTCGATGCGGTAGGCACCGCCAACTCGACTGCGGGCCACTCCGTGCTCTTTGCTGGCATGACCAACATCATCGCCCTCTCAGCCCTCTGCCTCACAGGCCTGCCCTTCCTGGCCATCATGGGCTTTGCCGGGGCCTTCGCCGTAGCCCTGGTCGTGGCTTCCTCCCTGACCCTGGTACCGGCCGTCCTGAGCCTGCTGGGCACCCGCGTCCTCACCCGCGCCCAGCGAGAAGAACTCACCCAGCTCAACCTGGCCCGTACCCAGGAAATCCAGGTCCCCCGCAACCGCCGCGAAGCCTTCGCCGAAATCGAAGCGGCCTACAAGGGGTGGGGCGGCTTCGTCACCCGCCACCCCTTTGCCATGACCTTCGTGGCGGTAGCCGTGCTGGTGCTGGCCATTATCCCCACTACCTCCCTCCGCCTGGGCCTACCCGACGGTTCCTACCAGGCCACCGACTCAACCTCCTACCAGGCCTACCAGACCATCTCCGAAAAATTCGGTGAAGGCGTCAACGGGCCCATCATCGCGGGCCTGACCCTCACCGTCCCCGGCGACGAAGCCCGCCTGCGCGGCGTAGCCCTCGATGTGGCCGACCGCCTCAAAAACAACAAAATTGAAAGCGTCGCCATCGTCGCTACCAGTGACGACAATGCCACCGCCATCCTGGCCTTCTTCCCCACCGAAGGGCCCTCGGCAGACAGCACCCTCGCCACCGTTCATTCCATGAACGACAAGCTCGAAGCCACCGAAAAAGCCACCGCAACCACCATCGGCCTGACCGGCTCTACCGTAGCCAACATCGAGATTTCAGAGCGTATCTCAAGCTCTATCCCGCTCTATCTTGGGGTTGTGATTGCCCTCTGCCTGGTGCTCATGGCCTTCGTCTTCCGCTCCATCATCGTGCCGGTCATGGCCACCATCGGCTTCCTGCTCTCCACCCTGGCCTCCTTCGGCGCCGTTGTCGCCGTCTACCAGTGGGGCTGGCTCGCCGACGTCTTCGGCGTCACCCAGCCCGGCCCCATCCTGGCCTTCCTCCCCATCCTGCTGATTGGCATCCTCTTCGGCCTCTCGGTGGACTACCAAATCTTCATCGTCTCGGGCATGCGCGACGCCCACCGCAAGGGCCACTCAGCAGGCGACGCCGTTGTGCTGGGCTACAAGCAGGGTGGGGCCGTTGTGACTGCCTGCGGCGTCATCATGGTCGCCGTTTTTGCCGGCTTCATCTTCTCCCACCTCACCGCAGTGCGCCCCATCGGCTTCGCCCTGGCCCTGGGCGTTGCTATGGACGCCTTCCTGATTCGCACCACCTTTATCCCGGCCACCATGTACCTTCTGGGTGAAGCCGCCTGGTGGTGGCCCTTTGAGGAGAAGGAACGCGACGAAGAAGATGCCCCCAAACACATCGCCGAATAAGGTACAGAGCAAGGCCTAACCCCGCCAGCTTCCACCAGTACTACAAAGCCGCCCCCGACGTCCTTACCCAAAGGACGCCGGGGGCGGCTTCTTCACGACAAGCTAGGCTTGAGCGCAGACCTTAGGCGGTCTGGGGAGTAGGCTCGTCGTTTTTCTCGTTGTTGTGCTTGTAAGCTTCACGGACGCGGGCGCCCAGCTCTTCGTGGACTGAATCCCAGTACTTGAAGGCACGCTCACGAATCTCGTCAGAGACAACAGCACCAACGTGACCAGCGATGTTCTCAACCAGACGAGCCTTAGCGGCATCGTCCATGACATCGGCGTAGAGGGTGCGGGCCTGGCCGAAGTCGTCGTCCTCAGCGTGCAGGGTGGCAGCAGCGCGAACCAGGGCGCCGTCGGCTTCCCAAGAACCCTCACCGGCGCGGGCAGCGTCAGCGTGGGGGCCACCGAAGGTGTTGGGGGCGTAGACGGGGGTGTCGGGGCTGTTGAAGGTGTAGCGCATAGCGCCGTCCTGGCTGTAGTTGTTCACTTCAGCGTTCTTCGCGTAGTTGACGGGCAGGTCAGCGAAGTTGGTACCTACACGGTAGCGGTGCGCATCGGGGTAGGAGAAGATACGGCCCAGCAGCATCTTGTCGGGGGAGGCTGCGATACCAGGAACGAAGTTGGAGGGTGAGAAGGTAGCCTGCTCAATCTGAGCGAAGAAGTTCTCGGGGTTCTTGTTCAGGGTCATCTTACCCACCTTAATCAGGGGGTAGTCAGCGTGGGGCCAGACCTTGGTCAGGTCGAAGGGGTTGAAGCGGTAGGTCTTGGCGTCCTCGTAGGGCATGACCTGAACGTAGAGAGTCCATGAGGGGAACTCGCCGCGCTCGATAGCCTCGTAGAGGTCCTGACGGTGGTAGTCAGCGTTTTCGCCAGCGATACGTTCAGCGTCAGCACCGGTCAGGAAGTCGTTGCCCTGGTCGGTCTTGAAGTGGTACTTGACCCAGAAACGCTCACCTTCGGCGTTAATCCACTGGTAGGTGTGTGAACCGAAGCCGTCCATGTGGCGCAGGGTAGCGGGGATGCCGCGGTCACCCATGAGCCAGGTTACCTGGTGGGCTGACTCGGTGCGCAGGCTCCAGAAGTCCCACTGCATGTCGTTGTTGCGCAGGCCGTTGCCGGGTAGACGCTTCTGGGAGTGGATGAAGTCGGGGAACTTGATGGCGTCGCGGATGAAGAAGATGGGGGTGTTGTTACCTACCAGGTCGTAGTTACCCTCGGTGGTGTAGAACTTGACCGCAAAACCGCGGGGGTCGCGCCAGGTGTCGGGTGAGCCCTGTTCACCGGCAACGGTGGAGAAACGAATCAGCATCTCGGTGGAAACACCGGGCTGGAAGAGGGCTGCACGGGTGTACTTGGAGACATCCTCGGTGGTCTCAAAGACACCGAATGCGCCGGTGCCCTTGGCATGGACGACGCGCTCGGGGACGCGCTCGCGGTTGAACTGGGCGAGCTTTTCAACGGTGTAGGCGTCGTGCAGGACGATGGGGCCGTCGGCGCCTACGGTCAGGGAGTCGTTGTCTGAGGCAACGGGGGCACCCTGGGTGGTGGTTGTAAATGAACCGGGCTTAATCGGGTTGTTCATTTTTCCTACTTTCCTGTGTGGGGTTGTTTTCTGCCTCTCTAGGGGCGGTTCTATCGAGCAGGCAGAGGGTGGTGACGCTCTGCCCTAGCTGGCTAGTGCCTGGTCGGCGGCTGCCTGCTGGGCGAGGGCCACTTCTTTTTCGTCGGCGTTTTGGCAGTTGGCGCAGATGCCTCGGTAGAGCACATCGGCGCTGAGAAGAGCCATGCCGTGAAAATCGCTGGGGGTCAGGCAGGGGGCGGCCCCGACGGCGCAGTCCACGTCTTCGACCTTGCCGCAGCGGATGCAGTAGGCGTGGTGGTGGTTGTCGCCGGTGCGGGTCTCGTAGAGCCCGGCTGATCCCGGTGGTTCGAACTTGCGGAGCATATTGATGTCGGTGAGGTCGGCAAGGACGACGTAGACCGACTGTACGGTGATGCCCGGTAGTTCCTGGCGGACGGCCGTGACCACGGCGTCTGCGGTGGAGTGGGGGTTATCGTGTACAGCGGCAAGCACGGCGAGGCGCTGCTTGGTGACGCGGCGGCCCTTGGCTCGGAGCTGGGCTGACCAGGCTTCTTGGTGAGCGCTGGCGGGGGTTTCGGTGCTGCCAGGGATGTGGCTGCAGCCGTTTACTCCGAGGGTGCTTGTTGTTGACATCATGTCACCATAATATCCTTATTTTGAATCTTTCACAATAAGGTGAGGCTGGGTAGCCCCTCAAGAATGCCTGGGTTGAACCTTGGGTAAGGCGTCCCAGTGGGCACACCCAGCTGGCCCTGCGTGGCAAGGAGGGCGGACGTCCGCGCCTACCTGATGCGAGTGATGCGGCGGCTTTGCTGGGTGTAGGGCTTCAAACTTTTAAAAAACTTTGAGGAACAAAAGTACTTGTCAGAGGTGTATTTAAGGGGGTCTAAAAAAGTTTTTTAAAAAACTTCCCGTTTTCGCGTCATGAAACAGGCCCAAACGGCTCTTTATCTATGACAGCGCAAAACTGTCGGGTGTGCCTACCGGTTTTCATGATCGGCTCGGTGGCACACCACCCCCAAACTGCCATGGGAAGCAGGGCGGGGAACAAGGGAATAAATTGTGCCCGTCAATCGTGGGGATTCGACGAGCACAACGGCACCTCGCCGGGACTAGGGGAAAACGCCCCGGCGCCCAAGGAGCCAACACTGTGATGTGTTAAGGTGCAGAGCCGCCGCTGCTGGAACTTATCGAGCGGCTTTGCCCACCTCACACAGAAAATAGCCATCGCACAGGGCCGTTCGCGGGTTCTGTGCCAGGGCAAACACATACAACCCAATACACTTCAGATGCTTTCGCAGGCACTGAAATGCAAAGTGCCAACACTGTTCGTGGGTGGTGGCGCACAAGCTACACACTCACCACCGGCAGGCGGCACCTCCAGGGAAGGGGGGGGCTGCTGCCACGAACAGAGGGTATAGAGGCTCGCACCGCTTTACCGCTAGGGACAACACGGCCCGGCCCCCTATCACCGCATAGGGGCCGGGCTGTTGTTGTTCTTTCCACAAACTACTGCATACAGGGCATAATCCCGATAGACTAATAGAATGCCCCACCACTCTAACTAGGGGTAACTCGCATAAACCCAGGAATTTTCATGCAATCACACAACACCGCGCAACCAGCTACTGGCGGCCCCACCGACGAGCTGCTGCTCTCGGACGTCCGCGAAGGCAAGCTTGATTCGTTCGGTGTTCTGTATGAACGTTACGTGTCGATGGCTCGCGCCATCGCTTACAAGCACACCTCTAACAACAACCTCTCAGAAGACATCGTCTCCGAAGCCTTTGTGCGTGTGCTCCAGGCCCTCAAAAACGGCAAGGGCCCCCGCACCTTTATGGGCGGCTACCTGGCCACTACCATTGCCCACCTGGCCGCAGAAAATGGCCTGATTGCCCAAAAAGAAGTGCCCAGCGAAGAAGAGCACCTGGAATCCATGGGATCGCTGGACGAAACCGTCTTGAAATTACACGAATCAGACGAACTCATCAGTGCCTTCACTGGCCTGCCGGAACGCTGGCAGACTGTGCTCTGGATGACCGAGGTTGAAGATAAGAAGCCCCGCGAAGTCGCCCAGACCATGAACCTCTCTGCCAACGCCGTCTCGGCGCTGGCTACCCGTGCCCGTGAGAGCCTGCGCGAAGGCTTCCTGCGGGCTCACCAGAACGCGCCGAAGACCGATGAATGCGCCCAGTACTCACCTCACCTGAGCTCTATGGTGCGTGGCTCCCTGACCAAGAAGCGTAGCGAAGCCCTGCGCCTGCACCTGTCGGTGTGCTCCTACTGCACCTCGGAATATCTGAACCTGGCCGGTATCAACAAGTCTATGCGCGTCTGGATCTTCCCTGTGCTAGCGGGCCTGGTGCCCTTTATTACCGACGGTTCCAAGGTGCTTCTGCCCTTCCTGGCCGGTGGTGCGGCTGGTGGCGCCGTCGCTGGGGCCGGTGCCCAGGGTGGCCTTTTCCCAGGTTTTGGGGGCGGACGCTGGACGCCCGGCAGCCAGGCATTAGCAGGTGCCGCTGCGGTCGTGACCGCTATCGGCGCTGTGGCCGGTGGTATGGCCCTGGTCGATAATTCTTCGACCGGGTCAGCGGTTATCAGTGCAGACTCCCAGCTGCAGACCCCCCAAGCTCAGCCTAGCGACCAGGCACCGGGGGTTACCGATAGCCTGGTGAACGAACCTCAAAGTGTTTCAACTGGTATGACCGCTGATACCCTGCGCTCGTCTGTAGCTGCTAATGGTCCGTCTTCGGCCCAGGGTAGTAATGGGGCTAGTGGTGGGGCTTCTGTAGACTCTCTGGCCAATGCCGTGGCGTCAGAATCACCTGTATCTCAGCCTGTAGCTGCTGCACCATCTGGCGTCAGCGCTGCGCCCGTGAGTAACCCTAATGAGACTGCTTCCTCGGGTGTAAACGCACCTGCTGCATCGGAAAATACTGTGCCCTCTTTGACTGAGTCGGTATCCCAACAGGCTTCCCTTGCTGCTCCAGCAATCCCGGCTACTCCCACAACTCCCAAGGCACCTGTAGCTCCATCGCAGCCCACTGCCCCAGAAGTGCCCACTGCCCCAGAAGTGCCCTCGGCCCCCGTAGAACCCGAGACCCCAGCTGAGCCGGTTGCGCCTGTAGAGCCGGCCCTGCCAGCAGAGCCAGAGGTTCCTGTTGTTCCTGAGCAACCGGTTGAGCCAGAAGTTCCGGTTGAACCGGTTGATCCCGACGTTCCTGTCGAGCCGGTTGAGCCAGAAGTTCCCGTTGAACCGGTTGATCCTGAGATTCCTGTTGAGCCGGTTGAGCCAGAAGTTCCCGTTGAACCTGTGGATCCTGAGATTCCTGTTGAGCCTGTCGACCCCCTAGAACCCAAGTCCCCGGTTGACCCGGTCGAGCCTGTCGACCCGGTGGATCCCGATACGGGAATCCCTGAGATTCTGGGACCCCTGGACTGGGTAGGTACTCCGGAGTACTACGAGTTCATCGCCAATATACCCTGGGATACCATTGGGTACCCCGTTGGTGATAACCGCATGTGCTTCATCACCTTCCTGGTCACCGATTCCGAAGGTGCTGAATTCCCCTTAGGGGTTGGTACCTATCTGCCTCCCATCATCATCGATTCGCCCTATGCCACCTACGTTCTGGAGAGTTACTTTGGCATGAGCCGAATCCAAGACATTACCTGCTACTAGGTCACCAGCGCCTGCCAGGCCCCACGTGGGGCCTGGCAGACGCTTTTTCTCAAGCCGCTAGCAAACACCGGGGAACATATCAGCCCCAGCGCCTAATCTAAGAATCAAGACCCCATGGAAAGGACTCTCATGCACAGCCATAACAACGGCCTCAAAACAGCCCTCTTACTGGGGTCGATGGTGGGCTTCCTGCTCCTTATCGGCGTGGGGCTGGCCTACTTCACCCGAAGCTCAATCTTCATCCTGCTATTTGGCCTAATTGGCGTCGGCACCGTCGCCTACACCTACTGGAACTCCGATAAGCTCGCAATCCGCTCCATGAACGCCTACCCCGTGACTCGCGAGCAGATTCCCGGCCTGTACGCCATCGTCGAAGAGCTCTCAGCCAAGGCTAACCAGCCCATGCCCAAGCTTTACGTCGCGCCCACCATGACCCCCAACGCCTTTGCTACCGGCCGTAACCCCCAGAATGCGGCGGTCTGCTGTACCGAAGGTATTCTGCAGCTGCTCGATGAACGCGAAATGCGGGGTGTTATCGGCCACGAGCTCATGCACGTCTACAACCGCGACATCCTGACCGGATCTATCGCCGCGGCTATTGCTTCCGTAATTGGCACTATCGCCCAGTTCGCTACCTTCGGCGCCATGTTTGGCGGTAACCGCGAAGAAAACCGCGGCGGTGGGCTCATCTTCACCCTGCTCATCGCCTTCCTCGCGCCCCTGGCCTCGGCCGTCATGCAGATGGCCATTAGCCGCACCCGCGAATATGATGCCGACGAGGACGGCGCCCGCCTCACCGGCGACCCGCTGGCGCTGGCGTCCGCCCTACACAAGCTGGAAAACGGGGTGTCACGCTACCCCATGAACCCCGAAAACCGCCAAACCGCAGGTGCAGCCTCCATGATGATTGCTAACCCCTTCCGAGGCGGTGGTTCGATTAAGAACCTGATGGCTACCCATCCACCCATGGCAGACCGTATCGCTCGCCTGGAGAACATGGCCCGCCAGAACGGCCAGCTCTAATTTTCAAGGCCGCAAGCAGGCTCAATTAACCGTACAGCTCTGAACAGGTTAAAGAACTGCTCCCCACCTGCGATGCAGGTGGGGAGCGGTTTTTATAGGAGCGGACGCCCCGCTAGCGGGGCTGGTGCCTAGCGGTAGTTAACGAACTGCAGGTCAACCTCAAGGTCGGCACCCTTGAGCAGGGCAATGACGTCCTGCAGGTCATCGCGAGACTTGGAGGTTACGCGCAGCTCATCGCCCTGAATGGTGGCCTTGACAGATTTGGGGCCCTCCTCGCGAATGAGCTTAGAGATTTTCTTGGCCTGGTCCTGGGCGATGCCCTCCTTGATAGAGGACTCAATACGGTACTCCTTGCCGGAGGCGTAGGGGTCGCCTGAGTCCAGGGACTTGAGGGAGATTCCGCGCTTGACCAGCTTGGACTGGAAGACATCGAGCACGGCCAGGGCGCGCTCTTCGGAGTTTGCCTTAATCAGGATCTTTTCGCCGGAGAAATCAATCTCAGCGCCGACACCGCGGAAGTCATAGCGCTGGGCTACTTCCTTCTGGGCCTGGTTGAGGGCGTTAGAAACTTCCTGCTTATCGACCTTAGAAACAACGTCGAATGATGAATCGCTTGCCACGGGTATTTACCTCTTTTGCTTATCTTGATTAGGTGACCATGCCCCGGCGCCCCGGTGCGGGGGAGGGGCGCTTACCTACAAAGGTACCCTGTTTTGTGGGGGCTATGCAGGTTATCGCAATCGTTATGAAACTGTGACACTATTCTCAGCTAAAGTTCATCTTGGTTTGGAAGGATGAAGCTATGGCTGAAAAGAAAACAGCTGCCCACGCTGCAGTCGGCGTACAGCCCGGCTCAGGAACCACTCCGGCAGCGCACCAGGTACTAGCTGTAACTGGCGAGACCATTCAGCGAGCGTATGAAGCTCTCGTTGCAGATTTGACGATGGAAGGCTTTGTGGCCTCCGATGAGTCGCATGCGCCCAACGGAGTCTCACCTAAGACCGAACAGACCCCAGATTTTGCCCGCGGGCTAGGTCAAACTCTGCACGATGCTGATTTAGTCGCTAGATTCGAGGGCGTGAAAGAGAACCTCTCTCGCGAAATTCGTGGCGGCATGTGCACCCCCGACCAGGCTTATGCCTACCTAGAAAACCTTGAAATATCGCTCCTGCTAGAGCAAGAAGCCTTGACGGCAAGCTCTGCATCCAACTAGCCTCACCCCGACCGGCGTCCGCTCTCACAGCGCGCCGGTTGGCCCGCTTAAGTGGTCTTTACAACAAAAGCTACTTTCGGTTTGGCAAGCTGCCTAAAAGTGTGTAAAGTATTCTACTGTTCGCTCAAACGAACACATTCAAGAAATTGAATACGGCAGATTACCCGAGCGGCCAAAGGGGGCTGACTGTAAATCAGCTGGCATTGCCTACGGGGGTTCAAATCCCTCATCTGCCACAGCGAAAATCCCGCCTCACACGAGGCGGGATTTTTTATTCCCATCGTGGGCTAGCTTCATTATCAGAGAAACCGGCCACAGTCTTTAGACAAGCCCCGATAAAACCGGTAGCGTGTTTCTCATGGCAACCATTGAAATTACCCAGGAAAACCTGACCCAGAACGTCGAAAACTCAGACATTCTCTTCCTCGACTTCTGGGCCGATTGGTGCGGCCCCTGCAAGCAGTTCGGCCCCATCTTCGAAGCTGCTTCTGAAAAGCACGCCGATATCACCTTCGGCAAGGTCGACACCGAAGACCAGCAGCAGCTGGCCGCCGCAGCAGGTATCACCTCTATCCCCACCATCATGGGCTTCCGCGAGGGCGTTCTCGTCTTCTCTCAGCCCGGCGCCCTGAATGCCCAGCAGTTCGACCAGATTATCGACGCGGTCAAGGGTCTGGATATGGCCGAAGTGCACAAGCATGTTGCCGAGGCTGAAGCAGCCCAGGCTGAGCAGGCCTAAGGCCACTAACTTTCTTTATATAAGTCGCCCTCCCCTAACCGGGGGAGGGCGACTTCGTCTTAGAAGGAGCGCATATCCTGCGGGGCGTATCGGGGGCCGCGGCGCGGTTCGCTGATCCCGGCGGCCTTGATGAGGGCCACGACCCGCTGGCGGTGCCCGGCATAGGGAGCAAGTAGCTCTACCATGCGGGCGTCATCGCCGCGGGTACCGTCGAAGGCGTAGGTGACGTGGTGGGCGAGATGATAGTCGCCCACGCTGATTGCGTCGGGGTGGCCGCAGTAGCGTTGCAGGGTTTCGGCGATAGTCCAGGGGCCAATGCCGGGAACCGAGTTCAGCGCCCGGGCGAGCTCGCTCACGCTATTCTGGGCGGCAAACCGCTCGAAGGACTCAGCCCGGTTCCCATAGTGCACCATGGCAGATGAACGAGAGCGGTCAAAGCCTGCGCGGTGGTAGGCCCAGCCAGGAATTTGGGCAAAGACGGACGCCTGCGGGAAGATAGCTAGGCCCGGCGGTTGGTCGGGGAGCCCGGTTGCAGGAGCTGGTTCACCGTACTGGCGTAGCAGGGCTCGCATACCTCCCATAGCCTCGATGCCGGTGACCCGCTGCTCTGTGATGGCCAGTAGCAGGTTCTGCGAGAGCAGGCCAATTGATGGTAGCCGCAGCCCCGGTGCTTCGGCCCGGGCCCGCACCAGCCTAGCTGGCAGCTGCCCCCAGGCCTCTGAGGCGTAGAAGCTGGCCCAGCGGTCCTGCTCACCCAACCAGCCTGGCACGCGAGCTGCAAAAGTTTCCAGGGCGGACGCAGGCGATGTACCGCTAGGGGAGTTGTCACCTGCCCATAGCGTTACCTCAATCGGGGCGCGCAGGTCGGCGGGCTGCGTCCTTGCAAAACGAACAAGCAGCCCCACCCCAGCTTCGCGGGCCGTCGCCCAAAAAACAGGGCCAGCAGGCCCGGCCACCTGACGAAAGAGGGGGTCAAAGGCTCCGCGCTGTAGGGTTGCAAAAGTCTGGCCCAGGTGGACCCGGTGGGTTGGTTCCAGAACAAAATGCGCGCGCAACATGCTCACCATCGTCTCACACCCGCTCTACCCGACCCACAGAACCACTTTGCTGTCTATACTCGTACAAGGCGCCGCACCCGTGGCGCCCACCCCGATCTCAGACGAAGAAGGCGCATGAGCTCCTCCCTACTGCCAGCAGAAGCCCACTCCCTCAGGGCGCGCATGAGCGCTGCAGCCCTGGCCCTAGCTGTTTTTGCCCTCTACAGCATCTACTCCTGGCTGCAGTGGCTGCACTACGTGGTGCCCTCCTGGGATCTGGGTATCTTCTCGCAGCTGGCTAAGGCCTACACCTCGGGGCAGGCCCCGATTGTGCCGATTAAGGGGGAGGGGTTCAACCTGCTGGGGGACCACTTCCACCCTGTCACCGTGTTGCTGACCCCCTTCTACTGGCTCTGGCCTACGCCCGCCACCCTGCTCTACGTGCAAAACGGCCTGGTTGCCCTGTCGGTCTACCTACTGGTCCGCTTTGCCCAGCGCGTCCTGGCACTCTGGGCAGCCCTGGCTCTTGGAACTGCCTACGCCCTGAGCTTCGGCATCCAACAGGCTGTAGCCGTTCAATTCCACGAGGTCGCCTTTGCCCTGCCCCTGCTGGTCATGAGCCTGGGCTACCTGGCCATGACCCGCCTGACGGACGCCCCCGCCCCGCTTTTGCGTCGCTCCATCTACTGGGCGGCCCCCCTGGTCTTCGTCAAAGAGGACGTCGGCATCACGGTTCTCGTGATCGGGCTCGTCGCCCTGGCCCGCACCGGCTGGCTCTCAACCGCCAGCAGCATAGCCTTCCCATCGGCGTCCGCTCCGGTGCGCCCCCGCTGCGAACGCTACCGCACCCTGCTGCGTTCCTGGGTCAACACCCCTGCTGTGGCCGAAGCCAGCCTGCTTGCTCTCTGGGGCATAGTCTGGCCCCTGTTTGCCATCGGCGTTATTCTGCCCTTTTTCAACACCGGCGGAGTCTTCGACTACTCCGACAAACTCGACATCGCAGCGGCTATCGGTGACCCCCTCGGCGCCTTCGCCCAGCTCTTCTATCCCTGGCAAAAAACCGCCACGCTCGGCCTGCTCCTGCTCACCGGCGTCCTGGCCTGGACCACCAGCCCCCTCGCCCTGATTGCAGCCCCCACCCTCATCTGGCGCTTCCTCTCGCCCCAGGAGGGCTACTGGGAACCCACCTGGCACTACAACCTCGTGCTCATGCCCATCGTCTTTGCCGCCCTACTCGACGTACTTGCTCGAGCCGTCGCCCGTACGCACCTCCCCGCCTATCAGCTCGGGGCAGCACCCGCCGGGCGCACCGTCCGCACCATCTTTGCAACCCTGCGACACCGCGCCCCGGTAGCCCTGCCCGCGCTCGCCCTCATCATCAGCCTAGGACTCCTGCCCAACCAGCCCCTGGCCCAGCTGACTGACCCGGACTTTGCCACCACGGAGCTTTCCACTGCTGACCAGGTGAAGGCCGAGGCCGTCGCCGCTATCCCAGAAGGCGCCACCGTAGCTGCCGACCTCTCCGCCCTCACCTACCTGGTGCCCAACCACACCGCCTACTGGATCGGCCACTCCGGGGAACCCGGCCCCGACTACGTGCTCGTCGACAAACTCGGCAGCGCCTGGGGCGGCAACCCGCCCACCAGCGCCGTCGCCTACGCAACCGGCCGCTACGGTACCGCCACCTACGTTCACTACCGCACCATCGGCAGCATCGACATCGCCGTCCGCACCCGCTAGCTGTACCCTCTATCACCACCTGGGCCTAAAACGCCCAAACTAGGGTAGACTTGAAAATGTAAGAATCGGGAACCCCCGACCATTTCTCTTCAGCGCCCACGCCCGCTACTGGCACACAACCACAGGGCCACGCGCGTTCAACGAACATACTTAGGCTAAGCAGACCGTTGAACCTTCGACTAGAGAACCTGATGTGTAATCAGCTCGCCCAAGCGCGCACCCCCTGATAGCCAGCGCCCACGAACCGAAGACCTCTGATCTTTGAGGCCCCTCGCGAGCATTCCACGGGGACACCCCGTACAGCACCTCCCACGATGAGAGTGCTGAAACCCCACTCGATGAGGACAACATTGACTGAAAATACTGCCGTTAACGCAGACACCGCAACCGACGCCATCTTCCAGGAACCGGTTGTAGACACCCCCACCCAGCAGGTAGAAAAGGACGAGGACGGCGGCACCCGCTTCACCGACCTGGGCCTGGACGCCCGCGTCCTGGCAGCCCTCGAAAAGGTCGGCTACGAAAAGCCCTCACCCATCCAGGCCGAAACCATTCCCCTGCTGCTTGAAGGCCGCGACGTCGTCGGCCTAGCCCAGACCGGCACCGGCAAAACCGCAGCCTTCGCCCTACCTGCCCTCTCAACCCTGGCAGAACTGGCCGACATCAACGGCGTCTCCAAAGACACCCAGGTGCTCGTCCTAGCCCCCACCCGCGAACTGGCCCTGCAGGTTGCTGAAGCCTTCTCGTCCTACGCAACCGAAATGCCCGACTTCACCGTGCTACCCGTCTACGGCGGCTCACCCTACGGCCCCCAGCTGGCAGGCCTCAAGCGCGGCGCCCAGGTTGTTGTCGGTACCCCCGGCCGCGTCATCGACCACCTGAAAAAGGGCTCCCTGGACCTCTCCAATCTGCAGTACCTGGTACTCGACGAAGCCGACGAAATGCTCCGCATGGGCTTCGCCGAAGACGTAGAACAGATTCTGGCAGACACCCCCGACTCCAAGCAGGTTGCCCTCTTCTCAGCAACCATGCCCAAGACCATCCGCAAGATCGCTGAGCAGTACCTCAACGACCCCGCAGAGGTACGCGTCAAGTCAAAGACCACCACCAGCGCCAACATCCGCCAGCGCTACATGCAGGTCATGCACTCCCACAAGCTCGAAGCCATGACCCGCGTGCTTGAGGTCGAAGACTACGACGGCATCATCGCCTTCGTCCGCACCAAGAAAGAAACCGAAGAAGTCGCCGACAAGCTCAAGGCCCGCGGCTACCAGGCTGCCGCCATCAACGGCGACATCCCCCAGAACCAGCGCGAACGCACCGTCGAAGCCCTGCGCGATGGCCGCATCGACATCCTGGTCGCCACCGACGTCGCCGCCCGCGGCCTCGACGTCGAGCGCATCTCCCTGGTCGTCAACTTCGACATCCCCCACGACACCGAATCCTACGTGCACCGCATCGGCCGAACCGGCCGCGCAGGCCGTGCCGGCGAAGCCATCCTCTTCATGACCCCGCGTGAAAAGTACATGCTGCGTCAGATCGAAAAGGCAACCCGCCAGCAGGTCGAACAGATGCACATGCCTACCGTTGAAGACGTCAACGCCAACCGCAAGCAGAAGTTCGCCCAGCAGATCACCGATACCATCGAAACCGAAGACCTCAGTTTCTTCCGGGAACTCATCGACGCCTACGCCAACGAACACGACGTTGAAGGCGAGGAAATCGCAGCGGCCCTGGCCGTCATCGCCCAGCAGGGCCGCCCCTTCCTGGCCGAAGAAATGCCCGAACCCAAGAGCAAAAAGCGCGACCGTGACCGCGACTTCGACCGCGACGATAAGCCCCGCGGCGGCCGCCGCCACTCCGAAGAAGGCATGGTCGACTTCAAGCTCAACGTAGGCCGCTCGTCCCACGTCTCACCCGCAGCTATCGTCGGTGCCCTCACCAACGAAGGCGGCCTCAAGGGCAAGCAGGTCGGTGCAATCGACATCCGCCAGCACTTCACCATCGTCTCCCTGCCCGAAGCAGAACTGCCCGGTGATTTCTTCGACCGCCTGCGCGACACCCAGGTAGCCGGTGAATTCATCAACATCAAGCGTGACCGTGGCCCCAAGGGCGGCGGAGGCGGACGCAAGTTCGACCGCGACGACCGCGGCTTTGGTAAGAAGGACTTCGGCGGTAAGAAGAAGTTCGACGGCAAGAAATTTGACCGTGACGACCGCGGCTTCGGCGGCAAGAAGAAGTTCGACCGCGACGACCGTTTCGGTAAGAAGGACTTCGGCGGCAAGAAGAAGGGCCGCAAGAAGTTCTAAGGTTCTGCAGGCTCGCGCTCGCTGCCGACCCTCTCGCTGGTTCGCTGACGCTCACAAGCGATTCACGCCAGCCCCGGAGCCAGCAGCTTCGCTGCGAGCCTGCGCCACCTTACCTATAGGGCACCATTTCAACTTGTGCCCTAGAACACCTAAAAAAACAGGTTCTAGATTTGCGTCTTCCAAAGGCTGTACCGTAAGCTAGTATCTGTTGCCCCGATAGCTCAGTGGTAGAGCGCCATCTTGGTAAGATGGAGGTCCCGGGATCGATTCCCGGTCGGGGCTCTGTATGAGCCCAAAAGTTCATACGTGGCGGTGTAGCTCAGCTGGTTAGAGCGCACGACTCATAATCGTGAGGTCGACGGATCGAGCCCGTCCACCGCTACGCCCCGATAGCTCAGTGGTAGAGCGCCATCTTGGTAAGATGGAGGTCCCGGGATCGATTCCCGGTCGGGGCTCAGATAACCTGTCAAGCATTAGCTTGGCAGGTTTTTTGTTTGTAGAGTGGTCTCTATGGCTATTAACCAAGAGATCGTATGCCGCACCTACCCGGCCACAGAGCCCTATGCGGTCGGGCGAGAAAAAATCCGTGAATTCGCTACAGCCGTGAAGGCCACCAGCCCCCTGCATTTTGATGTGCAGGCCGCCCAGGGCGCAGGCTACAGCGACCTGATTGCCCCGCCCACCTTCGCCATTATTCTGGCCCAGAAGGCAGACGCCGCCCTGATTGGTGACCCCGAGGCCGGTATTGACTTCTCCCGCGTGGTCCATGCTGACCAGCGCTTCACCCACCACCGCCCGATTGTTGCCGGGGACGAGCTGCTGACCGAGGTGCACGTCGATAGCGTGCGCGTCATGGGGGCTGGCGCTATGCTGACCACCCGCGAAGAAATCACCACTGTAGAGGGCGAAAAGGTCGCCACCTGCATTTCATCACTGCTGGTTCGGGCGGAGGACTAACCCATGGCTATCTCTTTTGACTCCCTTGAAAAGGGTACCGAGATTGGTGCCCGCCAGATTCCCGTCACTCGTGCTGACCTGGTGGCTTACGCGGGTGCGTCCGGCGACTTTAACCCTATCCACTGGAACGAGCGTTTTGCGACCGCCGTGGGGCTGCCTGGCGTGATTGCCCACGGCATGTTCACCATGGGTGCTGCTGTGCAGCTGGTGACTGACTGGGTGGGGGATGCCGGTGCCATTGTGGACTACCAGACCCGCTTCTCCAAGCCGGTTCCGGTGCCCGATGCCAAGGACGCGGCCTCCCCGGCCACCGGCGGCAACGTCATCTCGGTTGCCGGTAAGGTCGGGGCCCTGGATGCGGACGCCCGCACCGCCCGCATCGACCTGACCGTCACCGCCCCCGACAGCGAGGGCAAGGAGCAGAAGGTGCTGATGAAGGCCCAGGCTCTGGTGAAGCTCGCTTAGCGCCCCCTCACCTTGCGTACCAAAGGCGCCCGTTCAGAGATTGAGCGGGCGCCTTGTTGTGCACGACCACTAGAATAGACAGCAGGACACAAACACACTGATACGCCCTCTTAGCTTTACTACGAGAGAATTGACCTCACCCACCATGGCCCAGAACCCCCGCACCCAGCTTTCCGACCGGCAGATCAAGACCTGGTACAGGGCTGTGCTGGGGCTTTTCTTTGCCAGCGGTTTAGTGGTTTCTGCCCTGCTCACCCGCCTGCCCGATGTGGCTAACGGGCTGGGGCTGAGCTCCGGGCCCATGGGCTTGCTGCTGCTGGGCATGACCATCGGCTCCTTCTGCGCCGTGAGCTTCTCGGGAACCCTCGTCGCCCGCTTCGGCGCTATCCGCTGTATCGCGGCAGCCTACATCACCACCGTCATTGGCATGCTCCTGATCGGCCTGGGAGTGCACCTCGCCAGCGTCGCTGTTACCCTGCTCGGTCTCATGCTGCAGGGCCTGGGTAGCGCTGTCTCTAACGTGGCCTCCAACGTGCAGGGCGTAGCCAACGAGCGGGCCCTGGGGCGCTACGTCACCCCCATCATGCACGGCTTCTTCTCGATCGGTACCGTAGCAGGTGCCGCCATCGGCACACTCGATACCCGCCTGGGCGTTCCCTTCGTCGTCCACATGGCCTATTTCGCGTCAGCGGTTGCTGCCCTCGTCCTCATCTCCCTCAAGTTCTGCCACAGCGAAAACTACGGCCAGGACGACACCCAGGCCATCGCCGCCGTCGGCTCCTACCGGGTGCGTGACGCCTGGCGCGACAAACACACCATCCTCATCGGCCTCTTCGTACTGGGCATGGCACTGGCCGAAGGCTCCGCCAACGACTGGGTCGCGCTCGCCCTCACCCACGACTACGGCACCAGCAACACCATCGGGTCGCTGGGCTACTTCACCTTTGTGGTGGCCATGATGGTGGGGCGTTTTGGCGGCACCGCCCTGCTCAACCGCTTTGGCCGGGTGCCGGTGCTCCGCACCACCTGCTCGCTCGCCATTATCGGCCTGGCCCTCTTCATCTTTGCCCCTACCGTGCCCCTGGGCTTTGTTGGCCTGCTGGTCTGGGGCCTGGGAGCCTCCCTCGGCTTCCCAACCGGCATGTCAGCTGCCTCGGACGACCCGCTCAAGGCCGCCGTCCGCGTCTCTGTCGTCTCAACCATCGGCTATGCAGCATTCCTGGGCGGCCCGCCCCTGCTGGGTCTGCTGGGGGAACACTTTGGAATCCGCAACGGCCTGCTAGCCGTGCTGGTTTTTGTGGTTGTATCCCTACTGCTCACCAGCCAGCTGGAACCCAAGAAGCTCAGCCGTACCGTCCACACCGAAAAGCTCTAGGGGCACTAGCCGCCAGGACGCCCGTGCCCAGCTCCCAGCGCCCGGTGGGCACGCTTGCAGGTGGCATTCGGGCTAAGCCGGTAGAATGGGCACCGTGACTGACAAGCTTTTAAGTGAACTGACCACTGCCGCTGTGGGTGGCCCCGCCCGCACCTTCGTTGAGGCCACCAGCGAGCAGGAGATTATCGATGCCGTAACCGCCGCCGACCGTGCAGGAGAAGACCTGCTGGTGGTGGGCGGGGGTTCTAACCTGCTGGTAGCCGATGAGGGCTTTGACGGGGCAGTGGTGCACATCGCTTCAACCGGTCTTGAGACCGTGAGCGACTACGCCTGCGGAGGCACCACCCTGCGCGTGCAGGCAGGCCACACCTGGGACGACCTGGTGGCCTACGCCGTAGAGAACGAGCTCTCCGGTATCGAGGCCCTCTCAGGTATTCCTGGCACCGTAGGCGCCACCCCCGTGCAGAACGTGGGGGCCTACGGCTCTGAGGTCGCCCACACCATCGCCTCAGTTCGCACCTGGGACCGCGAAACCGGCGGCTACAAGACCTTCGCTAACGCCGACTTGAAGTTCGCCTATCGCGACTCGATTCTCAAGCAGTCCACCGTCAACGGGTCTCCCCGCTATGTGGTGCTGACCGTAGACTTCCAGCTGCCGCACGGCTCCCAGTCCGCCCCCGTCCGCTACGCTGAGCTGGCCCGCCAGCTGGGCGTTGAGGTGGGGGAGCGCGCCGACTCCCGCCTGGTACGCGAAACCGTGCTGCGCCTGCGCGCCGGTAAGGGCATGGTGCTGGACGCCGCCGACCGTGACACCTACTCCACCGGCTCCTTCTTCACCAACCCCATCGTGGGGCAGGACGTCGCTGCCCAGCTCCCCGAGGACGCCCCCCGCTACCCGGCAACCACCCCCGCCGGTGAACCCCTGGATGGCATGGTCAAACTCTCTGCCGCCTGGCTGATCCAGCACGCCGGGTTCGATAAGGGCTTCGGCCGTGAGGGCGAGGCAGCAGAGCTTGCCGGTGGCAGAGCGTCGCTTTCTACCAAGCACACCCTGGCTATCACCAACCGCGGTGGCGCCTCGACCGCCGATATCGCGGCCATCGCCCGCGCTGTGCGAGCCGGGGTTGAGGAAAGCTTTGGGGTACGCCTGGTACCTGAGCCTGTTGTCGTTGGGTTTGCTCTCTAACGCAGGGGCATCATGAGCCTAGAGAAAGAAATCGAGAGCGGGCAGGGCGGACGCCTACACCGGCGTATGGAGCGCTTCCGTGCCTTTATGGGGCGCCACGCCGCCCTGCTCCTGCTCTACCGCCTGCTCATTATCGGGCTAGGTTTTTTGTGCATCGTCGCCGGTATTATCATGCTGGTGACGCCCGGCCCCGGCTGGCTTTTTATCTTCATGGGCATGAGCCTGTGGGGCACCGAATTCCACTGGGCCCACCGCCTGAATGTGTGGGCGAAAGCTAAGGTGCTGAATATCTGGCGGCAGCTAGAGGCTAAGCGGCGCCGGGCCCACCGCCGTCGCACCGCCGCCCGCTGGGCCAGCCGCAGCAACCGCAGCCACTACTGCCCAACGGGCTGCCACTACAGGGGAACGTAGAGGCTTGTATAGAATGTTCCGCAGGCTCACGCTGGATGGAGCCCAGCAGATTCCGAGCGCGCGAGGAAATAAATCTGCGGGCGGAATAGGCACAAGCCTGACCCTCACGCCCCGCTTAACGGCGGATTCCGTTCGCTCTTATGTGCTTGCGCGCTCGCACTCGCACTCGCTCACTTCATCGAGCCAGCAGCTTCGCTGCGAGCCTGCTTCATTCTTAGCTCTCGAACCCCAGCATATGGTCTAGGGTCTCGTGGATCTGCTGGTCTTCAAAGCCCATTTTGCGCATGGCTGTAATGTACTTTTCGGTTAGGGTCTGCGCCTTGTGCGCGGTTGAGTCGAGGGCCGTAATAAAGGACCCTGCCCGGCCGTGGGTCTCAATAGCACCGGCTGCTTCAAGCTCCTTGTAGGCCTTAGCCACCGTGTTTACTGCCAGTCCTGTTTCGGCAGCCAGAGCCCGCATGGGCGGCAGCCTATCCCCGGCAGCCAGGGCACCGGAAGCTCGTGCCGCAATGATAGCCCGCCGTAGCTGGGAGTAGGGTGGGACGTCCAACCCCTTATCAACCCTAAAATTTAAAGCACGGATGCCCCCGCACAGCTCCTCGTGGGAGTCGTGAACCGGGGGCATCTCGTTCTTGGTCATAGCACCAGTCTAAAGGGTGCCGGTCGCAATCTTCAGCATGCGGCGCACAGGTTCTGCGGCACCCCATAGCAGCTGGTCACCCACGGTAAAAGCAGAGATGTACTGGGGGCCCATGTTGAGCTTGCGGATGCGGCCCACCGGGATATCCAGGGTGCCGGACACCGCAACGGGAGTCAGCCCCTCAACGGTGGCGTCCTTGGTGTTAGGGATAACCTTTGACCACTCGTTGTCCTCATCGATGATCTTCTCGATTTCCTCAACGGTCAGGTCTTCCTTGAGCTTCAGGGTCAGAGCCTGGGAGTGGGAGCGCATGGTTGCGATGCGCACGCACAGACCGTCTAGAACTACGCGGTCATCGCCCTCAAGGCCTAGAATCTTGTTGGACTCAGCCTCGGCCTTCCACTCTTCGCGGGACTGGCCGTTGCCCAGATCAGAGTCAATCCAGGGGATCAGCGAACCAGCCAGGGGCACACCGAACTGGGTGGTGTCGAGGTCGCCGGAGCGCTGGAGTTCCAGCACCTTGCGGTCGATCTCAAGGATGGCGGACGCGGGATCGTCCAGCTCGGTTGCTACGTGACCGTTGATATCGCCGAACTGCTTGAGTACCTCGCGCATGTGGCGGGCGCCGCCGCCGGAGGCTGCCTGGTAGGTCATGGAGGTGCCCCACTCAACCAGGCCCTGCTTCCACAGGCCACCCAGGCCCATGAGCAGGCAGGAGACGGTGCAGTTGCCGCCGATGAAGTCCTTAACCCCCGACTCCAGGCCGCGGTCAATGACGTCGCGGTTGATGGGGTCAAGCACGATGACTGCATCGTCGTTCATACGCAGGGTAGAAGCGGCGTCGATCCAGATGCCGCTCCAGCCGCGTTCGCGCAGCTGGGTGTGTACTGCCTTGGTGTAGTCGCCACCCTGGGCGGTGACGATGACGGGCAGCTTGGCGAGCTCGTCGATATCGTGGGCGTCCTTGAGGGTAGATTCTTCGAGGGTGCCACTGAAGGTGGGGGCAGCAGAGCCGGCCTGGGAGGTGGAGAAGAAGACCGGGTTGATACCCTCGAAGTCACCTTCTTCGAGCATGCGCTTCATGAGCACGGAGCCGACCATGCCACGGTAACCAACAAAGCCTACTGAATCACCAGATGTAAAAGTCATGGTTTTAGTCTAGCTTTTACGGGCTCCCGGCGCAGGGTCTGGAACCGCATGGTGAGAGGATGTGTAATCGTACGGTGACTTTGATAAGAGTAACCGTACGATTACTTTAGGAAAAGTGGTTATTCGGTTACACTTGCGGTATGACACAGCAAGATGCCACCGTTATGCGAACCCTGCACGTCACCGGAGAAGTCGGGGAGGCCGTCCGTCTCCGCCGAGAAGAGCTCGGTCTTACTCAAAAAGAAGTAGCCGCCAAAATTGGTGTATCCCGCAAATGGTACATTGATCTTGAACAAGGTAAGCCAACGGTTGAGCTCTATAAGGTACTAGATACTTTTTGGGCTCTAAACCTAGAGCTTCAAGTAAAGGCCGCATCATGAGTGAACTCAATGCCTACCTAGATGGTGAACTGTGTGGCACCTTCATGGAGAAAAATGGGCAAATCACTTTTGCCTATTCCCCGGGGTATGAAAGTGCGGTACCCCTTTCTCTGTCTATGCCTGAACGAAATCGGGCGCATAAAAATAAGGTAGCGCTACCGTTCCTTAAAGGGCTTTTACCCGATAATGCTCAAGCTTTAGAAAATATGGCGCGCGCAGCGGGTGTGTCAGCAGGATCCATTTTTGGTTTACTTGAGCGCTATGGGCAAGACGTTGCAGGGGCTCTTCAGCTTTTACTGCCGGGCAAGGGCAGCAGCGATGCGCAGAGAGCTAACCTTTCTCAGCAACCCTTGCTGAATGAAGCAGATTTCGAAGAACTACTAGAGGAAAGTAGAGAGCTTTATCGCGGGAAAACGCTGATTGCTTCTGAAGCTTTTCGATTTAGCGTGGCAGGAGCCCAGCCAAAGCTATCGCTGACCAGAAATCATGAGGGTAAATGGGTCCAGCCGGGGTCAGGTATCGCCACTACCCACATCATTAAGCCTGTTAAAACGGAGGATAACTATTTTGTTGAGAATATCGACATTGCTGAGTTCTTAACAATGAAGGTAGCCGTTAAATGCGGGCTTAATGCTGTTGATCCTGAATTATGGCGGAGTAGAACAAGTAGCCTAACAGCGGTCATTGTTCCCCGCTACGACCGGTATATCCTTGACGATACGGTTCGCCGGGTACACCAGGAAGACCTATTACAAGCACTGGGTATACCGCCTGAGAAGAAGTATCAGCATCGTGATGGTGGCCCTGGAGTTGGTGAGATAGGCCAACTATTCCGCCAAAAAACTAAGCCGGGGGATCGCTTACGTCTTCAAGAGGACTTCTTTAAAGGCCTGGTGTTCAATGTAGGCGTAGTTGGTACAGATGCTCACGCCAAGAACTATTCTTTGGTGCATCGGGAGAGCGGGAGTGAGCTTGCTCCACTGTACGATTTGATTTCCGCTGCTGCACATATCGGGAATGAAAGCTTGGCTTACTTTCCGATGGGCATTAAGAAAAACTACAGATTTACTCAGATTTCTGACGAAGGTTTAGTGTTTGAGGGACAGCGTTTAGGCTTGGCGAGGCAACGGGCCCAAGAGCTCGTAGAAGAGATTCTTAGCTGCCTGCCAGAGGCTTTTGAGGAAACAGGTAAAGAGCACGGTTTGGAAGATGCAGCCGCCAAAATTGTGGACGGTCTGGGGCGGCTTTCCCCCGCTCGTTTTGTTTCAAACTATTGGCGCTGACCTACTGCCCTTGTCTTGTGCAGGGTCTGGAACCGCATGGTGAGAGGGAGATTCTCACCGGTGGCAGTCAGCGCAAAGCCTTTTTCAGAGCGGACGGGCGCGCCCTCAGCAACTAGCGCCCAGTCGGCACCCAGCGTAGGGGCGTAAGTATCACCGGGAACCTCAGCCTCAAAAAGGGTACGTTCCACCCGGGCTACCTGCCCGCCAGCCACAGCGGGCAAATCGGTCCGGTGCAGGGCCTCGGCGTAGAGGGAGCCGCCGCCAATGACCCAGTAGGTGGGGGCGTCCGGAGCTAAACTCTGCGCCGCCCCCAAAGCCGTATCGAGAGAGGGAGCCCAGACGGCGCCGTCCTTTTCTTCAACCTGCGAGACAGAACGCGTAATCACAAGGTTGAGTCGCCCCGGCAGGGGGCGGAAACGGGGAGGGAAGGACTCCCATGTCACCCGGCCCATAATGACAGGGGCGCCCAGGGTCAAGGTCTTGAAATGGGCTAGATCCTCGGGCGCATACCAGGGCATATCGCCGTTACTGCCAATCACCCCGTTGCCTGCCTGCGCCCAGATAGCTGCTAGCTCGGGCAGGGCGCCCGAGCCGCTTACCTGCTCACCCTTCACGCTCAACTCCTTGGCCCTAGACCGCAATCGGGGCCTTGATGAGGGGGTGGTGGCGGTAATCTACCAGCTCAAAGTCCTCAAACTCGTAGTCAAAAATTGAGGGCTTCTTATTCTTAATGCGCAGGCGCGGGTAGGGGTAGGGCTCGCGCGACAGCTGCTCGGTGACCTGCTCGTAGTGGTTGGAGTAGATGTGGCAGTCACCGCCGGTCCAGACGAACTCACCGGGCACCATACCCACCTCTTCAGCAATCAGCTGGGTCAGCAGGGCATAGGAGGCAATGTTGAAGGGCACGCCCAGGAACATGTCGGCAGACCGCTGGTAGAGCTGGCAGGACAGCTCCTTCTGGCCGTCCTCCCGGGTCTTTACGTAGAACTGGAAGAGGGCATGGCAGGGAGGCAACGCCATGTCGTCAACCTCAGCCGGGTTCCAAGCAGAGACAATATGACGGCGGGAATCGGGGTTGTTCTTGAGCGAGTCAAGCACCTTGGCAATCTGGTCGATAGCCTGCCCGTCACCGGCCGGCCAGGAGCGCCACTGCACCCCGTAGACCGGGCCCAGTTCGCCGTCCTCGTCCGCCCACTCATCCCAGATCGTTACGCCGCGCTCTTGCAGCCAGCGCACGTTGGATTCCCCACGCAGGAACCAGAGCAGCTCAATAACCACAGATTTGAAGTGCACCTTCTTGGTGGTGATCAGCGGAAAGCTCTCAGAGAGGTCAAAGCGCATCTGACGGCCGAAGACGCTTCTGGTGCCGGTGCCGGTGCGGTCGGCTTTCTCGTCGCCGGTCGCCATAATCTCGCGCAGCAGGTCTTCGTAGGGGGTAGGAATAACAGTCATATCTTCTTTAATCGTCAAAAGGCTTAATTTGTTCCAGCGACACCACGGTCTTGGGGTGGGCCACAGACACCTGCAAGACCCACATTTCCCCGGGCTTGAGGTAGGGGTCATGCACGGGCAGATGGGAGCGTAGCTGCTTATTCAGGTGCTCGCCCAGAACCCCAAGGACGGTGGGTAGCACCGGGCGGTGGGTGCAGAGCATGACCGACTTATCCCGCTTCTCAAAGAGGGACTCGACCACCTTACGGGCGTGCTTGGGCGCCCGGGCATGGTGGGCTTCGGTCAGGGCCCGCTTCTCCTTGATGGAAATACCAGAGGCCTTCGAATAGGGGTAGACCGTCTGCATGCAGCGCACCCAGGGGGAGGAAATGATGCGTTCGGGCTGCCAGGCCTCCAGCAGGCGTCCTACCGCCAGGGCCTGGCGCTTGCCGGTAGCGGCAAGTGATCGCTCGCCTTCGGCCCCAGCCCAGCTGGCGCGCGGTTTGGCCTTGGCGTGGCGGACGATAATCACGGGGCGGGTGCGCAGGTTCTGGGTGTGCTCCAGGGCCAGGAGGGCGTCGAGGGGTTCTTTATCGGTGGAGTTAGTGAGCATGGTGCGGGCCTGTTTGGGGGTGACCCAGCGCAGCTCGTCAACTTCGCCCTCGTCGGCAACGGCTTTTTGCCCGGTGGGTGCTTCGGCTGCCCAGTAGTAGACTTCCTTGGGCTTGCCCTTGACCTCGTAGGCGGTTACCGCGAGAGGTGCGCCGAGGGTCACGTGCAGCCCCACCTCTTCACGGATTTCCCGGACGGCGGTTTCCGGCAAGGTTTCGCCGGGGTCCTGCTTGCCCTTGGGCCAGGACCAGTCATCGTAGCGGGGACGATGAATAATCAGGACCTGCATCTGGTCATGGTGCCAGCGCCAGATAATAGCGCCTGCTGCGTTGATAGTTGCCCGGTTGTGGGGGCCCCGGCTGAGCGAGAGCGCTCCGTCGTGGGTGTGGGCGGCGTAGAAGGTCTCGGTATGCGGCATGTGGGAAGCTCCGTGGGGGTGGGGCGGGCATTCAGAATGTCCTTGAGTTAACCGAATGTTAACCCGAGGACATTCTAAGCCCCTTAGCTGTGAGCGGTGGACAAGGCGCGGATGCCTGTGCCCGACCTAGGCTCGCTTGTTGCGTTTCTGGTCGCGGCTAGCCAGGTAGTAGGCCTGCACATCGCGCAGGGGTGAGCCGTCGGCTGCCAGGTGGTGGCGCTCCCAGGTGCCGTCAGACCCCAGGCGCCAGTTGCTGGTTTTTTCTGAGAGGTAGTTGTCGAACATCTCCAGCAGGTACTTGATATGGGCTTCTGCCTTCACATGCACCAGGGCTTCGACACGGCGGTCGAGGTTGCGGTGCATCATGTCTGCCGAGCCGATGTATACCTTGGGGCTGCCGGCGTTTTCGAAGGTGAAGACGCGGGAGTGTTCGAGGAAACGGCCCAGGATGGAGCGCACCTTGATGTTCTCTGATAGGCCGGGCACACCGGGGCGCAGGGCACAGATACCGCGAACGACCACGTTGACCTCAACCCCTGCCTGGGAGGCCCGGTAGAGGGAGTCGATGATGGCCTCATCGACCATGGAGTTGCACTTAATCTGAATCTTGGCGGTGTGGCCAGCGCGCTTGTGCTCGATTTCCTTGTTGATGTTATCAATCAGGCCAGAACGCAGGGAGCGGGGGGCAACCAGCAGCTGCTTGTAGGTGGTCTTCGGGGCGTAGCCGGAGAGCTGGTTGAAGAGGCGGGAGACGTCCTCACCGATTTGCGGGTCGCAGGTAATCAGGCCCAGGTCCTCGTAGAAGCGGGCGGTGGAGGGGTGGTAGTTACCGGTGCCGATGTGGCAGTAGCGGCGTAGGCCATCCGCCTCTTTGCGCACCACCAGGGAGAGCTTGCAGTGGGTCTTGAGGCCCACAATGCCATAGACCACGTGCACGCCCGCGCGTTCGAGCTTACGAGCCCAGTTGATGTTGGCGGCCTCGTCGAAGCGGGCCTTAATCTCAACCAGGGCCAGCACCTGCTTACCGGCTTCGGCTGCCTCGATGAGGGCATCCACGATGGGGGAGTCGCCCGAGGTGCGGTAGAGGGTCTGCTTAATAGCCAGGACGGCGGGGTCGGCAGCTGCCTGCTCCAGGAAAGCCTGCACGCTGGTGGCAAAGGAGTCGTAGGGGTGGTGCAGCAGCACGTCGTGGTCGCGGGTTGCGGTGAAGACGTCGGCTGCCTTGGAGGTCTCGTTGGCGTTGAGCCAGCGGGAGGTGTGGGCGATGTGTTTAGGGTAGTGCAGGGCCGGACGGTTGGTCTTGGCGATATCGGACAGGCCGCGCAGGTCAAGGGGTGCGGGGAGCTTGTAGACCTCGTGCTCGTCGATGCGCAGCTCTGAAACCAGCAGGTCAAGGATGGTGGGGTTGATGGTATCTTCAACTTCCAGGCGCACTGGGGGGCCGAAGCGGCGGCGCAGTAACTCGGTTTCGAGGGCCTTGAGCAGGTTCTCGGCGTCGTCTTCTTCAACTTCTAGGTCTTCATTGCGGGTGACGCGGAAGGCGTGGTGTTCTACGACCTCCATGCCGGGGAAGAGCACATCGAGGTGCTCGGCAATGATGACCTCAAGGGGGATGAAGCGAACCTCGCCGGAGGACGATTTAACCGAGCGGGCCCCGTCCACGGCAACCATGCGTTCGATGGTCTCGGGCATCTTGAGGCGGGCAAAGAGCTCCTTGCCGGTCTGGGGGTTGCGGACTATGACGGCCAGGTTCAGCGACAGACCCGAGATGTAGGGGAAGGGGTGGGCGGGGTCCACCGCTAGCGGGGTGAGCACGGGGAAGAGCTCGGCGCGGAAGAAGCGGGAGAGGCGCTCTTGCTCAGCTTCTGAGAGGTCAGCCCAGCCCACGATACGGATGTTCTCTTTTTCGAGCTCGGGGTAGACCTGCTCGTGGAAGACTTTCGCCTGGCGCTCCTGCAGGGCGTGGGCGGCTTCGGAAATTTCTTCCATCTGCTCTTCGGGTGAGAGACCTGCGGCGGAGGGCACGGCGATACCGGTAGCGATACGGCGCTTGAGGCCGGCTACGCGCACCATGAAGAACTCGTCCAGGTTGCTGGTGACGATGGAGAGGAAGTTGAGGCGCTCTAGCAGGTAGAGGTTGGGGTCTTCGGCTAGTTCGAGCACGCGGGTGTTGAACTCGAGCCAGCTGATTTCGCGGTCAAGGAAGCGGTCGCTACCGAAGTCGCCTTCGAGGTTGGGTTGCTTAATTTTTTCGCCCACGTCGATGCGGTCTACGCGGGTTTCGGCGCGTTCGAGCTTGCTGATATCGCCGTTGATGTGGGGGTGGGCCGGGGTTTCTGCCGGGGTGGTGGTCATGGTTTGCCTTTCAGTGCGAGGGGGTGGTGGTAAAGCTTAGGGGTGGGCGGGTGCGTACTGTCGGTCGATGGTGAGGGGGGTAAAGCCGAGGGAGCGGTAGAGGGCTACTGCGGTGGTGTTGTCGGCATCGACATAGAGGACGACGCGGTCAAGGGGCGTTCCGGACTCGTCGGTAGCCTCAGCCAGGTAGGCCATACCGGCTAGGGTCAGGGCCTTACCCAGCCCCTTACCCTGCCAGGCGGGAGCAATACCCACAGCGTAGACCTCACCTTCGGGGCTCTCGCCCTGGCCGGTGGGAATCTTGGTCCAGTGGAAGCCCGCTAGGTGGCCGTCCTTTTCTAGCGCGAGGAAGAAGCCTTCGGGGCGGAACCAGTCAGAGTCGGTGCGGGCTGCCAGATCTTCTAGGGTGAGCCGCCCCTGCTCGGGGTGGTGGGCAAAGGCCTGCGCATTGACCTGTACCCACGCCTCAGCCTGCTCTGGGGCGTAGGTAGTCAGGGTAAGGTCAGCGGGGAGGGGGCGCTCTGCAGCAGCGGTGCGGACGCTCGCCCGCCCCTCGTCGGTCAGGGCCAGACCCAGCTTGTAGAGTTCGCGGGTAGGGCGCCAGCCCAGCTTATCGGCCAGGTGGGTTGCCGCCTGCAGGGCAGGGCTAGACGTATCAGAACCACCGTGGACCCAGGCCCGAATCGGCTCATCACCGGCAGCCTCAACCGCCGCGCCTATCAGGGCCGAACCAAGGCCCTGGCCACGGGCCTCGGGGGAAACTGCGGCCTCCAGCACCCAGAGCTCACCCTCCCTCACCAGGGCCGCAAAGCCTAGGGGCGCACCACCCTGCCGGGCCTCAAACAGCCGCACACCGGCGTCCGCCCCCGCAGCTGCCTTGCGCAGCTCAACAAAGGTCTGCTCAGAAAAGGGGGAGGCACCGTCCTGCTGGCGGGCCCGCTCAGCTAGCTGCTCAAAACTAGCAACGACAGCACCCGAAACCTTGGGTGAAACAATTTCATAGACCACACGCGCCTCCTACACACATCGCAACTCCTCTAAGCCTACCGAGAATCCGACCGCGCCGAGTTAAAGCTGTACCCCACGTTGCGAACCGTCGTAATCAACTGCTCATGGTCAGGGCCCAACTTGGACCTCAGGCGGCGAATATGCACATCAACCGTGCGCGTACCACCGTAGTAGTCATAGCCCCACACCTCAGAGAGAAGCTGGGCGCGCGTAAAAACCCGGCCCGGGTGCTGCACCAAAAACTTCAGTAACTCAAACTCTTTATAGGTCAGGTTCAGAGGAGAACCCTGCAAACGGGCCGAATACGAGGCCTCATCAACCGTAATGCCACCGACCCGAATAATCGTGCTCTCAGGCTCAGACTCTTCAGCTGCATGGGAGGTCAAAAGACGCAGGCGAGCCTCAAGCTCAGCCGGGCCCACCGACTCCAGCACAATATCGTCCACCATCCAATGGGGGGCCACCGCAGCCATACCGCCCTCGGTGAGCACCATCAACAGCGGAACAGAAAGACCCGACCCCTTTAATAACTGGGCGCAGTTACGGGCCGCAACCAACTGCTCACGGGCATCCACCAAAACCACGCTCGGCCCGGCAGCCTGAATCATCGACGGTGCAGCACCCAGGGGGAGAACAGACAGCTGGTGCGCCAACAAACCCAGCGACTGAGTGACGCCGGCGCCATCGGTCGCAGAATCACTCAATACGACAATATGCAGCACGCTCATACACTCCCTTGAACAGGTCAACTCAAGCACCAGTATAAAACGCAGGGTACAGACGTTGATAAACAGGTTCGTAATACGGGAAGATAAGAAGGACGCCGGCGCCCACACACCCGGTACACCACACAGTAAGATGAAACGCCCCCGTGACTACTAAAGAGCCCACCCACACCCGCGCCATTCGAACCTTCGTACCTGAACTCACCAAACTACGGCGAGCCCGACAAAAAACCGTCTACGAGGGGCCCATCGGCCGCATTGGGGCAACCCGCCGCTCCCGCTACACCCTAGTCGCTATATCAGCCCTCATCACGCTGGCTGCCCTGGTCGTTGCGGCAGCGGTATCTCCTGACTTTGCCGCGCTCGCCGGGCTGGGGACCGTCCTACTGATTGCTGGCGGCTGGCCCGCCGCAACCGGCATCGCCGAGCTGCGAGGGCGCCGCCGCATCACCTCCCACTCCGTGATTGTTCTGCTCTCCGGCGTGGCCTCCCTGCTATATTCCTGGCTCAACCCCGGCGACTCGCCCCTGGGCTTTCTGCCTGCCATCGCCGCGGTGGGTGTGGTTGCTAGTTTTATGGCAGAACTAGCCCGCGGTGAAGGGGCTGTTGGGCGACTTGAATCGGTTATCAGCTGTGTCTCGGGCGTGCTGGCCTCGGTTTCGGTTGCAGGCTGGGTGGGGCTGGCCATTTTGGCCAGAGATGTTGAAACCGCCTACCCCGTCCTCACTATCGGCCTGGCCGTCGGCCTGCTGCTGGGTCTTATCGGCATCCGGGTTGTCTCGGCAGGACCCAAGGAAGCCCCCCGCCGCGGCGCCGTCACCCTGGGCGTAACACCCGTAGCATTTATCGGCGTCATCGCCTACGTATGTGCGACTTTCCTCACTCGCGTGGTAGTGTAGCGGTATGAGTATTCTTGCACTTGAAATTTTCTTCCTCGTCCTTCTGGGCCTGGCAGGTCTGGCTATCTTCACCTGCATCGGTTTCGTACTCACCGGCCTCTTCCGCGGCCAGAAGTAAGCAACCCACAGGCTTATCAGTACCGGCCCAGCGCACTGTTGCGCGAGGGCCGGTTTTCTTTATATTTCGGGCACCTCAGGTGAAGGGAGCGGCGGGGGCGTCTCTGCCGCCCGCACATCTCCCGCACTACACTGGTGTGTATGGCTATTGAAATTCCCACCAACCTTACCCCCGAACTCGTGCCCTTCTCCTGGCTGCTGGGCACCTGGGAGGGCACCGGCTCCCTCTGGTACGAGGGCTCAGAATCAACCCCCTTCGGGCAGATTATTACCTTCAGCCAGGACGGCCTGCCCTTCATTGAATACCGCGCCGAGAGCTTCCTGCTTGATGACCAGGGGCAGAAGCTACGCACCATCACCGTTGAGACCGGCTTCTGGCAGATTGACCGCCCCCAGGTAGACGGCGACGTGGGCCCCGGCCTGGTGCCTGCCGATGTGGTTCCCGTGCACCAGAACGCCGAGTCCGTTGAGTCCCTGCGCAACGAGGACGGCGGCTTCAATCTGCTCGCCACCATCGCCCACCCCGGCGGCCTGACAGAAAACTATGTGGGCATGATTAAGGGCCCGGTGGTGCGTATGCAGACCGGCAACATGCTCAAGGACGACATCACCAAGGACTACGCCGGATCTGTGCGCCTCTGGGGCCTGGTCAACGGCAACCTCATGTGGGACTGGGAAACCGCTAACCCCGAGACCCGCAAGCTTGAGAAGCACGCCTCGGCTGAGCTGCGTAAGACCTCGTCCATGACAGGTGAAGACCTGGGCACCACCATGTTCGGCGGCGAAAACCTTGCAGGTGACCAGCAGTGACTGCCTACCGTAGCCCCCTGCTCTCCCGTCCGGGTGCTTTTGCGGCGTCCGGGGCGGACGCCGGGGTCGCTGCCCACTACGGCAACCCGGTTGCTGAGCAGCGAGCCCTGGCCCGCCGTACCCGGATTGCCCTGGTTGACCACTCCAACCTGGGCGTGGTGACGGTTGCGGGTGAGGACCGCTTGAGCTGGCTGACCACCCTCTCAAGCCAGGTCCTAGCCGGGCTGGGGGAGGGGGACTCTACCGAGCTTCTTCTGCTGACCCCGCAGGGCCGTATCGAGTTTTCAGCCTTTGCTGTTGAGAAGGACGGCGCGGTCTGGCTGATCACTGAACGGGACCAGGCTGCGCCCCTGACCGAGTATCTGAACCGCATGAAGTTCATGCTGCGCGTTGAGATTACCGACCGCACCGAAACCCACGCGGTGCTGGGTTCCACCCTTGACCCGCGCGAGGTTGAGGGTGCGGACGCCGTGCTGGCAGGCGGCATCGTCTGGACTGACCCCTGGGGCGCTGGTATTGCCCCCGGGGGCTACACCTACGCGTCTGCTGGGGAAGGCGAGCACCCGGCGTCCGCTTACCGCCGCTACCTGACCATCGTGCCCGCCCACCGTCTGCTCGATGCGGTGGAGGGGGCCCAGCTGGCCGGAGTTTGGGCTGCTGAGGCCCTGCGTATTGAGGCCTGGCGGCCGCGCGTGGGCGTGGACTCTGATGAGAAGACCATCCCCCACGAGCTCGACCTGCTCCGCACCGCCGTACACCTGGAGAAGGGCTGCTATAAGGGCCAGGAGACCGTGGCCCGCGTGCACAACCTGGGGCACCCGCCTCGTCGCCTCACCTTCCTTGACCTGGACGGCTCCGAGCACACCCTGCCCGCTGCCGGTTCTGCCGTGATGAACGGCGAGAAGAAGGTGGGCACCGTGACCTCGGTGGCCCTGCACCATGAGGCCGGGCCGATTGCCCTTGCCCTGCTGAAACGCTCCCTCGATCTGTCAGTAGCCCTGCGCGTGGTGGATGAGGGCGATAGGGACCCCGAGGGAAATCCCGTAACCAGTGAGTACGCTGCCGCCCAGACCATTATCGTTGCGCCGGAGGCTGGCCAGGTAGCCGGACGCCGGAACATGGGGGACTTTTTACGGTAGGCAGTGCTGTTCTGCTGTGACCTCCGCTGAGTATCACGAGTTGCTCTCTGGGGCGCAGGCGCCTTGGTCGTCTGTTGAAGGAGGCAGGGGGGATTCTTGCTTGGGTCTTAGACGGTAGAACCAAGCGTTGGTGGTAGGTGGAACTGGTTTGGTTCTGTTGCCAAAATATTTTTCACAGATTCTTGACAAGTGATGTTCATCATGTAAGTATTTTGTCATACGGCTCACAGGCTCACAATTTGTAATGAAAAATTTTCAATTTAGGGAGTCACGTTTCTAGAAAAGGTGGTCAAGATGGTATCTTACGTGACTGGTAATCAGTGGGGAACATTCTCTTCCCCCCGCTGGCAAAAATTCAATCTGCTTGCTGCCTTTATATTTCTGGCAGGTGCTCTTGCCTTTACCTATGGAGGGCTTACCACCAGCTATAGCTGGGCTCTTGCACCCCTGCTGGGTCTTCTTGGCCTTGGGCTAAGTCTCTTGGCCCGCACCTGGGGCTGGGCAGTGGCCTTCTCCCTGCTAATCCTAACCCTCCCAGCAGTCATCGCCCTACAGGGCGTATAAGGCGCATAAAACCAACCGATACTAAAGAAGTGGCCCTCCTCCCCGCCAGGGGAGGAGGGCCACTTCTTATGCCTCTAGGGCCTAGCGGCCGAAGAGAACCTTAGCCTCCTCATAGCGGTGCAGGGGAACGGTCTTGAGGCCGTTGAGGGCCTCAGCGAAGTCAACGCGCTTAATCTCGGTGCCCTGCATGGCAACCATCTTGCCCCACTCCTTGTCGTGAATCATGTCAACAACCTGGATGCCCAGGCGGGTGGAGAGCACGCGGTCAAAGCCGGTGGGGGCGCCACCGCGCTGGATATGACCCAGGGTGGTGTTACGGGTTTCGATGCCGGTGATGCGCTCGATCTCCTGGGCAACCCAGTCGCCGATACCGCCCAGGCGGGGGCGGCCGTCCTTCTCCTGGCCCTTACCAGCCATCACATCGTCAAAGCCCTCGGGGATGAAGCCCTCAGCAACAACAATCAGGGGGGAGCGGCCGCGGTCGTGAACTTCCTTGACCCAGCCAGAAACCTCTTCCATCGAGACCTTGACCTCGGGAATCAGAATAGCGTGAGCGCCACCGGACATACCGGAGTGCAGGGCAATCCAACCAACGTGACGGCCCATAACCTCAGCGACCATGGCACGGTGGTGGGACTCGCCGGTGGTGCGCAGACGGTCCAGGGCGTCGGTTGCGATAGAAACTGCGGTATCGAAACCGAAGGTGTAGTCGGTTGCTTGCAGATCGTTATCAATGGTCTTAGGAACACCGACGACGGGCAGGCCCGCGTCAGCCAGGCGCTTAGCGCCCGCCAGGGTGCCTTCGCCGCCGATAGCGACAATAGCGTCGATACCGTTGCGCTCCATCATGATCTCGATGTTCTCGGGGCCACCATTAGGGCCATCAAAGGGGTTAGTGCGGGAGGTGCCCAGAATGGTGCCACCGGTACGAGCCAGACCGCGAACCTTAGTACGGGGCAGATCCATGAAGTCGCCTTCAACAACGCCACGCCAGCCGTCGCGGAAGCCAACGAACTCATCGCCGTAGGTCTTGACGCCATTGAGCACAGCGCCACGGATAACAGCGTTCAGGCCGGGGCAGTCGCCGCCGGAGGTGAGCAGACCGATCTTCATGGAGAAACTCCTTGTGTTATTCCTGGTGGGGAATGATGGTGGTGACCCTGTTGGGTTTCTGCCCGTTTAGGCAGTCCAAAGTGTGGGTCTTTGTTGGTTTCTATTGTAGTAAAGAGGGATTACGTTGGGTAGCTGTGGGGTAGGTTGCGCTGTATGTTTTGGGTCGCTGAGTAAGAGTCAAATATGACTTTAGGGGTGGGAAGGATTCTAGTTTCTGGCACTCCGGACGCCCCTGGAGCCGACTGGCTGGGGCTGGCATGAATTGCAGTCGATGAGCGTCGAGATTCCGAGCGCGCGAGGAAAATAATCTCGGCGCGAATCTGGCGAGCTTGCGAGCCAGAGCGAACCAGCAAGAAGGTTGGTCGGCAAAGGGGCGTCCTGCGTACCACTGAGGCGCACGCGCCTGTATACCCGCGTCAGGCAAATTACTGCGCGGTTGCCAGCAGCTTCTGCATACGGGCCAGACCCTCAGCCAGGTCCTTATCGCCCAGGGCGTAGGACAGGCGCAGGTAGCCGGATGGACCAAAAGCCTCACCGGGAACAACCGCTACTTCAGCCTCTTCCAGGATGATTTCGGCAAGCTCAGCGGAGGTCTGCGGAGTCTTGCCCGCAATGGTCTTGCCCAGCAGGCCAGTGACGTCGGCGTAGGCGTAGAAGGCACCCTTGGGGGTGGGGCAGTGGACGCCCTCGATAGCGTTAAGCCCCTCAACGATGGTCTTGCGGCGGCGGTCGAAGGCCTTGTGCATCTCGTTGACGGCGTCGAGGGAGCCCGAGACAGCTTCAAGTGCCGCCAGCTGGGCAACATTGTTGACATTAGAGGTCATGTGCGACTGCAGGTTGGTTGCCGCCTTGGTGATATCAGCCGGAGCAATCATCCAGCCCACGCGCCAGCCGGTCATGGCGTAGGTCTTAGCAACACCGTTGAGAATAACGGTGTTCTCAGCCAGGGCGGGCACGGCCTTGACGATGGAAGTGAAGGGTACGCCGTCGTAGGTGAGGTGCTCGTAGATTTCGTCGGTGAGTACGATGACGCCCTTCTCCAGTGCCCACTCGCCAATAGCTTTGGTCTCTTCGGGGGTGTAGACCGCGCCGGTGGGGTTAGAGGGGGACACGAAAATCAGGGCCTTGGTGGCGGGGGTGTATGCTGCCTCCAGCATGTCGGGGGTGACCTTGTATTCCTTGTCGGCTCCGGCGAAGACTTCAACGGGGTTGCCACCGGCCAGGCGGATAGCCTCGGGGTAGGTGGTCCAATAGGGGGCGGGTAGCAGTACGTCATCGCCCTCGTCGACGACGGTGGCAAAGGCTTGGTAGACGGCCTGCTTGCCGCCGTTGGTCACGATGACCTGGGAGGCATCGATATCGATACCGGAATCGCGCTTGGTCTTCTCAACGATTGCCTGCTTGAGAGCGGGTAGACCAGCAGCCTGGGTGTAGCGGAAGTTAGCGGGGTCATCGAGAGCCTTGCGGGCAGCGTCCACGATGTAGTCGGGGGTGGGGAAGTCGGGCTCGCCCGCACCGAAGCCAATCACCGGGCGTCCTTGCGCCTTCAGGGCCTTAGCTTTAGCGTCAACGACCAGGGTGGCCGAGGGGGCGATAGCGCCAATGCGGCGTGATACGCGGGCAGTCATGGTGAGGTTCTCGCTTCCGTCCTGCGGGTAGGACCGTTGGGTTATGGCAAAAAGGGTGCGGACGCCAGCGCGGCAGCTGGCATCTACCCCTTAAATCATAGGGTGGGAGGGTGCCTGAAGAGGGGCTGGCGCGCACCAAATTGCCAAAGCAAAAAATATGTTCTACAGTAGATAACGTTGTTCGCAACCGAACAGCTTTAGGTTTGTGCCCGCAAGGGTTTGAACCTCCTTGAAGGGGTAACCTTCAAAGGGCGGTGGCTCAATTGGTAGAGCAGCGGTCTCCAAAACCGCAGGTTGCAGGTTCGAGTCCTGTCCGCCCTGCTTCAAGCCTCACAGGTTTATTTGTCAATCGAACAGTTCATGTTCATGATGAGTCTAGAAAGGGGCGGGCCTACCATGGCTAAATCAATCGCCGCCAGGACCGCCGATTCTGAAGAACCAGGCGCAGAGAAGAAGCTGGGCTTCTTCGGCCGCATTTTCCAGTTCTTACGCGAAGTTATCGCAGAACTCAAAAAAGTCACCACCCCCACCGGTAAAGAACTGGTGCAGTATGTGATTATTGTTCTTTTCTTCGTTGCTTTTATGATGCTCTTCATCTCGGGCCTAGATTACGTTTTCGGTCAGGGAGCCTTCTGGATTTTTGGTAACGGCATCAACTAGAAGCACGAAGCTAGGCCGACGGCGGCCTAACCCGTAGAATCTTTTGTGTATGTAGGGCGTGCGCGCCTTCAAGTAAACCCCAATGACGAAAGCAGGAAAGCGTGTCCGAGCAGGAAGTTGCACCTGAAACCGAAGAGGTCATAGAACCTGCAGAGCAGGCAACCGAAGAGGGCCACGAGGCTGTTGAAGTAGCAGCCGCTGAGGTCGTCGAAGAAGTCACCGAAGCTGAAGAAGCTGGCGAGCCCGCCGTTGACCCGCTCGAAGAGTTCAAGGCTAAGCTGCGCCGCCAGGAAGGTGAATGGTTCGTCATTCACACCTACGCCGGCTACGAGAACAAGGTCAAGGCTAACCTAGAATCCCGTGCCCAGACTATGAACGCTGAAGATGACATCTTCGAGGTTCAGGTCCCCATGGAAGAGGTCATGGAAGTCAAGAACACCACCAAGAAGCTGGTTCGCCGCGTGCGCGTGCCCGGCTACGCTCTGGTGCGTATGAACCTGACCGACGAGAGCTGGGGCGTTGTACGCCACACCCCCGGTGTGACCGGCTTCGTCGGGCAGGACGCCTACAACCCGGTTCCCCTGCGCCTCGATGAGGTTGTCGACATGCTGGCTCCCGTCTTTGAAGCTGAGCAGGCAGAAGCAGGCGCCGCCCCCAAGGCTGCTCCCGCTGTTGAGACCGGCTTTGAGATTGGCGAGGCCGTCACCGTTAAGGAAGGCCCCTTCGAGGGCATGCCCGCAACTATCTCAGAGATCAACGCCGCAGCCTCATCCATGGTTGTGCTGATTTCCGTCTTCGAACGCGAGACCCCCGTGACCCTGAACTTCTCACAGGTCACCAAGATGTAAAACCAGCTTGTCTGGTCAAGGGCCGCCCCGCTTGATGTGGGGCGGCCCTTTTGTTTGTTCAACAGTGGGGGAGGGCTACTAGAGTTTTCCGCATTTATTCTGGTTTACCCGCAACTAGTTGCGGGTAAACCAGAATAAATGCGGGGGAGTCTATCGTGAGGGCGTTTGCACAGTTGACCTAACCCCGCACCTACCTGCCCCTGTGAGCAAGCCCCCAGGGACAGGCGTCCGCCCCGCAATAGCTTTAAAGCCCAGACCGTACTAAGATAGAAGACTGTATGTGCGCACCCACGCCGGTGTGCCTCTACACGGTGCAGCCGCCGCCATGGCAGCACCACCGCCCGGTACATACTCCTGTGTGCCGGTCCACCAGCTAAGAAAAGGACCAAACACAAATGGCTCCCAAGAAGAAGGTCGCAGGCCTCATTAAGCTGCAGATCCAGGCAGGCGCTGCTAACCCCGCGCCCCCCGTTGGCCCCGCACTCGGTGCGCACGGCGTCAACATCATGGAATTCTGCAAGGCTTACAACGCAGCCACTGAATCCCAGCGCGGCAACATCATCCCCGTAGAAATCACCGTCTACGAGGACCGCTCCTTCACCTTCATCACCAAGACCCCTCCCGCAGCACAGCTCATCAAGAAGGCAGCTGGCGTTGCTAAGGGCTCCGGCGTTCCCCACACCCAGAAGGTCGGCTCACTGACCATGGACCAGGTCAAGGAAATCGCCCAGACCAAGATGGAAGACCTGAACGCTAACGACATCGATGCCGCAGCGAAGATCATCGCCGGCACCGCCCGCTCCATGGGCATCACCGTCGAAGGCTAAAACCCTTCCACCCCGCCCACCGCGGGGAAGCGAGGTTAACACCTCACCCAAAGACAATTGTTAGAGTCTCCCACCCGGGAGGCATGTGGCAGAGCCGAGCGCGGCTCACCAAAGACCACACCTGCAAAGGAGAAAAGCAGATGGCAAAGCGCAGCAAGGCGTACCAGGCAGCTGTAGCCAAGATCGAAGCGGACAAGCTCTACGCACCCGCCGAGGCTATTGCAGTAGCAAAGGACATCGCGGCAGACAAGCCCAACTCAACCGTTGAGGTCGCACTGCGACTCGGCGTTGACCCCCGCAAGGCAGACCAGATGGTACGCGGTACCGTCAACCTGCCCAACGGCACCGGCAAGACCGCCCGCGTTGTAGTTATCGCAGCCGGTGAAAAGGCTGAAGCAGCAGAAGCAGCAGGCGCTGACTTCGTTGGCTCAGATGATCTGATCGCAAAGATCGCTGGTGGCTGGACCGACTTCGACGCAGCAGTTGCAACCCCCGACATGATGGGCAAGGTTGGCCGTCTGGGTAAGGTTCTGGGTCCCCGTAACCTCATGCCCAACCCCAAGACCGGCACCGTCACCATGGACGTTGCTAAGGCAGTTGCCGACATCAAGGGCGGTAAGATCGACTTCCGCGTTGACCGCAACTCAAACCTGCACTTCATCATCGGTAAGGCTTCCTTCACCGCTGAGCAGCTGACCGAGAACTTCGAAGCAGCTCTCGAAGAGGTTAACCGCCTCAAGCCCTCATCAGCTAAGGGCCGCTACATCTCAAAGGCAACCATCGCCACCACCTTCGGTCCTGGCGTTCCCGTCGACCCCTCAACCGTAGCCTAAGTTTCTTAGACCCTAACGGTTAAACAAGGCAGGCTCCCCGCATGTGTTGCGGGGAGCCTGCCTTTTTGTTGTGGCGGGGAAGCGGGGCGAGGGCGAAGCAAGGGCGGGGTGCGCGGACGCCCGGGTCTAGCTTTCACAGGCACAGCCAGTTATTCTTGTGGTCAAGAGCACACCTATTTCAATGATGTCTGGAGGCCCAACTCTCGTGTACCGCGTCGCCTACTACCCCTACCCGCGTCCGTCCGACCTGCCCGCCTACCGCGACGAAAAGTCGCTCTACCCCGGGCTGCTTGCCCTGCAAGAACCGGTGAGCCAAACCGTCTTTCTCTACCGCCTAGAAACCCTGCACGAGGGGGACTTTCCCCCCGACTACACCATCTATAACTATGCTGGTGGCCCCTTCGAGAGCGAAATGCGCATCAACATCTTCGCCCTGTACTCTGCAGAAGAACGTGGCGACGGCGAACCCATGTATCGGTTTGAAGCGCACTCCCGCTTCGAAGACCGCGCTGGCAAACTCATCTCACAGGGGCTGCTGACCCGCACCGGCGAAATCCGCTGGGACGAACAAGACCCCGGCCACTGGCTACACCCGCACGTGAAAACCCTGATTGAGTACCTAGCCCAGGCGCCGGCCAAAGCCCCTGAGACCATCGACGAAGGGCAGGTTATCACCTGGGACCTGCCACAGCTTCTGAGCGATGAGCTGACCATCAACGAACATAACTTTGAACGCCACCTACCCCACTGGTTTACACTCCAAGACACCAACGAATACGGTTGGTTTGCCTACGCCCCCGCTACAGGCGAGACGTATCCGCCTGAGAAGCCTCCCTACTCACTGGTGCACGTTATGAGGCCTCGCCAGGTTGTTGACCGCTATGAGGAGGACGGCACGCCCCACCTACTCGGCTACGTCGCCCACGTTGAGGGTGGGGTACACGGTGTCCTGAAATGGGGAAAGAACCTTGAGCCAACTCTGTGGACCCGGTCAGACGAAGTAGGTTTAGCACCGGGACTTACCGGCACAACACTCCCGGCCTCCTGTCGTGTTCTCATAGAGGCAGGTCAACTGCGCTACCCCGACTCCCGAATTGATTGACCTGCCCTAACGAGCGTGCGCTGTGGTGGGAAGACTACGGTTAGGGCTTGCCGTGCAGCCGTCGGGCATAATAGAGGTCATGACCAGCCTCGCCCTTACCATCACCGGCCTGACCAAGCGGTTTGGTGCGTCCGCTGTGCTTGGCGGTATTGACCTGACCGTGCCCGGTGGCAGCCTGCTCTCCCTGGTGGGGGAGTCGGGGTCGGGCAAGTCCACCCTGCTACGCATTATTGCCGGGCTGGAACAAGCGGACGCCGGTCGCGTGCTTTTCGGCCACCTGCCGGTAGGCGTTGGGGGAGGCGCCCGCATCAAGGGCTCGGCCAAGACTCGGCAGGCAGGGGCCGTGCCGGTGGGGTTTGTCTTTCAAAAGCCCGTGCTCTACCCCCACCTGAGCCTGGAAGAGAACATCCTCTTCTCCCAGCGCCTGCGCGCCCAGGAGCAGCTGGACCGCGACCACTACCTTTCCCTCGTCGACACCCTGGGCCTGGGGGAGCACCTGCGCAAGAGGCCGGCGCAACTATCGGGTGGCCAAGCCCAGCGGGCCGGTATCGCCCGGGCCCTGGTACGTAAACCCACGCTGGCTCTCTTCGACGAGCCGCTCTCCAGCGTCGATGAGCACCTGAGCGAAGCTATCCGTGCTGACCTGCTGACCCTGCACCGCCAGCTAGGGTTTACAGGTATCTACGTCACCCACAACCCCGACGAGGCCCTGGCCATGGGCCAGCAGCTTGCTGTACTAGAGAGCGGACGCCTGGCCCAGGTCGCCACCCCGGGGCAGGTGCTGGCCGCCCCGGCGTCCGCCCATGTCGCCCGCCTGCTGCACCCGCTCTACAACGAGCTAGAGGTGGAACGGGGTGGGCAAGTAGTTCCGGCCGGTATCTCCGCCCACGGTTTTGAGAGGGCGGACGCCGCTAGCCCGGGGGCCCTGCCGGTGCGGGTGCTGGGCGTACTCGCCCATACGGCGGGGAGCTGTTTTAGCCTTGAAAGTACCCAGACGGTAGAGTTGCCGCACCCGGACGGTGCCGTGAGACTTCCCGCAGGTAGTCCGCTGACTGCGGTGCTGCCAGAAACTCCGGTAGGTACGGAACAGGGTCTCTACCTGAAACTCCGACCAGGTACTCTGCATGTATTTAAGTGATTAAGCACCCTTAAACCCAGTTTTAACTTGCCAGGGCCCCGCAAACCGTGGTTAGATGAAGTAACCAAAGACCGCCGGTCTGTGCCTTTTAGAGGTACGATAAGGGCTGACCAGCCCACCTGCGTAGGTGCCGATAACAGAATACAAACCAGTTATAGCTGGGCTTGTATTATGCCTCGATGCCTGCGCGTCGGGGCATTTTTTGTTGGCCTGGCGGGATAAGAACTGGAAGGAACACCATGGCAACACAGGATAAGATTGCTGCCGTCTCTGAGATCAAGGAACTCCTTGAATCCTCAAACGGCGCAATTCTCACCGAGTACCGTGGTCTCACCGTTGCACAGATGAAGGAACTTCGTCGTGCACTGGGTGCTGAGACCGAGTACGCCGTGGTAAAGAACACTCTGACCGCTATCGCGGCTAAGGAAGTTGGCATCGACGCATTCGATGGTCAGCTCCACGGCCCCAGCGCAATCGCATTCATCAAGGGCGACTTCATTGATGCTGCGAAGGGTCTGCGTGACTTTGCCAAGGCTAACCCCCAGCTGATCGTTAAGAGCGGTTACTTCGAGGGCGAAGCTCTCGACGAAGCTGGCATCAACAAGTTTGCAAGCCTCGAATCACGCGAGGTACTTCTTGCAAAGGTCGCAGGCGGCGCAAAGGGCGCAATCGCAAAGGTTGCTCGCACCGTTGACGCTCTGCGTATCAAGCTCGAAGAGCAGGAAGGCGCAGCACCCGAGGCCGAGTAATCGCCTCGTCTCTGCCCACCGCACAGACTTCGGCCCACTTGCCCGGGCCACCCCACAATTTTCAAGCTCGCAGGCTGAAATACTGAGGCTTGCAACTGAATCAAAGAAGGAGCCAATCTCATGGCTAAGCTTTCAATCGAAGAACTCATTGAAGCATTCAAGGAACTGTCACTCGTTGAGGTTTCCGAATTCGTTAAGGCATTCGAAGAAGAATTCGACGTAACCGCAGCTGCTCCCGTTGCTGTTGCTGGTGCTGCCGGTGGCGACGCTGCTGCTGCTGAAGAGCAGTCAGAATTCGACGTTATCCTCGAATCAGCTGGCGACAAGAAGATCGGCGTTATTAAGGAAGTTCGTGCCCTCACCTCACTGGGTCTGAAGGAAGCTAAGGACCTCGTTGACGGCGCTCCCAAGCCCGTTCTCGAAGGCGTTTCCAAGGAAGACGCAGAGAAGGCTAAGGAAGCTCTCGAAGGCGCTGGCGCAACCGTCACCCTCAAGTAAGTTTCTTACTTTTCTTATCTTTGGCGCAGGGGCGGCAACCATCACGGGTTGCCGCCCTTGCGGCTTTTTGTTTAAGGATGGACGCCGCCCGTTTCTTCCCATACCTGCTGGTTTTAGCTAGGCTGGGGTCATGGGTAAGACTCTGATTCGTGTGCTCTGGTGCCTGCTGTTGGCAGGTTTTCTGACCTGGCTAGCTATCCTCCTAAGGCCGGGCCACCCGGTTACCGCCTGGCTGACCACCCGCCTGATCATAGCCCAGGCCGTTGCCTTCCCCGCCCTGCTTGCGGTAGCTGGGGCGGGCGTCCTGATAGCGGCCCTGCTGGTCGCCCTGCGCTTTAGAACCAGCACAATCACCCGCTGCCTCGCCGGGCTGACGGCACTAGCCTGTGCCGCTTCTAGCCTGCTGGCGGTGATTGACCCCTACGGGGCTATGCGATATCAGGCACGCGGGGTGCCCGCCATCGGGTGCGTCAATATGCAGATCTACCGGGTCACCACCTATAACGCCCTCGACACCCTCACCGACCAGAGCCTGGCCCGGCTACTGGCTAATCAACCGGATTTTCTGGTGCTCCCTGAAGTCTCACCTGACACGCCCGCTCTAGCCGGTGGAGTTCCGGGCTACCAGGTCTTTGCCTCCACCAGCGAGAAGACCCACATTGCTCCCACCCTGACCCTGGTCAGCGACCGGCTGGGCTCCTACACCGCGCAGGAGGTGCCCATGACCTTCGGAGCCCTTCTGCTGACCCCTGAAAGCCAGGCCAGCGGGCAGCCCCAGCTGCTGGCGGTGCATACCGCCCCGCCCATCCCTATCTACATGCAGCAGTGGCGCGACGATCTCGCTACGATTGACCGGCTGGCCCGCGATGAGGGGAGCCTCGACCTGATAGCCGGTGACTTTAACGCGACCCTACTGCACGGCAGCTTAGCCAGCTATGCGGGGGCTGGCTCACAGCTGGATGCGGATGCTGCCCTGGCCACCCACCGGATTGAGGGCACTTGGCCAGTCGGCGGAGTGCTAGGAATGCGGGCCCCGATCGACTACATCATGGTGATGCAGGGGCCACCGGCTAACAGCGAGGATATAACCTACCAGCAGGTGGGCGATTCTGACCATCTGGCCGTAAGCGCCACCACCAGCCTCTGCCGGTAGAACCTCCGTGGGCTAGCCCCTCTCGCAAACTGGAATATTTGCCGGTCTGCTCTGTACCCCGTAGACCTAAGGCTCCGGGGAAGGCAGGGGGTAAGCTGGATATGACAAACGATTGACAGACCCCGCTACCGCACCCACCCAAGGAGCCCCGCGTGACTAAGCCCGGACGTCCGGACGCCACCGAACTACTCGCCGCTACCGAGCAAGCCTATGCCACCTACCATGAGCAGGTCCGCGCCGACCCCGATTACCCGGCCCTGCACCTGGCACCCCCCGTTGGCCGCCTTAACGACCCCAACGGGCTGATCTACCACGAGGGCACCTACCACGCCTTCTACCAGTACTCCCCGGTCCACCCCACCCGCGCCGTCTTCTGGCGCTACGCCACCAGCGACGACCTGACCCACTGGCAGGACCGCGGCACCGCCATTGCCCCCACCGACTGGTTCGACAAGAACGGCTGCTACTCGGGCTCCGGCTTCGTGGGTGAGGACGGCACCTTTGAGTTCTTCTACACTGGTAACGTCAAGGACGCTGAGGGTAACCGGGAGGCCTACCAGGTACTCTTTACCTCCCCTGACCAGGGTAAGACCTTCACCAAGCAAGAGGTCTTTATCAACGGCCCCGAAGAGGGTTACACCGCCCACTACCGTGACCCTCACGTAATTGAACGCGGGGGCACCTTCTACGCCGTCATCGGCGCCCAGCGCGAGGACGAAACCGGGGCTGTGGTGCTCTACTCCTCACCTGATCGCCGCACCTGGACCTTCGACGGGGAGCTCACCTTCTCAGACCCCGCCCTGGCCAACCTGGGCTACATGTACGAGTGCCCCGGCCTGATTCAGCTGCGCGACGAAGAAAGCGGCGAGCATAGGGACGTGCTGATTTTCAGCCCCCAGGGTATGGAGGCCGACGGGGAGAAGTACAACAACATCTTCCAGACCGGCTACGTGGTCGGCACCCTCACCGGCACCCAGTTTGAGGTGACTACCGCCTTCACCGAGCTGGACGCTGGCACCGAGTTCTACGCCCCCCAGTGCTTCCACGGGGTGGGCGAAGACGGCTCCCACGCTGTGCTCCAGGGCTGGTTCGGTAACGCCGACCAGGATGACCAGCCCTCCTGGGAGAACCACTGGGTGCACATGCAGACCTACCCCCGCCGCCTGACCCTGCGCGCGGGTCGTGTGTACCAGAACCCCGTGGAACAACTCGATAGCGCCCTGGCACCTGCCCCGGTACCCCCTGGGGCCGAGGGGGAGATTGCGGAACTGGCGGACGCCCGCGTCTGGCGCCTGCGCGGTGAGGTAGCGGTAGCCGAGCCCGTACAGATTATTGTGGAGGACGCCGCAGGCCAGGCTCTGGCTCTGACCCTGAGTGAGGACGGAGCCCACTTAGATCGCACCGGTAGCCGTTACACCGTGGGCGGGGCAGAACGCCACCGCACCCTTGAAAAGGCCACCACCCGTACCTTTGACCTGCTGGTTGATGCCTCCGGTACTGAGCTATTTGTCGATGGGGGAGCTGCCGTCTTCTCATCCCGAACCTACTTCACCGGAGCTAAGCGCACCGTCCGCCTGGTAGCAGACGAGGCGGCCGTGCTGAGCCTCGAAGCTGCCCGGCTTGTAGAAGACTAGGGTAAATGGGGCCGGTGCCTTAGTGCGTGGGGTGAAAAATTTTCCGTGACCTGGCACCGGCAGGAAACAGTAAGACCTGTCTCACAGGTTGCCGACGGTGGTAGGCTGGTGGAGACGCCGCACACAGCGGCCCCACCACTCCCAACCACTATGAGGTGACAACCATGGCAGGCTTCTTCAAAAAGCTCTTCGGCGGTAGCGACGACACCGCAGCGCAGACTCCCGCTCCCGCAGCTACCCCCGCTGCAGCACCGTCCGCCGCTGGCGCGTCCGCTCTGACCGCCCACATGAACGGTACCGTTGTTGAGCTTGCCGGCGTGAGTGACCAGATGTTCGCCTCCGGTGCCCTGGGGCCCGGCGCGGCTATTGAGCCGACTTCTGGCGTAGTGGTAGCTCCTGCAGACGGCGAAGTAACCGTTGCCTTCCCTACCGGTCACGCATTTGGCATCCGCACCGCTGATGGCCTGGAAATCCTGATTCACGTAGGCTTCGATACCGTGGAACTGGACGGCAAGTTCTTCGAACCCAAGGTGAAGAAGGGCGATACTGTTACCCGCGGTCAGGTGCTGGTGGAGTTCGACCTGGAGCAGGTTAAGACTGCGGGTTACCCCGTGACCACCCCGCTGGTCATTACCAACGCTAAGAGCGCGGTGGCTGATCTGCAGGTTGCCAACCTGGGCTCTGAGGTAGCTGCCGGTGGTGACTTTATCACCGCCGTCCGCAAGGGCTAAAACAAAGCTTGAGATAGGGTCGGTGGTCACCTAACGCAGGTGGTCACCGACCTTCTGTAAGGGGCTGTTTTGGCCCCTTTTTTGGTGCTAGTATGTCAAACGATTAGCATGTTGGTTTTTGACAGCTGACACACTCGCGCCGGGCGCTGAACCACATCAGAACCACGATGCTCACCCGTCGTGAACTACGTGAGGGTACCTGGCCCTAACCACAAGGAGAAGACATGGATCATAAATCCGTGGCTGAGCGAGTCCTCACCGCCGTTGGCGGCACGGACAACATCGCAGCGGGCGCCCACTGCGCCACCCGCCTGCGACTGGTGCTCAAAGACATGAACGTCATCAACCAGGCAGCCCTGGATAACGATGAGGACCTCAAGGGTACCTTCAATAACTCCGGCCAGTTCCAGATCATCGTGGGCCCCGGCGATGTTGATGAGGTCTACAAGCACATGGCCGCAGCAGGCATGAAGCAGGTCTCTAAAGACGAGCTTAAGAATGTAGCTGCTAACCAGGGCAACCTTTTCACCCGCTTCATCAAGGTCGTCTCAGAGATCTTCCTGCCGATCATCCCCGTGCTGGTCGGTGCCGGTCTGCTCATGGCACTCAATAACGTGCTGACCGCCCCCAAGATTTTCGATCCGGAACGCTCCCTGATCGAAATGTACCCGGCGTGGGAGGGCTTTGCCTCCATTGTCAACCTGCTCTCAGCAGCAGCCTTCGCCTTCCTGCCCGTACTGGTCGGCTTCACCGCCACTAAGGTTTTTGGTGGTAATCCCTACCTGGGTCTGACCATGGGTGCCGCCATGGTCTTCCCCTCCCTGGTCAACGGCTACGACGTAGCTAAGGCCTTGCAAGATGGCACCATGACCTACTGGGATGTCTTCGGTATTCAGGTACAGCAGGCTGGCTACCAGGGCACCGTGCTACCTATCATCCTGGTCGCCTTTGTGCTGGCTAACATTGAGAAGTTCTTCCACAAGATTCTCAAGGGCGTGATCGACTTTATGTTCACCCCCACCCTGACCCTGCTGATTACCGGTTTTGCCACCTTCATGCTGGTTGGCCCGCCCATGTTCAAGCTCGGCACCATGTTTGGTGACGGTATCAACTGGCTCTACACCACAGCTGGCCCTGTGGGTGGTTTCCTCTTCGGTCTGGTCTACTCACCGATCGTCATTACCGGCCTGCACCAGTCCTTCCCGCCCATCGAACTGCAGCTCTTCACCCAGGGCGGCTCCTTTATCTTTGCTATCGCCTCTATGGCAAACGTGGCCCAGGGTGGCGCTGCTCTTGGCGTCTACCTGACCACCAAGGACAAGAAGATGAAGGGCCTGGCCGGTGCCACCGCTCCCTCGGCCTTCCTGGGTATTACCGAACCCGCCATCTTCGGTGTGAACCTGCGCCTGCGCTGGCCCTTCTACATTGCCATGGGCGCTGCAGCAGTCGCTTCAACCCTTATCGCACTCTTTGGTGTTAAGGCAATGGCCCCCGGTGCAGCTGGCTTCCTGGGCTTCCCCTCTATCAGCACCGAAGCAGGTAGCGGTTGGGCTGGCTTCGCCATCGCCATCATTACCTCAGCAGTTCTCTCAACCGTAGCCTCCTTCATCTACGGTAAGAAGGCCTTTGCCGGTCAGGTTGCCGAAGAAACGGTTGGAGCTACCGCCTCAGCGAAGGCTTCTACTTCAACTGCTGCCTCCGTGGCAGCTGGTTCAGCAGCTACTGCCGCCGGCGCACCCGCTGTCACCGGCACCGCTGGTTACGAGCTAACCAGCCACCTCACCGGTACAGCCCTGGAGCTGAACCAGGTCTCAGACCAGATGTTTGCCTCCGGTGCCCTGGGCCCCGGCGCAGCCGTTGAACCCACCGAAGGCAAGCTCTACGCCCCTGCCGATGGCAAGGTCACCGTTGCCTTCCCCACCGGCCACGCCGTCGGTATGCGCACCGATCAGGGTGTAGAAGTGCTCATGCACATCGGTTTTGACACCGTAGAACTTGAAGGCAAGCACTTCACCTCCCACGTCGAAAAGGGCAAGGAGGTCAAGCGCGGCGACCTGCTCGTCGAGTTCGACATGGCCGCCATTAAGGCCGCAGGCTACCCGCTGACCACCCCGCTGGTTATCACCAACGCCAAGAAGTCCATCGAATCAGCTGTCCTGGCCGTGGCCCCCGGCGCCACTGTAACCGCAGCCGATGAACTCATCGCTGTAGAGGCTAAGGCCGCAACAGCCTAAAGCCTCTACTCGCGCCCTCTGCCCCGGCGGCGTCCTGCTCACCACAGGCGCCGCCGGGGCTCCTTTCTTAACCGCTTCGCGGGGTAAAGTCAGCTACTCTTGGAACTGCCACCTTCTGTACGAGAGGATCCCCCGTGGACACAAAAACCTACGACTTCACCGTGCGTGAAGCGACCGAAGCTGACTACCCCGGCGTCATCGAGGCGCTGACTAACGCCTTTGAGCACGACCCGGTCATGAACAAGGCCATGGGCGGGGACGGCCGCACAGAGACCGTCCGTGGCCTTTTTGAGTTCCAGCTGCGTACCACCTACGCCCCGAAGGGCACCATCGATATTGCCGCCACCGCCGACGGTAAGGTGCTGGGCGCTGCCCTCTGGCTCTCACCCGAGGCCCAAAAGGGTAACCTGCTCGCCGATATTAGAGCGCTGCCAGACTACTACCGGGTACTGGGCAGGGGGCTGGCCCGCGCCACCATCACCGAGCTGCGCCTGCTAGCGGCCCGCCCCAAATTCGACCACTGGTACCTCTACACCATCGGGGTGCACGAGGACGCCCGCGGGCACGGCATCGGTTCCCACCTGCTCGATTACCGCCGTGAACGTCTGGGCGAGATGCCCGCCTACCTAGAGGCCTCCACCTACCGGTCAGCCTCCCTCTACGCCCGTCACGGGTTTGTTGAGCTCTTCCGCTTCAAGGGCGGCAAGCCCGCCCTGGGGATGCTGCACCCGGCACCGGTGAGCCAGGTGTCGCTTCACGACCACCATAGAAGCAATTAATATTCTTTTTTCTCTGCTTCGGGGGCGCTCATGAGTGCGCTATGTGTCAAAGAATAGAGATCATTGAGAGGTAGGGCAAGGGCGTTAGCTTACGCCATCGCGCTCTCTGCCCAGAGCAAGGAGCGGGTGCTTGACCCTTCATGTAGGCTCACCGGGAGCACATCGCTTCCGGTGAGCTCTTTTTCTTCCTCGTTCATGGCGTGCATGAGCTGGGCGATAGCTCGCTGGGCCATTGCGTCGATGGGCTGTACCACGGTGGTCAGCTCGGGCAGAAGGGCCCGGCTGGTTTCAGTCCCGTCAAAGCCGATGACCTGCAAGTCATCGGGCACCTGCCGCCCTGCCGTCCGGGCATAGCCCAGCACCATGGCTGCGTAGACGTCGTTGGAGGCAAAAACCGCATCAACCTGCGGGTGCTCAGCGAGATAGGTATGAATGCGATCGCGTTTGGTGGCCTGCGGGGTGGTAAAACCCAACTCGAGAATCTGGGGGGCGTAGCCTGCTTCGGTGATGGCTAGCTGGTAGCCGCGCTGGCGGGCGTTGTCGGGGGAGATGGTTGAGGTGATGTGCAGGACGTTGGTGGCACCTCCGTCCAGGAGCAGGCGGGTAGCTCGGTAGGCGCCGTTGAAGTTATCGCAACTGATGTTGGGGCCTCGGCCGGTCTCTTGCCGGTCGATGGTAATCAGGGGAGCGCCCAGGTGGGGGAAGTTGGCGACGACCTGGGAATGAGCGCCGGTAATGACTCCGTCGACCTGGTTGGCAATGAGCATGTCCAGGTAGCGCTGCTCTGACTCGGGGTGGTCGTTGGAGTTGCAGAGAATGGTTTTGTATCCGATGTCAGCTAGATGGGATTCGATGCGGTAGGCCATCTCACCGTAGAAGGGGTTGGCAACCGAGGGGAAGACCAGGCCGATGAGCTGGCTTTTTTGCCCCTGGAGGGAGCGAGCGATAGCGTTGGGCCGGTAGCCCAGCTGTTGCATGGCGTCGAAAACTTTGACGCGGGTGGCTTCGGAAAGGTAGCCCCGGTTATTGAGTACCCGGGAGACGGTGGTGGGGGAGACGCCTGCCAGTGCAGCGACATCGCCAAGCTTTGGTTTGGGCACGCGGTGCTCCGGTCTGTTGGGGGTGGGCTCGGGCTGTTCTTAATTATAGGGCCTGTCTAACAGGCCCTGAGAAGCGTTGAGCTGTGTGATGGAAGCTAAGCTGTGCTCTGAGACTGACGGCGTTGCCCCGGTAAGGGGCTAGCTGGGAAGAGTAAGGTAGGAGACAGCCTGACCGGATGCAGCTCCGTCTGGTGGGATGAGCGCCAGGGCGTCGGCGGTGGCAAAGGAAGTGAGCATATGGGACTGGGTCTTGGGCAGGGGGGTAAGCTTTCTGCCCTCGGGGGTGGTAGTAAGGGTAGCTGGTAGCAGGCGCAGGTCGTGTTTGCGGTAGCCGGGTACCGGGTGGGTGAGGACGCCTTCGGCCAGCTCGGCTAGGGGAGCACCAGTGGCGCCGGTGAGCCAGGGTGGCAGGTAGGAGTAGAGGGCGGTATAGGCAGCTAGGGGGTTGCCGGGTAGGCCGAGGACGAGAGGGGAGGTTGGGTTGCTCTTGGCCGGCAGGCGGGCGGCCAGGGCCGGGTGGCCGGGACGGATGGTGACGGATTCGAAGAGGTAGCTTGCACCTAGGTCGGCTAGGGCGCGGCGCACCCAGTCTGCGGTGGAGGTAGAGGAGCCGCCGGTAATAAGTAGCAGGTCGGCGCCGGTGGTGGTGAGCCAGTTGGTGAGCTGGGTTTTGCTGTCGGGCAGACGGCAGATGCTGCTAACGCTGGCTCCCAGGTTTTCGATGATGTGGGGGAAGGCCATAGAGTAGGCGTCGCGCACCTGGCCTGGGCCAGGGAGGCCGGAGGTAATTATTTCGTTGCCGGTGTAGGCGATAGCGACGGTGGGGCGGGCGGTGACGGTGAGGGTGTCAAGGCCGAGGGTGGCAAGGGCTCCGAGATGACGGGCGGTAATGGGTGTTCCCGCGGGAAGTGCCGTGCTGTTGGCTGAAAGTTCTTCACCCGCCCGTCGGATGTCGGCACCGGGGGCTGGGCAGCCCCGGTTAAAAATCTTGGGGTCGGGTCTGAGCGTGTTGCCGTCTGCTAGGGCGTGTTCCTGGCGAAGCACGCCGTCGGTGCCCGGGGGTATGAGCCCGCCGGTCAGAACGGGGGTAGCCTGGCCGGGGGTAAGGGGCAGAACTCGCTGGTGGATATTCTCGCCCTCTGCTGCTGGCGGGTGGGTGAGCAGCTGCCAGGGTGGGGCACCGGCGGTGGCGTAGCCGTCCATAGCTGAGGAATCATAGTGGGGCACCGGCAGCAGGGCGCGGGCGTCCTTGCTCAGGGTTCTGCCGATAGCCTCCTGGGCGAGGGGTACCTCTTCATCGGTTCGGGCAAGGGTCGCCCCTGCCTGGTGTAGGAGCTGCCTGGCCTGCTGCCAGCTGGTGTGGTGCACGGTGCTGTCCTTAGGGGGTAGGGGGAACCTGGGTGTAGCCAGCAGTGCGGGCGGCTTCCCAGGTGTCGACGTCGGCGGTGAGTTCGGCGGGCAGTTCTAGCTCGGCGGGTGCAAGGGGGCTGAGAAAACGGCGGACGGAGGCGTTTGCGGTTTCTCCCTCAAAGGCCGGGACCAGGGAGGTAGCCCGGTAGATTCCCAGCAGGGGCTGAGTGATACCCTCCGCCACAGCCCAGTAGCCGCTAAGCTGTTCCGGCGCGGATGCCGCCGCCTCAAGGAGCAGGGGAACTGCGGCCCCAACGCGGGGCAGGTCGCAGGAAAGAACTAGCACCCAGTGCTGGGAGGAGCTCAAGAGGCCCGGGTTGGTTTTCTTGAGGGCGCTCAGCCCAGCGGAGATCCCAGCTGCTGGCCCGCCGAAGGCTGGTTCTTCCCGGGTTTGGAACACACCGCTGGGCAGAGTAAGGTCTGCTGGACCCACCACAATGCGGGCGCTAGCCCCGGCGCAGGCTGCTAGGGCCTGCTCAAGCAGGGTGGACGAGCCATTCGACAAGAGGGCCTTGGGCACCCCTCCGAGGCGGGAGGAGCGTCCGCCTGCCAAAATCAAGGCCGAATACTTCATATCGGTCATACGTGCTGCCTATCCACCAGCAAAGGGGGGTAGGACGTCCAGGCGCTGGGCCCCTTGCAGGAGTTTTGCATCATCGAGGGAATCTGCGCTCGCTGCAACCCCGTCTACCAGGAAGGTGCAGCGTGGCAGAATATCTGCCAGGGTCTGACCTGAGGGAGTAGCCCCGGTAAATTCGCGCGCTAGGTAGGCCTGGAGACCGGCGAGTGTGGGGTTGGGGAGCTGCTCTAGCTCAACCATCACACCGGGTAGGCCAGCTGCCGCCCGGGCCGCAGCGAAGAAGTTAATCTGCATGTCTTTTACCTTTATATCGTTGTACAGGTGGTGGGCTTGTAGGGGCTAGTTGGCCATGACTAGCCGCCGATGGCGCTCATGGATCGAGTAGGTTGGGTGAAGTCGGGGGTGTCGAAACCGACGGTATCCTTGCCGTGGGCCTTGGGCTTGACCCACATGGCTCCGCGCCAGATCTGGGCCAGTTCAGTATCGCTGGCTCCGCCGCGCAGGGCGCCCATGAGGTCGGTTTCGGTCAGGGAGAAGAGACAGGAGCGTACCTTGCCGTCGGCGGTGATGCGGGTGCGAGTACAGGCTGAGCAGAAGGGCTCGGTGACTGAGGCGATAATGCCTACCTGACCCAGGGGCTCTGCTGCGCCAGTGTGACCCAGCGGGTAGACGTCCCAGAGGGCTGCGGGGGAGGCCCCGCGCGGACGCCCGTGAGGCAGCAGGTCGTAGTGGTCGGCTAGGCGCTGGCGGATTTGCTCGGCGGTGATGGTGCCTTCGCGGGTCCAGTTATGGTCGGCATCCAGGGGCATCTGTTCGATGAAGCGGAGCTGGTAGCCGCCCTCTAAAGCCCAGGTGAGGAGTTCATGGCCCTGATCATCGTTGACGCCGGCCATGAGGACCGCGTTGATTTTGAGGGGGGTGAGCCCGGCGGCAGCTGCGGCTTCAATACCTGTGAGTACCGAGGCTAGCTTATCCCTGCGGGTGAGCTGCGCGAATGTTTCGGGGCAGATGGTATCGAGGGAGACATTGACCCGGTTGAGCCCGGCCTGAACCAGGGCATCTACCTTTTTATCGAGTCCGATGCCGTTGGTCGTCAGGGCGATGGGCAGATGGGGGTGTTCGGCGCGGACGGCAGCAATAATATCGGTGAGGTCAGCTCGTACTAGGGGCTCGCCACCGGTAAAGCGTACCTCTTCGATTCCTAGGTCTCGCACACCTACCCTTACCAGGCGGGTGACCTCATCGAGGGTTAGAAGCTGTGTGCCGGGCAGCCAGTTGAGGCCTTCAGCGGGCATGCAGTAGACACAGCGCAGGTTGCACTTGTCCATCAGGGAAATGCGGAGGTCTGTGGCGGTTCGTCCCCAGCGGTCGGCAAGAGGCCCGGTGGTGGGCAGGTCCGGGTGTGCAGCTGCACTGGCACCGCCGGTCACAACTGGGATGGAAGAACCCAGGGGCACCGGGGGTTTGGGGGCTGAAGACTGGGGCATACCCGCACTTTCACAAATCTTAATCGGCATTTCAGATGTAATATTTAGCCTAGCTAAACCGGGTGAAGAACACCACCTGGCTCTACACTAATCTATAGATAAAGACCCCACCACTGCCACTGTTACCCCGTCATCGGAGACCCCATGCGCCGCCTGAGCACCCTTCTCGTCCCTCTTTTGCTGGGCCTGACCGCCTGCGGGGGAGCAGCAAGCTCCCCACAGGGGCAGGACGCTGAAGTTCAGCTCTTTGCTGCGGCCTCCTTGGGGGCTGTGGGTGATGAGCTCATAGCAGCCTACCGTCAAGAAAACCCGCAGGTCTCTATCACTGCCACCTACGCAGGGTCATCCCAATTGGTTACGCAGATGGTCGAAGGCACTACCCCCGACCTGCTCATTACAGCCGATAGCACTACCATGGACCAGGCCCTCGAAAAGGTTGAAGAGCTCGCCGCTGCAACCCCTGAGACTATTGCCACCAATGCCCTAGTACTGGCAACTGCCCCAGGTAACCCTGCCGCCATTGATAGCCTTGATGACCTGGCCGCACCCGGCGTCCTGACCGCTATCTGCGCCGAGCAAGTGCCCTGCGGACGCCTGGCCCACCAGGAACTTACCCGCCAGGGTGTAGCGCCAGCCACCTCCACCGAAGAAGCTAACGTCTCGGCAGTTGCCACCAAGGTAGCCACCGGCCAGGTGGATGCCGGCTTCATCTACTCCACCGACGCCACCGCTATCTCAGCCACCGACGATATCACCGTCATCACCCTGCCCCAGGTTGAACGCAACGCCTACCCCCTAGCCCTCACCAGCAGCGGTCAAGGTAAGGAAAGTGCCCAAAACTTTGCGAACTGGCTGACGACCTCAGGTGCCGCCGCCCAGATTCTTACCGACTACGGCTTCGAACCTGCCTAAACTAGAACCATGAGCACCCCCGGTTCCGCACCCCCACCGCCAAGAGTGCGGGTCAGCCCCTTTACTTCCGTCCCCGTGCACGCTGTGCTCCCCACCCTGCTCACCCTGGCACTCGTCGCGGGTCCCCTACTGTCCCTCCTGGTTCGTACGCCCTGGGGGAGTCTGCCCCAGCTACTGGCAGAACCAGCTGCCCTGGCTGCCGTCCGGCTCTCGGTGCTCACCGCTCTAGCTGCTACCGCTGTATCAGCCCTGCTAGGCACCCCTACAGCCCTAGTACTGGCCACGGTTCTCGAGCAGTCTCGCGCTCGCCGCCTGAGCTGGGTACTCTACGGGCTGATCTACACCCCCATCATCTTCTCCCCGGTGGTCTCTGGTCTGGCCCTGCTCTTTTTCTGGGGCAGGCGAGGGCTGCTCGGTTCCTGGCTTGAAACGGCAGGCCTCTCGGTGGCCTACACCCCGCTGGCTGTGGTTCTGGCTCAAACCTTTGTGGCCCTGCCCTTCTTTGTGGCCACCCTGGTCACCACCCTGCGAGCGCTGCCCCCTGAATACGCCGAGATTGCCCGGCTTGAGGGGGCGAGCCCCACCGAGGTTACTACCCGTGTGCTCTTACCCCTGGCTGCTCCCGGCCTGCTGACGGCAGCCGTCCTGACCTTTGCCCGCGCCCTGGGGGAGTACGGTGCCACCGTCACCTTCGCCGGGAATGTTGAGGGTGTGACCCGCACTCTTCCGCTGGCTATCGACCTGGCTTTAAGCTCTAACCGCATGGACGCTGCCCTGGGGGCGGCGCTCATGCTGATCGCCCTCTACCTGGGCCTGCTGGCCGCCGGAGCCTTTGCCCTCTGGCTGGGCCGACTGAAAGGAAACCGCCGAGCATGACACAAGCCCAAGAGACCCTTAACCGGCTGCTCCCCGCGGGGGAGAGTATTGCGCCGGGCACCTATGCTGCCCGTGTGCGTGAACTGGTAGCTGCTACCGTCACCCTCACCAGTCAGCGGTTACCCCTCCAGCAGGCTGCCGGCCGCCAGCTCGCAGAACCCCTCTACGCCTTGATTCCACAGCCCTCCTTCGTCAACTCCCAGATGGACGGCTACGCTCTGACCAGTAGTGCGGCGCAGGGGGAAGCTCGTATCTTTCGGGTGGGGCCCGATATTCCCGCCGGGGCGCCTGTGAGCGGGCTGCCGGTGGCTGATGATGTGGTCTACCCCGTCATGACTGGGGCTCCTGTGCCTGCTGGGTACACCACCGTGGTACCGGTTGAGCGCAGCCGTCCGCTGGTAGGGCAGCCGGACGCCGCCGGTTTCGTGGGCGAGGGCGGGCAGGTTGAGCTACCGCAGGTTTCTCCCGGTACCTTTGTGCGCAGCGTGGGGGAGGACGTTGCAGCCGGTCAGCTCCTGGCCGATGCCGGTAGCCGTCTGACTCCGGCCCTGCTTGGTGCTCTAGCCGCCCAGGGGATTGGGGAAGTGGAGGTCTACCGCCCTCTGCGCCTGCTCATCATTACCGGGGGCGACGAGGTGGCTTCTGCTGGCGCAGCCCCTGCCCCGGGGCAGATATTCAATGCCAACGGGCCGGTGCTCACCACCCTTGCCGAGCAGGACGGTTGCACCACCGACCACCTACCCATCGGTGATTCTGTTGAAAAATTTACTGCGGCCCTAGGTAGGGCGCTCGCAGAGCGGGTGCCCGATGTGATTGTCACCAGCGGTGGTATCAGCCACGGTAAGTACGAGGTGGTTCGTCTGGGTCTGGCGGCCCTGGCTACTAACCCTGCTGCCCCGAACACTGCCGCTGGAGGCACGGTTCGGGTGCTTGCGCACTGGTTTGGTCACGCCACCCAGCAGCCCGGCGGCCCCCAGGGCCTGGCCCTGCTGGGTCTTCCTGCTGGCAGGGTACTGCCGGTGGTCTGCCTGCCGGGTAATCCGGTCAGTACCCTCATCAGCTACCACCTGCTGCTGCGGCCAGCCCTGGCTCATCTGGTGGGCGAAGAACGGGAGACCGCCTGTGGCCAGCTAGTGCTCGAAGCTCCCCTTGCTGCCCCGGAAGGTAAAACCCAGTACCGGCGGGCTCAGCTGACCCGGCAGGTCCAGCCGGACGGGAGCGTCCTGACCCTGCTGGCCCCAAGCGCGGCTACGGGCTCCCACCTGCTACTACAGGCAGCCCGCGCCGATGCCCTGGTGGAACTGGAACCCGGGCGTACCTATCGCGGCGGTGAGCTGGTACGGTATATTCCCCTGTAGATGCACCAAAAGTTACCCCGCCTGCAAATCACGTATAGTAAATACTGATTAATTTTGTGTTGAGAGGCTAGCCAAGAATCATGACCGCCCCCGCCCCCACAGACCAGCTCACCCACGTGCGCGCTGACGGCAGCGCCCACATGGTCGATGTTACCGAGAAAAACGAAACCACCCGCACCGCCGTGGCTGAAGGCTATATCGTTACCCGGGCAGACGTCATTGAAAAAATCTTTGACGCCGACCTGCCCAAGGGCGATGCTCTGCCCGTGGCCCGCGTCGCCGGTATTATGGCAGCCAAGAAAACCCCCGAGATCATCCCCCTCTGCCACCCCCTGCCCCTGGGCAAAATCACCATCGACTTTGAGCGGCACCCCGACCGTATCCGCATCGAGGCCCTGGTCAAAACCCGCGGCGTCACCGGGGTGGAAATGGAAGCCCTTACCGCTGTCTCCGGTGCGGCGCTGACGGTCTATGACATGATCAAGGCTGTTGACAAACAAGCTGTCATAACCGGTATCAGGGTGCTGGAAAAAACCGGCGGTAAATCCGGTGACTGGAAGGTAGAGCAGTGAGCAGCAGCTACACCCTGCCCAAGAACCGTACCGGCCTAGTCATCGTGGCCTCCACCCGGGCCGCCCGCGGTATCTACGAAGATAAATCCGGCCCCCTAGCGGTCACCTGGCTGCGCGACCAGGGCTTTGAAACCCCCGACGCTGTCGTGGTGGCGGACGCCGACGTCCCCGCCTACATCGACCGGCTAGTAGCATCAGGGCAGCTACCCACCTTCATCCTGACCAGCGGCGGAACCGGCCTCAACTCAGACGATACAACCGTCGAGGCTGTGCGCCCCCACCTGACCAAAGAAGTTCCCGGCATTATGCACGCCTTCTGGAATCAGGGTCTCAAAAACACCCCCGCCGCTGTGCTCTCCCGCGGAATCGCCGGCGTCATCGGCACCAGCTTCATCATGACCCTGCCCGGCTCCACCGGGGGGGTCAAAGACGGCTGCGCCGTGCTCCAACCCCTCGTTACCCACATCTGCCGCCAGCTAGAGGACTACCATGACCACTAACCACCCAGGCTCCACAGGAGCCAACCCCTATGCGGGGCGTCCGCTCGAACCGGTGGACTCCACAGTCGTTCATGCCTCCATTACCGAAGACCCCCTCGAACCGCTCCTAGCAGGAGCTAAAGAAGCGACCATGACCCGCGCCATGGGCGCCCTGGTCGTCTTCGACGGTATCGTGCGCGACCACGACCACGGGGAGCCTGTAGCAGCCCTGGCTTACAGCGCACACCCCCAGGCAACCGGCTACCTGGAGCGCGTCCTGCACTCGGTGACAGAAGAAATCCCCGGCGTGCGCCTGTGGGTAGCCCACCGTATCGGCCCCATCCCCATCGGCGAATCCGCCCTCACCGTACTGGCAGCGGCAGCCCACCGCGGCACAGCCTTCACAGCCTGCTCCCTGGCAGCTGACCGCATCAAGGCAGAAGTACCCATCTGGAAAGAGCAAGAACTTACCGACGGCAGTGTGCAGTGGGTGGGAATCGATACGCCTACCGGCTAGGAGCATAGAAGATGCAGATACTGCTGGGGCAGGTCTCGCGTTCCGAGCCCGCTGGCTCGGGGCTGGCGCGAGCCCCAAGAGGGTCTGCGGGCGAGAATGCGAGACCAGCCCAGCGGGAAGAACCCGCTTCACTCTAGAGAAAGACCTACCATGACCTCTGAACTAACGTCTCTGGCCTACCAGCTCTACGGGCGGCAGATGATTCTGCCGGAGATGGGGCAGAAGGGGCAGGAAAAACTGAGCGCGGCAACGGTTGCGGTGATCGGGGCAGGCGGCCTGGGCTCCCCGGCCCTGCTCTACCTGGCAGGAGCCGGTGTTGGGCGCATTATCGTGATTGATGACGATACGGTTGAAACCTCTAACCTGCACCGTCAGGTCATTCACTCCTATGCCCGGGTGGGGGCCTCCAAGGCTGACTCAGCCGCCCAAACTCTGCGCGAACTCAACCCTCTGATTAGGATCGAAGCTGTTAAGGATCGTCTGACCGACGCTAATGCGGCAGAGCTACTAGCCGAGGTGGACGTGCTGGTAGATGGCTCAGATAATTTCCCCACCCGCTACACTGCCTCCCGCGCTACTGCCGCCCTGGGTATTCCCCATGTGTGGGGTGCCATTCTCGGGTTTGACGCCCAGATGAGCGTCTTCTGGGCGGGCCACGGGCCGGTCTACGAGGACCTTTACCCGCTCGAACCAGCCCCCGGTTCTGTACCCAACTGCGCTACCGCCGGGGTGATCGGTGCCCTGGCTGGGGTCGTTGGAACCGCAATGGCCCTGGAAGTTATTAAGCTACTGGCCGGTATTGGGCAGCCGCTGATGGGTGAGGTGGGCTACTACACCGGCCTGACCGGCCGCTGGGAGTACATCCCCCTGCATGCCTCTACCTCCCGCGCCGCTTCTGGTTCGGGTACCGACCAGAGTGCCTGCACGGCAGCTTCTGGTGCGGACGCCGGTGGGCAGGTAGCGTGGCAGGGGCAGGTCCCTGCGCCCCTGCGTCCGCCTGCTGCCGACTGGGAACCCGCTACTGCCGAACCTGACCAGTACGGTATGGAAGTTACCTGGGCTGATATTGCCAGCTCACCCTACTTTGAGGGGGTTCCCCTCATTGATGTGCGAGAGCCTCACGAGCACGCAGCGCTGGCTGTTCCGGGTAGCTTCAACCTACCTCTGTCGCTGATTGAGGCCGCATCCACCGATCCGGATCTAGGGTCGGCCATTGACACGATCCTGCCCAGCCACCAGGGGCGCTATGCCCTCTACTGCGCGGCGGGGGTGCGCTCGCTCAAGGCGCTGAAGCTGCTCACCGATGCTGGTTTCAGTGATCTCTACAGCGTGGAAGGTGGCATTGACTCCTGGCTGACAAGCCAGGGGTAGGGCTCCTGAGCGGATGGTTTAAAGCCCTGCCACCGCTGAATATGTACATGCCTGATGCTTAATTAGCGAAGATTTTTATTAGGTATTTATTGTGCAAATTATTGGGTAGACTGGTGCCCATGACACAGCAGGCATCACACACACCTGGGCCCGACGGGCCGCTCACTGACAAGCTCATCAAATTCGGCAAATTCTTCACCAAATGGGACGAAACCGACGACGGTCGCGCAGCCTTCCTCAAGGGCGGTCGCGCAGGCGACGTTTTCTACCGCAACCGCTGGAGCCATGACAAGGTCGTCCGCTCCACCCACGGCGTCAACTGCACCGGCTCCTGCTCCTGGCAGGTCTTCGTCAAAGACGGTGTGATCACCTGGGAGGCCCAGGCCACCGACTATCCCACCGTCGGCCCCGACCGCCCCGAGTACGAACCCCGCGGCTGCCCCCGCGGCGCTGCCTTCTCCTGGTACACCTACTCACCCACCCGTGTGAAGTACCCCTACATTCGTGGTGTGCTGCTGGAGATGTACCGCGAAGCCCGCGCCCGCCTGGGCGACCCCGTAGAAGCCTGGGCCTCGATTGTCTCTGACCCCGAAAAGCGTTCCCGCTACCTGAGCGCCCGCGGTAAGGGCGGCCTGGTGCGCGGCTCCTGGGCAGAAGCCCTCGAAATGGTGGTCGCAGCCCAGATTCACACCATCAAAACCTATGGGCCCGACCGCAACATCGGTTTTTCGCCCATTCCGGCTAAGTCCATGGTCTCCCACGCTTCGGGTGCTCGCTACATCGAGCTTATCGGCGGCGTGATGACCTCCTTCTACGACTGGTACGCCGACCTGCCGGTGGCCTCACCCCAGGTCTTCGGCGACCAGACCGACGTGCGCGAATCCGGTGACTGGTGGGATGCCACCTACCTCATGATGTGGGGCTCCAACATCCCGGTCACCCGCACCCCCGACGCCCACTGGATGGCCGAGGTACGCTACCGCGGCACCAAGGTTGTCTCCGTCTCGCCCGACTACGCCGATAACACCAAGTTCGCCGATGAGTGGCTGCCCGCCCAGGCTGGCACCGACGCCGCTCTTGCTATGGCTATGGGGCACGTGATCCTCAAGGAAAACTTTGTCGACCGCCGCGTCGAGTTCTTCGAGAACTACGTGAGCACCTACACCGACTTCCCCTTCCTCATCACTCTTGAGACCCGCGAAGATGGGGTAACAGTCCCGGCTAAGTTCCTGACCGCCGCAAACCTGACCGACCACGCGCAGGTGCCCGATGCGTCCTTCAAGACTGCCCTGCTCAACCGCGAAACCGGTGAGGTTGTGGTACCCAACGGTTCACTGGGTTACCGCTACAACGCAGAAGACGAAGGCAAATGGAACCTGGACTTACAGGGGGTTAAGCCCGCCCTGTCTATCCTGGATCTGCCCACCGGTGCTGAGAAGACCCTTGAGATTCAGCTACCCGCCTTCGACGAGCCCTCGGGCCGCGGTAAGGTTATTACCCGCGGCGTGCCCACCATCACCGTTGAGGGTAAGACCGTTACCACCGTCTTTGACCTCATGCTGGCCCAGTATGGTATTGGCCGCCCCGGCCTGCCCGGCCAGTGGGCCACCGGGTTTGAGGACGCCGACACCCAGTACACCCCGGCCTGGCAGGAGGCCATTACCTCCGTACCCGCCGAAGCTGTCATCCGTACTGCCCGCGAGTTCGCCCAGAACTCCATCGATTCGGGTGGCCGCACCATGATTATCATGGGTGCCGGTATCTGCCAGTGGTACCACGGCGATACCACCTATCGCGCGATTCTAGCCCTGCTCATGATGTGCGGCGCTGAAGGCCGCAACGGCGGCGGCTGGGCCCACTACGTCGGCCAGGAAAAGGCCCGCCCCATCACGGGCTGGTCCCACATGGCCAACGCCCTGGACTGGATTCGCCCGCCGCGTACCCAGGCCGGCACCTCCTTCTGGTACATGCACACCGACCAGTTCCGCTCCGATGGCCGTACCACAGACTCCCTGCAATCGCCCCTGGCCAAGGGGGATTTGCGCGGGGTTCACACCGCGGACGTCCTAGCCCGCTCCGTGCGCATGGGCTGGATGCCCTTCTACCCCCAGTTCCCCGAAAACTCCCTGGATTTGGCGGACGCTGGTGCCGCAGCGGTTGCCGCTGGCACCGCAGAGTCCCCGGCAGACTACGTTGCCCAGCGCCTGAACTCGGGCGACTTGGACTTCTCGGTGGAGGACGTCGACAACCCGGTCAACTGGCCCCGCACCCTGGTACTGTGGCGCAACAACCTGCTGGGCTCGTCCGCCAAGGGCGAGGAATACTTCCTCAAGCACCTGCTGGGCACCCACAACTCGGTCATGGGTAAGGACGCCGAGGATTTCAAGCCCGCCGAGGTCAAGTGGGCCCAGAGCGCGCCCGAAGGCAAGCTGGACCTGCTGGTGACCACCGACTACCGCATGACCTCATCCACCCTGCTGTCGGACATCGTCTTCCCCGCCGCTACCTGGTACGAGAAGCACGATATCTCTTCCACCGATATGCACCCCTACATCCACGCCTTCTCCCCGGCCATTAACCCGCCCTGGGAGACCAAGACCGACCACCAGGTCTTCAAGGAACTGGCCTACCTGTTCTCCAAGTGGGCAGCCAAGCACCTGGGCAAGCGCAACGACCTGGTATCCGTGCCCCTGCAGCACGACACCCCCGGCCAGCTGGCCCAACCCGGTGGCCATGCACCTGACTGGAAGAACCAGGGAATTGCCGGTATCCCGGGCAAGAATATGCCCATCTTTACCGTGGTGGAGCGCGACTACCCGGCTATCTACGACATGTACACCTCGGTCGGCCCCCTGCTCTCCAAGCTGGGCACCACCACCAAGTTTGTGACTGTGGACGTCAACGAGCAGCTGGCCCAGCTGGCTGAGGAACACGGCGTCATGGGTAGCGGTAAGGGCACTGGCCTGCCGGCCCTTGATACCGACATTAAGCTGGCCGACACCATCCTGGCTCTTTCGGGTACCTCCAACGGCCCCGTGGCCCTCAAGGGCTTCAAAGCCCTGGAAAAGCGGGTGGGCAAAAAGATGCACCATCTGGCTGAGGGCAACGAAGAAAAGCGCATTAAGTTCCGCGATACCCAGGATAGGCCCTGCCCCGTCTTTACCTCACCGGAATGGTCAGGCTCAGAGACCGGCGGACGCCGCTATGCCCCCTTCACCCTCAATATCGAACAGCTCAAGCCTTTCCACACCCTCACCGGTCGTATGCACTTCTTCCTTGACCACGACTGGATGAGCGAGATGGGCGAGCAGCTGCCGGTCTACCGCCCACCGCTGGATATGCACAACCTCTTCGGTGAACCTGAAATTGGTGAGACCGGCGACCTGTCGGTAGCTGTACGCTACGTGACGGTGCACAACAAGTGGGCTATCCACTCCTCCTACCACGACAACCTCTACATGCAGACCCTCTCCCGCGGTGGCACCCACGCCTGGATGAGCCCTCAGGACGCCGCCAAAATCGGGGTCAAGGACCATGACTGGATCGAGTGTGAGAACGCCAATGGCGTCTTCGTGGGCCGCGCGGTGGTCTCCCACCGTATGCCCGAAGGTGTGGTCTACGTGCACCACGCCCAGGAACGCCTGGTCAACATCCCCAAATCAGAGGTATCGGGCAAGCGAGGCGGCATCCACAACTCCGTCACCCGCATCATGGTCAAGCCCACCCACCTGATTGGTGGCTACGCCCACCAGGCCTACGCCTTCAACTACCTGGGACCCACCGGTAACCAGCGAGATATCGTTTCAAGAATTCGCCGCCGCAAGCAGGAGGTAACCTACTAATGCGCGTCATGGCACAAGTTTCAATGATCATGGCCCTCGACAAGTGCCTGGGCTGCCACACCTGCTCCGTCACCTGTAAGCAGGCCTGGACCAACCGAGCCGGTACCGAATACGTCTGGTTCAACAACGTCGAGACCCGCCCCGGCCAGGGCTACCCCCGCCGCTATGAAGACCAGGAAAAGTGGAAGGGCGGCTGGGTGCTGAATAAGCGCGGACGCCTGGAACTCAAGAGCGGTAACCGCTTCAAGAAGCTCTTTACCCTCTTTGCCTCCCCGGTTCAGCCCGAACTTTCGGACTATTACGAACCCTGGACCTACGACTACGAGAACCTCACCAGCGCGCCCCTGGGCGATGACTTTCCCACCGCGCGTCCTAAATCTCTGATTACCGGTGAGGACACCTCCATCGAATGGGGCCCTAACTGGGACGACAACCTGGGCGGTGCCCACGAGTCCGGCCACCTGGATCCCCTGGTTGAAAAGGTACGTCAGCAGTCAGAAGAGAAGATCAAGTTCGAGTTCGAACGCACCTTCATGTTCTACCTGCCCCGTATCTGCGAGCACTGCCTCAACCCCTCCTGCATGGCGTCCTGCCCCTCCGGCGCTATCTACAAGCGCGAAGAGGACGGCATCGTGCTGGTCGACCAGAACCAGTGCCGCGGCTGGCGCCAGTGCATCACCGGCTGCCCCTACAAGAAGATTTACTTCAACCACAAGAGCGGCAAGGCCGAAAAATGCACCTTCTGCTACCCCCGCATCGAGCACGGTATTCCCACCGTCTGCGCCGAAACCTGCGTGGGCCGCATGCGCTACATCGGTATCTTCCTCTACGACGCCGACCGCGTGACCGAAGCCGCCTCTATACCCGATGAAAAGCAGCTCTACCAGGCTCAGCTCGACATCATGCTTGACCCCTTTGACCCCGAGGTCATTCGTGAGGCAACCAAGCAGGGCATCCCCGACTCCTGGATTACAGCAGCCCAGAAGTCACCGGTCTACAAGCTGGCCAAGGAGTGGAAGATCGCCCTGCCCCTACACCCCGAATACCGCACCATGCCCATGGTCTGGTACGTACCGCCGCTCTCACCTATCATCGACCTGCTCAAGGAACAGGGTCACGACGCAGAGTCCCAGGCCAACCTCTTTGGTGCCATCGACTCCCTGCGTATCCCCGTCGAATACCTAGCCGAGCTCTTCACCGCAGGTGACACCACCATCGTGGTCAATGTGCTCAAAAAGCTAGCCGCCATGCGCGCCTACATGCGAGACATTACCCTCGGCGGCGTCGGCAACGAAGAGATCGCCCACGAAGTCGGCATGACCGGCGCAGAAATGTACGAGATGTACCGCCTCATGGCTATCTCCAAGTACGAAGAACGCTACGTGATTCCTCCCGCCCACCTGGAGGACGCCCACAACCTCGAAGAAATCGGTTGCTCCCTCGATACCGACGGCGGCCCCGGCATGCTCTACGACGGAGCCTTCACCGACCCCGGCGATCGCCCCGTGCCTGTCTCCGCAGGTTCCTACGCCAACGCCGCCCGTGCCGACGGCAAGGTCGACATCTTCATGTGGGACGGCAAAACCCGCCCCGACTCCCTCTTCCCCGATACTTCCGGAAGCAAGAAGGTCTAGCCGTGGCAGGATTCTTTTCCAAACTCCTCAAACGCAACGCGGCGGAGGTGGAACCGGCCACCCCGCCTTCGGGCGACCCCTTCGACATGGACTGGGGGAGCGGCCAACCCACCGACGCCGTGGTCTACCAGCTCACCAGCGTCCTCATGCGCTACCCCACCGAAGAAACCCGCGCCCTGCTACCGGAGCTCACCGTGCTCGCCGAAGAAACCGGCAACGACTACCTGGTGCGCGGTGTAGCCCGCATCAAGAACTGGTACGAGGCAAGCGAGCTAGATGCCATGCAGGCTGAATACGTGCAGGAATACGACCTGTCACGCCGGCACGCCTTCCACCTGTCCTACTGGACCGAAGGTGACACCCGCCGCCGCGGCGAGGCCCTAGCCCGCTTCAAGCAGATGTACCGCGACTCAGGCATGGTCACCACCCTGCACGGGGAACTACCCGACTACCTGCCCATGGTGCTGGAGTTCACCGCCCTGGTGGACGCCCGCGCCGGCCGCGCTGCCCTGCAGGCCTACCGCCCCTCCCTGGAGCTGCTACGCCTGGCCCTACGGGACGACAACCTGCCCTACTACGAGCTCATCGAAGCGGTCTGCCAGACCCTGCCCGGAGTTTCCCCCGAAACCCAGGCAGACGTGCAGAAACTCGTCGCAGCAGGCCCACCCGCAGAAGCTGTCGGCCTAGCCCTGGCCCCCGGCGATCCCCGCCTACTACCCCTCCTGCTGCCCCACGAACAGACACCCGGCGCCACCATCGGTGCCGACCATAAGAACGGAGCCACCCTGTGACCGGCACAGTTAACGCCCTCGACTTCTTCCTCTGGGGCATCTTCCCCTACATCACCCTCGCCATCGTCGTCGGCGGTACTCTCTGGCGCTACAAGACCGACCAGTTTGGCTGGACCACCCGCTCCTCCCAGATGTACGAGTCCAAGCTGCTGCGGATTGCCTCCCCCATGTTCCACTACGGCATCCTGGTCGTGCTCGTGGGCCACATCGTGGGTCTGGTGATCCCCAAGTCCTGGACTGATGCGGTTGGCATCTCCGAGCACTTCTACCACATCAACGCCCTGGTGCTGGGCTCCATTGCAGCAGTTGCTACCCTCATCGGCCTCTTCGCCATGATCTACCGCCGCCGCACTTCGGCCACCGTCTTCCGCGCCACCACCTGGAACGACAAGATGATGTATGTAGCCCTGACCAGCGCCATCGTCCTTGGCTCAGTTGCCACCCTCTTCAACGCCATGGAAATCGAGGGGCACCACAACTACCGCGAAACCGTCTCGGTCTGGTTCCGCTCCCTCTTCTACTTCCAGCCCAACGTCGAGGCCATGGCAAGCGCCACCACCTCCTTCCACATCCACGTCATCGTGGCCATGATTCTCTTCTGCCTCTGGCCCTTCACCCGTCTAGTGCACGCCTTCACCGCGCCCCTGCACTACATCTTCCGGCCCTACATCGTCTACCGCTCCCGCGGCAAGCGCAACCACGCCCGCGGCTGGTCGCCGGTCGGCACCGCAGACTCCGTGAACAAGGACGCCCGCACGGTCGAGCGCCAGCACCACCACCACTAAGGAAAACACCATGTCTACTACGGCTGTTGCTGCGAAAGATCCGCAGCTTGCTGGCCAGTTCAAGTACGTGATTATGGCGGCCCTTGCCTCCATGATTGGCTTCTGGGGCTGGACCATGATTGGCCCCCTGGCCAAGTACTACACCGAAACCTACGGCCTGACCGAGGGCCAGCGCTCCCTACTGATCGCTACCCCGGTCATCGTTGGATCCCTGGCCCGTATTCCGGTGGGCGCGCTGACCGACCGCTTCGGCGGCCGCATCATGTTCACCATCATGCTGACCCTGACCGGCTCCATGGTGCTCATTACCGGCCTGGTGGGGCAGATGGGTAACTTCTCCCTGCTTCTGCTGGCAGCTTTCTTCCTGGGCATCGGCGGTTCTATCTTCGCGGTGGGCATCCCCTTCGCCGCAGCCTGGTTTGAACCCCACCGCAAGGGCCTCGCCACCGGTATCTTCGGCATGGGTATGGTCGGTACGGCCTGCGCTGCCTTCTTCAACCCCCGCATGTTGGCTGCCTTCGGCTACTTTCCCACCCACGTCATCATGAGCTGCGTGGCCCTGACCTACGCCGTCATCGTCTGGCTCTTTATTCGTGACTCACCCGTCATGAAGGCCCGCACCCCCGAGCCGGTTCTCCCCAAGATTCTGGCTGTGTCTAAGAAGCTGGTTACCTGGCAGCTCTGCTTCATCTACGCTGTGGTCTTCGGCGCCTTCGTAGCTTTCTCGAACTTCCTCTCTACCTACATGCAGAACATCTACGGCTACGAGGCCGTTGCCGGTGGTACCTTTGCTGCCATGTTCGCAGCCTGCGCCGTGCTGGCCCGCCCCTTCGGTGGGGTTGCAGCCGATAAGTTCGGCGGTAAACTGACTACCCTCATCGTCTTCGTTGCCATGACCGTGCTGGCCATCTGCATCGCCTTTGAGCCTGAGAGCACCGCCGTGAACACGCTGATTCACGTGGTTATGGCCCTCTTCGTGGGCTTCGGTACCGGCACGATCTACGGCTGGCTGGGCAAGGTCGTTCGCCCGCAGGACACCGGCACCGTATCAGGCCTGGTCTCAGCAGCCGGTGGCCTGGGCGGCTACTTCCCGCCCCTGATTATGGGCGCTGCCTACACCGCCTTCGGTAACTATTTCTGGGGCGTTCTGGCCCTGGGCGCCACCTGCGTTATCTCTATCTTGGTCTCCCTCTTGATGGCCTCAGATAAGAAGGCCGCCCGCCCCGCCTAACCTCATATCCCCTCAGTTATGGGGCTGATGTGCTCCAAGGACGCCTGCGCCCCGCTTTCCTGCCTACGGGCAGGGGCAGGGCGCGCTGGCGTCCGCCCCCATAAATCGACTTATCTACCCCGAAAGTCCCTCGTGTGGTGCTTTGGGTGTAAGGTGTGGCACAATAAGGGTTGTTACAACTAAAACGCCGTTACGACTGGTGCGGGAGAGACCGTACACGCTCGAGGTTGAGGGACCACGGGCACCGGCGCCGAAGGAGCAAACCCTCCCCGGGAAACTCTCAGGCACATGTACCGCTCAGTTAGGCAACTCTGGAGAGGGGCGTCAAACCCCCACCGAAGGGGCAAAATTCGCGCCCGCTACCAAGCGTGATGGGTAGCTGCGAACCAAAACTCTCAGGTTTTAACAGAGCGGGGAGGGCACCACCACAGGGCAACCCTGTGGGCAGGTTTACCCTCTACCCCTGGAGAGTTTCATGTCATTCATCGATCGCCACCTTGGCCCCCGTTCAAACGACCAAGAAACCATGCTCTCGGTGCTGGGCTACGACAGCCTCGGCGCCCTCATCAACGAGGTCATCCCTTCCAATATTCGCCTAGAGGGCGACCTCAACCTGCCTGCCCCCCTGTCTGAGCTTGAGGCCCAGAACAAGATTGCTTCCTACGCCGCCCAGAACCAGGTTAAGCACCAGATGATCGGTGCCGGCTACTACGATGCCATCACCCCGGCCGTAATCCGCCGCAACATCCTCGAAAACCCGGGCTGGTACACCTCCTACACCCCCTACCAGCCTGAAATCTCCCAGGGCCGCCTCGAAGCGTTGCTGAACTTCCAGAACACCGTCATGGAGCTGACCGGCCTGCCCATCGCCAATGCCTCCCTGCTCGATGAAGCAACCGCCGTTGCCGAGGCCGCCGTCATGATGCACCGCGCCAACCGCAAGGTCAAGAACGGCTTTTTCGCTCTCGACGCCCGCGCACTGCCCCAGACTCTCTCTGTTGTCCGCGGCCGCGCCGAAGCCCTGGGTATTCCTTTTGTGATTACCGACTTCGCCGATGGCCTGCCCGAGGGCGACCTTTACGGCGTCATTATCTCCAACCCCGGCCACGACGGCGAAGTGCGCGACATTGAGCCGCTCATCAAGGCCGCCAAGGACCGCGGCGCCCTGGTCACCGTCATCGCCGACCTGCTGGCCCAGACCCTGCTGACCGCCCCCGGCCACCAGGGCACTGACATCGCTGTTGGCTCCTCCCAGCGCTTTGGCCTGCCCTTCTGGTACGGCGGCCCCCACGCTGCCTTTATGGCCGTTTCTAAGGGCATGGAACGCAACCTGCCCGGCCGTCTAGTCGGTGTCTCAAAGGACGCCTTCGGCAAGCCCGCCTACCGCCTGGCTCTACAGACCCGCGAGCAGCACATCCGCCGCGAAAAGGCCACCTCTAACATCTGTACCGCCCAGGCCCTGCTGGCTATCGCTGCCGGTGCTTATGCGGTCTACCACGGCCCCGAGGGCCTGCGCGCCATTGCCAACAGCCTGCACGACAAGGCCTCCCGCATTGCAGCTGCCGGTGCCGCAGCCGGCCTGAAGCTGGTCCACGAGACCTTCTTCGACACCGTCGCCTTTGAAGCTAAGGGCCGCGCGGATGAGCTGGTCGCCAAGGCCCTGGAAGCTGGCATCAACATCCGCCGCCTCTCAGCTGACCGTATCTCTATCTCGGTGGGCGAGTCCCACACCGATGAGGTCCTGGAAGCCCTGGTTGCTGCTCTGGGCGGCGAGCTGGGGGAGACCGACGCCTACGAGCTACCCGAGGCCCTACTGCGTACTGACGACTACATGACCCATCCGGTTTTCCACCTCTACCGCTCTGAGACCTCCATGATGCGCTACCTGCGCTCCCTCTCAGACAAGGACCTGGCCCTGGACCGCACCATGATCCCCCTGGGTTCTTGCACCATGAAGCTGAACGCAGCAGCCGAGATGGAACCCATCTCCTGGCCCGAGTTTGCCTCTATCCACCCCAACGTGCCTGCCGATCAGGCTGCCGGTTGGAAGGCTCTGATTGACGAGCTCTCTGCCTGGCTGGTTGAAATCACCGGCTATGACGCTATCTCCCTGCAGCCCAACTCCGGTGCGTCCGGCGAGTACGCGGGCCTGCGCGCTATCCGCGCCTACCACGAGGCCAACGGCGACACCCAGCGCACCGTCGTCCTGATTCCCATGAGCGCCCACGGCACCAACGCTGCCTCTGCCGCCCTGGCGGGTCTAGCTGTTGCCGGTGTTGCAACCGCCCCCGACGGCTCCATCGACGTCGAAGACCTCAAGGCCAAGATCGAAAAGTATGGCGATACCATCGCCGGCATCATGATTACTTACCCCTCCACCCACGGTGTCTTCGAAGAGCAGGTCGTTGAGGTCTGCCAGCTGGTGCATGACGCCGGTGGCCAGGTCTACGTGGACGGCGCCAACCTCAACGCCCAGATGGGCCTGGCCCAGCCCGGCAAGTTCGGTGGCGACGTCTCCCACCTGAACCTGCACAAGACCTTCGCTATCCCCCACGGTGGTGGCGGCCCCGGCGTCGGCCCCGTCGCTGTTGGCGCCCACCTGGAGAAGTACCTGCCCGGTAACGGCTTTGAAGCGGATGCCGAAGGCCAGCTGGCAGATGCCCCCCTGCCCATCTCCCAGGCCATGTTCGGTTCTGCCGGTGTGCTGCCCATCTCCTGGATGTACATCGCCATGACCGGTGCTGAGGGTCTGCGTGCCTCTTCTGAAACCGCTATTCTCTCGGCTAACTACATCGCCAAGAAGCTGGGCTCCCTGTACCCCGTGCTCTACGCGGGTGAAACCGGCCTGGTGGCCCACGAGTGCATCCTGGATCTGCGTGAGCTGACCGCGGCGTCCGGAATCACCGCCGAGGACGTCTGCAAGCGCCTCATGGACTACGGCTTCCACGCCCCCACCCTGGCCTTCCCCGTGCCCGGCACCCTCATGGTCGAACCCACCGAGTCAGAGTCCCTGGCTGAGCTGGACCGCTTCATCGAGGCCATGACTAACATCCACGCTGAGATCCAGGAAGTCATCGACGGCAAGGTTAGCGCCGAGGAATCCGTGCTCCGCAACGCCCCGCACACCGCCGAGGTCGTAACCGCCGACGAGTGGACCCGCCCCTACCCCCGCTCCCAGGCAGCCTACCCCGTGCACGAGCTGCGCCTGAACAAGTACTTCACCCCCGTGGGGCGTATCGACGGAGCAGGCGGTGACCGCAACTTTGTCTGCGAATGCCCGCCCATGGAAGCCTTCGACCTCGAAGTCCACAGCGCCTAAGGCAAGAAAGGTCTAACCCCTATGTCACCTCAGAAAACTGCCCTCTACCCGGTCCACGCAGACCTGGGTGCCGCCTTCACTGACTTTGGCGGTTGGGACATGCCCCTCAAATACACCAACGACGTTGAAGAGCACAAGGCTGTGCGCTCTGCTGCCGGTCTCTTCGACCTCTCCCACATGGGCGAATTCCGCGTCACCGGCCCCGATGCTGGTGCCTTCCTGGATTACGCCCTGCTCTCCAACATGTCCATTCTCAAGGTGGGCAAGGCTAAGTACTCCCTGCTTCTGGCTGAGGACGGCGGCGTCATCGACGACCTGATTACCTACCGCCTGGGTGAGGAAGAGTTCCTGGTCATTCCCAACGCCGCTAACGTGGTAGCCGACTACGAGGCCATGAGCGCCCGAACCGAGGGTTTTGATGTGCAGCTGGTCAACGAGACCGCCCAGACCTCCCTGGTTGCGGTTCAGGGCCCTACCTCAGAGGCTATCCTGCTCGATATGGATCCCTCCGACGCCGAGACCATCACCTCCATGGGCTACTACGCAGCTGCCCCCATCCGCTTTGGCGATATTGAGGCCCTGCTAGCCCGCACCGGCTACACCGGTGAGGACGGCTTCGAAATCTATGTCGCGAATGAGGACGCTGCCAAGCTCTGGGCTCTGGCAGCCGAGCGCGGCGAGAAGCACGGGGCTATTCCCGCAGGCCTCGCTGCCCGTGACTCCCTTCGCCTTGAAGCCGGTATGCCCCTCTACGGTCACGAACTGGGGCGCGACATTACCCCCTTCGAGTCGGGTATGGGCAAGCTCGTTGAGATCGCTTTGACCAAGAAGGCCGCCAACTTCGTGGGTAAGGACGCCCTGGTTCAGCTCTCTGAGCAGACCCCGGCTCGTTCTCTGGTGGGTCTCAAGGCCCAGGGCAAGCGCCCCGGCCGGGCGGGCTCTAAGCTGGTAGACGAGAACGGCACCGAGATTGGTGAGATTACCTCGGGTATTCCCTCACCCACTCTGGGCTACCCTGTGGCTATGGCCCTACTGGCAACCGAGCACGCCACTGTAGGTGAGACCGTCAGTGTTGATATCCGTGGTAAGGTTGCTCCCTTCGATATCGTAGAGTTGCCCTTCTACAAGCGCGAGAAGTAGGCCACGAGCGCATCTCGATCAGAACCCTGTGCTACCGTTACCCCGCCACGATCGGTCGGAAGCCGGTTGGTAGCACAGGGTTCTTTCTGACCTAGGACCCCTTGACACCCCAAAGGAGCATCACCTATGGAGCTAACCGCCACCCCCGATTACCTTTCTGAACCACCCCACTCAGAAGCACAAACCAAAGCCGAAGCCCTGGACTACGATATCTCCGTCTTCGAGATGTTCTCCATCGGTATTGGCCCTTCTAGCTCCCACACCGTGGGTCCCATGCGAGCCACCAACCGGTTCATCGCTGAACTGATTGATGCTGGCACGCTCAATGACGTCACCCGGGTTCACATTGACCTCTACGGCTCTCTGGCTGCTACCGGGGCCGGGCACGGCACCATGAGTGCAGCCATTAAGGGGCTGGCTGGTTTCGTGCCCGAAACCATCGATATTGCTGCCGCCGAGGCTCTCATGGACCGCAACCAGGTAGATGGCACCCTGCCCCTGGCAGGTTACCCCTCGGCAGCCTTTGAGTCCGGTGCCCCCGGCCCCGAGGCAACCAAGGTGAGCGGGCCCGTCCTTTCCTACAAGGAAGCCGATATCACCCTGCGTCCGCTCACCGTACTTCCCCGCCACACCAACGGAATCAAGGTCACCGCCTACGCCGGGGAGAGCCAGCTGCTAGAGCGCACCTACTTCTCTGTCGGTGGCGGCTTTATCGTCGAAGAACACGAAGAATCTTCAGGCTCCACCGGGCTCTCCAAAGCCCCTTACCCCTTTGGGTCGGGCGAAGAGCTGCTGGACATGGCCAACAGTGCGGGGCTTTCCATCGCCCAGCTCAAGATGGAAAACGAGAAGACCGAGCGGAGCGAGAGCGACGTGCGCGCTGGAATCCTGCATATTCGGCAGGTTATGAAGGAATGTATCGGTTCCTCCCTGGAACGCATGGGCTACCTGCCTGGCCCCCTCAAGGTGCGCTGCCGTGCTGGACAGTGGCACCGGGACTTACTGGCCGAAGACCCCACGAAATCCCCCGAGTTCGCCATTGACTGGGTTAATCTGATTGCTCTGGCCGTCAACGAAGAAAACGCCTTTGGTGGGCGGATCGTCACTGCCCCCACCAACGGGGCGTCCGGCATTATCCCGGCCGTGCTGCACTACGCCCTGAACTACGTGCCCTCGGTGCGCCACCGCGGCCAAAAGGTCATTGATGACGCCGTCGTTGACTTCTTCCTAGCTGCCGCCTCCATCGGGGCCCTCTACAAGAAACGGGCCTCCATCTCTGGTGCTGAGGTGGGCTGCCAGGGTGAGGTAGGCACCGCCTCGTCCATGGCCGCAGCCGGTCTTGCCCAGGTCATGGGCGGTACCAACGAGCAGGTAGAAAATGCCGCCGAAATCGCTATGGAGCACAACCTCGGCCTAACCTGCGACCCCGTCGGTGGGCTGGTGCAGATTCCCTGCATCGAGCGTAACGCTATGGCGGCCTCCAATGCCGTTACCGCCGCCAAGATGGCCCTGCGCGGCGACGGCCAACACCGCGTTTCTCTGGACCAGGTCATTGAAACCATGCGCCAGACCGGTGAGGACATGTCGCACCGCTACAAGGAGACCTCCATGGGCGGTCTGGCCGTCAACGTGGTAGAGTGCTAACCGGAGTTTGCAAAAGTCGCAGAGATTGGGTATAGACAGCGTGAATATTTTGCTGTAGCATGAATATTTGCGCTTCCCTAATCTTCTGTGCCTTCATATAGCGGTGGGCAGGTTGTAACAGGTTTTAAGTACGCCCCAGTACCCCGAACATCAATCTAGCCACTATCCCAGCACGGCACAGGTGCTATAACAGGCTAGTTTGCCTTTTCAACGGGTCCTTGAGTGTACCGCCCCTGGTGGGGGAGCGGGTACGAACAGACATGTCTGTGGAAGGATCCAATCTTGGTCGCCTCGAGCACCTCTCATACTGAAGCCGCTAACGGCGTAGGTTCGCAGCGCCGAATCTCATTCGCAAAAATTGCTGAGCCCCTGCAGGTTCCCAACCTGCTCGCGCTCCAGCTCGACAGCTTTGATCAGCTCGTCGGTAACGAACGCTGGGCAGCTAAAGCAGCTGTAGCAGCAGAAACCGGCGATACCTCCGTCAGCCAGACCTCAGGTCTTGCCGACATCTTCGAAGAAATCTCCCCGATCGAAGACTTCCAGGGCACCATGTCCCTGTCCTTCTCCGATCCCGAATTCGCCGACCCCAAGTACACCATGGAAGAGTGCAAGGATCGCGACGCGACCTACGCAGCTCCCCTGTACGTCAAGGCCGAATTCATGAACAACAACACGGGCGAAATCAAGCAGCAGACCGTGTTCATGGGTGACTTCCCCCTGATGACCGAATCCGGCACCTTCGTCATCAACGGCTCCGAGCGCGTCGTTGTTTCCCAGCTGGTTCGTTCACCCGGCGCCTACTTCGAAAAGACCGCCGACCGCACCTCCGATAAGGACATCTATACCGCGAAGATCATCCCTTCCCGCGGTGCCTGGTTCGAACTCGAAATCGACAAGCGCGACCAGGTCGGCGTCCGTCTGGACCGCCGCCGCAAGCAGTCCGTCACCACCCTGCTCAAGGCCCTGGGCTGGAGCGAAGCCAAGATTCTGGCTGAATTCGGTGAATTCGACTCCATCCGCGCCACCCTAGAGAAGGACACCGTCCAGACTCGCGAAGAGGCCCTGCTTGATATCTACCGCAAGCTGCGCCCGGGCGAACCCCCCACGGTTGATGCTGCCCAGAACCTGCTGGACAACATGTACTTCACCCCCCGCCGCTACGACCTGGCAAAGGTCGGCCGCTACAAGGTGAACCGCAAGCTGGGCATCGACACCCCTGTCAACGATCCCTCAGCGTCTGTGCTGTCCCAGGACGACATCGCAGCGATGATCCGTTACCTGGTCACCCTGCACGCAGGTGGCACCAGCATCAAGGGCGTCCGCGACGGCCAGGAAGTCGACATCCGCGTCGACGTTGACGACATCGACCACTTCGGCAACCGCCGCATCCGCGCCGTGGGCGAACTGATCGAAAACCAGATTCGCACCGGTCTGTCCCGTATGGAGCGTGTTGTCCGTGAGCGTATGACCACCCAGGACGTCGAGGCTATTACCCCTCAGACCCTGATCAACATCCGCCCGGTCGTTGCCTCCATCAAGGAATTCTTCGGCACCTCCCAGCTCTCCCAGTTCATGGACCAGAACAACCCGCTGGCAGGTCTGACCCACAAACGTCGTCTCTCCGCGCTGGGCCCCGGCGGTCTCTCCCGTGACCGTGCAGGCATGGAAGTGCGAGACGTGCACCCCTCCCACTACGGCCGTATGTGCCCCATCGAAACCCCTGAAGGCCCTAACATCGGTCTGATCGGCTCGCTGGCAACCTACGCCCGCATCAACCCCTTCGGTTTCATCGAGACCCCCTACCGTATCGTCAAGAACGGTAAGGTCACCGATGAGGTCAAGTACCTCACCGCCGATGACGAAAAGGGCAACACCATCGCTCAGGCCAACGCGCCCCTGAACGCAGACATGACCTTCGCTGAAGAGCAGGTCCTCTGCCGTGCAGGCGACGGCTCCGGCGAAGCAGTGCTGGTAGACGCCTCTGAAATTGAGTTCATGGACGTCTCCCCCCGCCAGATGGTGTCCGTGGCAACCGCCCTGATTCCCTACCTGGAACACGACGACGCTAACCGAGCACTGATGGGTGCTAACATGCAGCGTCAGGCTGTGCCCCTGCTCGAATCAGAGGCACCTGTCGTTGGTACCGGTATGGAACGCTACGCGGCTCTTGACTCCGGTGACTCCGTTGTCGCTAAGAAGGCCGGTGTGGTCTCCGAGGTCTCCGCTGACCTGGTTGTCGTCCGCAACGACGATGGCACCACCACCTCCTACCCCATCCTCAAGTTCCAGCGTTCCAACCCCGGTAACTGCTACAACCACCGCGTTGTTGTTAAGGTGGGCGACCGCGTTGAAGAGCGCAGCCTGATTGCCGACGGCCCCTCAACCGACAAGGGCGAACTGGCACTCGGTAAGAACCTACTCGTGGCCTACATGTCATGGGAAGGCTTCAACTTCGAGGACGGCATCATCCTGTCCCAGCGCATGATCTCTGACGACGTACTCACCTCAATCCACATTGAAGAGCACGAAATCGACGCCCGCGACACCAAGCTGGGTGCCGAAGAGATCACCCGCGACATCCCCAACGTCTCCGAAGAGGTGCTCTCAGCCCTCGACGAGCGCGGCATCATCCACATCGGTGCCGAGGTTGAGGCCGGCGACATCCTGGTCGGTAAGGTCACCCCCAAGGGCGAAACCGAACTGACCCCCGAAGAGCGCCTGCTGCGCGCTATCTTCGGCGAGAAGTCCCGCGAAGTCCGTGACACCTCACTCAAGGTTCCCCACGGCGAGTCCGGTACCGTTATCGGCGTCCGTATCTTCGACCGCGAAACCGACGACGAAGACCTGCCCAGCGGCGTCAACCAGCTGGTCCGCGTCTACGTTGCCCAGAAGCGCAAGATCACCGTCGGCGATAAGCTGGCAGGACGCCACGGTAACAAGGGTGTTATTACCAAGATCCTCCCCATCGAGGACATGCCCTTCATGGAAGACGGTACCCCCGTCGACATCATCCTCAACCCGCTGGGCGTTCCCGGTCGTATGAACATCGGTCAGGTACTCGAAGTTCACACCGGCTGGCTGGCCAAGCAGGGCTGGAAGATCGAGGGCAACCCCGCCTGGCTCGACAAGCTCCACAACTTCCCCAAGGAAACCGGCCCCACCAACGTCGCAACTCCCGTGTTCGACGGTGCCGGTGAAGAGGAACTGTTCGAGCTGCTGGACCACGCTAACCCCAACCGCGACGGCGACCGCCTGATCAACCGCTCAGGTAAGGCCCGCCTGCTCGATGGCCGCTCGGGCGAGCCCTTCCCCGAGCCGGTATCCGTTGGCTACCAGTACATCCTGAAGCTGCACCACCTTGTCGACGACAAGATCCACGCACGCTCCACCGGCCCCTACTCCATGATCACCCAGCAGCCCCTGGGCGGTAAGGCCCAGTTCGGTGGCCAGCGCTTCGGTGAAATGGAAGTGTGGGCACTGGAAGCATACGGTGCCGCCTACACCCTGCAGGAAATCCTGACCGTCAAGTCTGACGACGTTCACGGCCGCGTGAAGGTCTACGAAGCCATCGTTAAGGGCGAGAACATCCCCGAACCCGGTGTGCCCGAGTCCTTCAAGGTCCTGATCAAGGAAATGCAGTCCCTCTGCCTGAACGTTGAGGTCCTCTCAACCGACGGTAAGACCATCGAAATGCGCGATGTAGAAGACGAAGGCTTCCGAGCAGCAGATGACCTGGGCATTGACCTGTCCCACGCAGAGCCCAGCTCTGTCGAAGAGGTCTAAACCCTCCCATCTGTTCGAACAAGACTTCAAAACACTAGGAAAGAGATAAGGACCAAATGTCCAACGAATCTTCACTTGGTTTGATGCGTATTGGCCTGGCGACCTCCCAGAACATCCTGGACTGGTCGTACGGCGAGGTTAAGAAGCCCGAAACCATCAACTACCGAACCCTGAAGCCCGAGAAGGAAGGCCTCTTCGACGAGCGCATCTTCGGCCCTACCCGCGACTGGGAATGCTACTGCGGTAAGTACAAGCGCGTGCGCTTCAAAGGCATCATCTGTGAGCGCTGTGGCGTAGAGGTAACCCGTGCCAAGGTGCGCCGCGAGCGCATGGGCCACATCGAGCTGGCAGCTCCCGTGACCCACATCTGGTACTTCAAGGGCGTGCCCTCCCGCTTGGGCTACCTGCTTGACCTGGCCCCCAAGGACCTGGAAAAGATCATTTACTTCGCCGCCTACATGATTACCCATGTGGACGAAGAAGCCCGCCACGAGGACCTGCCCAACCTGCAGGCCGCCCACGACCGCGACAAGAAGGTCTTGCAGGACCAGCTCGCAGCCGACATCAACCTGATCGCCCGCGAAACCGAAGAGGAACTCGCCAAGATCGAGGCTGACGGTGGCAAGGCCGCCGAAAAGCGCAAGCTGCGTGACGCAGCCGAGCGCCAGATGGCGTCCGTCCGCAAGAACGCAGAACGCGAAATCGAGCAGCTCGACCGCATCTGGGACCGCTTCAAGAACCTCAAGGTCGCTGACCTTGAAGGCGACGAAGCCCTCTACCGTGGCATGGTCGACAAGTACGGCATGTACTTCGAAGGCTCCATGGGTGCAGAAGCTATCAAGAAGCGTCTTGAGAACTTCGACATGGAAGCTGAAGCAGAGGCCCTCAAGGACATCATCCAGACCGGCAAGGGCCAGAAGAAGACCCGCGCCCTCAAGCGTTTGAAGGTTGTCAACGCCTTCCTGACCACCGATAACTCACCACTCGGTATGGTACTGGACTACGTTCCCGTCATCCCGCCGGAACTGCGCCCCATGGTGCAGCTCGACGGTGGCCGCTTCGCGACCTCCGATCTGAACGACCTCTACCGTCGCGTCATCAACCGCAACAACCGCCTCAAGCGTCTGCTGGAACTCGGTGCCCCCGAGATCATCGTGAACAACGAAAAGCGCATGCTGCAGGAAGCTGTTGACTCCCTCTTCGACAACGGCCGTCGCGGTCGCCCCGTTACCGGCCCCGGTAACCGCCCCCTGAAGTCACTCTCTGACATGCTCAAGGGTAAGCAGGGGCGTTTCCGCCAGAACCTGCTCGGTAAGCGCGTTGACTACTCGGGTCGTTCCGTTATCGTCGGTGGCCCCACCCTGCAGATGCACCAGTGTGGTCTGCCCAAGCAGATGGCTCTGGAGCTCTTCAAGCCCTTCGTGATGAAGCGCCTGGTAGACCTCAACCACGCCCAGAACATCAAGTCTGCTAAGCGTATGGTCGAGCGTTTCCGACCCCAGGTCTGGGACGTCCTCGAAGAGATCATCACCGAGCACCCCGTGCTGCTGAACCGCGCCCCCACCCTGCACCGCCTGGGTATTCAGGCCTTCGAACCCCAGCTGGTCGAAGGTAAGGCTATCCAGCTGCACCCGCTCGTCTGTTCAGCATTCAACGCTGACTTCGACGGCGACCAGATGGCAGTCCACCTGCCCCTGTCACCCGAGGCTCAGGCCGAGGCCCGCATCCTCATGCTGTCCTCCAACAACATCCTGAAGCCCTCAGACGGCCGCCCCGTTGCGGTACCTGACCAGGACATGATCATCGGTCTCTTCCACCTGACCACCGCCCGTGACGGTGAGAAGAACGAAGGCCGCCTGTTCTCGTCCTACGCAGAAGCCATCATGGCTATGGACCGCCACGAGATTGAGCTCTACACCAAGGTCAAGATCGTGCTGGACGACTTCGTACCCTACGAGGGCTGGGAAGCCCCCGAAGGCTACAAGCCCGGTCAGCCCGTCCTGGTTGAAACCACCGTCGGTCAGGTCATCTTCAACGAGACCCTGCCCGCCGACTACCCCTGGTACACCGGTATCGCCGACAAGAAGTCCCTGGGTGCCCTCATCAACGACCTTGCTGAGAAGTACCCCATGCACGTGGTAGCCAAGACCCTTGACGCGCTCAAGAACACCGGCTTCTACTACGCTTCGCGCTCAGGTGTGACCGTTGCGGTCTCCGATATCGCAGCGCCCCCCACCAAGCCCGCCATTATGGAAGGCTACGAGGAGCAGGCAGCCAACATCGAATCTCAGTTCGCCATGGGTCTGATCGACGACGTCGAACGCCGTACCGAACTGATCGATATTTGGACCAAGGCAACCGACGAGGTCGCCGAGGCCATGAAGGAAAACCTGGCTGAGAAGAACACCACCATTAACCGCATGGTCACCTCGGGTGCACGTGGTAACTGGATGCAGGTTCGTCAGATTGCAGGTATCCGTGGTCTGGTGTCTAACACCAAGGGTGAGATTATGCCCCGTCCGATTAAGTCTTCTTACCGTGAAGGCCTGTCGGTTCTGGAGTACTTTATCGCAACCCACGGTGCTCGTAAGGGTCTGGCAGATACCGCGCTGCGTACCGCAAACTCCGGTTACCTGACCCGTCGTCTGGTCGACGTTTCTCAGGACGTCATCGTGCGCGAGCACGACTGTGGCACCCGCCGCGGCCTGACCCTGCCCCTAATCGAGAAGGACGCCGCTGGCAACGTCTCCCTGCACGAGAACGTCGAGTCTTCAATCCACGGCCGCGCTCTGGCTGTTGACGTTGTGGCTGAAGACGGCACCGTACTGGCTGCTGCTGGCGCTGACGTCTCAGATATCGTCATTGACGACCTGTTCAAGGCCGGTATCGAAGAGGTTCGCGTCCGCTCCGTCCTGACCTGTGAGTCAGCAGTTGGTGTTTGTGCCCTCTGCTACGGCCGTTCCATGGCTTCAGGTAACCTGGTCGACATTGGTGAGGCCGTCGGTATTATCGCGGCTCAGTCCATTGGTGAGCCCGGTACCCAGCTGACCATGCGTACCTTCCACACCGGTGGTGTCGCATCGGCTGACGATATTACCCAGGGTCTGCCCCGTATTCAGGAACTCTTCGAAGCCCGCACCCCCAAGGGTGTTGCCCCGATTTCTGAGGTCACCGGTCGCGTCACCATCGAGGACACCGACAAGTCCCTGAAGGTTGTTGTCACCCCCGATAACGGCGATGACCCGGTTGCTTACCCCGTCCTGCGTCGTGCCCGCCTGGAAGTTGCCGAAGGTGACCACATCACCGTCGGTACCCAGCTGGTCGCCGGTGCTGTTGACCCCAAGGAGATCCTGCGTATCCGCGGTCCCCGTGAGGCTCAGAAGCACCTGGTGGACGAGGTCCAGGGCGTCTACCGCTCCCAGGGTGTAGGCATCCACGATAAGCACGTTGAGGTTATCGTCCGCCAGATGCTGCGCCGTATCACCGTCATCGACTCCGGTGAGACCAACCTGCTCCCCGGTGAGCTGGTTGAGAACATCGCCTTCCAGAACGCTAACCGTGCGGCTCTGGCCGAGGGTAAGCGTCCTGCATCAGGCCGCCCTGAGATGATGGGTATCACCAAGGCGTCACTGGCTACCGAGTCCTGGCTGTCTGCCGCGTCCTTCCAGGAAACCACTCGCGTCCTGACTCAGGCTGCGATGGAAGGCAAGGAAGATCCGCTGGTCGGCCTTAAGGAGAACGTTATCATCGGTAAGCTCATCCCCGCTGGTACTGGTCTTGCCATGTACAATGACATCGAGGTTGAGCCCACCGACGAGGCTCGTGAGGCTCTGTTTGCTCAGACCGCAACTCCCTACAACGATTTCAGCTACGCCGAGACCAACGAGGGTGCTATCAGCCCCGAGTTCCAGGCTATTCCGCTGGATGACTACGAGTTCGGTAAGTAAACCGGCTGCCATTTCCCTGGTATAGGTAAGGCCCTTCCCCGCGTATCTGCGGGGAAGGGCCTTCCTCGTATGTGGGCGCCGGGAAGTACCCGGCAACCTATAGAACGAGCCTTCTGTATGAGCGGGGTATTTTGGGGGTGGCGTTGACTAGGCCGGTTGAGGTGGCAAGGGCTTGAGCAAGCTCGGCTTCGGTGACGGCGCGGACGGTCGTGCCCGGGTAATGTGTGGCTAGCTGCTGGGCTTTAGCAGAGGACCTTTCAAAATCGACATCAAATAGATTGAGCGTTCTAGTTCCTAAATTCAGCAGGGCATCTGCGGTGGCGGAGCCCGCTCCACCGACACCCAGCTGGGTGACGGTTGCCAACTCCTCGGGAGCCGGTGCTATCCCCTGGATTAGGGCAGAAGTAAAGCCACTCACAGCGGTGTTGTACCCGATGAGCCTACCTTCCCGCGCCACCACCGTATTGACAGCCCCCAGCCTGGCTGCGGCGTCTGACACCTCATCGAGGTGCTCCAGAACAGCCTGCTTGTAGGGAAAGGTGATGTTGAAAGCGTTGTACCCAAGGTCACCCCCCCCCAGCGCAGCAAGTCCCCTACAGGCAAGACACCAGCTGCCCGCGCCCCTGGGCCCAGCGCATCAAGGTCGATAGGGCGGTAGAGATAGCGTACACCTGCCCGGTCTGCTGCGAACTCGTGTAGGGGCGGGGTAAGAGAGGCTGTGATACCGCTACCTAGCAGGCCGACCAGGTAAGACTCATCGGGGGTGCTCACTCGTACTGTCCTTTTCGTGGGGCTAGAGTTCTTCCGTTCTACCACGAATCGCGGGGCAAGCCCAGCTAGCTAGAAGAGCCTCCGGTCGATAGGCTTATCTGAGCACACACGGGCAGGTTTAAACCCGCCTATCGTTTCGCACATCTTGAGGGTCAAATGAAACTATCACGACATATAGGGGTCAAGCTCGGCGTCTTTGGGGCTGCCCTATCGCTAGCTGCCGGGGCCTATCTGATCCCGTCCCAAGCCGACGCAGAACTGACACCGGCGGGTGTCAATGCCCAGAGCCTGGCCCAGCTGGTGAACTCCACTCGGCCCACCGCTGCTAACCCCTACCTGGTCGGGGCGGGTGTTGCCGATATCACCGGTGAGGTCGCCGAGGTAGCCTTCGTGGGCTATGGTACCGATACCCAGAAGGGCTCGGGTATTCATACCCGCCAGTACGCCCGCGCCTTTGTGGTGATTGACCCTGCCACCGGTTCCCGTAACCTGATAGTGGTCCTCGATGCGCTAAGCGCCTGGAACAGCATTCGCGCTGAACTGGTGAACCGTATCCAGGCTGAACTCGGCCCCGAGTTCACCGAAGCGAACATCATGATTACAGCCTCCCACAGCCATGCCACCCCCGGCGGCGTGAGTAAGGACGTGCTCTACAACCTGGCAACCCTAGGCTTCAACGAACCCACCTTCAACAACCAGATCAACGGGTCTATGCAGGCTATCCGCGAGGCCCTGGCCGACCTGGCCCCCGGCAACGTGACGGTCTCCAGCAGCCAGCTCACCGGTGTAGGCGTCAACCGCTCGGCAGTAGCCCTGGAGCAAGACCCGGCTAACCTCACCGACGAACTGATTAACGGGGTTGACCCCACCAGCACCACCTTCCGGTTTGAACACAACGGGGTGACCCGCGCCGTCCTCAACTGGTTTGCTATCCACCCCACCTCCCTCACCAACAAAAACACCCTGGTCTCCTCAGATAACAAGGGCTACGCCCAGTACCTGCTCGAAACCGTAGACCACGGGGTCAACCTCAATGCGGGGTCAGAGGACGACGCCTTCATCGCGGCCTTTGCCAACAGCAACACCGGTGACGTCTCGCCCAACACCATGCTGCAGCCGGGCATGGGCCCCACCAACGACATGTTCACCAACCTTGAGATTCAGGGAACCAAGCAGGCAGACGCCGTCCGCACCCAGCTGGCAAGCGCGGGTACCCCGGTGGGGCAGGGCCTGGACTCCCGCATCACCTATGTGGACTTCTCCAAGGTGCAGGTGGACGCCCGGTGGACGGGCACCGGCTACGCGGGCTCTACCTGTAACGCCTCGCTGGGCGCCCCCTTTGCCGCCGGTAGCGTGGAGGACGGTCCCGGCGCAGCCGGCTTCAATGAGGGGGCTAATGCCAATAAGGTCTGGAGTGACTTCAACTGGCTGGCCTACAGTTCATCTGCCAGCCTGAGTGCCTGCCAGTACCCCAAGGCTAACCTGCTGGCCGTCCATAAGAAGGTGCAGCAGAAGTTGCCGGTGCAGGTCATGCGCTTCGGTAACTACTACCTGCTGGGTATGCCCGGTGAGCACAACGGCGCGGTCGGCGTGCAGTACCGCCAGGATATGGCTGCCCTGCTGGGCGTTGACGAGTCGCAGATTATCGTGCAGGGCTACACCAACGCCTACAGTCACTATGTGACAACCCCGCAGGAATACGTTTCGCAGCAGTACGAGGGCGGGGCCACCGTCTTCGGTATCAATACCATGGGGGGCTTCCGCCAGACCCTTAACACCGTTGCGACCTCTCTGCGCGATGGCACCGAGCTGCCCTTGGGCGATAAGCCCACCGTACGCACCCCCATGAAGAGCGCTGTGGGCAAGGTCTGGTACGACCTGCCAGGCGCTGGCCACTACTACGGCAAGGTGCTCACCCAGCCTGCTAATACGGCCCGGGGTGCAACCGTCAGCGCCCTCTTTGTGGGTGCCCACCCCAATAATGACCAGCAGCTGAACTCCAGCTACCTTGAAGTTCAGCGTCTAGAGGGTAACCAGTGGGTGACCGTCGCCGGCGATAACGACCCGGCCACCCGCTTCCACTGGAAGCGCCACCTGGCAGCCCAGTCCCGCGTAACCATCGAATGGCAGATTCCTGCCGATGCGGTTCCCGGTACCTACCGGATTCTCTACCACGGGGATTCCAAGAACGGGGTCGGCACCATCACCCCCTTCACCGGGGCAACCCAGAACTTCACCGTCAGCTAGGCGGGCAGGTTCTTTTAGGACGCGGACGCCGGTGCCCCCTTCCCCGGGCAGGGGAGGGGAGCGCCGGCGTCCTTGCTCTTTTAAAAGCCTTAAGTGCCAGACATCACCCGATTAAAGAGCTTAAAGCTGCCCCCAGAGCACACAGGGGGGTAGATTAAGCCTTTCTAACCAGCTAGAGTAGTACCTGGAGTACTTAGCAGTAGTATCTACTGCCCGCACAGACACGTTCTGAGCAGTACATAAGAACCAATGGCAGAATGGACACCGTCCTTTGGCCTTGTTCGCCCGGGCATCTAGCCCGAACAGCGATCTTGAGGCCTAAATGCCATTTTTTGTTGTGTCTGGGCTCCTGCTAAGTCATAAAGATTTTCTTTTGCGCTTATCCCAAGTGACAGAAGGCAAGTAAACCGGTAGCCCCTAACGGGGCCGCCGATACCAAACGGAGAACAAGTGCCTACAATTCAGCAGTTGGTCCGTAAGGGCCGTGCACCCAAGGTCGTAAAGACCAAGGCGCCCGCACTTAAGGGCAACCCCATGAAGCGTGGCGTATGCACCCGTGTATACACCACCACCCCGAAGAAGCCGAACTCAGCACTGCGTAAGGTCGCACGTGTTAAGCTCAACGGCGGCGTCGAGGTTACCGCATACATCCCCGGTGAGGGTCACAACCTTCAGGAACACTCCATCGTGCTCGTCCGCGGTGGTCGTGTGAAGGACCTCCCCGGTGTTCGTTACAAGATTGTACGTGGCGCACTGGATACCCAGGGCGTTAAGGGCCGCGGTCAGGCTCGTTCACGCTACGGCGCAAAGAAGGAGAAGAAGTAATGCCTCGTAAGGGTCCCGCTCCTAAGCGTCCCCTCGTAAACGATCCTGTTTACGGCTCACCGCTGGTTACCCAGCTCATCAACAAGGTTCTGCTGGACGGCAAGAAGTCAACCGCTGAGCGCATCGTCTACGGTGCACTCGAAGGCGTTGCTCAGAAGACCGGCGCAGACCCCGTAGTAACCCTCAAGAAGGCAATGGACAACGTCAAGCCTTCACTCGAGGTTCGCTCACGCCGCGTCGGCGGCGCGACCTACCAGGTCCCCGTCGAGGTTCGTGCAGGCCGTGCAACCGCTCTGGCTCTGCGCTGGCTCGTTGGCTTCTCAAAGCTCCGTCGCGAGAAGACCATGACCGAGCGTCTCATGAACGAGATCCTGGATGCGTCCAACGGTCTCGGTGCCGCTGTGAAGCGTCGCGAAGACACTCACAAGATGGCCGAGTCCAACAAGGCCTTCGCACACTACCGCTGGTAATTTCTTCGTAGCCTGCCGTTATTACACAAGTACATAGCGGCAGGCTTTCGGAGTTTCTCACAAGGGAGAACAAAGTGGCACTAGACGTGCTTACCGACCTGAATAAGGTCCGCAACATCGGTATTATGGCGCACATCGACGCCGGTAAGACCACCACCACCGAACGCATCCTCTTCTACACCGGTATCAACCACAAGATCGGTGAGACCCACGACGGTGCTTCAACCATGGACTGGATGGCTCAGGAACAGGAACGCGGTATCACCATTACCTCCGCGGCAACCACCTGCTTCTGGAAGAACAACCAGATCAACATCATCGACACCCCCGGCCACGTTGACTTCACCGTTGAAGTTGAGCGTTCACTGCGCGTCCTCGACGGCGCTGTTGCAGTGTTCGACGGCAAGGAAGGCGTTGAGCCTCAGTCTGAAACCGTTTGGCGCCAGGCTGACAAGTACGAAGTTCCCCGTATCTGCTTCGTCAACAAGATGGACAAGCTGGGTGCAGACTTCTACTTCACCGTAGACACCATCGTCAAGCGTCTCGGCGCTAAGCCCCTCGTTATGCAGCTGCCCATCGGCGCTGAAAACGACTTCATCGGCGTCGTTGACCTGCTCACCATGCAGGCCTACGTCTGGCCCGGCGATGCCAAGGGTGACGTTACCATGGGTGCTTCCTACGAAATCCAGGAAATCCCCGCTGACCTGCAGGAAAAGGCAGAGCAGTACCGTGCCGAGCTCGTTGAAAACGTTGCTGAAGCTTCCGAAGAACTCATGGAAAAGTACCTCGAAGAGGGCGAACTGACCATCGAGGAAATCAAGGCAGGCGTCCGTGCCCTGACCGTTGCTAACGAAGCCTACCCCGTCTTCTGTGGCTCAGCATTCAAGAACCGCGGCGTACAGCCCATGCTCGACGCAGTTCTCGATTACCTGCCCTCACCGCTGGACGTCCCCGCAATGGTTGGCCACCTGCCCTCAGACGAAGAGGTCGAAGTAACCCGCAAGCCCTCAGCTGACGAGCCCTTCGCAGCTCTGGCCTTCAAGGTTGCAGCTCACCCCTTCTACGGTCAGCTGACCTACATCCGCGTTTACTCCGGTAAGGCAGAACAGGGCCAGCAGGTTCTGAACGCCACCAAGGGTAAGAAGGAACGTATCGGCAAGCTCTTCCAGATGCACTCCAACAAGGAGAACCCTGTTGAAGAGATTCAGGCAGGTCACATCTACGCAGCAATCGGCCTGAAGGACACCACCACCGGTGACACCCTCTGCGACGTTGCTAACCCCGTAGTTCTGGAATCCATGACCTTCCCCGCCCCCGTGATCTTCGTGGCTATCGAGCCCAAGACCAAGGGTGACCAGGAGAAGATGTCGACCGCTATCCAGAAGCTGTCTGCTGAAGACCCCACCTTCACCGTTTCACTCAACGAAGAAACCGGCCAGACCGAAATCGGCGGTATGGGCGAGCTCCACCTCGACATCATCGTTGACCGTATGAAGCGCGAATTCAAGGTTGAGGCTAACGTTGGTAAGCCCCAGGTTGCTTACCGCGAAACCATCACCAAGAAGGTCGAGAAGGTCGACTACACCCACAAGAAGCAGACCGGTGGTTCCGGTCAGTTCGCGAAGGTTCAGGTCTCCTTCGAACCCATCGCCCTCGATGCTGAAGAGCTCTACGAGTTCGACAACGTCGTCACCGGTGGTCGTGTTCCCCGCGAATACATCCCCTCCGTTGACGCCGGTATCCAGGACGCAATGCAGCTCGGTATCCTCGCTGGCTACCCCGTTGTTGGTGTCAAGGCAACCCTGATCGACGGTGCTTACCACGATGTTGACTCGTCAGAAATGGCGTTCAAGATCGCTGGCTCAATGGTCTTCAAGGAAGGCGCCCGCCGCGCCGCTCCCGTCCTGCTGGAGCCCCTGATGGCTGTTGAAGTACGTACCCCCGAGGATTACATGGGCGACGTTATCGGCGACCTGAACTCACGTCGTGGTCAGATTCAGTCCATGGAAGATGCAGCAGGCGTCAAGATCGTTCACGCTCTTGTTCCGCTGTCAGAAATGTTCGGTTACATCGGTGACCTCCGTTCAAAGACCCAGGGTCGTGCAGTCTTCTCCATGGAGTTCGACAGCTACGCCGAGGTTCCCAAGAACGTCGCTGATGAAATCATCCAGAAGAGCCGCGGCGAGTAATTCTCACCCAAGTGCGGCTCACCTCGTGTGAGCCGCACCGCTTTTCAAAAAAACCTTGTAATTGAACCCGTCTTCGGGTTTCGCCCCACCGGTCTTATCCGCTATTGTGGTAGCTAGACCGCCTTTTACGGCGGAGTGCGCCGGTGTGAAACCCGAGTGCAGGTTCTCAAATCTTCTCTATAGGAGGAATACTCTTGGCTAAGGCTAAGTTCGAGCGCTCCAAGCCTCACGTAAACGTCGGTACCATCGGTCACGTTGACCACGGTAAGACCACCCTGACCGCTGCAATCTCCAAGGTTCTGGCTGACAAGTACCCTGACCTGAACGAGCAGCGCGACTTCGGTATGATCGACTCCGCTCCTGAAGAGCGCCAGCGCGGTATTACCATCAACATTGCTCACATCGAGTACCAGACCGAGAAGCGTCACTACGCACACGTTGACGCCCCCGGTCACGCTGACTACGTCAAGAACATGATCACCGGTGCTGCTCAGATGGACGGCGCAATCCTCGTTGTTGCTGCCACCGACGGCCCCATGGCTCAGACCCGCGAGCACGTTCTGCTGGCTCGCCAGGTTGGCGTTCCCACCCTGCTCGTTGCTCTGAACAAGTCAGACATGGTTGAGGACGAGGAACTGCTCGACCTCGTTGAAATGGAAGTTCGCGAACTGCTCTCCTCACAGGAGTTTGACGGTGACAACGCTCCCGTTGTTCGCGTTTCCGCTCTGAAGGCTCTCGAAGGCGATCCCGAGTGGGTTGCTAAGGTTGAAGAGCTCATGGACGAGGTTGATAACTACATTCCCGACCCCGTTCGTGAGAAGGACAAGCCCTTCCTCATGCCTATCGAAGACGTCTTCACCATCACCGGTCGCGGTACCGTTGTTACCGGTCGCGCCGAGCGCGGTACCCTGAAGATCAACTCCGAAGTTGAGATCGTTGGTATCCGCCCCATCCAGAAGACTACCGTTACCGGTATCGAGATGTTCCACAAGCAGCTCGACGAAGCATGGGCAGGCGAGAACTGTGGTCTGCTGCTTCGCGGTCTGAAGCGCGACGACGTAGAGCGTGGTCAGGTTGTTGTTGAGCCCGGCTCAATCACCCCCCACACCCAGTTCGAGGCTAACGTCTACATCCTCTCTAAGGATGAAGGCGGCCGCCACAACCCCTTCTACTCGAACTACCGCCCCCAGTTCTACTTCCGCACCACCGACGTTACCGGTGTTATCACCCTTCCCGAGGGCACCGAAATGGTTATGCCCGGCGACAACACTGAGATGACCGTTGAGCTCATCCAGGAAATCGCAATGGAAGAGGGCCTCGGCTTCGCAATCCGCGAAGGTGGCCGCACCGTTGGTTCAGGTCGCGTTACCAAGATCCTCAAGTAAGTCCCTTACTTCTCGATCTGAACTCCTACTAGCGTCCAGCTAGCGGAGGGCGATAGAAGGCTGGCCCCGCAGAGCAATCTGCGGGGCCAGCCCCTTTTTTGTTTCTTTGATGAGCCCCTGATGAGCAGCGTGTCTATTGATGCTTAGCCCAGGGGATAACCGGAGTCTCGCGATTGCCCTGGCTCTGGGGGTGGAGCTGGTTCTGAGGCTGGCTCTGGGGTTGAGGCTGCGCTGCAGGTTCTTCTGCCCGAGCAAGGAGCCGCCAGATAACGAGCCCCATGAGAACAAAGCCCAGGAAGAGGAGCGACCAGGCATTTAAGCCGTCTAAGACATAGAGCACCTGGTAGGTCAGTAGTAGAGCCGTGAGGGGAGGAGCCAGCTTTTTCCCTACCGTGGAGGAGGCCCCGAGAAGCGTGCCGGTGGCAGCAAGCAGCAAAATCGTATCGTAGGGGGCTAGATAGGGATAGTTGAAGGGGAGAATGAGCAGGCTATAGAAGACCTGGGCGCTAAAGGCTAACCAGAAAAGACGGGCAGGGCGGTTGCTCTGACGTGGGAGGCCAGCAGGCTGGGCGCGCATCCATATCGGCAGCGCATCAGGGCGGCCTACCAGAGCCAAAAGTGCACAGCTGAGGGTGAGGGCCTGGAAGAAGTAGAACACCCCGTTATCCATATCGTGATAGAGCAGGGTCTTCAGGAGCAGGTTATTGAGCCCTAGAAGCAGGATTGCGGGCCGGACGGCAGGGGAGACGAGCAGGAACCAGGCCAGGGTGAAAAGCAGAACAAGAATCAGCGCGAGCGGCAAGCTTTCATCGGCGAAGTAGGGATAGACCCCGGTGAAATGAGCGATAATCAGGCCTGTGAGTGACATGCCCCGGTTGTGCTGGTAGCCCCACCGTCCTAGCGGGTCAGCGGGACGTACACGCAGAGATGCACGACCCGGAATAGGAGGACGGGCAGCTTGTGCTGCTGGCAGCAGAGCCGCTCCCAGGGTAGTAATTACTAGAATGCTCGCCGTAATCCAAGTCAAAACAGCGACATTGATGAGGCTTGTGAGCCCCCATAGCAGGGTGGCCAGGCCCACGGTGAGGGCAACCGAGATGAGGCCTGATTGGGCAGCAAGGACGCCCTGGGTGCGGGGTGCTCGCAGCCAGGTGAGAGCAAGTGCCAGGAGTATGAGAGCGCCAAGAGCCGTGGTGGGGTTCCAGTCTGTATCTATAAGGAATAGGCTCACGGCAGCAGAAACCCAGCTTAAACAGAGAGCCACCATGTACTCCACCGGGCTCTGAGACGGAGTTCTACGAGATAGCAAGAGTATGGAGCTGGCAGCCAGGAGAGCTGTAATGCTCAGGAAGACCAGTAGCAGGGTGCGGCCAGTGAAGGAAGAAAAACTCATCACGACGACAGCGGCGCCCACCAGGTAAATCCTAAAGGTAACCAGGGCATGAGAGCGCGCTGGGGAACTCAGCAGGGGGAGGGCAGCAAGGATGCCCGTTGCCGCGACTGCCAGGGCAAGGAGAGTGTACTCAGCCGGTAGGGGTCCTGCGCACAGCATGATGAGAGCCAGGGGTACAACCACATAGAACGTGGTCAAAAGCCCTACCGGTTCAAGGCTGCCAGGCGAGCGTAGCTGGGCTGGGGCGTCCGCTCCGTGAGGTGAAATGAGGGCAGCCGCAGCCCTGCCCTGCATTGTGCGGGTAGCCAGAGCCCTGCTCAGGGTGAGAAAGGCAGTGCAAAGGGTCAGCCCGGTATAAACCCCGAGCCCAAGGCTATGAATTCCGTACCCTATCGGTTCGGTATGAGCCATGAAGGTCAACGATACTGAGGGGCGCATCGTAATAGCTGCCGTTGTTCCGAGAAGGCCCGCGAGGAGAGCAAAAAAGGGGAAGACCTGGGAGACAGGAAGACGCCTGTGGAGTGCAGCAGGTTTTGTTGCCCGGGAACGTAGGAGAAGTTCGGCTAGGAGGTAGCTAGTGGACGCTCCTGCCACCAGAAGGACTAACCCAAGGTAACGGGGGCTACCTGCTGCGAACCCTAGAGCAAGAACCGCGACAGCAGTGACCATGAGCGTGGTGAACTGAGCCCAGCGGACGGAGCGCAAGCGGGTAGCTTCGCTGCCGTTGAATTCTTGAGCGTTGCCTCTCGCTGCTGGCAGGCAGAAAACCCCAAGCAGAATTAGGTTAACCGCTAGGGGATCCGGTGGTAGAACGAAAAATCCTACCCACGCCAGAGCTAAGGCACCTAGGGGAAGGTGCTGACTGAACCGGGTGCGGTAGGCTAAAACGCCGAGGGAAGCGCAGTTGGCAAGGCTGATGAGGCCCAGGAGCATCGTGCTTGAAAGACTCTCCTGCGTGAAAGAAACCAGCGATGTTGCGGGAGCGGTATCAATAAAGGTGGGAACTGCCTGCATCTGGTCTATGAGCCGTGCGAGGGCAGACGCAAGGAAAGGCTGGGCGAGTCCCCAGGTGACCCAAGCATCGACGTCCACCCGCCAGGGTAGGGGAGGACGGGCCCAAGCTAGTACGAGTGCACTTGCCACCAGGAAAAGGGCAACAGGGATAGAGAAAGGGAAGGAGGTGACGCTGCGCTCGTGAAGCCACAGGGCTAGGGCAGCTACCGCTAGCAAGGAATAGATACGGGCCTGGAGGTAGTAGAGCCAGGTGGGCGGCTGCCTGAGCTGGGCACCCGCATAAAGGGTCGCCAACGCCGCAATAATGCTGATTTCCCAGGGTGCCAGGCTGGTGTAGAAAAGGGCAGCGCCTACAGTTACCGGAACGAAGATGCGAGAAGCATCGAGAAAACCCGCGGCGAGTTGAGTAGGCATGCGGTCCTGGAAGGTCCGCAGCCAGAGAGTAAGCGCGGTTGCAAGGACGAGGAGAGCAACGAAATACCAGATCAGCGCGACTTGCAGGTTCTTTGACATGGCCAGGACGTCAGAGACCAAAAAGGCTAGGGCCAGGTAGCTCATCACCCGGGCCTGCATCAGAGCTAGGGCGCCGCAGGCGGCAAGGGTGCCGATGCAGGAAACCAGTAGCCAGAGTAGGGGCCCTGATTCCGGCCAGATGAGGGTGTAGAAAGCGAATCCGCACAGGGGGATAAGAGCTAGGGCCGTGCCGGTAAAGGCGTAGGACGCCAGCCGCAGCTTGGGAACCCAACGAAAGGTGCCCAGCCCCGCTGTATAGAAGAGGACGGCAAGAGCAGACAGCAAAAAGGCCTGTTGCGGCGCTGTGGCCAGAGAGGTGGCCAGCAGCCCGGCGGCGCTGATAATCAGAAGACTGCCCAGGTACAGACCGATATTGAGCAGGATATTCTCAGTAGAGCGTCGGTGAGGTAGGGGCCGGAAATCTGGGTGTGTGCTCATACTTTTATCCTAGTGAGGGCGCGCACTATTGCTCGGTATATGACAGGCTTCTTTCCGCTTCTATGCAGTGCGCGGACGCCCGTGATTGAGTAGAAGAGGAAAGGAAATGCGGGCTGAATGTGGGGCTGGGCACTTCATACAGGAAAACCTTGCGGGGAAGCCTGGACTCTGGCAAGATGGATAACGTTGTTCAAGCGCTTACCGCGTGAAAGTAGCCCTGATTCCTTCTCGAATCGGGTGAAGGTAAGCCCAAATATGACCCAATCGATCAGTTCGAGGGAAAAGTGCGCTCCTTTTTGCCCTAGCAAAAAAGCGACACGCCCGAGTTCGGGGGTCGGTGCCTCGGTAGGGTGAGGAACCCGGCAGATGTCGGATTCAGCCTACGCAGAGGTGGCGCGAAAGAGACGAAGAATCATCTCTTTACCTCAAGCGCCAGATAAAGGAGCAACCGCTCCGTTACAGGGAAGTAGACAAGAAAGAGAGTCCGACAGATGGCGGGACAGAAAATCCGCATCCGTCTGAAGTCATACGACCACGAGGTCATTGATTCTTCAGCTCGGAAAATCGTTGAGACAGTTACGCGTGCAGGCGCGACGGTAGTAGGCCCCGTGCCGCTGCCCACCGAAAAGAACGTTTACTGTGTTATCCGTTCGCCTCACAAGTACAAGGACAGCCGCGAGCACTTCGAAATGCGCACGCACAAGCGTCTGATCGACGTCGTTGATCCGACCCCCAAGGCTGTTGATGCCCTCATGCGTCTTGACCTTCCGGCAGACGTAAACATCGAAATCAAGCTGTAGAGGATCGCATCTAAATGACTAACAAGTTCGAGCGCCAGGTTAAGGGCCTGCTGGGCACCAAGCTTGGCATGACCCAGGTCTGGGACGAAAACGGCAAGTTCGTGCCCGTTACTGTCGTCAAGGCCGATTCCAACGTTATTACCCAGCTGCGCAACGCTGAGACCGATGGCTACGAAGCTATCCAGATTGGTTTTGGTGCAATCGAAGCTCGCAAGGTAACCAAGCCCCTCGCCGGTCACTTCGAGAAGGCAGGCGTAACTCCTCGCCGTCACCTCGTTGAACTGCGTACCTCAGACGCCGCTGAATACTCACTCGGTCAGGAACTGACCGTTGAGCTCTTCGAAGCAGGCCAGAAGGTCGACGTGGTTGGCAAGACCAAGGGTAAGGGCTTTGCCGGTGTTATGAAGCGTCACGGCTTCGCAGGTGTAGGTGCATCACACGGTGCCCACAAGAACCACCGTAAGCCCGGCTCAATCGGTGGCGCATCATACCCCGCACGCGTTTTCAAGGGTATGCGTATGGCAGGCCGTATGGGCGCTGCACGCCACACCACCATGAACCTCACTATTCAGGGTGTAGACGCCGAAAACAACGTTCTTCTGATCAAGGGTGCTATCCCCGGTCCTAAGGGTGGCGTTGTTCTGGTTCGCACCGCTGTGAAGGGAGCCTAATAAACCATGGCTGTCAAGACCGTAAAGGTAGACCTGCCCGCTGACATCTTCGACGCTCAGGCCTCTATTCCCCTGCTTCACCAGGTAGTAGTCGCCCAGCTCGCAGCAGCACGCCAGGGTACCCACAAGACCAAGAACCGCGGCGAAGTTTCCGGCGCAGGTCGCAAGCCTTTCAAGCAGAAGGGCACCGGCCGTGCACGTCAGGGCTCAATCCGTGCACCCCACATGACCGGTGGTGGCATCGTACACGGCCCGACCCCGCGTAGCTACGCACAGCGTACCCCCAAGAAGATGATTGCAGCTGCACTGCGCGGCGCTCTCTCAGACCGCGCTCGTCACGACCGCGTTCACGTTGTCGAAACCCTGGTAGAAGGCACCAAGCCCTCCACCAAGGCAGCTAAGGCAGCAATCGCAGAGATCACCAGCCGCAAGAACGCACTGGTTGTCATCGACCGCAAGGACGACCTGGTAGCACTGTCAGCACGCAACCTTGAGAACGTTCACGTCATCTACGCAGATCAGCTGAACACCTACGATGTTCTGATCTCAGACGACGTCATCTTCACCAAGGATGCCTACGACGTATTCGTCGCAGTTGCTTCCAAGGCTAAGAAAGAGGCTGCTAAGTAATGTCTGTTACCACCTCAACTTTCAAGGACCCCCGCGACGTGATCATCGCTCCCGTCGTGTCGGAAAAGAGCTACGGTCAGCTCGACGAAGGTAAGTACACCTTCCTCGTAGACCCTCGCTCCAACAAGCTGGAAATCAAGCAGGCCATCGAGACTATCTTCGATGTCAAGGTTGCTTCCATCAACACCGCTAACCGTCAGGGCAAGCGCAAGCGCACCCGTTTCGGTTGGGGTGCTCGTAAGAACACCAAGCGTGCGATTGTAACCCTCAAGGAAGGTTCAATCGACCTCTTCGGCGGTCCGGCTGCATAAGCACCGGAGACCACTTTAGCGAAGGAAAGAAATATCTAAATGGGTATTCGTAAGCACAAGCCGACGACCCCGGGTCGCCGCGGCTCGAGCGTCTCAGATTTCGCAGAAATCACTCGCTCAACCCCGGAAAAGTCCCTGGTTCGTCCGCTCCCCAAGAAGGGCGGCCGTAACAACACCGGTCGCATCACTACCCGTCACAAGGGTGGTGGCCACAAGCGCCAGTACCGTCTGATTGACTTCCGTCGTCACGACAAGGACGGCGTCAACGCACGCGTTGCACACATCGAGTACGATCCCAACCGTACCGCCCGCATCGCTCTGCTCCACTACGTTGATGGCACCAAGCGTTACATCATCGCCCCCAACAAGCTTGCTCAGGGCGACATCGTAGAGTCAGGTCCCTCTGCCGACATCAAGCCCGGCAACAACCTGCCCCTGCGCAACATCCCCGTTGGTACCGTGATTCACGCTGTTGAGCTCCGCCCCGGTGGCGGCGCTAAGATGGGCCGCTCCGCTGGCGCATCCATCCAGCTGGTCGCTAAGGAAGGCAAGTACGCCCAGCTGCGTCTGCCCTCCGGCGAAATCCGCAACGTGGACGTCCGCTGCCGCGCAACCGTCGGTTCCGTCGGTAACGCCGAGCAGTCCAACATCAACTGGGGTAAGGCCGGCCGTAACCGCTGGAAGGGCATCCGCCCGACCGTCCGCGGTGTTGTCATGAACCCCGTTGACCACCCCCACGGTGGTGGTGAAGGTAAGACCTCAGGTGGCCGTCACCCGGTTAACCCCAACGGTAAGCCCGAGGGTCGTACCCGTCGCCCCAACAAGGAAAGCGACAAGCTCATTGTTCGTCGCCGTCGTACTGGCAAGAAGCGCTAAGGAGCCTGAAACATGCCTCGTAGTTTGAAGAAGGGCCCTTTCGTTGATCAGCACCTTTTCGTAAAGGTTGCAGCTCAGAACGAGAAGGGCACCAAGAACGTTATCAAGACTTGGTCCCGCCGCTCGATGATTATCCCCGACATGCTCGGTCACACCATCGCAGTGCACGACGGACGCAAGCACGTACCCGTGTTCATCACTGAGTCCATGGTTGGTCACAAGCTCGGCGAGTTTGCGCCCACCCGTACTTTCCGTGGCCACGTTAAGGACGACCGCAAGGGTAAGCGTCGCTAAGCTACGGTTCACCCCGTACCTTAGAAACGTTTTCCTTTCGGCAATAGACGAAAGAGAGATAGGCAATGGAAGCCAAGGCAACTGCGTCTTACGTACGCGTTACGCCTATGAAGGCACGCCGCGTCATCAACCTTATCCGTGGTAAGCAGGCGGAAGAGGCTCTGGCGATTCTGAAGTTCGCTCCTCAGGGCGCTTCAGAACCGGTATACAAGATCGTTGCATCAGCTGTTGCAAACGCTCGCCAGAAGGCTGCCCAGCAGGGCGTCCCCTTCAAGGAAGAAGAGCTGTTCATCAGCGAAGCATACGCGAACGAAGGTCCCACCATGAAGCGATTCCAGCCTCGTGCCCAGGGCCGTGCGTTCCGCATCAACAAGCGCACCAGCCACATCACCGTGGTAGTCGCTACCCCGGAGAAGGAGGAGGGCCGCTAAATGGGTCAGAAAATTAACCCCAACGGTTTCCGACTTGGCATCACCACCAACCACGTCTCAAAGTGGTTCGCTGACTCCAACAAGGAAGGCGAACGCTACGCAGACTTCGTTCGTGAAGATGTAAAGATCCGTGAACTCTTGTCCAAGGGCATGGAGCGCGCAGGCATCGCCAAGGTCGAAATCGAGCGTACCCGTGACCGCGTCCGTGTGGACATCCACACCGCACGTCCCGGTATCGTTATCGGCCGCCGCGGCACCGAAGCTGACCGCATCCGCGGTGAGCTCGAGAAGCTGACCGGCAAGCAGATCCAGCTGAACATCCTCGAGGTTGCTAACCCCGATCTGTCAGCTCAGCTGGTTGCTCAGGGCATCGCAGAACAGCTCGCTTCACGCGTTGCTTTCCGCCGCGCCATGAAGAAGGCAATCCAGTCCGCACAGCGTGCAGGCGCAAAGGGTATCCGTATCCAGTGCTCCGGCCGTCTGGGTGGCGCTGAAATGTCACGTTCCGAGTTCTACCGCGAAGGCCGTGTGCCCCTGCACACCCTGCGCGCGAACATCGACTACGGCTTCTTCGAAGCAAAGACCACCTTCGGCCGCATCGGCGTCAAGGTTTGGATCTACAAGGGTGACCTCACCGACAACGAGCTTGCTGCACAGCAGGCTGCTGGTAACCGTCGTGGCAACGGCCGCGGTGGCGACCGTCGTCGCGCAGGTGGCCGTGGTCCCCGCCGTGAACGTCGTTCCGACAACGCTTCAGCACCCGCTGAGGCTAAGACTGCAGAAAACGGTGAGGCATAAATGCTAATTCCCCGTCGAGTAAAGTACCGCAAGCAGCATCACCCCAAGCGTTCAGGTATGGCTAAGGGGGGCACCGAGGTAGCGTTCGGCGAGTGGGGTATCCAGGCCCTGACTCCCGCATACGTCACCAACCGCCAGATTGAAGCTGCACGTATTGCAATGACCCGTCACATCAAGCGTGGCGGTAAGGTTTGGATCAACATTTATCCCGACCGTCCGCTGACCAAGAAGCCTGCTGAAACCCGTATGGGTTCCGGTAAGGGTTCACCCGAATGGTGGGTCGCAAACGTCAAGCCCGGTCGAGTCATGTTTGAACTCTCCGGCGTATCCGAAGAAGTGGCTCGTGAAGCTATGCGCCTCGCAATCCACAAGCTCCCGATGAAGGCACGCGTTGTGCGTCGCGAAGGTGGTGAATAGAAATGGCAGTTGGATCAAAGGATCTGAGCATCGACAAGCTGGCAGAGCTCTCCAATGAGAATCTGGTAGAGAAGCTGCGTGAGTCGAAGGAGGAGCTGTTCAACCTCCGTTTCCAGGCAGCCACCGGTCAGCTTGAAAATCCCGGTCGTATCCGCTCGGTCAAGCGCGACATTGCACGTATTTACACCGTGCTGCGTGAACGCGAGCTCGGTATTCGTCCCGCAACCGAAGGTTAAATCACATGAGTGAAGTAAAGACTGAAGAGCGCGGCTACCGCAAGACTCGCCGCGGCTACGTAGTGTCCGACAAGATGGACAAGACCGTAGTCGTCGAGGTCGAGGACCGCGTAAAGCACGCCCTGTACGGCAAGGTTATGCGCCGTAGCTCCAAGATCAAGGCACACGACGAGCAGAACACTGCTGGTGTCGGCGACTTGGTTCTGCTGGCAGAGACCCGTCCGCTCTCCGCTTCCAAGCGTTGGCGTATCGTCGAGATCGTCGAAAAGGCTAAGTAAACCTTAGCTCTGATGGTTTCGCTCTGCTGAGCTAAGAAGAATCCCTCCCCGCAATTGGCGGGGAGGGATTCTTTGTTTTAAGGCCGAAGGTGGGAGAGAGCGGGGGGGGCACCTGAATGATGGCTTCCAATAGATTAAAGAAGTATGACGTATTTGGGGCCCATTTGTTTGAAGTAAGGGCATTAAGAACGTAGGGTTAGGTATTGTTTACTTTTTACAAAGGACAGCCCGCATGCACACCACACCTCGCCTCACTCAGCACGTGCCCCTGATGCTCGGGCGCCGTGCCGCCCTCCTGCTGCCTTTCACTGTGGGTCTGACGTTGACAGCCTGCGGTGGGGGAGGAGACACAGAATCCGCTACTCCTAGCGGTGAGACCCGCGTCGTCACCGATGTGGAAGACAAAGAGGTGACGGTACCCGTTAGCCCTCAACGGGTGATTACACTGTCTGAGCCCACCCTGGATGCTGCCCTTGCCCTAGGTGTTACTCCCGTGGGCACTGTTGCAGGCCGCGGGCAGTCCACGGTTCCTAACTACCTGGCTGAGAAGGCCGGCGATGTGCCGTTGTTGGGTACAGTCTCCCAGCTTGACTATGAGGCGATTGGTGCAACAGAACCCGACCTGATTCTGGTTGACGGCACCAGTGTCAACAACCGCCCTGACGTGCTGGAAATCCTCAATCAGATTGCACCCGTTGTCTTTACGGGTTACGCCGGAGGTCCCTGGGAACTGAACTTTGACAATGTTGCCGAAGCGCTCAATCGGGCAGAGGAAGGCGCCAAGGTTAAGTCTGACTATGAGGCGCTGATAACAGAAACCGCTACAGCTCTCGCCGAGAACTACTCCGATAAAACTTTCTCTATCGTGCGCTGGCAGGGTAGCGGTCCCTCACTGATTCTCAAGGAGCTACCTGCCGGGCAGGTGCTGGAAGACCTGGGGCTCGCTCGACCCGCCAGCCAGGACCGGTTAGGGCGCGGCCACTCCGAACCTGTTTCCCTGGAAAACCTGGCAACTATCGACGCCGATTACATGTTCCTCGGAACCCTGGGAGGCGCCAGTCAGGAGAACCCCAACTCGGACTCCATAGCAGACCTCGCCGGTGCCGCCGAAGCCCTCAAACGGGCCGAACAGACCTCCGGATTCACTGACCTGCAAGCCTATAAAGACGACCACATCATCCTGGTTGACGGCTCCCAATGGACCTCAACAGGTGGTCCCCTGCTCCTGCTGGGCATCGTCACCGACGTGAAAAAAGCTCTTCTCGACTCAGCCCAGTAAGGACGCCACCACTATGACACACCCCGGCACCCAAACCTCTACCTCCAAGACCTCGCCTGCCCGCTACGCAGCTGTGGTAGCTCTTGCCGCCGCCTTGCTGGCAGCACCTGCCCTGCCCGCCTACGACCTGCCCGCCCTGCACGCCGCTGAGGCAAGCGCAGAAACAGCCTCTGCCAAGAAAACCGTGGAGGTTACCTCCTTCCTTAACGAAGATGGGACTGTCACCATCACCGGTAGCGGTTGGACGTCCTCCGCCGAGGGACGCGGCGCTGTGGTTGCCTTCAAATGGGACGGGGGAGCGGTCATCAACAAGGAGCTACCCTCTGACCCGCTCACCGGTGAACCCCGCACCGATGAACGTTTTCGAAACGTTAACTTCTACACCATTGCCAACCCTGATGGCACTTTTGAGATCACAGCTGAGCTGCCCTCTGAGGCCAATAGCAATGCCAGTGATGCAGACTGGGCAGCCGGTAGTGAGCACACGCTCACCGCCCTTGCCGGTTCCCTAGCTGAGGGGGACTCTGCGGGTAACTCGACCGCGAGCTTCACCGTCCCCAACGGCACTGCCGATGATATAGAAACCTGGCCCCTGCTGGAGGCTGAGGGCGCAACCGTGCGGATTCAGCCCTTTGAGACGGGGGAGGGCGCCAAACTTCGCCTCATCGGTGAAGGCTGGACCCACAGCACACAGGGTGGCTCCACCGTCTCCATCAAGCTCGAATACTTGGACGGCGACACCGTACGCCAGTACGAACGCACCGACTCCGCTATTAGCGACTACTTGACCTCCAAGGGCCGGGCAGCAGATTCCACTAGCTGGGTGCTCCTTATGCCCGAGGCAGACCGTGTCCAGGAGAATCAGGGACTCTACACCATTGGCGAGGACGGTAGCTTCGACATCACTGTGGATGCCCCCGAGGGACTTAAAAATGCTGCTACCGGCGACTACCTGGCTGTCTTTGCCCAGTCCGGCCGCAACGCGGATGGGGATACCTCCCGCAGCGCCCGCTCAACCCCCGTACCCATCAACGGCGTGGCAGGCAGCCTTCCCGAAAAAGAGGACGATGGTACCGTCTGCACCACCGATGTCAGTGCCCCCACCATGCGCATCGCCAATCCCACTGTTGCAAGGGGCGAAAAACTGCACCTGATCGGCAGCGGCTGGTGCAATACCGAGAACACTCGTGCTACCACCATCGCCGTCAAAATTGATGAGGGCAAAATTTCGCATCTGGCAGCCAACGCCGTGCACTCCAATCGCACCATCTGGGCGATTATCAAACCTGACCCCGCTACCGGCGAGATTGACTACTACCTGGACCTACCAGATGGTACCGACGGCACCAGTGCACCTGCCCTGGGGGAGGGCGCCCACTCATTGCGCCTACTCTCCGGCTCTCTCAACGCCGGGGACCGCTCCGTTACCTACGGCGGTGTAGGTGTTCTTGACTTCACCATTGGTCAGTATTCACCCAATGCGTTGCCTGATACCGTCAGCGACTCTGACCTTTCCGACTCAGCCCGTAACGGGGTAGAGGTAACTCGTGTAGGGCAGGAGGTTACTGTACGCGTCCCGGGCGGTCAGCCCGGCCAGTGGGTTATCGCCACCCCCTACCTGAGTGGCTCTGTACGCTCCGCCTACGGTTCAGGCTGGAAACAGCTAGATAGTAACCGCTCTCTCAGCTACACTCTGCCGGATACCATGGCAGGCGGTAGCTACAAACTCGCGGTCCAGAACGGCGAACAGGGCGCTGTGGGCGACCTATTGGGCTGGGCGCCCCTCACTGTTGAAACTGTGAGTTCGCTTCAGAACATAGCTGCTGGTGTTACACAGAACGCTTTGCCAGCTCCTTATAGGCAAGATGCACAGACAAATCCTTCTACCAGCCAAACTGTGCAGGTCCCCTACACCGCGCCCGCTACTGTCACTAACACAGTTCGTCGTGTAGCCGGGCAAGCACCTGCGACCGCCCTTTCCCAGGCGACAGCTGCTCAGATAGATTCAGGTCACAAGACAACCCCTAGTGCAGAAGAGCCTACTGCCTCAGCCAACACAACCTCTAATGCCGCTTCAAATGAACCCTCCCCAACAGGGGACACAGCAAGTTCTAACCCCCTGACTACCGCTAGAGAAGTGGAAGAAAGTGCAAGCAGCTGGGTATCGCAGACCCTCACCCCCAATAACCTGCTTCTGGTAGGAGCCGCAGGAATTGTCCTAGCCCTTGCTCTCACCTCCAAAAAATCTGCCGCCAAACCCAAAAACACTCAGCCTAAAACCAGGAGAATATAGTGCACACCCTCACCCTCCGCGCCTGGATACTTAGCTTCACAGGTATCTTTACCCTACTTCTGTTTACTCTCGCACCAGCCCTGGCACTGCCACCAGGAGGCGCCGCCACCTCTAACACCCCGGGCACACACTCCAGCGTCTCGCTAACGAGTCTTAAAGCCGGTGATACCCTCAGCTTCACCCTTACAGGATTCCCCGCCAATGAGCAGGTTTACATCAAAATTGATGACGGGAACGCCTGCCCCTCTGACGCTGCCCAGGGTGCCTGCGTTGTCCACCAGCAGAAAATTGATGCTAACGGCAGCGTCAACGGATCCTTTGTACTACCTACCGACCTTGCCGAGGGGGAGCACACCCTACGCTTTCTGGCAACAGAAATCAAAAAAGACTCTTCCGGCAACCAAATTGGTACATCAGGCTACTCTAACCAGAGCCCCGTCTTCACCATCACCGGCGTGAATGCCGACTCCCAGGGGGCTAGCTACACCAACGTAGATTCAGCAATCATCAACCAAATCGAGCAGGACGTGGCCAATAACTCTGCCGGTGATTCCGCCGATGAGTCCGGAGCGACCGTTGTTGTCGAAAATGAGAGAGAAGTCTACCTGGATGCTTCAGGCAATGAGATCAGCAAAGAAGAATACGATGCTCTAGTAGCAGCCGCTCACACCAACCAGACTTCCACCGGGGCCAAGAACGGTACCGAGGACGAGGCAGAAAGCACCGCCTCAGCCAGCGCCAGCCAGCAGACCAAGAGCAGTGCCTCTGCTACTGCCACAGCCAGCGCAAAAGCTTCAGCTACTGCGTCCGCCAGCCAGGAAGACGGCGTTACCACCGAAGCAGCCTCCGTCGACAGGCAGAGCAACGTTCCCTGGGCCGGAATCGTAGCCTTTGCCGCTGCCCTGGTAGCTGCCGGAATTATCGTCTGGCGCCGCCGCTCAGCCTAGCCCCACCACTCTATCCGGCGGGCAGCCTATTATAGGCACCCACCGGATACCCACGCCCACATCCCCTACACACACCCACCAGCGACCCCGGAGTAGACCGTGCCCAACCCGCCCGTCAGAGACAGCGCCCGCACCCGGCGCCGCCTACTCTGGCTTGCCCTCTTCGCGCTCCTGGCAGTTACTGCCCTGGTGCTCTCCATTCGCTTCGGCTCCAACCCGATCCCCGGACACCAGGTCTGGGCGGCACTCGCCGGCGGGGCAGACCCCGGTGTGAACACCATCATCTGGGACCAGCGCCTACCCCGCACCACCCTGGGTGCCCTCTGCGGTGCGTCCCTTGCCGTAGCCGGCTCCCTGATGCAGTCTCTTACCCGCAACCCTCTGGCAGAACCCGGGCTACTCGGCATCAATGCCGGAGCCTCCGTTGCCGTGGTTTTCTCGGTCATCCTTTTTGGGGTTATCGGTATAGCGGGCTACATGGCAGCGGCCTCCATCGGTGCAGCGATCACTTGTATTGCCGTCTACCTACTCGGACGCGGAAAAAGCGGTTCCATGGTCAAACTCGCGCTCGCAGGTGTTGCTATCTCCGCTGCTCTCTCATCGGTCAACCAGGCACTGATTCTCGCTAACGCTGATGCCTACAACGAGTTCCGCTTCTGGGCAGCAGGCTCCCTCGAAGCTCGAACCTTTGACACCGTACTCGCCGTCTTCCCCATCATGCTTCTGGGTCTGGCGCTCGCCGCCTGGGTCTGCCCCGCTATCAACGCCCTGGGCGCCGGTGAAGAAGCCGCCATAGCCCTGGGTATTAACCTTAAACGTACCCAGTTGCTCACCCTGCTCGCTGTCACCCTACTCGCCGGTACTACTACCGCAGCTATAGGGCCCATCTCCTTCGTCGGCCTCGCCGTTCCCTTCATCGTGCGGGCCCTACTCGGCAATGACGTTCGCTGGGTTACCACCGGCTCCCTCATCCTAGGGCCTGCCTGGCTCCTGGGAGCAGACGTCCTCGCCCGCACCATCATCGCCCCCGAAGAAACCCACGTTGGTATCATCGCAACCCTGGTCGGTGCGCCCCTCTTTGTTGCCCTCATGGCCCGCAGGAAGGTAGTAGCTCTCTCATGACAACCTACCGTAGCCTCCCACCCCTCAGCATTACCCGTGACCTCGCTGGTCGCCGCTGCCTCACCCTTTGGGCAGGAATCCGTGCCCAAGTTCCCCTGCGACTCACCGCCTACAATCTCACCATCATCGCCCTCATCCTCACGCTTGGAATCTGGGCCATGACTCGGGGCGACTACCCCCTTACACCCACCCAGGTCGTGCAGGCTATCTTTGGCGAAGGCACCAAACTCGGCATCTACTTCGTTACCGAAGTGCGTGCCCCGCGCATCATAGCCGCCCTGCTCGTCGGCGCAGCCCTTGGGCTTTCCGGCTCCATCTTCCAAACCATCTCCGGAAATGCCCTCGGATCTCCAGACATCATCGGCTTTACCTACGGGGCAGCCACCGGAGCCCTCATCAACATCATTGCCTTCAACGCAGGCCCCACCGGCATAGCTGTCGGCGCGGTTACCGGTGGACTTGCCACCTCCCTTCTGGTCTATCTCCTCACCCGCCACACCGGTCTCCAAGGCTTCCGCCTCGTCCTCATCGGCATTGGCGTGGGCTCCACTCTCTCCGCCATCAACTCCCTACTGGTCGTCCGTGCCTCCCTCACCCAGGCACAAACCGCTGCCAGCTGGCTGGCAGGCTCCCTCAACACCATGAACTGGACTAAAACCGGCAGCCTCGCCCTTGCGCTCCTCATTCTCTTACCCCTCCTACTTGCCATGGCACGCCCCCTCACCTCTCTCCGCTTCGGTGACGCCGTCTCCGCAGGTCTGGGCGTTCGAGTCAGTTCTCTGCGTATCGGTTCCCTCTTTATCGGTGTCCTCCTTGTCTCCCTCGCCACCGCCACCACAGGCCCTCTCGCCTTCGTCGCGCTCGCCGCCCCCCACATTGCCAAAACCATCACCCGAGCCAGCGGCACAGCCCTTGGCTCTTCCGCCCTCACAGGTGCCCTCCTGGTACTCAGCTCAGACCTCATCGGCCAGTATGCCCTACCCACCACCCTCCAAGTCGGTGTCGTCACCGGTGCCCTCGGCGGCATTTACCTCATCTACCTCATCGCCACAGAACGGAAAAACTAGCCATGGAATCTACGACGAGACTCACCGCCCACGGTATTACCGTCGGCTATGGTGACCGTAAGGTGCTAGACACCATCGACTTCTCCCTGCTCGAAGGCGAACTTACCGTTATCCTCGGCCCTAACGCCTGTGGAAAATCCACTCTGCTCAAGGCCCTTGCCCGCGTCAATCCTGTACGCACCGGAGAAATCAGGCTCGATGGCAGGCCTCTACCCGGCATGAAGTCCAAGGACATCGCCAAAATCCTTGCCATGCTCCCACAAACCCCCGATGCACCCTCCGGCGTCACGGTTGCGGACGTTGTCGCCCGCGGCCGCTACCCCCACCAGTCCCTACTGCGTTCTTGGAGCCCCGAGGACGATGCCGCCTGCACCGAGGCAATGACCGCCGCCAACGTCCTGGAACTTGCCGACCGTCCCATCGAAGCCCTCTCCGGTGGCCAGCGCCAGCGCGTCTGGATCGCCATGACCCTTGCCCAGCAGACCCCGTTGATTCTGCTGGATGAACCCACCACCTACCTGGATATTACCCACCAGCTAGAGGTACTCAACCTCACCCGAAAGCTCCACCGTGCCGGGCACACCGTTGCCGTGGTGCTGCACGACCTCAACCTCGCCTTCCGCTACGCCACCCATGTGGTGCTCATGAAAGATGGTGAGATTCTTGCCCAGGGGCGCCCGGCGGACATCGTGACCGAGGAGATTATCCGGCAGGTCTTTGACGTGGACTCCAAGATTATTGCCGACCCCTGCTCCGGCACACCCCTGGTGATTCCCCGCGTTGAAGAGGACGCGCTCTAATGGCTACCGAACACCTGCAAGCCCAGCTACTGCGCACTCCACCCAAGATCTCGCGCCCCACGCCCGCCCCGCGCACCTGCTCCTATGGGCTAAGTCAGCTACGGGCGCGCTACCGGGGGCAGGAACTAGAAGGGGCTATCGAAGCCTGGGCAGAAAAAGGAACGCCCGTTCTTGAAACGGTGGACGGCGATGGAAACCTCCTGCCTGCCAACCAGCGCACCGTCACCTTCCTCTGGCACGACGCTGGTGCCGAAGAGGTGCTTATCTTCGTCAACCGCCTCACCGACGAAAAGAACCTCGCCAGCTCCCTGCTAGAGAACATCGACGGAACCGACTACTGGGCCATTAGCTACCGCATGGCAACAACCTGGCGTGCCTCCTACTGCTTTATACCCGCCTACCCCGGACAACCCCGCCCTTGGATGGACGCTGATAACCAGGTGCAGCTGCGCGCCGCCCTGGACGCAGGCTTTGGTGACCCCACCAACCCTGCCACCTGTCTCAACCGGGCGGGCACCGTCATGGGGCTGGTTGCGTTACCCGACGCCCCACCCCAGCCCTACAGCCTGGACGCTACCACCTGCCAAAGCCAGGAGCCAGCGCGCTGGCTTACCCACGGTGAACGCACCTACACCGTGCATGCCCTGGGGCAGAGCAAAAACCCCCTGCCCACCGTCATTTTCTTTGACGGCGAGGTCTGGGAGGCTATGGGGCTACCCGCCTCCCTGGCAGCGGCCCACCGGGACGGCATACTTCCCGACCTTCAGGCAGTTTTCCTGCACTCCGGTGGGCGTCTAACCCGCTGGGCGGAGCTGGATGGAAGCGCTCCCGTTGCCGACTATCTGGCAGATGACCTGCTCCCAGCACTGCACACTCGGGGGGAGCTGGCAGAAACCACCGGGGTTACCCTGGTGGGGCAGTCGCTGGGCGGGCTCTCTGCCCTGCTTGCCAGTGTCCACCGCCCGGAGGTCTTTACCTCCGTCATTTCGTCCTCCGCCTCGCTCTGGCAACCGGTCCTTGCCAATGCCCTCACCGCGCTGGCTAAGACAGGCGACCAGCAACGACTTGCCCACCTGCACTGGCAGATTGAGGTGGGCGAACAGGAATGGGTGCTTCTCCCCCCGCACGAAGAACTGCGAGCGCAACTGGCAGATTTCCCCCTGAAACTGACCTACAGCATCTACAACGGCGGCCATGATTACGCCTGCTGGCGCGGCTCCATCATTGACGCCCTAGCCCGTCTTCGTACCCGCTAGAAAGGAGAAACCGTGCTCACCTACAGTTCCCAACGCACACCTCTTGAATCAACCCCTCTCATTCCTGAAGCCTTTGCTGCTCGCTACCGTGAACTCGGCTACTGGGTGGAGGAAACTATCCCGGACTTCTTACTTTCTGCCTGCCGTAGTCATGCAGACAGGCAGGGACTAGTAGCACTTGCACACTCTCTGCCGGGCAAGGACGGTAAACCCGGGCAGGTGCGCTGGACCTATGGTGAACTAGCCCGCTATGCTACCGCCGCTGCTCGCAGGCTCAGTGAGGCCGGTGTGGGTCCTGGCGACCGGGTGTTGCTCCAGCTCCCCAATACTGCTGAGTACCTGGTCTACCTGCTGGGTATTTTTTGGGCGGGTGCCCTGCCGGTCTTCTGCCTACCGCAGCACCGGCAGAAGGAACTGGCGCATTTTGCACGGCGGACCGACGCGGCAGCACACGTTTTCTCGACGGCTACCGGTGGCGCTGATTTTGCTGCCCTCTATGAAACCTATGCCGGTGAGCTGGTGGGGGAGGGGCTGGTACCTCCGGTGGTGGTGGACGTTGCCGAACCCCTGGAACCGGCAGAGCAGCCCCTGGAGGCTCCCGTTGCCGTCGTACGCACCGGGGAGTCTGACCGACCCAGCGAACAGGTTGCCTTCCTGCAGCTCTCCGGTGGTACCACCGGGGTGTCCAAGCTGATTCCCCGCACCCACGCCGCCTACCTCTACTCGGTGCGGGAGTCCGCCCGTATCTGCGGGCTGACCGAAGATACCCGCATGCTGGTGGTGCTCCCCGCCGCCCACAACTTCACCATGAGCTCGCCGGGTATTTTGGGTGCCTTCCATGCAGGTGCCTCCCTGGTCTTTGCCGCTGATCCTAGCCCGCAGACCGCCTTTAGCCTGATTGAGGCAGAACAGGTCACCTTTGCCGCCCTGGTGCCCCCGCTTGCCCAGGCATGGATAGCCTCCGCCGAGCGTCGAGCCCCCAATCTTGCCAGCCTTTCCACCGTGCAGGTGGGCGGCGCTAAACTCCTGCCCGCCGTTGCCGCCCGTATCCAGCCGGTGCTGGGTGCCCACCTCCAACAGGTTTTCGGTATGGCAGAGGGGCTGGTGAATTACACCCGCGCCGGTGATCCCCAAGAAACAGTGCTGACTACCCAGGGAACCCCCATCAGCCCTGATGACGAGATTCGTGTGGTGGACGACTACGACCGCGATGTATCTGAGGGTCAGAGCGGGCACCTGCTCACACGAGGCCCCTACACGATTCGAGGCTACTACCGGGAGGATCGAGCCAACCGGGACGGATTCACCGAGGACGGCTTCTACCGCACCGGAGATATTGTGAAGGTACACCCCGGCGGGCACATCGAAGTGACCGGCAGAGCAAAGGACCAAATTAACCGCAATGGCGAAAAAATAGCTGTGGATGAGATTGAAGACCTGGCGCTAACCCACCCCGGTATTCACGACGCTGTTGCCCTGGGTATTCCTGATAAGACGGTGGGGGAGCGCGTCGCCCTGGTGGTTGTTCCAGCCCCCGGCACTAGCTTTACCAACCCCCGCCGGGAACTGCACGACTTCTTCACCGCCGCCGGTCTTGCCGCCTACAAGATACCTGAAAGGGTGGAGGTCTACTCGAGCCTGCCGGTTACCAACATCGGCAAAATATCGCGCCGGGAACTGCGCGAGCAGCTACTCACCCACCTGAAAAAACAGCCCTAATCCAAGGAGAAACCCATGATTGCAGAAGCAACCCTGCGCCCCATTCTTGCCCGCTACATCAGCGAGGCAGACTCCCTGCAGGAGGCATTTGCCAGCCCCGAGACTGACCTCTTTACCCTGGGGCTGGACTCCATGGGCGCCTTTGCCCTGCTCGATGATCTTGCCGCCGAAGGCTACAGCGTCGAGTTCACCGACCTCATCGCCAACCCCACCGTCAGCTTCCTCACCGGCTCAGCCCGCTAACGGAAAGGCTCCACCGTGCCCCTGCCCCTCACTTCTAGTGCCTGTGGTATCTTCTTCGCCCAGCAGCTTGACCCCGCCAACTCCTGCTACAACACGGCAGAGGTCCTAGAGGCCGGCGCGGACGTTGACCCCCTGCTCATGCGTAAGGCACTGGAACAGGTCTACGCTGAGAACGAGGGGCTGCGGGTGCGTAGCTATGCAGATGGTGCACAGCCCGTGTGGGAGGTACTGGACCCGGAGGATTTTAGGAACCTGAACCCTGCCTTCCCGGAGGCTGTGCTGACGGGGCAGGGAAACCAGGAGCCTGCAGGGCAGGGACTACCTACCATCGTGCGTGCCTGGGCTGAGGAACTCACCGCCCTGCCCCTGGACCTGTCTACCGGGCAGACCGTACGCTCAGCCTATGTGCGCTGGGGCGGGCGGCTTTGGTTCTACCACGGAGTGCACCACCTGGTGGCAGACGGCTTTGCCGCCTTCAATGCCCTGGGCAGGGTAGCTGCGCTCTACCGCCAGCTGGCGGCGGGGCAGGAGGTAAGCGCCCAGCCCCGTGCCACCCTGGCAGAGCTGGTGGAGGCGGACGCCCAGAACACCGAGCTAGCCCAGGGGCAGGAAGCCAGCTGGCAGGAGCAAACCCTGCCGCCCCAGGTGCTGGCAACCCTCACCGCTGAGGAAGCAGATAGTACCTCCCCGCTGGTGCTTTCCCAACCGGATACCTCCCTGGCGGGCAGAACAGCCCAGCCCTCCCCGCGCGCCCACCGCCGTTCCCTGCCGATTAGCCCCGACCTTCAAACCCGCCTACTGGCCGCCGCCCAAGCCCACGGCGTGCACTGGCCCCACCTCTTTACCGCCGCCACCGGCTCCTACCTCGCGCGAATGAGCGGCAAACCCTACGCCCAGTGTGGTCTGCCCCAGATGAACCGGCTCCTGCCCGGTAGCCAGCGCCCCTACGGCGCGGTTGCCGCCCGCACCGCTTGCACCGCCGTCAACGTCCTACCGGTAGCTGTGCCGGGCACCGGTCCCATTGCCGACGCACTCAGCGCGGTCTCTAGCCAGTTCACCCGCAACCAGAACCTCGCCCTCACCCGCCACGAAACCCTAGAACGCCACGCCGAGCAGACGGGTGGCAGACTCTTTGGCGCCCACATCAATGTGGTGCCCTTCGACGCGGTGCTCCCCCTGGGAGAGAGCACCGCTACCATTTACAACATCTCCGCCGGGCCCGTGGCAGACATGACCTTCTGCGCTCGCGGAATCCCAGGGCGCGGCAACCCCATCAGCCTGGAAGTGGACGGCAACCCCGCCCTCTACACCGGGCAGGAGGTCGCTGACCACTGCCTGCGCCTGCTCACCTGGCTCGAAAAATGGGCACAGGAGGCAGCTTGTGGGCAGGACGCTACCCTGGACGCCCTGGGTGCCGCTACTGACGCAGAGCTAGCAGCCCTGGAAAGGCTCAACCGCACCGAACACCCGGTAGAGTACGCCACCCTGCTGAGTCGCTTTAGGGAGCAGGTAGAAAAAACCCCAGACGCTCTTGCCCTGCTGGCGCCGGCTGAATCAAACGGCGCTATAGACAGGGAGCAGGAAGCGGCACCGGACTTCTCTGTGCACCTGACCTACCGCCAGCTCGATGAACGCGCCCGCCAGCTGGCAGGCACTCTACTGACAGAGGGGCTGGAACCCGGTGCCAGGGTGGGTCTGCGGGCTGAACGGGGTAGCGCCCAGTTTGAGCTACTCTACGCCCTGCTCTATGCCGGGGCGGTCTATGTGCCACTCTCCTCGGAGCTCCCCGATACCCGAATCGGATCAATGGTGCAGGACGCAAACATCAGCCTGATTCTCAACGGCCCCGGCATTGAATCGCTTGCCGAAGAAACCGGTGCCCGTCAGCTGGCCTGGGAGGAGCTAAGCACCCGCCCCGCCAGCCTGCAAGAAGCGGGTGCCTACCCCGGTGCCAGCACTGCGCTGGATGATACCGCCTACGTTCTCTTTACCTCCGGCTCTACCGGTAGACCCAAGGGTGTTGCCGTCAGTCACCGTGCCCTGGATAACCGTCTACGCTGGCAGCAGTCGCAGATACCGGTGGGTGAGGGCGACCGGGTACTCCACAAGACCGCTATCTCCTTTGATGTGCATGTCTGGGAACTCTATTGGCCCCTGCAGGAGGGCGCGGCGGTGGTGGTTGCCGCCCCCGGAGGGCACCGAGACCCCGCCTACCTAGCCCGGGTCCTTGTCGAGCAAGCCATTACCTGCCTGCATTTTGTACCCACCATGCTCTCTGCCTTCCTCACCAGCCCTGCCGCCGGCCGTCAGCTCAGCGGGCAGAACCTGGCACTGCGCTACCTGGTCTGTAGTGGCGAAGCCCTACACAGTGAGCAGGTGTCAGGCTGCCACCGCCTCACCGGCGTCTACCCGCTTAACCTCTATGGCCCCACCGAGGCAGCCATTGACGTCACCTACTGGGACACCGCCCACCAGCCCGACCGTAGCCCGGTCCCCATCGGCTACCCAGTCTGGAACACCACCCTGCATATCCTAGACCGTGCCGGGCACCCCCTACCCGCCGGAACACCCGGTGAACTTTATTTAGGCGGGGTACAACTTGCCCAGGGCTATGAGAACAATCCCGAGGCTAACACCCGTGCCTTCCACACCATTCGGTGCCAGCGGCTCTACTGCACCGGCGACATTGCCAGCCTGAACCCGGACGGCACCCTCGCCTACCGGGGGCGCACCGACCACCAGGTCAAGATCCGCGGCCAACGTCTAGAACTGGGTGATATCGATACCGTCCTCGCCGCCCTTCCTGGGGTAAGTTCGGCTGTTACTCTAGCCCTACCGGCTCCCGGCGGAGAGCTACGTCTTGCTGGATTCCTCGAAACAGCCCAGCCCGAAGAGGATGCCGTGAAGCTTGCCCGTGAAGCCTGCGCTTCCTCGCTGCCAGATTACATGGTGCCCACCCTCTGGGCGGTCTACCCCGCCTTTCCCCTGGGCACCAGTGGCAAGGCAGATAGGAAAGTACTCGCCAGCCACCCCTTTACTGCTGAACCAGGTGAGCCAGACGCCCCCACCAGCCTACGCGTCCAGGAACTCTGCCAGGTTTTTGCCGAAGCCCTCAACCTCGCAGAGTACGGGGCAGACCTCAACTTCTTTGACGCCGGTGGCAACTCCCTTGCAGCCCTCCGCCTGGTTGCCCTGCTCGATACCAGGCTGGGTCTAGAGTGCAGCCTGGCTAAAGTCTTTACCGCCCCCGCCCCCAGTCTGCTTGCCCATCAGCTCACAGACGACACCCAGAGTGAGACAGCGCCCCTGCTCACCCTGCGCGAGCACCGGGCACCGGACGCTCCCGCCTACCTCTTCCTCCCACCCGCCGGCGGCCTGGGCTGGTGCTATGCCCCCTACCTCGCCCACCTGCCAGAGACCAGCGGTGTCTATACCCTCCAAGCAGAACAGTTCGACAGCCCAGATACCCCCTGGCCCGGTACCCTCAATGAACTGGCACGCACCTACGCCGATCATTGTGAGCACCTACCCACCCGCACCCTTGTTCTCCTGGGCTGGTCCGTGGGTGGTACCGCTGCACCCCTGCTCACCGCAGAACTCACCAGCCGGGGCTTCACCGTCCTCCAAACCGTACTGCTCGACGCCTACCCACCCGTCCAATGGCAAGGGTTACCGGAACCCAGCGAGGCAGAGACCTACCGCGCCCTGGTGCGCATGGCGGGGATAGAACCCGAAACAGACCCGGGTCTACCCGGTGCCCTTACTCTCCTGCGCGGTAGCGGTTCGGCGCTCGCCGCCCTGGATGAGCGGCACCTTGCCACCCTCATTGCCTCCATGCGGGCTTCTGCCACCATGATGAGGAACGCCGAGATCAGCCCTGTTTCAAGTCCTCTGCTCTCTGTGAGCGTGCCCCACCCGGAGCAACCGACGCTGGACGTCGCTGCCTGGGAGCCCCTTGCGTCAGCAGGATTTACAAGCGTCGAGATAGCCGGGGCTCACCCGGATCTGGTGCGGGCTGAAAGGCTCGGGGAGTTTATACGAAACATCGTCAATAAATAAGATAAGAAAAAGTTTCGTAATAGGCGGTGTTTTCTTGATATTAAGGGTTACTTAACTGGATAATCAGTGATGGCACACAAAAAGGTTAAAGGCCTCCCACACTGAGGTCTGGAGCCGTGACACACCTAATTCTCTAAGGAAGTAGTTCCATGACTATCCCCGCCTCCCCGAAGACCAAGCGCTTCGCCGCTGTGGCAGGCACCGCCGCCATCCTCGCCAGTGGCTTCACCGCAGTCCCCGCGGCTTTCGCCGCCGAAACCGCAGACTCCACCGGTGACGCCTGCATGTACCGCCCCGTCTCTGTCACCGCCACCCAGACCCAGGGCCTACCCGGCCAGTACATGGGTGGCTACTCCGCCAAGAACAACGTCCTGTGGGCAACCAGCTCCAGCGGTCGTCCGCCCATCATGACCTCCACCCTTGCCAAGATCGACCCCGCCACCATGCAGGTGCTCAACACCGTTGGTCTGAACACCGCAGACTACTCACCCCGCGGCTGGGATCAGGAAACCCCCGCAGGTAAGCAGGTCGCAGGTGCCTACGGCGTGGGCGTGGACGACGCCAACAACCTGGTCTGGGTGACCAACACCCGCACCAACTCTGTTACCGCCTTCGATCAGACCACCATGAAGAAGGTCTTCTCCACCCTGGATCAGCCCGAGGGTGAGCGCGTGGAAATCCCCCACCCCCGCGAGGTGCGCATTGCTAACGGCAAGGTGTTCGTTGGTGTGCAGGGTGGCCTGGTGGTCTTTGACGCTGCCACCCAGGACTACATCACCACCGTTGCCTTCTCTGAGGCAGACGGCCGTAAGACCTCTGTCATGAACTTCGCGCTGGATGAGGCTAATGGCCTGGGTTACTTCCCCACCTTTGGCACCAACCAGCTCACCGTGGTTGACCTCAACACACTGCAGATCAAAACCGATATCACCGTAACTCTTCAGGGTAATGATGACACCGTGGGCCTGGTACCCTCAGACGTCACCTTCGATAACTCCCTCAACGAGCTCTACGTTTCTAGCCAGGGTACCGACGGCAAGAACGCCGGTGTAGGTATCTACGACAAGACCACCGGCGCCTTCAAGAAGTTCATTGACTTCGGCACCCAGGGCCTAGCAATCACCTCGGATGAAGACCAGGATCTGCTCTACGCCACCGACTACAAGACCGGCGCCTACTATGTCATCGATGGGCGCACCCACAACATCGCAGCAACCGTCAACCGTACCCAGGGTGACGGCATGGGCGGTAATGACGTGATTGTCACCCCGCACGGCGTCTTCGGTCTGGGACGTTCCTCCGTATACGAGAACGTAGAGGTTCCCTTCACCCTTGACTACAAGACCGGCCAGTACAAGACCAGCTTCACCGAAATTAAGGGGCTAACCAATACCGCCGCTGAAGGTCAGCCCGCCAACTGGGTCGAGGCGGATCCCAGCCCCATCAACGCCAACGTCATCACCAAGTTCACTGCTGTGGCGGGTGAGGCAGTAGCCGTGGCTCCGACCGTAGGTGATGAGGTCATCAACTCCTTCGAGGGGGAGGCGAAGGACGGCGCCAAGCTGGTTATCACCAATGTCACCGAGGGCGGCACCATGACGCTCACCGGCACCGGCTTCGAGCACCCCGACGGCACCGGTTCGGTACTGGGCGTCCTGCTCGACGACCGCGGCACCTCCTACAAGGACCAGGAGGGTGGCGTATCTGCCACCATTGAGGCAGACGCAGACGGTAACTTCTCTGTTACCCTGCCCGTACCCACCGCTGAGAACGCAAACCAGGCATGGGTAGAGGGCTCAGCTCACCGCGTCCGCGTGCTCTCCGGTTCCCTCAAGGACGGCGATACCGCCCGCACCCTGCCCATCGAGGTGACTGTTGCGGCTGCACCGGCAGGCTCCTGCGAAGCTCCCACTTCCGTCTCTGTAGACCCCACTCTGGTTGCTTTCCAGGGCTACGGCACCTTTGTTGACTCGGCAACCGGTCTGGATATTGTGGAGCCCACCCCTGCTCCCACCGAGCCTGTAGTTCCCGCTCCCACCGCTGAGCCGACTTCCTCTGCCGCCCCCACTGCTGCACCTAGCTCAGCTCCCTCAGCTGACGCCAGCGAGAGCGCTGCTCCCAGCGCCTCAGCAGATGACAAGGGCTCTAAGGACGCCGCCCCCAGCGCTTCTGCCTCATCTAGCGATGCTGCAGTAGCTAACAACGGTGGAAACACCGGCTCCAGCAACGCAACCTCCGGCAAGAAGAGCCTTGCCCACACCGGCGTTAGCGTAGCTGCCATCTTTGGTGTTGGCGCTGCTGCCCTTGCCATCGGTGGCGTGATGGTAGCCCGCCGCCGCCAGGCATAGGCAGGTTCTACCGCCGCACCACCACCGGAACTGATGCCGGGATAGGGGAGCGGGGTGAAAGCAACCTTTGCGTTGCTTTCACCCCGCTTTTCTGCCTGCTGGCACCGGGGTGTCTGTGCCCCGAAACACCTGCTATTCCGCAGAAGAGAGTGACTAAGCACTCTGTTGTTGATCAAATCCCTATGGTAGAGTTATAGGTCTGTGCGAGATATCTTCCCGCACAACCACGGATTTTTTCGTGCCACAACATAATGCCGCTATACCGCGGGGTTCGCCCGCTCCATGCGGGTCTAGATGTTCGGGGCATGACCAAATCCCAGGCGTGTCCGCCAACTCTCCTCGAAATCATCGGTGGTAGAGACCGGCGCGTCAACATCCCGTAGAAATGTTCCGCAAGGCTGGCTCACAAAATACCGTGTGTCGGAACCGGCGAGACGACAGGAGAAATATGATTCAGCAGGAGTCACGACTCAAGGTTGCTGACAACACCGGTGCGAAGGAAATCCTGACCATCCGTGTTCTCGGTGGCTCAAAGCGTCGTTACGCAGGCATTGGCGACATCATCGTCGCAACCGTCAAGGACGCAATCCCCGGCGGTACCGTAAAGAAGGGCGACGTTGTTAAGGCAGTAGTCGTCCGCACCAAGAAGGAAGTACGTCGTCCCGACGGCTCCTACATCAAGTTCGACGAGAACTCAGCAGTAATTCTCAAGAACACCGATGGTGACCCCCGTGGCACACGTATCTTCGGACCTGTTGGCCGCGAACTGCGCGACAAGAAGTTCATGAAGATCATTTCACTTGCTCCGGAGGTGCTCTAACTCATGGCTAAGATCAAGTCTGGCGACCTGGTACAGGTTATTTCAGGTGCAGATAAGGGTAAGCAGGGCAAGGTTCTGAAGGTATTCCCCAAGACCGAGCGCGTGCTGGTTGAAGGCGTTAAGATCGTCACCAAGCACAACAAGGCTAACCCCATGACCGGCGAAGCTGGCGGCATCGAAAAGGTTGAGGCACCGATTCACGTTTCAAACGTTGCAATCGTTGATCCCGAGACCAAGAAGCCGACCCGCGTTGGTTACCGCCTCGAGACCGTAGAGCGCAATGGCAAGGAACGCACCGTTCGCGTTCGCGTTGCCAAGAGCTCGGGTAAGGACATCTAATGACCGAAGCAAAGATTACCCCTCGTTTCAAGACTAAGTTCAACGAAGTAGTCACCCCCGCCCTGCAGGAAGAGTTCAAGTACGAGAACGTCATGCAGGCACCGAAGATCGTTAAGGTCGTCGTTAACATGGGTGTTGGTGAAGCTGCTAAGGACGCGAAGCTCATGGATGGTGCCATCCGCGACCTCACCGCTATCACCGGTCAGAAGCCGCTCGTTACCCGCGCGAAGAAGTCCATCGCACAGTTCAAGTTGCGTGAAGGTCAGCCCATCGGCGCACACGTCACCCTCCGTGGCGATCGCATGTGGGAATTCCTCGACCGCCTCGTCACCCTGGCACTTCCCCGTATCCGCGACTTCCGCGGCCTCTCGGACCGCCAGTTCGACGGTAACGGTAACTACACCTTCGGTTTGACCGAACAGTCAATGTTCCACGAAATCGATCAGGACTCAATCGATCGCGTACGTGGTATGGACATCACCGTAGTAACCACCGCAAAGACCGACGATGAAGGCCGTGCGCTTCTGAAGGCACTCGGCTTCCCGTTCAAGACCCAGTAACGACTACGTTATAGGTCCGCACCGAATCACGGTGAGGAAACCATAACGAGGAAGGGCTCAGCCCACCATGACTATGACAGATCCTGTCGCAGATATGCTGACCCGTTTGCGCAACGCAAACTCAGCACATCACGACACCGTGTCAATGCCTTACTCCAAGCTCAAGGCTCGCATCGCCGAGATCCTCAAGGCTGAAGGCTACATCGCTGACTTCAAGGAAGAGGAAGCAAAGGTCGGTAAGACCCTCACCCTCGAACTGAAGTTCGGCCCCTCACGTGAGCGCTCCATTGTAGGCGTTCGCCGAATTTCCAAGCCGGGTCTGCGTGTATACGCAAAGTCCACCAACCTGCCCCAGGTACACGGTGGCCTCGGCATCGCAATCCTGTCAACCTCTTCAGGTCTGCTCACTGACAAGCAGGCTGCGAAGAAGGGTGTTGGCGGCGAAGTCGTCGCTTACATCTGGTAGTCGGTAGAAGAGAAAGGAAGAAGAATGTCACGTATTGGACGTCTCCCCATCTCGGTTCCTGCCGGCGTTGAGGTAAAGATCGACGGCAACGTAGTTGCTGTTAAGGGTGCAAAGGGCGAGCTGACCCACGAGGTCGCAGCTCCCATCACCGTTGCACTCGAAGACGGTGTTGTCACCGTTTCCCGCCCGAACGATGAGCGTGCATCACGTTCACTGCACGGCCTGACCCGCACCCTGATTCAGAACATGATCATCGGTGTTACCGAGGGCTACTCCAAGAAGCTCGAAATCGTTGGTACCGGTTACCGCGTAACCGCTAAGGGTTCCGACCTCGAGTTCGCACTTGGCTACTCACACCCCATCACCATCGAAGCACCCGAGGGTATCACCTTCGCTGTTGAGGGCGCTAACAAGCTGACCGTTTCCGGTATCAGCAAGCAGCAGGTAGGCCAGGTAGCCGCTAACATCCGCGGTCTGCGCAAGCCCGATCCCTACAAGGGTAAGGGTGTTCGCTACGAAGGCGAGCAGATCCGTCGCAAGGTCGGAAAGGCTGGTAAGTAACAATGGCTGTAAAGACTAAGTCAGCACAGCGCGCACGCCGTCACGCACGCGTCCGCAAGTACGTTTCAGGCACCGCAGCACGCCCCCGCCTGTCCGTCACCCGCTCAGCTCGTCACATGTTCGTTCAGGTCATCGATGACACCAAGGGTCTGACCCTGGCATCAGCTTCCACCATGGAAGCAGACCTGCGCGCAGCAGAGCTTGACAAGACCGCTAAGGCAAAGCGCGTTGGCGAACTCGTCGCCGAGCGTGCCAAGGCAGCAGGCATCGAAGCAGTTGTCTTCGACCGCGGTGGTAACAAGTACCACGGCCGTGTCGCAGCAGTTGCAGAAGGCGCACGCGAAGGAGGTCTGGCACTCTAATGAGCGAGCAGACTGTAAACGAAAAGGAAACTCAGGTGACTGAAGCAACCGCAGAAGCTACCGCTGAAACCTCCGAAAAGCGCGAAGCCCGCCGTAACGAGCGCGGCGAACGCCGCGGCAACCGCGGTGAGCGCCGCAACAACCGCGGCCGCGAAGAAGAGAAGGACAAGTTCATCGAGCGCGTTGTCACCATCAACCGCGTCTCCAAGGTCGTCAAGGGTGGTCGTCGTTTCAGCTTCACCGCACTCGTCGTTGTTGGTGACGGTAACGGTATGGTTGGCGTTGGCTACGGCAAGGCGAAGGAAGTTCCCGCAGCTATCTCAAAGGGTGTTGAAGAAGCAAAGAAGAACTTCTTCCGCGTACCCCGCGTTGAAGGCCGCACCATTCCTCACCGCGTTCAGGGTGAAGCAGCAGCAGGCGTAGTTATGCTCCGCCCCGCTACCGCTGGTACCGGTGTTATCGCTGGTGGTCCCGTTCGTGCCGTACTTGAGGCAGCAGGCATCCACGATGTTCTGTCCAAGTCACTCGGTTCATCGAACCAGATTAACATTGTCCACGCGACCATCGAAGCACTGCGTCAGCTCGAAGAGCCCGTAGCAGTTGCTGCACGCCGTGGTCTTCCCCAGGACGAGGTTATCCCCGGCTTCCTGCGTGTCGCTCAGTCTGAAAAGGCAGGTGCGTAATGACCGGTAAGCGTATTCAGCCCAGCGACGCAAAGCTGGAAATCACCCAGATCAAGTCCTACGTCGGTGAAAAGCAGAACATGCGCGACACCCTCCGTTCCCTGGGCCTCAAGCGCCCCGGCAACAAGGTTGTTCGCACTGCTGACCCCGTCACCTGCGGCATGATCAACACCGTAGCTCACCTGGTTCAGGTTGAGGAGGTCAAGTAAAGATGGCAAACAACGACGCTATCAAGATTCACGATCTGCGCCCGGCTCCGGGTGCCCACAAGGCTAAGACCCGCGTAGGCCGCGGTGAAGGCTCAAAGGGTAAGACCGCAGGTCGCGGTACCAAGGGTACCAAGGCACGTTACCAGGTTCGCGCCGGCTTCGAAGGTGGTCAGCTTCCGCTGCACATGCGCCTTCCCAAGCTGCGCGGCTTCAAGAACCCCTTCCGCACCGAGTACCAGGTTGTTAACCTGGACCGCATCGCGGAACTGTTCCCCGAGGGCGGCGACATCACCGTTGACGCTCTGGTAGCAGCTGGCGCAGTTCGCAAAAACGAACTGGTCAAGGTTCTGGGTACCGGCGAAATCTCAGCGGCCTACAACGTAACCGTTGACAAGGTTTCTGAGTCAGCTAAGGCCAAGATTGAGGCTGCTGGCGGTTCTGTAACCGTCAAGTAGTCCCATGACGCACCGGGACAACCGGAAGCGGCAAACTATTGCGGGATGCCCCGCTCACTTCGGTGGGTGGGGCATCCCGTTTTTTCGCTCTGAGAACCTGCGCTACACACGATTGAGTTTTAAGCGATAGACTGGAGAAGATTGTGTAATCGCTCCGATCGCTCGTTCAGTTAGGACGTTCGGGGCACCCCAAATTTTTCTCTCACAGGAGGACATGTGCTGACCGCTTTCGGACGGGCTTTCAAGACGCCCGACCTGCGTAACAAGCTGCTGTTCACCCTGGGTATTATCGTGATCTACCGTGTGGGTGTCTTCATCCCCGCTCCCGGTGTCTCCTATGGAAATGTGCAGCAGTGCCTGTCGACCGTTACCGCAACCGGTGGCGTTTACGACATGATTAACCTCTTTAGCGGTGGCGCGCTGCTCCAGCTGTCGATTTTTGCCCTGGGCGTTATGCCTTACATTACCGCGAGCATTATTGTTCAGCTGCTTCGCGTTGTCATTCCCCGCTTCCAGCAGCTGCACGAGGAAGGTGCCCAGGGGCAGACCAAGCTGACCCAGTACACCCGCTACCTCACCATTCTGCTGGCACTACTGAATGCCACCACCATTGTGTCGCTTGCCCGCTCGGGTCTGCTCCTGCAGGGTTGCACCCTGCCGATTATCCCCGATGACGGCATCTGGAACATCCTGCTGATCATCACCGCCCTGACAGCCGGGACCGGTGTGGTCATGTGGCTGGGTGAACAGATCACCGAGAAGGGCGTGGGCAACGGCATGTCCCTGCTAATTTTCACCTCGATTGCCGCCTCCTTCCCCTCCGCTTTTGGTTCCATTCTGCAGACCCAGGGCTGGGGCATCTTCTCCGCAGTTGTAGCGGTCGGCCTGCTGGTCATCGTAGCCGTTGTCTTCGTTGAACAGTCCCAGCGCCGCATCCCCGTTCAGTACGCCAAGCGAATGATTGGCCGCCGCACCATCGGCGGTACCACCACCTACATTCCTCTCAAGGTCAACATGGCCGGCGTTATCCCCATCATATTCGCTTCCTCCATGCTGATGGTGCCCGGCCTCCTCGCCCAATTCAACACCCCCTCAGACGGCTCAGCCCCGCCTGAGTGGGTCAACTGGATCAACACCTACCTGGTCATGGGCGATCACCCGCTCTACATGACCCTCTACTTCCTGCTCATTCTGGGCTTCGCCTACTTCTACGTTTCCATCACCTTCAATACCGAAGAAGTTGCGGGCAACATGAAGAAGTACGGCGGTTTCATCCCCGGTATCCGCGCAGGACGCCCCACCCAGGAGTACCTGAGCTACGTGCTCAACCGTATTACCCTGCCCGGTGCCATCTACGTAGCAGTACTAGCGCTCCTGCCGCTGGTAGCCTTCGTCCTCTTCGGCGCCAACCAGAATTTCCCGCTCGGCGGTGCCTCACTGCTGATCGTTATCGGTGTCGGTCTTGATACCGTCAAGCAAATCGACGCCCAGCTCCAACAACGCAACTACGAAGGACTGCTCCGATGAACCGTCTGCTCATCATTGGCCCTCCCGGCGCCGGCAAAGGCACCCAGGCCGTCAAAATCGCTGAAAAGTTGAACATCCCCGCTATTTCCACCGGCGACATCTTCCGCAAGAACATTAAGGAAGAAACCGAGCTGGGCAAGGAAGCCAAGAGCTACATCGACTCGGGCAACCTGGTTCCCGACTCCGTGACCAACCGTATGGTCCGCGCCCGCCTGGCTGAAGACGACACCGCCAACGGCTTCCTGCTCGATGGCTACCCCCGCAACACCGCCCAGGTCGGTGAACTCGACACCATCCTCGCAGATATGGGTCAGGAAATTGGCCAGGTTCTGCTGCTCGTCGCTGACAACGACGAACTGGTCGAACGTCTGCTGGGACGCGCCGCTAAGGAAGGCCGCTCAGATGACAACGAAGAGGTCATCCGTCACCGTCTCAAGGTCTACGAAGAAGAAACCGCACCTCTCGTAGCTATCTACACCGAGCGCGGCCTTGTGACCGAAATCGACGGTCTTGGCGAGATTGACGAAGTCACCGCCCGAATCATGGACGCACTCAAGTAAACGTCCGCTGCACCTGTGCCCCCGGTCATGGCGGGGGCACAGGCTTTTAAAGCAGACTGGTGTAGTTTGACTCCACCACACCACACAAACCTAGCCAGGAAAGAGCACTATGCGCCGCATCGAATACAAAACAGACCGCCAGCTTGCTGAAATGGCCAGAGCAGGTGTGATCACCTCCCGTGCCCTGGACGCAGCGGTAGCAGCTGCCGCCCCCGGCGTCACCACTGCGGAACTCGATACGGTCTTCCGCGGCATCCTCGCTGAACACGGCGCAGGGTCCAACTTCCTGGGCTACTACGACTACCCGGCAACCATCTGCACCTCAGTCAACGACGAAGTCGTTCACGGAATCCCCGGCCCCCGCATCCTGCACGACGGAGACATGATCTCCATCGACGGAGGCGCCACTGTGCAGGACGCCCGTGGCACCACCTGGCACGGCGACTCAGCCCGCACCGCCCTCATCGGCGAGGTCTCAGACGCACGCCGTGAACTCTCAGAGATCACCCGAGCAGCCCTCTGGCACGGCATCGCAGCCCTCGCCACTGCCAAAAAAATTGGCGAAGTAGGCTTCGCCATCGAAAACTTCGTTCGGGAAGAAACCGGCGACAAATACGGAATCATCGAAGACTTCGTAGGCCACGGCATCGGTACCTCCATGCACATGGCCCCCGACGTCCTTAACTACGCCGCCCGCGACCTCGGCCCCCGCGTCAAAAAGGGCATGGCCTTCGCCATCGAACCCATGCTCGTGACCGGTGGAATTGAAACCGTCACCCTCGACGACGACTGGACCATCAAAACCGTCGATGGGGGAGACGCCTGCCAGTGGGAACACTCCGTCTGTGTGCACTCCGAAGGTATCTGGGTTCTCACCGCAGAGGACGGCGGCGCCTCCGAACTCTCCAAACTCGGCGTCACCGTCAAACCCATCCCCGCCTAGACCGCGCAACCCATCCCACCGCGTCCGCCCCGCATCGCACCGAAAGCAGCAGCCATGACCGAAACCACCAGCGTCCCCCTGGAAATCTCCAGCGCCCGCCCCGAACCCGGCCAAATCATCCTCAAAGCCCCCCGCCGCGGCAAACCCCCTCGCCACATCGCAGACTTCGACATGGCCGGCCGTCGCGCCTTCCTCGAAGAACTTGGCTACAAGCCCTTCCGAGCCGCCCAGCTTTCAAAACACTACTTCGAACGCCTCGTCAACGACCCGGCCCAGATGACCGACCTGCCCGCAGCAGAACGCGAAAAAATGGTCGCTGACGCCATGCCCCAGCTGCTCACCACCGTCCGCACCCTCGAAGCCGACGGCGGCGACACCCTCAAAGTCGTCCACCGCCTCTTCGACGGAGCCCTCGTCGAATCCGTTATCATGCGCTACGACAACCGCGTCACCATGTGCATCTCCTCCCAGGCAGGCTGCGGCATGAACTGCCCCTTCTGCGCCACCGGCCAGCAGGGACTCACCCGCAACCTCTCAACCGCCGAAATCGTCGAACAGGTCATCGCAGGTGCCCGCTACCTCAAAGACATGAAAGGCCTCGAACAGGCTGACGGTGGCTCCGAAGACACCCGCCCCCTGCGTGTCTCCAACATCGTCTTCATGGGTATGGGTGAAGCCCTCGCCAACTACAAAGCCACCATGGGCGCCGTACACCGCCTCATCGACCCCGCCCCCGAAGGACTCGGCATCTCAGCCCGCGGCATCACCATGTCCACCGTCGGCCTCGTCCCCGGCATCCGCAAATTCGAACTAGAAAAACTCCCCATCACCCTAGCTCTCTCCCTCCACGCCCCCGACGACGAACTCCGCGACGAACTCATCCCCATCAACCAGCGCTGGAAAGTCGACGAAACCCTCGACGCCGCCTACGACTACTACCGCACCACCGGCCGCCGCATCTCCATCGAATACGCCCTCATCCGCGACATCAACGACCAGGGCTGGCGCGCCGACCTCCTCGGCAAAAAACTCGCCTCCCGCGGCCGCGGCTGGGTCCACGTCAACCCCATCCCGCTCAACCCCACCCCCGGCTCCAAATGGACAGCCTCCCGCAAGGGCGTCGAACAAAACTTTGTCGAACGCCTACGCGCCCACGGCATCCCCACCACCGTACGCGATACCCGCGGAAGTGACATCGACGGTGCCTGCGGCCAGCTGGCTGCCAAGGAAGACTAAATGCTGACGCACAGCAGATGCGCTTAAGCCCCGGGTCTTAATGTGAAGCTCGCTATGTTTTGCGAAAACCATTAACATTCCGGGGCTTTTGCCGTATATTAGTTTGTTGGTTGTCTGTGCCATGCGTTTAGCGCGCAAGCGGAGCGGTACCCGAACCCGGGAGAACGCACCGAACACAGAAAAAACACTACCAAGAGCCCCCAAGACACCTTGGGTGCACGAAAGTAAAGCGGAGGATATGGCCAAGAAAGACGGCGTCATCGAGATTGAAGGTACCGTGGTCGAAGCACTGCCCAACGCATCATTCCGCGTTGAGCTGGACAACGGACACAAAGTACTTGCACACATCTCAGGCAAGATGCGTCAGCACTACATTCGAATCCTGCCTGAGGACCGAGTAGTAGTCGAGCTCAGCCCCTACGACCTCTCACGCGGTCGTATCGTCTACCGCTACAAGTAAACACGAGCACCAAACGTCGCTAACCAGCGGCGTTTACGCCGTGTAAAAGGGGTAAACAGTTCTCCCACCGGCTAGCCGGACACAGAACCTCTTACCCCGCCCGTCCAAAGCATTAGCTGAAACATCAACGCAAAGGAATGCGATGAAGGTCAAGCCGAGCGTTAAGCCGATCTGCGACAAGTGCAAAGTGATCCGCCGTCACGGTGTGGTCATGGTGATCTGCGAAAACCCGCGCCACAAGCAGCGCCAGGGCTAATCACTAGCCAACGCTGACAAGACCACCCCACCAGGTGGCACAACAGAAAATGGCACCGCTCCTGCCTACAAAAGCAGGATACCTCCGGGCACAGAGGCCGGGGACCGGAACAACCGGGCAGTGATGTCACAGACCTCTGCGAAAACAAGGAGAACGCCCCATGGCACGTCTCGCTGGAGTCGATATTCCCCGCGAAAAGCGCGTGGAAATTGCTCTTACTTACATCTACGGCGTGGGCAAGACCCGTGCAAAAGAAGCGCTTGCTGCAACCGGTGTTGACCCCAACACCCGCGTCAAGGACCTTGACGATACCCAGCTCGTAGCACTTCGTGACTTCATCGAAGGCAACTACAAGGTTGAAGGTGACCTTCGCCGCGAGGTTGCTGCCGACATCCGCCGCAAGGTAGAAATCGGTAGCTACCAGGGTCTGCGTCACCGCCGTGGCCTTCCCGTACACGGCCAGCGCACCAAGACCAACGCACGTACCCGCAAGGGCCCGAAGCGTACCGTCGCAGGTAAGAAGAAGTAAACAGTGTTGCCTCAGTCTTGCACATCGCGTAAGACCAACACTTCAACCAAAACTTTGTAGGAGAATCAAAAATGCCTCCCAAGACTCGCGCAGCGGCCAAGCGTACCGGCCGCCGCAAGGTTTCCAAGAACATTGTTGCCGGTCAGGCACATATCAAGTCAACCTTCAACAACACCATCGTTTCAATCACTGATCCCTCTGGTGCTGTTATTTCCTGGTCATCCGCCGGCGAAATGGGCTTCAAGGGTTCACGTAAGTCAACCCCCTACGCAGCTCAGATGGCCGCTGAGACCGCTGCAAAGCGCGCTCAGGAACACGGTGTCCGCAAGGTAGACGTTTTCGTCAAGGGCCCCGGCCCCGGTCGCGAAACCGCTATCCGCTCACTCCAGGCCACCGGCCTCGAAGTTGGCTCCATCCAGGACGTCACCCCCGTTGCCCACAACGGCTGCCGTCCTCCGAAGCGCCGCCACGTCTAAGCCCCACCGGCTAGACGCGTCCCGAACATCGGGCGACCCGCAACCCACCGGCTGCAGGTCAATGAACAGACTGCTTCGTCTGCTTCCTCACTCGTTTTTCCCAACCTGTGAGCTCATATAGCGGATGCTCACCGAAAGGAAACATAGTGCTCATTGCACAGCGCCCCATCCTGCGTGAAGAACACGTATCGGAAAACCGTTCACGCTTCACCATCGAGCCCCTCGAACCCGGCTTCGGCTACACCCTGGGTAACTCCCTCCGCCGCACCCTTCTCTCATCCATCCCCGGTGCCGCTGTAACCAGCATCCGCATCGACGGTGTGCTGCACGAATTCAGCACTGTAGAAGGCGTGACCGAGGACGTCACCGAGATCATCTTGAACATCAAGAAGCTCTCCATCTCATCAGAGAACGACGAGCCCGTCATCGCCTACCTGCGCAAGCAGGGCGAAGGTGAACTCACCGCAGGCGACATCGAGGTGCCCGCAGGCGTCGAGATCCACAACCCGGACCTCCACATCGCAACCCTCAACAACCGCGCAAACTTCAACGCAGAACTGACCATCGAACGCGGCCGCGGCTACGTCTCGGCAGCACAGAACAAGTCAGGTGACGCAGAAATCGGCCGTATCCCGGTCGACTCCATCTACTCACCCGTCCTCAAGGTCACCTTCCGCGTCAGCGCAACCCGTGTTGAGCAGCGCACCGACTTCGACTCCCTCACCCTGGACGTCGAAACCAAGGAAGCAATTGCTCCCCGCGACGCAGTCGCATCAGCAGGCAACACCCTCGTTGAGCTCTTCGGCCTCGCCCGCGAACTCAACACCGCCGCTGAAGGTATCGAAGTTGGCCCGTCACCCGCTGACGAGTCAATGGCCGCAGACCTGGCTCTGCCCATCGAAGACCTGGACATGACCGTCCGCTCCTACAACTGCCTCAAGCGCGAAGGCATCCACACCGTGGGTGAACTCGTGACCCGCAGCGAAGCAGACCTCATGGACATCCGCAACTTCGGTGCCAAGTCCATCGACGAAGTCAAGGCAAAGCTCACCGAGCTCGGCCTGTCCCTCAAGGACTCACCCGCCGGAATGGACCTCTCAGCCCGCCTGCAGGACGACGACAGCTACGGCAGCGACTACTAAGACACCGGCAGTCAACGCTTCCACGCGTTACACCAGTCAAACATCTTTGGTTCCCCTGCCGTGAGGCAGTAAGGAACGGCTTACCAGGAGAATAAATTATGCCTACTCCCACTAAGGGTCCCCGCCTCGGCGGATCACCGACCCACGAGCGCATCATGCTGAACAACCTGTCTCAGCAGCTCTTCGAGCACAAGCGCATCACCACCACCGTTACCAAGGCAAAGCGTCTGCGCCCCGTCGCCGAGCGTCTGATCACCTTCGCAAAGAAGGGCGACCTCAACGCACGCCGCCGCGTCCTGCGCTCCATCGGTAACAAGACCGTAGTCCACGAGCTCTTCACCGTCATTGCCCCCGCAATGGCCGAGCGCCCCGGTGGCTACACCCGCATCACCAAGATCGGTAACCGCAAGGGCGACAACGCCCCCATGGCAGTTATCGAACTGGTCATGGAGCCTGTTGCAACCGCAGCAGCTGTTTCAGAAGCTACCAAGGTAGCAGAGACCGCAGCACCCGCAGCAGAAGAGACCAAAGCAGCAGCACCCGCAGCAGCTGAGTCCTCAGACCTGCCCGCAGGCGCACACGCAGCAACCGAGAACGGCGAAGCTCCCGAGGGCTTCGACATCAAGGGCAACGCTGATTCCATGAAGTACCACGTACCCGGCTCACGCTGGTACGCAAACACCCAGGCTGAAATCTGGTTCGACACCAAGGAATCAGCTGAAGCAGCAGGTTACGCACCTGCCGGTGGTGCAGCAGCACAGACCATCTCCGAAGACTAATTCTTAGTCACCGGTGGATAAAGGCGGCTCTTCCCCTCACACGGGGGAGGGCCGTCTTTGTCTGTAGCGGGTAAAGTGGAGTGAGCCTGTACCCCGCCTTCTAAGGAGAGACGTGACCGAAACCCCCGAGTCGCTATACGAGCCCCGTGTACGCGTGCGCCTTGATTTTGCCTACGACGGAGGCCCCTTCGCAGGCTGGGCTAAGCAACCGGGGCTTATCACAGTTCAGGGAGTCCTCGAAGAAGCCCTGGCCCTTATCTTCCGCCGCCCCGTCTACACGACGGTAGCCGGGCGGACCGACGCCGGCGTCCATGCTCTGCACCAGGTTGTGCACTTCGATGTTGCCCAGGACGCCTGGGAGCGGCTACCCGGGCGCAGCCAGGACGCACCGGCGTCCTCCCTCCGCCGTAAATTGCGCGGGGCACTCAGCAGGGCTCTGGCAGATGCTGAGGCAGAGCTGGGAATACCATCCCGTCTGCAGGGCTATATGCAGCGGGCGATTACGGTTACTAGCTGCCAGGAAGTCCCTGCTGATTTCGATGCCCGCTTCTCGGCCCTGGAACGCTCCTATAGATACCTGCTTGAAGACGGGCAAGAAGAGAAGGGCAGTAATCCGCTGAACCGGCAGATCGCCTGGCAAATCAATCCCGTACTCGATATAGATTTGATGAACCGTGCTGCCCAGAACCTCTTGGGGCTCAATGACTTTCTCTCCTTCTGCAAGCCCCGCGAAGGCTCCACCACGATTCGCGAGTTGCGCGAACTTCGGTTTGAGCGGCGGACGGACGGCCTCATCGAAGCAAGCATCAGGGCAGACGCTTTCTGCCACAATATGGTGCGCACCCTCATCGCCTCGCTAGTGATGGTGGGGGAGAGAAAGAAAGACGAAGCCTGGCTCATCTCCCGTATCGAAGCCCCTGTGCGAGACTCCCAGGTGCGTCTAGCTGCCCCGCGCGGCCTGGCCCTAGCCTCCATTACCTACCCCGAAGCGTCCGGCTACGCAGCCCAAAGCGAGAAAGCCCGAAACCTGCGAACCCTCTAAATCACAAGCCTGTGATTTAAACGTGAGGTCGGTCAAACCCCCGTCTTTAAAGGGCTAAGCCCTGGATTAAGAGACTTAAACTCTGTATAGTTTCATACGTTGTGCGTATACCGCCCTCATTTCGTACCCTGTTCTTCGGTCTAGTTGCAGGACAATAACGGGGAACAAGAGGTCTGAGGAAATCGGTAACGCAGATGCGTTTGGCCCTCACCCAAACCCTGCGAAAACGCACCTATGTAAACCAGCGCGATACCCAACTAGCGCTACAAGAAACGAGAAAAGGCGAAATTTTGCGCACTTACACTCCGAAGTCAGGCGACAACAACCGCCAGTGGCACATCATCGATGCCTCTGATGTTGTTCTCGGCCGTCTCGCAAGCCAGACCGCAATCCTGCTGCGCGGCAAGCACAAGCCCACCTTCGCACCCCACGTTGACATGGGTGACTCCGTCATCATCATCAACGCTGAAAAGGTTGCACTGACCGGTGCCAAGCTTGAGCAGAAGCGTGCCTACCGCCACTCCGGTTACCCCGGTGGCCTGAAGTCAGTCAACTATGCCGAACTGCTGGAAACCAACCCCGTTCGCGCCGTAGAAAAGGCTGTTAAGGGCATGCTCCCCAAGAACAAGCTGGCTGCCCAGCAGCTCAAGAACCTCAAGGTCTACGCAGGTTCCGAGCACCCCCACGCAGCTCAGCAGCCCAAGACCTACGAATTCACCCAGGTTGCCCAGTAATTCGGGCCTACGAAAGAACTATTAAAGGAGACATCGTGGCTCAGAACGAAGAGTACACCACCGAAGAAGAGCTCACCAGCTACACATCCGAGTCCTCAGCACCTGTTGCTGAGAAGGCTGCCCGCCCCGCACTGACCGTTGGTGGTCAGGCTGTTGGCCGTCGCAAGGAAGCCGTTGCCCGCGTCCGCCTGGTACCCGGTACCGGCAAGTGGACCGTTAACGGTCGCGAGCTCGACAACTACTTCCCCAACAAGCTGCACCAGCAGGAAGTAAACGACCCCTTCAAGCTGCTTGAACTCGAAGGCGCCTACGACGTCTTCGCACGTATCTCAGGTGGCGGCCCCTCCGGTCAGGCTGGCGCTCTGCGTCTTGGCGTTGCTCGTGCCCTGAACGAGATTGACGCTGAGAACAACCGCCCCGCCCTCAAGAAGGCAGGCTTCCTGACCCGCGACGCTCGCGTTATCGAGCGTAAGAAGGCTGGTCTTAAGAAGGCACGCAAGGCTTCACAGTTCTCAAAGCGCTAAAGGCCTTACAATTTTTTTGCTCCGCTTACTTGCCGGGGCTGGAGCGCCCCTTCTGTTCAAGAGAAGGGGCGCTTTCCTATGCAGGAGGTTGACGAGCCAACAGGGGGATGCTAAGACTACTGGAAAGTTAGCTTACCAAAGGAGATATGCTATGAAGAAGCCCCTTACCACCCTCGCTGTGCTTACTCTCTTAGTTTCTTCTGGTACAACAGTTGCCAGCGGTCAGAGTATCTATGAGGAACTAGCCACCTATAATCCTGGCTCCACAGCGGAGGATATGCGCTTGGCGGTGGAAGACATAGCGCAGAGAACCGGTAAGAGTTCTGAGCAGGTTGCCCAAGAAAATCTGGAAGTAGCTAAGGCATCTGTTGAGAAAGCAGAAGAAAGCGGATATAGGAGTGATACTGTTTTCCGATCGGCTAAAGAGGGGCTCGTAAATGTTGGCGAAGCAGAAAATGTTGGTGATTTTTTATTGCTCCCTCCAACGTTATACGGATTCCTGGTGTAAATCATGGCCATAACGCCTTATATGTTGCTACAAATATTTTGGTTGAAGCACCAGGGCTTAACCAGTTAAGTCATGAGATTAAGGTTGATGATTACATGCTACCTTCGGGTATTGAAAAATATAGGGTAAATACCTCCCAAGAAAATAGGGATGCAGCTGCTCAACATGCTAAAGAAAATTTCATTGATAAGCCCTATGATATTGGATTCATCAACAATAAAGAGAATGGTCGTCAAAACCTGAACTGTTCTGAACTGTTCTGAACTGGTCTGGGCTGCCTACTTTGAGACCTCTGGAATCGATCTTGATAGTGACGGTGGTGCAGGCGTTTATCCCTATGATTTTCAGAGTTCTGAGCACGTGACCCTCTACGAAGAAATTAAAAAATAATGTGGGGGAAGAAGGCAAAAATTGCTAGTCTCTGCTCCCTGCTTGTTCTAGCTCTCAGCTCCTGTAGCGGAAGTGCGCAAACCACAAGCCCCTCCCTTGAAGGAGTGAAATACGCTCTCTACTTTAGCCCTCCCAGCCTATTCCTCAACGATTTCTCAGTCTTCACACCCAACCACGGTTACGTCCTCCTCATAGACGAAGAAGGAGGGCACCAGGCCATCAAAACTGACGGCATGGACGGAGGGGAGGTCATCTGGGGCTCTGCCCATGAACTCTCCTTCGCAGACCAATCCCACAACTATATTGTAGGCGAACAGAAAATCGAGAAATTCGAAGCACCTAAAACCGACCTGCAAAATGATATAGCCGTCTCTAACGGAACATACCTTTCAACCTTTAACCTAGGTGGCAAAAGGGGTGAATATAAGAACCAATTTACATTAACAGATGCTCATGGGAACCATCTCGAAACTATTACTGAGTCAATAGAGACTATAGCCACATGCCCAGATGGAAAAATGATAGGGGGTGGTAAAAATCGTGGCCCCACCTTAGACTTAGAGGAGAATACATCTTCACAGATTCTGATTTCCCAAGTCTTTGATGGACAAAATTTATCCGTGAAGCCACTGTGGAACCATACCGCCTCAGAGTGGCGCAGCACTTCCCTATATGGCTTAGTGTGCACCACTAATAATTTTTACGCACTCATGTATTCCCCAGATAATGAAAATATTTCTGACATTTCTCTTGTCTCTGTAGATATATCCAGCGGGGAGTCCGAGATTAAACCTCTTATTTCAGATGAGACATATACTTCAACCATCTACACGATGGGCCCTGACCTCTATAACTCCCGGTACTTAGACTGGTTCACTCCAGACTATTTCTATAGAACAGATATTCTTACCGGGGAAACCCACAGACTTCTTAACCTAGAAGGCTATGATGGGGGAAGAAAAGTAAGTCAAAATGAGGTTGAGGTAGATGAGGACTTCATCTACCAGCTAGTGGAGCTGCCTGGCGATGGTGATCAGTATGCTATCCATACCTATGCCAGGAGTGACGGGGCCTTGGTAGACCAACTTGAGCTAGACCCCATCAAGGGTGTAGGTGGAATGGGGCAGTACGGCTTTGCCGTCCGCCCCTCTCCATAAGAAGTTTTACCCTTGACTATACCCACTCCCAGTTTTAGAGGTGGGGTCTGCGATCGCCCTAGCTTAGAGTCAAAAGACGTGTAACAGTGGGGTGTCTCACGTCTTGCATCTAGAATAGATGTGGAACATACGCACGAGAGAAAGGGTGCCCATGGCATCTTCCAACACCACTCGCACCTCACGCTCCACCAGGGCCGCAGGCAAGGACGCCGCTACCGAGCTAGAAACTCCCAGCACCGAAGCTGTGGAACAGGACGCCTCCCAGCAGGTTACCGACTCCAAGAAGGAGGCCGTGAAAGCGGCCCTTGCCAAGGAGACCCGCCGCGTATCGGTCGTAGAGGACTACAGTGCAGAGCTCGATGAAATTTCATCTCTGACCAAGAAACTCAGCGGTGACGGGGAGAAGTCAGACGCCTGGAAGGCCGGCTACCCCTATGATAAGAAGCTTTCCCGCAAGGAATACGAGAAGGAAAAGCGGGCCCTACAGATTGAGCTCCTCAAACTCCAGCTCTGGGTCAAGGAAACCGGCCAGAAGGTTCTAATTATTTTTGAGGGCCGCGACGCGGCGGGTAAGGGTGGCGCCATCAAGCGCTTTATGGAACACCTCAACCCCCGCGGTGCCCGCGTCGTCGCTCTGGAAAAGCCCACTGACGTTGAGCAGACTCAGTGGTACTTCCAGCGATACATCCAGCACCTACCCTCTGGCGGTGAAATCGTGCTCATGGACCGCTCCTGGTACAACCGAGCAGGAGTCGAGCGCGTTATGGGCTACTGCACATCGCAGCAGTACTACGAATTCATGCGTGAGGTTCCCGAACTGGAGCGCATGCTGGTCAACTCCGGGGTCAAACTCATTAAGTTCTGGTTCTCCGTTACTCGGGCAGAACAGCTGGCCCGCTTCAATTCCCGCCGTACCGACCCTGTGCGCCAGTGGAAGCTGTCTCCCACCGATCTGGCCTCCCTCGATAAGTGGGACGACTACACCGCGGCTAAAGAAGCCATGTTCTTCTACACCGATACCGGCGATGCCCCCTGGACCGTTGTGAAGTCCAACGACAAGAAGCGGGCCCGCCTTGAAGCTATGCGGCACGTGCTTAACCAGTTCGACTACCCCGATAAGGACCACGCCCTGGTCGGCTCCACCGACCCGCTCATCGTGGGTAAGGGCTCAGACGTTCTCGAGGACGATGTGCCCGAAAACCCTGAGGGTTTCCCCGTCTTGCGCGAAGAAAAATAGAACTGAGCGCGTAGAATAATCAGTAATGTCTAGATTATTCGGAACCGACGGTGTACGCGGTCTCGCTAACGAAGTGATTACTCCTGCTCTTGCTATGGAGCTTGCGCAGGCCGCGTCCATCGTCCTTGGGTTCAATACGGTTAAAGAAGGTGTCCGCCCTAAGGCTGTTATCGCCCATGATTCCCGTATCTCCGGTGAGTTCATTGGCGCGGCAATGACCGCAGGCTTTGCAGCCTCCGGCGTTGATGTGCTCGACGCGGGCATGGTGCCCACCCCCGCCGCAGCCTACCTGGTGGCAAGCACAGAAGCTGACTTCGGCGTCATGATTTCTGCCTCCCACAACGCTGCTGAGGATAACGGCATCAAGTTCCTGGCGCGTGGCGGTAAGAAGCTGGACGACGCGATTGAGGACGCCATCGAGGCCCTCTATCGCTCCAAGGACTTCCGTTACCCCACCCACAGTGAGGTGGGGCGTGTCCGTCCGCTGACTGATGGCGAAGACCGCTACGTCACCCATCTGGTATCAACTATGCCCGAGCACCGCCGTCTCAACGGCCTCAAGGTTGTGCTGGACTGTGCCAACGGTGCCTCCTCCGGGGTTTCTCCCGACGCCTTCCGCACCCTGGGCGCCAAGGTGTTTGTGATCGGTGCTGAACCCGATGGCATTAACATCAACGACGGTGTGGGCTCAACCCACCCTGAGAAGCTTCAGGAAGCGGTCGTGCGCCACAGCGCTGACCTGGGCATTGCCCACGACGGCGACGCCGACCGCTGTATGGCTGTCGATGAGCAGGGCAACCTGGTAGATGGCGATCAGATTATGTCGATTCTGGCGCTGTCAATGAAGGAAGCTGGCACCCTTAAGGACGACACCCTGGTCGCCACCGTCATGTCTTCACTGGGCCTGGAAATCTTCCTCAAGGAACACGGCATCAAGCTAGAGCGCACCGCTGTGGGCGACCGCTACGTGCTGGAATCCATGAACAAGAACGGCTTTAACCTGGGCGGTGAGCAGTCGGGCCACGTGATTATGTCGGACCATGCCACCACCGGTGACGGCGTGTTGACGGGCCTGCATCTGGCTGCTGAAATGTCCCGTACCGGTCTGCCTTTGTCTGAGCTGGCTAGCCGCATGCAGGCAACCCCCCAGAAGCTCATTAACGTCAAGGGTGTTGATCGCGCTGGCGTAGCCGCTTGCGTGCCCCTGCAAGAAGCGATTAAGGACGCCGAGGCCCAGCTGGGCGATACCGGTCGAGTTCTGCTTCGCCCCTCGGGTACCGAACCCCTGGTGCGCGTCATGGTTGAAGCTGAAACCCAGGAAGTTGCAGATGCAACCGCCCAGGCTTTAGCCGACGTTGTAGCTCGTGAACTGGCTATCTAAGTTAGTCTCCCCTTAGCCTCTGCCGGGCCCTGTTCTCTCCCCCTGGGGGAGTGGGGCCCGGCTTTTTGTTGCCCCTAGCCTAAACTTGTTTAACAGGTGTGAGAAATTGTTTTCTCTGGCTGTACAAAAACAACAGGGCATGAGAAAGCCCCGGTAGCTAGCTACCGGGACTTTCTCTATATTAAAGGATAGAAAATTACTTGACGGTCAGAGCGTCACGGATTTCCTTGAGCAGAGTAAGCTGGGATCCTCTTCCTCAGCCTCTTCTGTAAGGTTGAGCTTGGCAGCACGACGCTCGTTGAACTTGTTGATGGGCATAACGATGCAGAAGTACAGGGCTGCTGCAATCAGAAGGAAGTTGACAACTGCGGTCAGGAAGACGCCAACCTTAACCTGCCCAAAGACGAAGAACTCGTCCAAGGTGGGGGAGCCGACCAGCATGAGATGGCGGGCATCAGAATGGGGTCAACAAGGGTAGTAACAACTGCGGTATAGGCGGTACCAATGCTCATACCGACTGCGAGGTCGACCATGTTACCGCGGGTGATGAAATCTTTAAAACCACTAAGCCTGAGTTCAAGAATAGCTGTTTCTGCCAGCGGTGAACACCAATCTGAGCTGAAATTTTCGCTGTAAACCAGTGGGTTTACTCACAGGTCGGTCTGAGCTGTTAGATTATGCTCAAAATTTGTAGATTTCTGCTTGTCAGCCTACGTGTTAGGTGCCGTTGGGTAGCTAGGGGCAGACCCGGTCCCCCAGAAACCTTCTAGCGTTTCAAACCCGGATTCCTTCAGTGCGGTGGCCTCATCAACACCGATATAGCGCAGATGCCAGGATTCATACCAGTAGCCGGTGGTTTCGTGGTGCCACCAGGGGTAGCGCACCACAAAGCCATAGCGGTGGGCGTTCTCGGCTGCCCACAGGGCAGCTGCCGTGTCCTTGAAGCAGGGCTGGAGGTCGCAGGCGCCACCGGTTCCGATATCGAGGGCAAGCCCCGTTTGATGCTCTGAATAACCGGGGCGGGCAGAAGCCACATCTGCCTGATCTGTACCGTACTGGACAGCCCAGCTGGCGTAGGTTCCCTGCTGGGTCTCATACGACCGGTAGCCGCTGAGAGCCACCATGGGGGCACCCGCTGCCGAGGCGTCAGCAAACATACGATGTGCTGCTTCTGCTGCCTCGGTGCGAAGTAGGACGGAGCCAAACGGCTGTAAATCCTCGGGTGCGTAGGTAAGAGGAGACAGAGGGTTGTGCTTATTGACGAGAACCGTCATCGATGATGCCGACTCGATATCGGCAGGACGGCGCGTGGTGGCCTGGCTAGGGACAGGTGACTCAGTGCTCGCGCTAGAAGAAGGTGGGGTGCTCGAAGAAGCTACCTGCTGAGGGGCAGAAGCCGCCACTGAGCTGGCAGATGAGGGGGCGGCGTCCGGCTCAGCGGAGATGCCCTGACCACAGGCAGCCAGCGACAGGGCCATGAGGCTACCCGCTAAAGCCAATGAAAAGTGTGAAAGATAAGAGCGCATACCTAGTTCTTCCGTAACAGAACCTTACGAATCTTGTGATCATGGGACTTCTTCAAGATCAGTCGGGCTCGCCCACGTGTGGGGCGCACATTCTCTCGCAGGTTAGGTTCGTTGATAGAGCGCCAAATGCTCAAAGCTAGCTCAACTGCTGCGTCCTCGGATAAATCGGCATACCGTTTGAAGTAGGAGTTGGGGTTGGTAAAAGCTGACCGTTGCAGCTTCAAAAACCGCTGCACATACCAGTGTTCGATGTCCCTGGTGGAAGCATCAACGTAGATAGAGAAATCAAAGAAGTCAGCCAGGCTTAGCGCCGAGCTTTTCTCGCTATCAAGCTTGGCTGGGGCTAATACATTTAAGCCCTCGACAATGAGAACGTCGGGGCTGGTAACCTCAATGCGCTCACCCTCTACGATGTCGTAGTAGAGGTGGGAATACTTAGGGGCGGTGACAAGAGGAGCCCCCGATTTGACTTCGGACACAAACCGCAGGAGGGCCCGGCGGTCGTAGGATTCTGGAAAACCCTTGCGCCCCATAAGCCCCCGGCGTTCTAACTCGGCATTGGGGTAGAGGAAGCCGTCGGTTGTCACCAGCTGGACGTTCGGGGTTGAGGGCCAGCGCCGGAGAAGCTCCTGCAGGACGCGGGCGGTAGTGGACTTGCCGACAGCTACTGACCCTGCCACACCGATAATAAAAGGGACTTTCTGGCCTTGAAGGCCTAAAAAGTCGTTCGTCATGTGGTTGGCGCTCGCGGCTGCATTGACGTAGAGGTTGAGCAGTCGAGAAATAGGAAGATAAACCTGAGCCACCTCATCTAGATCAATGGTCTCGCCCAGACCGCGAAGCTGCTGTAGCTCGTCCTCCGTCAGCGGAACCGAAATCTCGCTAGCGAGACGCGACCAGGTGCCCCGGTCTAGCTCGGTAAAAGGAGAGTATTTAGAAGAAAGCGCAGACATGCTCATTTACATCAGTCTAGAGGTCGGAAGAAAGAGCACCTAATATGACAGAGGTCTATAGAGAGACAACAGGTTGCGACACTGTGGCGAAGACAGCAACGGGTCAGCGAATTCTTAGATGTAAGATGAAGGCATGTGTGGAATCGTAGGATACGTAAGTCTCGGCACTGCCGCAGACGGTAAGAAATTTGACCATACCGCATACGATGTGGTTCTCGAAGGTCTGCGCCGCCAGGAATACCGCGGCTATGACTCAGCCGGTGTTGCCCTGATTGGTGATAGCGGCATCGAATTCCGTAAGAAGTCAGGCAAGCTTGTTAACCTCGAAGCTGAAGTAGAAGCCAACCCGCTGCCTGCTACCACTATCGGTATTGGTCACACCCGCTGGGCTACCCACGGTGGCCCCACCGATAACAATGCTCACCCCCACGTTGTCGACAACGGCCGCTTGGCAGTTGTGCACAACGGCATCATCGAAAACTTCGCAGAGCTGCGTGCAGAACTCGTCGAAGAGGGCTGTGAGTTCAAGTCACAGACAGACACCGAAATCGCAGCTAACCTGATTGCCTCCATCTACAACAAGCTGGAGAGCAAGGACCTCACTGAAGCCGTCCGCAAGGCATCAAACCGCCTTGAAGGTGCCTTCACCATCCTGGTCACTCACGTTGACCACCCCGATCGTGTTGTAGCAGCCCGTCGCAACTCCCCCCTGGTTATTGGTCTGGGCGAAAACGAAAACTTTCTGGGTTCAGACGTTTCTGGCTTCATTGACTACACCAAGAAGGCAGTCGAAATGGGCCAGGATCAGATCGTTACCATCACCGGTAGCGACTACTCCATCATCGACTTCGAAGGTTTCCCCGCCAACGGCAAGGAATTCACCATCGAGTGGGACGCTGCTGCTGTTGAAAAGGGTGGCTTCGACTCCTTCATGGAGAAGGAAATCCACGAGCAGCCCGCAGCCGTGCGCGATACCCTGCTGGGCCGTCTGGACGAAAAGGGTAACCTGACCCTTGACGAACTTAAGATTGACGATGCTACCCTGCGCTCCGTCAACAAGATCATCGTCGTAGCCTGCGGTACCGCAGCCTACGCCGGCCAGGTAGCCCGTTACGCCATCGAGCACTGGTGCCGCATCCCCACCGAGGTGGAGCTGGCCCATGAATTCCGCTATCGTGACCCCATTGTTGATGAGAAGACCCTGGTTGTAGCCCTCTCCCAGTCCGGCGAAACCATGGACACCCTCATGGCAGTGCGCCACGCCCAGGAACAGGGCGCCAAGGTCATTTCTATTTGTAACACCAACGGCTCAACCCTGCCCCGTGAATCCGATGCAGCTCTCTACACCCACGCGGGCCCCGAGATTGCAGTTGCATCTACCAAGGCCTTCCTCTCACAGATTGCTGCTGCCTACCTGCTTGGCCTCTACCTGGCCCAGCTGCGTGGCAACATGTACAAGGATGAAATCCGTACCATCCTTGAAGAACTGCAGAAGATGCCCGAAAAGATTCAAGCTGTCATCAACAATGAGCAGCAGGTCAAGGACCTCGGTACCTCCATGAAGGACGCCAAGTCCGTGCTCTTCCTGGGCCGCCACGTTGGCTTCCCCGTAGCCATGGAAGGTGCCCTGAAGCTCAAGGAAATCGCCTACCTACACGCCGAAGGCTTCGCAGCGGGCGAGCTCAAGCACGGCCCCATCGCCCTTGTCGAAGAAGGCCAGCCTATCTTCGTCATCGTCCCCTCACCCAACGGTCGCGACTCCCTGCACTCCAAGGTTGTTTCTAATATTCAGGAAGTCCGCGCTCGCGGTGCAGTGACCATCGTTATTGCAGAAGAGGGCGATACCGCTGTTGAGGAACATGCAGATCACATCATCCGCATCCCCGCCTCACCCAGCCTGCTCCAGCCCCTGCTGTCCACCGTGCCCCTGCAGATTTTTGCATGCTCAGTGGCTCACGCTAAGGGCTACGACGTTGACCAGCCTCGTAACCTGGCTAAGTCAGTAACTGTCGAGTAAATCTCTCTGCATAACAGAGATAGGAACCCCGTACCCGGTAGGGTGCGGGGTTCGCTCTTTAAACTGATAGGCAGGGCCGTAGAATAGGCAGAAGAAAGACAGAGCTAGCAGGAGCGATAAGGAGACGCCATGATTATTGGTACCGGTACTGACGTAGTCAATATAGATCGGTTCGCTGAACTCTTAGAAGGTACCCCAACCCTACACGAGCGGCTCTTTGTTCCGGGGGAGCGGGGCCTGCCCGTCCGCTCCCTCGCTGCCCGTTTTGCGGCTAAGGAGGCCGCTGCTAAGGCCCTGCGGGCCCCTGCTGGTTTGAACTGGCAGGATTGCTGGGTAGAGAAGGAGGTGGACGGAGCGCCCTACCTGGTAGCAAAGGGGACGGTAGCTCGGCGAGCTGCTGGACTAGGGATTAACCGATGGCATCTGACGATGAGCCATGATGAACCTATAGCTACCGCAACCGTTGTGGCAGAGCACCTGAGCGACAGTGATTTGCTGACCCTGCTGCGTTTAGATCCCTCTGCTCGGGGGCTGCTGTTAGCTCACCCGGTAGAAGAGGGGAACTAGAGTGGCTAGAACTAAAGAATTGACGCACGGGGACGTCCAACAATATATTACTTCCCCCACTTCTTCCTCCCATAAGTACACCCGCGGGGTGTTAGGCCTGCTGACCGGGAGCGATACCTACCCGGGTGCTGCCCTCATGTCGGCCCGGGCTGCCGTCAATACCGGGGTTGGCATGGTGCGGTTTGCTGGAACATCGTCCCTCAACTTCCAGGTGCAGCTGACCGTACCTGAGGCTGTATGTAGTGTTGGGGAAGTCGAGAAGCTGCATGTTGATGCCTGGGCTCTCGGCTCAGGTATCGCCGGAGAACCACGAGAAGCTGAGGCCCTGGCCGTCCTTGCAGGAGGGCAACCGGCCGTTATTGACGCAGGGGCGATTTCTCTAGCGGCCCGGCTGGTGGCTGATGGGCTAGAGCTGACGGCACACCATATTCTGACGCCTCATACCGGCGAGCTGGTCGATGCCCTGACCTGGATTTTTGCCTTGGCGCCGTCCACGCTCTATGCCGTGGACCCCGAGCTGACTGAGCCACCCAGCCGGGAGCAGGTCGAAGCTGACCCGTACCGCTTTACCCGCCTACTGGCACAGGCAACGGGGGCAACTGTTCTGCTCAAAGGCGGCACGAGCATCTTAGCCGCACCTACCGGTGAGCTCTTTGAGAGCACAGGTGAGAACCACTGGCTGGCCACCGCCGGTAGCGGGGACACCCTCACCGGTATTCTTGGGTCTCTTCTTGCCCGCTATCAGGCAGAAGAATCTAAGCCCGGGGCCCTCTCAACTGACTATGCAAGGCTAGCGGGGGCAGCCGTCCGGGTCCATCAGTTAGCAGCAGGCCTGGTGCACGGAGCAGGGAGATCTGGCCCCACGCCACCTACCCTGGTGGCCCAGAAGATCCCAGAGGCCGTTGCCATATTCCTTGAGCGGTAGAGCCCATACCAAAGGCCGGTTACCCTAACGGTAACCGGCCTTCTTGTGTGTGAGCCCTAGTAGGCACCGTCCTTGGCAAAAACTGCGCGGACGGTGCGGACGAGAATGACGATATCGCTCATAACCGACCAGTTCTCAACATAGTAGAGGTCTAGGCGAATAGACTCTTCCCACGAAAGATTCGAGCGGCCAGAGACCTGCCAGAGGCCGGTAATGCCGGGTTTGACCAACAGGCGGCGATAGGCGTCCTCTTCGTACTGCTCAACCTCAGAAGGCAGCGGTGGGCGGGGCCCCACAAGCGACATATCGCCCACAAAGACGTTCCACAGCTGTGGAAGCTCATCGATAGAGTACTTGCGGATGAACTTGCCGATCTTAGTGATACGGGGGTCATCCGCCATCTTAAAGAGCACACCGTTACCCTCGTTCTGGTCCATGAGTTCCTTCTTGAGCTCTTCGGCGTTGGTCACCATGGAGCGGAACTTAATCATGTGGAAGGGGGTGCCGCGGTAGCCAACGCGTTCCTGAAGGAAGAAGATGGGGCCGCCGTCCTTTTTGACCAGCAGGGCAACCGGAACCAGCAAGGGGGCCAGGAAAATTAGGCCAAGGCCTGAGGCTACAACATCGATAGCTCGCTTAATTAGGGCCTGCATGCCTTCGATGCGGGGAGTGTGAACGTGAATCAGGGGCACACCGTTGAGGGGCTGGGTATGGATGCGGGGGCCCGCAATATCGGTCATGGCAGGTGCCATGATGAGTGCGACGTGGGCAGCTGCCAGCGCCCAGCCCAGACGGCGCAACTCTGCGGGGTTGAGGCCGTGGCCGGTGGAGACAGCTACCGCGTGAATATTGTTCTCACGGACTACCTTGAGGACCTCGGCTGCATCGGGTGAGTAGCCCAGGGTCGGGATAGCCCCCTCGGCGAGCTGGGTGCCGGGACGCGAACGGGGAAGGTATGCTGCCACCGGTGAGAGGCCTGAGGCACGGGCCCCCTGGAGGGTCTTGTAGAGGTGCTCGCCCGAGGCTGAGTCGCCGATAATCATGACGCGGGAAAGTGCGCGCCCCTTATACCGCCAGTGAACGAGCCAGCGGCGCACCCCCCAGCGGGCGCAGAGAAGTAGAACAATGCCGATGGGGTAGGCTAGCACAACGTAGGTGCGGGCAAAATCAATTTTGGTCAGGTAGGAGAAGATTGCGATGACCGCGAAGAAGTAGGTTGTTGCTTTAGTGATTAGTCGGTACTCATCAACGCCATGACCTAAATAGCGGATATTGCGACTGTTAGCAATCGAGAGGGCAAAAAACCAGATAAGGCCAAGCAGAATTCCGGTACCTACATAACCGAGGGGTAGGCTTGCCCGTCCCATGACCTCTGAATTTTGAAAGCCGAAACTAGCGATATGAGCTAGCGCGATGGAGAGCGCGATGGCTAAAGTATCAGCAAGGTAAAGGGCCCCCTTGATTTTGGGGTGCCAGGTGCGGCGGTTACGGGTTTCTGCCCACCGCTCCTCGATGTACTGTTCGTTCACTAGTGTGTATTCCCCTAAAGATGGTGCCTGCGCCGAGTGCGAGAGTGGTGTGGGCAGACCTGTACGATTAGGTTTTTAATACTACAGTGCCAGCTGTCTTAAGAGCAGACTGATTTCCTGAAATATGCTTCACACTTTCAGCTGAAAATAACTTATCTTTGCTGGTCAAGGTGCCTTTAGCTGGTGAGGTCAGCTTCTGCCAGGATAAAATCTATCACCGGTTCGTAGAGGTGCGGGGTGACGTTATCGTCCATGGGCACAGCAACGAGAATCTGCCCCTGTTCGGCAGAGATAAAGAGCCCGGGGTCGTTGCAGTCTGCAATACCGATGGTAGGGATCCCCGCGGAGGCCGCGTACCCGGCGAGCCCGTGGTCGGCGATGACGAGACCCGGGGTAATCCCTCGCTCTTGGAGCTGTTCCAACGCTAGTTGCATGGGCCCGGGAAAATGGGTGTGCTGTAGATTGCCGTACTGCTCGAACATGATGACGTCAAATATTTGGCGGATATCGCCGTCCAGAAAGCGGTCGCCCTCCTCGATGGTCAGGACGGTTGCCCCATGAGTTTTGGCTGCTGCTGCAAGACGGGCGTAGATAGGGAAGAGGCCTGCGGGGTGGCCGGTGGCAAAAAGCAGGCTTTTGCCCGCCCGTACTGCGTCACCGAAGATACGGGCGTACTCGGTGAGCCCATCAATACAGAGGTCAGCGCTGATGGTGTCTTGGCCTTCCCTGTGGTTGGGGTCGGCGCTGGTCCCAACCCGTCGCGCCATGAGTTCAAAGATATCGTCAACAGTCCAGTCCCTAATCCACTTCACACCGAATTCCAGGTGTTCATTGCCTTCAACAAATCCCTGCATATGAGCAAGGTTGTTTTCACGGGCCGTTGCTACGTTTCCGGTAATGCGTGATGCGTTGAGATAGTCAGCAAATTCCTGGCGAGTCATTGAGAAGGTCATGCGGTTCTCCTAAGAGCGGGTGAGAGTCTGATAGAGGTCGAGGAAGTTTTGGGCTGTTGCCTGCCAGGTAAAGCTGCGAGCGCGTTTGGCCCCGGCTTCTCCCCAGCTCCTGCGTAGCTGGGGGTTGGCGATGAGCCGCGCGATGGCGTCCGCCCAGGCGGCGGGCGTCCGCTGGGCTACCAACAGACCGGTGACGCCGTCAGCTACTGCCTCTCTTAGCCCGTCCACCTTGCTAGCAAGCACCGGAGCGCCGCAGGCAGAGGCCTCCAGGGCGACCAGGCCAAAGGTTTCTGAGGATGAAGGACAGGCAACGATATCTGCCTGGCGGAAGGCCTGGGCTAGATTCGGGGCCGGGAGCGGGTGGAACAGACGGATGCGGTCAGACAGCCCCAGCTCCTCTGCCCGAGCCACTAGATTCTGTTCGTAGCTGGTACCTGAGGTGCCAATGATATCGAGGGTAACTTCTAAGCCCTGCGGTATCAGGGCTAGAGCCTCCACTAGCAGGTGGGGACCCTTGAGATGCTGGGGGCGGCCGGCAAAGACCAGGTGGGCTGCGGCGTCCTGCCCTTGATGAAGAGGGCGGACGCTGTTGCTCGGGGAGAAAACAGAAAGGTCAACGCCGGGGGGCACTGTCACCAACTGGGACTCCTCTGCCCCGTAGAAGTCTCGCATCTGGGCAGCTTCATACTCCGTATTGACCACTAGAGCGGCGGCCCTACGGGCCAGAGCCTGCTCACCGCGCAAGCGTACCTCGGGTTCCGGGCGCTCGCCCTCGCCCAACCTGGCGTTCTTGGCCGCTGCGGTGGTGTGCATGGTGTGAACTAGGGGGACCTGCGGGTATGCGGCAAGAGCTGCCAGGCCCGAGAGCCAGTAGTGGCTGTGAATAATCTGGGGCGGTCGCAACGCTATGGCTCGAACAGCCATAGCAAAGCCCGGAACCAGCTCAGGTAGATCTTCCTTACGGGCTCCTTCAGCCTCAGGTAGGTAAAGCGCGGTGACAGTAGCCCGCTCGTGATACTGCACCCGGCCAGCCCGCTCACGGGAGGTAGCCAGGGTGAACACCTCTACCGTCAGCTGCGGGTTAGCCTCAAGCAGGGTGGCCAACGACCGTTCTATATAGACATTCATCCCGCCTGCATCACCTGACCCCGGCTGAGCCAGGGGAGAAGTGTGCATCGAAAAGATGTGTAGGTGCAAGGGAAAAGAAAAACTCACATCTCTACTCTACCCCTGCCACACCTACCCGCACCCTGTAGGCGTCAGCGCAGGTGCGCTACCGGCAAACTCAACTAAGCTAGAGAGAAAGGACCCTCTGCTCCAGGAGTACACCGTGTCTATTGACAGTCTCTACCGCGCCCACGGCTTCGTGCCCCTTGATGCCCCCACAGACGCTGAACGCCTTGCCCTCATTGACCTAGGCGCCGTCGAGCACAACGTTAGGCGTATTAAGAGCATTATCGGGCAGCGGGCCCTTATCGCCGTGGTCAAAGCGGACGCCTACGGGCACGGGGCGCTTGACGTAGCGCGTTCAGCGGTAGCAGCGGGAGCCGACTATCTGGGGGTCGTCCATGTCAAGGAAGCGCATGCCCTGCGCTCCGGTGGTATCGCTGCCCCTATCATTGCCTGGCTTCACACTCCTCGTACCAACTTTGTCCAGGCTCTAGAAGACCGTCTTGAACTGGGTATCTCGAGCACCTGGGAACTAGAAGCCATCGCGGCTGCCCACCGTGCCAGCGGGCAGCAGGAGCCGGTTAAGGTTCACCTGAAAGTTGATACGGGCTTGGGGCGTAACGGGGTCACCATGAGTGAGCTACCTGCCCTTGCCGCCAGTGCCCGCCAGCTTGAAGAAAGCGGGACCCTGCAGGTGGTCGGGGTTTTCTCCCACCTGGCAGTAGCCGACGAACCGGAGCGCCCCGAAACCGCCGAGCAGTCTCAGACCTTCGACCGGGCACTAGATATCCTGCACTCTGCCGGCCTGCGACCAACCCTGCGCCACCTTGCTAACACTCCCGCGACCTTCAGCGCGGCATCCGTCGGGGTAGAGGACGGCCTGCTGTGGGACGCCGTCCGTGTGGGTCTCGGTCTCTACGGGCTGTCACCCCTGCCCGGGCAGACCCCAGCAGACCTGGGACTCAAGCCGGTCATGCACCTGCAAACCTTCATCAACGCCGTCAAAGAGGTGCCGGCTGGGCAGGGAGTCTCCTACGGCCTTAACTACGTGACCGACAAGCCCACGACCCTGGCCCTAGTGCCGGTTGGCTACGCGGACGGCGTTCCCCGAGTCGCAACCGGCGGGCCGGTCCGTATCTACCCGGCATCTGGCCCGGCCCGAACCTACCGGGAGGTGGGTCGAATCGCCATGGACCAGCTGGTTGTAGACCTCGGTGAGCCCGGTTTGGCTGACCCCGCAGCTGGCTTCCTGGGTGCCCCCGCCGTCCTCTTCGGCTCAGGCGATAACCCACCGGTCACCGACTGGGCAGAAGCCGCTGGAACCATCAACTACGAAATCGTTACCCGCATTTCCCCGCGCGTTACCCGCATCAGCGTTGGCGGGTCCTGGAAAGACAAGAACTAAGACCGTGAGCTCAGACCATATTCTCGATGTAGAAATTACCGGCCCCGACCACACCCGTGCCATCGCCCTGGCCCTAGCGCCTCTTCTTACCGCGGGTGATGTCTTGATTCTCACCGGCGAACTGGGAGCCGGAAAAACTACCTTCACCCGCTCCCTGGGCGAGGGCCTTGGCGTGCGCGAAGGCGTCATTTCTCCCACCTTTGTGCTCTCCCGCGTGCACCCCAACCTGCCCGAGGGCCTTCGCCCCGGCGGGCCCGACCTGGTGCATGTAGATGCCTACCGACTGGCCAGCGCCGAAGAGTTGGACGATCTCGACCTGGAATACTCCCTGGATCGTTCCGTCACCGTCATTGAATGGGGTCGCGACAAAGCCGAGCACCTGTCAGACTCTATTCTCGATCTGGAATTTACCCGCGTCACCGGTGCTGACCTGGCCGAAACCGACCCCTACGCCCTCTATGCACCGGGTAGCTGTGAAGAAGAGGACGAGGACGACGGCGCCCCCGAACCCCGACGCCTACGACTCATCGGGAGCGGGCCCCGCTGGGAAAATGTTTGGGACGAATTAGCGGAACATCTGACTCGTGGAGGGGACGCATAGGGGCTTTTGGCAGCACCGCGGGCTCGCGCTCGCTGCCGACCCCCGACATAGCCTCAGAGTCTAAACACGCTAGACTGGTGGGGTGCTTATTCTTGCTCTTGATTCATCCGCTATAGCTTCTGTGGCCCTGGGCCGTCTCGACGGTCACCAGCTGACCCTGCTTGCCTCACGGGCAACCGAAGACACGCGCTCTCATGCTGAGGTCATGTCCCCTTTCGTGACCGAGGTGCTGGCTGAGGCCGGAGTAACGGGACAGGAGGTCGAGGCCATCATCACCGGCACCGGTCCCGGTCCCTTCACCGGCCTGCGCGCCGGTATCGTTACCGCGCGTTCCCTGGCCTTCGCCTGGAGTAAGCCCCTGTACGGAATCATGAGCCTGACCGCCCTGGCCGAGACAGCAGAAGCTGCCGCGCGGGCGTCCGGTCATACCCGTTTTTTGGTGGCCTCAGATGCCCGCCGCAAGGAAATATACTCGGCTGTCTATGAGCTAACTGAGCAGGGCTATCAACTAGAAAGCGGCCCCACCGTGGGCCCGGCCAGCGAGGCACCCGACCTGCCCGCCTATGGATTTGGAACCTCCCTTTACCCCGAGGCCCTGAGCACTCAACCCGGCTTTGAACACATCCAGCCGGACGCCGCCGCCCTCCTGGCAGCTGCAGCCCGCCTAGGCCTGGAGCAGCTGAGCACCGACACCAGCGCCCTCTACCTGCGGGAATCTGATGCCAAGGTCCCGGCCGCCCGCAAGAAGGCTAGCGCCTAATGCTGCTGACCGACCTGCCCACGGGCCTGGCCGGCGGGGCTCGAGCCCGGGAAATGACCTTGCACGATATTCCTGCTGTGTATGCCCTTGAAATGCAGCTTTTTCCAGCTGATGCCTGGCCGCTAGATATGTTCCTGGCTGAAATTACCCACGAGACGAGGGGCTATATCGTCCTGGAAACACCCACAGACACCGGGACGCAGGTGATTGGCTACGCCGGGCTCATGAGTGTAGCTGATACCGCCGATGTTCAAACCATAGCCGTTACCCCTGCTTGTGAGGGCCGTGGCTACGGACGGGCCCTGCTGGATTTTCTGGCCCGCGAAGCGGCTGCCCGGGGCGCTGAACAGATGCTGCTGGAAGTACGCGCCGATAACCCCCGGGCTCAAAACCTCTACCTGAAAAACGGCTACCAGCAGATTCATGTGCGTCGCCGCTACTACAATGACGGGGTCGATGCCCTCATTATGCGCCGTGACCTGACCGAGATGACCCCTGTGCAAGGAGAAACCAGCCATGACCGCTAAAACCGAACCCTTGGTACTGGGTATTGAATCCTCCTGCGATGAAACCGGCATCGGTATTGTGCGGGGTTCCACCCTGCTGACCAATACCGTCTCGTCCTCCATGAATGAGCATGTGCGCTTCGGCGGCGTGATTCCCGAAATTGCCTCCCGCGCCCACCTGGACGCTATGGTCCCTGCCCTCCAGGCTGCCCTGGATGAAGCCCAGGTGAGCCTTGACGATCTAGACGCTATCGCTGTGACCGCAGGACCCGGTCTGGCCGGTGCCCTCATGGTCGGCGTCTCTGCCGCCAAGGCCCTGGCAACTGCCACCGGCAAGCCCCTCTACGGGATCAACCACCTAGTGGCCCATGTGGGGGTTGGCCTGCTCGATGACTGCGGTATTGAGGGGCATACGGCTGACTTCCTTGACGGCCTGCCCAGCGAAGGAATCGGGGCCCTGCTGGTCTCTGGCGGGCACACGGAAATTCTGGCCGTGCGTGATATTACCGGCGATGTTGAGCTGCTGGGGGCCACCCTGGACGACGCAGCCGGTGAAGCCTACGACAAGGTAGCCCGTCTGCTGGGCCTGCCTTACCCGGGTGGGCCGGTGATTGACCGGGTGGCTGCGGACGGCAACGGAGCAGCTTTTGCCTTTCCCCGCGGCCTGTCGACCCGCAAGTTCATGGGCACCGTCGAGGAACCTGGCCCCCACCGTTATGACTTTTCTTTCTCGGGTCTGAAGACCGCTGTTGCCCGCGTTGTCGAGGGTTTTGAGGCTCGGGGCGAAGAGGTACCGGTCGCTGATATCGCGGCTTCTTTCCAAGAAGCTGTGGTCGATGTGATTACTAAGAAAGCCATGCTGGCCTGTACCGAGCGCGGCATTACCACCCTGCTGCTGGGTGGGGGAGTAGCCGCAAACTCGCGCCTGCGTGAGCTGACTGCCCAGCGCTGTGCCGAACACGGCATTAAGCTGGTCATTCCCCAGTTGAGCCTCTGCACCGATAACGGGGCTATGGTGGCTGCACTGGGAGCCCGCCTGGTATCTGAGGGGCGGGATCCATCAGGCATCGACTTTACGGCGGATTCTTCCTTGCCCGTCACCAAAATTTCCCTCTAAAGAGGCAGAGGGGCAGGCACCCAGAGGTGCAGGAGGGGATGGAGAAGAGACTTACAGCCCCTCGACGGCCTGGGCTGTGAGGTCATCCACCACTGCTGTGAGGTCACCTCCGTGTTCGGCTGCGACGCGGCGCTGGCGTTGATAGCCTGCCCCCATCAGGCAGATTCGCTCCACGTCAGCCAACTCAGCAGAGCAGCCTAGGTCAGCGGCAATACCCTCTAGCTTGTTCAGTAGCCCCAGGGTATCGTCGGTGACCAGGCGCTCGGTGTTCTGGTTATCGAGAATGACGATGGCCTCGGTGCCGTAGCGGGCAGCCCTCCACTTGTTCTCCTGCACGTGCCAGGGTTTGAGGGGCTCAATTCGTTTGCCCGCATCGAGTTGGCGGGAGAACCACTCCACCAGGCACTGGGTGAAGGCTGTCAGGGCCGTAATGTCGCGGATGGAGGCCAGCCCGTCATAGGCCCGCATTTCCACCGTGCCGTACTTGGGTACGGGGCGCACGTCCCAGCGGTTTTCGCTGGGGTCGTCAATGACTCCGGTGACCACCAGGTCATTGAGGTAGTCCTCGTAGTCCCCCCAGTCTTCAAAGGTGAAGGGGAGACCCGAGGTGGGCAGCTGCTGGAAAATCTGGGCCCGCTGGGAGGCAAAGCCGGTATCCTCCCCCTCCCAGAAGGGGGAGGACGCAGAAAGGGCTAGTAGGTGGGGGTAAAAGTTGGTGAGCCCGTTGAGCACCGGCAGGGCCTTATCACGAGAAGTAACCCCTGTATGCACATGGACCCCGTAGATAATCTGGCGGCGGCCCCAGAACTGGGAGCGGTCGAGCACCCGTAGGTAGCGATCCTTATCAACGACTTTTTGATCCAGGGCCCGGGAGAAGGGGTGGGTACCGGCTGAGAAGAAGGCTAGGCCCAGTTGGTCGGTCACTTCTTTGAGGACGCCGGTGGCTTGGGAGAGCTGGTCGGCCGCCTCGCCGGGAGTTCGGCAGATACCGGTGACTAGTTCAACGGTATTGTTGAGAAACTCGCCGGTGATGTGGGCCCGGTCGTCTGCTGCTTCGAGTACCCGGGGGTGCTGGTCTTGGAGTAGAGCCAGAACCTCGTCTGCGCGTGAAGCCAGTTCGCGGGTTTCTGGATCGACGAGGGCGACCTCCCATTCCACACCAATCGTGGACTGGTTCGAGGGGTGAAAAATCATGCGCTGGCTCCAGGGTCTCGGTGCGATGCTGGTTCTATCTTAGGGGCAGGGGCTAGCGCAGAAGAATCCGGCTCACTCTATGACGAATCCAATGAGATATATGTAATAAATCAGGCCTCCTCAGCCCAGATAGCTAGCCGCTGGGAATCTGTTCCCTGCCCCAGTCGGGTTAGAACCAGGGTAGCTTCTTTGTGAGGAGCCCCCTTCTTCTTTTTTACTCCGGTCAGCAGGCTTGCCCGCAGTTTTTCGGGGACCACATCGACCCCCCGCTTTTTGATGGTTAGGGCGGTAATTCCTTCTTCTTTGACCCAGCGGCGTAGCTTCTTCTCATTCAAAGGCAGGGTGCCCAGGACGCGGTAGGAGCGGCCCAGGGGGCTAACTACTGGGGAGTCCGAGGTCAGGTAGGCAATATTTTCATCCAGCAGGGTGGCCCCGACTGCCCGCGCAAAATCCGCGACCAGGTGGGAACGAACCACCGCCCCGTCGGGCTCAATCAGGTAGTCCCCTAAGTCAGCTACCTTAAGCGGCTCTTCATCGGCTGACGCCGTGAGCTGGGACGTCATCTCACCCAGGACCTGCCGGGTAACGGCGTTCGCCCCCAATACGGTAGCCGAGCGGGCAACCCCGGGCCGGGCCAGGGCGTTGAACCAGAGCACCACCTCCACCACAGACCCGCCGTGACTGACCCACTCGGCCTCCACCCCGCTCGGGATCGCCTCGTGGGGCAGGCCCGGGCCTAGCTTGACCCCCATAGGAATTCCGGTTGCCGCCAGCTTCTGCAGGAAGGAAAAGGGCGGGGAGAAGGCTTCGGGGTCAAAAAGGCGGGAGGTGGTAGAGCCGCCTTCAACCTCCCGGCGGGCTGGGTCTAGCCAGAGGGCGGCGACGCGCTCACCGCTCACGGTGGTGAGTTGTTCGAGCTCAACCTGTTCTACATCGCCCACGAGCACCTGGGCAGTGGGGTAAGGGGAGAGATTGTGGGCGGTCAGGGCTGCTGTAGCGGGGTCAAGCTCAACGGACGTCACCGCTAACCCTGCGCGGGCAAAGGCGAGGGAGTCTGCCCCCAGGCCACAGCCCAAATCAGCAACAGATTTTAGCCCGGCCTCCACGAAACGGGCAGCATGATGGTCGGCAACTGCTGCCCGGGTCGCCTGCTCATAGCCAGCCTCGGTGAAGAGCATACGCGAGGCTTCTTCCCCGAACTTGGTGGCCCCCAGGGCCCGCAGACGGGCCTGGGTCAGCAGGGCAGAGGAATCCTCGGCGCTGAAACCTTGAGCCCGCAGCTTACTGACGGCCTGGAGGGAACTAGCCGGCTGATAGGGCACTAGCTGGTCTAGGACTGCTAGCTGGTCGGCGGAGAAAGGCTGGGCACCGGCGCGGGGGAAAAAGGTCATGTACCTAGTTTAAAGGTTAGGGTGGGCGAGACCCGCTGAAGGCCGACTGGCTGGGGCTGGCGTGAATCGGGCGAGCCCCCAGGGCGCTAGAGCCGATGGCGGTAAAGGCTACCGGGAGGGAAGAAACCAGCATGATACCTGAGATAGCCAGGGGCCCGGCACGATGGCAACCTGCGAGAACATCGACCAGATGGAGAGGAACTTAGCCCACTGGGCGCTAGAGGGATGAGAAGGAAGCCGGCTCCAAAGAGGCCAAGGCAGAGGGCGGTCGTGGCTTTGCCGCGGTCTTGAGTAGAGACAGTTTCTGCTAGTACGGAGCCCCCAGCCTGATGGCTGCCAGAATCTGGATGGGAACGACGGCCCCGAAGCCGGCTGCGAAAAGAAAAGAGGGGACGAGTACCGGCCAGAAGATGAGTTTGAGCATGGTCGCCTATCTGCCGGGGAAAGTCGCTTCAACCTGTATTGTAGGGCACAACAACCTAAGCTGAGGCGGTGCGCTGTCTGCGAAACCGGCGCTTTATCTTGCCCGTAGGGGGTGAGGGGAATAAAGTTTTAGTTAGCACTTGACCGTTGACAGTGCTAAATCGGCAGTCGGTAGCACCGCGACGATACCGGCTTGAGCCCGCTTAGTGCATCATGGTCACCCCTTTTACGTTTTACGCTGAGACCTCACTTGAAGGAGTACCTCACCATGGCTATCAAGCCCCTCGAAGACCGCATTGTCGTTCAGATCGTTGAAGCAGAGCAGACCACCGCATCCGGCCTGGTTATCCCCGATACCGCTAAGGAAAAGCCCCAGGAGGCTAAGGTTATCGCTGTTGGCCCCGGCCGCATCGACGACAAGGGAAACCGCATCCCCGTTGACGTAGCTGAAGGTGACGTCGTTATCTTCTCCAAGTACGGTGGCACCGAGGTTAAGTACGGTGGAGCTGAGTACCTGATTCTCTCAGCCCGCGACGTTCTGGCTGTCGTTTCCTAAGTTTTCGCTGTTTCTACCGCACAAACCACGAAACACGAGAAAGAAGTAAGGATTCATGGCAAAACAGCTTGAATTCAATGATGATGCGCGTAAGCACCTGCAGGCAGGCGTCGATAAGCTTGCTAACGCTGTCAAGGTAACCCTGGGCCCCCGCGGCCGTAACGTGGTGCTTGATAAGCAGTGGGGCGCCCCCATCATCACCAACGACGGTGTGTCGATCGCCCGCGAGATTGAACTGGAAAACCCCTACGAAAACCTGGGTGCCCAGCTCGCCAAGGAAGTAGCTACCAAGACCAACGATGTTGCTGGCGACGGTACCACCACCGCAACCGTCCTCGCCCAGGCACTGGTGTCTGAGGGCCTGCGCAACGTTACCTCGGGCGCTGCCCCCGGTGAGGTCAAGCGCGGCATCGAGACCGCAACCAAGCTGGTATCTGAGCGCCTGCTGGCTAACGCCCGCGAGGTCAAGGGTGAAGAAGTTGCCCACGTAGCAGCTATCTCAGCTCAGTCACCCCAGATTGGTGAGCTGCTCTCTGAGGCCTTCAGCAAGGTAGGCCAGGACGGCGTCATCACCATCGAGGACGGCTCCACCACCGAGGTTGAGCTCGAAGTGACCGAGGGTATGCAGTTCGACAAGGGCTACCTTTCACCCTCCTTCGTCACCGACCCTGAACGTGCCGAGGCTGTTCTTGAGAACACCGCGATTCTGCTCTACCAGGGCAAGATTTCAACCGTGGCTGAGATTATGCCCGTGCTTGAGAAGATTGTTCAGGCTAAGAAGCCTCTGACCATCATCGCTGAGGACGTGGACGGCGAAGCTCTTTCCACTCTGGTGGTTAATAAGCTCCGCGGCAACCTTGACGTCGTAGCGCTGAAGGCACCCGGTTTTGGCGACCGCCGTAAGGCAATCTTCCAGGACCTGGCTATCCTGACCGGTGGCACCGTCATCACCGGTGAACTGGGCATTTCCCTGGACGCCGTCACCCTGGACCAGCTCGGTTCAGCCCGCCGTGTGACCGTCACCAAGAACAACACCACCATCGTCGACGGTGGCGGCACCTCTGAGGCCGTTGCCGAGCGCGTTGACCAGCTGCGTGCCGAAATTGAGCGCGTGGACTCCGAGTGGGACCGCGAAAAGCTCAAGGAACGCCTGGCCAAGCTGGCCGGTGGCGTAGGCGTCATCAAGGTGGGTGCTGCAACCGAGGTTGAGGCCAAGGAACGCAAGCACCGCATCGAGGATGCCGTGTCCTCCACCCGTGCCGCTCTGGAAGAGGGCATTGTCGCCGGTGGCGGTACCGCCCTGGTTCACGCTCTGGCAGCCCTGGACGGCGTTGAGCTCGAATCCCGCGATGCCCAGGTGGGCGTAGACATCGTCCGCCGCGCCCTGGTTCAGCCCCTGCGCTGGATTGCCGAGAACGCAGGTGAGGACGGCTACGTGGTCACCTCCCGCGTAGCCGACATGCCCGTAGGTTCCGGCTTCAACGCCGCCACCGGTGAGTATGAGGACCTGATGGCCCGCGGCGTCATCGACCCCGTCAAGGTCACCCGCTCAGCCCTGGAAAATGCGGCCTCTATCGCTGCCCTGGTGCTGACCACTGAGACCCTGGTTGTCGAAAAGCCCGAGGAAAAGGGCGAGGACGAGGCCAAGTAAAGGCCCCGCCCCCGCACTCAAGGCCTTACCGGGCCACTTGAGGCAGAACAACCCCTGCCCCTACCGTGACTAACACCGTAGGGGCAGGGGTTTGCTTTTTAAAGCAAATTTTCAGTCACCGGGAGTAAGATTTTTAACTTGGTGTCTTCCTGCCAGTTACCTTTCGATAACTGACTTTCTGGCACCAGATGATTGCCAGCAAAGGAGGTAGACCGCAGTGCCCCGCCCCGCAGCCGAGCCCACACCAGCCACCGGTACCATCGCAACCGTCACTCGTTCAGCGGAACAGGCCTGGCGCCCCGAGATCCAGGGCCTGCGCGCGCTCGCCCTGCTGCTGGTGGCCGCCTACCATTTCTGGTTTGGTCGGGTATCCGGCGGTGTTGATGTCTTCCTGCTGATTTCGGCTTTCCTCTTAACCGGGTCCTTTGCCCGCAAGATTGAACAGGTCAAGCTGGTAGGGCCGGGCACCTGGTTCGGTCTAAAAACCCTGCTGGCTTATTGGGTACACGTCTTTAAGCGTCTGCTGCCTCTGGCATCACTCACCGTGGCACTTACTTTGTTAGGTACCTACTTCTTTATCCCGGCTGAGCGCTGGCTCTCGATAGCTGATGAGGCCAAGGCCGTGATTCTGTACCAGCACAATAACTGGTCGATTGAAAACGCCGTGGACTACTACGCTGCCGACACCTCGCTGGCCTCACCCTTCCGGCATTTTTGGTCCCTGTCGGTTCAGGGGCAAATCTATGTGCTGTGGCCCCTGCTGATGGTGGTTCTTGCCCTGGTACTGGGGATGCGTATGAGGGGCTCTGCTCGTTGGGTTCTGACCGGTGTCTTTGCCGCTCTTTTTGCGGTGTCACTGATTCACTCAATTGAGATCACCGCAACCAACCAGCAGGCCGCCTACTTTGAAACCGAGGCTCGCCTCTGGGAATTCGCGTTGGGCTCTTTAGTAGCCCTCTGGTTGCCCGTCCTGAAATTCCCACCGCTTATACGCGCGGTTCTGGGGTGGGCAGGTATTGCCGCTATCGTTGCCTGCGGTTTCGTGCTGGACGTTAACGGAACCTTCCCCGGCTACGTAGCCCTGTGGCCCACCCTGGCAGCTTCACTCGTCATTATTGCGGGAGACACTGGCACCAGCTTCGGGCCTGAGAAACTGCTGACCGCTAAGCCCCTGCTGGCTCTGGGCGGTTTTTCCTATGCCCTCTATTTGGTGCACTGGCCGATTCTCGTCTTTTACCTGGCGCAGACCCGTCAGGAAAAGGCGGGTTTCTGGGCTGGGCTTGGCCTGCTTCTTCTGTCGAGTGTGCTGGCCTGGGTTCTAACCCAGCTGGTCGAAAAGCCCCTGCGGGACTGGGCACTTCCCAACCGGTCTGTGTTTGCGGGTCTGATCACTGGTGCGGTGTGCGTGGGCCTTGCCCTTGCTCCCTCCTACGCCTGGCAGTCAGCCATCTACCGGCAGGCCGAGCAGGCTGAGGCTAACCGCACCCTCAATAACGTGGGGGCGGCCGTGCTACAGCCCGACTACGAATACACAGGGGAAGAAGACGCCCCTGTCATCCCCATCCGCGCCGTGCTCGATGCGGACTGGGCCGACCTTGGAGCTGCCTGCACCGACGTGACCCCCGAGCTGGCCATCCCCGACTCCCCGGCCGGGGACTGCACCTACGTTGCCTACTCACCCCAACCCACCCGAACCATTGTGGCCTGGGGAAACTCCCACATGCAGATGTGGATGACGGCCGTGCGTCCGCTTGCTCAAGCCCAAGGTTGGTCGGTCATTGCCCTCACCCGCCCCGGCTGCTTCCTCGGTGAAACCGACAACGCAGCCTACGCCAGCGGCTTTGAATGTGATTCCTGGGCAAGCGACAGTGCTGCCTTTATTCAGGACCTAGCCCCAGATACCGTCCTGCTCCACGGCACCAAATCAGAACCCAACCTGCCAGATGCTCCGCTCTTCGACGCCGAGACCCGCATTGCCCAGCTCACCTCAGCCGGAACCCAGGTCATCGGCCTGCGCGATACCCCGCGCATGGAAACCATGCACAAGGACTGCCTGGATGCCTTCGGCACAGCGGACGACTGCCTCATGAGCCCCGGCCAGGACGTCACCGTCAACCCCCTGGCCCCGCTGGAACAGACCTACCCTGGGTTTGCCGCCCTCAACCTCTCGGACCTAATCTGCCCCGAGAACTCCTGCCCGGCTTCCATCGGTAATATCTACACCTACTTCGACTACGACCACATCACCGCAACCTACATCGAAACCCTAGGCCCCTACTTCGACCCGCGACTTCTCGAAGCCCTGGGCAAGGCTGAAGCGAGCGGGCAGGCAAGCACCCAGCTACTGCCTGCTGGTGCTGTCCACACAACTACGGAATAGAAATGGGCGGGGAAGGGTTTCAATCAGTACGAACAGGGAATGCCCCCAGGGTGTGAGCAAACGGCACCTCGGTGCCAGGGGCCCACACTCGCACATCGGGGCTAACCCGACTAAGATTAAAACCAGTGTCGCTAAGCGCCCACCTGAACACCCTCGAAAGGTAGCGAACCCTTCATGACTACTCCCACTGCACTGAGCGAAGACCCTTTCGGCTTCACCGGCCTCACCTACGATGACGTCCTGCTCCTCCCCGGCAACACCGATGTCATCCCGTCAGATGCAGACACCACCACCCGACTGACCAAGCGCATCTCTATTGCCTCACCGATTATTTCGGCAGCGATGGACACCGTCACCGAGTCAGCCTTGGCCATCGCCATGGCTCGCCTGGGCGGCATGGGCGTGATTCACCGTAACCTTTCTATCGCTGACCAGGCTGACCACGTGGATCGCGTCAAGCGCAGCGAATCCGGCATGATTACCAACCCTGTGACTGTTGGCCCCAACGCCACCATCGCTGAGCTCGACGCCCTCTGCGGTCACTACAAGGTATCAGGCCTGCCCGTTGTGGACGAGAACAACGTGCTGGTCGGTATCATCACCAACCGTGACACCCGCTACCTGCCCGAATCGACCTTCGAGACCACCCGCGTGCGCGACATCATGACCAAGATGCCGCTGATTACCGGTCACGAGGGAATGAGCAAAGACGAAGCTTTCGCCCTGCTGGCAGAAAACAAGATTGAGAAGCTGCCCCTCATCGACGACGCAGGCAAGCTGACGGGCCTGATCACTGTCAAGGACTTCACCAAGAGCGAGCAGTACCCCCGCGCTACCAAGGACGAGGACGGCCGCCTGCGCGTTGGCGCCGCTATCGGCTTCTTTGGTGACGGCTACGAGCGTGCTATGACCCTGATTGACGCGGGCGTCGACGCCCTCTTCGTCGATACAGCTAACGGTCACTCCCAGGGTGTACTCGACATGATCGCCCGCCTCAAGAAAGACCCGGCCGCTGCCCACGTTGACGTTGTGGGTGGTCAGGCTGCTACCCGCGCTGGCGCCCAGGCCATCATCGACGCAGGTGCTGACGCCGTCAAGGTGGGCGTTGGCCCCGGCTCCATCTGCACCACTCGCATTATCGCCGGTGTTGGCGTGCCCCAGATTACCGCCATCAACGAATCAGCCAAGGCTACTATTCCCGCAGGCGTACCCCTGATCGCGGACGGCGGCATGCAACACTCCGGCGAAATCGGCAAGGCCCTGGTGGCAGGCGCCGATTCGGTCATGCTGGGCTCCCTACTCGCCGGTACCGCCGAGTCTCCCGGCGACCTGATTTTCGTTAACGGTAAGCAGTTCAAGGCCTACCGCGGCATGGGCTCCCTGGGCGCTATGCAGTCCCGTGGCGGCAAGAAGTCCTTCTCCAAGGACCGCTACTTCCAGGCCGATGTGTCCTCCGAAGAGAAGCTGATTCCCGAGGGCATCGAAGGCCAGGTACCCTACCGCGGTCCCCTCTCATCAGTGCTACACCAGCTGGAGGGCGGCCTGCGTCAGACCATGTTCTACGTCGGTGCCCACACCGTTGAAGAGCTCAAGAACAAGGGCCAGTTCGTGCGCATCACCTCAGCAGGTCTGAAGGAATCACACCCCCACGACATCACCATGACCGTCGAGGCCCCCAACTACCGTCGCTAAACTGTAGCGGTCAGCCCCGGTTCTCTCACCCCTGCGGTGAGGGGCCGGGGCTTCCGAACGTTACCACGCTCGTTTGCACCAACCGGCCTAATACCGGTGAAAGGAAAGATCCATGACCGATATCCAGATTGGTATGTCTAAGCGCGCCCGCCGCACCTACTCACTCGATGAAATCGCCCTGGTACCCACCCGCCGTACCCGCGACGCCCACGATGTGAACCTGAGCTGGCAGATTGACGCGTTCAAGTTTGACACCCCCATTATTGGTGCCCCCATGGACTCCGTCATGTCACCGGCCACCGCCATTGCCCTGGGCAAGCTCGGTGGGCTTGGCGTCCTCAACCTTGAGGGCCTGTGGACCCGCTATGAGGACCCCCAGCCCCTCCTTGAGGAAATCAATGCTCTCCCCGCAGACGACGCTCCTGCCGCTACCCGCCGCATGCAGGAAATCTATGCTGAACCCATCAAAGCTGAGCTGATTACTGCCCGCCTAGCTGAGATCCGCGAATCTGGCGTCATTGTTGCAGGCTCCCTGACTCCCCAGAACACTCAGGAGTTCTACCAGACCGTGGTCAAGGCTGGCGTTGACCTCTTTGTCATTCGCGGTGCCGCAGTATCTGCCCAGCACGTCTCCTCCCGCCGTGAACCCCTTGATCTCAAGAAGTTCATCTACGAACTCGATGTCCCCGTCATGGTCGGTGGCGTCACCGGCTACACCCCGGCGATGCACCTGATGCGCACCGGCGCTGCCGGTGTGCTGGTCGGTTTTGGTGGCGGGGCTGCCCTGACCACCCGCCGCGGCTTGGGAATCCAGGCTGCCATGGCCACCGCAATTTCCGATGTCGCTGCTGCTCGTTCTGACTACCTGGATGAATCAGGCGGCCGCTATGTGCACGTGATTGCAGACGGCTCCCTGGGCCGCTCCGGCGATATGGTCAAGGCTCTGGCTATGGGCGCGGACGCCGTCATGATTGGTGCCCCCCTGGCCCGAGCTGCCGAAGCTCCCGGTGCCGGCTGGTACTGGGGCAACGAGGCCCACTCGGCTGATTTCCCCCGCGGTATCCGCACCTACCAGGGCACTGTCGGCTCGCTCGAAGAGGTACTGTACGGCCCGTCTGCCTACACCGACGGCAGCTCCAACCTGGTTGGCGCTCTCAAGCGTGCTCTGGCGACCTGCGGCTACACCGACCTCAAGTCCTTCCAGCGTATCGACGTTAACGTCACCCCCTACGTCAAGTAGATGATGACCCGGCCCCGTGCACCTAACTTGCTAGGCACGCGGGGCTGACCTGCTTTCGTCCGCCTACCCCACGCTGAAAAGAGCAAACGTGCTAAAAACCGCCCTGACCCCCCGCTGGCTCCTTGGCCTGCTCCTGGTGCTGGTGCTGGCTAGCGGTTTTGTGATGCTCAGCAAATGGCAAATTAACGCCTCCACCCTGGGGCAGGTCACCGCAGATCCGGCTAAGGACGTGGTGCGCCCCTATAGTCAGGTGCTCCAGCCCCACGACCCGCTGAGCATGACCGAGGCCGATACAGTTGTGGAAGCTACCGGCAGCTACGTGCAGGGCTCCACCTACCTGGTAGAAAACAAGCTCAAAGATGGGGCTCAAGGCTACTGGCTGGTCAGCCTCTTCGTTCCTGACGATAGTCAGCAGGTAAGCACCAGCCTGGGGGAGGGGCCCCGCGGTATCGTCGTAGCCCGCGCCTGGACCCCTATCGCTGAGATTCCCACTGAACCGACCGGCACCGTGACCATCGCGGGGCGCGTTGTGGGTAACGACGCCCCGCTCACCAGCAAGGACGTCAGCGAAGAGAACAGCGGGAAGGACCGGGTGCTTGCCTCCGCCAACTCCTCCTACTTGACCAATGTCTGGAACGCCGCCCTCTTCAATGGCATCTTGACCCTCGACTCCGAAAGCAGTGGGGCTACCCCGCTCACCGACCAGGGCACCATCGCCGATACCGCAACCCTGCTCGATAGCAGCGGCACCCTTCAGCCTATCCACGCTGAGCAGGTCACCGACGAAACCGTTGACTGGCTCAACATCTTCTACGCCCTTGAGTGGCTGGTCTTCGCAGGCTTTGCCCTCTACCTCTGGTACCGCCTGCTCAAGGACTCGGTCGAAAAGACCACCGACCCCACCCTCTACTTCGAGTACGAGGGCGAATACTGGGTCGATGAAGAAACCGGCCGCCCCTACTACTGGGACCCGGCAGATCAGGCCTACTACTACTTTGATGATATTCCGGACGCCCCCGCCCCACCTGCCCGGTAGGAGCTAGCTGACCGCAGGCGTCCGCCCACCAGAAACCGACCACCCACACCAGCTAAGGGAGAAACCAGCTGTGAGCGAGAACCCCACCCCGCGCCCCGTCCACCGTACCGACGGTAAGAAAGTTACCCTCGCCGCGGGAACTACCGAAACGAATGCCGCTGGCGGCTTTACCGTGCGCAAGAAGTTCGGTGGAACCGAATCCCAGATTCGTGGGGCCCTCACCTTTTACAAGTGGTGCGCCTGGATTTCAGGTACCTTCCTGTTGCTGCTCGTTGCTGAAATGATTAGCCGCTACATCTTCGGCTACGACCTGGTCGCCGGTGGCGTCGACGCCCAAACCGGCGAAACCGTGGCCCTGGGCTGGCTCAATCTTGAGACCGGTAACCTGCACGGTGGCGTCAACATCTCCACCTGGATTCTGATTGTTCACGGCTGGTTCTATGTGGTCTACCTCTTCTCCTGCTTCCGTCTCTGGCTGCTCATGCGCTGGGCCCTACCCCAGATGATTGTCATGGCCCTGGGCGGTGTGGTGCCCTTCCTGTCCTTCATTGTGGAGCGCCGCATCTACGCAGAAACCCTGGCCCTGCTGGCAGCCAACCCGCAGGCCACCAAACGTTACTAGGTCTAGCGCTTCCCTGCACTAGAATAGAACCCAAGGATTACCCTTCAACCCCAACCGAAAAGGTATATACCTGTGACTACCCACAACCCCATCGAGGAGCTCGAAGAGCGCCCCGTACTGGTCGTTGACTACGGCGCCCAGTACGCGCAGCTCATCGCGCGCCGCGTGCGTGAGGCCGGCGTCTACTCTGAGCTGGTTCCTCACACCATGCCCACCGAGAAGATGCTCGCCAAGAACCCGGCTGCAATTATTCTGTCTGGCGGCCCCTCATCCGTATACGAGGACGGCGCCCCCAAGGGCGACATCGCCATGTTTGAAGCGGGCGTACCCGTCTTCGGTATCTGCTACGGCTTCCAGGTCATGGCCCAGACCCTCGGCGGTACCGTCGCCAAGACCGGTCTGCGCGAATACGGCGCAACCGACGCCGTGGTCTGTGCAGAGAACTCTTCCTTCCTGACCGGTACCCCCACAACCCAGAACGTCTGGATGAGCCACGGCGATTCCGTCTCTGAAGCCCCCGCAGGCTTCGAGGTGCTGGCCCAGACCCCCGGTGCAGCCGTTGCAGCCTTCGTCGATGAGAAGCGCAAGTTCGGTGGCGTGCAGTGGCACCCCGAGGTTAAGCACTCCGACTACGGCCAGGTTGCCCTGGAGAACTTCCTCTTCAACGTAGCGGGTCTGAAGAAGACCTGGTCAACCGGCAACATTATCGAAGAGCAGGTCGCTAAGATTCGCGAGCAGGTGGGCGATGACCAGGTCATCTGCGCCCTGTCCGGTGGCGTTGACTCATCAGTTGCCGCAGCCCTGGTTCATAAGGCTGTGGGCGACCAGCTCACCTGCTTCTTCATCGACCACGGTCTGCTGCGCGAGGGCGAACGTGAACAGGTTGAGCAGGACTACGCCTCAACCATGGGTATCAAGGTAGTGACCATCGACGAGTCAGAGCGCTTCCTGGGCGCCCTGGCCGGTATTACCGAGCCCGAAGCTAAGCGTAAGGCTATTGGCCGCGAGTTCATCCGATCCTTCGAAGCTGCCCAGCGCAAGCTGATTGAAGAAGCCGGTGCTGAAGGTACCGACATCAAGTTCCTGGTGCAGGGTACCCTCTACCCCGATGTTGTTGAATCTGGCGGTGGCGAGGGAGCTGCGAACATCAAGTCCCATCACAATGTGGGTGGTCTGCCTGATGACCTGCAGTTTGAGCTGGTTGAGCCCCTGCGTACCCTCTTCAAGGACGAGGTTCGCGCCATTGGCCGTGAGCTGGGTGTTCCCGAGAAGATTGTTGCCCGTCAGCCTTTCCCCGGCCCTGGCCTGGGTATTCGCGTGATTGGTGAGGTCACAAAGCATAACCTGGATATTCTGCGTGCTGCTGACCTGATTGTGCGCGAGGAACTGACTGCCGCCGGTATGGATGAGGAGATCTGGCAGTGCCCCGTGGTGCTGTTGGCGGACGTCCGTTCCGTTGGTGTGCAGGGTGATGGCCGTACCTACGGTCACCCGATTGTGCTGCGCCCGGTGTCGTCTGAGGACGCGATGACTGCTGACTGGTCACGCCTGCCCTATGACCTGTTGGCGAAGATTTCTAACCGGATTACGAATGAGGTTGCTGAGGTGAACCGAGTGGTTCTGGACGTCACCTCAAAGCCTCCGGGAACGATTGAGTGGGAATAAACCGATTTTTCGTCCCCAGGCGAAATAAAAAATCGGTTTATTCGCCGAGCATAGCGTAGCGGCGAGGCGAGGAGCTTGCGAACGAAGTGAGCTCCTCGTTTCGTTATTCCGCGAGCCTGCGAGCGGTTATATCGACTTAGGTTGCATGTCTGCGATACTCGTGTGACCATAGCACCGGCTAAGAGAAAGGCCGCCCTATCAACCAGTAGGGCGGCCTTTTTCGGTTTTTAAAAGCCATAGGCTTTCATCAGGGAATCTGAGAAGGTCACCTGGTAGGGGAGGGCGCGTAGTTTTGCCTCATCGATATCAATACCACGTTGAGTGGCTGCTTTAACGTACTCTTCCCAGGGGAAATCAACCTGGTTGGGAACATCTGCTTTCACAATAGTGAGGAGTTCTTGGATAGCTTTGTCTGCCGTTTGCTGCCATTTCCCTGGGGTATTCGGGTTGCCGTGCCAGAAGGAGGTTAGCCCCCCGGTCCATGTCGAGCTTGATGAGTGAACCGTCTTGGAGTTTGAGGTACTGGCTGATGCTAACACTGATCGTCGGTCTACTGTTCCCTGCTGGCGGGGTGTCGATGTCGCACATGATGATGAGTGCTATTACCGGTGTATTTTTGATAATAAGCGGTTTTCTGGTGAGCTCAGACCGCTCTGCGCCCTCAGTCAATAGCGGACGGTAGCGGGGTGGAAAATCTGGCTTACTCATGTTGTGCGCTGACGTTGGCGACCACCTGCAGGATACATTGAGAGGGCGAACCGGTGTCTGTTGAAGTCATGGTTACAGCCTATCCCATCTTTTCTAAACGTCTTAGAGATTGCCGAACAGCCCCCGTCCTTATTCCCACAAAGGGAGCGGACGGGGGGCTGTTCTGGTTGTGGGGCTATGTCTTAGCCGCCGAAGGTGAACATCCAGGTGATGCCGTACTTGTCGGTGAGGGAGCCTAAGGTGGCGCCCCAGGGGCTGCGGTGAGGGGTTGGATGTTGGTTGCGCCGTCGGAGATGCGCAGGTTGAAGCAGCGCTCGGTGATGAGCTCGGCGTGCATAACCAGGTTTTCGTGCTCGGGAGCAACGGGGGCCTGGAATTCCTTGAGGGTTGCCAGCTGAAGCTCACCGCCGAAAACCTCAGCGTAGAATTCGATGGTTTCTCGGGCGTTACCGGCGAAGGTGAAATAGGGGGGGTGAACGGGATAGCCACGGGTGGCTTTTCTCTAAAGTGATGGAGCGGTTTTAGAATACCACGCCTCACCCCTGATAAGGGGACCTGATTTCTTAAAAGGGACCACGTAATATGCGGTCCTTTTTAAGAAATCAGGTCCCTTTGGGCGGGAAACAGGGTTAGGCGGCGATACGGTAGATTCGGGCCTCGTAGGGGCGCAGGGTCAGCTCAGCCTCAGCAGACTGCTCGGTGGCGTCCGCGTAGTTGGACAGCACCACCTGAGCGTCCGCACCCTCCAGCACTTCGTAAGAGCGGGTCAGGACGCCGTCGGTAAAGTTGGCAACGACCAGCAGCTTCTCGCCCTCCCCGTGGCGCTCGTAGGCGTACATCTCAGAATCTTCGGGGTCCAGGGGCGCGAAAGAAGCGTAGACCAGCAGATCCTTGAGCTCGCCCCGGCGCAGGGCTACCAGCTGGCGGTAGTAGTGCCACAGGGAATCCTCACGTTCCACCGCTTCAGCTGCGTTGATCTCGGTGTAGTTCTCGTTGAGCCCAATCCAGGGGGTGCCACTCGTAAAGCCGGCGCCGGCGTCCGCGCTCCACTGCACCGGGGTGCGAGCGTTGTCGCGGCCCTTGGCGTAAATCAGAGCCATAGCCTCATCCGAGCTCATACGGTCGTGCTCGGTGACCATATCGGTGTAGAAGTTGATGGAATCCAGGTCCTTATAGTCCTCAATGGAGTCGAACTGCACGTTGGTCATGCCGAACTCTTCGCCCTGGTAGATGTAGGGGGTGCCCTGCATACCGTGCAGCACAGTGGCCAGCATCTTGCCGGAGAGCTCCCGGTACTCGGGCGAGTCGTTGCCAAAGCGGGAGACCACGCGGGGCTGGTCATGGTTGTTCCAGTAGAGAGAGCCCCATGCCTTGCCGTCCAGCTCGGTCTGCCAGGTGTTCAAGATTTCCTTCATCTCCGTCAGCTGCACGGGCTTGCGGGACCACTTGCCCATACCGGTATCGGGATCTGAATCAAGACCCATGTGCTCGAAGTGGAAGATCATGTGCAGCTCATCGGTGGTGAAACCGGAGAACTGGACGGCTTCTTCGGGGCCGGTGGCGCTCATCTCGCCCACGGTCATGCAGTCGTACTTGTCGAAGGTTTCCATGTTGAGCTCGTGCATCCACTCGTGCACCTTGGTGCCGTTGGTGATCACGAAGGGGATAGACGAGGAGTGCTTTTCAGGGTCGACGCTGGGGTCATCGGGCAGGCCCTCGGGCTTGGAGATGATGTTGATAGCATCCAGGCGGAAGCCATCGACGCCCTTATCGAGCCAGAAGGTGACCAGGTCAAAGATTTCCTGGCGGACCTTGGGGTTCTCCCAGTTGAGGTCGGGCTGCTTGCGGGAGAACATGTGCAGGTACCACTGGTCGGTAGTTTCGTCGTATTCCCAGGCCGGGCCGCCGAACTCGCTGCCCCAGTTGTTGGGGGGCAGGGGCTTGCCGTCCTCATCGACGCCCGATGAATCCCGCCAGATGTAGTAGTCGCGGTAGTCGTTATCGCGTGAGGCCCGGGCCTTTTTAAACCATTCGTGCTCATCGGATGAGTGGTTGACCACCAGGTCCATCAGAATCTTGATGCCGAGGGAGTGGGCGGTTTCGAGCATCTGATCGAAGTCGTCCATGGTGCCGAACTCGGGCATAATAGCCCGGTAGTCGCTGATGTCGTAGCCCATATCATCGTTGGGGGAGGCGAAGACGGGGGAGAGCCAGATGACGTTGATGCCGAGGTCTGCCAGGTAGGGTAGGCGCTCGGTGATACCGGGGATATCACCGATGCCGTCGCCGTTGGAGTCGTTGAAGCTGCGCGGCCAAATCTGGTAGACGACCGCTTCCTTCCACCAGGTCTTTCCTGAATTATCTGCCATGGGGCTAGTCCCTTTCGTAGAGGTAAATTTTTGCTTCGTAGGGGCGCAGAGTTGCGCCTGCGTCGTTGGTGTAGTTGCTGCTGATGAGGGTGCGCTTACCTGCCGGTTCGGTGAAGGTACGGGTAAGGACGCCGTCGGTAAAGTTAGCGACGACCAGCAGGGTTTGGCCCTCGGTGGGGCCGGTGCCGTGGCGCAGGTAGGCGTAGACTTCAGCGTCCTCGGTGGCGGTTACCTCTGCTGAATCGATCAGTTCGTAGACGCCGTTGACCATGATGGGGTGAGTGTGCCGCAGGGTGATGAGGTCGCGGTAGTGGTAGAAGACCGAGTTCTCATCGGCAAGAGCTGCCTCTGCGTTGATCTCGGTGTAGCGGGGGTTGAGCTTGAGCCAGGGGGTGCCGCTGGTGAAGCCTGCGTGCTCACCGGCCGTCCATTGCATGGGGGTGCGGGCGTTATCGCGGCCGGAGGCTGAGATGTAGCGCAGCATGGTGTCGTGGTCGACCACGCCTGAGCCGACCAGCTTGGCGTAGTGGTCGTGGATTTCTAAGTCGTTGTAGTCGGCCAGGTCGGTGAAGAAAACGTTGGTCATACCTAGCTCTTCGCCCTGGTAGATGTAGGGGGTACCTGCCATACCGTGCAGTACGGTGCCCAGCATCTTGGCTGAGACCACCCGGTACTCAGCAGAATCGTTACCGAAACGGGAGACAGCGCGGGGCTGGTCGTGGTTGTTCCAGTAGTTGGCGTTCCAGCCCTTACCAGCCAGGTCTACCTGCCACTTGGTGAGAATCCGCTTGAGGTCGTGCAGGTCGAAGCGCTCGTCGTTCCACTTGCCCAGGGCGGGGTTGGGGTTGGCATCCACGCCCATGTGTTCAAACTGGAAGAGGGTTTGGAGTTCGCCGCGGTCAAAGCCGGTGTAGAGCAGGCCGTCGGCGGTGGTGACGCCGGGGGCTTCACCCACGGTGATAACGGGGTAATGGGAGAGAACTTCCCGGTTCATCTCAGCTAGGTATTCGTGCACTCGGGGGCCGTTGGCTGCCATGGTGATGGAGTCGGTGCCGCCCCCGGCTGCTACCTGGGGGTCGTCAGGGTAGGCTGGGTCCTTGGAGATGAGGTTGATGACGTCCATGCGGAAGCCATCGACGCCCTTATCCAGCCAGAAGCGCATGAGGTCGTAGACTTCGTTGCGCACCACCGGGTTTTCCCAGTTGAGGTCGGGCTGCTTGGTGGAGAAGAGATGCAGGTAGAACTGCTCGGTGGTCGGTTCCCATTCCCAGACGGAGGGGGAGAAGGCAGCGACCCAGTTGTTGGGCGGGATGGGGGTGCCGTCCTCGGTGTAGCCTGCCGGGTCCTTCCAGATGTAGTAGTCGCGGTAGGGGTTGTCCTTGCTGCTCTTGGCCTGCACAAACCAGTCGTGTTCGTCGGAGGTGTGGTTGACCACCAGATCCATCATGATCTTGATACCGGCGTCGTGGGCGGTTTCAAGCAGCTCATCGAAGTCAGCCATGGTACCGAATTCGTTCATGATGTCGCGGTAGTCGCTGATGTCGTAGCCGTTATCATCGTTGGGAGACTTGTAGATGGGCGAGAGCCAGATGACGTCCACCCCGAGCTTTGCCAGGTAGGGGATTTTCTCGGTGATACCGGGCAAATCCCCGATACCGTCACCGTTGGAATCGTTAAAAGACCGGGGGTAAATCTGGTAGACAACGGGTTCTTGCCACCACTGGGTTTCGCGTGCCATCATGTGCTCCTTTGCGGCTTGGTTAGATGTCGAGGGTCAGTAACAGACCGGAATGATCTGAGATTGCGGTTTCATCGGTGTCGGGGAAGACAACCTCGTGTGTGCGGACGCGTGTGGGACGGTCGGTGAGTACTAGGTCGATACGCAGGGCCTGGGTCAGGTTATCCCAGCCATGAATAGATTTATGCACCGTAAATTCGCCGGTAACCTGTTCAGCAACCCGGTAGGTATCGATCCAGCCACGCTCTATCATCAGGTCATAGCCTTCACCCTGCACCTGGGCAGCATTATTAAAGTCTCCTGCCAGAATAACGGGGGCACCGTCAGCGAGCTGTTTCATCTGTCTCTCTAACTGGGTGAACTCATCAGCAAAGAGGGCTACCTCGCCGAGTTTCCACCAACTCATATGGGTGCTAGCAACCCAGGCACCCCCGAACTCCTCTCCCAGTTGTACCGCCACGGCAACTCGCCGGGCCACGTCCTGATCTGTATAGGCAGGAGAAAGATCAACCAGCTTGCAGCCCTTAAAAGGTTGCCTGGTCAAAATAGCTACACCCTCGTCGTAGCGGTCAAAGCCTAGGTGGGAAACTGACCAGGCCCAGTAGTAGGGGTACCCTAGCTGCTCCAAAAACTGGTTGAGCAGCAGGGCATAGTTATCCTGACGGACGGAGCGGTCAGCGCCCCCAACAAAGCCGAGCGGGGTATCCACCACGGCGGACTCCACAAACTGGTTGACCTCCTGCAGAGCAACTACATCAACCTGCTCCCGCACAATAAACTGAGCCAACTCAAAAATCTTGGGAATCTGGTGCACCTCAAGCCAGCTGTGGGTGTTCAGCGTTAATAGTTTCATCGAGTACAAGCGTCACTTTCACGGGTCAATGAGGAGAGTCCTACGGCTACCCATCCTAGGTGCGCCCGGCCTGTCTGCCCCCACCAAACCCGGCCCCTAGGCCTCGGTACTTTTACCCGCTCCCGAAAAACGTGCCGGTTCACGGCATTAATGCCAAAGTACCCCAAATCACGCCTATGCTCGGCCAAAGAATGGTTAGATAAGGCTAGTAATCACACGGGTGGCGCTCCGCACACACCACGCTTCACGCGAACGCCGAGTCTCACCTATACACGAAAGGTTCTTATCCGATGATGGAGAAGATTCAGAGGTTCGGCTCGGCCATGCTGGCCCCCGTCCTCATCTTTGCATTCGCCGGTCTTGCAGTGGGTATTGCCATTATCTGCAAGAACGAGCAGCTTCTGGGCAGCATCGCCGCAGAAGGTACCGGCTGGTACAACTTCTGGTCCGTTTGGGAATCAGGCGCATGGACCGTCTTCAACCAGATGGAACTCCTCTTTGTTCTGGGTCTTCCCATTGCTCTGGCTAAGACCGCCCAGGCCCGCGCCGTACTCGAAGCCGGCATGATTTACCTGACCTTCAACTACTTCGTTGCTTCTATCCTCAGCATCTGGGGTGACACGTTCGGCGTTGACTACAGCGTTGACCTCTCCGAAGGTGCAGCAGGTACCGGTCTGAAGATGATCGCGGGTATCAAGACCCTCGACACCGGCATCTTCGGTGCCATTATCATCTCAGCAATCGTTGTCTGGCTGCACAACCGCTACTTCAACACCAAGCTGCCCGACTTCCTCGGTATCTTCCAGGGCACCCAGTTCGTCTACGGCCTGGGCTTCTTCCTCATGATGCCCGTTGCGCTCGCCTTCGTCGCTATCTGGCCCACTATCCAGACCGGCATCGGCTCCTTGCAGGGCTTCTTCATCTCTTCCGGTGTCTTTGGCGTCTGGCTCTACACCTTCCTTGAGCGCATCCTGATCCCCACCGGTCTGCACCACTTCATCTACACCCCCTTCGTATTCGGTCCTGCCGTTGTTCCGGATGGCATCACCAAGTACTGGGTTGCTAACCTCGAAACCTTCGCAGCATCAACCACCCCCGTCAAGGAACTCTTCCCCGGTGGCGGCTTCGCCCTGCACGGTAACTCCAAGGTCTTTGCCCCCCTCGGTATCGCAGCTGCCTTCTACACCACTGCTCGCCCCGAAAAGCGCAAGGAAACCCTGGCTCTGCTGATCCCCGTCTGCCTCACCGCAATCCTGATCGGTATCACCGAGCCCCTCGAATTCACCTTCCTCTTCCTGGCACCCCCGCTGTTCGCAGTACACGCTGTCCTGGCTGCAACCATGGCAGCTACCATGTACGGCTTCGGCGTTGTCGGTAATATGGGCGGCGGTCTGATTGACTTCCTCTTCCAGAACTGGATCCCCATGTGGCCCAACCACTCCGGTATGGTTCTCACTCAGATTGGTATCGGCCTGTGCTTCACCCTGATCTACTTCGTGGTTTTCCGCTTCCTGATCCTTAAGTTCGACTTCAAGACCCCCGGTCGTGAAGTAGACGGTGGCGAAACCAAGCTCTACACCAAGGCTGACTACAAGGAAGCCAAGAAGAACGGCACCCTGGGTGCTGAAGGTTCAGCTGCCGCTGGCGCAACTGCTGGTGCCGCAACCGCAGTAGCATCGGACCCCTACACCCAGCGAGCAACCGACTTCCTGGCCCTGCTCGGCGGCCCCGCCAACATCACCGATGTGAACAACTGCGCCACCCGCCTGCGCGTCTCAGTAGATGACCCCTCACTGGTCGCTACCGAAGCTGACTTCAAGTCATCGGGCGCACTGGGCCTGGTCAACAAGGGCAAGGCCTTGCAGGTCATCGTCGGTATGGACGTACCCCAGGTCCGCGACAAGTTCGAAGAAATGGTCAACGCTGGCAAGTAATCGCTAGCTAGTACCCGCTGATACCCCAAGGGCTCCTGAGTAAAACCACCTATACTGTATAGAACTGCAGTGACCGTGAAATACTCAGGAGCCCTTGGTGGACTTACAGGAACTTGTCAACGCGCATCAGAACCGCCTCAGTGACACCGAACGCGAAATCCTCGCCTTCATGCTCAACAACGAGCAGTTCGTTGCCGACTCAACCATCAGCGCCCTGGCCCACAAAACCTTCACCTCGACGTCCAGCATTATCCGCCTGACAAAGAAGCTAGGGTTCTCCGGCTTCGCCGAACTGAAGTTTTTCGTGAAAAATTCACTTCTAGATGCAGCATCGCCTAACGCAGATTTTCTAGAGAGCGGCCGCATCGACATCCTCAAAACCTACGAGGGTCTCACCAACGTCGACTTCGAGCCCATCCTCAAGAAAATTGATTCGGCCCGCACCATCTACTGCTACGGAACCGGTTTTGCCCAGCGCACCGCTATTCAAGAATTTTCAAAGTCCATGCTGGCCTGCGGCAAATTCACCCACGTTATTCCGGCCTCCAGTGAGTTTAGGGGGAGCATCGGCGTCATGAAGCCCGATGATCTCGTCATCATAGCCTCCCTCTCGGGAGAGACCGAAAGCGCTCTGCCGACGGTGCGCGCCCTGGCCGCTCGCAAAATCCCGATGATTGCCATTACAGCACTTGGCGTCAACACGATTTCTGCCGCCGCAGATTTTTCCCTCCACTACGAGTCCACACCCACTGTCACTGGAACAGCCAAAGAGCCCTACCACTCTTTTGTGGCTCTGAGCGTGTTGCTGGACTACACCGTTCGCCAATACATCCAGTACATCGATACCCAAGAAAAGAATTCATGAACGCCCTGCTCTATGCCCTGCGCGACACCCAGCGCCTCCGCACCTTCCTCTTTTGGTACTGGCTTATCAGCCCCATGGTTTTCTTCTTCTACCAGTTTGCGGTATCGCGAGGAGAGAACGTTGACTTCCGTGAAATGCTGAACGAACCCGCTATCGCCCTTGCCTTTATTGTCAGCTGCATGTCACTGATTATGGTGGGCCTACTCCGGGCAGCAGAAACCGAAAACGAAAACACCGAGCGCACCTTTGGCATGTTTGCTGTAGCCCAGCAGCTGCTCACTGGCAACGTTCCTGGCTTCCTGCTGAGCTACTTCTATACCCGCTCCCTCTGGGACGCCTCGCGTGAGCCCTTCGCCCCCCGCCTCCGTTGGGTTATCCTTGCGGGCATGGCCCTGCTCGGTTTGCTGTCTCTGTTGACCCTGCTGGCCTACTTCAACCTGGCCACCGGCTAAAAACCAACCCCGGCCCTGTTCCCTGGGAACAGGGCCTTCCTGTAGCGTCTAAGAATCTGTGCTGCGGGCCCGAAAGCTCTATGATGGTAGGGGAGTTAACACGTGCAGAAAGCTAGAGTAGATTCAGTGAACGAACAGGTAAACCCTGAAACCGCTAACGAGCATCCTACCGGTGCCGCCGCACCCTGGTCCCAGGGCCATGCACAAACCCCGCTGGAAACCCCGGACTCTACCGCTGATGAACAGGTAACAGCCCAGGTACAAGCTGGCCTCGAAGCCTGGGCCGAGCAGATGGAAACCTATACCGGCCCCGATGCCATGTTGGACTTCAACCAGGTCGACTATGTGCATATCGACCTCACTGACGCCAACTCATCGGGAGTAGCCCAGATGTTTATGGGCCGAAAGACCCGCCTCTCTACCATCTTGCGTGATAAGGCCAAGCTTGAGGCTGGTATGGTAGCGGCTCGAGCCCTGCGCACCAAGATTTTTGAGCTGGCGACCGGCCACGGGCTAGATGCGGGCTACTTCGTTGCGGGCACCGCCTCCTGGCTTTCACGCGATGTCCGTGAGGACGGCATGGTGGGTGAGAAGCGTTTTATCGCTCCTATCCTCATGGCTCCTCTTGCTATTACCCCCCACCCCACCAGTGACGACTTTGAGGTTCAGCTCACCGGCCCTGCCAAACTCAACCCTGCCATGGTGCGGCAGATTAAGAAAGAGTACGGCATCGACCTGGGCACCATGGACGTCGCCCAGCTGGCCAACTCCATGCGCAAGCTAGATCCCGAGCCCGTGATTGAGCGGATGCGAGCTACCACCGGGGCTGTCCCCGGTATGACCATCCGCTCCACCTACTTCATTTCTACCTTTGCAGACCTTAAGGAAAGCACCGGGGAGCTTCCGGCAACCGCCCATACCCCGCTCGTCCGCGATATCGCTCAACTTAAACTCAACCCGCTAGAGCAGCCCTTTATTGCCCCCGTCCACAACACCCGCGACCCCCTTGATAGCCGCGACCCGGACACCGACATGCTGGTGGTGGACGCGGACGCCAGTGGGCAGGATATCGTCGACCTGGCCCACCTGGGGCACTCCCTAGCCGTGACCACCGCTCCCGGTACCGACCAGCTCGGTACCGCAGCCAACATCGCCGCGGCCCTGATTCACCAGGGTAAGTCTGTACTTGTGGTGGGAGAAAAACGCTCAACCCTCACTGACTTCACTAGCCTCTTGGAGCGCACCCACCTCAGCGACCTCACCTTTGATCTGCTGACCGAACGCGACTCCGAGGACTACCGCCAAGAGTTCATCTCAGCGATTGTGCGCGATGAGAAGGCTCCCGCCCCCAACGTCACCGACATCCACCGGGAACTAGTGAAAACCCGTGACAAGCTCCGGGGGCATACTGAATCCCTACGGTTCACTGAATCCCGCTGGGGTTGCTCGGTCTATGAGGCCCTGCAGACCCTGGCCGCGCTTACGGCCCAGGACCCAGCGCCCTCAACCCAGGTGCGTCTCACCCGCGCCACCATGGATGCTCTCAGCCACCGCGCCGAGACCGTCCACAAGCTCCAGCGCCTAGCAGACCTCGGGGGCTTCCGCCCCTCCACCCGGGCCTCAGCCTGGCACCTGGCTAAGCTCACCAGCTCAGAAGACACTGAAGCCGCTCACACCCTGGTCAAGAACCTGCGCAGCTCCCTGAACGAAGTCTCAGCAGGTATGGCTCTCATGGCCGATGAGACCGGCCTCAAACCAGCCACCAGCATGGACGACTGGGGAACCCAGCTAGACCTGCTCGAACGTATCGCTGATACCCTCACCCGCTTCAGACCCGACATCTTTGACCGCCCCGTCACCGACCTCATCGCCGCCACCGCCAGCGGTACCTGGAGACGGGAACACGGTATCGATATGTCGAGTATTCAGCGATCCCGCCTACGCCGCGCCGCCAAAGAGTACATCGTGCCGGGCGTCAATATCTCAGACCTGCACGAGCATCTCTTCATTGTGCAGGGCCAGCGTGAAGAGTGGATTAGCTGGGCTAAGGACGAACGCGTCCCCACGATTCCCGAGAACCTCTCTGACCTGCGCTCCCGCTACGCTGCCCTACTCGAAGAATTCACTGGGCTAGCTATCGTGCTGGAAGATTCCCCGGCTGGCACCCGTTTCTCATCAACCCCCCTCAAGCAACTTGAAGAGAGACTAGCGGCCCTCATCGACGACGAATGGCTCCTACACACCCTGCCCGAGCGCGTCCGCCTTACCCAGGAGCTCACCACAGAGGGCCTGGGCGAACTCCTGGGCGACTTCTACGAGCGTCAGCTCGAAAGCGGCGCTGTAGCTGCCGAACTAGAACTTGCCTGGTGGCAGACCGCCCTTGAAATGATGCTGGCCTCTCAAGAACTTGAGATTCTGAGCGCAGATACCCTGCGCGACCTTGAAACCCGCTTCCGCCGGGCAGACTATTCGCACCTGGCCTTCGCCTCGGCCCGCCTGCATGCTGCTGTCGCCGATACCTGGCGCGCCCGCATCCACGAGTACGACCACGAAGCAGCCTTCCTACGTAGCCAGCTCAAAAGCCATGAATTCAGTCTGCAGCAGGTGCTAACCCAGGCTCCCACCATGGCTACCACCCTACTACCCCTGTGGATTACCAGCCCCTTTGCCCTTTCCGGTAAGGTGCCCACCGGCATGCGCTTTGACGCAGCAATCCTGCTCGACGCCGAATCTACACCGCTGGCAGCTAACCTACCTGCACTCATTCGCGCTGAACAGGTCATCGCCCTGGGAGACCCCCACAGCGGCTTCCCAGCCCCTTTCATGGTCTCAGCGGTAGCCCAGAACGCACCGGTGGTGAAGAGCCAAAAACTGGTCAGCACCTTCGAGGCCCTCGCCAAGGTACTGCCTGGCCGGTCTTTGGCTACCGTCAACCGGGCAATCGACCCCGCCCTCTTTGGCTACCTCAATGAACACTTCTATGGGGGAGCCCTCACCAGCTACCCCTGGGGTGAAGAAATCACCGATGGCGCTCCAGCTCTCACCGTAGAATACGTGGACGTCACCGGGCGGGTCTCCGATAACGCTGCCCTCGATTCGCCCAGCCTTGAGGTACAGCGGGTTGCAGAGATGGTCATCGAGCACGCCTACCGTAACCCCCAGCAGACACTAGCTGTTGTGACCACCACTGCCCGCCATGCCCAGCGTATTGCTGAGGCCGTCCGCCAGCTCCTGGCCCGTTACCCCCAGTTCGCCCCCTACTTTGCAGCGGGCAACGAGTCCTTCCGCGTCGTCGACGTCTCCCGTGCTGTTGACATGGAACGCGACGTCATCATCTTTGCGTTAGGTGCCGGCAAAACTGCCCAGGGAGCAGCCCACCACTTTGGTCATCTCTCCGAGCGCAGCGGCCGCGAAAGCTTCGTGCTTGCCACCACCCGCGCCCGCCACCTCACCCGCCTAGTCACCTGCGTAACCCCCGAGGACCTTAACCCCCAGCGTCTAGAAAACGGGGCTTTCGATATATACCGACTCCTGTTGGCTTACCGCCGAGAGCAAGAAGCACGCGCAGCCCAAGAACTGACCAAACCCATCACCGATAAACTTCCTGTCAACGAGTTCCTCACCAACGACCATCTAGAAGCTATCGACATGGGTGACTGGCTGCTCAACGACCTGGTGCGCCGTCTGGGTCAGCACAGGGTGACCCTGCACGAGTCAACGGTTCCCCTCATCTCACTGATCGCTACCAGCGAGGAAGAATCCCTTCTTGCCGGTGCAGTTGCCAGCCCCCGTGCCCGCACCATGGTGCAGGACCTTGACCGCACCACCCCGGTACGAGTACCCCTTGCCGTTGTTTCTGACGGGTCAGACGCCTACGCCGCCATGAGTGTGCGCGAACGCTCCCGCCTGATCCCTGAACTACTGGCTCGAACCGGGTGGAACCACATGACCTGTTGGACTATTGAGGTCTTCTCTGACCCCGAGGCCCTGGTGGGTCGAATCGGCAGCTATCTGGGGCTGGGCCGCAATGAGTAAGAATCCCTCCCCGGCCTCAGCAGGGGCAAAGGAAGAAGAGGCGAAAGCCGGGTACAGCCCCGTACCTAAGAAACGGCGCGGCCACCGCCGGGCCACCGGCGGGTCAGCCTTCACCGGCGCTGAACCCAAACTTGCGGGGCTCACCGAACCAAGTGCGTCCGCCCCAGCTACCGAGGGGGAGGACGCCCGGGCAACCTGGCTCAAAGAACAACGCCCACCCCACTACGGGCAATAAAAAGAAGGGGCTGCCTGCCACATACCGTGGCAGGCAGCCCCTTGAACGTCTCTAGGCTTATTTGCCCTTATCGTTGGCGTAGAAACCAGAGCCTTTGAAAACCACACCGACCTGGCCGAACTTCTTACGCAGGGTGTCCTGGCCGCACTCGGGGCAGGTCTTGAGCGCCTCGTCCGAGAACGACTGGTGCTGCTCAAACACGTGGCCGCAGTTCTTGCACTGGTAAACGTAAACAGGCACGGATAACTCCATCAAATAGGCGATAAATCTGGGGGTTATTCTACTCTGTTCTGGCGGCTCGACCTCAATTACCCAGGCGGTGCAGGGTCTTCTCCGTTGCCACAAACCGAAGTGTGGCATCCCAGCTATCTGCAGGCAGGCCATCAAGAATTTCCCGCTCAAACACCACCCCCACGGTAGAGGGGTCTTGCGCCAGAGGGCCAAGCTGCTCAAAAAGCCGGTCATAGTAGCCTCCGCCCTGCCCTAGCCTCCGCCCCGCCAGATCGTAGGCAAGGGCAGGTACCAAACGAAGGTCTGCCTGGATAAATGCCTCAGCTCCGTGGCGCTCACCTACCGGCTCCACGATACCCAGCGCATTGACGGTGTGTTCTACCTGCGGCTGCCACTCTACCCAGGCCAGCTGACGCCGGGGGCGGACGACTGGCACCAGCACCCGGTACCCCTCAGCTACAGCCCGGGTTAGGGCCGGTAGCAGAGGAGGCTCAGTGGGAAGGGGCAGAAAAGCGGCAAGAGTGCTGCCTGCAGGGAGGCTTTGCCAGAGGGGAGCTAGGGCGCGTTCAAAGCCCTGAGCCGTTTCTGGATGCGGTGGGTTGTGGGTTCGGCGTCTGCGTAGGTAGCTGCGGACAAAAGCCTTAGCCTGGGCGGTGCTTGCTGACCTAGTAGAGCTCACGGGTGCCTTCCTAAAGAAGTGTTAGCTGAATCTAGTCATAATTTACCCCTCTTCAGGGCAGCGAATGCAGACAAACTCTAAAATTTGGGTATTCTGAAAGGTATGACTGAAAATAAATCACTCTCCGTGACCAAGGCTGTGATTCCTGCCGCCGGTCTCGGCACTCGCTTCCTTCCCGCCACCAAGGCCACTCCTAAGGAGATGCTGCCCGTGGTGGACCGCCCTGCGATTCAGTACGTTGTCGAAGAAGCCATTCGTGCTGGCCTGAACGACGTTCTGATGATTACCGGCCGCAACAAGCGCGCCCTAGAGGATCACTTTGACCGTGTACCCGGTCTGGAACAGCAGCTCGCTGACCAGGGCAAGGACGCCCTGCTCAAGAGCGTTGAAGACTCCAACGACCTGGGTGAGATCCACTACGTCCGCCAGGGCGACCCCAAGGGTCTGGGCCACGCTGTACTGCGCGGCAAGGTCCACGTTGGCAATGAGCCCTTCGCGGTTCTGCTGGGCGATGACCTGATTGACGAAAAAGAAGACCTGCTCTCTGCCATGGTCGCTGTCCAGCAGAAGACCGGCGGCTCTGTCGTGGCCCTGATGGAGGTTCCCGAAGAGCAGATTTCTGCTTACGGCTGTGCCGCAGTACAGGCTGTTGAGGGTGAGGACGGCTTCGTTAAGGTCACCGGCCTGGTCGAAAAGCCCGCTGTTGAGGATGCCCCCTCAAACCTGGCCGTCATCGGCCGCTATGTTCTTTCCCCCAAGGTCTTTGAGGTGCTGGAAGATACCGCACCGGGCCGCGGCGATGAAATCCAGCTGACCGACGCTTTGCAGACTCTGGCTCAGGGCACCGGTGAGGGCGAAGGTGTCTACGGCGTGGTCTTCAAGGGCCGCCGTTTCGACACCGGCGACAAGCTCTCCTACCTCAAGGCCAACGTCATTCTTGCTGCTGAGCGCGATGATCTGGGCTCTGAGTTGCGTACCTGGATTAAGGAATTCGCAGCCGAGCTGTAGGCCCTGTTGCTACTGCTGGGCGGACGCGGGGGCTAAGGGAGGCCCTGAACCGTTCGGCGGTGAGTAGCGTGGATGCAGAAGAACTGGGTGCCTTCTATAAGGAAGGTACCCAGTTCTTGTCTCATAGCCTGCTCTGTTTGGGAGAGCTGGGGTAGAATGAACTAGATATTTGTGTCACAGAGATAGAGAACGGGGGCAGCGATGGACTTGCTGAGTGGTTCAGGCCTTATTTTGCTGGTATGCGTGCTGGTTGGCCTGGGGCTCGTTGTGCGCCGCCGTAAATCAGATTCTGTGACCAGTATCGGGGCTGAGAAGTTCGTCGCCGATATTGTTGAGAGCCACACCAGCGAGGCTGAGGCCCGTCGTGCGCCGTCCGCTCCTCCGACTCAGACCACGACCGAAACCGCCCCGGCTTTTCGGCTGAAGCCCACCCGTCTGGCTGTATTCGGTCTAGCCCTTGCCTTCATGCTGGCTAGCCTGGTTACGGGGGTTCTGTCTCTCACCGGTGGAGCAGCCCTAATCTTTCCCCTCCTCTTCTTGCTAGCTAGTCTGGCCTGCCTGGCTACCTTGCGGGTGTTGGCCCTGCGTGACCGCGACCGTAGGCGGGCCCGCACCGTACTGGCTGTTGAACAGCGCCAGACCCAGCGGCATCCTTCTGCCCCCTCAAGTACCTCTCACGCACCCAGCAGCCAGCAGGCTCGCCCGGCAGCTACCGTCTCTACTGTCGAGCTGAAGCCTGCCCCCGAGCGTCCTGCTCGTACCCGCCAGCAGATGCCTGTCAGCCACGCGGCTAAGGCTCTCCGCCGGGCAAAAACCCAGCATCACCCGGTGGTAGCTGCACCCGCTCCTATCGCTGACGGCGAGGCTGCTACCCAGCAAAAGCCCGTTCGCCTCCGCATGGACGAGGCCCTGCCCGATACCCGCTGGCAGGTCACCGAGGTGCCCCTTCCTACCTACCTTGAGGCAGAGACCGTGCGCAGGGAAGCTCCTGCTCCGCTTGCGACTGAAGCAGCCCCGAAGGCCCAGACCCAGACCCTGGCCGAGGCAGCAAGCCTTAACCTTGACGACGTGCTGAAGCGCCGCCGCGCCTAGGCGAAGATGAAGTTTTTTCAAAGAATAGATACCCAGCCGTAGCCTCACCCTAAGAGGCCGCGAAGCTGGGTATTCTGTTTGAGGGGCAGGACCACACCGCCCCACGATATTCTGAGGAAGGCTAACCGTATGGCTACACACCACCTGGAAATTGAGCAGAAATTTGAGCTTGCCGATGTGAACAGTGAGGTTCCCTCGGTGGAGTGGAGCTTTAAGCGGTGGAGTGTCAGTGAACCTGTGACCGAGCAGCTTGATGCCACCTACTACGACACCCCCTCGGGCAACCTGGGTCGGCATAAGGTAGCTCTGCGCCGTCGCCTGGGTGGCTACGACCAGGGCTGGCACATCAAGTTCGACGCTGCCGGCCAGCGCCATGAGGTGACCTTTGACCTGCTGTCTAACCGCTCTGCTATGCCTGCTGCGGTGAGGAAGTTTGTGCAGGTTCCGGCCCTTGGCGAAGAGCTGGAGCCTCGGGTTTCTCTGAAAACCCAGCGGACCCGTACCGTGATCCTCGGTAGGGGCGAGGAGCAGCTAGCTGAGATTTGTGATGACCGGGTACAGGCTCTTGACTATGCCACCGGCCAGGAACGGGCCTGGCACGAGTGGGAGGTAGAGCTGCTGGGGCAGACCGCCCAGGATCGTAAGCTCACAGAGGCGCTCTTTGCGGACGTTGCCCGTCAGCTGCAGGCTGTTGGGGCTGTGCCCTCGCAGTCGCCGGCTAAGATTGCCCGGGCCCTGGGCCAGGATGCCGATTTTGAAGTCCGGCGGTCAGGCAACAAAGCTAAGGGGCAGAGTAAGAAACCATCGAAAAAGAAAAAGAAGGCTCTGGCAGCTGAACTTCCCCCGGTGCCGAGCTCTGCTGAGCTACTTACCCGGGTACTTGCCTCTCACACCCAACGGCTTGCCCAGGCTGATCTGCTGGTGGCAGCGGGAGCACCCGATGCCACCCACCAGGGGCGCATTGTTGCCCGTCAGCTGCGGAGCGTGCTGAAGTATATGGCTCTGCCCTATGCGCGCAGCGGGTTTGCTCCTGCGCTTGAAGATATGATGCAGGGGCTGAAAACCTATGCCCGCCAGCTAGAAACGCACCGTAACGGTGAGCTTGTACACCCTATGGTCCAGCAGGTTCTGCAGGCTCACCCGGTGTTAGAGGAGAGCTCAGGCACTGCCTTCGGTGCGGTCATGGAGCACCAGCAGGCGGACGCAGCCGCCCAGGCCCGCCGCTATATGGCCTCTGCTGGGAGACTGGAACTTCAGCTGGCTCTCGAATCCTTACTAGCCGATGTGACTCTGGCTATGGAGCTTCCGCTCAATAGCGAGAACTATGTGAACAAGGTGGCTAAGCGTTTGCGGAAGAACCTGGTCAAGCAGGGGGAGCGGGCTATGGCTACCTGGCCAGAGCAGGAGGCTGACTTCTCGGTAAGCGCTGCTTTTGATGAGGGCCTGCACGATGTGCGTAAGGCTGCCAAAGCTGTGCGCTACTGCCTCTTTGCCGCTGCTGATGCCGGGCTTCCTCTGACTGAGCCCCAGGCTGAGCTGGTGGCGCGGGCTAAGGCTGTTCAGGCAGAGCTGGGTGAGCTCACAGACGAACTGACCATGGGCGACTGGCTGTTGAGCCTGCGTGTGCAGGCTAACGAACTGGGGCTTGACCCCTTTGCGATTGGCTATCTGCTGGGCCGCTCAGAGCTGCTGGCTATGGGCCTGCGTATGACTGCTTTTGATGCCCTGCCTCGGGACCTCAAGAAGGTAAAAGGTATCAAGCTCACCTAAACCTGCCTGTGATTTCTGCGGCTTCATAGCTGCCCCTCTTTAAAAAGCTAGAGGCACCTCAGTCAGGTGCCTCTAGCTGCATCACACACAGGAAGAAAAGTCTTCTTTGTACCGCCTAGCCAGCCCTCCCACAGGACCTTGCGGCTATTTGGTAATAAAAATATAACCTAATTGTGGGTACTCTGGCTAGTCTTTGGTGAAAATTTTTTTGGTTAACCTATTTTTTGAGATAGGTAAACCTAAAAAGGGCTTGTTGTGCCTGGTCACTACGAGAAGAGGGGTGCATTCCTTACGGAAGATGGGCGGACGCCACCGCACCAGACTCTGAGAACCGGCTAGACTGGTGGGGTGAGGGAATGGCTTGAAAGTTTGCACTGGGTCGCCGCCATCGGCTTTATGTGGGTGGTGGGTATTGTGCGTACCTCCCTCGTCTTTTCTCTGGGCTGGTTAGCTCAGGCAGGGGGCTCCCGCTTTGAGAAGATACAGCACCTGATGGACCACCCCCTCTACCGCCGGGCCCAGTATTTTGTGAATCGCTGGGGTGTGCTGGCTGTTCCCGCCTGTTTCTTGACAGTGGGCTTTCAAACTGCGGTTATTTTGACTACCGGCTTTACCCGTATGCCCCTGTCTCGCTGGGTTCCAGCCATGCTGGTGGGCACTCTCATGTGGGGCACTATCTACGCAACGGTTGGCATGTCGGTTGTCTGGCTCTGGCTTGAGAACCCGCAGGTAGCCGCCCTGGTGCTGGCCCTGCTGGCAGCCGTCATTATCACCGCAAAACTCCGGGACAGAAAGCGTTCCATGCCGCGACTACCGAAAGGCACCAAGTTATGACCCTGAGTGAGCTGATTCTTGCCCACCCCGATCTGCTGGTTGATAACCAGACCGCCCGCTATGAGCAGGTAGGGCAGGTGCCCGGTCTCTGCGTGGGGTTCGTGCCCGGGGTTATGCCCGGTAAATGGTTTACCCGGTGGCGGGAGCGCTATTCGGCGTTGGCGCCTCTGACCGACGTCGCCCTGGCCGAGGGGCAGGGCCTTGCTTCGCTCGATGCTTTTGCAGATATGGCGCTGGTGCACGCTGAGGAGGAGCCCGAAGCCCGCGATAAGAAGCGCTACCACGCGATTGAGCTCTACCGGGAAACCCCGGTGGTGGTACTCCCTAAGGACCACCTGCTGACGGTGCTCGAGACCGTCCCGGTTGCTGAGCTGGCCGAAGAATTTTTGCTCCAGAGTCCCGATGAGGTACCCGAGTGGCGCGATCTTTCCGCCGACTACCGGGCCGAGAACCCGCGTCCGCTGCCCCAGATGCGGCACCGGGCTGACGCGATTGAGCTGGTGGCTGCCGGTCTGGGCTTGTTGGTGGTGCAGATGTCTGTAGCCCGTTTTTATCACCGCAAAGACCTGACTTACCGCCCGGTTGAGGGGCTGGGCGAGTACCCGGTTCTGCTGGTGTGGAAGCGGGAGGTGCGTGAGGACGCCCGTGAGCAGGTAATCCAGGACTTCGTGGGGATTACCCGCGGCCGCACCGCTGCCTCTCAGCGCGGTAGCGACAGCCGCGAGGTAGCCCTTGAGAAGCAGCGGCGTGAGAAGGAAGAAGCCAAACGGAAGAGGGCGGCTGCCAATAAGCGCCGTGAGGCTGAAGACCGCAAAAAGCGCAACGCCCAGAAGAACGGCAACCTGCGCCAGTACCAGGCTCAAAAGGGCGGCAAGGGGAGTGCTAAGGGCTCGGGCCGAGGCTCCCGGGGCAAAAAGCGTTAGGTGACAGCCTGCACCGAGAGTCTACTGAGAGCTAGCCCTTTGGATTGGTCTTTTCTTCTGCTTTCTGGGTAGAAGAGGAAACCATGGCGCGTCCCTCGTGTGTCTCGCTGTGAATCACCGACTGGTTAGCCAGCGGAATGCGAATGCCTCGCTGGTCCATAGCCTTCTTGAGCTCTTCCCGGAGCTTACGCCCCACCGCGAACTGCTCGGAGGGGGCAGTTTTGACCGTCAGACGCAGTACCACCGATTCACCGGTCACAGACTGCACGCCCAGGTACTGGGGCTTGCCCGAGATATTCTCTTTGATACCGGGCATCTTAATGGCTTTTTGAATTGAGGTCATGAGGAAGCCGGCCATCTCGTCGATATCGGCATCATAGGGAATGGGTAGGTCGATAATGGTACGGGCCCAGCCCTGAGAAGAGTTGCCCACACGTAGAATCTCGCCGTTGCGCACGTGCCAGAGGGTTCCTGCCGTATCACGTACCTGGGTGGTGCGCAGACCCACTGCCTCTACCTCGCCCTCAGCCTCACCAAGATTGACCCAGTCACCGATACCCAGCTGGTCTTCGGCCACGATGAAGATACCCGAGAGGAAGTCTTTAACGAGAGACTGGGCCCCGAACGAAAGGGCAACACCCACCACACCAGCTGAGGCGATGACGGGGGCAATATTGAAGCCCAGCTCAGCGATAATCATGACGACCATGACCGTCCAAATCACAATCGATGAGACTGACCGGAGCACCGAGCCAACGGTCTGCGCCCGCTGGGACTGGCGGGCGCTCGCCAGGGACGCGTCGGCCTTCCACCGGCTAGTTTTACTTCCCTTTTTCTCTTCTGCTGCAACCACCCGGTTGCGGGTGCCGCGGGCGATAGAGTCGGTGACGTGGCGAATGACCACACGCACCAGGCCGTGTAGGACGAACCCGATGATGATAATGATGAGTATGCGAAGGGGTGCTCCCAGCCAAAAATCTAGGCTGGCCAGCCTAGCCATTACGGTTCCGGCGGCCTCGGCACTTTCTTCAAGGGGCGTTGTTTCTGCTGCTAAAATCCCGGTTGCTGTCATACCTATGAGCCTACCGTCTTTGTCTGAAGAAAACCGGTATGCCAGCTGTTTGCGAACGCTTGGACGGCACACTTGAGCTAAGGGTGCAATAGACTGGTTTTGCAGAGACGAACAAAGGAAGAAGAGATGCCCCTGGTGATGGATACCCGCCCGGCCGCTTACGCCGTGGTGATTGAGGACGGCAAGATTCTGCTCTCCCGCTGGGTACCGCATATTCCCGGTTACCGCCCCGGCTGGACTCTACCCGGTGGCGGCATGGACCCCGGCGAACAGCCCCATGAGACTGCTGTGCGCGAAGTCTTTGAAGAAACCGGTTACCGGGTGGAACTTGACGGCCTTCTGGGGGTGCACGCGGCCTACTTTGAGCCTGAAGCCGGGGCGACCCGCCCTTTCTGCACCCTGCGTACCCTCTATACTGCGCACGTCACCGGCGGAGAACTTACTGCCGAGGTTGGCGGATCGACCGACCTGGCAGAGTGGGTTCCTTTGGCCGAGCTTGACCAGCACTTCTACTATTCCCTGGTGGACGAGGCCGCCCGCCTCTTAGGGTACGCGGATGCCCGTGAGCTGGCAGCCAGCTACCGGGAGGGTGCGCATGACTAGGGAAGCGACTAAAGAACAAGGACACCCGCGCGTACAGGGCTACCGTGCCCAGCTGGTTGCCCTCGCTGCGGCCACAGGCCTTCTGCTGAGCGGCTGTGGCAGCTCAATGGCCGGCCACAACACAACTGCCTCGACCAGCCCCGCCACGACCGCTACCCTGCGTATCGGTACCGGGCTAACGGCTGAGACCCGCCACGCAGCCTATATCTACCAGGCTGCTCTGCAAGAAGCGGGCTACACTGTTGAGGTGGTTGAGACCGACGATAGTCGCCCCGCCTACTTCGCCAGCATGGGTATAGATACCGCAGCCACTGCTACAGGCAGCCCTACTGCAACGAGCCCGGCAGATGGGCTAGTACACATCACCCCTGATTTGTCTGGCGACCTGCTCCTCTACCTCACCGATAACGGGGAGGTTAGCCCCACCATTATCGAAGAGGAGCGGGCTAGCGCCGCGGCGGAAACCAGCCCCGCGCTAGACCCCACTGCGAGCGTAGAAGCTAGTGCGGGCGCGTCCGCTGATTCCAGCCCTACCGCTACACCAAGTCTTACTGCTACGCCCAGCCCCAGCGCCACCTTGCTTAACGTGCGCGGGCTCAGCAGCAACGACATCGTCAGCTACGTTGACCGTGCCCTGCCCGATACTGCTGAGGTGCTTGCACCATCGAGCGCCACCAACCGGTATGGCTACGTGGTCACCCGGGCTACTGCCCAGCGCTACGGTCTTGAGACCATGAGCGACCTAGGGCAGGTCTGCTCTGAGCTGAGCCTAGTTGCCCCCGAAAGCTACGCCACCAACCCTAGCGGTGCTACCTCGCTGAGCACCCACTACAGCTGTACCCCGGGAGCCAGTAAGACCGCTGATAGCCGGTCAGATCAGGCCCAGGAGCTCATAACCGGCGCAACCAGCATGAGCTACATGTACTCGGCCAGCGCAGAGATCCCGGCTAACAACCTCAAACTACTAGAGGACCCCGAACGCACTCAGCTGGCCCAGAACATCGTGCCCATCACCCGCGCCGGGGAGTTACCCCAGCAGGTGAAGGACATCATTAACGGTGTTTCAGCTAACCTCGACACCGATTCTCTGGTGCGCCTCAATACGCTCACGAGCGGTGATAATCCCGTCTCAGAAACCGGCGCCGCCCATTTCTGGCTGACCAACATAAAGGGGTAATCTAAATCTCATGGCATTCAAGCAATCAAAAAAACTTCAAAACGTTCTCTACGATATTCGCGGGCCCATTCTGGAAGAAGCCCAGCGTATGGAAGCGCGCGGTCACCGTATTCTCAAGCTCAATATCGGTAACCCGGCACCCTTCGGTTTTGAAGCGCCTGAAACCATCATGATGGATATCATCGAGCACCTGCCCTACACCCAGGGCTACTCTGATTCCCGCGGCCTTTACTCTGCCCGTACCGCCATTGTGCAGTACTACCAGAATGAGGGCATCATGAACATCACTACCGACGACGTCTACCTGGGTAACGGGGTCTCGGAGCTGATTCCTATGACCCTGCAGGCCCTGCTCGATAACGGGGATGAGATTCTGGTGCCCAGTCCCGACTACCCCCTGTGGACGGCTGCTACCCAGCTTGCAGGCGGCAAGCCGGTGCACTACCTCTGCAATGAAGAGGACGGCTGGCTGCCCGATATTGAGGACATCAGGTCAAAAATCACCCCCAGCACCCGCGGCATTGTGGTTATCAACCCCAATAACCCCACCGGTGCTGTTTATACTCCCCAGGTGCTCCAGCAGATTGTTGACCTGGCGCGGGAACACGAGCTGGTGATTTTTGCTGATGAAATCTACGAGAAGATTCTCTACGACGGCGCCCAGATGACCCACGTGGCAGCTCTGGCAGGCGACGACGTGCTCACCTTGACCTTCTCGGGTCTTTCCAAGGCCTACCGAGTCTGCGGCTACCGCGCTGGCTGGGTGGCTATTTCGGGGCCCAAGCTTGCGGCTGCCCCCTTCATCGAGGGTATTAACCTGCTGGCTAATATGCGCCTGTGCGCTAACGTGCCCGCCCAGCACGCCGTACAGACCGCCCTGGGTGGCTACCAGTCCATCAACGACCTGATTCTGCCCGGCGGGCGTCTCAAGGAGCAGCGGGACCTGTCCTACAAGATGCTCAGCGAAATGGACGGCGTGACCGTGCAGCAGGCTGAGGGCGCCCTCTATCTCTTCCCCAAGCTCGATATCGATAAGTTCAATATCACCAGCGACGAGCAGTTCATGCTCGATTTGCTGCGGGAACAGAAGATTCTGCTGAGCCACGGCACGGCCTTCAACTGGTCAGAACCCGACCACTTCCGTCTGGTCTTCCTGCCCGATACCCGCACCCTGGCCGATGCCCTGGAGCGCCTGGGCAACTTCCTGGCTGACTACAAGCAGAACTAGGACGTCTGGTTCTGGCGGGCGGCGTCCAGGGTTGCCTGTGCGCCGTCAAGCCATGCCTCGCATCGCTGGGCAAGGGACTCGCCTCGCTCCCACAGGGCAATAGATTCTTCAAGCGTGCTCGCACCGGACTCCATGCGGGCCACAACCTGCAAAAGCTCTTCACGGGCCTGCTCGTAGGTCAGCTGCTCAACCGGAGTTGCGTTGAGCTCTGTCTTGAATTCGATGGTGTTGCTCATAGGTTTCCTTTCCTCGACCTGGCATCTGACCAGGTTCTAGTGGTTTTTCTCGTGCACGGCGGTAACGGCTGCGTCCACGGCACCGACTGCCGCGCGCACACTAATGTTTTGACCCTCGTGCAGGGTGCGGGCATCGCGTACCAGCTGGCCAGAGGCGTCCTGCATCACCGCATAGCCGCGCTCCAGGGTCTGCTGGGGCGACAGGGCCGTAACCCGCGCCCGTAGCTGGCTAATAAGATCACGGTCCCTGGCAAGACGATGGACGGCCGCGCTCGCAGCCCTCGCCCGTAGCCGCTCAATATCCTCTGACCTAGCCAGCAGGGCTGAGCCCGGGTTGGCAAGAACCGGACGGGACCGCACCTGGGCTAGACCGTAACGCTCAGCGGACACCAGCTGCTCCACAGCTCGTACCAGCTGGTATCGGACCGATGCGAAGAGCTCTCGCTCCTCACGGACATCCGGAACAATACGCTTACCGGCATCGGTAGGGGTCGAGGCCCGCAAATCTGCTGCGTGGTCCATCAGAGGAGAATCAGCCTCGTGGCCAATAGCCGATACGACCGGGGTATGCGCCGCTGCAACGGCCCGAACCATTGCCTCCTCAGAGAAAGGCAGCAGGTCTTCAAAGGAGCCGCCACCGCGGGCAATCACAATCACGTCGACGTCGTCCCGGCTATCAAGCTCAGCCAGCGCAGCCGTCACCTGGGCAACCGCGTTCACACCCTGCACCGCAACCTCCCGCACCTCAAAATCAACGGCGGGCCAGCGCAACGAAGCATTACGGATAACGTCTTTCATGGCATCGGAATCACGGCCGGTAATCAGACCCACCCGGCGGGGGAGCAGGGGCAAGGGCCTCTTACGCTCGGGACTAAAGAGACCCTCAGCCTGCAGCTTGGCCCGCAGCTGCTCAATGAGCTCCAGCATGGAGCCCACACCCACCGGCTTGATATGAGAACCCTGCATCGACAGGCGGCCGGTCTTCACCCAGAAGTCAGGCTTGAGCTGCAAAACCACCCGAGAGCCCCGCTCCAGCTGGCCCTGAACCTTAGCCATCTCAGAGCCCCAGACCGTGACCGATACCGAGACTTCCTGCTCCATATCGCGCAGCGTCACATAGGAAACCCTGCCGCGGTGGTTGAGCTCAATAATCTGCCCCTCCACCCAGGTCGGTACGCAACGGGCAATATACTCGTGCATCTTATTCGACAGCACATGCAGGGGCCAGGGATTATCGACGCTGGTCTGGCCAGCGCGTTCCGCTAGTTGCCGGGGTGCGCCCTGGGCCTGCTGCTCTTGCTGGGCCTGTAGCTGCGCCAGCGTCAGATGGCCGGGAGCCGAATCACCAAAACTGTTCATACACCTACTTCTACCACCGCTGGCTGACACTTTAAGCATCGAGCCAAGAAAAAATAGGAACTCAAGCAAATACCCAGTAAGACCGGCTACCATGCAAGCATGACGGGTACCCGCAAGAGCACAGAAGACTACGGCGACGGCAACTGGACAAACCCCTATGTTCAGGCCGAAAATCAGCGCGCCAAAGAAGCAGCCCAGGCAGCCTATGCCCAGCAGCCCCAGGGCTACACCCACCCCTATGCAGAGTCGACCTCGGATCACTATGCCCAGGGGGCCTACCCGCCTGAAATGCAGGCGCAGGGGGTGGCGTCCGCGCCGATGGCGTCCTACGCACTCCCACGGGCGCCCCGACGTCAGCGCCGCCGTCCGGCTTTTAGCCTGGCCAGGCGCTTTCTCTGCATCCTGCTAGCCCTTCTTACGCTGGCTACCGGGCTGACCGCAGCCACAGCCTACTGGGCGCAAACCACCCTGGTAGATACCGAAAACTTTGCGGCGATGACCGAGTCCATCGCCTATGATCAAGACTTCCAGACCAGCCTGGCAAGTGCTGTCACCGAAGATATTATGGCCTCGCCAGCTATTGAGACCTACCTGGGCGATGGCAATTCGACCTCCTGGTTTGGGGGAGTGCAGAACTGGCTGTACGACCAGACCCACAACCTGGTAGACGGTGCCACGAACTCTCTCGTAACATCTGAGGCCTACCCCCGGCTGTGGGCCCAGGTGATTTCAGATACCCACGCCTATAACTTCTCGGGTGAAAGCCGCCCGGCGGTGCTTGACCTTTCTGCCCTCTATGACCAGGCTGGGTCGTCTGTGCAGTCGGCTACCGGCTTTAGCGTTGATACCTCAAGCCTGCCCGGCCGTACCATCACCCTGGATACGGGGCAGAACATCTGGCCTATCAACTCCACCATCAACACCCTGATCTGGCTGGCCTCTCTCTGGCAACCCCTGCTGGTGGTCAGCGGTCTATCTGCCCTGCTCGGGTTCCTCCTGTGGCCCCGCAACCGCTTTGCTTACCTGGCCTTTATCGCCTTAACTGCTGCTGGCCTGCTCTGGTTCGCCGGCTTATTGGGTGGCGGCGCTTCACTGACCGCCGGAATTGAGCTACCGGCTAGCAACGCTGCCGTCCTATTTCTGCAAAAGCTGTCTGAAACCATCACCGCCTCTTTCGCCAGCTACCACAACGGCCTGGCCCTCAACCTGCTGATTGCGGGGGCGGTCCTGGTACTTCTGGCTCTTCTCTCAGCGATTATGGGGCTGACTGCGAGAGAAGCCACTGCACGCACCCGCTAGAACCACGTAGGATAGAGACTATGTCTACCCAAGAGAAGACCATTGAACTGGGTCTGCCCACCGTACCCCGCGTGCGCAGGACCCGCAAAGAAGTTGAGGCAGCCGCCCCCACAGGCGACAAGAAGGTGCTCCTGGCAGCACCCCGTGGCTACTGCGCCGGCGTTGACCGCGCCGTCATCGCCGTTGAAAAGGCCCTAGACCACTACGGGGCGCCCGTCTACGTGCGCAAGCAGATTGTGCACAACCGCCACGTGGTTGAAACCCTCGAAGCTCAGGGAGCAATTTTCGTGGACGAGGTGGAGGAAGTCCCCGAGGGCGCCGTCACCGTCTTCTCCGCCCACGGCGTGTCACCGGCTGTTGTGGCCTCAGCAGAAGAGCGCCAGCTTAACACTATCGACGCTACCTGCCCTCTGGTTTCCAAGGTGCACCGCGAGGCTGTGCGCTTTGCCAAGCAGGACTACGACATTCTGCTGATCGGCCATACCGGACACGAAGAGGTTGAGGGTACCGCTGGTGAAGCCCCCGACCACATTCAGATTGTGAACTCACCCGATGAGGTTGACCAGGTGACCGTTCGCGACCCCGAAAAGGTGGTGTGGATTTCTCAGACCACTCTGTCGGTGGACGAAACCCTGGAAACCGTTGCCCGTCTGCGTGAGCGTTTCCCCACCCTGCAGGACCCGCCTTCAGACGATATCTGCTACGCCACCTCTAACCGCCAGGGCGCTATCAAGGAGATCGCTCCGAAGGCTGATCTGGTGATTGTGGTGGGCTCGACTAACTCGTCGAACTCTGTGCGCTTGAAGGAAGTCGCCCTGGAATATGGGGCTAAGCAGGCCTACCTGGTGGATTACGCCAATGAGGTTGATGAGGCCTGGTTCGAGGGTGTGACCACCGTGGGTCTAACCTCCGGCGCATCTGTACCCGAGGTGCTGGTGCAGGACGTGCTGCGTCTGCTGGCTGACTACGGTTATGTTGACGTTGAGAAATTTGAGACCGCTAAGGAAGATATTCTCTTCTCGCTGCCTAAGGAGCTGCGCGCGGCCCTGAAGAATGATTCGGGTGAGCCCGCGATGCGACTGGGAGGACGAGGAGCGAAGCCGAGCCGGTAAAATTGCGAAGCGACCGGCTCGGCTTCGCGACGAAGTCCTCTTCCGTTAAAAATTTGCCCACGATTGGGCAAATTTAGGAAGTGAGGAGTGCAGCCGAGCCGGTAAAATTGCGAAGCGAACTCCATGTACCTTGCGCGAAGAGTTTCCGTGTAAGAAAAGGCCCCCGCTTGGGGGCCTTTTCTTGTGTGGCTGGTTAGCTGGGGATTAGGCCGTAGACGACGGCTGAGAAGGCTGCGATGCCTGAGATCACCACGAAGATGTTGGAGAGCTTGCCGCGGTAGGGGGCTAGGGTCGGTACCTTGTGGATGGCCCACATGGGCACGATGAAGAGTACTAGGGCCATGACGGGGCCTACTAGCGATTCGATGAGGGAGAGGACGCTGGGGTTCAGCACGGCTGCGATCCAGACGGTGACCACGATAAAGACGTTGATAGCCATGTTGAGGGCTTTGTCACTGATGCGCTTTTTCTCGGGGTCGAAGTTCTTGCGGATAATACCGGCTGCTCCTTCGTGCCCGCCGAGCCAGTGGCCGAAGTATGAGGAAACGATGGCCGCAATAGCTACGATGGGGCCGAGCCAGTTGATGAAGGGGGCATCGAATTCGTTGGCCAGGTAGGAGAGGATGGGGAGGTTGGAGGCGCGGGCTTCAGCTAGGCCGTCCGGGCCGATAGCTAGCACGCAGGACCAGACAAAGCCCATGGTGAAGACGGTCAGAATGATTGAGGTCACGCGTAGCACGCGGGACGCCTTGACCGAAGCGAAGCCGTGGTACTGCTTGCGCATAGCCACTGAGAACTGGGAGATAGCCGCTGCGTGGTAGAAGGAGAAAACGAGCACCGGCAGCATGAGCCAGAGGGTCATGGAGAAGTTGCCGGGGGCTGGCACCTGGCTAAAGCCGTCGAGTGACCAGTGGGGGATGAGGTAGAGGGTGAGCGCGGCGAGAACCAGAATGAGGGGGTAGACCAGGAACTGGGTGACAGTGAGCATGAGCTTTTGGCCGATCATCATGACGGCACTCATGGCGCCGACGAGCATGGCGGCAAGAAGCCAGCGGGGCAGGGGCTCTAGCCCGAACTGGTTAGTGAGAAAGGAATCAACCGTATTGGTAATGCTGACGCCGTAAATGAGCAGGATGGGGTAGATGGAGAGGAAGTAGAGCAGGGTAAAGATCTTGCCGAAGCCTCGGCCGAAGAATTCTTCGGCTACCTCTGTGATATCTGCTGTTTGTTTGGAGCTGGCGGAGACCATGCGGGAGAGCCCCCGGTGAGCCAGGAAGGTCATAGGCCAGATCAGGACGGTTGCGGCCAGCAGCGGCCAGACACCGCCGGCGCCCGCGTTGATGGGGAGGAAGAGAATACCCGCGCCGACGGCTGTGCCGAAGAGGCTGACGGTCCAGGCTGTGTCTGTGCGGTTCCACCCCGGAGCCCGGGTTGCGGCGTCGCCCATTTCGATAGCTGCGGTGGAGACATCGGTGTACTCCTTGTTGCCCTTGTGAGACATACAAAAACTCCTAGATTCACATCGTTGTGAGATACGTGTACTTATTATTCTAGCCTTTTTTGTACGGGGCGTGTAGAATGAGCCTATGCCCTACCTTTTCCTCGCGCTCGCCATTGGCTCCGAAATCATTGCCACCACCCTGCTGAAATACACTGAAGGGTTCACCAAACTGTGGTTTACCCTGGGGTGCCTGGTGAGCTACGGCTTTGCCTTTTTCATGCTGGCTCTGGCGGTGCGGGACATTCCGGTGGGGGTGGCTTATGCTCTCTGGTCGGGGTTGGGTACCGCTGCCATCGTCGCCATCGGGGCGGTATTCCTGGGGGAGCCCATCACCCTGGTCAAGGTAGTGGGTATTTCCCTGATTGTCGCCGGGGTGCTGGTGCTCAACCTAGGCGGGGCTAGCCACTAGTTCTGGTAGCAGATTTCTTCCCAGACGGGCCGGTAGCCCAGCTCCTCATTGACCTTGATCATGGCCGGGTTGACAGCCGAGTTCATGGTAATAATTTGCCGAATGTGGGGCGCGGACGCCGGCAGTCGGGTATGGCTGAGCACCTTGAGGGTGCGGGAGAGGCCAAGGCCGCGGTGCTCTGGCATGACCACGGTAGATTCCTGCCAGGCTGAGACATTGCGTGTATCGGTGGGATAGGTCAGGGCTGTTATCGCTGCAATCTTTCCTTGGTGTAGGGCAGCCGCATACATCAGTTCTTCTCCTGATGTATGGGTTTTCTTCTCTATCTCGCGCAGACGCTCAGGGGTGAAGTCTGAAGCCTCCCAGCGGACATCTCCAGTGGGTTCATCCACCTCTAGCTGGTGGTAAGCAGCTGCGGCTGACTCTAGGTGTTGTTCGGGAATTTCATGTTCCCAGACCTCAAAGGTGGAGGCGGGGTCGGCTATTGTCTTGCCCTCAGCCGCCTGCACAAGGTCTGCGGGAAGCGGTAGGGGAGCGATTCTCGTGATAGCAGAATTCTTAGGTTCTAGGCCCAGAAGATCCGCAACCCTGTTGATGAGCAGGGCGGGGTCGTCCTTGTTGTCATCCTGCATGAGGTAACCGTAGTAGGTGATCTGGGTGCGTCCGCTGGGCTCGATAGCCTCGGCTAGGGCATGGCGGGTAAGCGCCTCTTCCAGACCTCGCCCTTCAGCCTCGGGGTGGACGGCAAGAAGGAAGTTCAGGCCGTCCAGATTCTCTTTGAGGGGGAGTGAGACCAGCACAATACCGAGAATCTGCCCCCGAACCTCGGCAACCCAGCGGTGGTTTTCGTAGTAGCTGGAGGGCGCAAGAATAGCCCGCCGCTCTTCAACCGTTGTGGTTGATGGGAAGCCGTAGAGCTTTTCATCGCAGACAGAATCGAGGGCGTTGAGCTGCTCCATGTCGTTATCGGAGTCAAGGTTGATCGGGCGAATGACGATATCCTGGGGTGAAAACTGCGCTACTGTCATGCTGATCAGCATAAAATATTGTGCCCTAAGTAACAAGAGGTGGGTGTGTGGAAGCTGCCTGACCTACTCGCCGGTGGCGGGCGCCCGCACAGGTTGTGGGGCTTAACTGACGCTCCCGCGCCCGCTTGACTCACCCCTGTAAACTAGAAACCGTGGCTTTAACTATTGGAATTGTGGGTCTGCCCAACGTCGGCAAGTCGACCCTCTTTAACGCACTGACCAAAAACAACATCCTGGCAGCGAACTACCCCTTCGCGACCATCGAACCCAACGTGGGCGTCGTTAACCTGCCCGATGAGCGCCTGGCTCGCCTGGCCGAAATCTACGGTTCCGAGCGCATTCTGCCCGCAACCGTCTCCTTCGTCGATATCGCCGGTATCGTTCGCGGCGCCTCTGAAGGCGAAGGCCTGGGTAACCAGTTCCTCGCGAACATCCGCGAGGCCCACGCCATCGCCCAGGTCGTCCGCGCCTTCGACGACCCCGACGTCATCCACGTCGACGGCAAGGTTGATCCTGCCAGCGATATGGAAACCATCAACACTGAGCTGGTGCTGGCTGACCTGCAGACCCTGGAAAACGCTATTCCCCGCCTGGAAAAGGCCGTCAAAATCAAGAAGGGTGACCCCGCCCAGCTTGAGGAATACAAGAAGGCCCAGGCTGTGCTGGAACAGGGCGACACCCTGATTTCCAAGTACGAAGAAGCCAAAATCGATATGGCCCTGCTCAAGGAGCTGAACCTGCTCACTTCCAAGCCCTTCATCTACGTCTTTAACTCGGACGAGGGCGTCCTCGCCTCTGAGGAAAAGCAGGCTGAACTGCGCGCCATGGTCGCCCCCGCTGAGGCCGTCTTCCTGGACGCCAAACTTGAGGCTGACATGGTCGAGCTCTCTGAAGAAGAGGCCCGCGAAATGCTGGAAATGAGTGGCCAGGACGAGTCCGGCCTCGACAAGCTGGCCCGCGTCGGCTTCTCCACTCTAGGCCTGCAGACTTACCTGACCGCTGGTCCCAAGGAAACCCGTGCCTGGACCATCACCAAGGGCGACACCGCCCCCCAGGCTGCCGGCGTCATCCACACCGACTTTGAGCGCGGCTTCATCAAGGCAGAGATTGTCTCCTTCTCCGACCTGGACGACGCCGGCTCCATGGCCGAGGCCAAGGCCCGCGGCAAGGTCCGTATGGAAGGTAAGGATTACATCATGCAGGATGGCGACGTGGTGGAGTTCCGCTTCAACGTTTAGCCTCCAAACTGGATCTTCCTGTGGAAAAGTGCAAGTGCCCCGCGAAAAGTGCGGGGCACTTGCACTTTTTCGATGGCGTCTTAGGTGCGTGTGCGGACGTATGGCGGGCGGGGGGGCTTCTATAGTTTTCGTCAAGCCCCCACCGACACACGAGACTCATAAAAACACCCATCCCGCAACATCGCAAACAAAACATTCAACCGCTTACGAGCCAACGCCATCACCGCCTGATTATGCCGCTTACCCTCCGCACACTTGCGATCGTAATAAGCACGCGAAGCCTGATCAGCCTTCAACGAAGCAAAAGCAGATAAGAAAAGCACTCGCTTGAGTGCTTTGTTCCCACGCCGTGAGGCGTGGGAACCCTTAATTGAGGTACCCGATTTTCTATCCACTGGCACAATCCCAGCATAAGAAGCCAGATGAGAAGCATCCTTAAAATCCTTACCCACCACCTCAGTTAGAATCCTGGCACTGGTGCGCACACCCACCCCCGGCATCGAACGAATAACTGCTGATAAAGGATGAGCTTCCACCAAATCCAGTATCTGCTGCTCTGCTTCACTACGCTGTGCCAGAATCAGCTCAAGCTGGGCAGCTAGGGCAGAAATGGGGACTGTCAGGAAAACGGTGTAACCCCCCCCAACCCCAACAGGAGAAAATAACACCATGACAACAGAACACCAACTCGCCCAAAACCTCATCACCCAAGCCAAAGAACAAGGCCTAGACCTCAGCAGCGACACCCTACTCAAAACCCTCACCCAAGACATCATCCAAGCTGCCCTCGACGAAGAACTCACCGACCACCTCGGCTACCCCAAACACGCCGAAAACCCCAACCAGACAAGCCAAAACACCAGAAACGGCTACCGCACCAAAAGAATCCTCACCGACACCGTCGGCCCCATCGACATCAAAGTCCCCCGCGACCGCGACGGCTCCTTCGAACCGACCATCGTGCCCAAACGAGCCCGTCGACTCAAAAACGTCGATGAAATCATCCTCTCCCTGGCCGCCAAAGGACTCACCTACGGTGACATCGCAGCCCACTTCGAGCAAATCTATGGGGCCAGCATCAGTAAAGACACCATCAGCCGTATCACCACAACGGTCCTTGACCAGATGAATGAATGGGCCGCCAGGCCCCTAGAAACGGTCTACCTGGCTGTGTTTATCGATGCAATCTACCTGAAAGTCCGCGAAGGGCAGGTAAGCAACCGCCCCTTCTACGTGGCTATGGGAGTCAACGTCGAAGGCGCTAGGGATGTGTTAGGAATCTGGGCAGGCCCTGAAGGGGCAGGCGAATCAGCCAAATTCTGGCTACAGATCCTGACCGAGCTGAAGAACCGTGGCACCGCTGATATCTTCTACCTGGTCTGTGATGGGCTCACCGGCCTGCCTGAGGCCGTGAATGCGGTCTATGAACGCACGATTGTGCAAAACTGCGTCATTCACATGATCCGCAATTCCATGCATTACGCCCCCAGGCAGCACTGGGAGGCGATTTGCCGGGATTTGAAGCCGGTCTATCAGGCGGTGACCGAGCAGGCTGCGCAGGCGGCTTTGGAGGCCTTTGGGCAGAAGTGGGATGAGAAGTACCCGGCTATTAGTGCTTTGTGGTGGCGTCGCTGGGAGGAATTTATTCCTTTTTTGTCGTATGAGATGGAGGTTCGTCGGGTGTTGTATTCGACGAATGCGATTGAGTCTTTGAATGCTAGGTTGCGGCGTTCTGCCAGGTCGCGTGGGCATTTTGTGTCTGAGGAGTCAGCTTTGAAGTTTATGTATTTGACGGTTCGGTCTTTGGATCCTTCAGGTGCTGGTGCCCGGCGGTGGATGACTCGGTGGAAGCCGGCATTGAATGCTTTTGCTATTGTTTTTGGTGATCGGTTGCCGCAGGTGGCTGGTCGCTAGATTTGTTGTGGGTTTACACCGTTAATCTGACAGTCCCGACCCGGTGCCCGGGGCCAGGCATGATGCTTACGCCTTCAAACATCATGGCTTGGAAAGATATCTTGATGAGAGCACTGTGGCTGATAAGGGCTATATCGGGTTGGGGTTGGCTACCCCGGCCAGGCGCAAGCCGGGTCAGCGGCTGAGTCGGGAGCAGAGGCGGAATAATCGGGTGCTGAATCGGCTGCGGTCGGTGGTGGAGCGGGTTATCGCTCACATCAAGACTTGGCGGATTCTTCATACGGGGTTTAGGCGGCCGTTGGGGTTGTATGGGCGGGTGTTTGCGGTGGTGCGGGGGTTGGTGTTTTTGGCTGCGGGTGGGACTTTTGAATAAGCCTCAATGAACAGGCCATACTCAATGACGCTAATGGTCTTTTGCTGGCTGAATGGACAAGGCATCGCTGGAATGTGCTGCGGTCGGCGCGTATTAGCTTAGATGAGAGTGCATATGACCTGTTAGAAACCGTTCTGGCTACTACCGAGAATGAATATCAGGAATCACGTAAAAAACTTGAGAACTTGTTGAGTACACTCGTTCAACAGTTGAATCTGATCAAGGAACTTACCCCAGAGGGAGGGTTGGCTCGTATACCTTTTGGAAAGGGTCGACGCAGCCTAAATTCAGCTGACAAGGCGGAATCATTAGCCCAAGCAGTCTCAGCGCTAGCTGGAAAAGCTTACCGTGCGCCAGCACAACCAGAACCAAGTTTCACCGTATTTAATCAGGAAGTTGAAGAGTCACTTTATCGTATTCTTCGGTGGGCCTTGCCTCCTGGGACTCGGTTGCTGGCCTTTGCGGATGTTAATGAGGGATTCACCAACTCATACTTGGGAATCACAGAGACAGACTTCTTTATTGTGAGCTACGGAGATTTGCGGAAGAAGGGGCTGGTGGGTGAGCTTCACCCCCTGGCCGATATTCGCTATGTGCGTTTAGATGAACGAAAGTCCCGTGACCCGCAGTTGCATATCATCACAAAGGATCAAAATTTCCAGGTTGATTTTGATCGGTGGATTACTTCTGGGGAGAACCTCTCTCAGGCTCGTAGGCTAGCAGATATTTTGGCAACCGTAATGAATCTTCCTGTAGACGAGAAAAAGAATGACCCAATCTTCGAGCTGGAGGGTCAAAAGCAGCTATCGGGGGGAAGCAAGTAAGAGCCTGTCTTAAAGTGCACGTGCCCCGCGAAAAGTGCGGGGTACGTGCACTTTTTCAATGGCATCTTAAATGTGGTTGCGGTGTGTCGTCCGCCGCTCCTCAGCACGCTTTGGCACAATAGGAGATAACAAGCCCCCTGATGAAAGAAGGTTTATCATGAAAGCACGTCTAGCGTTCATCGCCGGTGCAGGTATCGGCTACGTACTGGGTGCCCGTGCAGGCCGCGGCCAGTACGAAAAGATCAAGACCCAGGCCACCAACATCTGGAACGACCCCAAGGTACAGAACGGCATCAAGACCGCCGAAGAGACCATCAAGGAACAGGCTCCCGTTGTTGCTGAAAAGGCCAAGGAAGCAGCTGTAGCCGGTACCGAAAAGGCTAAAGAAGCAGCCGCCGCTGGCACCGAAAAGGCCAAGGAAAAGGCTGAAGAGGTCAAGGACGCCCACGCCCACGCCCAGGCTAAGGCCGAAAAGCAGGCTGAAAAGGCAGAAGCTAAGGCCAACAAGGAAACCGAGAAGGCTGTAAAGAAAGCTGAAAAGGAAACCGAGAAGGCCGACAAGAAGGCCCAGAAGCTAGTCGATGAGGCTCCCGCCGATGTTATCTCAGATCCCGCCACCGACATGAACGACGAAGGCCCCGCTCCCACCAAGTAAGCCCTCTAGATACAATTCCACAACCTCCCGCTCCTTCCAGTCCGAGGAGCGGGAGGTTTTTGTCTTTCTTTCTGGGATAATGAGAGCGACCAAAATTTTCACCTAACCGATGGAGATTTCCATGTCTGATGCCCCCGCACCCGCTTGCCCTGCCTGCTCTGAAGAATATTCCTACCAGCAGGGGGATCTCTGGGTCTGCCCTATGTGTGGACATGAATGGGCAGAAGGCGAAGACTCCGCAGCAGAAGAAACCGGTTCCAAGGTACTGGACTCCGTGGGCAATGAGCTGCTTGACGGTGACTCTGTGACCATCACCAAGGGCCTCAAGGTTAAGGGCGGCGCAGATATTAAGGCCGGCACCAAGGTGCGCGGTATCCGCCTGCTCGAAAGCCCCGTCAACGGCCACGACATCGAGGCTAAGGTTCCCGGCGCGGGCCAGATGTACCTCAAGTCCTCCGTGGTCAAAAAGAGCAACTAATCTCTTGAAAGCAGTGGCCCACTCATGAAATGGCTAGTGTGGGCGGTGGCTATAGCCGCCTACGTGTTCTCAATTATCAACCGCAGCTCCTTCTCGGCGCTGGGGGCCACTGCCCAAACCCACTTTGGAGTAGAGGCTACAGCGATTTCCCTCTTCATCATGCTGCAACTGGTGGTCTATGCCAGCTGTCAGGTGCCGGTGGGTGCCCTGCTGGATCGTAAGGGGGCGCCGGTGCTGATTGCTGATGGCCTGACCCTCATGACGGCTGGCCAGCTCCTGCTGGCCCACAGCGACACCGTACCCATAGCTCTACTAGCCCGCGTGCTGGTAGGCAGCGGGGACGCCTGTATCTTCGTCAGCCTGATCCGCCTAATCTCAGATTGGTTTACTCCTAAACAGATTCCGGTGGTCAACCAAATCAGCGCTAATATGGGCCAGCTGGGCCAGCTGGTTGCCGTCACGCCCCTGGTTGCCCTGGTTGCTGCCCTGGGCTGGCAGGGCGGCTTTACTGTTCTCGCCGCTATCGGTTCTTGCCTTCTGCTTCTGGCCCTCTTCACGCTCAGGCCGGCTCCCGGCAGGGCTACCGTAGCCCAGGGGCTGGGCCGCCGGGCCCGGCGCGGACGGGGGAGCGCGTCCGCCCGGCGTCCGCACCCTCACCAGGACGAAGCTAATCAGGCCCGCACCAATCACCCCTACCTCGTCACCGACTCCCTACCTGTTCTTCCCCCGGCCCCCAACCCCGGGTTCCTTTCCTCCATCAAACAGGTGCTGGCTTACCCGGGAGTGCGCCTGGCCTTCTGGGTACACTACGTCACCGCCTCTATGATTTTCTCTATCATGTTGCTGTGGGGCATGCCTTTTTTAACCGGGGGCCTGGGCTATAGCCGGGCCCTAGCCTCGGCCATTATCAGTACGGTGGTTGCCGCTATCGTGTTAGCTGGCTTCTTCACCGGCTCGATTCTCTCCCGCTTCTCTGCCTACCGAGTCCACATCGCGGTGGGTAGCAGCCTGCTCAACCTTAGCCTCTGGTCCTTGATTTTCTTCTGGCCCGGAACCCTACCGACAGCCCTGCTCTATGCCGCAGCTATCACCTTAGGGATCAACGGGCCGGTGTCCATGGCGGCCTTTGAGGTGGTGCGCTCGCATGTGCTCCAGCACCAGCGTGGCCTGGCAACCGGTATCGCCAACATGGGCGGGTTTACCGGAGCCCTGGTCATCGTGCTTCTGATTGGTCTGATCCTTGACAGTCTGGGCGCAGGCACCCCCGAGACCTATACCCGCGAAGCCTTCCGCTGGGCTATGGCCAGCCACATCCCGGTGATTTTGCTGGGAATTATCATGATTGCCCTGCTCTACCCCAAAGCCAAAAAGGCGCTGGAAGGTCGGGCGCAGGCGTCCTAAATTCTGCGGGAGGGGGCGGACGCCTGCTGCCCCTCCCAGCCGCCAGACAGGCAGCACGCGGGGAAAGTAACGGTATCTTGCCCACATTTTTAGGTTTTCACTGGGCAGCCTCGACGGTGCTCTTTAGAATTAAAAGCCGCACACCACGCCTTACTCCCCGTGAAGGAACCATGACCAGAAAATCAGTTGTCCTGTTCACTAGCCTTGCTCTGCTGGCCCTCACCGCCTGCCAGCAGGAAGAAGTGATTACCCGCGTTGACCCGCAGACCGCTTCAGCAAGCGCCAGCTCAGCCTCACCCAGCCCTACCCCCGAGGCTACTTCCGTGACACCTAGCCCTGAGCCTACGACCGAAGAGCCAACCCCTGAACCGACTCCCGAAGACCCCTTCCCCGGTACCGTCTTTGCCGAGAACGGCGTGACCTTCTTTGTACCCCAGGACTATGTGCAGGACGCCACCCCCTCCCAGGCAGAAATCTTTACCTACCAGTTCACCCACTACCGTAGCGCCGAGGACGCGGCCGGCCGCTTTATGGTGAGCACCCCCTATAACGATGAGCAGGGGCGTAGCGCCGAGGAAATGGAAAAGGAAACCGTCGCCCGTCTTACCCCGGCCTGGTCAATCAACGAGACCGTTGAGACTATCAACTACACCCGCGAGGACGGCGTGCGGGTAATTCGCTCTGAGGTGCGTTTTGCCTCAGGCAATAACCCCGGCTACATCTTTACCCTGGATAACGGGCACGAGCTGATGCACGCCGCTATCTTGGTAGACGACGCCAATCCTGACTTCCTGAAGAAGATTGAGGATTCTATCGGCTTCGCCTGGTAGCAGGCACCTTAGCCAGAAGCCTATACACACAGCGGGCGGAACCGGCACCGGTTCCGCCCGCTGCGGCGTTTAAAAAGTTTCGCTATAGGTTTGCCCCGCTTTTAGTTTTCTTCTGCGGTCTCTTCGGGGGTGTGTAGCTCGCCCACGCCCTCTGATAGGGCAATGAACTCGTCGATGTCTTCCTGGGTTGCATAGGGGACGGGGTGTACGAGCAGCTCGTTGATGCTGGAGCGGAAGATGTAGCTGAGGTTGACCGGGTCTGAACCCTTGCCGCCGATAATAGCCTTGGTGGTTAGGCCGTAGCTGAGCATGGTGAGCTGGTTAGCCTGTACCTTGACGTCAGTTCCGGCCTTGATTTGGCCTGCTTGGTCAAGGTGTACCAGCATGTCGTAGAAGAGGGTGCGGATGCGCTCTAGGCTGGTCACCGAGATGTTCTTGATTTCGGGGGTGGAGCGTAGCTCGGCCACCATGCCCAGGGTGATGCGGGAAACCGCGCGGGAGCGCGGGGTGAGCGGGATGAAGTGCTCAAGAATCTTGACGGTGTTGAGCACGTCCTGCCCCTGTACCGATACCGCCCGCATACTGGCCTCAGTTTCTACGCTGATAAGTTCCAGGGCGTAGGTGACCAGTTCGACGCGGCTGTCGAAGGAGTGGCGCAGCGAACCGGTGGAAATGCCGGCTTCGGCTGCCACGTTGCGAATGGTGATAGCGCTGACGCCGCGTTCGTTCAGGAGCTTCCAGACCGCCTGGGAGATGACTTTCTTGCGTTCGTTGTGGTCAATGAGCTTAGGCACTGAAGAACTCCTGACTGAAGTAGTCGAGGGCCTGCTCTTCGGGGTAGGTGAAGATTTCCAGCAGGGTCTCGAAGTGGGTGAGCATGGGGGCCATGAGCTCCTCGTCGCTGGCTTCACCGTCGGTGAGCAGGTAGAGGCAGTTGATACCCCACAGCAGGGCTACGAGCTTTTCTACCTCTAGGTCGATATCGATATCGTCGCGCACAAACCCCTGGGCCCGTAGCTGGCTGAGCAGGAAGCCGTAGGCGTAGAGGAAGTCCTTTTCGTGGGACTGCAGAATCTTGGCGATACCGGGAATTGTTGAGGCATCGGCCAGCATGCCCGCAACCACGGTGATAAAGAGCTTGCCGTCTTCAGAGACGGGGGAGAGCTCGGTGAAGATTTCTTCGAGGCTGTAAATCAGCTCGTAGTTGAAGGTCCGGCTGGTCAAGGCCCTAATGAAGCGCTTGCCCACATAGTCGAGGGAGAACTGCATCATCTCTTCGTGGGAAGGGAAAACATGGCGCAGGGAGCCTGTAGAGATGTCAGCTTCGGCGGCTACGGTTCGCACAGATACGCCGCGGACGCCTTCACGGGCTAGCACCGCCCAGACCGCCTGGGCGATTTCTTGTTTGCGTTCTTCGTGGTTGATGAGCTTAGGCACAGTTTGACTTTAGATGATGGTGTGGTTACTGGTACTGCACCCTGTCTTTTTTTCGTAGGATAACGAGTTTATGACGAGGTGTAGCAGGGGCGCTAGGACGCCAGGTAGGCAGCCAGGTGCTCCCCGGTGAGGGTATCTGTGGCAGCAAGCTGAGCGGGAGTCCCCTTAAACACGATTGTACCGCCACCGTGGCCAGCTTCTGGACCCACATCTATGATGTGGTCAGAATGGGCGATCACGGCCTGGTGGTGCCCGATACAGAGAAAACGGTGGTGCCGGCATCGACTAGCTGGTCGAGCAGGGCGAGGAACTGCTGAATATCAGTCAGGTGCAGGCCGGTGGTGGACTCGTCAAAGACATAGGTGACGTCGGTGAGCGGGGAACCTAAGTGGCGCACCATCTTGGCGAGCTGGTCAGACCCTCACCCACATCAACATCGGGCCGATCCTGATGCGGCATAAAACCCTACACAAAAGCCGAATACGTTTCGTTAATAAGACGCTGGGACTCAGCCGCCACCACACCAAAAGCCAAGGACGACTTACCCGACCCCGATACACCGGTAAAGACCTACAGTTACCCGCACAGCGCAACACCTTGCACCACCCCGGTTGCCTGCGCCACAATACAACTATGGCTACTACACATCTTGAAGGCAATGACGTACAGACCGTAGGCGACCTGCCCGCCGTAGGTTCCACAGCACCCGCATTCACTCTGGTGGGCACCGACCTCGACGCAGTCACCTCAGACTCATTTGAGGGTAAGAACCTGGTCCTCAACATCTTCCCCTCCATCGACACCGGTGTCTGCGCCGCGTCCGTCCGTAAATTCAACGAAGAAGCATCCAAGCTCGAGAACACCACCGTCGTGTGCGTCTCCAAGGATCTTCCCTTCGCTCTGGGCCGTTTCTGCGGCGCTGAAGGCATCGAAAACGTTGTCTCAGCCTCAGCCTTCCGCGACTCTTTTGGCGAAGACTACGGCGTAACTATGACCGACGGCCCCCTGGCCGGCCTGCTGGCCCGCTCCGTTGTTGTCGTCAACGCCGCCGGTGAAATCGTCTATACCCAGCTCGTCGACGAAATCACCACCGAACCTGACTACGACGCAGCGCTGGCCGCCCTCTAAAACCAACATCACTTACGCGGTGGGTATATCCCTTCCGCCTGCTGATCCTCTCCCAGCTCGCGCTGGGGCGCTCACAGCTCTCTAGAACAGAGACACCGCGCAACATTGAGCGCAGCAAACATACTCTCGCCGACTGACCCTCTCGCTCCTCGCCTAGAGGCTCGTCGCGATTCACGCCAGACCCATCCAGTCGGCTCCGAGTATGTTTGCTGCGCTTTTTGGTAGGTCTCTCTTTGAGGCATCTCCTTAGAAGATCCAGTTAGCAAGCACCACGCAGGTTGCTGTGCCCACGATGAGGGATAGCGCCAGGTTCTTCCGCCACAGGTGGGTAGCAACAGTTACTACCGCTCCGGCGAGGTAGGGCAGGGCTGTCTCGCGGGAAGAGTAGTCGATTTCTGCCAACACGTAAAAGCCCAGGCAGATGATGGCGCCCATGGGCAGCCAAGCAGCCAGATTAGCAACCAGGGCTGAACCCTTGAGCACGGACTTCACACCGAAGGGAATCAGCCACAAGGCAAAGGTGATGCCGGCGGCCAGGAAAATAGCTGAGAGAATGTAGCCGGTGCTAGGCATGCGGGGCCTCCTGGGCAGATACACCCTTGCGCTGGGTGCTTAGATGGCGAATGACGAGCAGGGCTACCAGGGCCAGCAGGGGTACCAGCAGCATGGAATGCGGGGCAAGAACGATGGCCGTCAGCGAAGCAATAACCGCGAGTGAGGCAGTCACCCGGTCTTTGACCGCCCGGTAGGCGTCGATAGAGAGCGCCAGGAACATGCCCGTCATCACGAAGTCAACGCCCTCTAAATGGGAGAGGAAAGTGGCTCCTAGAATCACGCCCAGGGTGGATCCACCCCACCAGCAGGAACTCCACCGACCCGGCAAAGACAATAGCTGAGAGAGCCGGGGCAACCCACCAGGGCAGGCCCATCGACGCGACCAGCACGCCCAGGCCCATGCCCATGACCACAAAGCCGATGCAGAGCACGCCCGCTACGCGCAGGCCTTCCTTGAAGCCGATTTCGCCGGGAAGCTGGCTGATGTGTTCCCCTGTAATGGGAGCGGACGCCGTCGCCCCACTGGCGGGGCTCGGCAGATTGGCGGGGGTAGAAGGCGCCGAGAGCTGACCTGTATCTGGGCTGGTGTGGTGCATAGCCATAAGTTTAGATAAAACTAGAGGAACTCCAATTTTCTGATTAGTATGCAACTGCTTGCCTGCTCAGAAATAAAACCCGTGCTGGTACCGTTACCCGGGTACCGGCGTCCGCGCCAACCCCGAGAGAAAGAAGAACCATGACCAACACCGCCCGCACCGAAGACCCCAACTACCGCGCCGTGACCGTCGAGCGGGTCGCCTCCCGCCACTACCGCGCCACCAACGCCAAGGGCGACACCCTCGACTTTGGCCAGGGCGAAGGCCTGCTCACCCCCGTCGAACTGCTCCTAGCCGCTATCGCTGGCTGCTCCGCCATCGACGTCGATGTGGTCACCGGCCGCAAGTCAGAACCCGAAACTTTCACCGTGCACTCCTCCGGCCTGCGTAAGGTCGATGAGAACAAGGCAGTTAACCTCGACGACATCGAAGTCAGCTTCAACGTGCGATTCCCTGCCACCGAAGAAGGTGAAAAAGCCCGCTCCATGGTCGACCGCCTGATCAAACTCTCCGCCGAAAAAGACTGCACCGTCTCCCGCACCGTCGAACACGGCGCGTCCGTCACCTTCATCAACGAAGATAAGCAGAGCTAAATCACGCTGCCCACCCGGGGGTGCAGGGTGCTTGCGGTGGTAATCTAAAGTTTGTCTTATGCCCCCTAAGCAAAACTGTTGGGGGCTCATTACCACCGAAAGTAGCAGCACACTATGTCTACTGAAGCGCAGTCTGCACCCACCGGGCAGACCAAAGAAGAGCTCAAGCGCGGCCTCGCCAGCCGCCACCTCTCCATGATTGCCATCGGCGGCGCCATCGGCACCGGCCTCTTTGTTGCCTCCGGCTCCACCATCGCCGAAGCTGGCCCCGGCGGCGCCCTGCTGGCCTACGCCCTCATCGGCATCATGGTGCTGCTCCTCATGCAGTCCCTGGGCGAAATGGCAGCCAACCTGCCCGTTGCAGGCTCCTTCCAGACCTTCGCCTCCCGCTACGTCTCAGACTCTTTCGGCTTCGCCATGGGCTGGAACTACTGGTTCAACTGGGCCATTACCGTAGCTGCTGAACTGGTGGCTGCCGGCGTCATCATGTCCTACTGGCTCCCAGGCGTTCCCGGCTGGGTCTGGGCAGGCGTCTTCCTGGCCATCATTCTGGGTATCAACGTGCTCTCGGCCCGCTCCTACGGCGAATCAGAGTTCTGGCTGGCTACCATCAAGGTGGTCACAGTTATCGTCTTCCTAATTGCCGGCGTCGCCATGATTTTCGGCATCCTGGGCAACCACGACAACGATTTCGCTAACTGGACCGACGGCGAAGCACCCTTCAAGGGTGGCTTCCTCTCTATCCTGGCTATCTTCATGGTCGCTGGTTTCTCCTTTCAGGGCACCGAAATGATTGGTGTTGCCGCTGGTGAATCTGAGAACCCCCGCCGCGACGTGCCCCGCGCCCTCAAGAGCGTTTTCTGGCGCATCATGCTCTTCTACATCGGTGCTATCGCAATTATCGGTACCCTGATTCCCTACACCAGCCCCAACCTGCTGCGGGCGGACACCACCGATATCGCCTACTCACCCTTCACCATGGTTTTTGAGAACTTGGGTATTGCATTTGCCGCTTCGGTGATGAACGCCGTCATTCTGACCGCGATTCTCTCTGCCGGTAACTCGGGCCTCTATGTTTCATCCCGTATGCTCTATGCCCTGGCACTGGAGGGGCGTGCTCCCAAGATTTTTGCCCGCGTGAACTCCCGCGGCATTCCCATGCCCGCCCTGCTCATGACCGCCGCTATCGGCCTCTTCGGCTTCGTCTCTGCCGTTGTGGGCGAGGGTTCTGCCTACACCTGGCTGATTAACATCTCCGGCCTGTCGGGCTTCATCACCTGGGTGGGCGTGGCTATCTGCCACTACCGCTTCCGCCGCGCCTACGTTGCCCAGGGCAACGATGTGAACGACCTGCCCTACAAGGCCCCTCTCTTCCCGATTGGCCCCATCGTTGCGCTGCTGATGTGCCTGCTGGTGATTGCCGGCCAGAACTACAACGCTATCTTCGCTGGCCACTGGTTCGAGGTTGTCTCGGCCTACATCGGTCTGCCCATCATTATTGGTGTGTGGCTGGTACACAAGCTGGTGACCGGTTCAAAGACTATTCCGCTCAAGGACGTGGACGTCTCTGGCCTTGAGGTCTCAGGCAAGTAGGTCTCGTGCAAGAAAGGGGAGGGCACCGGGTTTTCCGGGGCCCTCCCTTTTCGTGTATCTAGGTGCGTTGACTCCCGTTTGTACCAGCCCCTGCCCACTTTGAGACCGATTTCTGAACACTGCCTGGTACAAAGTCGTCTGGGCAGGACGCGGACGCCTGTGGGCAGGGGAGCGCACCGGGCTAGAATGGTGTGGTTTGGTTTTGTTTTCTGTGTACGTGTTCTGGGTTGAAAGGTGTGGCCGCGTGGCTAAGCTCTATTTCCGTTTTGGCGCCATGAATTCGGGTAAGTCAACTGCGCTGTTGCAGGCTGCCCATAACTATGAGGAGCGGGGCCAGCGCGTGCTGCTGGCTAAGCCGCAGGTTGATACCAAGGGCGATACTGAGATTGTGTCCCGTCTGGGCGTGACCCGCCAGGCTGATTTTTTGGTGGGGGCGGACGACTCGGTGCGCGAGCTCTTCCATGCTGCTGCTGAGCCTAATGCTGATGATGACCGTATGCACTGGCATCTGCCCGTCTCGTGTCTGCTGGTGGACGAGGCCCAGTTTTTGACCGCTGAGCAGGTGGATGATCTCATGCGGATTGCGGTGGAAGAGAATGTACCGGTGATGTGCTACGGCATTCGTACGGATTTTAGGACGCGGGCTTTCCCCGGCTCTGCCCGCCTGCTGGAGATTGCCCATACGCTTGAAGAGCTGAAGACTATTTGCCGGTGCGGACGGAAGGCGCTCTTTAACGGCCGCACCGTTGATGGAAAGTTTGTTTTTGCCGGTGACCAGGTGGCCATTGACGGCGTGCACGTGGGCTACGAGTCGCTCTGCCCCACCTGCTACCTGGAAGAATCGGGCGGCAAGCTCTACCAGTAGCAGGCAGTGAGGCAAGCTAGTTGAGGCCCGTCGAACGCCCCCCCAAAAAAACTTGAATGTAATCAAAAGCTTCATCTGCATGTTCAAAGAACAAGCAGATGAAGCTTCCGTATACTCATGAGTCTCTTGCTCGTCTAGGGCCAGACCATTAGAGATTTTTTTGGATAGAAAAGTATCTTTAGTGTAACTGAATTCAAAGTCACATCAACGGCGGAGTCTATCCGATATTCCAAATCTTCTCTAGAGCTAATGTTGATAAGTACTTTGAGCGTTCTTCAATATGGGTAGAAGTAATTTCTTGGGGTGCTTCTGAAAACCATTTCTTTATTTCCTCATCTTTAAAAGTTATGGCATCTTTAAGCTGTTTATGTTTGTCAGCAAAATCTCCATCACTTATTTCTGAATTGAGCTCTGTTGTGAGCAGTGTGAGGTTTCCAATTGAATATATCGGATCAGATGTACGCTTAGAAGCTTTACTTTGGGGCTTAATATGCTCGATAGACCATGAAGAAATGGATTGGGCAGGGGGGAGTGCTTTGAAATGCTTCGAAATTGTCAACAGAACATAAGTGATGAAAGCTTTTCTTGATTTGTTCTTATCTGCCTGACGCAACGTTAGGTTAGGCGCATAGAATAGCTTTGAAAAAATTTCTGTAGTCTTTGAATTATCTGGGAGACTTGCACGAAGCTTTGCTGAGAGGTTTTCAACAGCTAAATTAAATTCAGCGGCATTTTTCGCATTTTCGAGTTCAAGCGCAAAATTATTGTATCTCGTTCTAGTTCCTCCTGTTGAACCAGAATTGTTGAGAGCGCTAAATTGAAAATGGAAATTTTCAATATCACGTGCAACTTTTATTAGATTCGCTTTTGTAAACTTTTTATGTAAATTATATTTTCTTGCGATGGCAATCATAGCAGAATTTGCGACGGAAACATTAAATATGGAGAGCGCTCTTACGCTGTCAACGAACTGAGGGACTGAGAAGGCATTTCTCACGCCCTGAACTTGAGGTTCAGGCTGAATATTTTCATTATCAAATTTGATATAAATTTCTGAGTCAACTTCGAGTTCTTCCAAATAGTCTAAATAGGCATTCGAAGACGAGTCTGTGTTTTTGAAATGCCTAATAAGTGCGGAGTAAAGCTCTTGTTGTTTAACAGCTTTTCTGCGTGAATTCCAAGATTGCCAAATAAACCGATCCACCAAATCAAAATCGGTTGAAGACCCTTGAATTTTTTCAGAAAAATTCTCCCAGCGCTTAGAGACTGTTGCTCTGTCATCCCCATTTTTAGCAGACTCGCGTACGAGGAGGTTTTTAACTAAGTCGGCAAGTCTTAAATCAGCTCCTCTGGTGTTGAGTGTTTCAAATACTAAAAATCCATCCTCCTCAGAGTTTAATTCAACCTGAATAACTTTCGAAGCTAAGACATTGCTTCTTAACTGTTTAAGTTTTGATATTTTATCTTCCTCGTTAAGTGAATTAATCTCATCATTAATTTTCTCTTCAAAGAAAATTCTTGCTTTTTCGATTCGGGTGGCACTTGCGTTTAGTGCAGAGTTTGAGGGGATAGCATTTGGACGCTGGATTTTTTCGTAGAATAAATCTTCTTTGCGGATTAGCACTCGATGGGACTCGCCATCGTCATCTGTAACAATAATTTTGTTTTGTGTGCTTGTGAATTGAGTATTCGCAATCTTTTTTATTTCTTCATTACCGCTAGAAGTTTCAATTTCATGGAAGTAGTCCCTAATTGTTGACAGTAATATTGTGCACGTGGTGAGTCGTTGTTGTCCGTCGATAACTGAGTGTAAGTCGTTGAAAAGAGGGCGCTTCTCTTTGATCCAAATAACAGTTGAGCCTAAGAAAAATTCGTTGTCTGATGAATTGATGTCGGTCCAGAAATCATTTAGCTGGTCATTTTCCCAGCTGTACGGTCTCTGAAAGTTGGGGATCTCATAAATATAGGACCGTAGACATTCTTGTATCGAGAGCGCATTGCTTTCAATGGTTTCGATGTTTGAAAGTGATTTATTTTCCATAATGTTCTCTTCTTTTTGAACTAATGATAGGTTTAATTTAGATAAGTGGAATCTTATGTCATAATTTTGTGCTCGTACTTCAAAATTTATTTTGAAGATTTTCTCATTTTATAGAGATGAAGATAAAACTTCGTGCGAGACCTTTTAGAATTGATGTTTCAGAGAGGTCCGCAATAATACATGCATGTTTAATAACTTTTGAGTTTAAAATATTTTTCAATGCAATTTTTATGGCGGACCTCATCTGAATAGGTATTTTTATTATTTTAATTTATCCACCACGTCATTCAGCGTAGCGCTCGGGCGCATCACCGCGGATGCCTTGGCGTCCTCGGGCTTGTAGTAGCCGCCGAGGTCGGCGGGGGAGCCCTGGGCGTCCAGCAGCTCAGCCACAATCTTCTCCTCATTCGCAGCCAGAGCCTCAGCCACCGGGGCGAACTTAGCTGCCAGATTGGCGTCCTCACCCTGAGCAGCCAGCTCCTCAGCCCAGAACTTAGCCAGGTAGAAGTGCGAACCGCGGTTATCAATCTCGCCCACACGGCGGGAAGGTGACTTGTTCTCGTTCAAGAACGTACCGGTCGCCTTATCCAGGGTGTCAGCCAGAACCTGGGCAGAAGCATTACCGGTGGTCTTGGCCAGGTGCTCAAAGGAAGCAGCCAGGGCTAGGAATTCACCCAGGGAATCCCAGCGCAGGTGGTTCTCTTCCAGAACCTGCTGAACGTGCTTGGGGGCAGAACCACCAGCGCCGGTCTCAAAGAGGCCACCACCGTTAATCAGCGGAACAATGGACAGCATCTTGGCAGAAGTGCCGAGCTCCAGGATGGGGAAGAGGTCGGTCAGGTAGTCACGCAGCACGTTACCGGTCACCGAAATGGTGTCCTCACCCTTGCGGATGCGGTCGATGGAGAACTGGGTTGCCTCGGCGGGAGCCAGAATACGAATGTCCAGACCTGAAGTATCGTGCTCGGGCAGGTACTTCTCGACCTTGGCAATCAGGTTAGCGTCGTGGGCACGGTTCTTATCGAGCCAGAAGACAGCGGGGGTCTGGGAGTCGCGGGCGCGGGTGACGGCCAGCTTGATCCAGTCCTGAACGGGGATGTCCTTGGTCTGGCAGGCGCGCCAGATATCACCGGCAGAAACTTCGTGTTCAATGAGAACGTCACCGGCAGAGTTCACTACCTGAACCTTACCGTCCGCTTCAAGCTGGAAGGTCTTGTCGTGTGAACCGTATTCCTCAGCCTTCTGAGCCATCAGGCCCACGTTGGGCACGGTACCCATGGTGGTGGGGTCGTAGGCGCCGTTGGCGCGGCAGTCCTCGATAACGGTCTGGTAGACGCCAGCGTAGGAAGAATCGGGCAGCACAGCCAGGGTGTCAGCCTGCTGGCCTGACTCGCCCCACATCTGACCGGAGGTACGAATCATCGCGGGCATGGAGGCGTCCACAATGACGTCCGAAGGAACGTGCAGGTTGGTGATGCCCTTGTCAGAGTTGACGTAGGCCAGCTCGGGGCCTTCCTGCAGACCCTTGTGGATGAGCTCGCGGACGTCCTCACGGATATCCTCGGGCAGGGTGTCAATACCGGAGATAATAGCGGCCAGGCCGTTGTTGCCGTTCAGGCCGGCGGCATCCAGCTGCTCACCGTAGGTCTCAAAAAGCTCGGAGAAGTAGGCACGTACAACGCGGCCGAAGAGGATGGGGTCAGAAACCTTCATCATGGTTGCCTTCAGATGCACAGAGAAGAGCACACCCTCAGTCTTGGCGCGGGCAACCTGCTCAGCCAGGAACTTATCGAGCTCAGCCACGTTCATGTAGGTTCCGTCGACGATTTCGCCAGCCAGTACGGGCACAGATTCCTTGAGGACGGTCACGGTGCCGTCGGTGCCAACATGCTGAATCTTCAGGGTATCGTCAGCCTCAATAATCACGGACTTCTCGTTAGAGAAGAAGTCATCGTGGCCCATGGTGGCGACGTTGGTCTTGGAATCTGCTGACCAGGCGCCCATGGAGTGGGGGTTCTTGCGGGCGTAGTTCTTAACAGACAGGGGAGCGCGGCGGTCTGAGTTGCCCTCACGCAGAACCGGGTTCACGGCTGAGCCCTTGACGCGGTCGTAGCGGGCGCGGACGTCCTTATCCTGCTCGGTCACAACCTCATCGGGGTAATCGGGGATGGCGAAGCCCTTTTCCTGCAGCTCAGCGATAGCGGCCTTGAGCTGGGGCACGGACGCCGAGATGTTAGGTAGCTTGATGATGTTAGCTTCGGGGGTCTTAGCCAGCTCGCCCAGCTCGGTCAGGGCGTCCGCTACCTGCTGCTCTGCAGGGAGAATATCGCTGAACTGAGCCAGAATACGGCCCGAAAGTGAAATATCGCGGGTTTCTACCTCAACACCGGCGGTTGAAGCGTAAGCCTCAAGAATGGGCAGGAAGGAGTAGGTCGCCAGCAGCGGAGCCTCATCGGTGTGGGTGTAGATAATCTTTGCCATGAAGGGCGTCTCCCTTGTCGCTTGTGGGCAGTTTCATATTCAAGAATACAACGATGTGCCTGTGCTCACTAAATAAGAGAGCCTGTGTGACGACAGAGGTCGGCTACTGCGATAGGGTTACTGGTATGAGCACCGATACTTCAGCCCCGATTGTTGTTTCTGCCCTTGTCATTCGTAATTCCTTGGGTGAGGTACTCACCGTTCGCAAGCGTGGCACTACGGGGTTCATGCTTCCCGGTGGTAAACCTGAGCCGGGTGAAACCGCCGAAGAAACCGCCCGTCGCGAAGCTACCGAGGAACTGGGCCTTGTGCTCGACAGTTATTCCTTGATGAATCTGGGCACCTATGAAGCGGCTGCCCTCAACGAGGCGGGGCGAACCGTCCGTGCCCATGTTTATCTTGTGGTAACTGCTGGGGGCGTCGCTGATCTGGAGCAGGCTGTGCCCAGCGCTGAAATTGAGGAAATCCGGTGGGTTCACCCCGACCCTGCGCGCGATGACCACAGCAACCAGGCCCCGCTGAATACTCAGCATATTTTCCCGCTGCTCACCGGCGATGATTTTGAGGACGCGGACGCGCTACCGTCCCGATAGGTGCTGGTGATACCGTAGAACCTATGACTGACACCACATCTAGCGAAAACAACCAGCAGAAGAACGCCGCCTATCTCTCGCAGCTCATCGAACACCCCCGCATGGTCGGGTTGGCTGCAGGCCGCACCGGCGCGCCCGTGCTCACCGTCAACACCCTCAACAAGGACGGCGCAAAGTGGCGCCCCCGCCTCTGGGCCCTTCCCGCCGGTCAAGAGGGCAAGCCCTACCCGCTGACGGCACCCGAGTCGGGCGCCTCCGTCCTTACCGTTACCGATGAGGGGCACATCTACCTGACCCTGGGCAAGGACGTCGACGAAGCCGATTCCAAGAGCCTCAAAGGCGTCTACCGCCTGCCCGAGCACGGCGAACCTGAACTCATCTTCACCCACCCCGGCGGTGTAGAGTCCCTCGCCGTGCGCCAGCGCGCAGAAACCACCCGCTACATCTACAGCGCCAAAGCTCACCGGGGCAGCCTCGAAGAGCAATCCAAGACCCTCGACGAACGCGAGAAAACCGCAACCTCCGGCGTGCTCTACACCGAATTCCCCACCCGCTTCTGGGATCACGACCTGGGCACCGGCGTCCGCGCCCTCTACGTCAAGGACGGGGACGGCGAACCCCGCCGTATTGCCCTACCCGGGGGCCGCGTAGAACTCGCTGGCTTCGAAGTCTGCCCCACCGGCGATCGTGCCGCTATTACCCTGCACACCAAGACCCGCGGCATCCACCAGCGCTACAGCACCTGGCTGCTTGACCTCAATGGCGAGAAAGAACCCCAGCTGCTGGCCGAAGCAACCGAAACCCACGACTACTCAGCAGGTGCCTTCACCCCGGACGGCAGCGGCCTGGCTATCACCGAGGTACGCCGTTGGCTGCCCGGCCAGTCCATCAAGGTCAACGCCAGCCACTACAGCTTCGAGACCGGCCAGCTGACCGAGCTCTCCCGCGACGTCGACCGCTGGGCGGGTGACATCGTGTGGATCGATAGCACCCGCTACGCCTTCGTCACCGACCACCTGGGAGCTACCGCCATCTTCACCGGCAGCATCGACGGTGCTACCCGCACACTGGTCGAGGACGGCGCCAGCCACTTCTCAGCCCTGGCCTACAACGAAGGGGCTCTCATTGCCCTGCGCGATGCCCACCAGCACTCGGCCTACCCCGTCCGTGTCGATATCGAAACCGGCGACGTGACCCGCCTGGCTTCGCCGGTCGAAGAGCTGCGCGCCCCGGGCCGCTTCGAGCGCCTGAGCTCCACCGCAGCTGACGGCACCGAGTTCACCTCCTTCCTTGCCCTGCCCGAAAAGGACACGGACGGCCCCCTGCCCCTGCTCGTCTTTGCGCACGGCGGCCCCTGGGGGTCCTGGAACTCCTGGACCTACCGTTGGAACCCCTGGGCCTTCACCGAAGCCGGCTACGCCGTACTCATGCCCGACCCCGCGATTTCCACCGGCTACGGCCAGCACATGCTTGACCGCGGCGGCGACGACCTGGGCGGTACCCCCTACACCGACATCATGCAGGTGGTCGAAGAGGTCTCGGCTCGTGATGATATCCAGGGCAATAACGTGGCCTTCTCCGGCGGTTCCTATGGCGGCTTCATGACCAACTGGGTGGCAGGACGCGCGGGCACCCGCTTTAAGTGCTACGTCACCCACGCCTCGATTTGGGACTACAACACCATGTACTACCTTTCAGATAACGGCTCCTGGCACGAATGGAAGGTCGAGTTCGGGGGAGAGGGCGACAGCATCTCGCCCCGTCACCGTGCCGCCGATATCGCGGCACCTATGCTGGTGATTCACGGCGACAAGGACTACCGCGTGCCCATCGGCCAGGCCCATCACCTCTGGGCTGACCTACAACGCCACTCCCCGGAGCTAGGGCACAAGTACCTCTACTTCCCCGATGAAGGGCACTGGATCCTGAAACCCGGCAACTCCCGCCTCTGGTACCAGGTATTCACCGCCTGGCTAGACCACCACCTCCTGGGCCAAGAATTCAAGACTCCTGAAATTCTGGGCTAGGAGACCCTATAAGCTGGTCAGACCAGTTACCGCGTTCCGCCGTCTTCTGAAGAGGGAGACGGCGGGACCGATATTAACAACAACCCATAGGGGGTTTGTTATAACAAGCAACATAAATACGGTGCGTAAAAGTGATGAAGCATTTTCACTTAGCGTGAGATAGTTAAGCCAAATGGTGGCTCCAAAATATAAAACGGTGCCCGCAGCTAAATAAACTGTTGCCCACCAAAATTCGCTGGCTGATGCATGGCCTTTACTATTCCAGTAGTGCCGGTAAAAGAGGCGTACAGCCCCTGCGAAGCCTACCTGCTGGGCCACGGCCGGGACGCGGCGCTCGTCCGGGTGCTCTTCACCGTCGAATCCATCGAGGTTGAGGGCTTCGGGGGTATCTTCCAGGGGTTCTTCGCTGCGGATATAGCGGGTAGGCTTGTGCTCAGACATACCCTCAAGAATACCTAAACCGCAGGAGTCGACGATGACCACCCTTCTGCTGACCTATTTCGGCCCCTTTGAAGGGGTACCCATCAACCCCAGCCAGGTGGTAGCGTTTGGGGCACAGGAAGCCCTGGCGATTTCGGCTCCACATCTCACTGTTGAGGTGCATGAACTGCCGGTGGAGTTTGCGGCCTCTAGCCGTGTTCTGGGTGACCTGCTTAAGCGCATTAAACCCCAACTAGCTATAAGTCTTGGTGTTGCGGCTGGCCGCGATAAGGTCAGCCTGGAACGGGTTGCCATCAATCTCGACTCTGCTCGTATTCCAGATAATGCTGGTGCCCAGCTCATCGACCAGCCCATTCGCGGTGACGGCCCCGATGCCTATTTTTCTACCCTGCCTACCCGAGCAATTTTTGAAGAGCTTAGCTCTCAGCAGCTGCCCGTAGAGCTGTCGTACACCGCCGGAACCTTTGTCTGCAACCACGTTTTTTACGAGCTCATGCATGCAACCAAAGGGACTATACCTGCGGGCTTCATCCACATTCCTCTCACGCATGTAGAAGCTGGTGGGGGAGCGGACGCCGCGCCCGGGCGTCCGCAGGTTACGGCCAGTACGGACGCCGGAGGAGTCGAGGGAAAGAGCCTGCCTACCCTGCCTGAGCCCCAGGTTATCGGAATGATTCAGCAGGCCGTACTCGCCACGCTCGCCCAGCTTTAGCGCAAGACCCCGGTAACTTACAAAGTTACCGGGGTCTTGCATACCGGGGCGAAGGTGGGCATATCACCTGCCCGCTGGCTCGGCGGCTGGCGTGAATCACAGCGAGCCCCTGGGGCGAGATGTGAGAGGGTTGCGGGCAGGTGATATGCCCACGTAGCCCCCTGCATCAGTTCAGGCTTACTTGCGCTGATCCAGGTAGTAGCCAATCAGACCTTGGGTTGAGGAATCCTGCTGGGCCAGAACCTCGCGGTCGCCGCCCACGGCGGGAGCCAGCTGCAGGGCCAACTGCTTGCCGAGCTCAACACCCCACTGGTCGAAGGAGTCGATGCCCCAGACAATACCTTGAACGAAAGTGATGTGTTCGTAGAGGGCGATGAGCTGGCCCAGGACGGCGGGGGTCAGCTGAGCGGCCATGATGGAGGTGGTGGGGCGGTTGCCTGAGAAGACGCGGGCCGGAACGATTTCTTCGGCGGTGCCTTCGGCTCGGACCTCGTCGGCGGTTTTGCCAAAGGCCAGGGCCTTGGTCTGGGCGAAGAAGTTGGCCAGGAAGAGCTCGTGGACGTCCTGCTCGCCGTCGCGGGTTGCGTGAACCGGGTTGGCAAAGGCGATGAAGTCTGCGGGGATCAGGCGGGTGCCCTGGTGGATCAGCTGGTAGAAGGCGTGCTGGCCGTTGGTGCCGGGTTCGCCCCAGAAGACTTCGCCGGTGGCGGTGGTGACGGGCTTGCCGTCGGCGCGCACGGACTTGCCGTTGGATTCCATGGTCAGTTGCTGCAGGTAGGCGGGGAAGCGGTGCAGGTACTGGTCGTAGGGGAGGACGGCGTGGGTTTCGGCGCCCAGGAAGTTGACGTTCCAGATGTTCAGCAGACCCATGAGGGCGGGAACGTTTTCGGCCAGGGGAGTGGTGCGGAAGTGCTCGTCCATGGCGTGGAAGCCGGCCAGGAACTGTTCGAAGACCTCGGGGCCTAACACAATAGCAAGAGGGGTGCCGATGGCGGAGTCGACGGAGTAGCGTCCGCCTACCCAGTTCCAGAAGCCAAAAGCGTTCTCGGGGTTGATACCGAAGGCCTCGACCTTATCCAGGGCGGTGGAGACGGCGACGAAGTGGGCGGCGACGGCGTCCTTTTCGTCCTTACCCTCCAGGGCGCCAGCCTCGCGCAGAGAGGTGAGCAGCCACTCGCGGCAGACGCGGGCGTTGGTGAGGGTTTCCAGGGTGCCGAAGGTCTTGGACGCGACGATGAAAAGGGTGGTCTCGGGATCCAGGTCCTTGACGGTCTCGGCAGCGTCGGTGGGGTCGATGTTGGAGATGAAGCGGGCGGTCAGGCCGGGCTGGGCGTAGGGCTTCAGAGCCTCGTAGACCATGACGGGGCCCAGATCGGAGCCGCCGATGCCGATGTTGACAACGGTTTCGATGCGCTTGCCGGTAATGCCTACCCACTCGCCGGAGCGGACGCGATCGGCAAAGTCGTAAATCTTGGCGAGGACCTCGTGGACATCGGCGTCGACGTCCTGGCCATCAACGACGAGCTTGGGTTCCATGCCTGCGGGTCGGCGCAGGGCGGTGTGCAGGACGGCGCGGTCTTCGGTGACGTTGATGCGCTCACCTGCGAACATGGCGTTGCGGCGCTCTTCGAGGTTTACCTCATCTGCTAGCTGGGTCAGCAGAGTCAGGGTCTCTTCGGTGATGAGGTTTTTAGAAAGATCAACGTAGAGATCGGCGGCGGTGAAGCTGAGCTTGTCAGCACGGGTGGGGTCGGCCTCGAACCAGGTGCGCAGGTCGGCGGTGGTTTTCTGTTGGTGGTCGGTCAGGGCTGCCCAGGCCTTGGTCTGGACGGGATCGGTGGTGGCGGGGAGAGACATACGTGCTCTGCCTTCCTGTCGATTTGGGTGTTCTTACCTCTATTTTATGTTGGTTTGGTAGTTTTTGACCCCGCTGTGGGGTGTGGCTTTTTGTGGTTTTGTAGGCACCGGGCGCGCTAAGGCCACGCCTACTTATTATCAGTGGTGTTATTATTGGGGTGGAACAGGCATCTCTTGCTATCTCCCGAGCCACGCTGTGCGGCCCCGTGCCCCTTGCTTGAACGTGGGTGCGGACGGCGGCGCACGAGGTGCTTTTGCATGTCACCTTGGTCGAAACTAAAGAAGAAATAAAGGACACCCACATGGCTATAACTCAACAAACTCCGCCCGGCACGGGCCCCGACCTGAGGAAGGGGGACATCGACGCGGCCGCCAAGGAAAACATGCGTGAAGGCTCCCTGGCCCCCAAGGTTTTCATCCCTGCAGCCGTCATCATGGCCACCTTCATCGGCATTACCCTGGCCTTCCCTCAGCGCACCAAAGAAATCTTCGATGCCCTCCAAGCTGACGTCATTAACTATTTCGGCTGGTACTACGTCGCCCTCGTTGCTTTCTTCGTGATCTTTGCCCTTTACCTGGGCTTCTCCCGTATGGGCGACGTCAAGTTAGGTGATGACGACGATGAGCCGGCCTACTCCTTTACGACGTGGTTCGCCTTCCTCTTCGCAGCCGGTATGGGTATTGGTTTGGTTTTCTACGGTGCAACCGAGCCACTTATGCACTATGTTGACCCCCGCCCCGGTATAGGTAACGGGACTCAAGAAGAAATTGCCCAGGCTGCTATGAGCCAGGCATTCTTGCACTGGGGTCTTCACCCCTGGGCTATCTACGTCATCGTAGGTCTAGCGATTGCCTATGCAACCCACCGCCTCAAGCTTCCGCTCTCCATCCGCTACTCACTCAAGCCCCTGCTGGGCGATCGCATCAAAGGTGGGGCCGGTGACGTCATCGATATCGTCGCCCTCGTCGGTACCCTCTTTGGTGTGGCAACATCCCTGGGCCTGGGCGTCATGCAGATTGCCGCAGGTCTGGGTTACATGAACATTCCAGCTGAGGGTAACACTTGGTTGGTTGGTATCATCGTGGTGCTCATGGGCATTACCCTCTTCTCCGTAGTGACCGGCCTCGAAAAGGGCATGAAAATGCTCTCCAACGGTAACCTCATACTGGCCGCTATCGTTTGTCTCTTCGTCCTGGTCGTAGGGCCCACCCTCTTCCTCTTCCGTAACTTTGTAGGCTCCATCGGAAACTACCTGCAAAATGTCGTTGCCATGACCTTCGAAACTCTGGCCCTCTACGGGGTAGACGGTGAACAATTCCAAGCAGCATGGACCACCTTCTACTGGGGCTGGTGGATCTCCTGGTCGCCCTTCGTCGGTATGTTCATCGCCCGCGTCTCCAAGGGGCGTTCCGTACGTGAGTTCGTCATCGGTGTTCTGCTGGTGCCCGCTCTGACCTCATTCTTCTGGTTCTCTGTACTCGGCGGTACTGCACTGCATCAGGAAATCTTTGGCTCAGGCACCAGCCTGGTAGGTGAAGATGGCAGTGTCTCAGCTGAAAACGCCCTCTTTCAGATGTTCCACAACCTGCCCGGCGGAGTTGTTTTAACTGCCGGTGCGGTACTGCTGATTACCGTCTTCTTTGTCACCTCAGCGGACTCCGGTGCCCTGGTACTGGGCATGCTTTCCACCAACGGCTCACCCGAACCTAAGACCTGGATCCGTGTCTTCTGGGTGCTGGTTGCAGCAGCCACCGCCATCTCCCTAGTGGTCATTGGCGGTAGCGAGTCGCTCTCGGCCATTCAAACCGTGGCAATCCTGACGGCTCTACCTTTCTCCGTGGTCATCGTGCTCATGTGTATTTCTCTCTACAAGGCCCTGAGTGTTGAGCACCGCCTCTTCGTACGAGCCCAGCGCCGCAATGCCCGCCGCGAGATTGAAGCCTCTGTTGCCGAGCAGATCGACGACCGTGTCAACGAGCTGGTTGCCGAAGGCGTTGAGGACCGCGTTAACGCGGCTGTGGGTGAGCACCTCGATGAACACCTGGACGGCCAGCTAGAAGCCGCCCTGGAAGAAGCCGTCGATAAGGCGGTCGAAGCCAAGGTAGAAGAAGCGGTCGATTCGGCCGTTGAAAGTGCCGTTGAAGCCAAGGTGGAAGAAGCCGTAGAAAAGGCCGTTGACGAGGTTTCCCTACAGGTGGAAGCCAACACCGCTGCTATCGAACAGATCCGCACCGTCACCGGCTCTATTCCTGTGGTCAAGCCCCAGGATATAAAGCAGACACCCTGGAATAAATAGGAAATGAACTGCCTCTAGGGAGGCGGACGCTCTCTTGCCGACTAACCTTCTTGCCGGTTCGCTGGCGCTCACGGGCAATTCATGCCAGCCCCAGCCAGTCGGCTCCGAGAGCGTCCGCCTCCCTTATTCATTTCTAATGTGTCCCAGAAGATAGCGGTTAGTTTAGGAGCCGCCGGTATAATCAAAGCGAAAGCCCTCTGCGCAGGTGCCGAAAATTCGGCAGTTAAGCCGCGCACCGGCGTCCTTATCCCCAACATGTAAGCGAGATACTTTCCGCATGTCTGAAACTCAGAACACCGCTTCACGGAGCGACCTTCGCAACGTGGCAATCGTGGCTCACGTTGACCACGGCAAGACCACCATCGTTGATGCGATGCTCAAGCAGACCAACGCCTTCTCCGCCCACGCCGACGTGGAAGACCGCGTCATGGACTCCGGTGACCTTGAAAAGGAAAAGGGCATCACCATTTTGGCTAAGAACACCACCGTGTTCTACTCCGGCCCCGCAGCCAAGGGCGAAGAAATCACCATCAACGTTATCGACACCCCCGGTCACGCTGACTTCGGTGGTGAGGTTGAGCGCGGCCTCTCTATGGTTGACGGCGTTGTGCTGCTGGTGGACGCCTCAGAAGGCCCCCTGCCCCAGACCCGTTTCGTGCTGCGTAAGGCCCTAGCTGCTAAGCTGCCCGTTATTCTGGTTGTTAACAAGGTTGACCGCCCCGATGCCCGTATTGACGAAGTTGTTGGCGAGTCCATGGACCTGCTTCTGGGTCTGGCTAGCGACCTGGCCGATGAGGTTCCCGACCTCGATATCGACGCCCTGCTGAACGTCCCCGTCGTCTACGCCTCCGGTAAGGCCGGCGCTGCTTCACTGAACCAGCCCGCCGACGGCGCCCTGCCCGATAACGACGACCTCGAACCCCTCTTTGAGACCATTCTGGAACACGTTCCTGCCCCCACCTACGACCCCAACGAGGTGCTGCAGGCTCACGTGACCAACCTCGACTCCTCACCCTTCCTGGGCCGTCTGGCCCTGTTGCGTATCTTCAACGGCACCCTGAAGAAGGGCCAGACCGTTGCCTGGGTACGTCAGGACGGCGAAACCAAGAACGTCCGTATTTCCGAACTGCTGGCTACCAAGGCCTTGGAACGCGTGCCCGCGGAATCTGCTGGCCCCGGTGAAATCGTCGCGGTTGCCGGTATCGAAGACATCACCATCGGTGAAACCCTCACCGACCCCGAGAACCCCAAGCCCCTGCCCTTGATTAAGGTCGACGACCCCGCGATCTCCGTTACCATCGGTATCAACACCTCACCGCTGGCCGGTAAGGTCAAGGGCGCCAAGGTCACCGCCCGCCAGGTGAAGGACCGTTTGGACAAGGAACTTATCGGTAACGTCTCCCTCAAGGTTCTGCCCACCGAGCGCCCCGACGCTTGGGAAGTTCAGGGCCGTGGCGAACTCGCCCTGGCAATCCTCGTTGAGCAGATGCGCCGCGAAGGCTTTGAACTGACCGTGGGCAAGCCCCAGGTCGTCACCAAGACCATCGACGGCAAGGTCCACGAGCCCATGGAGCACATGATTATCGATGTGCCCGAAGAATTCCTGGGCGCCGTCACCCAGCTCATGGCAGCTCGCAAGGGCCGCATGGAAAACATGGCCAACAACGGCACCGGCTGGGTCCGCATGGAATTCGCCGTGCCCGCCCGCGGCCTGATTGGCTTCCGCACTAAGTTCCTCACCGAGACCCGCGGTGCCGGTATTTCATCGTCCTACTCCACCGGCTACGAGCCCTGGGCAGGCGACATCGACTACCGCTCCAACGGCTCCATGATTTCTGACCGCGCCGGCGTCGTCACCCCCTACGCCATCATCGGCCTGCAGGAACGTGGCACCATCTTCGTCGAACCCACCTCAGAGGTCTACGAGGGCATGATCATCGGCGAGAACTCACGCGCCGACGACATGGAAGTGAATATCACCCGCGAAAAGAAGCTGACCAACATGCGCTCAGCTTCAGCAGATAACTTCGAAAACATGACTCCTCCCAAGAAGCTCACCCTCGAAGAGTCCCTGGAATGGGCCCGCGAGGACGAGTGCGTGGAAGTCACCCCCGAAGCGATCCGTATTCGCAAGGTTATCCTTGACTCCAACGAGCGTGTGCGCGAAGCACGCCGCCGCGCCCGCGCCTAAGGTTACAAAGGGATAGACGCTCTCAGGGCCGTGGTCCGTTCTCCTGAACAGGGGAGCGGGCCACGGCCCTACTGATAACCACAGGGATAAGAGCGAGATGACCAAAGCACATCGTTAAAACAGCAAACCCAGCTAGAGCTCAGTAAGTAAAGCTAAAATTGCTAGGAATCAAACAGCACCCAGCAGAAAACCGCCACCATGGAACTTGACGCCCAGCCCCACTACCCGGTTGCCGGTGAAGTCATCACCGACAGCGCCACTTTCAGCCTGATCCCTGAAGGGCTCAAGCCCAAGGACGCCACCGTCCTCTTCGTCCACGCCCACCCCGACGACGAAGCCTCATCCACCGGCGCCACCATTGGCGCCCTCACCGCCGCCGGTGTCACCGTCCACCTGCTCACCATGACCCGCGGCGAAATGGGTGAAGTGATCGACCCTGCCCTGCGCCACCTTGAAGCGACCCACCCCGCTAACACCGACCGGGGCCACGCCCTGGGCGAGTACCGTACCGGGGAACTCAAGGTCTCCCTCGAAGCCCTGGGTATACGCCACCACCTCTACCTGGGCGAAGGGGCCAGCTACCTGCCCGGCGAACGTACCAGCTACCGCGATTCCGGTATGACCTGGGGGTCGGACGGGCGCGCCATCGCCAACCCCGCCGCAGCTGACGACTGCCTCACCCGCCTGCCCCTCAAACCCCAGGCTGAGGCAATCGCCAGCGCTATCCGCGAGATCCGGCCGGACGTCGTCGTCACCTACGACGCGGACGGCGGCTACGGCCACCCCGACCACAAACGCACCCACGAAGCTACTCTGGCGGCCGTCCGATTCCTGGACGGAACCCCTTCAGCCCCCATCGCCCTCTGGGGTATCGAGGGCGACCCCAACCCGCAGGACACCCGCCAGCAGGCCGTTATCATGGGCAACCTGGACCGCAAACGTGAAGCTATGCGGGCCCACGCCACCCAAATCGTCATCACCAGCGATACCACCTTCGAGTACTCAAACGGGGTCTCTCAGCCTATTAACCCCACCGAAACCTACCGCCTGCTCTGGGGCACAGCCCAGTCGGGAACCCCAGCGGACGCTGCCCCCGAAGAGAGCGTCGAAGCTCCCGGCCCTATCAACTCGGCCATTACCGCCGTCGCGCTCGGCCTAATCGCGGGTTTTGCCGGAACCATGTACCACGCCCACATCTGGTACCCCACCAGCACCCTCTGGGTGCCCTGGGGAGCTGCCCTCGGCCTGCTCACGGTCTACTTCGCGGCGACCTGGGCAGCAATCCACACCGAAAAGAACTGGGCCGCAGCCGTCGTTGGGGCCACCGCCTTCGTGCTCATCGGCATCTTCGCCTTCACCAAAGGCACCTCAATGCTGGTCTACATCAACCCCATCAACCCCGTGGGAACAGCCGGAACCGTCTGGGCACTAGGCTCCCTGGTCGCCGCAACCTTCGGTATGGTGAGCGCTACCGGGTACCGCCGCAACAAAACTTAACCCGGCTCGACAAGCTATCTCATCCATCACAAAAATCTGCCCCAACACCGGTGACCAGATACACTAGAGCACAGTTAACCAACACACCACGCACCGGTGCGTCACCACCAGAAAGGCACCCATGACCTACATCATCGCCCAGCCCTGCGTCGACGTAAAAGACCGCGCCTGCGTCGAAGAATGCCCCGTCGACTGCATCTACGAAGGCGAGCGCTCCCTCTACATTCACCCCGACGAATGCGTCGACTGCGGTGCCTGCGAGCCCGTCTGCCCCGTAGAAGCTATCTACTACGAAGACGATGTACCCGAAGAATGGGAAGACTACACTGCAGCTAACGCCGACTTCTTCGACGACCTTGGCTCACCCGGCGGCGCAGCCCGCCTGGGCGTCATCGCTAAGGATGCCCCCATGATTGCGGCCCTGCCCCCGCAGAATCAGGGCTAAGCTTCTAAACGCGGTTCAAGGAGCGAGTATCTCGTGAGATACTCGCTCCTTTAGTTTTATGCGAAGGCTTACACTAGAAAACAAACATATTCACAAGAGAAAGCAGACCATGCGCGAATTTGGCCTCGACCTGCCCGACTACCCCTGGGACACCATGGCTCCCTACCGGGCCACCGCTGAAGCCCACCCCGAGGGGCTCATTAACCTTTCTATTGGAACCCCGGTTGACCCTACCCCCTCAGTTATCCGTGACGCCCTGGCCGGTGCCACCGACGCCCACGGCTACCCCACGACCCACGGTACCCTCACCCTGCGTCAGGCTATCGTTGACTGGTTTGAGCGTCGCCGTGGAGTGCCCGGTCTGACCACCGACCAGGTCATGCCCACCATCGGCTCTAAGGAGCTTGTTGCCTGGCTACCCTTCCTGCTAGGGCTGGGGGAGGGGGACGTGGTCGTCCGCCCCACCGTTGCCTACCCCACCTACGACATCGGTGCCCAGCTCGCTGGCGCAACCCCCGTGGCAGCTGACTCCCTGGATGAGCTCGATGAAGCGACCCGTGCCCGCGTCCGCCTGGTATGGATCAACTCGCCGGCCAACCCCACCGGCATTGTGCGTGATGTGGAGGAGCTGAAAAAGATAGTGGAGGACGCCCGTGCCCTGGGCGCCGTAGTTGCCTCCGACGAGTGCTACGCAGAACTGGGCTGGGGTGAGTGGGACGCTGCCCGCGGCGGGAAGCCGGTGCCCTCCGTTCTTGACCCCCGCGTCTGTGGCGAGAGCCAGGAGCTGGTGCTGGCCGCCTACTCTCTTTCTAAGCAGTCCAACTTTGCTGGCTACCGCGGGGCTTTTATCGCCGGTGATGCTGAGATCATGGCTAACCTGGTGAATTCCCGTAAACATGCCGGCATGATTGTGCCTGCTCCCGTGCAGGTTGCCATGACCGCAGCCCTCTCAGACGACGCCCACGTTGAGGCCCAGAAAGACCTTTACCGGGCCCGCCGCGAGACCCTGCTGCCGGCCCTGGAAGGCTTTGGCCTGACCGTCGAGCACTCCGAGGCCGGACTCTACCTGTGGGCTACAGCAGGTGAAGATACCTGGGTGACCGTGCAACGTTTTGCAGAAAAAGGCATCGTGATTGGCCCCGGTGTTTTCTACGGAACCGCAGGTGAGGGCTATGTACGCATTGCCCTGACGGGCTCAGATGACGACATTTCCCGTGCCGCTGCCCGTCTAACAGAGTAAAGAAAACCTGTTAATGTCAAATAAGCTCAGCTAAAGAACGTAATGTAGCTTCTGAACCCACACCAATGTGACCCCGCACATCATTCTGCTGTAATGTAGACCATAGATGACGTGCGTACGTGCACGGTGCGGCCTCCCGCCACCCCGCGAAAGCCGCACCGTCCTTTTTTAGAATCCCACTTCATCACACAGCACGTACGTTGCCTCGTATGACAGGAGGAACACAATGACTGAGAACAAAGCGCTGCTGAGCTATGACGGCAAAGAACTGCCCCTGCCCGCAGTAGAAGCAACCGAAGGTAACGGTGCCTTCGAAGTTGCGGGCATGCTCAAAGAAACCGGCAAGGTAGCCTACGACCCGGGCTTCATGAATACCGCAAACGCCAAGTCAGCTATCACCTACATTGACGGTGACGCCGGCATTCTGCGCTACCGCGGCTACCCCATCGAAGAGTTGGCAGAAAAATCCAGCTTCATCGAAACCGCCTACCTGCTCATCTACGGGGAACTACCCACCCCCACCCAGCTCGAAGACTTCGACCAGATGATTCGCCGCCACACCATGGTGCACGAAGACTTCAAATTCTTCTTCCGCGGCTTTCCCCGCGATGCCCACCCCATGGCCGTCCTCGCATCCAGCGTCTCAGCCATGTCGACCTTCTACTCTGACTCCCTTGACCCCTTCGACCCCCGTCAGGTAGAAATCTCAACCTACCGCTTGCTCTCCAAGGTGCCCACTCTGGCAGCCTACGCCTACAAGAAGTCTAAGGGCGAGCCCTCCATCTACCCCAAGAACGAGCTCAACTACACCGAGAACTTCCTGCGTATGTGCTTCGGCTTCCCCACCGAAGAGTACGAGGTCAACCCCCTGCACGCCAAGGCCCTTGACCTGCTGCTGCTCCTGCACGCAGACCACGAGCAGAACTGCTCCACCTCCACCGTGCGCCTGGTCGGCTCCTCAAACGCCAACATGTTCGCCTCCGTCTCAGCCGGTATCAACGCCCTCTACGGCCCCCTGCACGGCGGCGCCAACGAGGCAGTGCTCAAGATGCTCAACCAGATCCAGAAGGACGGCATCAGCCCCGAAGACTTCATGGAAAAGGTCAAGAACAAGGAGGACGGCGTCCGCCTCATGGGCTTCGGCCACCGTGTCTACAAGAACTACGACCCCCGCGCTCGTATCGTCAAGAAGACCGCAGACGAAATCCTCGAATCCATTGGCGGCAACAACGAACTACTCGATATCGCCAAGCGTCTCGAAGAGAAGGCCCTCAACGACGACTACTTCATTGAACGTAAGCTTTACCCCAACGTAGACTTCTACACCGGCCTTATCTACAAGGCCATGGGCTTCCCCGAGCACATGTTCACCGTCCTCTTCGCCCTGGGCCGCCTCCCCGGCTGGATCGCCCAGTGGACCGAAGGTATCCAGGACCCCGACCGCAAGATCGGCCGCCCCCGCCAGGTCTACATCGGCGAAACCGAACGCCACTACCCCGAGCGTTAACCTGCCAGGCAGCACATCACTAAGCCCCGGCATCCGCACCTTCCAGGAGGTAAGGACGCCGGGGCTTGGTTTTAGGGGCTACCCGCTACACTTCGTAGCCCTGGGGATTATTCTTCTGCCAGTTCCAGTGGTCGCGCACCATGGTGTCGATGTCGCGAGTAGCAGACCACCCCAGATCTGCCAGGGCAGCAGCCGGGTCAGCATAGGAGACGGCCACATCGCCGGGGCGGCGGTCCACAATCTTGTAGGGCAGCTCCTTACCCGCAGCCTTCTCAAAAGCGTGCAGAACCTCAAGAACCGAGTAGCCGTTGCCGGTACCTAGGTTCCAGGTGTGCAGGCCGCCGTGGGTGGTGACGTAATCCAGGGCCTTGAGGTGGCCGTCCGCCAGGTCAACGACGTGGATGTAGTCGCGAACGCCGGTGCCGTCGACGGTGGGGTAGTCGTTGCCGAAAACGTTGAGGTATTCGCGGCGACCCACCGCGACCTGGGCGATAAAGGGGACCAGGTTATTGGGGATGCCGGCCGGGTCTTCACCGATACGGCCGGACTCGTGGGCACCTACCGGGTTGAAGTAACGCAGCAGGGCAACATTCCACTTAGAATCTGAGGCTGCCAGGTCAATGAGCATATCCTCGATGTGCTCCTTGGTGCGGCCGTAGCAGGACTGGGCGTCCATATTCAGCTTCTCGGTTAGCGGCATAGACTCGGGCTCACCGTAGACAGTAGCCGAGGATGAGAAGACGATGGAGTGGCAGCCTGCCTCTTCCATAGCGTAGAGCAGGTTGAGGGTACCAGCGACGTTGGTCTGGTAGTACCAGAGGGGCTTCTCAGCAGACTCGCCTACAGCCTTAAGGCCGGCGAAGTGAATCACGGCATCGGGCTTGACCAGGTTGAAAAGCTGCTTCATCTCGGGTAGATCCAGCAAATCGACCTTGCGGAACTCCACAGTCTTGCCGGTGAGTTCTTCAACGCGGGCCAGGGACTCCATGGAGGAGTTTGAGAGGTTGTCCATAACGGTTACCTCGTGGCCTGCCTTGAGCAGTTCGAGTACGGTGTGGGAGCCGATGTAGCCGGCGCCGCCGGTAACGAGAATCTTCACGTTTTCCCCTAGTAGACGATTGGTGTTTTCTCTAGCTTACCTGCACTCAGCCCCGCCAGCCGGTAGAAGCGGTGGCGGGGCTGAGCATATATCAAAGTGGGCGTTAGACGCGGATGCTTCCCCTAGCTGTTCTTGCGGCGGGCGGCGAAGAAGACGGTAGCGCCTAGACCCAGCAGGAGGGCAGCACCTGCGAGGAAGGGCAGGGCAGTAGCGCCGGTGCGGGCTAGCGCGCCGCTCTTTCCAGTTTCACGGTCCCCTGCCACAGCACTCTGGCTGGCGTCAGCGGAGGCCGATGAAGCTGGGCTTTCGCTGGGAGCCGGTGCGGGGGCGTCCGCACTGGCGCTTGCAGTCGGCTCTTGGGTGGGGGCTACCGTGGGCTCAGCCGAAGGAGCAGCGGTGGGGCTGGCGCTGGGAGCCGGAGCCGGGGTCTCCTCGGGTGCCTGCTCGGTGGGCAGGGAACTGGTGCCGACCGTCCAGTTCTTCACGAAGAAGGTGGTCGGGTCGATGGTCTTGTTGGTGATAGCCCAGTCAATCATGAGGTCGCGTACGGCCTTCTGCTCCTCGTAGACGATAGGAGCTGCGGTGACGTGCGGGTAGCCTGAGCCGCCTGACCAGCGGTAGTTGTTCAGAGCCAGGATGACCTTCTGATCATCGGCGAGGGGAGTGCCGTCGGGCAGGGTGAGGCCCTCGATGCGCTCGCCGACAGGCTTGGAGATGTTGATGTGGTAGTTCACGCCCGAGAGCACGTCATAGGAGTAGTCGGGAATACCGCGGGTGGCACCCTCGTAGAGGGCGTTAGTGGCGGTGGACCAGTCGGTGATTTCAGCGCCGGGCTCCTGCTGCTTGTAGTAGCGGGCTGACCATTCAAGGTAGTCCTTGAGCTGGGCGCCGGTGAGTTCAACAGCGTAGAGGGTGTTGTCGTAGATATAGAGGCTTGCCATATCGGCGATGGTGACATCGCCCTGCTTGAAGACGGCGGTGCGGGAGAACGGGGAGGCCTCAGCAATGACGGGCAGGCCCTCGTACTGGGTTCCGACCAGGGCCCGGGTGACTTCTTTGGTCTGCACCATGTTGATGAAGTCCAAAACAGCGGTGTCTTCCCAGGCGCTGGTGGCGGCGGGCATTTCAGCGCTTGCCTGGGCAACGACGGTCTGCACCCACTCGGTAGTCTTTGAGTGGTAGGGCTCGATAGCGGCGAGGACGGACGCATCGGCGGCGTAATCACCGGCGTTGAGGGCAACGGCGGTGGGCTTTTCGTCCTCGGTCCACTTGACCTCGATATCACCATCTGCTTCCTTGACCAGGGGTAGGGTGACTTCGGAGAGGAAACGGGCCCAATAGCCGGGCTGGGTGTAGAGCACCGGCTCACCGTTCTTGTTGGTGAAGTATTCCTGAACCTTGTTGGTGACGTGGGAGTGGCCGCCCACAACCACATCAACATCGGTGGACTGTTCAGCAACAGACTTAGCGACATTTTCGGTCAGGTCAGCCGGATTGTAGGTGTAGCCCTCGGCGTCCAGACCGGTGTGGGCGAGGACGACGACCACGTCGGCCCCTGCCGCTTTAACCTTGGGTGCCCACTCGGCGACGGTAGCGGCGGCGTCCTTAAACTCCAGCTTGCCCTCGACGGTAGCCTTATCCCACACGCGAACGCCGGGGGTTACCACGCCGATCACGGCTACCTGAATCTTCTCGCCGCCCACGGTCTTTTCAATCATGGTGTAGGGCTCGTAGGCGGGAGCGCCGGTTGCGGTGTCGATGACGTTAGCACCCAGCAGGGGCATAGTCAGATTCTGGGTGTACTGGGCGGCTGCATCGGGGCCATAGTTGAACTCATGGTTGCCCACTACACCGGCGTCATAGCCGAGCAGGTTAAAGACCGAGGCCATGGGGTCAACGCTGGTGGCGGTGCGGTTGTTCTGGTAGTAGGTCTGTAAGGGGCTGCCCTGGTTGGCGTCCCCGTTATCAAGTACCAGGGTGGACTCTGCACCCTTTGCTGCCCGGGTCTGGGCGATAGCGGTTGCCAGGTGCTCCATACCCAGAGCCTTAGCACCTTCGCCATAGGTGGCGCCGGTGAAGTAGTCGTAGTTGAGGGCGCGGCCGTGAACGTCGGTTGAGGCCAACACGGTCAAATCACCCAGGTCAGTAGTACCATCTGCTGCAAAAGCTGCGGGAACGAGAACGCTGGAAGAAACCAGGCCAAGACCTGCCAGCAGAGAAAGAGAACGCTTCATGAATAGCTTTCTGATGTGTTGTGAGTGTGTTCTCCCATTGTAAAGACTCGCCCTACCGGTCAGCCGTTAGGGCGGGTCTTGAACAGATTAATCTTCAGTAAATATCGTCAGGCGAAACGAGCATAAGCCCGTCTCACGAAATAATTACTTACTTTTTAGTTAGCGTGCAGCTCTGAGTTCAGTTCCACGGTGTTGTTGGCGCGGGGCAGAACTTCGATAGCGCCAGTCATGGAGTTGCGGCGGAAGAGCAGGTTATTCAGGCCTGAGAGTTCTAGGGCCTTGACGACCTTGGGCTCAGCGCCGGGGTTGAGGACGGTCACGCGGGAGCCAGCGGTGACGTACAGGCCAGCTTCAACCACGCAGTCATCGCCCAGGGCAATACCGATGCCGGCTTCAGCGCCGAGCAGGGAGCGCTCGCCGATGGAGACTCGCTGGGTGCCGCCACCGGAGAGGGTGCCCATGGTGGAAGCGCCGCCGCCGATGTCGGTGCCGTTGCCAATGACAACGCCCTGGGAGATTCGACCTTCGACCATGGACTCGCCGAGGGTACCGGCGTTGAAGTTGACGAAGCCTTCGTGCATGACGGTGGTGCCTGTGGCCAGGTGGGCACCCAGGCGCACACGGTCGGCATCGCCGATACGAACACCGGCGGGCACGACGTAGTCAATCATGCGGGGGAACTTGTCAACGTGGGTGACGACCAGGGCGCCGCGGCGGCGCAGCTTCAGCGAGACAGTGTTGAATTCGCTGGCCAGGACGGGGCCGAAGTTGGTCCAGGCGACGTTAGCCAGCTTGCCGAAGAGACCGTCGAGGTTGATGGTGTTGGGGGCAACCAGGGTATGGGAGAGCAGGTGCAGGCGCAGGTAGGCGTCCGCGGCGTTGGTGGGGGCCTCATCGAGGTTGATGGTGACGTTGACCAGCTCACGCACGACGTTACGGTCTTCGTCGGCTTCGACCAGGGCTTCGAGGTCGGCTGCTACTGAGTCATCGGGGGTGTCGGTGAGGGCGGGGGCGGGGTACCAGACATCGAGTACGGTGCCTTCGTTCTCGCCGGAGGCGACGACGGTGGCCAGACCCAGGCCGGATGCTACACGGGTATTGTTTTCAGTCATGCCTACCAGTCTACGGAATCAGGCGGGTGCGGGGTGCTATCTGCTTGTATGGTGGAACCATGACCAAGAACCCTACCCTCACCCAGGCCGCCGAGTTCGCCCACCTTGGCCCCGGCGTCCTGAACCTAACCCAGCCCGTTGAAGATCTCACTGCTGATTTGCTCAATATCTATTCCGTTTCTGGCGCCGAGGTGCGCCTGGCGGACGCCGTGCAGGCGGCCCTTGAGGGGATCGGTGGCTTAGAGATAACCCGCGACGGCGACGCTATCATCGCCCGCACTAACTTGGGGCGAGATACCCGCGTTGTGCTGGCCGGTCACCTGGATACGGTGCCCCTGCCCCGTACCGAGGGGTCCCTGGGGACTGTTCCTGCTACCTGGGTTGAGGAAGCGGGGGAGCGGGTTCTCTACGGCCGCGGCGCCGTGGATATGAAGGGCGGGGTTGCCGTGCAGCTAGCCCTAGCCGCCCACCTGAAGGAACCCCGCTACGACATTACCTATGTCTTCTACGACAACGAAGAGGTCGCCTCAGAGCTCTCAGGGCTTGCCCGCCTGATGCGCAACCACCGGGAGAAGCTGACCGACGCGGCCTTTGCCGTCCTGCTAGAACCAACCGACGGCACCATTGAGGGTGGCTGCAACGGCACCATCCGCTTCTGGATTCGTACTGCCGGTATCGCAGCCCACTCGGGTCGGGCCTGGAAGGGCGTCAACGCTATCCATAAGATGGCGGACGTGCTGGGGCGTCTTGCCGCCTACCAGCCTGCCACCTATGAGGTTGAGGGCTTGGCCTACCGCGAGGGGCTCAATGCCGTGCAGATTTCAGGCGGGGTTGCTGGGAACGTGATTCCCGATGACACGGGCGTGCACATCAACTACCGTTTTGCCCCCAATAAGACCCTGGATGAAGCCGTCGCGCATCTGCACGAGGTCTTCGAGGGCTACGAGCTGGATTTCGTGGATCTTTCATCAGCGGCCCGCCCCGGCCTGGACGCTCCGCTGTCTAGGTCTCTGATTGAGTCGGTCGGGCAGGCCCCCAAGCCTAAGTACGGGTGGACGGACGTCGCCCGCTTCAGTGAGATTGGCATTCCCGCCGTAAACTTTGGGCCCGGCGACGCCCTGCTGGCCCACACTGATAACGAGCATGTGAAAGCCTCCGAGGTGCACGCCTGCTATACGGCGCTGGAAAGCTGGCTGACGGCGTCCTAACCCTGCCAGCCTGTGCAGACTTCTTGGGCTGTGTGCAGAGAAAAACCTGCTCACAGCCTAAGAACCCTGCACAGCCCCATCGTGTGATGGGGCCCCTTGGCCTGTAACCGGAGCGCAAAGCGTGGACGCTAGTGCTTGGGAATCTTGAACATCAGCTCGGTCTTGGGGCGGGCTTCGTCCACTTCACCGGGCACACCGTCGGCGTGCTTGATCTCTACGTCGGAGCGGGAGCTCATGTACTTAGCCAGCCACTCGGCGAAGAGGGTTAGGGCGAAGTTGATGACCACGAAGATGGGGGGGGGCTGCCAGCAGGATCATCTGCAAGATATTGCCTTCACCGGAGCCGAAGCGGCGGGCGGCTGCCAGCAGCTCGGGGTAGGAGATGATGTAGCCCAGAGCGGTGTCCTTGAGAATAACCACGAAGTGCGAGATCAGGGAGGGCATCATGGCGGTCAAGGCATGGGGCACCAGAATCAGGGTCAGTACCTTCCAGGGGGCGGGCAGGATGTAGTTGGTCCAGAGGTTACCAGAGAAGAGGGAAGTCCACTTATCGGCTTCCAGCTGGCCCTGGCGGTGCATCACCATCATGACGTAGGCAAAGCCTGCCGCCAAGAGCAGAAGAGCCACGATGTTGAAGATGCGGGTGTGGGCACGGGCGAAATACGCATAAGTGCCGGGAGGGAGCCGAGGACGAATGATCCGAATAGCTGCCCAGAAGGTCAGTTGGACGTTGGTCCAGAAGGCGCCGATGACGTCGTAGGTGTAGTTAGTGGCACCTACGTTCTTTTCGATGGCTTCTTCCCAGGCGCCGGTTTCGACCATCTTGTTGATGGCTGCGTTGAGGGCGACGACGCAGTCTGAGCAGGAGTTCTGCTGCACCAGCTGGACCTCGGATGAGTACTTGCCTATACCGCGTACCTTGCGGGGGCCTAAGGTGACGTTTTCGAGGATGGTCTTGTGGGCGAAGAGGTTGAAGGACTGGAAGACCATACCGACTTCTGCGCGTAGGTTGGAGAGTTCCTTACCTTCTTCGGGCAGTTTTTTGCCGTCGATGGTGATGTTGCCATCGGTGATGGTTTCAAGACGGTTGATGGTGCGGCAGAGGGTTGACTTGCCGGAGCCCGAAGGGCCGAGAAGGACGACAACCTCGCCTTTGCCGATGGAAAGGTTGATGTCCTTGAGGACGTGGTTCTCACCGTAGTGCTTGTTGACGTGGGTGAGCTGAACCAGTGCGTCAGTAGTCACTGGGCTTCCTCTCTTGTGGTGGATTCAGTGCGTGCGCCGGTAGCATTGAGGTGCTGTGGCACAAACCAAATGGTGTATGTGCCTTACCTCACCCCCCTTTAAGGTGAACAACTTGTTACACGGGGTGTCGTGTTTTTGCAGTCATATTTGTTGGGTTTTGTTGAGTGGCGCTGGGCGAAAGGGCTTGGCTCCTGCGGGAGGACGGTATGAATTATCTACTGGTTGCGGTGACTTTTGTGGTGCTGGCGGCGGTGATGGCCGGGTGTGCGGTACTGGGTACTGACCGGTTGATCCCGGGGCAGAAGGCTATCGACGCGGTAAGCAAGGACGGTGTAGCGCTGGTTCCTGCCGCTGAGCCGCCCTTGATTCTTTCGGACCGCCCGGGTGCGGACGAGCTGGGGCAGGTTCGTTTTGCTATCTCGGCCCTGGGTTATAACCGTGATGAGGTTGATGGGGTGCTTGCTAAGGTGGTTGCCGAGAACGGCCGCCTGCGGGCAGAACTTAAGGCCCTGCGCGGTGCCCGGGGTCAGGACGCCGCTACCGACCTTGGTGGGGAGGGTTAGGGGAGTGGGGCGTCCGTCCGCACCACAGCACAGCGGGGTGCTTGACCGCACCGCTGCGACCCTGAGCGTGAGCGCCAGCCGGGGCCTACTGTTCTTCACGAGCCTGCCCATCGCTCTGCGGGTAGCCCTGGTCTATACCGCAAGCCGGCTCTGGGGCTGGTTTATTTTCTCAACCGTGGGCCTGCACCAGACCTTTAGCCCCTGGAAAAATACCTCAATGGGCTACCTGGAATTTGTCACTATTTGGGACGCTGATTGGTACGCCAAGATAGCCGCCGGCGGCTACCCTGCGGTTCTCCCCGTGGACGCCAACGGTCACGTTGCCCAAAATGAGTGGGCTTTTTACCCCCTCTACCCCCTGATCAGCGGTGCCATTGCGAGCGTGACCGGGCTGAGCTATCAGACGGTTGCCCCTACTGTCTCCTTGCTGTTTGGCTTTGGGGCGGCCTGGTTTATCTACCGACTTTTTGAAGCCAGCCTACAGGTGCGCGGGGCAGTGACCAGGGGCGCTACTGCCCACCGGGGCACTGAGCTAGAGACAACCGCCCTGTGGGCAACCGCGGCGGTGAGTTTCTGCACCGTTGCACCGATTCTGCAAACCGGCTATGCCGAGGCAACTGGCCTCTTCTTCCTGGCCTGGGCCCTCTACTGGCTGGTGCAGCAACGCTATGTGCTTCTGCTTCTTCCGACCCTTGGGGCGGCCCTGTCCCGCCCTGTAGGGGTGCCCCTGGGGGCCTTGGTTGGCATCTGGTGGTTCGTCTGCTGGGTTCAACAGGCCCGCGCTGAGAACCTGCTGAGCGCCTTGAAAGTAACCGCCCCGCAACTTGCCTCTGCCCTGGCCGTGTGTGCTTTCGCCTTTATCCACCCGGCTATCGCCTGGGCGTCCACCGGGCGTATCGACGCCTACACCGCTACCGAGGCCGCGTGGAGAGCTGGCGGGGAGCATGTGCTGCCCTTTGTGCCCTGGTACACCCAGAGCCAGCTGTATCTGGGGCAGGGGAGAGGCCCCCTCGTCCTTATTCTGCTACTGGGCGCCTACCTGCTGGCCCTGCTGGCTCCCGTGACCCGGAGGGTACTCCACCCGGCGCTCATCACCTGGTGCGCTGTCTACGCGGTGTATATGCTGGCCTTCTTCAACCCGCAGTCCTCCACCTTCCGCCTGCTGCTGCCCCTCTTCCCGCTTCTGCTGCCCCTTGTTGCCCTATCTGCTTCGCGGGCCTACCGCTGGCTGCTGATTCTCAGCGGAGCAACCCTGCAGTTTGGCTGGGTCGGCTGGCTCTGGCACTGGAAGCAGCTACCCGGCGGCGGCGACTACCCGCCCTAAACCTGTAAGTTTCCACCCAAAAACGCCAGAAGTGAGCCACTAAGCACTATGATTAAAAGAAGGTGAGACCGGCAACAGAAGCCGAGAACCCGCAGACCAACCCTCGTTGAAGGAGAACCAAGATGGCAGCTCAGAAACCACGCACCGGCGACGGCCCCCTCGAAATCGTGCGCGAAGGGCGCAGCATCGTCATGCGCATTCCCGTTGAAGGTGGCGGCCGCCTGGTTCTTGATATCACCGAAGAAGAAGTTGAAGCGATTCGCAAGTGCGTTGAAAACGTCTAGGCTTCGGCTCTAAGCCCGGCCCCTGCTTCGAACCACACAGGTTTGGGCGGGGGCTTTAGCGTTTGTAGACCAGGTAGAGACCCTTACCCGCGTGCACGAGCGAGACAAAAACATCTGCGGTGCAGGCCGCTACCTCGTGTAAGACAGAGCGAACCGAAACGGTAACGGCATCGCGGGCCGTGGGCTTAGCAACAGCGCCACCCACCAGGGGATCGTGCAGGATGAGGAGCCCACCGGGTTCTAGGAGGGCCAGCGTATCGTAGACCAGCTGTTCAGCTAGCTGGCTACCGGCATCTATAAAGGCCAAATCGTAGGAGGCCGCCGAGAGGCGGGGGAGTACCTCGGCAGCATCACCGGTGATGACGCGCACCCGGTGGCTCTTATCGAGACCGGCAGCTGCCAGCAGAGTGCGGGTTGCTTGGCAGCGGGTGGCATCGATATCGATGGCTGTGAGCGCGGCACCGGGGGCCAGACCTGTGAGCAGGGCAGCCGTAGCGACCCCGGCCCCGCAACCGATTTCTACAGCGTGTTGGGCCTTGGTAGCGGCAGCGAGCACCGTGAGCAGGGAGGCAATCGACGGGGCGACGGGGGCGGCGTCCAACCGTTCGGCCCCAGCCCGGGCAGAAGCTACCGCCGGAGTCTCCAGCGGGAACTCTTCAGCATAAACCCAGCTTCGAGCCTGTTCCTGAGTATTCACCTAGTACTTCACCTTCACATGAGTGCGCGTGGGAATGATTCTGGAAACATCTTAATCAACCCCGCTCGTTTTATAGGCGAACACTCGGGCTGAGCTGGTAATCTCTTTGTGTGTTAGGAATTAGCGGCCTCGAATTTATCGTTCTAGCGATCCTGGTGTTTGTTGTCATCGGGCCAGAACGTATGCCCGAATATGCCCAGCAGCTCAAAGACTTTATCAAGTGGGTTCGCCGTATGGCCTTTGAGGCTAAGGACGACCTCAAAGAAACTCTCGGCCCCGACCTGGGCGATATTAACTGGCGCCAGTACGATCCCCGCCAGTACGACCCTCGCGTGATTGTGCGCGAGGCTTTTGCCGAGGACGACGAAGAGCGCCGCAAGGAACTTGAAGAAAAGGCGGCGGCTGCACCGGCTCCCTCTGTGAGTGTGCGCTTGCCCCGCGGCGCCTGGGCCCCCTTCGATACCGAGGCCACCTAAACTCTTTCTCTCCCCGCCTAGGAACCAAGGGGACCTGATTTTCAAAAAAGGACCGCATATGATGCGGTCCTTTTGAAGTTTTGCGGTCCCCTTGGGCCGGGCTAGACGGTAAAGGGCAGGGGGGCTCCCGCTAGCCCGCGCGGACGGTGGGTCAGAGCCCTGGCAGCCTTCACCAGTTCCTGGGCAGCGACGGTTTCGGGTGCGCCCCAGACGATCGGGGTGCCGGTGTCCCCACCCTCACGCAGGGCAAGCTCCAAGGGCACCGACCCCAGCAGGGGTACCTCATAGCCCAGGGCCTTGCCGAGGGAATCGGTGAGGACGGCCCCGCCCCCCTCTCCGAAGAGGGGCAGGGCGGTGCCGTCCGGCAACTGCATGGCAGCCATGTTCTCCAGGACCCCGATGACCCTCTGCTCGGTTTGCAGACTGAGGGTACCAGCCCGCTGGGCCACGTCCACAGCAGCCAGCTGCGGGGTTGAGACCAGCAGAATCTCGGCATGGGGCAGCAGCTGGGCCATTGAAATCGCGATATCGCCGGTGCCCGGGGGCAGGTCGAGGAAGAGTACATCCAGGTGACCGAAGTGCACGTCGGTGAGGAACTGCTCCAGGGCCCGGTGCAGCATGGGGCCGCGCCAGGCGACCGGCTGGTCGGGCTTCACGAACATACCGATAGAGATGACCTTGATGACACCGCCACCTGAAGGGGCCTCAACCACCGGCGGAATAATCATGTCGTCCATGCGGGTAAGGCCAGAGGTAATGCCCAGCAGCCCGGGAATCGAGAACCCGTGCACATCGGCGTCAATAATGCCAACGCTCAAACCCATGGAGGCGCAGGCCGCAGCCAGATTAGCGGTCGCAGAGGACTTACCCACCCCGCCCTTACCCGAAGCCACCGCAAAAATACGGGTCAGGGAGCCGGGGGCAGCAAAAGGGTTCTGCTTGGTATGGCCAAGACGCTGGCGCAGGGTCGCGCGCTGATCCGGGCTCATATAACCAATCTCAAGCTGCACCTCGCTCACCTGCTTCAGGGCAGAGACCGCAGCGCGGACGTCCGACTCAATCGTTGAACGCAGGGGGCAGCCCTCAATAGTCAGGAGCACCCTGATACTGGCAACTGAGCCGGTCAACTCGGCCCGGTCCACCATGCCCAGCTCGGTGATGGGCTGGCGGAGTTCAGGGTCAATAACGGTTGCAAGAGCTGCAAGCAGCTCCTCGTTCAGATGTGATGTGTGCATGGGGTAAATCGCCTACTCAAAGGAGCGGTCGATATCCTTAACTTTCTTTTTCTTGCGCATCTTGGGGTGGTCGTCGCTCAGCACGTCAAAGGCGCTGGTCACAGGCTGGGCCGCACGGGGGTCAAAGGGCTTCGTAGCCTCGGGCTCTTCACGCTTATTAGCCTTAGTTGCTAGGGCTTCCGCCCGGGTAAACAGTTCCTCCTGGCGCCGCTGCACCTCAGCGAGCTCGTCCATAATGTCGCGCATCTCGCCGCGCACGAAGTCACGGGTGGCGACCTCTCGCAGGGTAATACGTAGGGAGGCAATCTCGCGGGTCAGATACTCGGTCTCCTCCAGGTTGCGCTGGTCGCGCTGCCTGTCTTGTCGGGCAACCACACGGTCACGGTCGTCCTGCCGGTTCTGCGCCAGCAGCAGTAGGGGCGCAGCATAAGAGGCCTGCAAAGATAGCATCAGGGTCAGCAGGGTAAAGTTCAGGGCCCGGGGGTCAAACTGAAGCTCCTCAGGTGCCAGAGTATTCCAGCCCAGCCAGAGGGCACAGAAAATCGTCATCCACAGCAAAAACTGCGGGGTACCCATAAAACGCGCAATTTTTTCGGTCATTTGACCGAAAGCATCGGGGTTGGGGCTTAGCTGAAAGAGGGGGCGGCGCTTTTTCTGCTGCGGGGTCCCTAGCGTCTGCGCTGAATCGTTGCGTTCGCGTGCATCACTCAAAGCGGCGGCCTACCTTTCGAATTGGGGTTCCATCGTCATAGGTGCGCCAGTCATCGGGCAGCATTTCATCGAGCACGTCATCCACCGTGACCGCTCCAACCAGGCGGTCGTGGTCGTTGACCACCGGGATGATGGTGAGGTCGTAGGTTGCCAGCACACGGGTGACTTCTTCAATGCTGGCAGCATCGGTGACCGGCTCAATGGAGGTATCGATAATGTTGCCCACCTGCTCGCTGGGTGAGTGCCGGAGCAGGCGCTGCATGTGCACAATGCCCAGGTACTTGCCGGTAGGAGTTTCAAGGGGCGGGCGGGTGATCATAACCGCCGCTGCCATGGCCGGGGAAATTTCTTCCTGGCGGATATGGGCCAGGGCTTCAGCCACGGTGGCTTCGGGGGAGAGGACGATGGGCACCGGGTTCATGAGCGAACCGGCAGTTCCTTCCTCGTATTCGAGTAGGCGGCGGACGTCGTCCGAATCCTCGGGATCCATCAGGGTCAGTAGCTCTTCGCGCTGGGTATCTGACAGCTCACCCAGAAGGTCGGCGGCGTCGTCCGGCTCCATCTCTTCCAGAACGTTAACGGCTCGCTCCACCTCTAGGTGGGAGAGAATCTGCACCTGGTCTTCTTCGGGCAGTTCCTGGAGCACGTCTGCTAGGCGCTCGTCTTGGAGCTCCTGGGCTACTTCCACCATGCGCTTATCGGGCATCTCGTGAATAGCGTCTGCCAGGTCAGCGGGGTTGGAGTCCTCGTGGCTGGCCACAAAAGCTGTTGCAGCCTGGGGCTCAAAATCGGTGGAGAGAATAACCTCATCCCAGTCCACAATCAGGGTTTCCTTGCGGCGACGCATCAGGCTAGCGTGGCCGCGGGAGATAAAGAGCTCAGAGATAAACCAGTCGCCGTTGCGGCGCTGCTCCATGGCAACGTCCTCAATCTGAGCCCGACCCGATCCGTCGCGTAACTGCACCTTGCGGTCAAAGAGCTCGCCCACTACCAGAGCCTCAGAGCCGTGCTGCTCAAAGCGGCGCAGGTTTACCAGGCCGGTCAGAATCACCTGGGTGGAGTCAATACTGGTCACGCGAGTCATGGGCACGAAGATGCGCTTCTTGCCCAAAATCTCGATGACGATACCCACCACAACGGGCTCCTTGAGCTTGGCCAAAGACCCCACCGTATTGAACTGGGTAAAGCCGCTTTTGAGCACCACCACATCGCGCAGACGGCCCAGGCGGTCGCCGTGGGGGTCAAAAACATCAAGGCCCAGAAGACGGGCGATAAAAATCTTGTTCGGTACGCTACTCACAGTTATCAAGGGTACTCGCCTCAGCCCAGAGCTGCCACCGGTTGCCAGCACAATGAGAATCACCCTGCTTAGTTCACCTGTGGCGATACCCCGGCGTGCTCCCCGCAAACTCAGTGCACTTTGCGAAAAAATGGGAGCATGGATCAACTTAAAGCACCTCCCGCCCTGGCCATGGCAGATGGCACCCACCTACCTCCCGGTGAGCTGGTAGCCACCTTCACCGACCGTAAAGAGGTCAACAAGGCTATCGAGTTTCTGGCCAGCCAGAAGTTCCCCGTACACTCCCTGTACCTGGTAGGGCACGATGTGCAGCAGGTTGATTATGTGACCGGTCAGGCCACCTACCCTCGGGCGGCCCTCAGCGGCGTCTTCCAAGGCCTGAGCCTCGGCGCTCTGGTCGCCCTCTTCAACGCCGTAATCACCCAGACCTCAATTCTGGCTAACTTCTTGAGCATCGTGCCCCTGGCTATTGCCTTCTGCATGATTTACGCAATTATCGTTGCTTCCCGCACCAAGGGCCGCGGTATCCGTACCCGTACCCAGATGCTACCCCAGCGATTTGATCTGATGGCTATCCCCGCCACCGCCCAGGCAGCCCGCCATCTGCTACGCGTCACCGTGCAGCCTAACGGCGATGCCCACAGCGGTGTGCACGGTTCCGGCGCTCACCCCTTCGCTCAGAATGGTCAGACTTCCAGCCCTTACGTTCACCCCGGTATGAGCCAGGCTAACCCCCAGGGTTACGCGGCCCAGCAGCCCCAGGCTCCCCAGCAGCAGGCTCCCAATGGGCAGCAGGCACCGGGGAGCAAGCAAGTCCAGGGCAGCCAGCAGGCACCTCAGTGGTTTGACCCTTCAGCCCCTGCACCCCAGCAGGAGCAGAAGCCCGAACCCTTCCTCCCCGGCTTCAACCCCGCCGAGCAGAAGCAGGACCAGGCGCCGGCAGCCGAGCAGCGTCCGTCCGCTCCAGTCTTTACCCCTCCCGCTGAAACCAACCGCGACGGCTCCAAGGCCGCCGGTAAGTTCGGTCTGCGCGTGGAGTCCCCCGAAGAATTTGAGCAGATGATCCGTAAGGCCCCCGAGCCCCCTGCCACCAACGAGCGTATCGAAGCGATCCGCGCAGAAAAGGGGGAGCAGCGCTACGGCCTGCGCGTGGAAACCCCCGAAGAATTTGAGGCAACCATCCGTAAGGCCCCCGAAACGGCAGAGGCCGAGCAGACACCGCAGAAGGACGGTCAATGACACCCGACCAGAAACTCGCCACCCGTTTTGAAGAACTCATCGGCTACATCGGCGAGAACAACCAGCACCTGATTATCGAATTCCTCACCGGCGACTTTCAGCTCACCCTACCCAACGGTACGGTAAAAACCGCCCAGGAATGGATTGACGATCTCGACGAAGACCTCTTCGACCTCGACGAGGCAACCCTTGAAGATATCGCCACCACCGCAGGGGAAGAAACCGGCTCAGCTACCGCCCAGGTACAGCTGGTAGGAACTGCCTACGAACAGGACGTCACCGGCCCCCACCGCTTCGAGGCTACCTTCATCTGGACCTTCTCAGACTGGTTCATCAAGTCTTTGAAAATCACCCAGGTCTAAGCGGCAAAACCTGATGAAAACCCGCCCGCTCTGAAAGAGAGCAGGCGGGGTTTCGTTATGCAGTTGAGAGGCTAGTTCATCAGGGGTTACGCAGGCTCGCGCTCGCTGCCGACCCTCTCGCTGGTTCGCTAACGCTCACAAGCGATTCACGCCAGCCCCGAGCCAGCAGCTTCGCTGCGAGCCTGCTTCACCGACTCCTCTGAACAAGCCCCATAGCACCTTACTTAGCGGGAGTTCTCTGCCATCCAGGCTTCGATACCCTCAACGGTGCGGGGCAGGGCCGCAGAGAGGTTCTCGTTGCCGTCCTTGGTGATGAGCACATCGTCTTCAATACGGATGCCGATGCCGCGCAGTTCCTCGGGGATAGCGAGGTCCTCTTCCTTGAAGTAGAGACCGGGCTCGATGGTGAAGACCATGCCGGGCTCGATGATGCCCTCCATGTAGAGTTCGTTCTTGGCCTGGGCGCAGTCATGCACGTCGAGGCCCAGGTGGTGGCTGGTGCCGTGGGGCATCCAGCGGCGGTGCTGGCCGCCCTCAGCCGACAGGGAAACCTCGGCAGAGACAGGCAGTAGGCCCCACTCGTGTAGGCGGGTCGCTAAAACCTGCATGGCAGCGTCGTGAACCTCGTGGAACTTCTTACCCGGCACTGCAACCTTAAAGGCAGCATCTGCTGCTTCGAGCACGATGTTGTAGGCCTTAGCCTGAACCTCGGAGAACTTGCCGTTGACCGGGAAGGTGCGGGTGACATCCGCGGTGTAGAGGGTGTCGTCCTCAACGCCGGCGTCGAGCAGCAGCAGCTTACCCTCATCGACGGTGCCGTTATTGCGGATCCAATGCAGGATTGTGGCGTTGTTGCCGCAGGCTGCGATGGTGTCGTAGCCTAGGTCGTTACCCTCAACACGGGCCTTAGCGAAGAAGGCAGTCTCTACCACGCGCTCACCGCGGCGGTGGGCCACAGCTGCGGGCAGGGCCTTGACGACCTCAGCAAAACCCTCGATGGTCAAATCAACCGAGCGGCGCAGGTTCTCCACCTCGATGGCGTCCTTGACCAGACGGGCCTCAGACAGGGCCTCGGTCAGGGCAGCGTCGAGCTTATCTGACTCTTCTAAGTCAACAGAGGTGTTGTAGCGGGAGGTATCGACCAGGGCATCGACATTCAGGTCAACATTGCGTACCAGGCGGATGCGCACGCCGCCCAGAGCCTCGGGTCCGGCGTTCTTGGTGATAGCTACCTCAAGCTCGCCCAGGTCCTTGGTGCGCAGACCGTACTCGGCACCCAGTGATTCGAGGGTGGGGCGGGGGCCAATCCAGAACTCCCCGTAGCGGGGGTCGCGGTAGAACATCTCGGTATCACGGCCTGCCAGGGGTCGGAAGTAGAGGGTGACCTCGTGGTTCGATCCGTTATCGCCCTGGCCCTCTTCGACGGGCTCAAAGACGAGCACGGCGTCGGGCTCGTGATCCAGGCCCAGACCTGTCTGGTGGGCAAAGGCCGAGTGAGGGCGGAAACGGTAGTCGGTATCGTTTGAACGCACCTTGAGGGGGCCAGCAGGCAGAACCAGGCGCTCTCCGGGGAAGAGCGCAGAAATCTTGGAGCGGCGCTCAGCAGCAAAGTCGGCTACACGGGCACGAGCCGGGAGCTCGTCGGACGCCGGTGCCCAGTTCGCTGCCATAAAGTCAGTGAAAGCGCTGGACTTGGGGGCAGCAGAGCGGTTGGTGACGCGCTCTTCGATGGGCTGGTCGTCGCCCGGGGTGGGGGTGTTATCGCTAGTAGTCATGCCTACCAGTCTAGTGAGCCGGGTAACGGCGCGTCTAGCTGAAGATAGTGGCACCGATACTTAAGGGCGGCTAACGGTTGCCGCCTGTTACGGACGGGCCGCCGCAGGTAGTCTGGTGCTATGTACGACCTGCACACCCACTCCCGAATCTCAGATGGCACCCAGCCGGTAACCGAGCTGGTCGCTGACGTGGCTGCCGCCGGGCTTACCGGTTTCGCCCTGACCGACCACGACACCACCGCCGGTTGGGCTGAAGCTGAACAGGCAGCCGGACGCCTGGGGCTAGACTTCCTGCCCGGTATGGAAATCTCGTGTTCGGCTCAGGGGGTAAGCATCCACCTGCTCTCCTACCTGCACGACCCGGCCAACGAGGCTCTCTTAGCTGAAATTAATCGCGCCCGTGATTCTCGAGTGGGGCGCGCTCAGCGCATGGTTGAAAGACTCGCCGAAGACTACCCGATTACCTGGGAGACCGTTCAAGAACAGGTGCACGTGGGCGCGACCGTAGGCCGCCCCCACATCGCAGATGCCCTGGTGGCCCTCGGCGCAGTAGCCAACCGGTCAGAAGCCTTCGAAACTATCTTGACCACACGCTCAAAATACTACGTACCCCACTACGCCGTGGATCCGGTACGAGCTGTTGAACTGGTACGCGCCGCAGGAGGTGTGCCGGTCATGGCCCACCCCAAGGCGTCCGCCCGCGGCAAACTCGCCAGCAACGAAACCATCTACGCCATGATTGAGGCAGGGCTCGCCGGCTTTGAGGTCTACCACCGCGACAACCCAGAAGAAGGCCGCACCTGGCTGCTGGAAACAGCAGCCAAACACGACCTTCTCGTCACAGGATCATCCGACTACCACGGCGCAGGTAAACCCAACCGTCTGGGCGAAAACACCACGCCCCGCGAGACGGTTGAGAAGATTCGTGAGATGTCTCGGGCATAAGGCGAAGGCAGGCGCGCCAGCCGGCGGCTGGCTCGGGGCTGGCGTGAATCATGACGAGCGCCCCGGCGCGAGCCATGAGAGGGTCGCCGCCGGGGCGCGTCTGCCCGAACCGTATTTAGACCGATACTGAGCGCTTGAGCCAGAGCGTAGCTGACCCGGGTACGGAACCCGCGGCGAAAGCGTCCTGAGAGCCAGGGGCGGAGCCCAGCACAAACTCGGCCTCAGCCAGGGCCGCAGGCAGGGGAGTGGGCTCGGTGCTGAAGTTAGTCAGATTGACCCAGCCGCCGGGGCGCTCAAAGGCCAGGACGGCCTCGTCCCCCGTCTCAAGCCAGGTCAGCTCTTCTGCGCCCTGGAGCTGGCGACGGGCGGCCAGGGCTGCCCGGTAGAGGTTCAGGGTCGAATCTTCCTGCTGGTCCTGAGCCGACACCGCGTAGCCTGAGAACCAGGCGGGCTGGGGCAGGTGGGGCTTGCCAGTACCAAAACCGAAGGAGGGGCCGTCCGCCTCCCAAGGCAAGGGGACCCGGCAACCGTCGCGCCCGACGTTGACGCCGGGGGAGTTGAAGAAAGTGGGGTCCTGGCGGTCTGCATCGGGAATCTCAGCGACCTCGTGCAGGCCCAGCTCTTCACCCTGGTAGAGGTAGGCCGAACCAGGTAGGGCCAGCTCGAAGAGGGTAGCTGCGCGGGCACGGGCTGAACCCAATTCCCGGTCAAGTTCCTCAGCCGGGCCACCGGCCAGCAGCCACTCGTGGCCTACCTTCTCGTTGGTCTTACCCTCTACAAAGGGCAGGCCGTAGCGGGTGGGGTGGCGCACCACATCGTGGTTGGACAGCACCCAGGTACTCGACGAACCAGATTCCGCTGAGAGTTCCAGGTTCTCCGTCACAATCTTGCGGAACTCACCCGCCTCGAAGCGGGCGGTGAGAAGGTCAAAGTTGAAGGCCTGGCCCAGGCCCTGGGCGGACGCGTAGGCGGGGCGGCGGTCGCGCTCTACCCAGGCCTCTGCTACGGCGGTGCGGGGCGGGGTGTATTCGTTGAAAACGGCCCGCCATTCCTTATAAATCTCGTGCACATCGTCGCGGTCCCACATGGGGTGAGTGCCGTCCTTAGGCATAGCGTCGAGCTCTGCCTGGCTGGGTAGAACCTCAGGTAGGTCCTTGGCGATACCGTGGGCCACGTCAATGCGGAAGCCATCGACGCCGCGGTCGGCCCAGAAGCGGAAAGTTTCTTTGAAGTCTTCGTGAACCTCGGGGTTATGCCAGTTCAGGTCGGGCTGTTCAACGGCGAAGTTGTGCAGGTACCACTGGCCGTCGCCCACCGGCTCCCAGGCCGGGCCGCCGAAGATGGAGGTCCAGTCTGACGGGGGCAGCTCGCCCTTCTCGCCCAGGCCGTCACGGAAGATATAGCGGTCACGGGCTGCCGAGCCCGGTGCGGACGCCAGGGCCTCCTGGAACCAGACATGCAGGTTGGAAGTATGGTTGGGCACCACATCAACAATGAGCTTCAGACCCGCTGCGTGCAGGGCGCTGGCCATCTCATCGAAGTCAGCCAGGGTACCAATTTTCGGGTCAACATCGCGGAAGTCATCGACATCATAGCCACCATCGGCCAGGGCTGAGGGGTAGAAGGGGGAGAGCCATACAGCATCTACGCCCAGCTTCTTAAGGTAGGGAACCTTGGCCGTGATTCCCTTGAGGTCGCCGATTCCGTTGCCGTCGGCGTCCGCAAAGGAGCGGGGGTAAATCTGGTAGACCACGGCCTGGCGCCACCAGGTGGGTTCATCGGCTGCCGGGACTAAGAGGTTTGAATCGCTCATCGTTGAACCTTTCACGGGAAGAAGCTACAGGGCAGGTATCTGCCCCTGCCCACCAGCCTACGCCCCGGCGTCCGCCCCCAGAGCGGAAAAGGTACACGTGGCAAAAATGCCGGAAACTGGAGTTACGCAGGTTACACGCTCAAAGCTAACAAACTGCCTGCTCAGCGGCACACCGCCTAGACTGAGGGTATGAAGTTCCTTAACGACATGACTCCCACCACCGACCTGACCTACAATGACGTGTTCATGGTTCCCTCCCGCTCCACGGTAGGCTCGCGCATGGGCGTAGATCTCTCCACCGCCGACGGAACCGGCACCACCATCCCCCTGGTCATCGCCAATATGACCGCCGTTTCTGGCCGCCGCATGGCCGAAACCGTCGCCCGCCGCGGTGGCATCGCCATCATTCCCCAGGACGTGCCCACCGACATCGTTGCCGAAACCATCCAGCGGGTCAAAAACTCTCACCTGATTTTCGATACCCCCATCACCGTCAAGCCCCACCACACCGCAGGCTACGTGCGCCACCTGCTGCCCAAGCGTGCCCACGGGGCTGCTGTCGTCGTGGACGGCGAGACCCCCATCGGCGTCATTACTCCCAAGGACCTGCGCGGGGCAGACAACTTTGACCAGGTACAAGACCTCATGAACACTGAACTGCTCACCCTGCCCGATACCGTCACCCCGCGTGAAGCCTTCGATATTCTGCACGAGAAGTCCCGCAAGGTAGCGCCGGTGGTGGACGCCGATGGCAAGCTGGTCGGCGTGCTGACCCGCTCGGCCGCCTTGCGCGCCAGCCTCTACGAACCGGCCACCGACGCCAAGGGCAAGCTCCGCATCGGCGTTGCGATTGGCATCAACGGTGACGTAGCAGGTCGTGCCGCCGCCCTGATCGAGGCGGGTGCCGACGTGCTCGTGGTCGATACCGCCCACGGCCACCAGGAAACCATGATCGAGGCCCTCAAAAAGGTCAAGGCCCTCAACCCCTCCATCCCCATAGCCGCAGGCAACGTGGTGACCGCCTCGGGCGTCCGCGACCTGGCAGAAGCAGGAGCCGACATCATCAAGGTCGGCGTTGGCCCCGGTGCCATGTGCACCACCCGCATGCAGACCGGCGTCGGCCGCCCCCAGTTCTCCGCCGTGCTGGAATGCGCCGCCGAAGCCAAAAAGCTGGGCGTACACGTCTGGGCGGACGGCGGCATCAAGGACCCCCGAGACGTCGCCCTGGCCCTGGCCGCCGGTGCCTCCAATGTCATGGTCGGTTCCTGGTTCGCGGGCACCTATGAGTCACCCGGCGACGTACTGCAGGACGCTGACGGCCGCCTCTACAAGGAATCCTTCGGCATGGCCTCCCGCCGCGCCGTCATTAACCGCAACGCCAAGACCGAAGCCTTTGAAAAGGCCCGCCGTGAAATGTTCGAAGAGGGCATCTCATCAGCCCGCATCTACCTGCCCGAGGGCCGCGGTGGTGTAGAAGACCAGATTGACTCGATTATCTCGGGGGTCCGCTCATCCTTCACCTACGCCGGCACTGCCTCCATCGAGGAGTTCGCCGAGCGAGCTGTTGTGGGTATCCAGTCTGCCGCTGGCTACGCAGAAGGCCAGGCCCGCGCCACCCGCTAGGGTAAGTTTTCCCTGAAAGGGGACCTTAAAACCTAAAGGGGACCGCATAATATGCGGTCCCCTTTAAGTTTTGCGGTCCCTATGAGTCTTGGCTGCCCTCTACCCGGCGGGTGCGGCGGCGACGGCGGCTCTGGCCCTCACCCTGCTGGCCACCTTCAGCCGCGTCAGCAGGCTTCTGCTGGCGCTGGCGGCGGGCCGGACGCTCCTGTCCGGCTTCCCCCTCGACCCGGCGGGTACGGCGGCGGCGCGGCTTGGAATCAGCCTCCCCGCTCTGGCCGCCACGCTGGTCATCGCGCTTCTGCCCCCGGCCCTCACCGCCAGAGCGTGAGCCCTCGCGGCGCGGAGAACGGGAGCCCGAACGTCCGCGACGATTCCCGCGGCCACCGCGCTCCTGGCGCTTCTCACGAGCCTGGGCACCACCAAAGTCCTCAGCCTCTTCAGCCTGCAGACCTGCTGCGGTGCGCTCCTCCTTGGGCAGGCGGCCCTTGGTTCCCTTGGCAATACCCAGGTCAGTGAAGAGGTGGGGAGAGGAAGAATAGGTTTCAACCGGCTCGTCCACACCCAGTTCCAGGGCCTTGTTGATGAGCTTCCAGCGGGGCACGTCCTCCCAGTCCACCAGGGTAACGGCGGTGCCTTCCTTCTCGGCGCGACCGGTGCGGCCCACACGGTGCAGGTAGGTCTTCTCATCCTCGGGGCACTGGTAGTTGATGACGTGGGTGACGTCCTCAACGTCAATACCGCGGGCTGCCACATCGGTTGCAACCAGAATGTCAATCTTGCCGTTGCGGAAGGCCCGCAGGGCCTGCTCACGCGCCCCCTGGTTGAGGTCGCCGTGGATAGCGCCGGCCGCAAAACCTCGGGCAGTCAGCTCGTCAGAGAGCTTGGCAGCGGAGCGCTTGGTCTTGGTGAAAATGACGGTGCGGCCCCGGCCTTCGGCGCGCAGAATACGGCCGACCAGCTCGTCCTTATCGAGGGGGTGGGCTCGGTAAATAACCTGGCGGATTGAGGCCTTGGTCATGGTCTCTTCTTCGCCGTATTCAGCGCGGATGTGCATGGGGCGGCTCATGTAGCGGCGGGCCATGGTCAGGACGGGCCCGGGCATGGTTGCCGAGAAGAGCATGGTCTGGCGTACCTCGGGTATGGCTGAGAGAATGCGCTCCACATCGGGCAGGAAGCCCAGGTCAAGCATCTCGTCGGCCTCATCGAGTACCACAATCTTGATCTGGCTCAGGTTGAGGTACTTCTGGCGGTGCAGGTCAATCAGGCGGCCCGGGGTGCCCACAATCAGCTCAACGCCCTTTTCCAGTTCTTTGACCTGGCTGTCGTAGGGGCGGCCGCCGTAGAGGGTCGCTACTCGCACGCCGGTCTTTGAGGCAGCGACAGAGAGGTCATCGCCCACCTGGATAGCCAGTTCGCGGGTGGGGACTATAATCAGGGCCTGAGGCGCACCCGGGGCGGGAAGCTGGTTGAAGGCGTCCGTACCCGGAACTGCAACGCTCTGCAGGGCAGGCAGACCAAAGCCCAGGGTCTTACCGGTACCGGTCTTAGCCTGACCGATGATGTCCTGGCCAGATAGAGCCACCGGCAGAGTCAGGGCCTGAATGGGGAAGGGGGAGACGATGCCTTTCTCGGCGAGGGCATCGGCAATGTCTTGGCGCACGCCGTAGTCTGCGAAAGTTTTAGTGGTATCAGGGTTAGTCACGAATCGTGTTCCTTCGGGTGAGGCCCCGGCCCGGGGCAAACGAGGAAGCCGATCGTGGGTTTTCATGCAGCAAAGAAGCTCTATCAACCGCCGGGTGGACGCTTGCAGAGCGTCGGGCGGGAGAGCTAAAGGCAGGTGAGTCTATACGGATGGTACGACCGGGCAACCAAATAACTTCTTTATTCTACCGCCAAGTGCTGTAAATGTAAGAGGGGCCCCGGGAGTTTTGTGTCAAACTCCCGGGGCCCCTCTGGCTGAGTAAGCCCGATGTTACTGGCCGATACCGAAGCCAATGCGGTGTTTGGTTTCAGCGCCCAGCTCGACATAGCCGATGTTTGCGGCCGGAACCAGGGTGGTGGAGCCCTTAGAATCGGTCAGTTCCAGGATGCCGCCCTGTTCAAGAGCCGCAGCGACTTTGGCGCGGACGTCTGAGGCGGTTTCGTCGGTGTCGATGACGACCTGGCTAGGCACGTTGATAACGCCAATCTTGATTTCCATGAGGTTTCCTTTCGATGGTTCCCTACCTGGCTGTAGGGGGTCTCTGCCCACCAGTCTACGTGAGTAAGGGCAAGAAAGGGGTGGGGTTTCGGTCTGAGCTGACAGGGTAGAGAAAGGCTGCGACAGCGGGTGAGAGCGCTACTCCCAGTCTTCGTCGATGATGGAGATACCGCCCCAGGCCAGGCGGAAGACGGCGCGCTCAGCCATTGCAAGCTGCTGGGGTGAGGCGTCGGTGCCGATGACCATGTGGGCAGCTGCCTGCACCATACCGGTGAGCATGCGGGCCGTCATCAGGGCCTCTTCAAAGGGTATGCCCGCATTGGGTGCTAGTACCTCGGCGATTCGCTTGGCGATAGTGATGTGCATGTTTTCGGTACGTTCTTGTACCGAGTAGTCGTTCTGAATGTCGGATTCAAAGATGACGCGGTAGCCTGCTACATTGTTGCGGGCAAAATTGAAGAAAGCCCCGATGACGCCCTGCACCCGTTCGCGGTTGACCTTGGTGGTGTAGAGGGGCTGCACCAGCTGGGTCATAAGGTTATTGATTTGTTCATCGAGCACGGCCAGGTAGAGGTCGCGTTTGCCGGTGAAGTGCTGGTAGAGCACAGGCTTGGTCACGTTAGAGGCGGTGGCGATGTGGTCCATGGTAGTGGTGTGATAGCCCCGGGAAGCAAAAACACGCACGGCGTTGCCGATGAGCTGCTGGCGGCGCAGGTCTTTGGGCAGGCGGGAGGCTCCGGACGGGTCGATGGGGTCGCCGGGGTCGGAGTCAGCTGAAAATATGGTGGTAGACATCGTTGCTGCCGAACCTTTGGGATGGTGGGCGGACGGGGGTACGGCTGGTGGGGTGCCTGCCTGCTAGGAGGCGTCGGTTTGGGGCTCGGCCTCTTCGGGGGTTTCTTGCACTTCGATACCGTAGAGGGCTTCGAGGGCCGCTACATAGTCGTCTACCCGGCCTTCGCGTGCCATGTCTCGGGCACGGACGGTCGGGGTGTGCAGGAGGGACTTGACCATGCGGCGCATTGCGAGTTCAAGCTGTTCAGTTGCTGCGGTGCATCCGTACTGGTTGTGCACCTTAGCTAGCTCGGCGTCGAGTACGCTCATGGTGTGTTGTCTGAGAGCAACAATAGCAGCGTCGACACTGCGGGCCTTCTCTTTGATGGAGAATTCTGCGGCGGCTTCGTCCACAATTGTGCGGGCGGTGTGCACGGACTCTACGGTCTCTTCGGGGGCAGCCAGGCGCACAGATTCGAGGGTAATCAGTTCTACCTCGGGTAGGTCTGCTACCTCGGGGGCGAAGTCGCGAGAGAGCGCTAAATCAAGGATGACGCGCTTACCAGCGGGGATTTCGATGGGGAGCATGGGGGAAGCGCCACCCGAGCAGCCGATGATGATATCGGCCGCTGCCATCTGCTCGTGCAGTTCCCCGTGGGGCACTGCCTGTACTCCGCGTTTGTCGGCAAAAGTGGCTGCACGATCTGAGCGGGAGTATATCCAGATATCGGTCGTCCCCCGAGAGTGCAGGGCAGCTACGGTAGCCCCGGCGTAGGCACCAGTACCAAAGACCAGAACCCGGCGGTTCTCCCAGATTTTGTCGGCGATGTCATCGGCCATATCCAGGGCAACCGACACGATGGAGCGGCCCCGGGAGCCCAGCATGGTTTGCTGGCCGATCCGGCGGGCGGTCTGGGCACCGTGCTCAAAGAGGCGCACCAGGTTGCCGGTGGCCCGTCCTTGCTCCTGGGAGAGAGATAGGGCGCGGCGCACCTGGCCGGTAATTTCGCGTTCGCCCACAACGGCCGACTCTAGGCCTGAGGCTACAGTGAAGAGGTGGTGGGCTGCATCGGTATTCACCAGCACATCAAAGCTGTTTTCTACCAGGTCGTAGGAAAGCCCGGACCGCTGGGAGAGCAGGTCGAAGATGTGCTCTGAGGCGGTGGCAACATCGTTGGCGATATTCTGGTCGGTGGCTCCCGGCTTGCTGGGAATCTCGGCGTAGAGCTCTAAGCGGTTGCAGGTAGACAAAATCACCTCACCACGAATGCCGGTGCGTTCAAGATCCCGGTGGATTTTCTCAACGCCTTCGCTGAGGTGAGCCACGGTGGTGAGGTCGACTGAGCGATGCGATGCTACAAGGCTGAAAATAGTCACGACGACTCTATTATAGACAGCTCCCTGTTGGGGGTCTTGTGACAGGTTGTCTCTAAAGTTGTGCTCTAAACTTGGCAGAATGGTGTATATGAGTCAGACCGTGTCATCAGCGCTGCGTCAGCGCCCCCTGCTCACCGACGAGCAGCTTGCCCACCTGCCCGCTACCCATCCCCTGAAGACCGCCGGTACTGGCGAGTCACCCATGATTCGTACCCTGACCGGGCGCGAAGCCGAGCACGCCCCGGTCTGGTTCATGCGCCAGGCAGGACGCTCCCTACCCGAGTACCGCGAAATTCGCGAGGGAATCCCCATGCTGGATTCCTGCCTCAACCCCGAACTGGCTGCAGAAATTACGGTTCAGCCGGTGCGCCGCCACAAGGTCGATGCCGGTATCTTCTTCTCAGATATCGTCATCCCCATGAAGCTAGCCGGTGTGGGTGTCGATATCGTTCCCGGGCGAGGCCCCGTGCTCGATGCCCCCGTCCGCACCCTTGAGGACATCAAGAACCTACCCGAACTCGAAGATTCCGCTCTTGACCCCATTCGAGAAGCCGTTGCCCTGACCGTTGAGAAGCTGGGCTCTACCCCGCTCATCGGTTTTGCCGGTGCCCCCTTCACCGTGGCCGCCTACATGGTAGAGGGCGGGCCCTCCCGCGACCACCTGCGTCCGCGCACCATGATGCACGCCGACCCCGAAGCCTGGGCCGCCCTGGGCGCCTGGGCCGCCCGTACCTCAGCCCAGTTCCTGGCTGCCCAGATTGAGGCGGGCGCCTCAGCCGTGCAGCTCTTCGACTCCTGGGCAGGGTCCCTGGGTGAGGCCGACTACCGCCGCTTCGTTATGCCCCACTCCGCAGCCACCCTCGCAGCCGTTGAACACTACGGGGTGCCCCGAATCCACTTTGGTACCGGCACCGCCGAATTGCTGCCCGCCATGCTCGAAGCCGGCGCCGACGTCATCGGCGTTGACTACCGCCTGCCCCTTTCAGAAGCCCAGCGCCGACTGGGCGGTGGCATCGTCTTGCAGGGCAACATCGACCCGGCCCTGCTGGCATCGGGCTGGGAGGCCCTCGCCGCCCACACCGATGCAGTTCTTGAAGAAGGACGCACCGCGCCGGCCCACGTGGTTAACCTGGGGCACGGCGTGCCCCCCACCACCGACCCCACCGTCCTGACCCGCCTGGTCGACTACATCCACACCTCAACCCGCAAAGGCTAGGAAAAAGAACCCCATGGCACAGCACCAGCACCTGCACAACACCGCCCTGGTGATTGGCGGCGGTATCTCGGGCCTGCTTGCAGCCCGCGAACTAGCCCGCGCCGGTAAGAAAGTCACCCTGGTTGAACGGGAAAGCCACCTGGGAGGTGCCGTAGGCGCCCACCAATTAGCCGGTCTGGTGCTGGATTCTGGTGCTGAGTCCTTCGCAACCCGTACCGACGCGGTCCACAACCTGCTTACCGACTTGGGGCTGGCTGACCGCATTGTGATGCCCGAGCCCCTTGGCTCCTGGCTCTACCTGCCCACCGGGCCCTACCCCTCACCGTCCACCGGTGTTCTGGGCATCCCCGGCAGCCTCGATGATCCGGCGCTCAAAAAAATCCTGGGCCGGGCAGGCTACCGCCGAGCCAAACTCGATGCCATGCTGCCGCGCTCAGCCGGGTCTAACGCCAAAACCCTGGGGGAGCTGGTGCGGGTGCGTCTGGGCCAGCAGGTGCTCGATCAACTGGTGGCCCCGGTGGTATCCGGTGTGCACTCGGTACACCCCGACCAGCTAGAAATCGCCACCATTGCTCCGGGCCTGCTGACCGGCTTGCGAGAACTGGGTTCCCTCACCGCAGCCAGCGCCCGCCTGCGGGCCGCCTCCCCGGCAGGTTCCCAGGTTGCCGGTATCGAAGGTGGCATGAACCAGCTCTCCGAGGCTCTCGTGGACGACCTGCTCTGCCAGCGCGTGCGCATCGTCAGCGGCTTCGACACCATTGCCGTGGACCGCGACCCCGTTACCGGCGGGTGGACGGCCATCCAGCGTCAGCCCGAATACGGCGAAAAATCAGCCGTCATCCGCGGCGAACTACTGGTGGTAGCCACCGACGCCCAGACCTCCATCCGCCTGCTCGGGCCCCACCTACCGGCGTCCGCTCTGCCCGCCGTTGCCCCCGGCCCCGAAGTCGCCCTGGTCTCCCTGGTGCTTGACCAGCCAGCTCTTGACGCCGCCCCGCGCGGTACCGGCCTGCTGGTCAGCGAAGCCGCCACCGGCGTCCGTGCCAAGGCCCTCACCCACGCCACCGCCAAGTGGGCCTGGGTCGCAGAACGAGCAGGGGAAGGGCGCCACGTTGTACGCCTGTCGTACGGGCGCGGCAAGGACCACGACACCTCACCGCTGTCAGAGCTGGCCCTGCACGATGACCAGCTGGTCACCCTGGGCCTGCACGATGCCGGCCACCTGCTGGGCGTGCCCATCACCAAGAGCCACCTGGTGGCTGCGGACGTCGTGCGCTGGCGCAGCGCCTTGCCCTCCACCACGCCGGGGCACAGGGGCCGCGTCACCGCCTTCCGCTCGGCCCTCGCCGACCTGCCCGGTGCCACCGCCGTTGGCGCCTGGATCGCCGGAACCGGCCTGGCAGCCGTCACCGCAGACACCCAGGAACATCTGGGGCACTTTATCCAGAAAAACACCGACACATCAGCTACCGACTAGGTAGCGGCCACTCGCCCTCAACGTCCCACATCGAAAGGTAACCCCATGTCACACCACGGTAACCCTGCAGAACACTCCCACGGCGCCAGCTCATACGGCAGCGCAGGCCACAGTGCCTACAGTCACGGCGGCCGCCCGCCCATGCCCACCGCCAAGGACGCGGCAGGTAAAATTCAGGGCCAGCGCCCTGGCGAAGTAGCCGAAGGCGACAGCCAGTTCCACTACGCCCTCTACACCGTCTTCGCCCGCGAAGGTGCAGCCGACCCCGCCGCTACCGGCGCTGAGGCAACCGCCGAACTCGAAGCACTGGTCGCTGAGCTCGAAGCCAAGGGCGTAATCACCCGCGGCTTCTACGACGTCTCAGCCATGCGCAACGACGCTGACGTGATGGTCTGGGTCCACGGTGCTGTACCCGAAGACCTGCAGGCAGCAGTCCGCAGCTTCCGCCGCACAGCAGCTTTCTCGGGCACCAAGATTGTCTGGTCAACCATGGGCGTACACCGCGACGCCGAATTCTCAGCCGGTCACACCCCCACCTTCGCCAAGGGCATCGCCCCCGAACAGTGGATCTGCGTCTACCCCTTCGTGCGCTCCTTCGACTGGTACACTATCAACCCCGAAAAGCGCCGCGAGGTCATGAAGAACCACGGCATGAAGGGCATTGACTTCCCCGAGGTACTGCCCAACACCATCGCCACCTTTGGCCTGAACGACTACGAATGGCTCATCGCCCTCGAAGCCCCCGAACTGGTACTCCTCGTTGACCTCATGCGCTCCTTCCGCAACACCGAAGCCCGCCACTTCGTACGCGAAGAAATCCCCTTCTACACCGGCCGCCGTATCGAGGCCGCCGAGGTTGCCCAGGTGATCGCCTAATGACCACCCAGCTTCCTGCCGACATCATCCCCAACCAGACCGACCCGGCCAACACCGCCTCCAACGGCCCGGCTGTGCTCGATGAGAGCACCATCGGCACCTACACCAGCGAGCGCACCCTCACCCGCCCCCGTGCGTCCGCCCCGCAGGACTACGACCTGGTGATTCTGTCCTCCTTCGGCGGCCCCGAGGGGCAGGACGACGTGATCCCCTTCCTGCGCAACGTCACCGCCGGCCGAGGCATCCCCGACGAACGCCTCGAAGAAGTCGCCACCCACTACCGGGCCAACGGCGGCGTCTCACCCATTAACGAGCAGAACCGTGCCCTGCTGGCCGCCCTACGCCAGGCTATGGCCGAAAAGGGCCCGGACATCGAGATCACCTGGGCTAACCGCAACTGGGAGCCCTACGTCAACGACGTGGTCCAGCAGGCCTATGACGAGGGAAAACGCAAGATTCTTGTGCTGGCCACCAGCGCCTACCCCGGCTACTCCTCCTGCCGCCAGTACCGCGAAGACTACGGAATCGCCCTTGAAAAACTGGGACTAGACGGCAAACTGCAGATTGATAAGGTCCGCCAGTTCTGGGACACCCCTGGCTTCATCCAGCCCTTTATCGACGGCCTGGTTGAGGGGCTCACGGACGTCCGTGCCCAGCTTGCTGCCGCCCAGCAGGCTGCCGCGGGTAACGGAAAAATCCGCATCATGTTCTGCACCCACTCCGTACCCACCAACGCCGCCAACGAGGCAGGCCCCCGCGGTGTCGACTACGAAGGCGGCTCCGCCTACGTTGAGAAACACCTGGAAGCTGCCCGCGCCGTCCTCACCGGTGTGCAGGCCGTTGACCCCGCCCTGCTCGATGAAGTCGACTGGGAGCTGGTCTACCAGTCCCGCTCCGGCCCGCCGTCTATGCCCTGGCTCGAACCCGACGTCAACGACGCCCTCGAAGCCCTTGACGGTAAGGTCGACGGCATCGTGCTCGTGCCCCTCGGCTTCGTCTCAGACCACATGGAAGTCAAGTGGGACCTCGACACCGAAGCCCTCGACACCTGCAAGCGCCTCGGCTTCGCAGCAACCCGCACCCCCACCCCCGGCACCCACCCCGCCTACGTTGAGGGCCTACGCCAGCTGATCGCCGAACGCGTCGCCTCCACCGCCCCCGCCCAGGACGCCGACGGCGTACAGGCAGCCCGCCAGTCTGTCTGCGGCGGAAACGGCTGGTTCGACGCCTGCAACCCCGACTGCTGCAAGTCCCAACGCCCCGGCTCCGAGAAGCCGGTGATTGCTGATTACCAGGGGTAATTTGCTGGACGGGTAGGCTGCAGGGGACATACGTTTGCCGACTAACCTTCTTGAGCTCGCGCTGGGGCGCTCGCTCAATTCATGCAGCCTCGCAGGCTCGGCTGATTTGCGAGGATTTCTTTTTCGCTTCGCGGAAATCCTCGCTCATCCCAGCCAGTCGGCTTCACGTATGTCCCCTGCCGCCGCATAACTGTACAGGCCAGGAAAGCGGGCGGAGGGGAACACGCAGCAAGCTCGCGTGGATCGGGGCTGGCGGTGAATCGCGACGAGCCCCCAGGCGAGGAGCGAGAGCGGTTGCGAGCTCTGCCTGTTTCCCCGGAGCACGCGGCCCACGCCCCCCCTCTGCAACACGACGGCTTAAACATTTCAGATAAGGATTGCACGAAAGGACGCTCATTGGCAGCTCGAACATTTACCGTAGGTACGCGCGGGTCGGCTCTTGCGACCACCCAGACCGGCTGGGCTGTTCAGCGTATGCGGGAGGCGACCGGCATTGAGCTAGAGACCGTCACCGTCAAAACTGAGGGAGACGTGCTCACCGGCCCCCTGTCTCAGCTAGGTGGTACCGGTGTTTTTGCTGCAACCCTGCGCGCCCGCCTGCTCGATGGGGGAGTGGACGTGGCCGTCCATTCACTGAAAGACCTGCCCAGCGCGCCCTGCCTGGGACTGACCGTCGCTGCTACCCCGGAGCGGGAGGACCCCCGAGATGCCCTGTGCGCCCGGGACGGTCTGACCCTCGATACTCTACCTGCTGGTGCCCGGGTGGGCACCGGCTCACCGCGTCGGGCCGCCCAGCTGCTGGCTATCCGCCCTGACCTCACCATTGTTGATATCCGCGGTAATGTGGGTACCCGCCTGGCCCGTGTGGCTGGCAATGAGCACTACGGGGTAGGCGCCCACGGCCTGCATGGCGAGAAGAAACTTGGCGCTATCACCGGTGACTGCGATGCGGTTGTGCTGGCTGCTGCCGGTCTGCACCGCCTGGGTCTTGCTGAGACTATCACCGAGTACCTGGGGGTCGACAGGGTTGTGCCCGCTCCCGGCCAGGGGGCCCTCGCTATCGAAATTCGTACCGAAGATACCGGCGAACAAACAGAGCTGGGGCAGGCTGTAGCCGCTGTCAACCACACCGAGACCCAGCTGGCTGTGACCGCTGAGCGCGCCCTGCTCCGCCGACTTGAAGCCGGCTGTGCCGCCCCCATTGGGGCTTACGCCCTGGTGGACGCCGGCCAGCTCGTCCTTAACATCGCTGTGGCTAACCCCGACGGCACCGAGCTGCTGCGGCACACCGTGCAGACAGAGACCCTGTCGGCAGAAGCCGCCGCCTTCCTCGGCACCCAGGCCGCCGATGACCTGCTGGGCATGGGCGCTGCCGCTCTCGCCGGTCTTGAAGGCGGTGCCTAGAGCTATGACTACCTACCTCATTACCCGCACCCCGGCTAAGGCCGCCGCGCTGAGCCGCGCTCTTCTGGAGCAAGACGCCGAAGCAAAGCTGCTCTACACCCCCATTCTTGACCCCGTGGGCACCGAACCAGAAGACTGGGAAGAGGTCGCCTTCGCCCTGATCCGCGGGGAATTCTCCTGGGTTACCTTCACCTCGGTCAACGGGGTGCTGGGGCTAGATGCCCTGGCACAGGGGCTGGACCAAAGCCTGGTCGAACTGTTAGGCGCTGCCCAGATCGCAGCCGTCGGCCGGGCTACCGAGTCGGCCCTGACCGAACGCGGACTCATGGTCGACTTCGTGCCCGAAACCCAGTCTGCAGCCGGAATGGTCGACGAGTGGCTCATTGACGAAGAATGGGATAACCCCATGGACGAAACCATCTTGGCCGTCCAAGGAACCACAGCTTCACCGACCCTCGAAGAAGGACTCACCGACTACGGCTACACCGTAGCCACCCTACCGGTCTACGACATGCTGCCCTACCCAGCAGAGAACCCCCTCACCGAACAGAACCCCGCTGAGCCCGATGCCCCGTCAGGTTCCGCCCTCACCCTGGGCGAGGCCGTCACCGCGCTCGCTACTACCGACGTCCTGATTGCAACCTCGCCCCTGCTCCTGCAAACCCTAGCGGATGCCGCCAGCAGCACTCTTCCCCCCACCGTTGCCATCGGGGCCAGCACCGAAGCCGCCGCCCGCAACCTACCCGAGCAGCAGCGTCCTGCCACCATCACCGTAGCGGCAAGCCCCGCTGCCACAGACCTGGCAGCAGCCGCCCTCGCCCTCTAAGCTAAAAAGACACCTACCCGTCAAGGAAGACCATGTTTGAACCCTCAGCCCTGCCGGTGCGCCCCCGCCGCCTGCGTACCACCGGCCCCATGCGGGCCCTGACCGCCGAAACCGCCCTGACCCCGGCTAACCTGGTGCAGGTGCTTTTCGTGCGCGACGGAATCGAGGAGCCCGTTGCCATCGAATCCATGCCCGGCCAGTACCAGCACACCCTGGAGACCGTCATCGACGAGGTACAAAAAGCCGTGGACGCCGGCGTGCGCTGCATCGACCTCTTTGGTGTGCCCCGCGATAAAGATAAGGACGCGGCCGGTTCAGCTGCCTGGGCTGAGGACGGTATTCTCAACCGGGCTATCCGCACTGTGCGCCAGCACTTCGGCGACTCGGTGGTCGTCATGGCAGATACCTGCCTTGACGAATTCACCGACCACGGCCACTGCGGCCCCCTGACCGAAGATGCCTTCGGCAACACGGTTGTTGATAATGACGCCGCCGTGGAGTCCTACTGCAAGATGGCGGTTTCCCAGGCACGCGCCGGTGCCCACACCGTCAGCCCCTCCGGTATGATGGACGGCCAAATTGCCGCCATGCGCACCGCTCTCGACGAAGCTGGCTTCACCGACGTGTCTATCTTGGCCTACTCCGCCAAATACGCTTCGGCCTTCTTTGGCCCCTTCCGCGATGCAGTGGGTTCCACCTTCACCGGCGACCGCAAAACCTACCAGCAGGATCCCGCTAACCGCCGGGAATCCCTCTACGAAGTCCAGCTCGATATCGAGCAGGGCGCCGATATGGTCATGGTCAAACCCGCTACCGCCTATCTCGACATTGTGCGCGAAGTCGCCGACTTCTCACCTGTTCCCGTTGCTGCCTATCATGTCTCTGGCGAATACGCCATGATTGAAGCCGCTGCCGCCGCCGGCTGGATCGACCGCAAGGCCGTAGCCCTCGAAGCCCTCATGGGCATCCGCCGAGCAGGCGCCTCCATCATCATGACCTACTACGCCACCGAAGCCGCCACCTGGCTCAACGAAAGGTAAACCCCTTGACCGTCTCAGAAGACCTTTTTGCCCGCTCAGCCCGCGTCATTCCCGGCGGGGTCAACTCACCCGTACGCGCCTTCAATTCCGTGGGCGGCACCCCCGCCTTCATGGTGGAGGCATCCGGCCCCTACCTGACCGACGCGGACGGTCACAACTATGTTGACCTGGTCTGCTCCTGGGGCCCTGCCCTGCTTGGCCACAAGCACACCGGCGTCATCGAAGCCGTGCACGCAGCGGTTGAACACGGCCTCTCCTTCGGTGCCTCAACGGCTGCTGAAACCGAGCTGGCTGAACTCGTGGTTGACCGCATCAACGCAGTAGCCCCCGGAACCATCGACCAGATTCGCATGGTCTCCACCGGCACCGAAGCAACCATGACCGCCATCCGCCTGGCCCGCGGCTATACCGGCCGCGACAAAATCATTAAGTTTGCCGGTTGCTACCACGGCCACGTTGATGCCCTACTCTCAGAAGCCGGCTCCGGCGTTGCCACCCTTGCCCTGCCCGGCTCGGCAGGCGTCACCGCCGCTACCGCAGCCGAAACAATCGTCCTTCCCTACAACGACGAGGACGCCGTCCGCGCAGCTTTTGCCACCAACCCCGGCGAAATTGCCGCCATCATCACCGAAGCAGCCCCCTGCAACATGGGCGTTGTGACCCCCGCTGAGGGCTTCAACGCCTTCCTGCGCGAGATTACCCGCAAACAGGGCGCCCTCATGATTTTCGACGAGGTGCTGACCGGCTTCCGCGTCTCCTCCGCAGGCTACTGGGGCTACTCCGCCCCCGCAGAAGGCAACTGGACCCCCGACATCTTCACCTTCGGCAAAGTCATCGGCGGCGGCATGCCCATGGCTGCCCTGGGCGGCAAGCGCGAGATCATGGAATACCTGGCTCCGCTGGGCCCCGTCTACCAGGCAGGCACCCTCTCCGGTAACCCCATCGCCATGGCTGCAGGTCTGGCCACCCTCAAGGCCGCTGACGCCACCGTCTACGAAACCATTGACGCCCGCTCAGCCCAGCTGCAGGCCGCCCTGGTTGAAGCCTTCAACGCTGCCGGGGTCAACCACTCCATCCAGACCGCAGGCAACCTCTTCTCCGTTGCCTTTGGCACTGCTGATACGGGCGTGCACAACTACGAAGACATCAAGGCATCAGAAACCTACCGCTACAATGCCTTCTTCCACTCCATGCTGAACTCCGGCATCTACCTGCCGCCCAGCGCCTTCGAAGCCTGGTTCCTTTCAGCAGCCCACGATGACGCCGCCATGGACCGCATTATCGCGGCCCTGCCTGACGCCGCCCGCGCAGCGGCAGAGGCGACAGCCTAGGCTCATGCCTTCTACGGGCGCGGCGCACTGGCCGGTAGCCAACTGGCTGGGGCTGGCATGAATCGCTTGCGAGCTTGCGAGCCAGCGAGAAGGTTAGTTGGCGAAGGTCAGTGCGCCGCGCCCATAGTTGTGCCTGCTCACCTACATCTGCGTGTAAGTTTCCTTACCTCATGTGCCCCTGCGGCAGGGACGCCAGGTTCTGGGTGTCGCGGTCGTAGAGCCAGTTCTTGTCCATGAGCAGGCGGGACAGGGCCAGACCCATTCCTAGAGCAGCGAAGATGAGTAGGACCTGCACAAAGCTGGCCAGGGCCTCATTGACATCACCGTTAGAGAAGTGGGCCATAGACATGTAAAACATGACGCCGGGAACCATAGTGACGGTAGCCGGCACAGCCAGGGAGATGCGGGAAACTCGGCGGGCGTGGAGGGGAGCGATGATTTCTGAGAGTACCCCGGCGGTAAAAACGGCCAGGGCAATGGCGAGGTGGGGTGCCCACCCGGCTTCTACTAACCAGATACGGCCCGGGTTTACGATTGCGGCGATTGCCCCTGCCCAGGCGCAGGAGAGGGGAGTAGCTGAGAAGAGCATGGCGAAGCCGAAGGCGGCGGTGAAGGAGGCCAGCATCTGGAGGGTCAGGAGCAGCCAGAAGCTCAGATGCGGGGCTGGGGCCTGCTCTAGGGGCAGGCTAAAGACCAGGGAAATCAGCCAGACCGAGAAGGACGCACTGCCCAGGAGCAGGGCAACGTAGGTGAGGCGGGAGATGCCTGAGGAAAAGTCCATGCGGGCTATTTCTAGCATGCCGGTGACCAGTGGGAAGCCCGGTACCAGGTAGAGAATCGACGAAATAAAGCCCACCAGGTGGTTATCCGCGATGAGACCGGGAGCGATAAGGGCCGACATAACCCCCACATAGATACCGGCTGAGAGCAGGCCGCAGAGCATCCAGACCGCCATATGGTTGAGACCCCTGTGGGCGAGGGTGGAGCGTAGGAGCTGGCCGGCGAAGGCTGCGACGAGAACGACTGAGCATTCAATGACACCGCCCTGGTTGAGGAAGGCGAAAGCTGCACAGGCTAGGGCGGCGGCGAGAGCTAGGAGCAAGGGGGCATAGAGGGGCTTTTCTTTCTCAATGCGGGTGAGTGTTGCGTCGGCTAGAGCCGGGTCGATGCGTTCGGGCAGGGAGGAGACGAAGTCGCTGAGCAGGTCGATTTTGTAGGCGGAGATTCCCTTGACTCGGGTTTCTGCAATTTCGGTGCGGAAGTTGCCACCGGAGTAGGCGGTGGTGGAGAGTTCGGTGAAGTGTACCTGGGCGTGATGTTCTTCAAGTCCTACGGCTTTGGCCAAGCGGGACATGGAGGTTTTGACGCGGTAGGCGCTGGCCCCAGACTTCATGAGGAGCAGACCTAGCTTGAGGACGACCGCCGATTGGGCTACCAGTTCTTTGTGCTGGTTGCGGGTGGAGCCGAGGTAGATGCTGTTGGTGGGCGCGGGCTCGTTCACGGTCGTCCTTGCGGTTGAGGTGTATCTGCTTCTTTAAATCTAGTAGAGGGAGGGCAGAAAAGGACGCCGGTGGGCAAGTGATGGTGCTCAAGGCACCTACCTGCCCACCGACGTCCTGACGGAGTGCTCACGCTATCTGAAACTTAGTCGGTGCGCACCGGCCAGGCGCCGCTGATGTCCGCCTGCTTGCCAATGCGGTTGAAGTAGTCCTGCAGCTCAGCCGCCTGCTCAGCTGCCCAAGTAATCTGCTGCTCGTGCAGGGCTGTAGCAGGCTGTTCGATTTCTTCGTATTCAAAGCTCATAGCCGTCAGTAGGCGCTCAGCTGCTAGGGCGTCGTCCTTCGAGGTGTGGGCGTTTTCCAGCTCCACGCTGTACTCGCTGGCCAGCACTTCCAGGGTGCGCTTACCTTTCTTAAACTTGTGAACATGCTTATTGATGACTAGGGGGTCAAGCACGGGGTAGCAGGTCAGCGGCGGGTACCCGTAGCGGGCCAGCTCAAAATGCAGCACCGAGAAATCGTAGGCAGCGTTAAAGGCGATGACGGGAACGCCGTCGGCAAAGAGACCGCCCAGAGCCATAGCCACCTCGTAGGCCACCTGCTGGGCAGGCTTGCCGTGCTTGCGGGCGTACTCGGTAGTGATGCCGTGGATAGCGGACGCCTGCTCAGGAATCTCAACCCCGGGGTCAGCCAGCCATTCCCCGGCGCGCAAAACCTCGCCGTCCGGAGAAACCAAGACCAAAGACGCCGTGACGATGCGGGCAGTCTTAGGGTCGATACCGGTTGTCTCAAGATCGAAAGTGGCGCGGGGAAGCTCGGTCCATGAAGTCATACCTTCGATAGTAGCGACAGAACCTGCGTCACAAAAATATTTGAGGCAGGTGGCGCCCAGGCTCTTAAAATGTCAGCCACCTATGATGAACTTGGACTACAGTGAGAACCTCGACCAAGACAAAAGATGGGGAGTGCACGGTGACACACGAGCAGCTAGAGACTCAGGGCGCTACCTTGCTTCTGGGCGCGCCCGGCAGCGGCAAAACCCAGGCCCTGTTAGAAGCAGCTACCGCATTCATTGAGCAGCGCAAAGACCCTGCCCGCCTGCTGGTGCTCACCCCCTCACGCGTCAGCGCAACCCGGTTCCGAGAAGCACTTTCAGCCCGCATCACCGCAACAGTCTCAACGGCCCCGGTACGAGCCTGGCAGGCTTACGCCTTTGACCTGCTGCGTCGAGCCCATATCGAGGGGTACTTACCCCACCTGGACTTCATCCCTAAGCTCCTTTCAGGCCCCGAGCAGGACGTCCTGATTAAAGAACTCCTCGACGGCCACCACAGCGGCGAAGGCTCTGGCATTATCTGGCCCGATGACCTCCGTGAAGCCCTTGAAACCCGCGGTTTCCGCCACGAGGTGCGAGACTTCTTTGACCGCATGGCAGAGTACGACTTGACCGCTCAATCTGTCAGCGACCTAGCGACCCGCTTCGACCGCCCCGAGTGGCAGGCGCTAGCAAAGCTCTACACCGAGTATCGCCAGGTGCGAGCCCTGAGAGCACCGCACGCTTTTGACCCGGCAGCCCTTATCCACGAGGCCACCAAGACCCTGCTGGCCCACCCCGATGTGCTGAGTGCAGAACGTGCCCGCTTTGACCTGGTGCTCATTGATGACGTGCAAGAACTTACCCCCTCTATCTACCGGCTTTTGGCTGTTCTTGTCGGTAAATCGGCAGAGTACCTGCGTGCCACAGCCAGTAACTCACTGGCCTCTGGAGCGGATACCGAACCTTCAGACCTGGACGGTCTTCTTGCCTCGGGCCCGGCAGCGGTCATGACCTGCTGCACCGATACGGTCGTACAGGGGTTCCGCGGAGCTAGCCCCCAGCTGGCAGCCAACCTCCCCGATATCTTCCCCTCTCTCGTTACAGAGGAGCTCACCACGAGCTGGCGCATGGCTCCTGTTATCGCCGAGCGCTGGGCAGAACTGGCCTCCCGCCTACCCGTTGTGCTCCGGGCAGCCCACCGGCGTGTCCTTACCCCCGCTCCGCAGGAGCCCAGCGAAGAGGCTCTTCTGCCGGTTGGGGACGACGGTGCCCTGCTTAACCCTGCAAAAGCAGCAGAATCGGGCCCCGAGGTGCTAGGCCTGGTTGTAGAAACCCCCCAGCAGGAAAACCAGCTGCTAGCCCAAATGATTCTCGAAGACCACCTCTACCGGGGCAGGGCCTACCAGCGTAGCGCTATTATCGTGCGAAACGGCTCAGACATCACCCGGCTCAAACGAGCCCTCATTAACCTGGGTGTTCCCGTACAAACAGCAGCCTCTATCACCCCCGTGCGCGATGAACCTGCCGCCCGCCCCTTCCTTGATGCTCTAGGGCTGATTCTGCACACCCGGCGCCTACGGGGTACAGAGCAAGCCACGAGTCTTCAGGCCACAGAGACAGAGCTTTCAACTACCCAGCAAGCAAACACCTGGGACCTGGGTGTTGATACCGCGGTTTCCCTGCTGACCTCCCGCTTGGGCGGGGCCTCGACCATGGACGTGCGTCGTTTACGCCAGCGTCTTCGCGCCGAAGAACTGCGAGCCGGGGGCACCCGCGACAGCGATGCCCTCCTGGTTGAAGCCCTCGTCAAACCCCAACTACTGCCCACCGGCGAAAGCAGCGCCGCTGCCCGCCGCCTGGGCCGGGTACTTACCGCAGGCGATAAAGCCCTCGACCAGCCCGGCGCTACCGCCGAAACCGTCCTCTGGGCACTCTGGGAGGCCTCAGAACTCGCCCCCCTCTGGAAAGCCCAGTCCCTCTCAGGCGGTGCAGGAGCCGACCGAGCCGGGCGAGACATCGACGCCATGATAGGCCTGTTTGAGGCAGCCGAACGTTACACCGACCAGATGCCAGGAGCCACCGCCGAACAGTTCCTGGCCTACATCGATGCCCAAGACCTACCCATGGATACCCTGGCAGAGCGCACCAACCACCGCGACGCCGTAGAAATCATGACCCCCGCTCTCGCCGCAGGGCGTGAATGGGACACCGTCTATATCGCGGGGCTGCAAGACGGCACCTGGCCGAACACCACCGTCCGCGGCTCCCTACTGGGAACCCTCGATCTGGTGGACGCAGCTACCGGGCGCCTGGATGCGAACAGGCACGATAACGGTGGGGGAGTAGCTCCCGGCTATTCGCTCCTTGAACGCCTACGATCCAACCGTTTCGACGAGTTCCGTATGTTCGCCACAGCAACCTCTCGAGCCCGCTCCCGGGTAGTCTGTACCGCTGTGTCTTCCGCCGATCAGGCCCCCAGCGAGCTCCTCGATATCTTTGCCCCGGCCCCCGGCGGTGAGCGACCCCTCACCGAGGTGCGGCGCCCCATGACCCTGCGCTCGCTGGTCGCCGAACTGCGCCAGTGGTCCGAAGCCCAGCACATTTCACCGGTGAAAGCCGATTCCGCTGCCCGACTGCTGGGCCGACTCGCTGACCCTGAGCAGACTTCCGGGCTGAACTTACCTGGTGCCCACCCCCGCTCCTGGTGGGGGCTGCTGCCCCTGTCCTCACAGGCCCCGGCCTTTGAAGGGGACGGGCCGGTTCCGGTATCGCCGTCTCAGATTGAAAAGATTCACCGCTCGCCCCTCGACTGGTTTGTGGCTGCCTCCCGTGCTGAAGCCGCCACCGATGCCTCGCGATCTCTGGGCACTCTCATCCACGCCATTTGCGAAGATATGCCCGATGGTAACGGAACCGACCTGCGCGATGAGCTCCACCGCCGCCTACCCCAGCTAGGGCTGCCTAACACCTGGGAGAGCCAGAAGATGGTGGAGCGGGCCGAGGGCATGCTGCAGAAGTTTGCCGACTATGTGCGAGACCTCAAGGGCAAAGGACGCTCTCTGGTGGGTGTCGAAGGTTCCTTTAGCGTGCTGGTTCCCGGCCCCGCCAAGGACGCCCTGCTGTCGGGGCGTGTGGACCGCATCGAGGTAGATCAGGTAGGGCGCTTTATCATCATCGATTTGAAGACCGGTAAGAGTAAACCTACCAAGGCTGACCTGGAACAGCACCCCCAGCTCGCTGCCTACCAGGTTGCTCTCGAAGCCGGTGCAGGCGCCCTGATGCAGCAGGCCCTACAGCACGATGCCCTAGCCCAGAAAGAAGGCGAGCAGCCAGCGACGCCGCAACCGAACCAGGTGCCGGTACTCGACGGGCTCCACGAGCTTTCGGGCGGTGCTCTGCTTCTACAAATTGGTGGGACCACGAAGAGCTACTCTGAGCAGGAACAGGCCCCGCTGACCGCTGAAAGTACCTGGGCCGTTGAGCTCATCAATCGGGCTGCCGAACTGATTGCAGGGGAGCACCTACAGGCTCGGCATACCGCAGGTGGCCCCTTTGGTATTGGCTGTGCCCTTCCCGATATTTGCCCCATCTGCTCACGGGGCCGCGCTATCACCGTCCGCCCCGCCCAGTAAAGGCAGAATCATGACTGAACAGAAGCCAGCAGAAACCTTTCTCAGCCCCGAAGATATCGCAAAAGCCCTGGGCCGCCCCCTACCCACAGCGGAGCAATCTGCCATTATCAGCTCCCCACTGGTACCCCGCCTGGTCGTAGCGGGAGCAGGGTCAGGCAAGACCGCCACCATGGTGGACCGGGTGGTGTGGCTGGTTGCAAACGGGCTTGTGCGTGCCGACCAGGTACTGGGGGTGACCTTCACCCGCAAGGCCGCAGGTGAGCTACGGGAGCGTATGCGCTCCCGCCTTGAAGAGCTCCGCCGCCAGGGGCTCGTGCGAGAAAACCCTGATCAGGGCGCGGACGGAGTCACGAGCGACCCCACCATCTCCACCTACCACTCCTACGCTAATACGCTAGTGCAACAGTATGGGCTTCGCATCGGCGTAGAAGACGATGCCCAAATGCTGGGGGGTGCTCAAACCTGGCAGCTGGTTGCCCAAATCGTGGAGCACTATGAGGGCAAGCTGCCTGAAAAAGACGTCGCTAAGTCCACCATGGTGGAATCCATCATTAAACTCTCGTCCGAGTGCGCTGAACACCTGGTAAGCCCCGATACCGTTATCGACTGGTGCACAGAAACACTGAAACAGGTGGAGCACCTGGGTAAGCCCACGGTCAAGGGGGCAACCACCGAACAGCGGGCCCTGGTGCAGGGGCTGCAGCTGCGTATTTTTTATGCTGAGCTGGTCAAACGCTATTCGTCCATCAAAGAACAGATGCAGGTGATGGACTACGGTGACCTCATCGCCAAGGCTGCCCACATCGCGAAGACCGTGCCCCAGGCTGCGCAGACAGAACGGGAACGCTTTAGGGTGGTGCTCCTGGACGAATTCCAAGATACCTCCCATGCCCAGATGCAGCTCTTCTCCGATTTGTTTGGGGCAAAAGCAGATGCCCCTGCCCACCCCGTCATGGCGGTGGGCGACCCCAAGCAGTCTATCTACGGCTTCCGCGGAGCTTCAGACGGCCAGCTCTTTAGCTTCTACGACTACTTCCCGGCAGAAGACCGCACCGCCAGCTACCTCACCGTGGCCTGGCGAAACGACACCTCTATCTTGGCGGCTGCCAACCGGGTAGCTGATCCCCTGAGCGTAAGCCCCGACTGGGTTCAGCGCACCCACGCCATCGAGGTGCCGCCCCTGGTCGCGCGTCCCAACCCCACCGCGGGGCGGGTGCTGGTGGGGGAATACCTTACCGACCTGCAAGAAGCCCGTGCTCTTGGCCAGATGATTGCCGAGCAACGCTCTAGCTTTTTTGGCCGCCCGCTCTCCGACATGCCGACCATGGCCGTTCTTTGCAAAAAACGAGCCATGATGGAACCCCTGCAAGAAGCCTTCGACGAGCTGGGCGTCCCCTACCAGGTAGTAGGTCTGGGCGGTTTGCTCGATACCCCCGAAATCGTAGATCTGGTGTCGGTGCTCCGAGTGCTGAGCGACCCCGGCCGTTCAGATGCGCTCATGCGCATACTGGCTGGCGCCCGCTGGCGTCTTGGCTTATCTGACCTGCTAGCCTTTGGCGAGTGGGCAGAAGCCCTCAAACGCCAGCGAGAACTTGAAATCAGGTTTGGCATTACAGCCCAGGCCGCTGCCCTGCGCGCCGAACAGGAAATCCTCGACGAGGTTGAGGGCCTGAGCGAAGCCGCTGAACGCGGCGCCACCAGCGCCAGGGACCTGAAGGACGCTGGCGAACAGGTACCGGCGTCCGCTGAAGACTACCGGCGCCTGCTCCAAGCTGCCGCCCCCGATGTCACCGATGGAGCCTCCCTGATTGAGGCTCTCGAAAATCTGCCGCAGGAGGGCTGGGCCTCAGCTCGTAGCGGCAGGTCCATCAGCTCCGAAGGCTTGAAACGACTTCAGGCCGTATCGAGGGAGCTGACCTACCTGCGCCAGTTCACCGCCGATGACCTCACCACCCTCATCAGCGAAATTGAGCGCACCCTCCTGCTCGATATTGAGCTAGCAGCCCGCCCGGGGGCACACGCCACATCGGCCCGCAGGCACCTTGATGCCTTCTACGATGTGGCCGCTACCTACGAGTCCACAGCCCCCCGCGTGAACGCCCTGCTCCTGGCAGCTGCCAACGGCCAGCCCCTGGAAGAGGGGGAGGCCGGCGTCCGCTTTGCTCTGAGCGCCACCGGCGCCTCAGCATCGGGGATTAGCGGATTCTTAGCCTGGCTTGATGCTGCAGCCCAGCAGGAAGCCGGGCTCGAAATGACAGCAGAGGCCCCCCGCCACGACGCGGTGCAAATTCTCACCGTGCACGCTTCAAAGGGACTGGAATGGGACCAGGTATATATTCCGGGCATGGCTGCCGGAGACTTCCCCGATGCTAAGGACGAACGCTGGACCAAGCAGTCGGACACCCTGCCCTGGCCCTTGCGAGGGGACGCCGCCTACCTACCCGGCTGGCGGTCGGACTTTGATCATTTGCAGGATCTCGGTGATTTTATGGCCCAGCTCTCGGAGCAGGCGGTAGAACACCGAACCCTGGAAGAGCGCCGTCTGGCCTACGTGGGATACACCCGCGCCCGGTCCCTGCTCGTTCTGACTACCTCGGCTTGGAAAGGAATCACGACCAAGCCCCGCCTCATGTCTGATTTCGTCGCCGAGTTACTCGATGCCCCTGTTGAGTTAGCTGAAATTCTGAGCGAGCTCGACCCTGACCAGGTAGGCACCGTCAACCCCCAGTCAGCCACGATTACCACCGCCCTCTGGCCCTTCGACCCCTTCAACGGGCCCCACCAGATGACCTGGACCTCCCTTCAGGAACTCGAAGCAGCAGGCCCTGCACCCAGCCCGAACGAGAGTAAACAGGGCAACCTAACAGGGCTCAGCCCCCGCCAGGTAGTCGAGCGTGCGGCCCAGAACGTGCTGCGCGGAGGGCTTGAAGCAGATGCGCTCGCTGAAGCTCTCGCTGCCCTTCCCGACCCCACCCCGGAGCAGAGCCAAGAGGCACGAGACGCTATCGAAGACTGGCAGGAAGAAACCGACCTGCTCCTGAGCCTGCTGGCCGCACCCGCGGAAAACAGCTCCTTTGAGCTACCCGGCCATCTGTCAGCCTCCCTGCTCGTCAACCTGGTCAAAGACCCACAGGCCGTCATCGACAACATGCGACGCCCCATGCCCCAAAAGCCGGGTATCGCGGCCCGCCAGGGCACCATCTTCCACAGCTGGGTTGAAGACCACTTCGGCACCAGCGGCATGCTCGACATGGACGAAGATTTCGATGACGACAGCACCGAAGAAGAGCTCAATATTCCGGCTCTGCGAGAGAACTTCCTCGCTAGCGACTGGGCAAGCCGTGAGCCCTGGGCCCTGGAATACCCGCTGGAAACACCGCTTGGTGGAGTAACGGTACGCGGCCGCATAGACGCTATCTTTACCCGGACGGACGGCGACGGCTCGACCGTCTGGCAGCTGGTGGACTGGAAAACGGGGCAACCGCCGCGCACCAAGAAGGAGCTCAAAGAACGGTCGGTGCAGCTCTCCCTCTACCGCCTGGGCTTTGCCCGCTTGCAAGGAGTGCCCCAAGAAAATGTAGAAGCCCACTTCTTCTATGCCTCTACCGGAGAGAGCATTGAAGTTACTCACTTCTCAACCCGGACCGAGCTAGAGAAGGCTGTGGAGCGAGCGGCTCAGCTGGCTGGCTGAATCGCCCCAACAGCTCGTAGCTCGGCTTCAAGATGATCCAACATCGAAACAGCTTCTGAGATCATCACCCTATCTTCTAGCTCAACCCCGCGGATGAGCCACTGGGCCAAACCGAATTCAGCGTAGAGGTTAGCTCTAGCTTCGAGGTTACGGTCGGGTTCCTGGGGCATTTCTTCCCGGTAGCTTGCGAAGACGCGCTCTCTAAAGAGGGGGTCTTCGCAGGCGTAAAGCCAGGCAAAGTCAGCAGCGGGGTCTCCCACACAGACCTCTGACCAGCCGGTGATTTCAACAATTTTTTTCTGGTCAAGCACGAGGTTATCTTCGTTGAGGTCCCCGTGAATGACACGGGGGCGGAAGTCCCACATCACCGTGTTGTTGAGTTGCTGCTCCCAGCGGGTGAGCAACCCGGAGGGCACCTTACCAGTGGCTACAGCCAGGTCTAGCTCTGCAAGCCTGCGCTCGCACACCTGCTGGCCGGTATAAACCGGTAGGTCAGCGTCCTCAACGATGGTGGTGGGGAAAACGTGGATGGTGGCGATATGGCGGGCAATCTCATCCGCTATATTGGGCTGGCCTTCCCGGGTGCGGTGGGAAAGATCGGCTAAGTCATCGATGTCGTAGTGGGCCCCAGGGTTATGGGTGTAGATAAAGGCCTGCCGCCCGTCGAGAGGGACGGTTCCTACGATGGTGGGTACGAGGAAGGGCAGGCGGGCACGCAGGCCCGGGGTGAAGGACTGGAGGATGACGTGCTCCGCTTCGAGTCGCACGCTAGCTTCGGGGTGTTTGGGGGCACGGACGCGCCAGCGTTTGTCGGCTGAGTCAATGATGATGGCTGAGTCGAAGTCGAGGGCGTCGTCGGCTGAGGGTAGGGCGGCTACGGGGTAGAGCCCGGGAACCCCAGCTGATACGATGGCGGCAAGTTGAAGCGGTGTTGAAGTCACACTTTTAAGGGTACAAGAGAAGTTGGAACGAACCCGATATGAATGCTGAAAATATGACTAATCTGTCGGTAGCTGGCTCGCAGTACGGGACGGACGCTGCTCTGACCCCGGGTGAGCAAGGCTGGTTTTCGCCGCTGGGGCGATTGCCTCTGACTACCGACCGGGTGCGAACCACCGGCGCGGTGCGAGAACACTCCGGTTTCTTTGGGTATTTGGGGCGGGCTCTAACAGAGTGGCCGCTACCGACCGATGCCCCGTCAAACGACCTTTACCCCTGGCTCCTTAGCCCCGCCCTTATCGCTCTGGACGGGGGCAAGGTGCTCGTTGCAGAAACAGGTGAAGACCCCGAGCCACTAGACCTGGCCGGTGTCTTTGACCTGCACAGCGAAGCCTTGCTGAGCTACACTTCACTTGATCGCCACCAGCACCCTTCCCTGATTTTCGCTGGGAGCCGGGTGCTGGCGTCCGCCCCGGAGCGGGTGGGGGAGGACTCCGCAGAGCCTCAATTGGAGCAGCCCGTGCTGGTACTCCTGGCCGATTTCGACCGTTATCTCAACCTGGGTGATGCCCCGCTCAATCTTCAGGGTTTTGAAAACCAGGAGCAAACCCTGGCCGAGATGATAGCTGCCCGGTCAGGTGGTAGCTGGGTGAGCGTCCGCGACTACGCTGCCTACGCCTATGAAGGGCAGGGAGCCGCCTTTGCCTGGGGCGAGGTGCTGGCGGCAGCGGCGTCCTTGAGCACCTGGCATGCATCCTCTGGTTTTGATGCGCGGACGGGCGCCCCCACCTTCGCTACCCGCGGCGGCTGGGCGCGGGCCACCGAAGCGGGTAGAGAGCTCTTCCCCCGCACAGACCCCGCCGTTATCACAGCCATTACCGCTGAGATTGAGGGTGAGAGCAAGACTCTGCTGGGGCAGGCGCGGGCCTGGGGAAAAGGGCGCTTTTCTACCTTTGCCGGGTTTGTTGAGGGCGGCGAAGCCCTTGAAACCGCTGTGCTCCGAGAGGTCTACGAGGAGTGCGGTGGGCGGGTCGCCTCACTGAGGTATCTGGGGTCGCAACCCTGGCCCTTCCCCAGGTCGCTGATGTGTGGTTATCTCGCTGAAATCTCCAACCCCAACCAGGTTGAAGCCGACGGAGCTGAGATTGATGAAATCCGCTGGTTCAGCCGATTAGAGCTCCTTGACGCCCACCGGTCAGGCGCTGTGCAGCTACCCGGGCCGAGCTCAATTTCCCGCCGCCTGATTGAGTTCTGGCTGGGGCAGCCCCTGGGCCCTGCTGGGCGGGTAGACTAGATAGCTGGCGTGGCCGCTACCGGCCACAAGGACTGCGAGGGTAGGGGAGAAGCACCATGATTCACGATAAGCTCAGGGCCCAGCCCATCACCCTGGCAACCCCCAACCCCGAGACCATCCTTGAGGGGCTTGACCCCGAACAGCGTCGGGTGGCTACCGAATTGGCCGGGCCTATGTGCGTGATGGCGGGTGCCGGCACCGGCAAGACCCGGGCTATCACCCACCGCATCGCCTACGGCATCGCCATCGGCCGCTACAACCCGCGGGCCGTCCTGGCTCTTACCTTCACCAACCGTGCAGCCGAAGAGATGAAGGTCCGCCTGCGCCAATTGGGTGCATCCGGGGTCGTAGCCCGTACCTTCCACTCAGCCGCCCTCGCCCAGCTACGCTATTTCTGGCCCCAGGCTATCGGCGGCGCGCTGCCCGAGATTATCAAGAACAAATCCCAGTTCATCATCGAATCAGCCCGCCGCCTAGGGCTGGCTACCGACCGGGCCATCGTGCGCGACCTCGCCAGCGAAATCGAGTGGGCCAAGGTCTCCATGCTCACGGCCGAATCCCTCATGCCCCACCTGGCCCACCGGGAGCTGCCGGCAGATATCAGTCCCATCGACATGGTGCGCCTGTTGCGCACCTACGAGGAGCTTAAGGACGAGCGCAACGTCATTGATTTTGAAGATATCCTGCTGCTGACAGTTGCCATCATCGAGGAAAACCCCGATATTGCCGCCCAGATTCACCAGCAGTACCGCCACTTCGTGGTGGACGAATACCAGGACGTCTCCCCCCTGCAGCAACGCCTGCTGGACGCCTGGTTGGGGCGGCGCGACGATATTTGTGTGGTAGGCGACGCCTCCCAGACTATCTACTCCTTTGCCGGTGCAACCAGCCGCCACCTGCTCGAATTCCGCACCCGCTTTGAGGGCGCTACCGTGGTCAAACTGGTGCGTGACTACCGTTCCACCCCGCAGGTGGTCGACCTGGCCAACCGCCTGCTAGCTGCCCGCCGTCAGATGCCCGACTCCACCCGCTACTCCTGGGCCCCGCCCCTGCAGTTGGTCTCCCAACGAGAGCCCGGGGCTAAACCCGAGTGGTTTGAGTACGCCGATGACGAGCAAGAAGCAATCGGTATCGCTGAAGACATCAAGGACCTCATCGACAAAGAGGGCGTCCCTGCAGCCGATATCGCCGTGCTCTACCGCACCAACTCTCAATCAGCTGCCCTGGAACAGGCCCTCACCGATGCCGGAATCAACTATCAGCTGCGCGGTGCAGAACAGTTCTTTGACCGCCCCGAAGTCCGAGCCGCTATCAGCATGCTCCAGGGCGCAGCCAAAGGCGCTGAAGCCACCGACAGCGTCACCCAGCTTGTGAGAGATAACCTCAAAAACCTGGGCTGGTCAGCTAAAGCCCCCCAGCGCTCCGGTCAAGAACGCGCCCGCTGGGAGTCCCTTGAAACCCTGGTGTCCCTTGCCGACCGCCTTGCTGACGAGCGCAGGCAAGCGCGGGAGCAGGCGTCCGCTAATGGCGCCACCGATCTGCCCCCCGAATTCACCCTCTACGAGCTGGTTGCCGTGCTCATTCAGCGTTCCCAGCACCGTGATGCACCCTCCCTCAACGGCGTCACCCTCGCCTCCCTGCACGCAGCCAAGGGCCTGGAGTGGGAGGCCGTCTTCCTGTGCGGCCTCAACGAGGGCCTTATGCCCATCTCCTTCGCCCAAACCAGCGACGAGGTAGATGAAGAACGCCGTCTCTTCTACGTCGGAATTACCCGCGCCCGCTCCTACCTGACCTTGAGCTGGTCGCGCTCACGAACCCCCGGTGGGCGGGCCGGGCGCAAGCGCTCCCGCTTTATCAACGACATCGCTCCCAAGGGGGTCTAGTGGCTACCTCGCGTGAGATTCTGCCGGCAACGGCGTCCCGCCCTGAGATTGAGGTGGTGCGCTCTACCCGCCGCACCCGCACGGTACAGCTAGCTCCACCGAACCAGAGCGGACACCTGCGCCTGATGGTCCCCGCTGCCACTACAGCTGAGGAGGTCGAGAGCTACCTTGCCCGTCTGCTTCCCAAGATTGAGGCCCGCCGGACCCGTAAGGACGCCGGTGCTCAACTGGGTGCCCGTGATGAGTTTTTGCGGGAGCGGGCAGACTATCTGCGTGCTACCTACCTGCCCGAGGCCCCAGAACCGCTCTCAATCCGGTGGGTCACCAACCAGAAGCAGCGCTGGGCCTCAGCTACTCCTGCTGAGCGCACTATCCGCATCTCGCATATGCTTCAGGGCGCACCCGAGTACGCCCTGGATTCAGTGATTTTTCACGAGCTCTGCCATTTTCTGGAGCCCAACCATTCACCGGCTTTTAGGGCCCTTGAAGCCCGCTACCCCCACCTTGAAAAAGCACGAGGTTTCTTGGAAGGCGTCAACTTTGGGCAGAAAAAACAAGCAGAGGGTGCCTGAACGAAGGGGGTCTAGGGAAGATTCTTCCCTAGACCCCTGTCTGCTATTCCTTGTCCTTGCTGTCGGTTCCGTCAGAGGGTCCGTCGTAGCCGCCGGCTAGAAGCTTTTCTAGGGCTGCGTCGAATTCGTCCTCGCTGGCGTTGAGCAGGGCTCGGCGGGAGGTGAAACCAGCCGGGTCGTCCAGGTCTTCGCCGGTGGGTAGGGTTTCGGGGCCTTCCCAGAGCTGATCGCGGGCTTCGAAGCCGTGGTTCTCTTCATAGTGACGCCAGAAGGTGAGAGCTTCGCGCATCTTGCGGGGGCGAAGCTCAAGGCCAACCAGCTGCGAGAAGGCGTGTTCGGCGGGACCGCCGGTGGCGCGGCGTCGGGCCATGGTCTCAGCTAGCTGCGGGGCCATGGGCAGGTTTTTAGTTGCCTGTTCGGTAATGAGGCTGACCCAGCCTTCGATGAGGGCCAGCAGGGTTTCTAGGCGGTCAAGAGCCAGCTGCTGGTCTTCCGTCAGCTGGGGCTTGAATATGTCGCCGGCAAAAGCGTCCATCATGGCCTCGGGGTTTGAGGGGTCAAAGTCAATGTCGTTTGCGGCCTGCTGCATGCGTTCAATATCGACGCGGATACCGCGGGAGAAGCGTGTGATGAGGTCGATGATATCCTCACGCAGCCAGGGGTTGGTTTTGTGTAGGCGAATCAGGGCTGCTTCGCGCACAGCCAGGTAGAGCATGACTTCCTGGGCAGGGATTTCAAGCCCCTCGCCGAAGGCTGCGATACCGGAGGGTAGCAGGGCAGAGCGCCCTTGAGCCAGCGGGATGCCGATATCGGTGGAGGAGACGACTTCTTCGGCGAGCTTGCCAATAGCCTGGCCCATCTGCATGCCGAACATCATGCCACCGAGACCGGCAAAGAGGTTGCCGCCGCCTAGTATACCTACCATGTCTTCGGGCATCTGCTGCTGGATCGATGAGGTCATGGCTGCTGAAACTTCTTCGGCAACGGGGCCAGCGATATCTTTCCAGGTAGCAAAGGAGTTTTCAACCCACTCGGCCTTGGCCCAGGCCTCAACGCCGAAGGAAGGATGCTCGAAGACAGTGACGGGGTCGAGCCAGAGATCTGCCAGGGCTGCGGCATCACGGACGGCGCCTAGCTGGGTGGATGTCACAGAGGGATCTTCACCCATGGTCAAAACCTGGCGGGCGTGCTGCTTGGCCATGTCCCAGTTAACGGGGTCGTCGCTGGGCTGGGCGTTCATCATGGAGTTCACCTGGGCGAAGATGCCTGAGAGCATGGAAGGGTCTAAGGGGATACCCATGTTTTTGAGGGCATCAGCATTGAAGCCCGCGGCCCCGTTCATAGCTGACGGATCAAACCCCTGCTCCTGGAGCTTCTTGAGGAACTCTTCCAGGGGGTCACGGCCAGCTGAGTCGTAGGGGTTGTTGGTCACGTTCTGCCTCGTTTCACTTGGGGGCTGCGGCGCTCGCTGCTCCTGTTTCTCCCTAGCCTACCGACCGGAGCGCCTGCCCCGGGGGCTTTTAGCCCTGAGCCAAGTGGGAATTTGCTGAGGGGCGAACCCGGGGGAGCTGTTTTACTAGTAGGCTAGTCCTATGGTTTTTTCGAAGAGGGACAATGCAGGTACCCGCCCCCATGAACGCAGGGCTGATGTGCGTACGGTCAGTGCTGTGGGCGCTTTAGGGCTGTCGGTGCTTTCTTTGGTAATTCCGGTTGATTTTGTGACTGAGTCTCCCGGCCCCACCTTCAATACAATTGGTGAGTTTAACAGCAAGCCACTGCTTGAGATTGAGGGCGCCCAGACCTACCCGGTCAGCGGCAACCTCGATATGACCACTGTTTCGGTTGCCGGTGGTCCTAATTCGTCCCTGTTCGCGGTTGAGGCTCTTGCCACCTGGCTAGAAGACTCAACGGCTGTGCTACCCAGCGACCTCATCTACGACCCTTCAGTGACCAGCGATCAGGTCAACGCCCAGAACAGTGCCGATATGACCAATTCCCAGGAGGTAGCCCAGGCCGCTGCTTTGACCCAGCTGGGTATTGACTACACCGAAATGTTGACGGTCTCAGGTGCGGTCGAGGGTGGCCCGAGCCAGGGTCTGATACAGGAGGGAGACGTCATCACCGCCCTCAATGGCCAGGCCTTGACCAGCTACACCGACCTGACTGGGCGGGTGAACGCGTCCGCCGGGCAGCCTGTCACCCTCACCCGCGATGGTAATGAACAGGATGTTTCCGTCACCCCCTCCTACAACGAGCAGGGGCAGCGTTACGTGCTGGGCCTCTACATTGCCCGATCCTTTGAGTTCCCCATGACCGTTAACTACGGTCTAGAAGAAGTGGGCGGCCCGTCTGCTGGCATGATGTTTGCCCTGGGTATTATCGATGAGCTAACCGAGGGTGAGATGACCGGCGGCATTCACTTTGCTGGAACCGGCACCATCGATGCGGACGGAACCGTAGGCAGCATCGGCGGCATCGAACAAAAGATGCAGGGAGCTGCGGACGCCGGTGCTACGGTTTTCTTGGCACCGGCAGATAACTGCGGTGAGGTGGTCGGTAATGTGCCGCGTCGCCTGAACGTCATTAAGGTTGCTACCCTCGATGAGGCGGTAGATGCGGTGACCCGCATCGGTCAGGGTGAAGACCCTGCCACCTTCCCCACCTGCTCCTAAACCAGCAGGTAGTAGGGGAGTATCACCCTAGAGCTGAAACAGTAAGCCTACTCTCGAAACTCACAGCATTCTTTGGCAAAATAGTGTCTTATATGTAGCGTCGCCCACGGAGCGGCGTTGCCCGCCACACAGGCCGCAATTCTGCGGCAGATACGAAACACAACTGAAGGATACCCGTGAGTACCGGAAGCACCCCTCCCCGTTCATCATCACGCGCTCCTCAACGTAGAAACCGGCCGCTGACCGTGACCGTGGCAATCATTGCCGCCCTGGTCGTAGCCTTTGTTTTTGCAACCCAGGTGTACACCGACGTCCTCTGGTATGACCAGCTGGGCTACCTCAAGGTTTTCATTACCCAAAACCTGACTCGCGGTGCAGTCTTCCTGGTTGCAAGTATCGTTGTAGGTATCGCCGTCTGGGCCAGCCTCTTCTACGCCTATAGGCACGGCCAACTACAGACTCCCAGCCCTCGCCGTTCTGCTGGCCCCCGAGTGGATGCCAACGGCAACCCTGTGCCCGACCCCTATGGCGATATGCAGGACCTTTTCAACCAGAACATGGAGCGCTACCGCCAGGGTATTGAGCGTATGCGCAAGGTCCTTCTGATTGCTGTGCCGGTTCTTCTAGGCGCTTTCGTTGGCAGTGGGACGATGACCCAGTGGGAAACCGTCCTGCTCTTCTTCCAGGGCGAAAGCTTTGGTGCCACAGACCCCGAGTTCGGCCGCGACCTGGGCTACTTCATGTTTACCCTGCCCTTCCTCAACGTGGTGACCGGCCTGCTGAGCACCGCCATCATCTTCTCTGCTATGGCAGCTTTGGTTATGCACTACTTCTACGGCGGAATTGTAGTGGGGGAGCGCGGTATCACTACCACCGTGCACTTCCGCCGCCATATCGCAGTGCTCGGTGCCCTCTTCATTCTGCTACGCGGCATCACCCTGTGGCTGGCCCGCTACAACGCAACCCAGGACCAGTCCGGCTCCTGGGCCGGTGCCATGTATAGCGATGTCAACGCCATCATCCCTGTCAACGCGATTCTGGCGATTGCCTCCTTGCTGGTCGCTGCCCTCTTCGTCGTAGCGGCTGTGCGCGGGAACTTCCGTCTGCCCATCATCGGCACCGCCGTGCTGGTGATTGCCTCGCTGGTTGCCGGTGGCATCTACCCCTGGATTGTGCAGCGCTTCCAGGTTGTACCCAACGAGCAGGTAGCCGAAGCCCCCTACATCCAGCGCAACATCGACGCGACCCGCGCCGCCTACGGCCTGGACCAGATTGACGTTCAGAACTACGATGCCACCACATCCACCGCAGCGGGTGCCCTGCGCGGTGAGAGTGAGACCATCTCTAACATCCGTCTGCTCGACCCCAACGTGGTCTCCGGTGCTTTTGCCCAGCTGCAGCAGTTCCGCCCCTACTACCAGTTCGGGCAGAATCTCTCGGTTGACCGTTACACCATCAACGGCACCGAGACCGACACCGTCATCGCCGCCCGCGAGCTGAACCCCGACCAGAATGCCGGGTCATCCTGGGTTAACCAGCACGTGGTCTACACCCACGGCTACGGCGTCATCGCCGCCTACGGCAACCAGGTTGAAGCCGACGGTAAGCCCAAGTTCATCCAGTCGGGTATTCAGGCAACCGGTGCCATTAGCGGTGACTACGAGCCCCGTATCTACTTCGGCCAGAGCTCACCTGATTACTCCATCGTGGGTGGCACCGCCGAGGACGAACCGCTAGAACTTGACCGCCCCCAGACTGCTGACGACGAAAGCGGTGCGGACGCCAAATACACTTTCACCGGCAACGGCGGCCCCGTCATCGGTAACGCCTTTAACCGTTTGGCCTACGCCATCAAGTTCCAGTCCTCAGACATCCTGCTGTCGGACGCCGTCCGCCCTGAGTCCCAGATTCTCTACGATCGCGACCCCTCGGAGCGCGTGAAGAAGGTTGCGCCCTACCTAACCGTAGACGGCAACCCCTACCCTGCCATTATCGATGGCCAGGTGCTGTGGATTGTGGACGCCTACACCACCAGCAACCAGTACCCCTACTCGCAGGCGGCCCAGCTGGAGAACGCTACCTCGGATTCTGAAACCGCAAGCGGTGTTACCCAGGCTCTGCCCAACCAGCAGGTCAACTACATCCGAAACTCGGTCAAGGCCACCGTGAATGCCTACGACGGCTCCGTTACCCTATATGCCTGGGATGACCAGGACCCGGTTCTGAAGAGCTGGCAGAAGGTCTACCCCGATACTGTGCGACCCTACAGCGAGATGTCGGCTTCCCTGATTGAGCACGTGCGTTACCCCCAGGACCTCTTCAAGGTTCAGCGAGAGATTCTGAACGCTTACCACGTGACCAATGCAAATAGCCTCTACAACGGGGACGACCGCTGGTCGATTCCCAACGACCCCACTAACGACAGCGGCCGCCCGCTGCCCCCTTACTACATGTCCCTGCAGATGCCGGGTGAAGACTCAGCTCAGTTCTCCCTGACCACCAGCTTCATCCCCCAGCAGTCAGACAGCAACACCCGTAACGTCATGTACGGCTTCCTGTCAGCCAATGGCGATGCCGGTACCGGTAAGGACGGCGAAAAGGCTGAAGGCTATGGCAAGCTGACCCTGCTTGAGCTTCCCCGCTCATCGGTTGTTCCTGGCCCCGGCCAGGCTCAGAACGTGTTCAACTCAGATACCGCTGTTTCAACCGAGCTGAACCTGCTACGCCAGGGTGCTTCTGACGTGATCAACGGCAACCTGCTCACCCTGCCCGTGGGCGGCGGTATTCTCTACGTGCAGCCGGTCTACGTGCAGTCCTCTGGCGATGCCGCCTACCCCTCACTGCGCCGCGTCCTTGTGGGCTTTGGTGAGCAGGTCGGCTTTGCCCCCACCCTGGAAGAAGCCCTGGACGAGCTCTTTAGCGGTTCCTCCGGCGCTGAAACCGCTGCCGATGCCGGTGTCGATGAAACCGAGGCAGCTCAGGCAGCTGATGGTACTGCAACCAGCGCTGACAGCGCGAGCCTGACCGGCGCCCTGCAAGATGCCCGCAAGGCGATGCAGGACGCGGACGCCGCCATGAAGGCCGGCGATTGGGCCGCCTACGGTGAAGCCCAGACCCGCCTGAACGAGGCTCTGCAGCGCGCCATTGATGCTGAAGGTATCGAGGGCACTGCCACCACTCAGGCGAGCCCCAGCCCCTCACCTTCCAACTAGGAGCCAGGCTGTAGGCCTTAGGCAGATAAGGACGCCGCCTCCCGCAATCAGCGGGCTGGCGGCGTCCTTTTGTGTAGAGTGCATCACAAAAGCTGGTTCTAGCTTGCACTTCTTGTGGGAAGTGCGTATAGTTATATGAGTCGCCGCGGGGTGGAGCAGTTCGGTAGCTCGCCGGGCTCATAACCCGGAGGCCGCAGGTTCAAATCCTGCCCCCGCAACCACTTGATAAGTCGCTCCTGTTGGAACTAGTTCCACAGGGGCGATTTTCTTTTTGGCCCTTCCTTCTTGTGATACCTGCAAGGGGGAGGGGCTTTTTGCATTTAAGAGGGCAGGGCCCACTAGTTCGGCTACCGTGATGCCGAAATATGAGGCAATGATAAGAAGCTCGTTGAAACTAAAGCTAATCTCCCCCTTTAGTCGGCGGTAGATGCTGGCTTGGGGAACCCCCAAAATTTCACCTAGTTTAGTCTGCGTTATCTGACGTCGGCCCATCCATGCGCGAACTTCTGCGGCTAGGGCTGTATCTGCTGTAAGTGTAGTTGTTTCCATGCGGTTGATTCTACAGCGTAGAAACACATTATCAATCGAAATATGACGCAAATATATCGAAATGATGTACTTCCTGTTGCGGCATACGTCGAAATGACGTAATCTATGTTTCATGGACATCGACGAAGCAATCTCAACAAATATCCGAGTCTCTATTTTGCGACGGCGGACAACCCAAAAGTACTTAGCAGAGGGGCTAGGGATGACCCTTGCGGCTCTTCAAAATAGGCTGAGCGGGCGCGTGGAATGGCGCGTCAAGGAAGTCGAACTAGCTACCCAAGTTCTTGATACAGACCTGTGTGAACTTCTTAAGTTTGAACCGACTCACCAAGAGGGTCTGGTGGCCCAGTGAGTAGCAAGGCTATTGAGTGGGCACGCACTCACGGGTTCGAGAATGGGGCGGTAATTCGCACTGCAATTCTTCGATTTCTTGCAGAGCAGGCCGACGATAACGGCTACATTGCCGACCATGAAGGTGATAAAGTGAAGTGCCCCGGGTTTTGTTCCTAGGCATTTGCCTTAATTTCTATTCTCTCGTGATTTGGATTGCCAGTCCAAAACCCCGCTTCTACCTCTGTCGGCGTACGGTAACCGAGACTTTGGTGAAGCCGTGATTCGTCCCACCGCGAGACCCACTCAAACGTCGCGATCTCAACATCAACCACGTCAGTCCACGACCGCCTATGAATAAGCTCATTTTTGTAAGAACCGTTGACGTTCTCGGCCAAAGCATTGTCGTAGGAGTCACCGACTGTCCCAGTAGAGGCAATGATTCCATGCTCAGCAAGGCGCTCATTATAGACAATGCTCACATACTGCGAGCCGTGGTCTGAATGGTGAATCAGTCCCGTTGTTTCCTTTGCGCATACAATCGCCTGGTTGAGTGCTTGTAGTGGCAACGCTTCCGTGCGCATCGTATCTGATAATGCCCATCCGACAATTTTGCGGGAGTACACATCGGTGACAAAAGCGGTGTAGACGAACCCATTACCGGTACGGACGTAGGTAATGTCAGCCACCCGTAACCGATTCGGCCCAGGGGCACGAAGATCACGGCCTACCAAGTCAGGGCGATTATCCGAGTCCTTGGACCTGCGAGTTGTTACAGGCAACCGGCCTTTACCTTTTCCACTGACTCCAGCAAGGCGCATCAGGTAAGCGGTTTGCTCACGGCCGATGTCGATTCCTTCACGGCGTAGAGCATGCCACATCTTGCGGATACCATAGACTGCGTAGTTTTCTTCACGAACCTCGGCAATACGCTTTGTCAATGCGGCGTCGCGAAGGTTGCGGGTACTTAATCCCCGGGCTTTTGGCTGACGGTATCCGCGTGAGGAAATGAAGCCACCTTGCCGATTGCTCTTCAACGTCTGACAGATGAACTCGACTGTGAAACGATTCCGGTGTTCATTGATGAACTGGATCATTTCCGACGTTTGGGGTCGAGTTCCGAGGCGAAAAAAGCTGATGTGGCCTTCACAACTCGTTAGTGTCGCGAAGCTCCTGATTCTCACGACGCAGCTTGGCCACCTCTGCAAGGAGATCTTCAGGTAAAGGATCAATTGCCCTGCCTTCGCGAGGGACCGTCTGAGCCCACTGCCGGGCAGTATGCCACGAGATACCCAGTTTCGGGGCCACGATTTTGCACGCTTCTTGCAGGGAGATCTCCTGCGCCAGGATGCGGTCCTTAACAAGGCGGATTACCCGATCTTTGGCATCTTGATCAAATTTCTTGGGCGTGTTCCAGATTTTCCTATCTATTCAAACGGAACAAAACCTGGGACACTTCAAAGTTCAAGCCAACGACGACGGGTAATGATGGTTGAGGGCTGGCGCCCTGTTGCAAGGAGCCAATTATTAAAACTTGCAATGTAAGAAGTCCAGGTACTCACGTGATGACCTTTCTACAGATTAGATTTTCTGTAGGTGCAACTGGTGCTGTGAGTACCTGGACTTATCGGTAAATTTTCGAACGATGACCGGCGTTGAGAGCAATGATGATGAGCTCACCTTGGTCAAGGTCAAGGATGGCCCTGTAGTTACCTATACGGTATCTCCATAGGCCGGTAAATTCCCCGGTAAGCGCTTTGCAGTGGACTTGTGGAGTTGGTGATGATGCAAGCCAGTCGAGCGCGTCCATGATTCTACGCCGGGTCGGTTTATCTAGCTTTTTGAGTGCTTTGATGCAGTCCTTGTCATAGATAAGGCTCCAAGAGGAGGCTGACATAAAATTAGAGTCCTAGTTCTTTCCGTGCTTCTTCAACTGTGTAAGCACGACGTTCCCCACTTTTGATTGCTTTTACTTTTGCATGGAGCTCGGCGGCGTATTCTGCTTCTGCGATGTGTTCCTCAATGAGGGTGCGTGCACAGTAAGCAACAGAACGGTCAGATGCGGCTGCTAAGTTGGCTAATCGCTCTTTAAGAGATGATGGGACGCGGATGGTGAGTACGCTGTCCGATATGGTTGTTGTAGTCATGTATTCATTGTATGACATCCATGCTAGCCTGAATAGTAGTAGGTTGAATCATTAGAAGATACAGCCATTCAATATTTCCGTATTGCGTCGCATAGAAAGAAGCGAATGATGGGGTTTCAGTGGGATGACCCATTCGGAATAGCCAAGCGTCGTGCCCGTAGACGGGCAGAGCTTGAACAGCACTTACGTATTGTTCGCACTAACAACTTTGATGTTATTCGGCTTGATCGTGTGTACCAGAAGGCGCGTACTGGGGAAAAGGGCTATGGCTTGCATATGCACAGTGGGCAACCTTGCGACATATGGTTTCCTGGCGCATGGCCAGACGCTAAAAAGGTCTATATTGTGCAAGGGTTTTGGCGTGGGCCGGGGACTGAGCCTGTATGGTGGCATCACCACAGCGTCTCTTTTTTCCATGTCAATAGAATCATTGGTGAGATTCCGTGGAAAGTCTGGCGGGCCGGAGAACGATAAACTGCCACACACAAGTTACGGGCTATGCATAGTAGAATTTTTGAAGAATGAGTAGATACTTCACCAGTTCCCTGTAGCTTGGGACTGATAGCCCGGAGGCCGCAGGTTCAAATCCTGCCCCCGCAACCAAGATAAAGACCCAGTTCGTTAGAACTGGGTCTTTTGCTTGCCCGCTTGTTGGAACCCTGAATGCTCACCCCGAGAATATGTCGGTGAATAATAGGGAGCGGAGCGGCGTGCTGAGGAATACTGGTCTAACCCTTATCTTTTCCGTTATTTTTACTGTAAGTCACCAAACCAGCCGAAAAAATTAAGTGCTAGTACGCAGGGGATTATATAGAACAAGAGCCCTGTCTAGGAGAAAGTTATATCCTCACTGCTACTTCTGACCAAGAGGTTTATGTTGAACTGGAGCCGGAGGAAGTAGGTGAAGATTCCCAACGCTAGTCCAAAGGCATTCAAAGGAGCAAGGTGTTTCCGCAGAGGTTCTTTGCGGTGGGATGCGTCATTCATCTAAACTCCTCTGATTCTTCTACGTGACGATTGTAGTTGCGTATTCCACAAGTGTCTTTGAAGAAAACCTTCTCATTAAACACTATTGTGACCTCCTCTGATACCAGCGGCAAGCAGACCTTTACCAAGAACACAGGTCCTTCCGGTATCTAGGTAGTCACTGCCTATCACTAACTAGCTGTACACTGTGAGGGTGCTGAATTCTTCTTGGCACTCTCACCCACATTTGTTTATTAGGGAACTCATGTCTAAATACACACCCCGTCACGCCGCGCCTAAAAACACTGGAAAACGCCGGGTAACGGCTCTTTCACTCACCGCCCTGCTGGCCCTGAGCATGGCCCCGGCCAACGCAACTGACACCGCACCCCTGACAGAAAACAGCCAGGCCGTACAAGAAGCAGAAGCACTCATTCAAGAAGCCCTCACCAGTGAGGGCAACAGCCCCGCAGCCATCTACAACGATGCCCCCGAAGCATTAGCTGGAGGAAGCTTCTACGACGTTCCGGCCCAACTACCTGCCGCTAACGGCGCCCTCATCAAGAAGGAAAACTTTACCTTCAAGGTCGACGCCAACAACGTCATTGCCCACCCAGTAGCCCAGGCCCAGCGGATTATGTATAAGTCCACCGACCACCGGGGCAACCCTGTGGCTGTCACCGGCACCGCACTCACCACCACTAAACGGTGGGCTGGCCCCGGCGAGCGTCCTATCATCGCCATGGCCCCCGGCACCCAGGGTATCGGGGACTCCTGTGCTCCCTCTAACCAGTTCGCAGCTGGTAGTGAGTACGAAAGCCTTGTCATCACCTCCCTGCTGAACGCTGGTTACAACGTCGTTGTTACCGACTACATCGGCCTGGGCACTGCTGGAACCCACAGCTACCTCAACCGTGTAGACCAGGGCAACGCAGTTCTGGACGCTGCCCGCGCAGCCACCGCCACCGAGCTTGGCCTGGGGAGTGCAACCTCACCCATCGGGCTGTGGGGTTACTCCCAGGGCGGTGGTGCGGTGGCATCTGCCGGTGAACTCCAAGCAAGCTACGCCCCCGAACTCAATCTCAAGGGCATCTACGCAGGTGCTGTACCTGCCAATCTACAGGCGGTTACCAGCTTCATTGACGGCGGTCTCTACACAGGCTTCTCCCTAATGGGCGTTGTGGGCCTGGCCGATAGCTACGGCATCGACCTGAGCCACAAACTCTCAGCCGAAGGGCAGGCTGCCCTTGAGGCAGCGCGTGACCAGTGCACCCTAGAGGCCGTCGGAACCTTTGGTTTCAAGAACACCCGCACCCTCACCGCCAGCGGCCAGACCCTAGCTCGCGAAATGACCACCGACCCCCAGGTCTCCCAGATCATGGCGCAAAATAACCTGGGTCAGCAGGGGCGGCACCCTGAAGTGCCGATCCTTATCGCATCCTCCTGGGGCGATGATGTGATCCCCTACAGGACCAACCGTCAGCTGGCAGCCGACTACTGCCAGCAGGGTTCCCGGGTCACCTTCTATACCCTGGCAGGTGTCACCCACGTAGCCGGTATTTTTGAAGGCATCCCCCGCGGTCTGATTTTCCTGGATCGTCAGTTCAAGGGTCTCCCCAGCATCAACTCCTGCTGGCGGTTCTAGCTTTCTATAAAACGTGCATATAACAATAGGCCCGGGCAGGGCACTACTCCTGCTCGGGCCTATTGCACGTCTTTTTCAGGTGCCTCTCTCACAACTGAGAGGCTGACTCACGGTATAGGCTGCTCCTTACTCTCTGTTGACTAGATTAGATGGAAAAGAATTAGATACCTGCTGGCAGATAGCTGACTACGCCCCAGGGGGAGGTTACGGTAACTCGATACTGAGTCTTAATGACTGAGCCGCTGGCGGTAGCGGTATCGCCGTAAGTGGCTGCCGGCATGCGGGTCATGAAAGACACCACGCTGGCACCGGCCTGACTGTTGGCAATAACGTTTGCACCCACTCCACGTGTTCCATTAGAGCTGTAGGCTGCACCACCATTAGCGAAAAATGAAGCGATCAGTACCGGTAGGAGTGGGATGGTAGACCACATCGTCTGAAACGTTTTCGATGGTTACTGAAATGATGGTTCCCTGGCCGACGCCATTGATCCCGTTGACTGAGATGATATCAGCATCAGGGCTTCTGCTTGCTGGGTATGTAGGTGCGGTTGCGCTTGGAGTTGTGAAATGGTTGCCTGCCTGAGTAGTGGGTAGTGAATTATCGAGAGAGAAAGTCTGCAGCCCGGTAACACAGCTGCTGGTGGGGTAGACAGCCCACTCAAGTTCCTTGGCAACGGAGCCGGTGAAGTTACCCTGGGAGGGCCAGACGTTGGACCAAGGGGCAGAAATAATTTTGCCGTAGGTGCAGTCGTCTTCTACCTGGGATACGGACGCGGCAAAAGCAGGTACAGCTGTGCTGGCAAGAATGACAGGGTCGGCCCAGCCTGTGCCACGTGCCAGGGTGCGACACTGGATTTGGGGTGTAGTCACGGTGGTAATCCCTTTGTATTGGTGCAAGGTTACGGACGGTTCTGCAACAGCTGTTGAAACAACCGTACCACCAAATCTTTTATTTGGCACGCTTGTGTTTGCTTTTTACGAAAAGTACTTTGTTGGATTCAGGGAAAGGTGCTGGTAAATAGGGTGATGTCTAGAAATATTGGGTATTTAAGATTTTTTTGCGGCACTCCTACTGGGGTAAAAAGATAGATATATAAAAACACCTGTGCTTTTATCTCTTGTGGTGACACAAAGAAAAGACCGGCCGCACTATCAGGTGCGGCCGGTCTTTAGTTTATTGAGGTGAGGGTCTTAGGCTGCCTGGGCCCAGTGGCCTGCAAGGTCTGCTGCCAGCAGGGTTCGTAGGGTGCTGGTGTAGTTGGCAGGGATTCGGTTAAAGCGGTAGCCGTCAATAGTAAGGGTGTTGCCCAGGAAGGGGAGATGGGTCAGTTTGGCCTGATCAAGTGCATGTAGGTCAAGTGAAACGCTGTTGCCTGCCTGGAAGGAGTTCTTGAGAATCAGGACGCGCTCGTTGGTGATGACCAGCAGGGAGTCGCCAAAGCTGCCAAACTTGCCGGTGGCTACATCAACAACGGTCTCCCCGCACACCATGGAATCTGCCATGTGCAGAGCCTTGTGAAACTTCTTGAGCCCACCGTGGGAAGAGTGGCGCTTGACGGCAGATTCCAGCGAAGCACTGGTGTAGGTGTCGGTCGCCCAGTTTGCAAAAATCATGGTGCTCTTCCTCAAACGGTCGGTGGGGTGGTGTATGAGCTGTACCCAACTATACACATATTTTGTCCCCCAAAGGGCAGGTTGTAGAGAAAAAATTTGTCCCCCGCTTGTCGTATCTCCTAAATTGTCCCCTGTTTGAGCTGGTAGGCCCCATACCCGGAAAAAGCTGGGTGTGAAAGTTTGGGAAAAATTTACCTGTGAAATATATAGATAGGGGCTGGGGACAAACTGCGCCAGAATTTTGGGGGACAAGGTCGGGTAGGTGCTGTCCCCCGGAGAGCATGCCACAATAGATAGCAGTAATACTTCGACCTGTAGGGCTGCACGCACATGAAACCCCTGATTATCGGTATCGCCGGTGGCACCGGCTCCGGCAAGACCACCCTAACCAACTCCCTGCTTGAAAAGTTTGATGGCCAGGTAGGCGTGATTTATCACGACAACTACTACAAACGCAATGACCACCTCACCTACGAACAGCGCTGCCTGCTGAACTACGATGCGCCCGAAGCTTTCGACAATGATCTTCTAGTGACCCACCTTAAAGCCCTCATCACGGGGCAGACCATCGAGACCCCTGTCTACGATTTCGCGGATCACAACCGGTCAGATGAGACTCTCATCGTTGAACCCCAGCCCATCATCATCCTTGAGGGCATCCTGATTTTCGCTGAGCCTGAAATTCGCGACCTGTGCGATATCAAGCTCTTTGTAGATACCGACGCCGATGTGCGCATCCTGCGCCGCTTGCGTCGCGACGTCATCGAACGGGGCCGTACTATTGAGTCGGTTGAGGCCCAGTACCTTACCACCGTCAAGCCCATGCATGAGCTGCATGTGGAGCCCTCAAAGCGCCACGTAGACATGATTATCCCCGAGGGGGTCAACGTGGTTGCTCTCGATATGCTGTTCCACCGTATTACCGGCCAGATTGGTACCCAGGCAGGTTAGCCCTAGCCGTAGGCGGGAGCAAACCGTCGAAAAGAGCGTCCTTGTACTCTTGGATACAGATGTGGGGCCCACCTCCTAAGGAGGTGGGCCCCACATCTGTTTAACCCTTGTAGCTGTTTTACTGCTTGCCGGCCTTGAGCGCTGCTAGGCGGGCTTCGAGCTCTGACTGGCGGCCGAGTTCTTCAAGGTCATTGAACTGGGCATCGAGGGAGGATGCTGCGAGCTCCTGCTGGCCGCGTACGCGGGCTTCTTCGCGGCGTACCTTGTCTTCGAAACGGGAGATTTCGCTGGTGGAGTCCATGATGTCAAAGGCCTTGAGAGCGTCGTTGACCTGGGACTGGGCCGCGGCTGACTTCTGGCGGGCTACGAGTTCATCGCGCTTGCGCTTGATTTCGTTCAGCTTCTCCTTCATCTGGGCCAGACCGGTCTTGAGTTGTTCAACAACGGCGGTCTGAGACTCAATCTGGGGCTTGATGGCGGAGGCCTCATTCTCTGCCTGCATCTGGCGGCCCAGGGCGATCTTGGCCAGGTTATCGAACTTGTCGGCGTTAGCGGTGTTGCCTGCCGCCCGGAACTCGTCGGCCTTATTTGAAGCTGCCAGGGCCTTAGCGCCCCATTCGCCTGCTTCGCGTAGGTCTTCGGCGTGGTCTTCTTCGAGCATGCGCAGGTTGCCGATGGTCTGGGCAACAGCCTGTTCTGCTTCGGCGATGTTGTTGGTGTAGTCGCGCACCATCTGATCGAGCATCTTCTGAGGGTCTTCAGCGGCGTCAATCAGGGCGTTAATGTTGGCCTTGGTGAGCTGGGCGATGCGGCTGAAAATAGTCTGCTTAGCCATGAGAGTACCTTTCGGTGGGTGGGGAAAGCATGAGCGGGCTTGCTGTGCCTTCTTCTATTCTGTCAAGGCTTGGGGCAGATGATGGTCTGCCACACCTTATGGTTACTACGTTGTCAGCGAAAACTCAGCCTGCGCACAGGCACTGGGCCGTGTGCGAGCAAGAGGAGAGAGCCGGACGGACGCCGGTGGGCTAGAAATTGCCCCCGGCACCTCCGCCGTCGCCCCAGCTACCTCCACCGCCGAAGCCTCCGCCGAAGGTGCCACCGCCCATACCGCCGCCAAAGCCGCCTGAGCCAAATCCACCTGACCCGAAGCTGCCGCCAGAGCTGTGGTTGCTGCCCCCGAGTAGGGTGCCGAGCAGGATGCCGCCGAGCATAGCTGAGTTGTAGTTGCCGCCGCCGGAGTAGCCGTTGCGCTGGTTGAAACGATCCACATCGGAGCGGGCCATGCGCTGGGCTTCCCCGGCGAGGCGGATAGCATCATTGGCGTGAGATAGGGCAGCGATGGGGTCGCTGTGCTGGAGCTGCTGGGCCTCGGTGAGGTGGCGTTCTGCTTCGCGGAGACGGGTGCGGGCTTCTGCCTTTACGCCGCCTCGTCGTGCCCAGACGTATTCGCTGGCTGATGATACCTGGGCCTGGGCAGATACCAGGGTGTGGCCCAGGGTTTCACGGGCGCTGCGCTCTTGTTCGTGGGTTTGGCGCACCGCATCGAGGGCAGTATCTAGGTCTGACCGTACTTCGTGGAGCCGCTGGTTGAGCAGGTAGGGGTCAATTAGCCCGGCGGAGCGTTCGGCTCGAATCTGGCCGAGTACGGCCTGAACCCCGGCGGCAGCACCGGAGAGCTGGCTGCTGCTGCCTGCTCCGCTGCGGGCTAGCTCCTGAGCCTGGGCAACGTCGCGGTCAGCCAAAATCAGAGCGTTATCGAGTGAGGCTGCCATCTTGCCCAAATCGGTTTCAGCGTGATGAATAGACTCGAGCAGCCCTCTGGCCTGGCCGAGAGCTTCTTCACCCGCGCGCAGGGCAAGAATAGCCTGGCTTCGCTGGGTGTCCAGTAAATCTTCTGCCTCCTTAGCCTCTTGCCGGGCAAAGTCTAGGCGGGCTTGGGCCTCACTGATGTTGTCTGCTACCGCCCCGAAAGCACTGGGGGAGTAGAGGGTACCGAGGCGGTCGAGGGCTGCCTGGGCGGCGGGAAAGAGCGGAGCTGCTGAGGCTATGCCCTGGTTGAGGGTAGCGAGAGCCTGGGGCGCGGTTTCTTCGAGCTTGCGTAGGTTAGTGAAGTTGGCAACCTGCTCGTTGAGGGCCTTCTGGGCGTCTTCGGTGCGGGCAATAATTTCGTTCAGCCAGGCCCTCTGGTCGGCTTCAGCGTCGGGGATTTCATCGTCCAGCTGTTTTTGCAGCTGGAAGGAGCGCTGCATGTGGTTCTTCGCCGCCTCGATGGCAGCCAGGAAGGGTTTGACCTCGTCATCACCGTACTGCAGGCGGGCGAACTCAACTTCCTGCTGGGAGTGGGCGATGGCGTCATCGGTGGCGACCAGCTGGGCACCTGCCCGAGTACGAAGCTCTTCAATGGAGGGCAGGGGCTGGGATGAGGTGGGGTGCCCGCTGCGGCTGCCTCCGGTGTTTTTGCGCGCGGACGCCCGTGAGCGGCTAAAAGCCCAGGCCCCGCCGCCAGCGATGGCGGCTACGCTCAGGAGGGTAGCACCACCCACGAGCGCTCCCGAATTACCTGACACTACTGAACCAGAACCGAGTTCAGCCTCGATACCGGTGACCGCAGCCAGCGCAGCGGCCGCATAGTCGGAGTTCGCTAGCTCAGGGTAGATGTAATTCTGATAAATCTTCTCCTGCTGGCTGGTAGAAAGAACCGAGGTGGATCCTGCCATAAAGTAGGCCTGGCGGGCTTCGGTAGCGATGACCAATACCACGTCGTTGGTGCCCATATTGTTGAGGGTGGCAAAGTCACTGGTCCACTCCGAAGAGGAGCTGGGGCTTTCGAACTGATCAATGGTCACAACAAAGAGATTGACCTGTTCGTCACTGGCAAGCTGGCTGATGGCGCCCTCTAACGAACTTGTGTCTCCCAGCGAGGAGGTGGTGTCGCTGACCCGAACCCCGGCGTCCAAATCGTAGGGGGCCGCTGCCAGGGTAGCGGGCGATATTCCCAGCGCCAAAGCAAGGGCAAGCAGGGCAGTGGTGGCAGGTTTGCGTGACATGGGGTCTCTCTTCTAGAGGTCAGCGGTACTTGAGCACTATTGTAGCCCCGCTCACCCTGCTCTCTTTTGAGGTAGGCGACGGAGTTCACCCTCAGCTCAGGGCGATGCGCTCCTCAGCTCTATGTACAGCAAACACACAGCTTTGCTTCATCTCTAACACAGACCTGTAGCGCATAGTGGGAGCTAAGAAAACACCGCAGGTGCACCTCTTGAACAGGTGCCCGCATCAAAAGATCTCGAAAGAAAGCTGCTTGAGATGTCACAGAACTTATGGGAACCCACCCCCGATTCGTCGTCCGCTGATCGTACTGTTCCTATGAACCAGCAGCAGGTAGCGGCCTCCGCCACGGGTGCCTCCAGCCCGGACGATCCCACTACCGTTTTTGCCGCCCAGCAGGCTCCTGCCGCCGGGGTCTACGCCTACGCAGGCGCTGCCGCCGGTACCTCTTACACCGGCGACTACGCTGCTCTTGCCGGCCAGCTCGAACAGAACAAGGGTAAGCACGCAACCCGCACCGTCCTGGCAGCAGCTGCTATCGCTGCCCTGGTCGGTGGAGGTATCGGCGGTGGCGTAGTAGCCGCAACCTCAACCGGTGCAGCCTCAAGCATCACAACCACCAGCTCTGGCACCACCATCGTCAATAACACCGACTCCGTCAACGCTGTTACCGCTGCTGCTGCCAAGGCGACCCCCTCCACCGTCACCATCGCAGCAACCTCATCGAACGCTTCCGGCTCCGGCTCCGGCGTTATTCTCGACACTGAGGGGCATATCCTCACCAATACCCACGTGGTCACTCTCGACGGAGCTACCGCTAACGCCGCCGTTGAAGTGCAGCTAGCTGATGGCACCGTCCGCTCCGCCACAGTGGTCGGCACCGACCCCACCAGCGACCTGGCTGTCATCAAGATTGACGACACCAGTGGACTCACCCTAACACCTGCCACCCTCGGTGACTCAGATGCTCTGAACGTAGGTGATACCACCGTTGCTATCGGTGCGCCCCTGGGGCTGTCTAACACCGTGACCACCGGTATCGTCTCGAACCTGGTGAGAACCATCGAGGTAGCCTCATCGGCAGCCGACGAATCCACCAGCGACTCCGGGAGCAGCACCACCGACCCGTTCGGCAGCTCACCCTTCCAATTTGAGATTCCCGGCCAGCAGAGCCAGAGCACCGCCTCAAGCTCCACCATCGCCATCAACGTCATTCAGACCGACGCTGCGGTGAACCCCGGCAACTCCGGCGGTGCACTCATCAACTCTGACGGCGAGGTTATTGGCATCAACGTCGCGATTGCCTCCACCGACTCATCCAGCACTTCCACCAGCGGCAACATCGGTGTTGGCTTCGCTATCCCCATCAACTACGCTAAGCGGGTAGCCCAGGAAATCATCGATAACGGATCAGCCACCCACGGCATGCTGGGAGCTACCGTCTCCACCTCACCCGCCAACAACGACTCATCCGAAGCCTTCGGCGACGGTGCCCTGATTCAGGAGGCCACCAGCGGAGGAGCCGCTGAAGCTGCCGGCCTAAAGTCAGGCGACGTGGTCACCGCCGTTGACGGGCGTAGCATCAGCGAGGCAACTGAGTTGATCGCCGCCGTCCGCCAGGCAGCAGCCGGTGATGAAGTGACTCTCACCGTTGAGCGCAACGGCTCAACCCAGCAGATCACCGTGACCCTGGGAGATGCCGCTAATAGCTAGCGATACATACTTTCATAAAAGGCTCTGCAGACTCACGCGCGCTGTGAACCTGCAGAGCCTACTTTGGTGACTAAATTGCTCCACCTGCAAAGCCGTGCTGGCGCCAGGCCTCAAACACCGCAATCGAGGCGCTATTGGCCAGGTTGAGGGAGCGGCGGCCCGGAACCATCGGGATTTTGACCCGCTGGGTGACGTGCGGGTCATTCTGTACGTGCTCGGGCAACCCGACCGATTCGGGGCCGAACATGAGCACGTCCCCCTCCTGGTAGGCAATATCAGCAAAGTTAGTGGCGGCCGTGGTGGTAAAGGCAAAGACGCGGGCAGGGGCTAGGGCCTCCCAGGCGTCCTCAAGGGTCTCGTGAACGGTCATGACCGCTAGGTCGTGGTAGTCGAGGCCAGCTCTGCGCAGGTTAGCGTCCTCGAAGTTAAAACCCAGGGGCTTGACCAGGTGCAGCTCTGCACCTGTGATAGCGGCAAGACGAATCGCGTTACCGGTGTTGCCGGGAATTTCAGGGGTATAAAAAAGAATCTTGAACACCACAACAGTTTACGCGCCCGCCGCGAAATAAAAGCGCGATGGGAGCTGTTGAGAGGGTGAAGCAGTCCATAGCCTGCCCCAAGAGCGGGGGAGTATGATGGAAGGCTGAATTGTTTTGACCAATCGCCATGGAAAGGCCAGCGCCCATGCCCCGGGTCTACCTGGACCACGCCGCCACCACCCCCATGCTCCCTCAGGCTATCGACGCCGTGGTGGAGCAGATGAAAATTGGCGGCAACCCCTCGTCCCTGCATTCAGCGGGCCGCTCTGCTCGCGCTACCGTCGAGTATGCCCGCGAACGTATTGCGCGGGTCGCCGGCTGCGACGCCGCCGAAATCATCTTTACCTCCGGTGGTACCGAGGCAGATAACCTGGCAATCAAGGGGCTCTACTGGAAACGCCGCGAAGCCAACCCGGCTGCAACCCGCATCATTGTTTCAGGAATTGAGCACCACGCCGTGGGCGATACCGTTGAATGGTTGCAGGCCCACGAGGGGGCGGAAGTGAGCTGGGTAGCTCCGGATGCCAGTGGCCTGGTGAGCGCCGACGCTGTTCGGCAGGCGGTAGGTGAGAACCCCGAGACGGTTGCTCTGATCACCGTCATGTGGGCGAACAACGAGGTGGGCACCGTGCAGCCCGTCGCAGAAATTGCCGCAGTAGCTGCAGAACTTGGCATTCCCTTTCACACGGATGCCGTCCAGGCATTTGGCACTCTGCCGGTGAACTTCAAGGAATCCGGTGCCACCACCATGGCCATCTCAGCCCACAAAATCGGCGGACCCATGGGAATCGGCGCCCTCATCGCCACCCGCAGCGCCCAGCTCATGCCCGTACTCCACGGCGGCGGGCAGGAGCGTTCCGTTCGCTCAGGAACCATTGATGCCGCCTCTATCGCGGGCTTTGGTGCAGCAGCTGCCGAAGCAGGGCAGAACCTGCTCGCCGAAGCCAACCGCCAGGCCGAGCTGCGGGACCGCCTGATTGAGGGCGTCCTAGCGGCTGTTTCCGAAGCGCAGCTGCGCGGGGTCGCCCCCGAAAGCGCCCAGGACCGAGCAACCGGCACCTTCAACCGCCTGCCGGGCAACGCCCACTTTACCTTCCCCGGCTGCGAGGGGGACTCCCTGCTTTTCCTGCTCGATATGGCAGGGGTGGAGTCGTCCACCGGCTCAGCCTGTAACGCCGGGGTGCCTCGCCCCTCCCACGTCCTGCTGGCTATGGGGCTGAGTGAGGACGAGGCCCGCGGCGCCCAGCGCTTCACCCTGGGGCACACCAGCACCGAGGACGACGTCACTGCCCTCCTTACCGCCCTCCCCGATGCCTGGGCCCAAGCTAAAAAGGCAGGTATGGCGGGCCACGCCCCGGATGCCGCTCGCTGGAACTAGCTCGATAAGGCGGTAGGCCGGGCAGGCACCTGGCCGCGTCCTGCCGAGCCCACAACCAAACTTGTATTGATACTGAGGACAGACTAATGAAAATTCTTGCTGCTATGAGCGGTGGCGTGGACTCGGCCGTTGCCGCCGCCCGCGCCGTTGAAGCTGGCCACGAGGTGGTTGGCGTGCACCTGGCGCTCTCCCGTATGCCCGGCACCCTGCGCACCGGCTCCCGCGGCTGCTGCACCATCGAGGACTCCATGGATGCCCGCCGGGTCTGCGACCAGCTGGGAATCCCCTTCTACGTCTGGGACTTCTCCGAGCGCTTCAAGGAAGACGTGGTCGATGACTTTATCTCCGAGTACGAGCACGGCCGAACCCCCAACCCCTGCATGCGCTGCAACGAAAAAATCAAGTTCGCAGCCCTGCTAGAGAAGGCAGTAGCGCTGGGCTTCGACGCGGTAGTGACCGGCCACTACGCCAAGGTCATTACAGACGAGAACGGTAACCGGGAGCTGCACCGCGCTGCCACCTGGGCTAAGGACCAGTCCTATGTTCTGGGTGTGCTGACCCATGAGCAGCTCAAGCACGCCTGGTTCCCCCTGGCCGATACCCCCTCCAAGGACGAGGTGCGCGCCGAGGCCGCCGAACGCGGCTTCTCAGTGGCGAAGAAGCCCGACTCCTACGATATTTGCTTCATTCCCGAGGGCGATACCCGCGAGTGGCTCGAAGAGCACATCGACATGACCGAGGGCAATATCAAGGACACGGACGGACGCGTGCTCGGTAAGCACCGCGGATCCCAGGCCTTTACCGTGGGGCAGCGCAAGGGCCTCGCCATCGGGCACCCTGCCCCCGATGGTAAGCCCCGCTTCGTGTTAGAAATTCGCCCCAAGACCAACGAGGTCATCGTGGGCGGTAAGGATCTGCTCGAAATCGACGAGATTCGCGGTATCCGCGAAACCTGGGCCGGTCTGCCCGTGGAGGAAGCTACCGCCTTCCTGGCCGAAGAGCCCGTAGAAGGTACCCGTTCGGCGTCCTTTGACGTCACCGCCCAGGTGCGGGCCCACGCAGACCCCGTTCCTTCAACTGCCCACCTGGAATGGGTCGCAGACGACGAAGCCGCTGAGCCCGGTGCCCTGCGCCTGGAAACCGTGGTACGCCTGCACGAAAAACTGCGCGGTGTTGCTCCGGGGCAGACCATGGTGATCTACCAGGGTACCCGCGTGCTGGGCCAGTCCACCATCGCCCGCGCCTACAGCCTCGATCGGGCTGACATCACTGCTAAGTAACAGGTTCCATGAATAGGTGAAGCAGGCTCGCAGCGAAGCTGCTGGCTTCGGGGCTGGCGTGAATCGCTTGTGAGCGAAGCGAACCAGCGAGAGGGTCGGCGGCGAGCGCGAGCCTGCTGAATCTTTTGAAGCTTCTACACCCGGACAAGTCCACAGGGTGAAATCTGTGGGCTTGCTCCTGCAAACAGTACCTGAGGTTTTTAGACTAAACACATGAACACAACTCCGAAGGCCCACGACGTGCAGGCCCACGCTGACTTCGATACCCGTGCCACCTCGATGGCTGGGGTCGACCCAGCCGTCCTGGAAGAACTTTTCACTATGCGTCAGACCATCGACAACATGGACGCAGCCCTGGTGCATATTCTCGCTGAGCGTTTCCGCGCAACCCAGCGCGTCGGCCACCTCAAGGCTGAACACTCCCTGCCAGCGGGGGACCCGGGGCGGGAGGAAGCCCAGATTAAGCGCCTGCGCTCGCTGGCTGAGGCTGCCCACCTTGACCCGGAGTTCGCCGAGAAGTTCCTGAACTTCATTATTTCTGAGGTAATAAGGCACCACGAGAAGATAGCTGCTGAGACCGAACAGAAGTCCTAGCCGCTCAACTTTCAGCCCGCAATGCTACAGCCACCGGTAGGTGGCAGAAAGAGTTCCCTCTATGCCTGCTTCTAGGCCAGCTCGCCCTGCCCTCTATCTGCCGACTGACGCCGAAATGCTGGCTGCCCGTAAGGACTTAGAGAGTCCGCTGACCTTTGAGGAGCACCTGACCGTTGGGGCTACCGGCCTTGGCCCCTGGGCTGGGAGTGATGTTCTTGATGCGGTGACCCGTGTCCGCGGTGAGCTGGGGAATCCCCATATTAGCTACCTGCCGGAGCTGGCGGATCGGGGCTACCTGGCAACCCTGTTGGCACGGTCTATCGCGGCCCTGGAAGGGCTGAGCGCGGACGGCACCGCCGCAGGTTGGCGGCTCACTGGCGGCTACGCTGCTGAGGGGGAGGCCGCCAGGTCACTCCTGGAATCTGATATCAATATCCTGGCGGACGTCGTAGGGAAGGAAAGCGGGGCTGCCCCCGGAACCATCAAGCTACGTCTACTGGGGCCGCTGAGCCTAGCTGCAAGTACCTACTTAACCAGTGGCGAGCGTGTCCTCTCAGATCATGGTGCTCGGCGCGATGTTGCCGAGGCCCAGCGGGTTGGTTTTCACGGAGTGGTGAAGCTGCTGCGTCAGGCTGTGCCCGGCGCGCAGGTGCTGGTACAGGTAGAAGAGCCCCTGCTGGTGGAGGCGGCGGCAGGCCAGCTACCAACTTCTAGCGGCTACCGTACCCTGCAGGCTGTGCCGCGTCATGAGCTGGTTTCCCTGCTGGGTGCCCTGCACGAGGAGCTGGAGGGCTTGAGCGCTCAGGTAGTCACCCGGACTGATTATGTGAGGCTGCACCCTGAGGTCAGACAGGCCCTTGCCATCCCCCTGCTATCGATGGCGGGCCAGCCTACCTCGGCCTGGGAGGCGTTAGCCCCCCGCCTAGAAGCTGAGCGAGGGCTTTATCTAGAGGTCGTTGATCCGTTGGTCCGGGTGACTGCTGGCAACCTGGCCCGGGGGCTGTGGCGAACCTGGTCGGACCTTGGGTTGGGGAAGAAGCTTCTCAACCAGCTGGTGCTGACCGAAACCGGTAGCCTGGCCGCCACTGACCCCCAGCGGGCAACTACCGTTCTGGGGCACCTGACCGAGACAGCCCGTGCCCTGTCTGAAATCGCCCAAGACGCCTAAACCGGCTTGCCACCTAACCCCGGTACACTAGGGGAAGGCCCATTGCGAATCCCACCAGGAGACCCACCGTGAAAGAAACCATTCTTGTAGTTGATGACGACGATGCCCTGTCAGAGATGGTCGGTATCGTGTTGGCACAAGAGGGCTACGAGACGGTCTTCTGCGACGCCGGTGACCGGGCCTTTGAGGCTTTTGCTACCCACCACCCCGACCTGATTCTTCTGGACTTCATGCTGCCGGGTATGGATGGTATTGAGGTCTGCACCCAGATTCGCGGGGAGTCGGATGTACCCATCATCATGCTCACCGCCAAGGGTGATACTGAGGACGTAGTCAAGGGCCTAGAGGCCGGTGCCGATGACTACATGACTAAGCCCTTCAAGCCTGCTGAGCTGCTGGCTCGCGTCCGCGCCCGTCTGCGCCCGCGCGAAGACCGCCACAACGAGCCCCTGCGCATCGGCAACCTCACCATTGATCTTGCAGGTCATATGGTGAGCCGCGAGGGGCAGACAATCCAGCTTACCCCCCTCGAATTTGAACTGCTGGCGAACCTGGCCCGCCAGCCCGGCCAGGTCATGACACGTGAGGCCCTGTTGGGCAACGTGTGGGGTTACGAAAAGACCGTCGACTCCCGCCTGGTCAACGTGCATATTCAGCGTCTGCGCGCCAAGATTGAGCGCGACCCCGAGAACCCCGAGATCGTGCTGACCGTGCGCGGTGTGGGCTACAAGGCTGCGGCAGGCCAGCGCTAAACAGTGGCTGGTATTTCACCTCGCGCGTCCGCTCGGACTACCGCCCCTGTAGGCCCCTCCCGGGCCTACGGGCCCCTGACCAGTGCCCGCAGGCTCTGGCAGCAGTCCCTCCAGTTTCGAGCTGTAGTGGCCGCTGCCGGCCTGCTGCTGGTGGCCTTCATCTTCGTGGGCTCTTTCATCTCCCACCAGATCGCTAACTCCCTTTTCCGCGGCAACCTGGAACAGGCTCTGGAAGAGTCGTCGGCCGGTTTTAGTAACGTGCAGACCCTGATCAACGGCTCTGATGCCACCGGCCGTACCGAGATTCAGCGCGATGTTTCGCGTTTCTTGACCGTACTTGAGAGCAGTAGCGCCGATAGCAACCGCAACTGGGTGCTTCTTAAGGACGTGAACGCCACTACCGATGGCTTTATTGTGGAGCAAGCTCAGAATAGCGAGGTCACGGTCAGCGACGTACCCCAGGCGCTCGCCCAGAGCGTGAGCGAGGGCACGGGTATTTACTGGCAGTCTTCGAGTATTACCTCAGCGGACGGACGCCGCACCCCGGTACTGGTGGTCGGCACCAGTATCTCGATACCCCAGAACCCCGACTACTCCCTCTACCTGGTCCATGACCTCTCGACCTCACAGGCGACCGTGCAGTACATCAACCTGGTGGTCTGGGTGGGTTTTGGCGTGCTCCTGGTGGTGGTGCTGACCATTGTGTGGGTGATTGCCCGTTTCGTAATCCGCCCGATTAGTTCTACCGCTATCACCGCTGAGAAACTGGCAGCCGGTGACTTAGACCAGCGTGTGCTGGTGCGCGGCCAGAACGAGACGGCACGCCTGGGTATGTCTTTTAACCGTATGGCTGACTCCCTGCAGGATCAGATTTCTCGCCTTGAGAAGCTGTCAACCATGCAGCAGCGCTTTGTTTCTGACGTGTCACACGAGCTGCGTACCCCGCTCACCACGGTGCGCATGGCAGCCGATATGCTGCACGATAACCGCGATAACATGGAGCCCCTCTACAGGCGATCCACCGAGCTACTCTATAACCAGGTAGACCGCTTTGACTCCCTGCTGGCTGATCTGCTCGAAATCTCCCGCTTCGATGCCGGCTCCCAAACCCTCGATACGGTGTCGGTCGATTTCATGGCCGTACTCGATGAGGTACTCAAGGCTGTAGAGCCCCACCTGATTCGCACCAACACCAGCTTGACCGTGCACACCGAACACACCGAGATTATGGTCGATATGGACCACCGCCGCATTGAGCGAGTTTTGCGCAACCTCCTCTTCAACGCTGTAGAGCACTCCGAGGGGCAGCCCATCGACGTATACGTGGACGCCACCGAAAGCACCCTGGGTGTTGCCGTGCGTGACCACGGTATCGGCCTGAGCCCCGAAGAAACCGAGCAGGTCTTCAACCGCTTCTGGCGGGCTGACACCTCCCGCAAACGCACCCTGGGCGGTACCGGCCTGGGGCTCTCTATCGCCGCCGAGGACGTCCGTCTGCACCAGGGCACCCTCGAAGCCTGGGGCATCAAGGGGCAGGGAGCCAGCTTCCGCATGACCATCCCCATTGACCAGGACGTGCCCATGGGCCCCTCCCCGGTCTTGCTGAGCGGCGAGCCGCTGCCCGCACCGTCCGCTCCGGCTACCGGTGCCACCCCGACCGTGAACCCCGACGCCTCAAACCCCTCGGAGCCCACCGTTGAACCCTAACCTTACCCGGCGGTCAGCCCTCGGGCTGGCCCTGAGCTCTCTCACAATCATCACCGCCTGCGCCGCTATCCCCACCGACGGCGAAGTAAACCACTACGCCGACCCCCAGGCTACGGGCGGCGCCCCCACCAGCAGCAACTTACCTGAAGGACCCACCCCTGGGGCCCGGCCCACCGAAATCATCGAGGGCTTTTTGCACGCCGGGGTAGGGGTGAAGGACGACTACAGCGTAGCCAGGCTCTATCTGACCGAAGACCTAGCCCAGTCTTGGAAGCCGGACGGGCGCACCCTGGTCTACAACTCACCCTTCACTACGGCCTCCGTCAGCGACTCAAGCTACCTGGTCACCGTGCCCACGAGCACCCTGGTTGACGATAAGGGCCTGGCTACCTCCTACACCACAGTGGCTGATACCGAGGTAGAGTTCACCCTGCGCCAGGTTGACGGGGAGTGGCGTATCTCCTCCGCCCCCGACGGAACGGTGCTGAGCAGAAACGAATTCGCGGACGTCTTCAACCCCTTCACCCTCTACTTCTACGACCCCACCTACACCTACGCTGTGCCCGATGTGCGATGGTTCGCCGAGCGCACCACGGTAGCTACCTCCCTGGTGAGGGTGCTCCTTGAAGGGCCTGCCCCCTACCTTGCCGGGGCTGTTGTGACCGCTGTACCGGCCGATACCAGCCTGACCCGCAACTCCGTCCCTATCGAAAACGGGGTGGCTGACATCCAGCTCTCCGGGGGCACTTCCCTCACCGCAGCCAGTGCCCTCGAAACCGAGCGCCTACGCACCCAGCTCACCCAGACTCTCACCAACCTCGCCTCGGTCACCACGGTGCAGCTCACCATCAACGACCAGATTGTTGCGGCCCCTACCCTCGAAAACTACCGGGAACCGGCAGTTAACCCCGAAGCCGCTAGCAACATCGTGGGTATCGAAGATAACCGCCTAATCGCCCGGGCAGCCCTGGACGATACCGCCAGCCAGCAGACTATCGTAGAGACCTCAGCCCAGGCCCTCATTACCCTGCCCGCCATGAACTACACCCGTAACTACTACGCCTACACCAACACCGGGCAGAACGAGATTTGGCTGGCTAACTCCAACGGTGCCCGCTTGGTCTACCGGAGCACCCACGTGCTAGCGCCCTGCTTTGACCACCAGAACTGGCTCTGGGTGGGGGAGCAGGACGGCTCTGTGCGGGTTATCGCCGCAGGCCAGGAAGACAGTGCCGCCCGCGAGGTCACCAGCTGGATCGAGGGGGAGCTCCTGCTGAGCATCTCTATCGCCCGCGACGGTAGCCGGGCCGTACTGGTCACCTCGGCCGCCGACGGGAGCAACTATGGGGCCTGGGTCTCGGCTATCCGCCGGTCGGTAGACGGTGCCCCTACCCAGCTCCTTGACCCGGTGCGCCTGGGGGCAGAGATTAACCCGCGCGGGGCTGAATGGGTCAGCGACGTGGAGGTCTTCCTCTGGAACACCGACACCGCCCAGACCGAACTGGTTTCCCTGACCGGCGAGAACACCCAGTACGATTCCCTGCAAGGCATTACCCGCATTGTCACCGGCAACGGTATTGACCAGTCGGTTGCGATGACCCGGGATGGCGGGCTCTACATTATAGCCGGACTGAGCTGGACCCGTATTGAAAGTAGCCTCAGCGAAATTAACTACGCCGGCTAAGAGAAATGGTCTGGACCACTTATCCCCAGCCCTGGCAGGTATCCGCCTGGCCCCGCCAGACTGGGGGTATGACGTCCGCCCACCCTCTTCTGTTCGATATGCTGACCAGCTGGCGACAGACCACAGAACTCTTCTTTCCCAGGGTCTGCGCCAGCTGCCATACCTACGGGCCCAGCATGCTGGCGTCATCTGCTCTCTGCCCCCTCTGCGATCGGCTGGTGCGTCTAGCTACCCTCAACTTGCAGACCATTACCCTGCCCGGTACGCAGCTGCCGGTGGTGTCTGCTGGCCGCTACGAGCACGAGCTGGGGCGCTGCGTCCTGGCCTATAAGGACGCCGGACGCACCGACCTTAGCCCCTACCTCGCCTCGGCCCTGGCCCGGGCCGCGACCTGCCTTCTAGAGTTGAACCAGGGTGAACTGGAGCCCGCTGAGCCTATCTTCCTGGTGCCCCTGCCCTCCAGCCGGGCCTCGGTACGCAGGCGGGGCTACGCCCCAGCCCCGCTCCTAGCCCGCGCGGTGCTGCCCCTCCTACGCCACCCCGCACCGGTCAAGGTGGCGGACGCGCTCGCCCAGGTTCCTGCCTGGAAGCGGGGAATACGCGGCGCCAAAGGTGCCCAAGCCCAGAAAACCCTGGGTCTCGAAGAGCGCCACCGGCAGATGCAGGGAAAACTAACCCTGGGCAAGCCTGCCCTGCACCAGCTGGGGCGCTACTACCGTCTAGAGGGGGCCCGATGTCTGCTGCTTGATGATGTATTCACCACCGGAGCCTCCCTGAAAGAGGGATACCGGGTGCTTACCAGCCAGGGCGCCACCGTGCTGGGCGGGGCAACGATTGCCTATGTTCCCAAGCGGCATCCATATAGCACAGGGTGAGGTGGGCTACCAAAATATTGAGTCCTTCCTGCGAAAAGAACCGTAAAAGGCTTAAAAAAATGACTTAGACCACAAAAGGGCGTAGAGTTGCGTTAAGGAATCCACAAGATAGATTCCCCAATATCCGGCAGTCACAGGGTCGGGTATTCACCCCCTGAGAATGGAGGGAATTGTGGAACTCAACCTCACCGGCCGCAACGTCAAAGTAAGTGAACGTCTGCAGGAACACGTTGAAAGTAAAATCACCAAGTTCGAAGCCCTCGGTGATAACGTAACTGACATAGAAGTCAAGTTCACCAAGGAAGGCCAGAACGGCCCCGCCGCGATTCGAGTGGAAATCACTGTCATCGGCCGCGGCCCCGTGCTCCGAGCAGAAGCAACCGGTCAAGATAAGTTCGCAGTTTTCGACGAAACCTATGGCAAGCTCCTAGAACGCCTCCGCCGCGCCCGCGACCGTCGCAAGACCCGCCGCGCAGGGGGCAAGCACCCCATCTCGGTCTCAGAAGCTACCGGCTCACTGCCCGTCATTACCGACCAGGTCACCCTCACTGAAATTCAGACCGAGGACCTGCCGGTTGAAGAAGCAGCTTTTGCTGGAGAATACGACCTGCACGAAGAAGCCGACTCACCCATCGAGATTCGTCAGAAGAGCTTCCCCGCCGACCACCTGACCCCCGAAGAAGCGGTTGACCGCATGGAGCTGGTTGGCCACGACTTCTTCCTCTACGTCGATAAGGCAACCGGATCCCCCGCAGCGGTCTACCGCCGCAAGGGCTGGTCCTACGGCGTCATTACCCTCGAAGAAGGTGCTACCGACTAAGGTCGGTACCCGCCCGGACTAGGGCCCTCTGTCGTACCCCTACCACAGGTAGGGGAGCGCAGGGGGCCCTGCCCTGTGCTTGGCCCTACCCCTGTGAATCTAAAAGGTAGGCCCGTCAAGCCCACAGGTGAACGGCCCCAGCCCGTTTGCGGACTAAACTAGAATAGAGTGAGCACGGTGGGCTCACCCTGCCCACCTCAATACCAACACATCAAGGAGCAAACTTCAGTGGCATCTCTCTTGGAAAAGCTACTCCGCAGCGGAGACCAAAAAGTCCTCAAGCAGCTGCGTGCTTATACCGGTGCAGTGAACTCACTCGAAGACAGCTTTGTCGCAATGAGCGATGCAGAGCTACGCGCTGAGACTGATGCCTTCCGTAAGCGTATCGAGGACGGCGAGTCACTGGATCTTCTGCTCCCCGAAGCCTTCGCGGTAGTCCGTGAAGCCTCCAAACGAACCCTGGGTAAGCGTCATTATGACGTGCAGCTCATGGGCGGTGCTGCCCTGCACCTGGGCAACATTGCTGAAATGAAAACAGGTGAAGGTAAGACCCTGGTCGCTACCGCCCCTGCCTACCTCAACGCCCTCTCCGGCAAGGGCGTGCACGTGGTGACCGTGAATGACTATCTGGCTGAATACCAGGCTAACCTCATGGGTCGCGTATTCCGTTTCCTGGGCATGGAATCTGGCGTCATCTTGGCTAACCAGACCCCCGAGGTCCGCCGTAAGCAGTACCAAGCGGACATCACCTACGGAACCAATAACGAATTCGGCTTTGACTACCTGCGCGATAACATGGCCTGGACCAAAGAGGAACAGGTCCAGCGCGGGCACAACTTCGCCATTGTCGATGAGGTCGACTCCATCCTGATTGACGAGGCCCGTACTCCGCTGATTATTTCTGGCCCCGCCATGGGCGAGGCCAACCGCTGGTACGGTGAATTTGCCCGTATTGCCCGCACTCTGGTGGCCGGGGAAGATTACGAGGTTGACGAGAAGAAGCGCACCGTGGGTGTGCTGGAATCAGGCATCGATAAGGTCGAAGACCACCTGGGCATTGAAAACCTCTACGAGCCGCAAAATACCCCCCTGATTGGCTTCCTCAATAACGCTATTAAGGCCAAGGAACTCTTCAAGGGCAACAAAGACTACGTGGTGATGAACGGCGAAGTCATGATTGTCGATGAGCACACCGGCCGTATCCTGGCAGGCCGCCGCTACAACGACGGCATCCACCAGGCCATCGAGGCTAAGGAAGAGGTTGAGGTCAAGCCTGAAAACCAGACCATGGCGACCGTGACCCTGCAGAACTACTTCCGCATGTACGACAAGCTCTCGGGTATGACCGGTACTGCTGAGACCGAGGCTGCCGAGTTCATGAATACCTACGAGCTGGGTGTCGTGCCTATTCCGACTAATAAGGAAAAGCAGCGCATCGACCAGCCAGATAAGGTCTACAAGAATGAGATTGCCAAGTTCAATGCGGTGGTCAAAGATATCGAAGAGCGCCACGCTACCGGCCAGCCCGTGCTAGTCGGCACCACCAGCGTTGAGAAGTCTGAGTACTTGTCCAAGCTCCTGGTCAAGGCCGGTATTCGCCACGAGGTACTCAACGCGAAGAATAATGCCCGTGAAGCTGCTATCGTGGCCCAGGCCGGTCGCAAGGGTGCTGTAACCGTAGCAACCAATATGGCAGGACGCGGTACCGACATTATGCTCGGTGGTAACCCCGAGTTTGAGGCCGTCGAGACCATGAAGACCCTGGGTCTTGACCCCAACGAGAAGCCCGAGGAGTACGAGGCTAAGTGGCCCGAGGTGCTCGCTGCGGCAGAGCAGGCCTCTGCCACCGAGCACGAAGCGGTCAAAGAACTCGGCGGTCTCTATGTACTGGGTACCGAGCGCCACGAGTCCCGCCGCATCGATAACCAGCTGCGCGGACGTTCCGGACGTCAGGGGGATCCCGGTGAGTCCCGCTTCTACCTGTCACTGTCTGATGACCTGATGCGTCTCTTCAATGGCCAGGCTGCTGCCCGTCTGATGGCCGGTGCCCCCGACGACACCGCTCTGGAAGCTAAGATTGTTTCCCGCGTCATCGCCAATGCCCAGGGCCAGGTTGAGGCCCGCAATGCTGAGCAGCGTAAAAACGTGCTCAAGTATGACGATGTGCTCAACCGCCAGCGCGAGGCCATGTACACGGACCGCGCCCAGATTCTGGCAGGCGATGATCTCAAGGAACAGATTGAGAAGTTCCGCACCGAGGTCATCACCTCAGCCATTGATGCCCAGGTAGGCGAAGGCCACGCCGAGGACTGGGACTTCGAGAAGCTCTGGGAGAACCTGCGCACCATCTTCCCCATCATTATCACCCCCGAAGATTTAGCTGAAGAAGCCGGCGACAAAACCAAGATCACCCGTGACCAGATTGTCAAGGAGGTCCTGGCCGACGCTGAGCTCCAGTACGATGAGCGTGAAGAATCGGTGGGCGAAGACGCCATGCGCGAGATTGAACGTCGCGTGGTGCTCTCGGTCATCGGTAAGCGCTGGCCTGAGCACCTCTACGAGATGGACTACCTCAAGGAGGGCATCGGCCTGCGTGCTATGGCTCAGCGTGACCCCCTGGTGGAGTACCAGCGTGAGGGCTATGCCCTCTACCAGAGCATGATGGGCGGTATCCGCGAGGAGACCGTGTCGATGCTCTACAGCGTGGACCTGTCGAAGCAGCGTACCCAGCAGTCAAAGATTCAGCTGAAGATTCCTGCCCAGCCTAAGTTCCTGCAGTACTCAGCTCCCTCTGAGTCCGGTAAGACCGAGGTGCATACTGAGGCCGTGAATGACCGCAGCAACGAGCAGATTTCGATTCTGAACCAGCGCCAGAAGTAGTTCAGCATAAGAAATCGCACAGACTAAAGGCCCTGATCCTTGATATAGGATTCGGGGCCTTTGCTCTAGCTAGAAGTTGTCTGCACGGTGCTTTAGCTGCCTAGGTTAGAGAGTCTTGTCGGTCCCCAGGTAGGAAAGGACGGCCTCGTGCAGGTGGCCGTTGGTGGCTAGGGCGTTGCCGCCGTGGGGGCCGTCCGCCCCTGCCAGGGAGGTGAAGCGTCCGCCTGCTTCGGTCACGATGGGCACCAGGGCGGCCATGTCGTAGAGGCCGAGTTCGGGTTCAGCGGCGGCGTCGACGACACCCTCTGCCACCATCATGTAGGACCAGAAGTCGCCGTAGGCTCGGGTGCGCCAGACGGTGTCGGTCAGGTCGATGAAGTTATCGCGCAGGCCCAAATCGCGCCAGCCGGTGAGAGATGAGTAGGAGAGGGAGGCGTCCTCGAGCTGGGCGACAGAGGAGACCGAGATGCGGGTAGCCTTGGCGAGGGAGCGGCCGGTGTAGGCACCGGTGCCCTCGGCTGCCCACCAGCGGCGCTGGAGGGCAGGGGCAGAGACGACACCGACAACGGGCTTGCCGTGGTCGAGCAGGGCGATGAGGGTAGCCCAGACGGGCACGCCGCGTACGAAGTTCTTGGTGCCGTCGATGGGGTCGATGACCCACTGGCGGGGGGAAGAGCCGGTTTCCCCGAATTCTTCGCCCAGCACCGAGTCACGGGTGCGGACGCGTGAGAGCTGGGAACGGATGAGCTGTTCGGCTTCGCGGTCGGCGTCGGTGACGGGGGTAAGGTCGGGTTTGGTATCGACGGCGAAATCGTGGGAGGTGAACTTGGCCAGGGTGAGGCGGTCTACCGCATCAGCCATAATATGGGCCAGGCGCAGGTCATCGGTGTAGTTAGTCATGGTCTCGTGTGCCTTGGTGTGTTTAGAGGTCTACGACGCCGAGTTCTTTCTCGGTGTCGCCGGTTTCTTCATCGACGCGCAGGAGCTTGCGCAGGGAGTCGAGGCGTTCGGAGCCTGCCGGGCCTGCTTGGCCTGCTTCCACGTAGGCGGTAAGGCCGCAGTCGGGGACGGACGCCGAATGGGTACAGCCCTTGGAGCAGTTGGCTGAACCGGGGGCAAGGTCGGTGAAGGAAGCGACCAGGGTGTCGGGCTCGACGTGAGCTAGGCCGAAGGAGCGGATACCGGGGGTGTCGATAATCCAGGTGCCGGGGGCTGCCTTCTGCGGTTGGAGGGCCAGAGCTGAGGACGAGGTGTGGCGTCCGCGGCCGGTTACAGCGTTGACGTGCCCGGTAGCTCGTTCGGCCCCGGTCAGGGCGTTGACCAGGGTAGATTTGCCCACACCCGAGTGACCCAGGAGAACGGAGACGGAGCCGTCCAGGTAGGTAGAAAGCTGGTCAACCAGGGTGGTGTCGAGGCCCTCTGAGCCTTCTTCGCTGGGAGCGCGCCCGTCCTTAGCCTTGGAGAGCAGGATGGTGAGCTCAACGTCCCGGTAGTAGTCCAGCAGCCACTGCGGGTGTTTGAGGTCGGTCTTGGTGATGCAGAGAATGGGGGTAAGCCCGGCGTCAAAGGCGGCGGCCAGGGAACGGTCGATAAAGCCGGTGCGGGGTTCGGGGTTTTCTGCTGCTACCACAATGACCAGGTTATCGGCGTTGGCGACGACGATGCGCTCGACGGGGTCGGTGTCATCAGCGCTGCGGCGCAGGAGGTTGGTGCGCTCTTCGATACGGACGAGACGGGCCAGGGTATCGGGTTTACCGCTGGTGTCCCCCACGAGGGCGACCTTGTCGCCCACCACGATGGGGGAGCGGCGCAGCTCGCGGGCGCGCACGGCGGTGACGACCCGTTCGCTACTCTTGCCCTCATCGAGGATGGCGGTATAGCGGCCGCGGTCTACGGTGATAATGCGGCCAATCTCGGCGTCTTGATGGGCCGGGCGGTCTTTGGTGCGGGGGCGGGAACCCTTCTTATTGGGGCGTACCCGCACATCGCTTTCATCCCAGGAGCGGCGCATTAGGCGGCACCTGCCTGCCACTGGTCCAGCATGTTCTGCCAGAGCCCGGTGAAGTTGGGCAGGGTCTTTGATGTGGCCTCGACGTTTTCAACTACGACACCCGGAACAACCAGCCCCATGACGGCTGCCGCGGTTGCCATGCGGTGGTCGGCATAGGTGCGCATGAGGGCCCCGTGAGCCACGGGTTCGGTGACGCGAATGCCGTCTTCGGTTTCTTCAGCCCTACCACCGAGACGGTTGATCTCGGTGGTCAGGGCAGCAAGTCGGTCAGTTTCATGCCCGCGCAGGTGAGCAATGCCGGAAAGGACGCTGGTGGCGGGGGAGAGCGCGATCAGGGCAGCGACGGTGGGGGCCAGCTCACCAGCTTCAGCCAGGTCTAGGTCAACACCGGGCAGGCCGGACGCCACACCACCGGTAGGACCTGTAACAGTCAGATCGCCGTTAGCCAGTTTTACCTGGGCGCCGAAAAGGGGCAGAATCTTGCGCCAGTGGTCTCCACCCTGGGTGGTGGAAGCTGGCCAGCGGGGAACGGTTACCGTTGCGCCGGTGGCAACCGCCGCTACCAGGAAGGGGCCAGCATTGGAGAGGTCGGGTTCAACGGTGACTTCAAAACCGGGGAAGCCACCGGGGGCAACCGTCCAGGTGTCTGTGCCATTGAAGTCAACGCTAATACCGAGCTCTCGCATGGTCTCAACGGTCATCTCGATATGGGGTATCGAGGGCACCGGGCCACCCACATGCCGCAACACTAGGCCCCTCTCAAAGCGGCAGGCTGCCAGCAAAAGAGCAGAAACAAACTGGGAAGAACCCGAAGCGTCAATGGTCAGCTCAGCTACCTGCACCGAACCGGAAGATTCCACGGTGAAGGGCAGGGAGCCGGTACCGGCGTCCTCAACCTCAACTCCCAGCCCCCGCAGGGCCTCAATCACCGGTAGCATGGGGCGCACCCGCGCATGCTCATCGCCATCGAAATGGAAAGTACCGGGCAACAGGGCAGCTACCGGGGGAACAAAACGCATGACGGTTCCCGCCAGCCCCACATCAATGGAGGCCTCACGGGCAGCGGTCGCAGAAAAATCTAGAGGGGTCACCCGCAGATCAGGGCCAAAGGCACTACCGGTTTCAATCTCCTCAAAACGGGCACCCAGAGCAGTCAGCGCAGCCACCATCAGCTGCGAATCGCGCGAATGCAGGGGAGCATGAATCACCGAGGGACTATCGGCTAAAGCCGCCAGCAGCAGGTAACGATTGGTGAGCGACTTAGACCCGGGAATCTCCACCCGGGCATGGGCACCGCCGGGTACCGTAACGGTGGGCGCTAGCCAGTCTCCATCAGCAACTAGGGGCTGCTTGGTCGCATCAACCACAAATAAAACCTACTTCGGAATCAGTTATTACGGCGTACTCCCTCCCTATTTTAGGTGGGCGGGGCAGCAAACAAGAAAACCCCGCACCGAAATAGCGCGGGGTTTATCGAAAGTTCACGGGGTCTTACACCCGGTAGGGGCCAGCTTAGGCGAAGAGGTCCTCAACCTTTTTCTGTGCGTCAGAAGCGGCGTCCTGAACATCGGTTGCCAGCTGGTGGGACTTCTTAGCGACCTGATCACCCAGCTTAGATGCGCGCCAGGCCAGTGAGGGGTTACCGTCGGTATCAACAGCTGAGATAGCAATAGCGCCCAGCAGGGAGCCATTGAGCACAGCAGCATTGCGACGGGCAGTCTTCTCTTCCTTAGTCTCAGCCTCGGTAGCGCGATACTCAACGTAAGAGTTAATAGCACCGGTAGCCAGCAGGACGCTCGCAGAAAGACGGGGCAGCTTACCCAGGGCAAAGAGGGCACCGGCAGCTACCTGAGAGCCAGCCAAAGCCTGACCCACCAGCTTCTCCTGGCCACGCAGCACAGAAAGCTGAGGGGCAGAAGTTGCAGCCAGATTAACCACCTTAGCCAGGTGCTTAGACGATTCGGGGTCACGCAGACGGTCAACACCCGAGATAATAAAGCTTGAAGCCAGCAGAGGGCGAGCAAAACGGCGAACCAAAGACATGAGTTCCTCCTTCACGGGGTGCGAGGCCCCATTGCGATGTATCACAGATACCTAACACTACTAAGCATACATATAGACCGGCGGGTTCAGCCACTTTATTGCACCACCAGCGCAAAATTACTCAGATGCCGGGGGAATAAGCGCCGCTACCAACCGTTATACCTGGTGTACTTGGCGCGCAGCTGCGCCCGTTGGCAGGTACAGTAAGACAAAAGACCACAGCACACCTGGAGGGAAATGACAGCCACGCCCCCGGCCCCCAGCACTGAACCTGCGCCGACCACCGACGTCCTCGCCCCCGAAGGCAGCGAGCTCGATGTACGCTCCCGCGAAACCGACGCCGAGCGCAAAGCCCGTTTCGAACGAGAAGCCCTACTGTACGTAGATCAGCTCTACGCCGCCGCCCTGCGCATGGCCCGCAACCCGCAGGACGCCGAAGACCTCGTCCAAGAGGCCTACATGAAAGCATTCTCCGCCTTCCATCAGTACAAGCCCGGAACCAACCTCAAAGCCTGGCTCTACCGGATCCTCACCAACACCTACATCAACGTCTACCGCAAGCGTCAGCGGGAGCCCTACCAGGCCAACACCGATACCGTTGAAGACTGGCAGCTAGCCCAGGCAGGAGCCCACGACTCTAAAGGGCTACCTTCGGCAGAAAACGAAGCTCTCGCCCACCTGCCCGACAGCGATATCAAAGAGGCCCTGCAGTCCATTCCCGAAGACTTCCGTATGGCCGTCTACTACTCCGATGTCGAAGGGTTCTCCTACAAGGAAATCTCCGAGATTATGGACACCCCCATCGGCACCGTCATGTCCCGCCTACACCGCGGCCGCAAACTGCTCAGAGACAAACTCACCGACTACGCTGCCGAACGCGGCATCAAAACCATGACCACCGGCAAGGCCGGCGCCCGTCAAACCGCTAGGGCCTGAGAAAGGAGCCACCAATGACCGCCGTACACAACCCGAGCCCTTCTGCTCCCTGCGAAGAGCGCCTGGCCAAAATCTACACCTACATTGACGACCCGCTCAGCTGCCAGGACCTCGAAGAACTCCAAGCTCACCTGTCCGAATGTGAAACCTGCACCAAGGAATACGACCTAGAGTGCATCATCCGCCAAGCAGTGCGCCGCACCTGCAAGGAGACCGCTCCCGTCGACCTCAAAAGCCGTATCCGCGCCTGCATCGACGACATCCATACCGGAGGGCACCCGGCAACTAACTAGCCAATAACAAAGGGCCCCTGCTCGCTTCTGCGAGTAGGGGCCCTTGTTGATTGCCTTATGAGTTGGGGCGCTTACCGTGGTTAGCGCCACCCTTACGGCGATCCTTACGCTTGCGACCGCGCTTGCTCATGAGAGCCTCCTTGATCAAGGTGGAGTGCCCGTCAGGATAACGGAACACAAATGGTCGATAGCACCTTGGAACAGGCACTTCTCACTATTTTCGCATACCTTGGCTAGCTTTGCACACCCCGGGGTTGGTCGCAGGGGCAGGCGCCAGCCAGGTACTTCCTTAAACGGGCTCTGAAATCTGAAGCCAGTTGTACCAGCCGCGGTGTAGAACCAGCCAGGCAATCAGGCCGTAACCGGACTGGCCGGGGCGGCCATCATTTGCTGCCAGGTCATTGCGCCACTGCTCATGGTGCAGCAGGGGGTTGAAGGTATCAACGTAGACGTGATTACGGCGGGTCACCACATCGGCGTAGGCTGCCGACAGGTCGGCAATCTTGCGGTTACGCTCAGCATCGAGAGTGGGCGGGGGGCCAACGACCAGAACCTTCACATTGTTTTGGGAGGCCATATCGACCATGTTCGCCAGGTTCAGGCGGGAGCGGGCGCTGGTGAGGCCCAGGTCGATGTCGAAGGTTGAGGGTGCAATGACCAGGCGGTTTTCGTGGCCCTGGGCAAAGCGGCGGCTGGCTTCTTCAAACCAGCGGGCATTGAGCTGTTCGCTGCCCTCTCCGGGAGCTGCCAGGTTATAGGCCGAGATGGCGGCAGAGGTCTGGGGGGTGCGTGCCATGACACGCCCGAACCACCCGAGGGTGCGGGGGTCCCCGACGCCTGCGAGCAGATCATCGCCAACGGCTACAAGTCGAATTTTTCGCTGATCCACGTGTTTCTTTCTACAAGGTTGCAGGCGCTCTTGCCCAGCAACGTTGGTCTCTTTCGTTCTGTACCAGTCTAAACCCTGGAGCTTGCCAGTGCACGGTGGGCGCACCGCAAACGGGTAGTGCCCGAATCTTGACGGGCAAGATTCGGGCACTGCTAACCTAATCATCTGATAGGCGATGAACCGCTTTAGCGGTCGAAGACCTCAGAGATGAGGTTGTCGAGCTCGCGCTGGTGGCGCTTACCGGTACCAGCTGCAGGAGAAGCTGCTGCCGGACGGGAAATCAGCTTCATACGGTAGTCAATCTGGGGCAGCAGATTGACCGCCATGAAGGGCCACTGACCCTGGTTAGCCGGTTCATCCTGGGCCCAGATTAGTTCCGCATTGGGGTAGGCAGCAATCTGTTCCTTGATCTCAGCAGAGGGCAGGGGGTAGAGCTGCTCGACGCGCACAATAGCGGTGGTCTCATCCCCGCGCTTAGCGCGCTCTGCTTCCAGGTCGTAGTAGAGACGGCCGGAGACGAAGACCAGGCGGGTCACATCAGCGGGGTTTAGGTCACCCTGGTCCTCGATGACGGGCTTGAAGCTACCGCTGGTGAAGTCCTCAACCGATGAAGCAGCAGCCTTGAGGCGCAGTAGCTGCTTGGGGGTGATAACAATCAGCGGCTTGTGCGGGCGGGAGTGAGCCTGGCGGCGCAGCAGGTGGAAGTGGTTAGCCGGGGTCGAGGGAACAGCAACAGTCATGTTGTTCTCGGCGCACAGCTGCAGGTAGCGCTCCATGCGGGCCGATGAGTGGTCAGGGCCCTGACCCTCAAACCCGTGAGGGAGAAGCAGCACCAGTGAAGAACGCTGAGCCCACTTCTGCTCTGCAGATGAGATGAACTCATCCACAATGGTCTGAGCGCCATTGGCGAAGTCACCGAACTGGGCCTCCCAGAGCACCAGGGAATCGGGGCGCTCGACGGAGTAGCCGTATTCGAAGCCCATGACGCCGTACTCGGAGAGCAGGGAGTTGTAGATGGAGTACTTACCCTGGTTCTCTGAGAGGTTGGCCAGGGGGTTCCACTCTTCGTCGGTTAGGGAATCGTGCAGCACGGAGTGGCGCTGGACAAAGGTGCCGCGCTGGACGTCCTGACCGGTCAGGCGCACATCGCGGCCTTCCAGCAGCAGGGAGGCAAAGGCAGCGAGTTCACCAAAGCCCCAGTTGATGTCACCCTCGGTGGACATCTTCACGCGCTGCTCCAGCAGCTTCTTAAGCTTCTTGTGTACAGTGAAGCCCTCGGGGATATTGCCAAAGGCCTGACCAATCTGGGCAAGAGTCTCAGCAGAGATAGCGGTCTCACCGGCAACGTGCACAGAGTCCTCGTTCTGTTGGGCAGCAGGGCGCTCGATGTTAGAAACAGCGGCAGCGTCTGCGGTGACCAGGGGAGCAGAGGACGACTGAGCCTCGTGGGTCTCAGTGAAGATCTGCTCCAGGCGGGACTGGTAGTCCTTGAGGGCACGCTCGGCCTCGTCCTGGGAAATATCACCGCGACCAACCAGGGCCTCGGTGTAGATCTTGCGGGTTGAAGGCAGCTCTTCAATCTGCTGGTACATCTTGGGCTGGGTCATCGAGGGGTCATCTGCCTCGTTGTGACCGCGGCGGCGGTAGCAGACCAGGTCGATGACGACATCCTTATTGAATGCCTGGCGGTAGGCGAAGGCGATGGAACCAGCGCGGACGACTGCCTCGGGGTCGTCCGCATTCACGTGCAGGACGGGGGCCTGAATCATACGGGCGATATCGGTGGAGTAGGTGGCGGTGCGGCCATCACGCGGGGTGGTGGTGAAGCCCACCTGGTTGTTGACCACGATGTGCACGGTACCGCCGGTGGTGTAGCCCTCAAGCTTGGACATCTGCAGGGTTTCCAGCACGATGCCCTGACCGGCGAAGGCCGCGTCACCGTGCACCAGGATCGGCAGTACGGGGTAATTGCCGATGCCCTGTTCAGCCAGGGTGTCCTGCTTAGCGCGGACGATACCCTCAAGCACGGTGTTGACGGCTTCCAGATGGGAGGGGTTAGCGGCCAGGTAGACCTGGGTCTGGTTACCGTTGTGGGAGGTAAAGACTCCCTCAGTGCCCAGGTGGTACTTAACGTCGCCGGAGCCACCGGTCAGGCGGGGGTCCATCTGGCCCTCAAACTCACGGAAGATCTGGGCGTAGGACTTACCTGCAATATTGGTCAGCACGTTGAGGCGACCGCGGTGGGCCATACCGATACCGACCCCGTTCAGGCCAGCGTCTGCTGCTTCAGAAATAACCGAGTCAAGCAGGGGAATCAGGGATTCGCCGCCCTCCAGCGAGAAGCGCTTCTGGCCCAGGTACTTGGTCTGCAGGAAGGTTTCAAAAGCCTCCGCAGCGTTCAGGGTGCCCAACACACGGAACTGCTCGTCGCGGGAGGGCTTGGTGTAGCCGTGCTCCAGGCGGTCCTGGAACCACTGGCGCTCTTCGGGGTTCTCGATGTGCATGTATTCCACACCCAGGGTGCGGGTGTAGGCCTCGCGCAGCAGCTCAAGGATAGTGCGCAGGGGCAGGGATTCCTTTTCGCCAAAGCCACCGGTGGGCCAGTAACGGTCGAGATCCCAGAGGGTCAGGCCGTAGTTCTCCAGACGCAGGTCAGGGTGGGAGAGCATCTGGTAACCGATGGGATTGGTCTGTGCGACCAGATGACCGCGTACACGGAAGGCGTGGATGAGCTGCTGGATGCGGGCAACCTTAGAGACTTCGGCTTCGGGGTTGACCTGGTTGTCGCGGGCCCAGCGGACAGGCTCAAAGGGGATGCGCAGATCCTCAAAAATCTGCTCGTAGAAACCGTCGCCACCGAGCAGGTAGTGCTCCACAATTTTGAGGAACTCGCCGGAACCTGCACCCTGAATGACGCGGTGGTCGTAGGTGGAGGTGAGGGTCAGAATCTTGGAGACACCGTTGCGGGCAATGACCTTTTCTGAGGTACCACGGTACTCGGCGGGGTAGTCGAGGGCACCTGCACCGATGATGGCTGCCTGGCCCTTGGAGAGGCGGGGCACGGAGTGGACGGTGCCGATACCGCCGGGGTTGGTCAGTGAGACGGTGGTACCGGCGAAGTCTTCAACGCCGAGCTTGCCTTCACGGCCGCGCTTGACGATGTCGTTGTAGGCTTCCCAGAACTCTGAGAAGGAAAGCTTCTCTGCACCCTTGATGTTGGGCACAACCAGGCTGCGGGAGCCGTCGGGGCGGGGCAGGTCGATGGCCAGGCCGAAGTTAACGTGGGCGTGCTGGATAGCGGCGGGCTTACCCTTGGCGTCCTCGCCGTAGCTGACGTTCATGGAGGGGAAGGCCGCAAGAGCGCGGATGATGGCATAGCCAATGATATGGGTGAAGGAGACCTTGCCGCCGCGGGTACGAGCCAGGTAGCTGTTGATTTCGGTGCGGTTATCGATCAGCAGCTTGGCGGGGATAGCGCGGACGGTGGTTGCGGTGGGTACGCTCAGCGACTCGTCCATGTTGGCGGCTACTGCCTTGGCGGGGCCGCGTAGGGTAACGATCTGGTCTTCTTGGGGAGCGTCGCTCACGGGTTCTTCCTTTGGGGTGGCGGGCTTGGTCGCTGAGGGGTTGCTTGCCTTGGGGGCTGCCTGCGGGGCTGACTTGGGATCAGCTTCAGGGGCAGGGGTCTTGGGAGTAGAGGGGACGGGGGCCTTGGTGGGCTCATCCTTGGCCGGTGCGGACGCGGCAGCGGGCGCCGGTGCCTGCTGCGAGCTGGGTGCGCTGCCGGTTGTGCCTGCCCACTGGTCAAACAGGGGCCACCACGTCTCGTCGACTGAGTTGCGGTCTTGCTCGTACTTTTCAAAGAGCTCTTCGACGAGCCACTCGTTACCCGCGAACTCTTCGGGAACAATATGTTCTGGCTGGTTTGGCACTTCTCTTACGCCTCTTCCATCTCTTGTGATTGCTGGGTGCCAAAACCGCTTTTGGCACGAGGTGGGCGGGCATCGCACACTACATTGGGCGCGTGATGTACCGCATATCTTTGTCTAGTTTAGAAGTGTTTTGGGGGTTCGTCCAACGCACTACTTTCTATGACATCTCGCCGTGAGACTATCTGGCAGAGATAGGCTGGCATTTCGCAGGTGGTGAAAGTGAGCCCACTGAGTAAACCGTTCAATATTCGCTAGAATTGACCACTATGGAAGACCCTTCTAGTTGCTGCGCATCTTCGCAGCCCTCACGAGCGCTTTGGCGCACATTATTCTTTAACCCAACCGCGGGCGTCCGCACCTTTGGCAACCCGTGCCCAGCCCAGCAGGCGGTGAGAGCCTAAACCATGGAATGGCTCCTGCTTCTCATTGGCTTTGCCCTGATTCTGGGCACCGGCTTCTTTGTGGCCGTAGAGTTTTCGCTGGTAGCTCTTGATCAGTCCAAGGTCCAGCAAGAAATTGATAGGGGAGACGCCGCAGGTGAACGAGTGCTTGCCTGCCTCAAGTCCCTCTCAACCCAGCTCTCAAGCTGCCAGCTGGGAATTACCATCACCACCCTGCTTACCGGTTACACCCTCGACAGCGGTATCAACGCCCTGGCCGGCGACACCATCGCTTCGTGGGGGCTTGCTCCCTCAGTGTCATCGGCCCTTACCCTGATTTTCTCTATGGGTATTGCAACCCTGCTCTCCATGATTATCGGTGAGCTGGTTCCCAAGAACCTGGCGATTGCCGAGCCCTACCGTGTAGCCCGCGTGCTAGCTCCGGGGCAGCTGCTCTTTACCAAGGTGATGGGCCCCATCGTCCGCACCGCGAACGGGTCAGCGAACTGGATTCTGCACCGTTTTGGCATGGAAGCTAAGGAGGAGCTCTCGGCAGCCCGTTCACCCGAAGAGCTTTCTTCAATGGTGCGCCGCTCAGCCGACCTGGGCACCCTGGACTCCGACACCGCCCGCTTCGTCGATAAGACCCTCTCCTTCGCCGAGCTCACCGCAGCCGACGTCATGACCCCCCGCCGCAAGGTCATCATGCTCGAAGATACCGCCCCTGTGAGCGACGTTATCGAGCTGGCCCGCACCACCGGCCACTCCCGCTTCCCCCTCTACCGGGAAGACCAGGACAACATCGTGGGCGTCGTGCACGTGAAGAAGGCCGTGGGCCTTCCCCTTGATAAGCGCGACACGCTGGAAGCCGGAACGCTGATGGAGGACGTACTGCAGGTACCCGAAACCGTGCATCTGGACTCCCTGCTCATGCAGCTGCGAGAGGGCGCCCTTCAGCTTGCCGTGGTGCTTGACGAATACGGTGGCACCGCCGGCATCACCACCCTTGAAGACCTGGTTGAAGAAATCGTCGGTGAAGTCTCCGATGAACACGACACCAACTCCTTCGACGAACGCCCCCTGCGCGTGGGCAGTGGCGACTACATCTTCTCGGGCCTGCTCCGCCCCGACGAGGTCAAGGACTACATTGGCACCCTGGAGGTGGACGATGACCCCGCCTACGAAACCATGGGCGGCTTCATGATGGATCACCTGGGGCGAGTTCCCGAAACCGGCGACGTGGTGCCCGTTGAGGGCGGACGCCTGCGCGTAGAAAAGATGGAACAGCGCCGGGTAGACCGAATTCGCTACATCCCCGATGCCCTACCCCTGGAGCAGGGGGAAGCGGCTACAGGTGAGTTGAAGACCGCTCGAAAGGAGGCCCGCCGATGAATGACTGGGTAGCTATCGCTCTGCTCTTTGCGCTCCTTGCCGGTAACGCTTACTTCGTGGGTGCTGAGTTCGCCGTTATGTCGACCCGCCGCTCCCAGATTGAGCCCCTGGCCGAGTCGGGTAACAAGCGCGCCGTCACCACCCTCTACGCCCTTGAAAACGTATCCCTTATGCTGGCTACCTGCCAGCTGGGCATCACGGTGTGCTCCCTCCTGATTCTGAACGTCTCTGAGCCGGCTATCCACCACCTGGTGGCTGGTCCCCTGGAGTCCTGGGGAATACCTTATGAGGCAGCGAGCGTCCTAGCCTTCATCTTTGCGCTGGTGCTGGTGACCTACCTGCACGTCATCTTTGGTGAAATGGTGCCAAAGAACGCTGCTGTGTCACTTGCCGCTTCGGGTATTGCCCTGTGGATTGCCCCCTCGCTGGTGACCCTCTCCCGTATTCTCAAGCCCCTGGTTGGTCTGCTCAACTGGATAGCCGACCACACCCTGCGTCTGATGAAGGTAGAGCCCAAGGCTGAAGTGGCATCAACCTTTACCCTCGATGAGCTGCAAAGTATCGTGGCTCAGTCAACCGCAGAGGGAACCGTGGATGACGGCTCCGGTGTGCTGTCTGGCGCCCTGGAGTTCAGCTCGAAGACCGTTGCTGAGATTATGGTACCCGGCGACCAGCTGGTCACAATGAACTTCCCTTGCACGCCCGCTGAGCTGGAAAAGGCTGTTGCCCATACCGGCTACTCCCGCTTCGTGATGAGGGACGAGCAGGACGGCACCTACATGGGCTACCTGCACATCAAGGACGCCCTGGTCTACGAGGCTGACCGTATGGATCAGCCCATTGCTTGGTCTAAGCTACGTCAGATGTCGATCGTCAAGCCCGAAACCGAAATCGATGAGGCTCTTGCCACCATGCAGCGCAACCGGGCCCACGTCTCCCACGTAGTTGATGCCCGGGGGCAGAGCGTAGGCGTACTCTTCTTGGAAGACATCCTGGAAGAGTTGGTCGGTGAAATTAAGGACACCACCCAGGAGCACGTGCGCCGCCGCGAGGAAGCTGCCTCGAAGCACAGCGCTGACTAGTTTCCCTTAGCTGTCAATCGATTTTACCCGGTGCGCGGACGCCCGCCCCGCTTTCCCTGCCCCGTGGCAGGGAGGAGGGGCGGGCGTCCTTGTATTTATAGCGGGGGGCGGGTGTGATGCGGTGTACGCACTTTTTATTTGCGAACGGTTCGCAGAAAAGAGTAGGCTGGCAGAAGCCCTAAACTTTATCCCAGACCAAAGGACAGCGCCATGCGAAAGATTTTCCCCACCGTCTCACTGCTTGCCGTATCGGCGCTGGCCCTCTCTGCTTGCGGATCAAGCGGGACGAGCGCGTCCTCGTCCTCAACCGACGGAACCTTGCAGGTCGTCACCACCACCGACGTCTATGCTGATGTTGTGGAAGCAATCGGCGGCGATAAGGTAGAGGTCACCCCGCTTATCGCCTCAACCGCTGTGGACCCCCACTCCTACGAAGCCACCAGCCAAGACCGCCTGACCGTAAAAGACGCTGACCTGGTTGTCGTCAACGGCGGCGGCTACGATACCTTCCTCACCGAAATGGCCGGCACCGATAACCCCGACCAGATCGTGGTGAATGCGGTAGAGCTCTCGGGCCTCTTTAGCGCCGACGACCTGGCCCACATGGCAGAAGAGCACAGCACCACCGGTGAGGACCACTCTGACCACGTGCACTCCTACAACGAGCACGTCTGGTACGACCTGGACACCATGAAGAAGGTGGCTGACCAGGTGGCAGCCGACCTGGCTGAGCTCGACCCCGCCAACGCGGACGCCTACACCAGCGCAGCTGCAACCTTCTCCACCGACGCTGACCAGCTGCTTGACCGTCTCAAGGCCATCGACACCGAAGAGCGCACCTACCTGGCGACCGAGCCGGTCTCAGGCTACATGCTGGAGGATGCCGGTTTCACCGACTCCACCCCTTCAGATTTGACCGCAGCGGTCGATAGCGAAAGCGATATCGCCCCCCTGACCCTGCAGGAAGCCAAGGACGCCCTCACCGGCGGTAGCATCGACCTGCTAGCCTTCAACGAGCAGACCCAGACCGCCCAGACCACCGAAATCTATACCTTCGCCCAGGAATCCGGAGTTGCCAGTGTCTCCTTCACCGAGACCCTGCCCGAGAACACCGGCTACGTGGACTGGATGACCCAGAACATCGACAACCTAGAAAAGGCAGTAGCATAAAGCCTATGGCTCACTCTTCTACCCAGCTCGCCCCCGCCCTTACGGTGACCGGGGGCGGGCTTTCCTTTGGCCACCGTACCCTGTGGCAGGACCTCAACCTCACCGTCGAACAGGGCGAATATTTTGCCGTCCTGGGCCCTAACGGTTCGGGCAAATCGACCTTTATCAAGGTCATCTTAGGTTTGACCCAGCTGAGTTCTGGCAAAATTTCGGTTCTGGGTACCCCCGCCCACCTGGGGAACCCCGGGGTGGGTTACATTCCCCAGCAGAAGGCGATTGGCACCGAGATGCCCCTGCGGGCCCGCGATTTTGTGGGGCTTGGTGTGGACGGTCACCGCTGGGGCTTCCGCGTGAAGAACCGGGCCTACCGGGAGAAGGTTGACTCCCTGCTCGATGCGGTCGGTGCCAGCGACTACGCCAATGTGCCGGTGGGGCTTCTATCGGGCGGTGAGCAGCAGCGCCTACGTATCGCCCAGGCCCTTGCCAACGACCCCAAGATTATCCTGGCAGATGAGGCCCTGCTTTCTTTGGATCTCAACCACCAGTACGCCGTCTCAGACCTGATTCACCGCTATAACCGGGATCACGGGGCTACGGTAGTTTTCGTGACCCACGAGATCAACCCCATTATCGACCATGTAGACCGCCTGCTCTACCTCGCGGGAGGACGCTTCACCGTGGGGGCGGTGGAGCAGGTCATGCGGAGTGAGGTGCTCACCGACCTCTACCAGACCCCGGTATCGGTGATTCAAACCAACGGCCGCTATGTGGTGGTGGGCGGCGAGCACGGGGAGCACCACTGTGCCCTGGAAACCGACCACCCCCAGCTACTTGCACCCGTGAAAGGGGTAGACAACCGATGACTTTTGCGGACTTTATGGGCAAGGTCTTTGTCTTTGACCGCTACGGTGAGCTTGTGGCCCTGCTGAGCCAGTCCATTATCGCCGGGGCTATCTTGGGTGTAATCGGTGGCTTTGTAGGGCTCTTTGTGATGCTCCGCCGTCACGCTTTTGCAGTGCACGCGGTAGCCGAGATGTCTTTTGCCGGAGCTGCCCTCTTTCTTCTCCTGGGCTATAACGTGGTCACCGGCTCCCTGGTGGGCTCTATTATCTCTGCCCTATTGATTGCCTTGATGGGCGCCCGGGCTCACGAAAACGATTCGATCATTGGTGCCCTGATGCCCTTTGGTCTGGGGCTGGGAATCCTCTTCCTCTCCCTCTACTCGGGCAGAGCAGCTAACAAGTTCTCGCTGCTGACCGGTCAGATTGTTTCGGTTGACTCTGCCCAGCTGACCTCGATGATTATCGGCGGGGTGGTGATTATTGCTGCTCTGGCTATCATGTGGCGGCCGCTCATGTTCGCCTCGCTTGACTCGGTGGTTGCCTCAGCCAAGGGGGTGCCGCTGAAAGCCCTTTCGGTTGCTTTCATGATTGTGCTGGGTATCGCCACCGCCCTGTCGGTGCAGGTGGTGGGCTCCCTGCTGGTTCTTGCCTTGCTTATCACACCGGCAGCGGCAGCCCTCCAAATCACCGCCTCGCCCCTGCGAGCCCTGATTCTGTCGGTACTCTTCGCCGAGATTGCTATGGTGGGCGGTATTCTTCTGGCCCTTGCAGGCTCCCTGCCTATCAGCCCCTACGTGACCACCCTATCTTTCTTCATCTTTGTAGTCTGCCGCCTGGTGCGAGCCATCCGCCAGCGCTACTCAGCCTCGGGGCGCGTCCGCTCATCTGAAGCCGCAACAGCATCTAGCCCTGCTGGTGGGCAGAGCAGTTAGAGCAGACCCCGGTAATCTCAATGACGTGCTTGACCTCGGTGTAGCCGTTCTTTGCCGCAATTGCCAGGGCTAGCTCTTCAAGCTCGGGAATCTCAAATTCCCGGGCAGCCCCACAGATACGGCAGAGCAGGTGATGGTGGTGGTGCTCGGAGTCGCAGCGGCGGTAGATAGCTTCGCCGTCCTCGGTCTTGAGGGCCTCAACCTCACCGGTGCTCACCATGGACTGCAAGAGACGGTAGGTGGTCGCCAGCGATACCTTATCGCCGCGCGAGAGCATGAGCTGGTGCAGGTCTTGAGCAGAAATAAAGTCTTCGAGGGTTTCGAGGTTTGCGGTGACTGCCCGACGCTGTTTAGTGTTGCGGATTTCGGTAGGCTTGCTGGCTGACGACGCTGAGTTGGTGTTCACGGGTCATTCCCTCGTCTAAAATCGGTCTCTCTCTGTGCCTACTGTACACCAGGTTTCCCGGAGCGGAAACGGCCCTCGCGCGGGGCGAAAAACAACGTTTTCAGGTAACAGCGTATGTGTTCAGCAGAAAGAAAACGTCAGCACCAACTAGTCTGACTGTGGTGGGAGCTACTAGGGTAGTAGGTATGAAACTTACGAAATACACCCACTCCTGCGTCAGGCTCGAAAAGGACGGCGCCGTGCTGGTGCTCGACCCCGGAAACTTCTCCGAGGTCGAGCAGGCGCTGGACGGGGCCCACCATATCCTTGTAACCCACGTGCACCCCGATCACTTCGATGAGGGCAAGGTGGTCGCTTTTCTGCGGGAGAACCCGCAGGTCACCATTCACGCCCCTGCCGCTGTCATTGACACCGTTCTTGCGGCCCTGCCCGAGGCTCTTGCAAAGTCGGTGGAAGCTGATGGGGAGCTGACTCTCACGTCCTTCTCTATCAAAACCTTCGGTGGTAACCACGCTGTCATCCACCCCCTGCTACCGGTGATCGATAACGTGGGCTACCTGATTGACGATAACCTCTTCCATCCCGGTGACTCTTTTGTGGTGCCCCACGGCATTGAGGTGGGTACTCTGCTGGTGCCGATTCACGCCCCCTGGAACAAGATTCAGGAGGTCATTGACTTTATTATCGCCGTGCGTGCCCCGCGTGCCTTCCAGATTCATGATTCACTTCTTGCTGAAAATGGTCGAAACATGATCATTGGCCATGCAACCAACTTTGGTCAGAAGTACGGCACTACCTTTGAGTACATGGCTCCCGGCCAGTCTGTAGAGATTTAGGAGTAAGCCCCATGAGCACTGTTTTTACCAAGATTATTAACCGCGAACTGTCTGGCCGTTTTATCTGGGAGGACGAGCAGGCAGTTGCCTTCTTGACCATCGAGCCCTTTCAGTACGGCCATACTCTGGTGGTTCCCAAGGCTGAGATTGACCACTGGGTTGACCTGCCCGAGGAGCTCTCAGCCCACCTTTTTGACGTGGCTCAGAAGGTATCGAAGGGGTTGATAAAGGCTTTTGAACCTACCCGCGTAGGCATGATTATTGCCGGTTTTGATGTGCCCCATACCCATATTCATGTGTGGCCCGCTGTTGACCAGAGCGAGTTCACCTTCGAGCAGGCAAATCGTAACCCCGATGCGGCTGCCATGGATGAGGCTGCTGAAAAGCTGCGGGCAGCTCTGACCGAGCTGGGCTACGGCGACTCGGTCGCTTCCTAGCCCCGTTAGTTCTATCCAAGGGGACGGTCTCGGGACTAGGCGTTCTTGATAGCCTCCATAGCCTCGCGCAGGGCCTTAGCCACCCGCTTCTCGCTGACAGTGTAGGCGGTGCCGAGTTCCTGGGCGAAGAAGCTCACGCGCAGTTCCTCAATCATCCAGCCCACCTGCTCCAGCTCGGGAGTCGGCACCGTGCCTCCGGGCAGGGACTGCACAGCCTTATCGTAGGCGTCCTCAAGTTCCTGCACGGTCAGCATGAGCTGGTTATCCCGGTTGACGTTGGGCCCCAGCTTCTCAATGCGCTTGGAAATAGCCCTAAGGTAGCGGGGTAGGTGGTGCAGCTGAACCGCACCGGTCTCGGTCACAAACCCCGGGTAGACCAGGTTCCCCAGCTGGCTCTTCATATCGCTCATGGCGTGAATGACCGCAAGCGAGGTGGATTTCTTAATGAGCTTCTGCACCTTAGCTGTTTCCGACAGGATATCGGCAACCAGCTTGGTCATCACGAAGACCGTGTCAATGAGCTCAGCCCGCACGCTATTGAACAGGGCAGTGTACTCCGCCCTGGTAAAAGGCGGGGTAGCGGGTACCAGCTGGTCAATAGCGGCTACCGTGCAGTCACTAATGAGCGCGTCAATTGACCCGTGGGGGTTCTGCGTAAAGACCAGCTTTTCGCGGTTGTTCAGGTGCTCCGAAACGTAGCGCTCGGGCGAGGGGGTATTGAGCTTGAGCAGGCGGATGATGCCCCCGCGCTGGGCCCGGGTAGCTTCAGCCTCGGTGGGGAAGATCCGCACAGCAACGGATGCCCCCTCATCGACCAGGGCCGGGTAGCCTGCCACCGTCTGGGTGGCAATCACACGCTCGACCTTGCGGGGTAGGTCCTGTTCCGGCCAGTTGGTCAGGCCTGAGACTTCCCGCACGGCTTTGCTGCCCGGCGCCTGCGCCGGGGCGGACGCCTGCGCCCCCTTGGCACCTGCACCGCGGCTCCCAACCCCGCTGGGGGCTGTAGAAGGCACTGAGCCGCTACGGGCGTCCTGACCCTTCTGACCCCTTGCCGCCAGAGCCGCCATCTTGCCCATGGTCTCGGGGCTTGCACCCAGAGAAGCTGCCAGGGCAGAGCGAATCTCGGCGTGTAAAAGGCCCTGGAGCTCGACGAGGTCTTTACCCTCGCCCAGAATCTTGTTCTGGTGGTTGCGCACCTGGAAGGTGAAGCGCAGGTGCTCGGGTACCGCATCCCAGTTGAACTCGGCCGGGTCGACCACGTGACCGCGCAGGCGGCGCAGCACCAGGGCCAGGGCCTCAGTGAGGGAATCAGTAGCGGGGGAGTAGTCGGCGTTGAGTTTCTCAACGGCCTGACGGGCAACGTCCGGTGCCGGAACAAAATTCTTGCGAATCTGCTTGGGCAGGGACTTAATCAGGGCCGTCACCAGTTCCTCCCGCAGACCCGGAATCAGCCACTCAAAAGGAGCCGGTTCAAGCTGCCCTAAGAAGAGCACCGGAACCTGCACCGCGATGCCGTCCGTCTGTGTCTGGGACGAGCGCACCCCACCAATCTGCACACTGGGGGCGTACTCGTAGCGCAGATCAAGGGCCAGCTCCCCGCCGGAGGTACGGGCAGTCCAGGTGTGGGGGAAGAGGGACTCGTCGTAATCGGCGGCCTCTTCGTCAATCAGGTTTTCGGGGGTGAAATCCAGCAGATGCTCATTGACCCGGCGCTCCTCCTTCCACCAGCGGTCAAAGTGGCGCTCAGAGACAACGTGCTCGGGTATGCGGGCGTTATAGAAGTCGAAGAGAACAGCGTCATCGACCCGCAGGTCGCGGCGGCGCAAACGAGCCTCAAGCTCCTCAACCTCAGCCAGAGCCTTCTGATTACGGGCAAAGAAGCGGTGGCGGGTCTGCCAATCGCCCTCCACCAGGGCAGACTGAATAAAAATCTCGCGGGCAGCTACCGGGTCAACCCGCCAGTACTGGATACGCCGGTCGGCAATGATGGGCAACCCCAAAAGGGTGACCTTCTCATGAGCTAGCACCGACCCCTGGCGGGCAGACCAGTGCGGGTCAGAATAAGAGTGCTTGAGCAGGGGCCCAGCCAACTCTTCCACCCACTCGGGCTCAATCTGCGCGTTCACGCGCGCCCACAGGCGGGATGTCTCTACCAGCTCGGCAGAGACCAGCCAGACCGGTTTCTTTTTAAAGAGGGCAGAGCCGGGGAAAATCGCGAAGCGGGTACCGCGCGCCCCCCGATATTCGTGGCGGTTCTGCTCATCCTGCATACCGATATGCGACAGCAGACCCGAGAGCAGCGACTTGTGCACCTCGGTCTCACTGGCAGCCGGGTCAATATCGCGCCCGCCCTCAACCGTAATACCGGCCGACCGGCCAATCTCCCGCAGCTGAGCAAAGAGATCCTGCCACTCACGGATACGCAGGAAGTTTAGGTACTCCCGATGGCACATCTTGCGGAACTGGCTCGACGACAGCTCTGCCTGCCTCTCGTTGATGTACTGCCACAGCAGCAGATAGGAGGTGAAGTCAGACTTCTCATCCTTATAGCGGGCGTGCAGGGAATCTGCCTCACCCCGGTGATCGGCGGGGCGCTCGCGGGGGTCCTGGATGGTCAAGGCTGCCGCCAGCACCATAATTTCTTTAGCCACCCCGCGCTTGGAGCCCTCTACAATCATGCGGGCTAGGCGGGGGTCGACGGGTAGGGCCGCCATAGCCCGTCCTGCTGCAGTGAGCGGTGAGGACGGACGCCGCCCCCCTCTTCCGCCTGTTGTCCCGCGCGTATTGCGGGTGAGGGCGTCCGCCCCATCACGGCCGGGGGTAGCAAGTGCACCGAGCTCGCGCAGCAGGTTAACACCGTCGTTGATGGCGCGGGTTTCGGGCGGCTGAACGAAGGGGAACTTCTCAATATCGGAGGGGGACTTGACCACGCCGATAGCGGTCATCTGCAGAATGACAGCGGCCAGGTTGGTGCGGAGAATCTCGGGGTCGGTGAACTCGGCCCGGGCCTGGAAGTCCTCTTCGGAATAGAGTCGGATAGCGATACCGTCAGAGACACGACCACAGCGACCCGAGCGCTGGTTAGCTGAGGCCTGCGAAATACGCTCAATGGGCAGGCGCTGCACCTTGGTGCGGGCTGAGTAGCGCGAGATACGGGCGGTGCCAGTATCAATCACGTACTTGATGCCGGGCACGGTCAGGGAGGTCTCAGCCACGTTGGTGGCTAGCACGATGCGGGGCCGGCCACCGGGTTTGAAAACCCTGTGCTGCTCAGCCATCGACAGGCGGGCGTAGAGGGGCAACACCTCGTAGTCGGCCAGACGGCGGGTGGATCGCACCATATCCTCGATAGCGTCAGCGGCATCGCGAATCTCGCGCTCGCCCGAGAAGAAAATCAGAATGTCGCCGGGGGCCTCTTCGGATAGTTCCCGGATAGCATCGAGTACGCCCTCAATCGGGTCACGGTCGTCGTCCTCGAGACCGTCACCGGCGTCCGCTTCGTCCTCCCCGCCGTCGCCGGTGCGCGGTTCGCTCAAGGGGCGGTAGCGGATCTCGACGGGGTAGGTGCGGCCCGAAACCTCAATAATGGGCGGAGCATCATCTGGCAGGGTGGCTTCGGCGATTTCTTTTTCTTCGGGGCTGAGGGTCTCGTCGACGATGCCGACACCGGGCACAAAGCTGGGTGAGAAATGCCGGGCGAAACGCTCGGGGTCGATGGTGGCTGAGGTAATAACGATTTTCAGGTCGGGGCGCTGCGGCATAATGCGCTTGAGATAGCCCAGGATAAAGTCAATGTTGAGGGAACGCTCGTGGGCCTCATCAATGATGATGGCCGAGTACTGGCGCAGTAGCCGGTCGTTCTGAATTTCGGCCAGCAGAATACCGTCGGTCATGAGCTTGATAGCGGAGCCTTCGCCCACCTCGGAGGTAAAGCGCACCTGGTAGCCGACCGTCTCACCGATTGTCTGGCCCAGTTCTTCGGCGATGCGTTCGGCCACCGATCGGGCGGCCAGACGGCGGGGCTGGGTGTGGCCAATCATGCCTTTTTCCGCTAGACCCAGTTCGAGGAGCATCTTGGGCAGCTGGGTGGTCTTACCCGAGCCGGTTTCACCGGCAACAATGGTGACCTGGTTATCACGGATCGCGGCCATGATGTCATCCCGGCGGGCAGAGACAGGCAGGGCTTCAGGGTAGGTGATTTTCTCGGGAATCAGCGGGGTGTAGGGGCGGCGCTGGTTCGGTTTCTTCCCGCCCTGCTTGCCCCGGGGGGCTAAGTTGCGGCCGCGACGCTGGGAGCGGGCGGGTGCGTCCGCCCCTTCACGAGGGCCGGACGCCTGCTTCTCCCTGCCACCGCGCTTTCCGGCGGTCTGGGGTTCGGTGGGCTCGGATGCGCGGACGCCCGCGCCGTGCATGGCAGCGGCGATGGCAGACAGCGAGGGGGCGGGGGTGCGGGAAGAATCTGAACTAGACATACTGCCCTCTATTTTAGGGCAGAGCCGGCACGAACGGTCAGGTTTCACTGGGCGCGTGAAGCCTATCGACTATAGTCGACAAAAATATCAAAATAGAGAAGTTTATCGACTATAGTCGATAAACTTTCGGTTCGTTGGTGCGATAAATGGGTTTAAGCCAGCCTACCTATTGAGCTATAACGTCTCGCGTTATAGCCTGGAGCTATGATTCAATCTTTCGCAGATCGAAACACGGAGAAGCTAGCCCAGCGCCAGCGGGTTCCCGTTTTTGACACGCGCATTGAACGAGTTGCTCTAAGGAAACTGAGATTATTGGATGCCGCTACATCACTCAATGACTTGAGAGTGCCCCCGGGTAACCGTCTGGAAGCTCTCAAAGGTGATAGGGCTGGGCAACATAGTATAAGAATTAATGATCAATGGAGAATCTGTTTTACCTGGACTCATGCAGGGCCCGAAGGAGTTGAAATCGTTGATTACCATTAGTTTGCCTCCGGTACACCCTGGGGAGGTCCTCTTTGAAGATTTTATGGAACCCCTTAGTGTGAGCCAGAACCAGGTTGCCCGAGCCATAGGAGTCTCACCGCGTCGGATTAACGACATTGTGCATGGTAGGCGAGCAGTAACAGCTGATACTGCGGCCCGGCTGTCTCGTTATTTTGGCACGAGCGCTGAGTTTTGGCTTAATCTACAGGCCCGGTATGAGCTGGATATGCTTGAAGAAACAAAGGCTGAGACTTTGGCAGCTATCGTTCCATTGAACGCTGCCTAGAGACGAGGACGCCCCGCCCTCCTGTCGGTGGGCAGGGGAGCGGGGCGTGGGCGTCCTTGCGAAAAAATTTAGAGGCTGGCAGCGACGGGGAGGACGAGTTCCATCATGTCGGTAAAAGCGGTCTGACGCTGCTCGGCGGTGGTCTCAACCCCCTTGAAAAGGTGATCCGAGACAGTGAAAACAGAGAGGGCCTGCACACCGGCGGCGGCAGCCACAGCGTAGATACCGGCGGTTTCCATCTCAACAGCCAGCACACCCATCTCAGCCCACTTAGCGGCGTCGGAGAAATCAGAGCGGTAGAAAACGTCAGAAGACAGCACATTACCCACGTTGAGGGCCTTGCCCTGGGCCTCGGCCTCCTTAGCCACAGCCGACAGCAGGGGCCAGGACGCGGTAGGGGCAAAGGTGCCGGGGAGCTTGTAGTGGTGCATGAAGTTAGAATCGGTCGAAGCTGCTGAGGCCACGACCAGGTCGAAAAGGTCAAGACCCTCAGCCATGCCACCGCAGGTGCCGATACGAATCAGGTTCTTCACGCCAAAGGTGTGAATCAGCTCGTGGGTGTAGAGGCTAGCCGAAGGGATACCCATACCGGTACCCATGACCGAAATGCGCTGGCCCTTGTAGTCGCCGGTGAAGCCGAACATGTTGCGCACGGTGTTGAACTGTACGACGTTCTCAAGGTAGGTATCGGCAATGAACTTGGCGCGCAGCGGGTCGCCGGGCAGCAGGATGGTTTCGGCAATTTCAGCGCCGTTCGGGGCAATGTGCGGGGTGTTGACGGTTTCTGCCATGTCACTCTCATTTCTGGTGCGAAAGGGTGGGGGTTTCGCCCCTAGTCTACCCGGCTTCATATAAGCAACCCTACTTAGTAATTTGGTAGGCTGAGAGGGCAAGTTGAAAGGAATATTCAATGACGAAAGCACTCTACCTCACCCTGGTCGCAGCTTTTGGTGCTTCGATTAGTGGTGTTATTGGGTTCTTGAGGGCTTTAGCGCTCCCAGAGCAAGAACTGACGCCCTATCTCATCGGTATGACGATTGGGGCAGTCGCCCTGACTTTCATCAGCCTAGCTGCCCTGCGCTTCCCCGGCCCCGACCTTCACCTGATCTACCGTCGACAGTTTACGGCTCGCCCCTCCTGGGCCTTCCTGCTGGGCGCGGTGTTCGGGCTAGGAATAAGCCTACCCCGCATCGACCCGCAGGACTTTATCTTCGATGCTATCTTCTCTATCATTTTTGCCCTGGTTGTCGGCGTGATAGCAGCAGTCTGGGTTGCCTTCCGTCGGCCCGCACCTGACCTACACTAGGCACATGGAGTTACGCTACTGGGCGCTCACCGACGCCCCGAATCTTTATTCGATTTATCGCACATCCTCAGGCCTGGAGCGGCAGATGCCAGCCCTCGCCAGCGAAGAGGATGCCCGCAACCTCATCGAAACCAGCTACCTACCGGCTGAAAACCGGGCTATTTTCTGCCTCAGCGACGACGGGCGGCCCGCAGGGCTCATCGGGCTAAACTTTACGGACCGCAGTGATACCGGAGCCTGGGATAGGGCCTGGGTCTACTACTGGCTAGCGGACCCCTACCGCGGGCAGGGGTACACACAAGCGGCTCTCACGGCGGTGTGCGCCTGGGCCCTGGGCGAGCCCAACCCCGCACCAACCCTACCTACTCTCGACACCGGCCTGCTGGTGTCCTTACCCTCACCCCGCCTCCGCCGCTTAGAGCTGGGCTACCGCACCAATAACCCCGCTAGCGGAGCCGTCGCCGCCGCAGCAGGGTTCCAGGTCGAAGGAATTGAGCGAGAGAAATTCCTCTACGCCGGGCAGACCTACGACGCCGTACTCGCCGCTAGGCTCCGCAAGGACGGCCGCACCCCGGCCAGACTGCGCTGCCAGGAGCCAGATTCCCGCCCAGGCTTCCACCACGTTGAACTCTGGGTCGAATCCCTGGCAACAGCCCTACCCTCCTGGGCCTGGCTCACCCAGCAACTAGGGTGGACGCCCTATCAGGAGTGGCCCGGCGGAATCTCCTGGCAGGCCCAAGATGGCTCCTACCTCGTCCTCGAAGAATCACCCGATACCACCGGCCCCCATAATCGCACCCACGCCGGTCTCAATCACCTGGCCTTCACCGTGCCGTCCGCGGCCTTGCTCGATAAGCTCCGCAGCGAGGCCAACAGCTACGGTTGGAGTGAACTCTTCGCAGACCGATACCCGCACGCAGGCGGCCCCGACCACTACGCCCTCTACCTCGAAAACAAGCAGGGGTTCGAAGTGGAACTCGTCGCACCAAACTAACCCGCACTTAGTCTGAAAACCCCGCAACTAGCTGCGGTTAAAACAGAATAAATGCGGGGAAGAAGGCGGACGCCGGGCACAAAAAGAGAAGGTAGACCAGCGCTTCGCGCATTCTGGCCTACCTTCTCTTTTTGTGCCCTCGAAAGGATTCGAACCTTCGACACCCAGCTCCGGAAACTGGTGCTCTATCCACTGAGCTACGAGGGCAATGCTGAACCTTCACCATAGACAGTGAAACTCAGACCTGATTACTCTATCAGAAACCCCGCCCCACAACACAAACCGATTACAGTAGGAACAAAGACCAGCGCACCGAAGGGCTGAATCAATGACCACACTCACCGGCAACTACGCGGGAACCAATCACCCCTCCCAGACCTTTGACTTCTACCCGCCCAGCGCACCCACCGGTGAACACCACCCCGTGCCCCTGCTCATATACGTCCACGGCGGAGCCTGGCGATTCGGCGACAAATCCTCCTTCCTGCTAGCCGACAACGGTCTCCACCGCGTCCGCGAACGCTTCGCCCACGCCGGCTATGCTACAGCCTCCATCAACTACCGGCTCAGTCACGAAGCCCTCTTCCCCGCCCACATCAACGACCTCAAAACAGCCATCCGCTACTTCAAAACCAGGGCCGAAGACTTCGGAATAGACCCCCACCGTATTGTCCTCGCTGGCGGATCAGCGGGCGGGCACCTGGTCCAGCTAGCTGCCGCCACAGGCCACATGAACGATCCCTACCTAGAAGGCCTCTCAGCCAGCGCGCTCGCAGCCCGCGCTATCGCCGGTGAACCGGACTCGTCCGTCCGCTGCGCCGTCTCAATCTACGGGGTCAGCAACCTGCGCACTATCTTCGACGACCGCGTGGCCTGGGGATTCCCTTACGACCACCCCGAGGACGACGGCGCCGAATGGCGGCTACTCGGCTCCACCTACCCCGCCCCGGCAGGTACCCCAGCAGAGGTCAATTGGGCTATAGCCCACCCCATCGACTACGCCCAAGAAGCTCAGAGAACCGGCGAACGTACCCACGCCCCGGTCTACTACATCCACGGCACCGCAGACACCTGCGTGCCGCCCAATCAGTCCGTCGAGGCTCACCGTGCCCTCTCAGCCGCCAGAATCGCCACCGAGCTCACCCTGATTGGTGGGGCGGAGCACTCCGACCCGGCAATCTACGCCAGCGAGAGCACCTGGGAACATATCATTCGCTGGGTAGGTCTACAGCTCACCCTGTAGACTTGACCCTATGACTCCCGAAGAACTCTCAAGTGCAATTGACGGCGCGCTGACCGCAGCGTTCGAAGCCGGCGAACTGACCCTGACCGACGGCGAAACCGCCCCCGCTGTGCGCGTAGAGCGCCCCAAGAACCGCGACCACGGCGACTGGGCCACCAACATCGCCCTGCAGATTTCTAAGAAGGTGGGGAAGAACCCCCGCGAGGTAGCCCAGATTCTGGCTGCCCGAATCAGCGAGATTGCCGGTGTGGCAAGCGTAGACATCGCTGGCCCCGGCTTCCTCAACATCACCCTGGACGCCGCCGCGGCGGGTGAGCTGGCTAAGACCATCGTTGAGCAGGGCTCAGCTTTTGGTACCAACGAAACCCTGGCCGGCCAGACCATCAACCTGGAGTTCGTCTCCGCTAACCCCACCGGCCCCATCCACCTGGGCGGTACCCGCTGGGCCGCCGTGGGTGACTCCCTGGCCCGTATCTTCATTTCCCAGGGCGCCACGGTCGTGCGGGAGTACTATTTCAATGATCACGGCAACCAGATTGACCGCTTTGCTCGCTCCCTGCTGGCCCGCGCCAAGGGTGAGGAGGCTCCCGAGGACGGCTACGGCGGCGAGTACATCACCGATATTGCCAACCGGGTGCTTGAGGTTCGCCCCGACGCCCTTGAGGCTGAAGACTCCCAGGAAGTTTTCCGCGCCACCGGTGTTGAGTTCATGTTCGAGGACATCAAGGCCTCCCTACACGACTTCCATGTCGATTTTGACGTCTACTTCCACGAGAACTCCCTGTTTGAAAACGGCAAGGTAGACGAGCTACTTGAGAAGCTCAAGGAGTCCGAGAACCTCTACTTCAAGGACGGCGCCTGGTGGCTCAAGTCCACCGACTTCGGTGACGACAAGGACCGCGTGGTCATCAAGTCTGACGGCAATGCCGCCTACATCGCCGGTGACATCGCCTACTTCCAGGACAAGACCAAGCGCGCCGAGAACCCCGCTGACCTGGCAATCTACATGCTGGGTGCTGACCACCACGGCTATGTAGCCCGCCTCAAGGCCGCTGCCGCTGCCCTGGGCGATGACCCCAACATGGTTGAGGTCATGATTGGTCAGATGGTTAACCTGGTCAAGGACGGCAAGCCCGTGCGTATGTCCAAGCGCGCCGGTACCGTCGTGACCCTGGAAGACCTGGTTGAAATCGTGGGCGTGGATGCAGCCCGCTACTCCCTGACCCGCTACTCGGTTGACTCCAACATCGATATCGACTTGGATCTACTGACCAAGCAGTCCAACGAGAACCCGGTCTTCTACGTGCAGTACGCCCACGCCCGCACCTGCGCTATTGCTCGCAACGCTGAGGCAGCCGGCGTCACCACCGAATCCGTCGATACCTCCCTGCTGAACTCAGAGGCAGACTCAGCCCTGCTGGCTGCCCTGGGCCAGTTTGCCGGTGCCGTCAAAGAAGCCGCTGACTTCCGTGAGCCCCACCGCGTGGCCCGTTACCTGGAAGCCCTGGCCGGTGCCTACCACCGCTGGTACGGTGTCTCCCACGTTGCCCCCAAGGGCGATGAAGAGGTCACCAACCTGCACCGCACCCGCCTACTGCTAAACAACGCTACCCGCCAGGTACTGGCCAACGGCCTGGGTCTGCTGGGCGTCAGCGCACCGGAGAAGATGTAAATGGGCGCAGAAGCCGCACTGTTCAAGCCCGACTGGCTGAGCTACCCGTCCGCCCCGGCCGACCTTGACCCGGTGATTTGGATGCCCTCCTTCACTCGCTCCGAGACCGGTGAACTCGAGGTGGACGGCACCCCCGTCAGTCGCCTGGTCGCCGACTTCGGCACCCCCGAGTACGTCCTTTCTGAAACCACCTTCCGCGCCCGCGCTGCCGAGTTCCGTTCCGCCTTCGAGACGGCCTTTGAGAAGCACGGAGCTGAGGTCTCGGTCTACTACGCCGGTAAGTCCTTCCTGGCGACCGCCGTGGCCAAGTGGGCTGAGGAAGAGGGCCTGTGCCTCGATACCGCCAGCGGCGGTGAGCTGGCGATTGCCATGCGGGCCGGGGTACCCGGTGCGAAAATCGCCCTGCACGGTAACAACAAGTCGGCGGGCGAGATTGCCCGCGCCCTGCGCTACGGGGTAGGACGCCTGGTGGCCGACTCGGTACCCGAGGTGCAGCTGATTGCGCAGGTGGCAGCCGAGCTGGGCGTCACCGCCCCGGTCATGCTCCGCGTGACCCCGGGCGTCCACGCCTCGACCCACGACTACATTGCTACCGCCCACGAGGATCAGAAGTTTGGTCAGTCTCTGGCAGCCGGTACCGCGCCGCTGGCAGGTCTGTCGCTTGAAGAGCTGACCGAGCTGGGAATTACCGCAGACGATGCCTACGCTACCGTGGCTGCTGCCCTTGCCCTGGCCAGTGAGCACATTGACCTGCGCGGTTTGCACTGCCACATCGGATCCCAGATTTTTGAGGCCGAGGGCTTCGGAAAGGCCGCTGAGAAGGTGCTGACCTACATGCAGCAGCTCAATGAGCGCTTTGGCGTGGTGCTTCCCGAGATCGACCTGGGCGGCGGCTACGGTATCGGCTACACCGAGCAGGACACCCCGCGCGGTTCAGCCGATATTGCCACCGAGCTGGCTGACATGGTCTCTAAGACCTGTGCCAATGTGGGCATGGCCATTCCCCACCTCTCCTTTGAGCCGGGCCGCTCCATCTCGGGCCCCTCGGGTATCACCCTCTACACGGTCGGTACCATCAAGGACGTGGCGATTGAGGACGAGAACGGGGACACCCGCGTGCGCCGCTACGTCTCTGTGGACGGCGGTATGAGTGATAACCCTCGCCCGGTGCTTTACGAGTCTGACTACGCCGTAACTCTGGCTAACCGGGCTCCGGCAGGGGAGCAGATTCTCTCCCGCGTGGTGGGTAAGCACTGCGAATCCGGCGATATTGTGATTCGCTACTGCTACCTGCCGGCTGACCTGGCAGCGGGAGACATTCTGGCTGTTCCGGCCACTGGTGCCTACAACCACGTTATGGCCTCGAACTACAACTACCTGACCCGCCCGCCGGTCATCGCTACGGCGGAGGGCAAGGAACCGCGCGCTATTATCCGCCGCGAAACTGAAGACGATATGCTGGCCCGAGACCTGGGTCTAGTTTAGGGTTCTTTACCAGGACGCCGCCTGCCAGCTGCCCTGCCTGCGGGCAGGGAGTGGCGGGGCGGCGTCCTGCCATCAACCACTCCGTGAGAAAATAAAGTTCATACTCTGGGTTACGCTGTCTTACCCGCTAGCATGGTGAGCGTACCCCTGAACCTATTTCCCATCTACGTCAGGAGACGCTCTTGGGCAACACCACCATCAAAGTAGCGCTACTGGGCGCCGGTAACGTCGGCTCACAGGTAGCTCGCATGCTCACCGAAGATGCCGAGTCCCTGCAAGACCGCATTGGTGCGCCGGTTGAGCTGATCGGTATTGCCGTGCGCGATACCTCAGCCAAGCGCCACTATGAGGCTGCACCCGAGCTGTACACCACCGATGCTGATGCGCTCATTGACGCTGCCGACGTGGTCATTGAACTTACCGGCGGTATCGAGCCTGCCCGCACCCGCATCCTGCGCGCTCTGAACGCCGGTAAGTCTGTAGTTTCAGGGAACAAGGCCCTGCTGGCTAAGCACGGAGTGGAGCTGGCAGCTGCTGCCGCCAAGAGCGGGGCCCAGCTCTCCTACGAGGCAGCGGTTGCCGGTGCTATCCCCATCCTGCGCCCCCTGCGCGACTCTTTGGCCGGTGACCAGATTACCCGCGTGCTGGGTATCATGAACGGCACCACCAACTACATCCTGGATCAGATGGACACCACCGGCGCCCAGTTCTCCGACGCCCTGGCCGAGGCCCAGCGCCTGGGATACGCTGAGGCTGACCCCACCGCAGATATCGAGGGCCACGACGCCGCCTCTAAGGCCGCAATCGTTGCCTCCCTTGCCTTCCACTCTGACTTCACCATCGACGACGTCCACTGCGAGGGCATTACCTCCATCACCGCCGACGACGTGGCGGCAGCAGCTGCCGATGGCTACGTCATTAAGCTCCTTGCTGTCTGTGAAAAGGACGGCGAGGGCGTCAACATCCGCGTGAACCCCACCCTGGTGCCCCGCACCCACCCGCTGGCGTCCGTCCACGGTGCTTTCAACGCTGTCTTCGTGCAGGCTGAAAACGCCGGTGAGCTCATGTTCTACGGCCCTGGCGCGGGTGGTACCCCTACAGCCTCTGCGGTACTGGGTGACTTCGTTTCCCTGGCTCGTCGCCTGGTGCTCGGTGGCCCCGGCATACCCGAGTCCTCCTTTGCCCAGCTGTCAGCGACCACCATGAACGATGTGGTCTCCCGCTACTCTGTGGGCATCGTCGTGGAAGACAAGCTGGGTGTTCTGGCCAACATTGCCCGTATCTTTGCTGAGCACGGTGTCTCTATCGAGACCATGCGGCAGGTTAAGGGTACCGGCGACGGCACCAGCGCTTCCATTCGTATCGTTACCCACCGCGCCACCGACGCTAACCTGCGCAAGACCATGGCCGTGGTGGACGCCCTCGATACCGTCCGCGACATCACCTCCGTTATCCGTGTAGAAGGCTAAACACCGATTCTTATGTCACTTCCCATGATCGACGGCTCAGACGAGCCCTTCGTCCAGCCCGATGTAATCCCCGTTGGCGGGCGCGTGACCGTCAAGGTCCCGGCCTCTTCAGCCAATCTTGGCCCTGGCTATGACTCTCTCGGTCTGGCCCTGGCCCACTATGATGACCTGACGGTCACCCGCGTGCCCGGGGCGGGGGAGTTGACCTTCGATCTCACCGGTGAGGGGGCTGACGAGGTTCCGCAGGACGCCAGCCACCTGGTTATCAAGGCCATGGTGACTGCCTGGAAGGCTGTGGGGCTTTTTGAGCTTCCCTCCCTGCACGTTCAGGCCCATAACCGCATCCCGCATTCTCGCGGTATGGGGTCGTCCGCTTCGGCCATCGTGGCCGGTGTGACCGCAGCGAACGGCCTGCTCCCCGCTGAGCTCCAGCTTGATGACGAGGCCGTACTACAGATTTGTTCGGGTATGGAAGGCCACCCCGATAACGTGGCCCCCTCCCTCTACGGCCACGTGGTGATTTCCTACGGGGACGACTCGGGCTGGCACTCCCTACCCGTACCGGCCCACCAAAATGTATTGCCGGTCATCGCAATCCCCGACTACGAGGTGCCGACCAAGGTGGCCCGCGGTCTCATCCCCGAGACCGTTCCCCATCGGGAGGCTGCCGCCAACTCTGGTCGTGCGGCCCTGCTGACCCAGGCGCTGGCGTCCTACCCCGACTACCTGCTGCCCGCAACCAGCGACCTACTGCACCAGTCCTACCGCGCCGTTGCCATGAAGCCCTCAGCGGCCCTGGTTAAGTACCTGCGCGGCAAGGGCTTTGCCGCGGTGATCTCGGGGGCAGGCCCCACCGTCATGACCCTGGCCAACGGGGCGGACGAACGCGCCCGAGTACGCGAGGCCATTGAGGCCTTCGCCACCGAGAGCGAGCCTAATCAGCACGAAAACCGGGCTGTAAGCTGGCGGGTGCTCGATATCGACATCGACACTAAAGGTGTTATGCTTACTTATGAGGAAACCGTCTAGGGCGATTCGGCCTCTTTGTGGCTGGGCACGTCTGAGCCGTCCTCATCCCACGGTTAAGCAGGTCTGGGGAAGCCTCAGCTCCTCACAACCTTTCATATTCGCCCCCGCTCACGTAGCCGAGGCAATCCCCACCGGGAGTACCGCCTACCGTTTGGTAACCGGGATACCGGTATTCGGTCATATGCTATTTTCGCTCACTGGCGGCTTTAGCGCCTGACCTCCTTGAATCAATCACTCGCCCGCTCTGGGCATGGCGCATCTGTTGCGCCAGAACAACCCGCGAAATCAACGACATTTCGAGAGAAGGAATCTTCGTGGCAGAAAACACCGACCTGACCGCAGGTACGGAGGCCGCAGCAGCGGCTGAGCAGAAGTCCCCCAGCCTGAGCACCCTCAAACTTGCTCAGCTCCAGTCCCTGGCCTCCCAGCTAGGTATTACCGGCGCCCGCCGCATGCGTAAATCAGACCTGGTTGAGGCCATTTCAGCCCACCAGCGTGGCTCAGCTGTAGCCGACCGTCCTGCTGAAACCGCAGACCAGGCAGAGAAGCCTAAGCGCACCCGCACCCGCAAGACCGCAGCCGAGAAGGGTGCCGAAGTAGAAGCTCCCGCCGAGGCCCAGGCCGAGACAGAGAAGCCTAAGCGCACCCGCACCCGTAAGACCGCAGCTGAGAAGGCTGCCGAAGCAGAGCCGCCCAAGGGGCAGGACGCCGCCGAGACTGGCGCAGAGGCACCTGCTGACGACACATCTGAGAAGCCCGCTACCAAGCGTCGCGGTAACCGCCGCGCCACCAGCTCAACCGTAGCTGCTGAAGCCCAGAAGGAAACCAAGCCCGATACCTCAGCCCTTGAGGCGGTTGAAGCTGCACTTGACGGCCTGGAATCCCAGAAGGCTGCCCGCAACGAGCAGAACGAGGGCGAAGAGGGCGCCAAGCGCACCCGTACCCGCACCCGTACCGACCGTCGCCGCAAGAATGAGGGTGAGAACGTCGAGTCCGCCGAACAGAACGAGGCCTCCGCTGAGAACGGCGAGAAGAACGAGCGTTTTGAGCGCAAGAACCGTCGTGACCGTTCCGACCGCGATAACCGTCAGGACCGCGGTGGCAAGAACGACCGCGACAACCGCGCTGAGCGCAATGACCGCCAGAACAACAATGGCCCCGACGAAGACCGCCGTAACAACCGCAAGAACCGCCGCGACCGTCAGGCAGAGCGCCGCGAACGCCGTAACAACCGCCGCGACGACTACGAGCCCGAGATCAGCGAAGACGACGTACTGATTCCCGTCGCCGGTGTGCTCGACGTCCTCGATAACTACGCTTTCGTGCGTACCTCCGGCTACCTGCCCGGCACCAACGACGTTTACGTTTCCCTGGCCCAGGTCAAGCGTTACGGCCTGCGCAAGGGGGACGCTGTGGTCGGTACCATCCGCGCCCCTCGCGAAGGCGATAACAACAACCGCCAGAAGTTCAACGCCCTGGTGCAGCTGACCTCCATCAACGGCCTGACTCCCGAAGAGTCCAAGGGCCGCCGCGAATTCAACAAGCTCACCCCGCTCTACCCCAAGGAGCGCCTGCGCCTGGAGACCGACCCCAAGAAGCTCGGGACCCGCGTCATCGATCTGATTGCCCCCATCGGCAAGGGCCAGCGCGGTCTGATTGTGGCGCCCCCCAAGGCCGGTAAGACCCTGATGCTGCAGTCCATCGCCAACGCGATTACCACCAACAACCCCGAGGTTCACCTCATGATGGTTCTGGTGGACGAGCGCCCCGAAGAAGTCACCGACATGCAGCGCACCGTCAACGGTGAGGTGATCGCCTCTACCTTTGACCGCCCGGCAGATGACCACACCACCGTTGCCGAGCTCGCCATCGAGCGCGCCAAGCGCCTGGTGGAGCAGGGCCGCGACGTCGTCGTCCTGTTGGACTCCATGACCCGCCTGGGCCGCGCCTACAACCTGGCAGCGCCCGCATCAGGTCGCATCCTCTCCGGTGGTGTGGACGCAGCTGCCCTCTACCCGCCCAAGAAGTTCTTCGGTGCTGCCCGCAACATCGAAGAAGGCGGCTCACTGACCATTCTGGCGACTGCCCTGGTCGAGACCGGCTCCAAGATGGACGAAGTTATCTTCGAAGAATTCAAGGGTACCGGCAACATGGAACTGCGCCTTTCCCGCCAGCTGGCAGACAAGCGTATCTTCCCCGCCATCGACCTCAACGCGTCCTCAACCCGTCGCGAAGAGGCCCTGCTCTCACCCGACGAGGTCAAGATCATGTGGCGCCTGCGCCGCGTGCTGGCCGGCATGGATCAGGAACAGTCCCTGTCTGTTCTGCTCTCCAAGCTGCGCGAGACCCAGTCCAACGTCGAATTCCTGCTCACCGTTGCTAAGAGCGGCCTGGGCCACGGCGAATAAGGAAAGGACAACACCGTGATTGAATCTATCCAGGGTCTGCTTGACGAGCACGCAGACCTCCAGAAGCAGCTGGCTGACCCCGCCGTCCACGCTGACCAGGGTAAGGCCCGTAAGCTGGGCCGCCGCTACTCAGAGCTTAACGGCATCGTTGAAGCCTACAACCGCGTCAACACCCTGCGTGACGACGTTGAAGCTGCCCGCGAGATGGCTGCCGAAGACCCCGACTTTGCTGACGAGGTCAAGGAGCTTGAAGCCCAGCTGCCCGAGGCAGAAGAGAAGCTGCGCCGTCTGCTGATTCCCCGTGATCCGGACGACGGCCGCAACGTCATTCTCGAAGTCAAGGGTGGCGAAGGCGGCGACGAGGCCTCCCTCTTTGCTGCTGACCTGCTGCGCATGTATACCCGCTACGCCGAGTCTAAGGGCTGGAAGACCGAAATGATTTCCTCCCAGACCACTGACGTGGGCGGTTACAAGGACGCCCAGGTAGCTATCAAGGGCACCTCGAACGACCCGGCTGAGGGCGTCTGGGCCCACCTCAAGTACGAGGGTGGCGTGCACCGCGTGCAGCGTGTTCCGGCGACCGAGTCCCAGGGGCGTATCCACACCTCAGCTGCCGGTGTGCTGGTCTTCCCCGAGGTCGATGAGCCCGAGGAAATCGAGATTAACCAGAACGACCTGAAGATTGACGTCTACCGTTCTTCTGGCCCCGGTGGTCAGTCGGTGAACACCACCGACTCCGCTGTGCGTATTACCCACCTGCCTACCGGCATCGTGGTTGCTATGCAGAATGAGAAGTCACAGATTCAGAACCGTGAAGCTGCTATGCGCGTGCTCCGTGCCCGCTTGCTTGCCTGGCAGCAGGAGCAGATTGACGCCGAGAATGCCGAGAAGCGCCACTCCCAGGTGCGCACCATGGACCGTTCAGAGCGTATCCGCACCTACAACTTCCCTGAAAATCGTATTGCTGACCACCGCACCGGCTACAAGGCCTACAACCTGGACGCTGTGCTCAACGGCGATCTTGAGGCTGTTGTGCAGTCCGCTATCGAGATGGACGAGGCTGCCCGCCTTGAGAAGCTCGGGCAGGAAGACAAGTAAGCGTGGCTGATTTTAGCCTGGAGCCCGGCGAAGAGCTTGATTCAGCTCTTCGCCGGGCTGCGCTCTATCTTGGCGCAGCCGGTATTGACTCGGCTGCGGCTGACGCGCAGCTTCTTGCCGCTTATCTGCTGGAGAAGGACGTCGGTGAGCCGGTATCACGGGGTCGTGTTCAGTCCCTTGCCCTGCTGGGGCATCCGGTACCTGAGGGCTTTGACCGTCTGGTAACCCTGCGCGGTAAGCGCCTGCCCCTCCAACATCTGACCGGCCAGGCCCACTTCCGAGGCCTGACCCTGTCGGTAGGGCCGGGGGTTTTTGTGCCCCGACCCGAGACCGAGCTGCTGGTGGAGCACGCCCTCACCGCCTACCGGGGCATGGCTGAGGCCCTACCCGCTCAGCCCCTAGTGGTTGACCTGTGTACCGGGTCAGGTGCCATCGCAGCTGCCCTTGCTACTGAGCTAGCCGCCGATGAGCAGGTGCCGACCCCGCGCGTCCTCGCCGTTGAACTCTCGACCGAAGCTGCCGCCTGGGCCGAGCGTAACCTGGGCCCCGCCGGCGTGGAACTGGTAGCGGGCGATGCCCGTACGGCCCTGCCCGGGTACGAGGGAGCCGTGACCCTGGTGGCCTCCAACCCTCCCTATATCCCTGTCGGGGCAATTCCTAAAGATCCAGAGGTTCGCGACCACGATCCGGCCCTGGCCCTCTACGGTGGGGGAGAGGACGGCATGGAGCTACCTACCGCCATCGCAGCCCGAGCCTACGCTCTCTTAGCTCCCGGTGGCTACCTGATTATGGAGCACGCCGAAACCCAGCGGGAACTGATGCGTCAGGCCCTTGCCGCCGTCGGCTTTGAAGGTATCGAATCTATTGACGACTTCGCGGGTAAACCCCGTCACACCGCAGGCTACAAACCGCTACCAGGCACCTAAGAATGTGAAAGAATAATGAGCGTGAAAGCAACCATTGTTAGTGCAACCGACTCTGAGACCCTGGGCGACGCCATCGCGACCGCCAACTCGGCAATCGGGGCAGCCAAGACCATCGTGATTCCCACCGACACCGTGTACGGTATCGCCACCGACGCCTTCTCCGTTGAGGGCGTTGGGAACCTGCTTGCCGCTAAGGGCCGCACCCGGCAGATGCCCCCGCCGGTACTCATTTACGACCAGTCTGTGCTGCCGGGCTTGGCCGACGAGATTTCTGAGGACGCCCGCACCCTGGCTACCGAGTTCTGGCCCGGTGCTCTCACCCTAATTTTTTACTCCCAGCCTTCTCTGAACTGGGATTTGGGCGAGACCCAGGGCACCGTTGCCCTGCGTGTGCCTAATGACCCGGTTGCTATTGAGCTTCTGAAAAACCTGGGCCCCCTGGCTGTATCGTCAGCCAACAAGACCGGCCGTCCAGCTGCCACCACAGCCCAGGAAGCCATAGCCCAGCTGGGCGATGACGTGGCCGTTATCTTTGACGGTGGGCCCCGCCCCGAGAACCGTCCTGAGGACTTCGAAGCCAAGGACGCCCTACCTTCGACCATCGTGGACTGCACTTCGGATCGCCTGATTGTGGTCCGTGAGGGCGCAATTTCAGTAGAGCGCCTGCGCGAGGTCGTGCCCGGTGTGCTAACTCGCGCCGAGTTTGAGGCCCAGGAGAAAGCCCGCCGCGAAGCCGAGTCAGCTCTGGTAGCAAGCTCAGAGGCGATGGAAGATACCGAGTTTTCCCCCCGCCAGGTGGATGAGCCTGAGACAGAAGAGGTTGAGGCTGCCTCCCGCCAGGCCGCCGCTCCTGTAGCTGGTTCGCTCGCTGCGGGTCTGGTAGGCGGTGCTAGTGCCACCGTAGCCGTTGACCAGCGCCGTACCGCCAGCGCTCATGCCCCCGAGACCCGCGTGGTACAAGACAACACCAAGCCCTACCCGGTAGCTGATGCCCGTTCGCTGGTGTTCGGCACCCAGAAAGAAGCCCCCGCCGAACCGCTGACCGAAGCGGATGGCGAGGGCAACGAAACTCCTACCGACTAGTTTTCAAACTTGCGGTCCTGCCTGGTGCCCAGTGCGCTGTGGGCGGTGCGAAGCACCTCGCTCACCCGTGCTTGGGGCACCAGGCTATTTTTTTGAGCCCACGAATCGTCGATATCCTGACCGAACCACATCACCTCAACCCGGCGGACGGGCCCGGTCAGGCGGTCCCCCAGGAGCTCAGAGACCCTGTAACCGGTGGCGACCAGGGCCCGGCAGAGGGGGACCGGTAGGTGTAGAGGGCGGCGGCGTCCTGCGTCAATAAGGACGGACTCGGTGGTAGCCCCTTCCCAGGGCTGCATTACGATGGCGGGCAGGGGGCCAGTGAAACCTGCTACCCGGTAGACGAATTCTGCCAGGGCGTAGTTGGAGGAGACCGGGGTACGCCGCGGGGTGCGCCCTGCGACGGACGCCAGGGGGGAGGATGCGATTTTTGCGAAAGCCTCGGTGGTTCGGCGTCCGCGCCCCTGCACACTCGTGGCCCGGATAATGCAGATATCGACCGCGTGATCCCCGGCTACAGCGACGGGGGAGTGAGAGGGGGCTGCCGGGAACTCTGACGCTTCAGAGCCGGGAGCCTGCCCCTGAGCTGCTGTTTCTTCGATAAAGGCCCGCAGGGCCAGAAGCACCTCTTCACCCAGGGCCTTCGAGAAAGAGTAGGCAGAGAAAGGCTGCGGTTTTGCCTCTGCACTGAGAACAGGAACCCGCCCTAAGACGGCAGCAGAGCTCAGATGGATTACCCTGCTGACCCCTGTGCGCTGGGCAGCAATTGCAATGACCGCAGGCAGCAGGGCATTAGCGCCTAGCAGGGGAGCTAGGTCTTCCTGGTCAGGGGCAGCCAGGCCCGAAGCGTTGATGACAACCTCGCACCCGGCAAAAGATTCAGCGAGAGTATCAATAATGCCATCTAGCTGCCGGGCTTCGCGAATGAGCTGGTTGGCTTCTGCCGTACGCGTGAGTAAGCGGGGAGCCTCAACCGCATCGACCTGGACGCCTTCGGCAGCTAGCCGGGCTACAATCGATGAACCCACAAACCCGCTTGCCCCAATTACTTTCCATGTGGCCTGAGCCATGCCTTTACTCCGTCCGTACGGTGGTTACCGGTGGGGCGTCTGTGCCCCTACCCCTAGGGTGGCATAGGCCGGACCAAAAAACACGTAGGGCAGGCCACAAAGGGCTAAGGTTTGGGCTTCTAACCGCCTGCACTGGGATAATCCACAGGTGAGTTCGCTAAACTTAGATAGAGTTGTGTGCTTTGTGCCCTGAAACCGGGGCAAGCACGCCTGTGCAGGTGGCCTCACCCCACGAAAGGACCTGTTTGCCCATGGTATATGCCCCGACACCCCAGGTGCGCCCCCAGGAGCGCATTGTTGCTGTAGTGGTGACCTATAACCGCCGTGAGCTGCTTGAACAGACCCTAGCCGGGATAGAGGCGGGGGAGCTGACTCCCGATACGGTTATCATCGTCAATAATGCTTCTACCGACGGCACCGAAGAGTACCTGGGCGGCTATCGGAGTTCGCTGGCTACCGATATTGTGCATCTGCCGCAGAACGTGGGCGGCGCAGGCGGCTTCACTGTGGGCATCGACCGGGCCCTGAACCGGCATGCAGCAGATCTGGTCTGGGTCATGGACGACGACACCGAACCTACTGAGAACACCCTATCTGAGGCTTACCGGGCTTGGGCTGACTATTCCCCGGTGCGGGCAGAGCGCCCGGCCGTTGTGGCCTCTAAGGTGGTGTGGACCAACGGCCAGGACCACCCCATGAACACCATGCGTACCATGTTCGCAGCGGGCCCTGACCGTACCGCGCGGGCAGCCGCTGTGGGCGCCCGCCCTATCCGTTCGGCGTCCTTTGTGTCAATCCTGATGGACGCTGCCGCCATGCGGGCCACCGACCTGCCCCTGGCAGACTTCTTTATCTGGAACGACGACTTCGAATACACCACCCGCCTGATTCACCACAGTAACGGTATTGCTACCGAGCGGTCGGTAGCCCGTCACCACACCAAGACGTTTGGTACCACAGATGCCAAACCTGGCCCCCGCTTCTACAACGATGTACGCAATAAGCTCTGGGTTTTTTGTGCCCGTCGCACCCTAACCCCGCTGGAAAAGCTGCTCTACGGTGGCTCGACGGCCCGCCTGTGGGTTAGCACCCTGCTGCGCACCGATGAGAAGAAGACCTACACCGGCTACTTCCTCAAGGGGCTTCAGGACGCCGCTGCCGGCTATCGCTCCAACAGTGAGGTGCTGGACGGCGTCTACCAGCTTGAAACCCCCCAGCTGGCCCAGCGTATCAAAGCAAACTACGGGAGCGACCCTAAGTTCTCTGTCTTGATGAGTGTTTATGCCGGGGATCAGCCCGAGCACCTGCGCCTGGCCCTAGCCTCGAATACCGAGGGCCAAACCCTGCGTCCCAACCAGCTGGTGCTGGTGCAGGATGGCCCCGTGAGTGCTGAGCTTTCTCAAATCATCGCTGATTTTGAAGAGCAGAGCTCTCTGCCGGTGACCGTGGTACGCCTTGCCGAGAACTACGGGCTAGCTGCCGCTCTGCACGAGGGGCTTACCTACTGCGACTACGATATTGTGGCCCGGGCAGACTCAGACGATGTTTCTGCTCCTGACCGTTTTGCCCAGCAGGTTCCTCTGCTTGCCGCGGGCCAGTACGACGTGCTGGGTAGCGCCATGTACGAATTTACGGACGACCCCGCCCGCCCCGAGTCCGAACGGAAGGCTGTGACCGGGGCGAGAGCTATCCGCGAGATGCTTCCGAAACGCAACCCCATGCTGCACCCCACCGTGGTCTTCCGCAAGAGCGCCGTGGAGGCTGTCGGTAGCTACGTTGAGGTTCCTGGAGCCGAAGACTACTGGCTCTGGGCTCGCATGAGCCGCGCCGGGTTCGTCCTGGGCAATCTGAGCCAGCCCCTGGTGAGCTACCGGGTGGCCACCGCCTACACACGACGCGGGGGGATCCAGGCCCTGCGCAAGGACCTGCACATCCAGTGTAGGCTCTATACCGGGGGAGTGCTGGGTCCCGTCCGCTTCGCCCAGAACCTAGCCATACGCGGTGTCTACCGCCTAGCCCCAGAGGAACTGCGCACCCGGGCCTTTAGGGCTATGACCGGCCGAAACCCGCAGGGGAAGAAAGAGAAGGTCAGCAATGTCTAAAGAATCGTCCCCGCAGACCACCTCTATTCCCATTCTGACATCGAGCACTGAGCGGAAGACTTGGTGGAAGTACGTGCAGATGGGGCTAGACTCCCTAGCTTGGCTGATAGCCCTACCCGCTGCCTTTGTTTTGCGCTACGGTATGGATTTGAGCCAGATTGATGCAGGCGGGCTCACCACGGTTGCCCTGGTGATGGTCGCCCTACAAATTGGTGGGGGCCTGATGATGGGTCTCTACCGTGGCATCCACAGCTACGGCACCCTGCAAGAGGGGAGCAAGCTCTACCCCCTGATATTAGCTAACACCATCATTATGCAGATACTGCTGATGGTATCGTCCCGTGCCGTTGGTGTGCCCCGCTCGGTGGTGCTCATCGCTTTCCCCATTGCTGTTTTGCTGATGATGGGCTTCCGCTACAGCAAGCGAATCTATGAGGAAAAGACCAACCGCCCCAGCGGTAAAGATGTGCAGCGGGTGATTGTTTACGGTGCAGGTTTTCTGGGCCGCAACCTGATTTCAACCCTGATGACCGACCCCAAGGCCAAGTACCTGCCGGTCGCGATTGTTGACGATGACCGTTCGGTGCGTAACGCCCGTATTCATTCGGTAAAGGTTGAGGGAACTAGCGCTGATCTGGCCGCCCTGGTAAAACACCACCAGGCTACAAAGGTGCTCATTGCTATTGGCGAGGAGATCCCTGAACGACGCCTGGTCCGCATCGCCCAGAGCATGAAAGAACTGGGCGTAGAGACCATACGCATTAACTCTGCTGTTCCCGATATGGGCCAGTCCCGTCGCCGCAGCGAAGAGAACAATGAGCGGGAGCTTCTTGAGAAGATCCGCGGTACCATTGACTACAAGATCGACCATGACCTGATTCGTAGCTACGTGCAGGGTCGCCGGGTGCTTGTGACCGGTGCAGGCGGATCGATTGGCTCTGAGCTCTGCCGCCAGATTAATGCCTATCAGCCGGCTGAGCTTATGATGCTCGACCGTGATGAGTCCCTGCTCATGGATACCCGGTATTCTCTGACCGGCCTATCAAGCCTGGATGATCCCAGTGTGATTTTGGCGGACGTGCGGGATTTTGAGGCCCTAGAGGCGGTCTTTACTGAACGTCAACCTGAGGTTGTATTTCATGCTGCCGCCCTTAAGCATGTCTCTGCTCTTGAGGCTTACCCCAAGGAAGCCTATAAAACCAATACTCTGGGCACCGCAAACGTGCTTAAGGCTTCAGCTCAGGTTGATGTTCAGGTTTTTGTGAATATCTCGACCGATAAGGCTGCCGACCCCACTACTGCCCTGGGGCAGTCCAAGCGCAGCGCGGAAATGCTGACGAGCTGGTACGGCGAGCAGACTGGGCGAAACTATGTCTCGGTGCGCTTCGGCAATGTTTTTGGCTCTCGCGGTTCTATTAAGCCCCTCTTTACCAAGCAGATTCTGGACGGCGGCCCCCTAACCGTGACCGACCGGAACGCCACCCGCTACTTCATGCTGATTCCGGACGCCTGTCTGCTGGTCATGCTGGCCGGAGCAATCGGCTGCAGCGGTGAGGTTATGGTTCTCGATATGGGTGAGCCTGTCAAAATTCTCAAGGTGGCCGAGCATATGCGCAGCCTCTATGAGCGCTTCGATGTAGCCATCGACGTCATTGGCCTGCGCGCGGGCGAAAAGCGCGACGAGGTGCTTTTCGGCCAGGACGAGGTACACCAGCGCAGCGAAGAGAACGAAAATATCATGCGGGCTCAAGCCCCCAGGCTTGACCCCGCTGACCTTGACTATGCTCGCTGGCTCGAAAACTACCGTAGCCACCGCGGCTACGACCGGACCGAGCACCGGGGGCAGGAGGCCTAATGACTACATCAGACTTACAGGCCCTGGTTCTGGTTCCTACCCTTATCGCTTTTGGTGCGGGTCTGCTCCTACCTTTTGCCGTTCGTCCGCTCCTGCACCGTTGGAACCTAGTCGATATTCCTACTGCACGTTCATCTCACAGCGTCCCGGTTTTCCGAGGTATGGGGTTGGCAACAGCCCTTGCAGCCTTGCTTGGCTATCTTGTTGCTCTCGTTGACGGGCAGATTTTTACTGACCGGTCAATCGCCCTCTGCGTACTCTTGGGCATGGTGGCCTCGGGTGCGCTGGGCTGGGTGGAGGATTACCGCGGAGTCTCCATTAAGGTGCGCTTTGCTACCCAGCTGCTTATTGGTCTGACGGTCACCCTGGGAATGACCCTGATGCTGGGGACCTCCATCTTCTGGGTTCATCTAGGTATCTTTGCGATCGCCGCCTACATCAACGTGGTGAACTTTATGGACGGCATCAACGGCATCTCGGGTCTTCACGGATTTGCTGTGGGCGGGGCTTATGCCTACGCGGGCTGGGTAAACCAGATGCCCTGGCTTCTTGCCGGGGGAGCGGCCGTGGCCGCTGCCTACCTGGCCTTCCTACCCTGGAACGTACGCACGGGCAAGAATGTTTTCCTGGGGGATGCCGGTTCCTACTTCCTGGGGGGAGCCATCGCCTCTATGGCGGTGGGGGCCTTTCTCTCCGGGGTTTACGTCGAATATATTTTGGCCCCCCTGCTGGTGTATTTAGCAGATACTGGGAGTACTCTAATGCGCCGAATTGTGAGGGGCGAACAGTGGTACAAGCCCCATCGCACTCATGCCTATCAACGTCTAACAGATGCTGGTTTTAGCCATCTGGGTAGTGCTTTGCTTGTGACGCTCACTACGATTCTTGTAACGGCCATAACCGTGCTGGCTCTGCCTTTTGAAACCCAGAACGCTGTATGGTCTGCCCTGTTAGTTGTCCTTATCTTGGTCCTTTACATTTTTTTGCCCGCCATCCTTGGAAAGGTGCGTCAGAAAAGTGAGGGCTAAACCATTAGGCATTAACGAGATGCCCTGGCAGAAAATCTTCCGGGATGTCTCACTGGCTTTGGCTATCTTAGCCCTAGTCGGTACGATAGTTGGAGTACTTATCGCAGGTAAACCAGCTGCCGGTGGGGTCCTTACGGGTCTTACCCTGGTTTATCTCAGTTTCGCGGTCGGAATCATGGTTGTGATACCGGCTGAGAAGAAGTCGATGAAAGCGGCGGCAGCGGCTCTAGCGGCCATGTATCCGTTCAAGATATTGGTTTTCACCGGCCTCTTAGTGTTCGCCCCTATACCGCAGGATTTTCGTAATGGTTGGCTCTTGACCGGCGCCCTGGTGGCACTGGCAGCTCAGCTTGTCATTGAAACGAAAATTATCTCGAAACAGAGAATCCTCTATTTCGATTCGGTAGGATGAAACTAGGCAAAGGAGCATACACCTGTGGGCAACACCGACGATAAGTGGTATAAGCAAGATAAGCAGTTACGCTCTGCTGGCGATTTAGTCGCTGGTGGTGGAACAGCCGGGGCCTTTATGACACTTCTCTACGTCATGATAGGCATTGGTATCTGGAGTTTGGTAGGCTATGGTCTGGACCACTTACTGGGTACAACCTGGATTGCTTGGGTAGGCGGATTTGTTGGCGCCTTTGGTGGTATTTACCTGGTATTTATCCACATGCAACAGCAAAAATAAGACCAACTGGAACCGGTTGGCACACACACTTTTGATTCTTTAAACCTCTGAGGTTGCTGGAGCCAGCGGCCAACACGAAGCAATGAAAGGACTTGCCTTGATTTCAAACGGGCTAGTTGTCGCAGCGGGAGAGCAACAGGGCTACGTTCCGCCCACTATCGATGATATGCACCTGCCTGCCATCTTCACGATTGGTGATTTTGAGTTCAGCAAGCAGATGCTTCTGGTTATTCTGTCGGTGGTCATCGTTGCTGGCTTCTTCCTCTTCGCGGCCCGCAAGCGTGCCATGGTTCCCTCACGCACCCAGTTTGTGGGTGAAATGGGTTACGGTCTGGTCCGTAACAGCCTGGGTAAGGAACTGATTGGCGCTCACCACTACAAGCCTTTCGTTCCCCTGCTCTTCACCGCCTTCTTCTTTATTCTGGTGAACAACCTTTACGGTTCAATTCCCGTCATCCAGCTGCCCACCATGTCTCACGTAGGTTCTGCCTACGCCCTGGCAGCCATTGCTTACTTGACCTGGGTTGGCGTTGGTATCAAGCGCAAGGGTCTGGGCAAGTTCTTCAAGGATATGACTATGCCTTCCGGCGTTCCCCCGCTGGTTTACGTCATCCTGATTCCCATTGAGTTCATGTCTAACATGCTCATTCGTCCCGCAACCCACGCCCTGCGTCTCTTCGCTACTATGTTCGGTGGCCACTTGGCGATTATGGTTGCAGCCTCGCTGACCCAGTACCTGATTGTTGAAGCAGGTGGCATTGCTGCCATCGCATCGGTTGGTTCTGGTGCCCTGGGCCTCTTCCTCTACTTCCTGGAACTCATGATTCAGGTCATCCAGGCCTACGTCTTCACCCTGCTCCTTGCAGTCTACCTGCAGGGCTCGGTCTCCGAAGGCCACTAAATATATAGATTTTCTCCGTCGGGCCCACCGATGGACGAGAAAAGCAACCCGCTTTAGCGGGGAGTGTCCACATCAAAACTCTGCCCCTTACATACGACACAAACCCAAGGGGCACTGTGAAAGGAAACAAACATCATGGAACTCACCGGTTCACTTACCGCAGTTGGTTACGGCCTGTCAGCTATCGGCGGTGGCATCGGCGTAGGTCTGATCTTCGCAGCCTACATGACCTCCGTTGCTCGTCAGCCCGAGTCACAGAAGACTCTGCAGCCCATGCTCTTCCTGGGCTTTGCACTGGTTGAAGCACTGGCAGTTCTCGGCCTGGTTCTTGCGTTTATCAAGTAATTTTTGGCCCCGCCGAAAGATTGACCAAACTATAGAACAGGAAAACCCCCTATGTCTCACTTAATGGCAGCAGCAGAGGGCGCGAACCCTCTGATCCCCAATGTCTGGGAAATCGCCATTACCGCCATCGGGTTCCTGCTCCTCCTCTTCATCGTCAGCAAGTACGTTGTCCCGGCATTCGAAAAGATTTACCAGGACCGTAAAGAAGCAATTGAGGGTGGTCTAGCCAAGGCTGAAAAGGCTCAGGCAGAGGCCGCAGCAGCACGCGAAGAGTACGGCCAGCAGCTCGAAAGCGCTCGTCTGGAAGCTCAGAAGATTCGCGAAGAAGCACGCGCCGAAGGCGACGCCATCGTGGCAGAAGCTAAGGAGCGCGCAAACGCTGAGGCCGCTCGCATCACCGAAAACGCCCAGAAGACTATCGAGGCAGAACGTGCAGCTGCCGCAGCATCACTTCGTACCGAAGTTGGCGCTCTGGCAACTTCACTGGCTGGCAAGATTGTGGGCGAATCCCTCAACGATGATGAGCGATCCGCACGTGTAGTCGATCGTTTTCTTGCTGACCTTGACGCGCAGCAGCAGGCAGGTGCAGCCCGCTAATGTCAGCAGTATCGACTGAATCACTGAATAAGGTGGAACAGGTTCTGGTAGCCCAGCCTACCGACAACCCGACCCACCTCGCAGAAGAGCTCTTCGCTGTTGTTGATGTTATCGACAGCAACGGCGGGTTCCGGCGAGGTCTAACCGATCCTTCCCGCGAAGCAGCGCAGCGAGCAGGCATCGCCAGCTCCGTTCTGGGCGGCAAGATTTCCGACGCAGCTCTGGCCATCGTTTCTGCAGCAGCAGAAGCCCGCTGGAGCGAAGAACGCGATCTAGCTGATGCCCTCGAAACAACCGCTGTTACATCAGTAGCGCTTTCTGCTGAGCAGCGCGGAGGTGTCGATGCACTGGAGCAGACCGTCAACGAACTGCTGACTTTCATCAACACCGTTGATGCCTCAGCAGAAGCACAGGCTGCTCTTGCCGATACCAGGGCAAGCAAGGAAGCACTCAAGAAGCTGGCTGTCAGCCTCGGTGGCCGTGTAGCTACCGCTGAAGGCAAGCTTCTGCTAGAACGAGTTGCCACTGCGGCCCGCGGAACCACCGCAGCCCGTCTGGCTAACGAGTTTGTAGAAATCATCGTCAAGCGTCAAAACCGTTGGATCGCACGAGTAACCTCAGCAACCGCGCTGACTGCAGAGCAGATTGCAAAGCTGCAGGGGTCACTCAACAAGACCTACGGCAAGGAGCTGAAGCTCGACATCACTGTAGACCCCGCCCTTCTAGGTGGTCTACGTGTGCAGGTAGGGGACGAAGTCATCGATGGCTCACTGTCTACCAAGCTGTCGGAACTAGGCCGCGCTTTCGCATAGGCGATTTACACAGTCGAGACCTCGACGGTGATTTAGAAGATACACAGACGACAAGGGGTAAGGCTTAAAGCCTAATCCCGGCACGTCACACAAGTTTCGGTGGGTCTGCCGCCAGTCGGCAGGCACACCAACAAATTAGGAGAGCAGGGACATAAGATGGCCGATTTGACCATCAACGCCGATGATGTCCGTAACGCGCTGAACGAATTCGCAGCGTCTTACGAACCCGGCAATGCAGAGCGCGTAGAGGTGGGTCGTGTTGCATCAGCATCCGACGGCATCGCACGCGTTGAGGGCCTTCCCTCAGTAATGGCTAACGAGCTGCTTCGCTTCGAAGACGGCACCCTTGGCCTGGCACAGAACCTCGACACTCGTGACATCGGTGTCATCATCCTCGGTGACTTCACCGGCATTGAAGAAGGCCAGGAAGTTCACCGTACCGGCGAGGTTCTGTCAGTACCCGTAGGCGATGCCTACCTGGGCCGTGTTGTTGACCCCTTGGGCAACCCCATCGACGATTTGGGCGAGATTGAAGCCGAAGGCCGTCGCGCCCTTGAACTTCAGGCTCCCGGCGTTACCCAGCGTAAGTCAGTTCACGAGCCCCTCCAGACCGGCCTCAAGGCAATCGACGCCATGATTCCGATTGGCCGTGGCCAGCGTCAGCTGATCATCGGTGACCGCCAGACCGGTAAGACCGCTATCGCGGTTGACACCATCCTGAACCAGAAGGACAACTGGGCAACCGGTGACCCCAACAAGCAGGTTCGCTGTGTCTACGTTGCTATTGGTCAGAAGGCATCAACCATCGCAGCAGTACGCGAAACCCTCAAGCAGCAGGGCGCTCTGGAATACACCACCATCGTGGCTTCCCCCGCATCTGACGCTGCAGGCTTCAAGTACCTGGCTCCCTACACCGGTAGCGCCATTGGCCAGCACTGGATGTACGGTGGCAAGCACGTCCTCATCATCTTCGATGACCTCTCAAAGCAGGCAGAAGCCTACCGCGCGGTATCACTGCTGCTGCGTCGTCCTCCGGGCCGCGAAGCATACCCCGGCGACGTCTTCTACCTCCACTCCCGCCTGCTCGAGCGCTGTGCAAAGCTCTCCGACGAGCTGGGTGCAGGTTCAATGACCGGCTTCCCGATCATTGAAACCAAGGCAAACGACGTTTCAGCCTTCATTCCCACCAACGTCATCTCCATCACCGACGGCCAGATCTTCCTACAGTCAGACCTCTTCAACGCTAACCAGCGCCCTGCGGTCGACGTAGGTATCTCCGTCTCCCGTGTTGGTGGTGCAGCACAGACCAAGGCTATGAAGAAGGTCTCCGGTACCCTCAAGCTCGACCTTGCACAGTACCGAGCCATGGAAGCTTTCGCTATGTTCGCTTCCGACCTGGATGACGCTTCAAAGGCTCAGCTGACCCGCGGTGCTCGCCTCACCGAGCTGCTGCGTCAGCCCCAGTACACCCCCTACGCAGTTGAGGACCAGGTTGTCTCAATCTGGGCAGGCACCAACGGCTACCTCGATGACCTCGAAGTTTCAGACGTTCTGCGTTTTGAATCAGAGTTCCTCGACCACCTGCGCCGCTCCACCTCAGTACTGCAGGACATCGCAGCATCAGGCAAGCTCGAAGACGAAACCGTAGCAGCTCTCAAGACTGCCATCGTCGACTTCAAGCAGGGCTTCCGCTCAGAAGGCACCAGCCACCTCGTAGAGGCCGGTCACGAAGAGCATAAGCCCCTGTCAGACAGCGAAGTATCACAGGAAACCATCGGTTAGCGATTTTCCTAGCAGGTGAGATGCCCCTCCAACAGAACCTGGGGGAGGGGCCCTCACCCTAGGAGTGAAAGGAATCTCTATGGGAGCCCAGATTAGGGTTTACCGCCAAAAGATTACTTCAACATCGTCTATGAAGAAGATCTTCAAGGCGATGGAGATGATCGCAACCTCACGCATTAACAAGGCACGTAAGAGCGCAGAGGCCGCTAGCCCCTACGCAAATGCGCTGACTAAGGCCGTCACTGCCATTGCGACCCAGCACCACATTGAGCACCCCCTGCTTAACGCACGCTCAAAGGCTAAGGCCGGTCGCTCCGCAGTACTGGTCCTCACCAGCGACCGCGGCCTTGCGGGTTCATACTCCTCATCCGTCCTCAAAAAAACCGAGGGTCTTATTGAGAAGCTCCGCGGTGAGGGACGTGATGTCAAGCTCTACCTCATCGGTCGCAAGGCAAAGTCCTACTTTGACTTCCGCGAACGCGAATACGAGCAGGCATGGGAAGGCAACACCGACAACCCCAACATCGAGATGGCCGTTGCAGCACGCGACGCCATCCTGGCAGCCTACGAAAACGGCGACGTCGATGACCTCCACATCATCTATACCGAATTCGTCTCCATGGTCAGCCAGGAAACCCGCGTCCTGCGCCTGCTCCCCATCGCGGTAGCAGACGCCCGCGAACTCGGTGAAGAAATCCTGCCCGGCGAACGTCTCGAAGACGACCAGTTCCAGCAGAACTCAGTCTTTGAATTCGAGCCCAGCCCCAAGGAAGTTCTCGACGAGTTGCTACCCCGCTACATCGCCTCCCGCATCTATGCGTGCCTGCTAGAAGCAGCGGCCTCCGAACTGGCATCCCGCCAGCGCGCGATGAAGTCCGCAGGTGATAACGCTGACGAGCTCATCAAGAAGTACACCCGCCTGATGAACAACGCTCGCCAGGCAGAAATTACTCAGGAGCTCAGCGAAATTGTTGGCGGCGCCGACGCACTCGCCTCCTAATCCACCAGACAACTTTCCACTCTCTACATAGGTAAGTGAGAACAATGACTGCCACTCTGAACGAATCGGCTACCGCGCCGGCTCAGGGCGCAACCGGTCGCATTGCTCGCGTTATCGGCCCTGTCGTTGACGTTGAGTTCCCTGCTGGCCAGGTACCTGACATCTACAACGCGCTGACCGCTGATCTGACCCTCAACGGCACCACCCGTAAGATCACCTTCGAGACTGCCCAGCACCTCGGTGACTCACTGGTACGCGCAATTTCCCTGCAGCAGACCGACGGCCTCGTCCGCGGCCAGGCTGTAGTTGACACCGGAGCCCCCATCTCCGTCCCCGTAGGCGACGGCGTCAAGGGCCACATCTTCAACGTTCTCGGTGACGCCCTCGACGTCTCCAACGACGAAATCAAGGCCGACACCTACTGGCCTATCCACCGCGCAGCCCCCGGCTTCGCAGACCTCGAAGGTTCGACCGAGATGCTGGAAACCGGCATCAAGTCCATCGACCTTCTGACTCCCTACATCAAGGGCGGTAAGATTGGTCTCTTCGGTGGTGCAGGCGTTGGTAAGACCGTTCTGATTCAGGAAATGATTACCCGCGTTGCTCGTAACTTCGGTGGTACCTCAGTATTCACCGGCGTTGGCGAGCGTACCCGTGAAGGTAACGACCTCTGGGTTGAAATGGAAGAAGCTGGCGTTCTGAAGGACACCGCTCTTGTGTTCGGCCAGATGGACGAACCGCCGGGAACCCGTCTGCGCGTTGCGCTGACCGGCCTGACCATGGCGGAATACTTCCGTGACGTTCAGAACCAGGACGTTCTGCTCTTCATCGACAACATCTTCCGCTTCACCCAGGCAGGTTCTGAGGTTTCAACCCTGCTCGGCCGCATGCCGTCCGCTGTGGGCTACCAGCCCAACCTGGCCGACGAAATGGGTCTGCTGCAGGAGCGCATTACCTCAACCCGTGGTCACTCCATCACCTCCATGCAGGCAATTTACGTTCCTGCGGATGACTACACCGACCCCGCACCTGCAACCACCTTCGCCCACCTGGATGCAACCACCGAGCTCTCCCGTGAGATTGCTTCACGTGGTCTGTACCCCGCGATTGATCCCCTGTCCTCCACCTCCCGAATCCTGGACCCCCAGTACATCGGTCAGGAGCACTACGACACCGCAATCCAGGTCAAGGCTATCCTGCAGGAAAACAAGGAACTTCAGGACATCATCGCCATCCTCGGTGTTGACGAACTTTCTGAAGAGCAGAAGGTTGTTGTTTCACGTGCCCGCCGCATCGAGCAGTTCCTCTCACAGAACACTTACACTGCAAAGCAGTTCACCGGTGTCGAGGGTTCAACCGTGCCGATTAAGGACACCATCGAATCCTTCCAGATGATCTGCCGCGGCGATGTCGACCACATCCCCGAGCAGGCCTTCTACAACATCGGTGGTATGGACGACGTCATGCGCCGTTACGAGGAAATCAAGGCACAGTCTGGAGCCAAGTAATCATGGCACTGAAAGTTGAAGTCGTTTCCCGTGAACGAATCGTGTGGGTCGGCGAAGCCAAGTACGTGCGCGCACGCACCGTCGATGGCGACCTGGGTATCATGCCCGGTCACATCCCCACCATGGCCCTTCTCGCTGAAGACGGTGAGCTTCTGATCGAGGCAACCAGCGGTGAGAAGAAGACCACCCGTCTGCACGAAGGTTTCTTGACCGTCTCTAACGATCGAGTCACCATCGCAGCTAAGCACGCACAGATCTAACTAGATTTCTGTGATGAAAGGACGCCACCCTTCCCCAGAGATGGGGGAGGGCGGCGTCCTTATTTTTTTAGCTTTCTTCTTGTTTAGAAGAGGCGGGATTCTACGTCATCTACTCCACGCATGGCATCGTAATCGAGAGCCACACAGCGGATACCACGGTCTTCTGCCAGAGTGCGGGCCTGGGGCTTGATGCGCTGGGCAGCAAAGACACCCTGAACCGGCGCTAGCAGGGGGTCGCGGTTGAGGAGCTCTAGGTAGCGGGTGAGCTGTTCTACGCCGTCGATATCGCCCACACGTTTGAGCTCGACAGCCACAGAGACGCCCCCGGCGTCCTTAGCCAAAATATCCACCGGGCCGATTGCCGTGGGGTACTCGCGGCGCACCAGGCGGTAACCCGCACCAAGGAGCTCAATCTGTTCCGCCAGCAGGCGCTGTAAGTCGGCCTCAACGCCGTCCTTAATGAGGCCCGGGTCAATACCCAAATCGTGGCTGAGTTCCCCGTGAGTACCAAAGACACGAATGACTAGCTTGTCGTCGCTCTTGGCAGCCTGCACAGTCCACAGCTCGCTCACATCGGGGTCAAGATCCTCGGCTACCGAGGTGCCCTCGAACTCTTCGCGAGGGGAAATATGTAGACGGCAGGGCGGGCTCATCCAGTTCAGGGGCTTGTAGGAGCCGCCGTCGGAGTGAATCAGCACCGAGCCGTCGTTTTTGATCATGAGCAGGCGGGTAGCACGGGGCAGATGGGCATTGAGACGGCCCATGTAATCTACGGAACAATCAGCAATAACTAAACGCACCGTACCACTCTAACAGGTGGCTTGGGCGGGTACACCGGTGCATGAAAGAATGGGGGAATGCCTCGTCGTTCTTCATCTAAGCCCCGCCGCCCCAACTCTAACTCCGGGGCCGCCCCCAGCAAGTGGCAGAAAGCCCGCCCCGCTGGGCGTGACATTTCCCGTATCCTTGATCCCGCCCCGCGAGTGGAGCGGGCCCAAGACGGGGACTGGTATGTGCAGTACATCCCCTCCATCAATGCTCTGAAAACCTATAAGTGCCCCGAATGTGAACGGCCTATCCAGCCCGGGGTGGCGCACCTGGTGGTCTGGCAGCAGGACCACATGTTTGGTGCCCAGCGGGCTATCGAGGAGCGTCGCCATTGGCACGAGCGGTGCTGGGCAACCCGTAGATTCTGGTAGAGCCCGGTGGGTTGCAGCAGACCTGGGATGCGTTAGAAGCGCAGAAAAACCCGGTAGCGGCCCCTGCTCAAAGGCAGGGCGCTACCGGGTTAAGGAAAACGGAGGGTTCGTTAGAGCTGGTCCTGGCGGGGCACGAGTACCTCGTTGACCAGAATCAGCAGGGAGGCAGCGACGGGAATCGCGATGAGTGCACCGAGCACGCCCCAGAGAGAGCCACCGGCTACCACCGCGATAATAGCTACAGCACCGGGTACGGCCACAGCCCTGCTCATAATGCGGGGGGAGATGAAGTAGGCCTCAATCTGCAGGTAAATCAGGTAGGGGATAAGGAAGAAGAGGGCGGTCTGCCAGCTGTCGATGAGCGAGATGACCGAGACCAGGGTGGCGGCACTGACGCCACCGACCAGGGGAATGAAAGCCAGGAGCAGGACGAAGAGCATGAGCAGCTGGGCAAAGGGCACGCCCACAATCAGCATGATGATGGCGGCACAGGTGGCGTTGCAGATAGCCACGAGAGCCTGGCCCATGACGTACTGGCCAACAGAGCTGGTGATTTTTTCGGTGAGGTAGCCGACTCGTTCACGCTTGGAGGCAGGCGCCAGGCGGATAAACCAGGCCTTGATGGTGGGTAGGGAGGCGAGCACGTAGATGGAGAGGAAAAGCACGATAATCGTGCCGGTAGTGATTTCTGCCAGGGCGGATCCCGCGTTCATGAGGGAGTTCATGAAACCACTGACCACAGAGGTATCTGAGGTGACCTGTTCAAAGAACTTCTCTACCTCGGCGTCTACCGCTGAGCGGATATGGTAGCGCTCATCGAGACCCGAGAAGAGGTCGGAGTTGAGGAAGTTTTCGAATTGCTGGGGGAAACCGGTGATGAAGGAAACTGCCTGGCGGGCAATGAGGGGTACTATCCAGAAGATGAGGGCGGCGGCTACCGCAACGAAGAAAAGGAAAACGACGGTGACGCCCGCGCCACGCGGAAGACCCCACTGTTCGAGTTTGCGTACTGCCGGGTCTAGTCCTAGACCGATGAAAACTGCGCCGGTCAGCCATCCTGCGAGGGCCCCGATATTGAGCACAAAGTACATGCCCATCCAGGCAAGCCCGACCCCAACGGCCAGCATGAAACCAAAATAGATTGGGTTGCTGATGTAGAGGCCCTTGCCGGGGGCGAGAGCGTGGGTTTCTGGGGGAGCGGGGGCGGCGGCGTCCTTATTCTCTTTCAGGTGGGCCGGTTCCTCGGGCACCTGCAGGCGGTGGCGGGGGCGGGCACCCGGTATAACAGGTAGTGCGAACTTGTTGTTCTGCGTGAGCCTGCTGTTTTCTGCCGCGGTACTAGCCTCGGAAGTGGAGGGCGCGGACGCCTGCGCGTGGCTAACGCGGGGGGTCAGAGACCGCAGGAGGCGGGAGGGAGAAAAAGATGAGGACATGCTGGCTACTTGGGCTAGGGGAGCTGTTACTGAGTTCTACCTTAGCCTGATTCTGCCCTGGGCTAGAACTAGGGCAGGGGTGCCCGTTCACCGGCTGAGCTTTGGCACCATAGACAGTAGAGATATTTGTCGTTGTGAAAGGAAGGCCCAATGGCCGGGATTGACGATCAGAACCTACCCGCTTCGGTGCGAAATGCCCTGGACTTGGGAGCTACAAGCGCAGCTGAAGCTCCTTCTACACCGGCTGATGAGATAGCTGCTACCAGCTGGCGACTGGATGTAACCGATGTGGCCCAGTTCCAGCAGCTGGTGCAGGAGTCCAACCGGGGTGCCGTCATTTTTGCCCTGTGGGCACCCCACTCACCGGCTTCGGTGCAGATGCTGGAGCAGGTCGATGCCCTGGTGAACTCTGCCGGTGGTAACCTGCTGCTGGCTGCCGTCGATATCACCAAGACTCCCGAAATCGGGCAGGCCTTCCAGATTCAGGGCGTACCTGCGGCCGTAGCTGTGCTCGCTGGCCGCCCGGCCCCGCTCTTCAACGGCCCGGTTGAGCCCCAGGCCTTGACCGAGGTGCTGGGGCAGGTGCTACAGCTTGCTGCCCAGCAGGGTCTGCCCGGTGGATTCGAGCCTGTGCTGTCGGAGGCCGAGAAGCCCCTGCCGCCCCTGCACCGGGAAGCTATTGAGGCTCTAGACCGGGGCGATTACCAGGGAGCGGAAGCTGCCTACACCCGCGCGCTTAACGAGAACCCGGGCGATACGGACGCTAAAATCGGCCTAGCCCAGGTGCACCTGCTTCACCGCGTCTCTACTCTGAACCTGGCAGAAGAACGCCAAAAAGCTGCCGCCGACGCGAGCGATGTGCAGGCCCAGCTCAACGTCGCCGACCTAGATGTAGCTGGCGGGCATGTGGAGGATGCCTTCAACCGTCTTATTGCCCTCTTCAAGGCCGTGGACGCAGAGACCAAGATCATGGTGCGCGAACGCCTGCTGGAACTTTTCGAGGTTGTAGGCTCAGCTGACTCCCGCGTCACAAAGGCCCGTTCAGCCCTGATGATGGCTCTTTTTTAAGGAATCACCCTAGCGGGGGAGGGAAAGGCTCGTGATGCTGGGTACAGTGGAGATATGGCACACGAGAACCTTCCCCCGCAGAATAAACCTTACGACCAAACCCACAACCGGCCTGAAGATGCACCCGGCAGCGGCTTTACTGAGCCGGTTTCAGCGCCGGTAGAAGCTGAAGTGGCAGAGGCCAGCAGGGGCAGCGCAGCCCTGGAAATCGCCAACCTGGTGAAGGTCTTTGGCCAGCAGGCTGCGGTAGACGGAGTCAATCTCACCGTACCCCGAGGCTCCTTCTACGGGCTGGTAGGGCGCAACGGCGCAGGTAAGACCACCACCCTCTCCATGGCAACAGGCCTGCTCAAGCCCACCGCCGGGCAGGTACTGGTGGGTGGCCTGGACGTCTGGGCCAACCCCCTAGATGCTAAACGCCGGGTAGGCGTGCTGCCCGACGGCGTCCGCCTCTTCGATAAGCTCACCGGCGAGCAGCTCCTCACCTACGCCGGCCGCCTGCACGGGCTCGATAAGGCAACCGTGGCTGAGCGAACCCGCGACCTGCTCACGGCTATGGACCTGATCGGGGCCGCCGGCCTCAAGGTCTCCGACTACTCAGCCGGTATGACCAAGAAAATTGCCCTGGCCTGCGCTATGATTCACGCCCCCTCTCTGCTGGTGCTCGACGAGCCCTTCGAGGCGGTGGATCCGGTCTCGGCATCGAACATCCAGGATATTCTCAAGGCCTATGTGGCAGGCGGCGGCACCGTGATTATCTCCTCCCACGTCATGGACCTGGTTCAGCGCCTGTGCGACCACGTTGCCATTATGAACGCCGGCCGTATTTTGGCCTCTGGCACCGTGGAACAGGTGCGCGGTGGAGTATCGCTAGAAGAGCGGTTTGTTGAACTGGTGGGCGGACGCGTTGTATCGGAGGGAATCTCATGGTTACAGTCCTCCTAAAACTCAAAATCGACCACTTCCTCGCTATTTTCCGTAACGGGAACGCCTGGGCTATCGTGGGCCTGGTCTTTGGCCTGCTCTACGGGCTCGTCGCCCTGGTGGTCGTGGCCGGTTTAGGTTTCACCCTGCAGAACCCCGCCGACTCCCTACTGATTCTGGGGCTGGCCGGTGGCCTGCTGACCCTGGCCTGGTGGCTGATACCCCTGGTTGCAGCCGGTGCCGACCCCACCCTTGACCCGGAGCGCCTCGCCCCCTATCCCATTACCGTCCGCCAGCTCATGGGCGGCCAAGCCCTAGGGGCTCTGATTGGGGTGCCCGGTGCGCTGACGGTACTAGCCGTCCTGGCTCTGATAACCTCCAACTTCTACTCGCTAGCGGCTACCCTGGCTTTTATCCCGGCAGGTTTGCTGGGCCTTACCCTAGCCATTCTGGGCGGACGCCTGACCGCGGTAGCCTCTATACCCCTCCGCTCGCGACGCTCAGTGAGTAACGCCCTCACCCTTCTTGCCTTTGCGGCCCTGATCTTTGCCGGGCCCCTGATGCTGGCGACTATCACGGGCATCACCAGCAATACCGAGCAGCTCCGGCAGATTCTCGGCTACCTGCAGTGGAGTCCTGTAGCCTCAGCCTGGGCCATTGCCCCGCAGGTAGGAGCCGGCCACTACGGCCTTGCTCTAGCTCTTACCGCGCTCACCCTGGTCTACTGTGCCCTGGCCTGGTTCATCTGGCAGTTCTTTGCGGCCAAAACTATGGCCAGCGTGGGAGATTCCGCCGGGGTACGGGACGAAGGCAAAACCCTGGCCCAGGGTAATCTGGGGCTTCTTGGGCGCTTCCCGGCCACCGTGCGCGGGGCTATCGCCGCCCGTACCCTCGACATGATGCTCCGGGATTCCCGGACCAACCTCAACGTGCTCATGATGCCGCTCATGTATATCTTGATGGTTTTTATCTCGGGAAGCTTTATCGTCTCAGCGAACGGGGTAGAGGAAGAGATGACGAACCCCATGGCCTTCGTCATGGCGGTCGCCTTCATACCGGCGATGGCAGGCTACTCCCAGTCTGCCCTGGCTTCTTTTGAAGGTTCGGCCTTCTCCCTGCACGCCCTCTCACCCCTGCGCGGTATAGATGACAGGCTGGGGCGGGCCTACGGCATGATGCTGCTCTACCTGCCCATGATTGTGCTGGGCACCCTGGCTTTTGCCTTCCTGACCGGCCACGCCACCTGGGCCCTGCCCCTGCTGGTGAGCGCCCTGGGAACCTACTTCATCGCCAACGGCATAGCCAACTACCTGGACACCACCTTCAATGCACCGGTAGTACCGCCGGGAACCAGCCCCTGGAAGACCCCGGAACAGCCTGATGGCATGGCTAAGACCATGGTACGGGGTTTTATCATCTTTATCCCCATGGCTCTCTCACTACCGACCCTCATCGGTATGGCTGCTACCGACATTGTCGGTAGCCTGCTCTGGTTCTGGCTGGGCGCCGCCGTCACCGCCCTGATTGGGGTAGCAGCCTTCTACCTGGGCGTCCGCGCTGGAGCGAAAAACTACGAACAGCACGTAGCAGACATGTACCAACGAGTAGCCCGCTACAGCTAACCCACCCCTCAATCTGCTAGAAACAGGCAAGCCACCAGCGGCGTCCGGCCCCTGCCCCACAGCAGGAGCCGGACGCCATCTTGACGGGGGCACTACACTGGTAAACAAGACCAACCCGCTCTGAATCTCAAGGAGACCCGGCATGTCATCGATTCCCGGCATCGAAGACCCCTTCCCCGAAACCGCCCACTCCGGCGGCACCGCCCTGCTGGAACGCGAAGAAGTCCAGAACATCGAACCCGGCGACCACGAACGCTTCGCCCACTACGTGCGCAAAGAAAAAATCATGGAGTCCGCCCTCACCGGCAAGCCCGTGCGCGCCCTCTGCGGCAAAAAATGGACCCCCGGCCGTGACCCCGAAAAGTTCCCCGTCTGCCCCGAATGCAAGGAAATCTACGAGGGCCTTGCACCCGGCGACAACGACGAAAACTAACCAACACACCATCACTCGCTTAGAACCACACTCTAAGGAAACACACATGACCTCACCCCAAACCTCACGCCGTACCCTGGCCGCAGCCGGCCTCTGGGCGGCGCCCGTTGTTGCGTCCTCAGCCCTTGTGCCCGCCTACGCGGCTAGCACCAGCGTTACCGTCCCCACCCTGACCGTACGCTGGGGGCTCTTCTCCCAGATCGCAATCGAGGACGCCAGCGCCGGCTACAACACCAACGTCGGCGTAGCCTCAACCTTCGGCGGCACCAGCAACACCAGCGGTGACGTTCAGTTCGATGACTCTACCGGTCTCATTGCGGACGCCCCCACCGGCCTGGTCGCCAACGGCGAGGGAACCTTCACCCCCGGCGGTAGCCTGGGCGGCTTTAACTCCGGCACCTACGGCGGCACCGGCCTCTGGCTCTCCAGCCCCGAAGACACCACCGGAGCACCCGTAGCGGGCACCGCCGTCCTTGCCGCAGGAGCCTCCTTCCGCCTGGACTACGTGGTCACCTTCCCCAACGGCTGGGACCCATTCCCCATCGACAGCGTCCGTGACGGCGTAACCCGCCACCTGGTCAAGCAGAGCGGCGGCAGCGCCGTAACCGCCACCGGCGTCAACAGCGCCGAAATGACCGCTACCTATGGCACCCAGGCAACTAACGGCCAGCAGCAGACCGTGAGCGTCACCTACACCACCAACGAGGCCATCACCCTCACCTCCGACGGCTCAAACACCTCAACTCTGGCCCAGCTGCTGCTCAGCCAGGCCCAGGTCTACTTCACCAGCAACCCCGAAGCTGACGTTGAGGTCGTCCTCACCGTGGTGTCCGGTGCCATCGTTATTAACGCTACCGACGGCCGAAACGAAACCATCAATCTAGCCGGTCAGACCCTGAGCAACCTGCTACCCGCCCTGCCGGTAGCCTAGTCAACTAGACTCATCGAGAGATGACTCATAGCCCCATTCGTTCCCGAATGGGGCTAAACTTTTGTGGTGCCCAAAAACTGTGAGGGCAAAACTGAGGGAAGGGAAGATACGAGATGAACGACAGCCAGTTACCGCTCTTTGGCGAAGGTTCCAACCCGCCCCTGCCCCCGGCCTACCCCGACCGCGCAGCCTGGGGAACCGCGCCTAAGCTCCGTGCCTGGCAGGCCGAAGCCATGACCAAGTACTTCACCGAGAACCCCCGCGACTTCATGGCCGTGGCAACTCCCGGCGCAGGTAAAACTACCTTCGCGCTCACCGTCGCCAAAGAACTCTTCAACCGCGGCACCATTAACCGCATGACCGTGGTTGCCCCCACCGACCACCTCAAACGCCAGTGGGCCGACGCCGCCGCCCGCGTCGGCATCTCCATCGACCCTAATTTCAAAAACTCCGACGGCACCATGGGGCGTGGCTATCAGGGCGTTGCCCTCACCTACGCCCAGGTTGCTAACAAGCCCATGCTGCACCGGGCCCGCACCGAAAACGGCCGTACCCTGGTGATCATGGACGAAATCCACCACGCCGGTGACTCTCTCTCCTGGGGCGATGGCCTGCGCGAAGCCTTCGAACCGGCCACCCGCCGCCTAGCCCTGACCGGCACCCCCTTCCGCTCCGACACCGCTGCCATCCCCTTCGTCCAGTACGAGGAGGACGCCGACGGCATCCGCCGCTCAAAGTCCGACTACTCCTACGGCTACGGCCCTGCCCTCAAGGACCACGTCGTGCGCCCCGTCATCTTCATGGCCTACTCCGGCCAGATGCGCTGGCGCACCTCGGCCGGTGAAGAAATGGCCGCCAACCTGGGGGAGGGCTTTACCAAGGACGTCACCGCCCAGGCCTGGCGCACCGCCCTCAACCCCGACGGCGAATGGATCCCCACCGTGCTGGCCGCAGCCGACAAACGCCTGACCGAAGTGCGCCGTACCGTCCTTGACGCCGGTGGCCTGGTCATCGCAACCGACCACGCCGACGCCCGCGCCTACGCTAAACAGCTCCAAAAAATTACCGGCGAAAAACCCGCCCTGATTCTCTCTGACGACAAAGAAGCCTCCAATAACATTGAAGAGTTCTCAGCGGGCCTGGCCCGCTGGATGGTCGCCGTCCGCATGGTATCTGAAGGTGTGGACGTCCCCCGCCTAGCCGTCGGCGTCTACGCCACCTCAACCTCCACCCCCCTCTTCTTCGCCCAGGCTATTGGACGCTTCGTGCGCTCGCGAAAGCGCGGCGAAACCGCTTCGGTCTTCTTGCCCTCCGTGCCCCAGCTCATGATGCTGGCCAACGAGATGGAAACTGAACGCGATCACGCCCTCGACCGCAAGGGAGATACCGACGAGGTGATTGACCCCCTCAACGAAGGCCTAGACGACCACCTCATCGAAGAAGCCAACAAGGAAGAAGTAGCCAGCGACCAGCTCACCCGCGGCAAATTCGAAGCCATCGGCTCCCAGGCATCCTTCCACGGGGTGCTCTTCGACGGCGCCGAATTCTCCACCGGCGGCCTGGAAGTTGGCTCCGACGAAGAGCAAGACTTCCTCGGCATCCCCGGCCTACTGGACGCCGACCAAGTAGGCACCCTGCTCCGCGCCCGCCAAAAAGACCACGCCTCCCGCCGACCGGCGTCTGCCGCCCCCCAGGTAGTCGACCACCGCCAGCTCAAAGACCTACGCAACAAGCTGGCCAAGAACGTCGCCGCCTGGGCAGCCCGCACCGGCAAACCCCACGGCTCAATTCACAACGAACTACGCCGCATCTGTGGTGGGCCCGCTGTCGCTCAGGCCTCAGCAGAACAGCTCCAGGCCCGCCTAGATAAATTGCAGGACTGGTTCGTGGGGCGTAAGTAGGAGCTCAGTTGAAGCAGCCACCATAGACCCAATCCCGAGCCTGCCTGCTGTGATCACAACCACTAGCCCCTGTGAAAATCTAGCCCTCAGAAGACCTAGAGAACCTCGGTTACCGTTACCCCGGCGTCCTCCAGCTCATCGCTGACATCATCCAGTGAGTCCTCATCCACCGAAGCCGTCAAATCAAGTAGTACGCGGGTCTCATACCCTGCATCCACCGCGTCCAGCGCAGTAGCCTTCACGCAAAAATCGGTGGCGATTCCCACCACATCAACATCGGTGATGTCGCGCTCAGCTAGCCAATCATCGAGAGACAGCTTAGGCGTATCGTCCTGAGCCGGGGCACCGGCCTCGCGCTCACCGGTCATCACCGTATCCTCAGGGGCCAGTAGACCCTCAAAGCCCGAGTAGGCAGCCTCAAACTCACCCTTGCGGAAGTAGGCCTCAATGTAGTCGGTATCCAAATCCTCGTGTAGCTCAGCCCCGCGGCTTTCCGCCTTACAGTGCACCGGCCAAGAGTCCTTGAAATCGGGGTTTTCAGAGAAATGGGCGCCAGGGTCAACATGCCAGTCCTGGGTGGCAACAATCGCTTCGTAGTCGCCGTGGTGGTTTTCTACAAACTCGCTAATGAGGGCAGCAACCTCGGCGCCGCGCTCGGTAGCGAGTGAGCCACCGGCGCAAAAATCGTTCTGAACATCAACAATAATGAGTGCTTTGGACATCGTGTAATCCTTCGTTTTAGGAAACAAATTCTGTGGGAATGACCGGGTCACCGGGGGAGAGGCGGGTAGCTGCAACCGGTAGTTCGGCGAGGGAGCGGGCATGACGCTCGGCCGCACGGCGTACGCTCTCAGCCCCGGTAAAGCCAGGCTGAATCTGCCCATCGACCACCAGGTCCACCATGAGTGGGCGGTCGTTGGCGTCGGCAGGAGCCTCGATATCAAGGCCAACCACCTCTGCGGTAGCGGTGCCTGCGGTATTGAGGCGCCGAACGGCGGTTTTCTTGCCCCCCACAGAGGTCTTACCTGAGGACGCCTTAGCCACAGGCTCCATGACCCCCTGCGAGTTCTCACGCAAGACCACCTTGTAGACCATGGACGAGGTGGGAACCCCGGAGCCCGTGACCAGCTTGGTGCCCACCCCGTAGGCGTTGACGGGGGCTGCAGCTAAGGACGCGATGGCGTACTCGTCCAGGTCACTGGTGACGGTAATCTTGGTGCCGGTGTTCCCCAGCGCATCGAGCTGTTCGCGTACCTTCTGGGCCTGGGCCACCAGGTCGCCAGAATCAAGGCGAACAGCTCCAAGATCCTGCCCGGCCAGCTCAACGGCGAGGTTCACGGCCTTCTCAACATCGTAGGTATCGACCAGCAGGGTGGTGCCCACCCCCAGGGACGCCAGTTGGGCCTCAAAGGCCTGGCGCTCTGAGTCGTGCAAGAGGGTAAAGGCGTGGGCGCTGGTACCGACGGTGTGGAGTCCGTAGCGGCGACCAGCCTCAAGGTTAGAGGTGGCGGTAAACCCAGCGATGACGGCGGCGCGGGCGGCAGATACAGCAGCCTGCTCATGAGCCCGGCGGGAGCCCATCTCCAGGCAAGGACGCTTGCCGGCGGCAACCGTCATACGGGAGGCTGCGGTGGCAACGGCAGAATCAAAGTTAAGGATTGAGAGGATAAAAGTCTCGAGCAGGCAGGCCTCTGCAAAGGATGCCTCAACCTGCAAGACGGGAGAATGAGGGAAGAAGACCTCACCCTCGGCATAGCCCCGGATAGAACCTGCAAAGCGGAAATCGGCAAGATAATCTAGGGTCTCTTCATTGACCACCTTGCGGGAGGCTAAAAACTCAAGCTCCTCGGTATCAAAGCGGAAGTTCTCTAGCCCCTCAAGCAACCTGCCGGTGCCGGCTAATACGCCGTAGCGGCGTCCGCCCGAGAGCCTGCGGGTAAAGACCTCAAAGACGGTACGGCGGTGGGCGGCGTCCGAAGCCAGGGCAGCCTGAACCATGGTCAGCTCGTAATGATCGGTCAGGAGGGAAGTTTTTTGAGTCACGGGTATAACTTTATCCTTTTGTCTGTGCCTAAGCCCAGCCCTGTCCCTCAGCTTTGCTTGCTCCCACAGTGAACGAGCTGAGGTAAGAGAGATGGAAGAGCCCTATGATAGATAAGGTACAAATGACCTAAGGAGTACGCCCTATGCCTTCGGCTGCCTCAGCCACCGACACCCTGGCAGATCTTGAGCTCGATCTAGCCCTAGACGAGAGCGCCCAGCTCAACCTGCCCTGGGCTGTGATTGTCTGGGATGACCCGGTGAATCTGATGAGCTTTGTGACCTATGTGCTGCGCACCCAGTTTGGCTACAGCACCGAAAAGGCCCACCAGCTCATGATGCAGGTCCACACCGAAGGTAAGGCCACCGTCTTTAGCGGCTCCAAAGAAGAAGCCGAGAGGCACACCACCGCCCTGCATACCTGGGGCCTGTGGGCAACCATCGAACAGGTAGGTGCATAGTCTTATGGCAGAACCCTTTACCCCAACCTCCCGTGGCATTACCGCCCGCTTCACCCCTGAAGAGGTGCAGGTGCTCACCCGCCTGTTTGAGGACGTCGCTCTGGCGCTGGAGCCGGAAGAAGACCCCAATGCTGACCCCCTAGCGGCCCTGGTGGGGATTTCTGAGACCGCCAGTGTTCCCAGTGACCCCGCTGTTGCCCGCATGCTGCCGGTGGCGAGCGATGACCCGGAAGTTGCCGACGAATACCGCCGCTTCACCGACCTTTCCTTACGCCGGGCCAAGATTGAACACCTCACCCAGGCATCCATGGATCTGCAGGCCGGGGTTGTGCGGCTAGATACCGAGCGGGCCAATAGCTGGGCCGCTGCCCTCAATGATGTGCGCCTGACCCTGGGCACCCGCTTAGGGATTAACAGCGCTGAGGACGCCGACCGCATCGGCGAACACACCGACTGGGGCAGTGTAGAGAGCACCGAAGACTACATGGCCCTGCTTTACAACTTCGTCACCTGGTTGCAAGAAAGCCTCATGCAGAGCCTCCTGCTGGGCTTGGACGACGCCGGGGCGGGGTCGTCCGCACCGTAAATAATCTTTCATGACCGATTGTGACGCCCCGTGCGGGCACCGGGGCGTGATAGACCACTCAAAAGCCGATCGCTGCGATGGGCGCCCTACAGTTTTCTTCAACCTTTAGCTAATGTCAGGTGTGTAATGAGCGAAACTAACCCGAAACTCGTAACCCCCTGGGGTAGTCAGGTGCTTGCCGAACCCACCGCAAGCGCCCCCATCGGCGTGTTCGATTCGGGAGTGGGCGGCCTGACCGTTGCCCGCGCTATCATGGACCAGCTCCCGCACGAGTCGGTGATTTACGTGGGCGACACCGCCCACGGCCCCTACGGCCCCCTGACCATCGCCCAGGTGCGTGCCCACGCCCTGCGCATTATGGACGAGCTGGTGGACTCCGGAGTCAAGCTCCTGGTGATTGCCTGCAACACGGCGTCGGCCGCTGTGCTAAGGGACGCCCGCGAGCGCTACACCCGCAAGTACGGTATTCAGGTGGTTGAGGTTATCCAACCCGCCGCCCGCCGCGCGGTGGCGGCAACCCGCAACCGAAAAATCGGCGTCATCGCCACCGAAGCTACCGTGACCTCCCGGGCCTATGAAGATACCTTCTCGGTCATGAGTGACCTTGAAATCTACTCGGTGGCCTGCCCCCGCTTCGTAGAGTTCGTTGAAAAGGGCATCACCAGCGGCCCCGAGCTACTTGAGACCGCCGAAGAATACCTGGCTCCCCTCAAAGAGGCCGGGGTCGATACCCTGGTGCTGGGCTGCACCCACTACCCCCTGCTCACAGGCGTCATCTCCTACATCATGGGGGACGACGTCACCCTCGTGTCGTCCTCGGAAGAGTCGGCTAAGGACGTCTACAAGGCCCTGCTGCGAGCTGGCTTAGAGCGCCCCGCCGTCCTGCCCCCCTCCCACGAATTCCTGGCCACCGGTGAAACCGAAACCTTCGAGCACTTAGCCCGCCGCTTCCTGGGCCCCGAAGTCGCCAAGGTGCGCCACACCAACTCCGTGGCAGAACGATTCCCCACCGGCTCCCTGGCCGTTGTTCCTCCTCACCTCCTCGCTCCAGAAGCGACCACCCCACGTATCACCATCGCCACAGACACACCCTAAAGCACAGACACACAGAAGAAGGGAGACCACTCATGCGATTGACCGTCATAGGCTGTACCGGCTCCTTCCCCGGGCCCAACGCAGCGGCCAGCTGCTACATGGTCTCGACCATTGATGACCTGGGCAAGACCTGGCGTATTATCGTCGATATGGGCAACGGCGCCCTGGGCACCCTTCAGTCCCACATCAACCTCGAAGATATCGACGCCATCCTGATCTCCCACCTGCACCCCGATCACTGCATCGACCTCTCAGGGCTACACGTGGCGGTCAAGTGGAACCCCAATGGCTGGTCTAAGGGACCCATTCCCCTCTACGGGCCCAGCGATATCCACCAGTACCTGGTCAACACTCACGGCCTGCCCATCGAACCGGGCATGCACACCGAGTTCGAGTTCCACGAATGGAATAACCACGCCGAAGTCAAAATCGGCCCCTTCACCGTGACCCCGCACGTGGTCGTACACCCCACCAAAGAACCCTACGCCCTGCGCATCGAGTGCGAAACCAGCGAGGGCAAGACCGTGCTTACCTACTCCGGCGATACAGACTCCTGCGTCGGTCTGATTGAAGCTGCACGCGGCGCCGACCTCTTTCTCTGCGAGGCGGCCTATCAGGAGGGCCGTGATGACGCCTTACGCGGCATCCATCTCACCGGAAAACGTGCAGGCCAAGCTGCAGCCGAAGCGGGCGTCCGCAATCTGCTGCTGACCCACCTACCCATTTGGAACGACCCGGCCATCGCCTTGGCCGAGGCCCAATCTACCTTTGACGGGCCTATATCGGTGGCTGAGGCTTCTGCAACCTACCGGGTTAACCCCCGCCGCAGCCCCGAAGAATACGAGAGTAACCCGCAGACAACGACCCTGAACGTTATTGGTCGCCACTAGGGTTTCTAGCTTCACCTACAGGCTTGGCTCACCGGTATCTAGATAACACGGGCGCGACAAGTGCCCGTGTTTTTGTGTGCCCTGGGCTAGAGACGATAGGCTGAATCCATGACAGAAAACATGGCAGCACCCACCCTGCGCGGCGACGGCCGCACCCCTGACCAGCTCCGCCCCATCACCGTGACCCGCGGCTGGTCAAAGAACGCCGAAGGCTCGGCTCTGATTGAATTCGGCAACACCCGGGTGCTCTGCACCGCCTCCCTGACCGAGGGAGTGCCCCGCTGGCTCAAGGGCCAGGGTACCGGCTGGGTCACCGCGGAGTACGCCATGCTCCCACGTGCTACCAACACCCGTAACTCCCGCGAATCGGTCAAGGGAAAGATTGGCGGCCGCACCCACGAGATCTCCCGTCTGATTGGTCGGTCCCTGCGTGCCGTCATCGATACCGCCGAGCTGGGCGAGAACACTATCGTGCTCGACTGCGACGTACTCCAGGCGGACGGCGGCACCCGCACCGCCGCTATCACCGGCGCCTACATCGCCCTGGCCGACGCTATCAAGTGGGCCCAGACTCAGGGCATTATCCCGGCCAAGGCCAAGCCCCTCACCGGCTCTGTTGCCGCAATTTCTGTGGGCATCATCGACGGCCTACCCATGCTGGATCTGCCCTACGAAGAAGATGTACGCGCCGAGACCGACATGAACGTGGTCGTCACCGGCGAAGGCAAGTTTGTTGAGGTACAGGGAACCGCAGAGGGCGCCCCCTTCGACCGCGACGAACTGAACTCCCTGCTCGACTTGGCCCTGCACGGCACCGCGCAGCTAGCCCGGATCCAGCGCGAAGCCCTGGAGGACTAATGCCTGCTAAAATCGTTCTTGCCACCCACAACCAGGGGAAACTACGCGAGTTCCGCGAGATGTTGCGCGGCGCTATCGAGGGGCTGGACGTTGACACCGAGGTGATTGACGCCGGTGCAGCAGGTGCCCCCGACGTGGTTGAAGACGGCGTTACTTTTGCCCAGAACTCCCTCTTGAAGGCCCGTGCGGTAGCTGCGGCTACCGGCCTGATTGCTATTGCCGATGACTCAGGCCTGTCGGTCGACGTGTTGGGCGGTGCCCCCGGTATTTTCAGTGCCCGCTGGGCAGGTAAGCACGGGGACGATGAAGCCAACCTCAACCTGCTTTTAGCGCAGCTATCGGATATCGCCGATGAACACCGCCGTGCCCGCTTTGTCTGCGCAGCCTCGATGGTCACCCCGGGCGGTCTTGAGGTTGTTGAAGAGGGGGAGCTTGCCGGAACCCTGCTGCGCGAGCCCCGCGGCGAGGGCGGTTTTGGTTATGACCCAATTCTTGTAGCTGACGGTTTTACCGGTGAATACGCTGGTCTTTCCTGTGCCCAGGTTCCGCCCGGGGTCAAGAACGCTATCAGCCACCGCAGCCAGGCCCTGGCTCAGCTTCTTCCCCACCTACAGGCCGCCCTGGCCCAGTAACAATCCTGTACGAGGTACCCTATGGCAGCGCACCTTACACTCCTTGAACAGATGAAGGCTCTTCCCGTGGTCACGGCGGTGATGGAGCAAGCCGGTTTGAACATACCCCGCGACCGCTGGGACGTCCGAACCACCGGCTCTGCCCACATCATCGTCAACATGGGGGCGGAGCTGAGTGTACGCATTGCCAAAACCCAGCAAACCGGGCACCTGGTGGCTCGTCGCACCGAGATCCTGCGGCGGCTGCCCCAGGATCTTCCCTTTGCGGTACCCCGGCCTATTACCCGGGTCATTACCCGAAACGGCTTCACCGCTGTAGGGCTGACCTGGATCAAGGGCGAGCCCCGCCTGCAGGGCTCGGCCCCGCCCAAGCAGCTTGCCACCCTGGTCAAAGCTATCCACTCGGTAGATTTCAGCGGCTACGGGCCCTACCTCGATATGGTGCACGAGCACTGGGGCGGGCGTGATAACTGGGAGGTACTCCTGCGCGAGCAGGTCGTACCCCAGCTGCTCACCGGCGCCCAGAAGGTAGCCCACGCAGCCATAGACCGGGTACTGGCCCTGGAACCCGCCTCACCGGTTCTTGTCCACGGCGACCTAGCCGGTCACAATATGCTCTGGAACGGCGATAAACTGGTTGGCGTTATTGACTGGGATCACGCCTCGGTAGGAGACGCGGCCGTTGACCACGCCGCCCTGGGCAACTTCTACGGCTGGGATTCCCTCTCTAAAGCGCTCGATGAAACCCAGCTGGAACGCGCCAAAATAGCGGCCCGCCTGCTACCGCTCCAGTCCCTGGCCTACACCATGCGCAACGGCATGGGCGGAGCTATCCAACGCCTGGCTGTGGAGCGCGCCGACGAATGGTACCTGGACCACCGCACCGAGGTACTTGCAGCTTAGGCAACTACCCTAAGCTGCTTAAACCAAGCTGCCTCAACCAGGGCCAGCGCTTCAGTTGCGTCGGTTGTGTATGCAGGTAGGGCACCCTCGCCCCAGAGCGCTCCGAGCAGGGAGCCAACCAGGGCTCCGAGCGAATCTGAATCACCGGTGACAGCTATAGTAGCACCCAGCGCCAGAGCAACCGCCTGCTGCTGGCTTAGTTTTCCCTCAGCGACATCCGCCTCTGCTCGCAGGGCTAAGAAGAGGGCGTAGCCGAGCACATCGGGGGCTACCAGGAGTTCGCCGAAGTGGGGGCGGACGTCCGCCACCTGCGCCCCTTGCTGAGCCAGGCGGACGGCAGCGCCCAGTGCCGCGCGAGTACGTTGAGCATCACCGGGCAGAGTCTGGCTTTGCTCGACCGTGGCCAGCCAGGCCAAAACCTGCCGGGTACAGGTTTCAAGTACACCGACCTGCGGGTTCGTTTCCCGGCCCTTCTCAGAGCCCTGCTCATGACTCCCCAGCAGGTAGCGGATCAGCAGTGCATAGGCACTGGCTGAAATAATCGCCTCGGGGTGACCGTGGGTGAGGGCCGCGGCGTGGGCAGATAGCTTGATGACGGTAGCGTCATCGGCCACCGGCAGGTAACCGAAGGGGGCAGAGCGCATGAGCGCCCCGGTGCCCAGGGCCTGCGGGTTGATGTTTTTAGAGATAAACTGCATTTCCCCCTCAGCTAGGGCCGCTAGGGTCGCCTTACCTGGGCCCCGCTGCTGGCGCATCATCTGGAGCGCATCGAGGGGGCGGGGAAGGGAGTAGGGGGCATTCTCGGGTGTAGGGTGACCTGTGCCGGTGTACCAGCGAAGATAAGCTAGCCAGATACAGGCCAGCTCATCGGCTGCCTGGCCCTCGTTGTTCCACTCCAGTACCTCTGTCAGACCGTCCAGGGTTGCCAGGGTGAGCTGGGTGTCGTCTGAAACGAGCAGGGGTTTCTGGGCGATAGCCGCGATAAGGTCGGCTCCTGTACGCCCACCCCAGCGCTCAGCAATCTGCTCCTCTGTTAGGGTTTCAGCGGGGTAGCCCAGGGCGTCCCCTAGAGCAGTACCCAGCAGGGAGCCACGCAAGGCCGACTGGTAGGCGGGGGAGAGGGCATCGGGGGCAGGAAAAACAGACGTCATGCTCCCTATTCTAAAGCGGGGTTAGAACAAGGCCACTAAACTAGTGGTATGCGTATCTTGCACACCTCAGACTGGCACCTGGGTCGTACCTTTCACGGTACCTCCCTGCACTCCTATGCCGAGCAGCTACTCGATGAGCTGGTGACTCTGGTTCAGGAACAGGGCATCGACGTGGTGTTGATCAGCGGGGACGTCTATGATCAGGCCCAGCCCCGCACCGAGACCGTGCAACTTTTTGACCGTACCCTGACCCGCCTGGTGCAGGCCGGGGCACAGGTGGTAGCAACGAGCGGTAACCACGACTCAGCCATTCGCCTGGGTTTTGGTTCTTCTTTGCTGAGTGCTGCGGGCGTGCACCTGGTGACCTCGCAAACCCAGGTGGGCCAGCCCGTCCTGCTGTCCGCCGGGGGTATTGAGGTGGCCTTTTACGGCATACCCTACCTAGAGCCGCGCCCGATTGCTGCCCGCTGGGGCACCGAGGCCAGCCACGCGAGCGTGCTGGCTGAAGCCATGAGGAGGGTAGAAGAGGACGCCGCCACTCGCCAGGTTGCCGCCACGGTGGTGCTTGCCCACTGCTTTGCCACGGGTTCAGAGCCCTCAGAGTCAGAACGCGATATCTCGGTAGGCGGGGTACAGCAGGTGCCCGCGAGTACCTTTGCCGCCGCCAGCTACACAGCCCTGGGGCACCTGCACGGGCGGCAGAAAGTCACCGATACCGTCAGGTATTCCGGCTCTCTTTTGGCCTATTCTTTCAGCGAGCAAAACCACCGTAAGGGGGGCTGGATTATTGACGTAGCCCCTGATGGAACTACCGAGGTGAGCGAACATACCTGGCAAACCCACCTGGTGCTCAAAACCCTCAAGGGCACCCTTGATGAGGTGCTTGCCGAAAGCACTGTGCAGGCCTACGGGCAGGCTTTTGTCAGTATTACCCTGACCGATGCTGAGCGCCCAGCCGCTGCCCTCGATAGACTCAAAGCCCACTACGAGCACGTCCAGGAACTTTTCTTCGCCCCCGAAGGCGCTGAGAGACGCCAAGAGCACAGCTACCGCCGCACCCGCGAGAGCCAGAGCGTTCAGGCTATCTGCGAGTCCTTCTACGAGCACGTGCGCGGTCGTGCCCTCAACGAGGCTGAAACCACCTATCTCATCGACGTCCTAGACCAGGCCCGCACCAGGGGAGCGAGCGACTAAATGCGAATTCACCGACTAGAACTGACCGCCTACGGCCCCTTCCCGGGCACCGTCACCATCGATTTTGACGATCTCAACCGAGAGGGTATCTTCCTGCTCAACGGCCCTACCGGTTCGGGCAAGTCATCTATCCTCGATGCCATCTGCTACGCCCTTTACGGTTCCACCTCGTCGGGGCGCACCGACCTGAAATCCCGTTTCGCTGAGCCTCACGTGCAGCCTCGGGTGCTGCTGGATTGCACCATCGGCACCGACCGCTACCGGATTGACCGTAGCCCGGCCTACGAGCGCCCCAAGAAACGCGGTGAGGGCACTACCACCGAGCAGGCCAAAACCCTGATCGAGAAGTTCGATGCCGCCACCGGCAGCTGGGAACCAGACCCTGCCATCACCCGCCACAAGGACGCCGGCGACTTCATGCTCTCCGTGCTGGGCCTCAACGCCCAACAGTTTAACCAGGTTATGCTGCTACCCCAGGGGCAGTTCCAGCGTTTCCTGGTCGCTACCTCCGGGGAGCGGGAACAACTGCTTAAGCAGCTCTTTGGCACCGAGGACTTCGAGAAGGTACAGGACCTGCTCCACAGATACGCCAAGGACGCCGCCGCTGCAGCCGAGGCTGCCCAGCAGGATGTGCGGGTGCTAGAGCAGCGGGCAGAACGTGCCGAGCAGGCAGCCCGGGCCGACCAGGCCCAACGGGCCCTGGGGCAAGAGGTAAACGAAGACAGCGAAAGTCCTTCCACTCCCGAAGACTCCGGGCCTAGCTCCGTAGCGGACCTGCCCGACCACCTGCGCCAGGTACTTAGCCAGCTGGCAGATCTCATTCAGAGTCTAGAAGAGCGGCGGGACAAAACCGCCCACGAGCTCGAAACACTGGCAAACGAGCACACCGAAACCGCCCAGCTGCAAAAAGACTGGGTCACCTATCTCAAGCTCACCCAGGAACAGGAAACCCTGGCAAACGAGGAGAGCCAGATAGCTGCCAGCCGCACCCGCCTCGAAGAGCACAGGGTAGCTGCTGAGATTCTGCCTCGGGTAACAGCGGCTGAACAGGCAGCAACCGCCTATCAGCAGGCAGCAGAGCGAGCAGAAACCCACCTGGACAGTACCCGCAGGCTCCTGGCGTCCGCCCGGGAAAACCTCACCGAAACCGCCCTCGAATACGACCTACTCACCCAAGCCCAGGCCGCACTCGAAACCACCCTTACCGACGACACCAGCCAGCAGCTGAGCGAACTCACGAGCACCCACATCGACCAGCTCACCCGCTACCAGCAGGCAGAAAAAGACATCGCAAACCTGGCCGCTCAGGCACAGACCAGCACCAACAACCTCAAGGGCCTGACCACCCGCCGCACCCAGCTCACCCAGGCCCTAGAAGAAGCCCAGCAGAGCCTCACCCAGCAGCGCCAGGACTACGAGAAAACCGAGCAGGCTACCGCCCGCGAAGAAGCTGCCCGCGCCCTGCTGGCCCAGGCCCGCGACCGGGTCACCGCTGCCGACCGACTCACCCAGGCCCGCACCAACCTCGAAGCCGCCCAGCGGGCCTCCCAAGGTGCCGAAGAAAGCCGACGGAAGGCCTCCGCCCAGACCGAAACCCTGCAGCGCCAGCGCTTTGACGCCGCCGCCCAGATTCTGGCCGAAACCCTCACCGATGGCCAACCCTGTAGCGTCTGCGGCTCCACAGACCACCCCGCCCCCGCCAGCTACGACCAAAACACACCACCCGTCACCGAAGAAGCCCTCACCCGCGCCAAGCACCAGCGCGACGTGGCAGAAGCAAAAGCCCAACAGGCGCTCGCCGCCCTGAGCGCAGCCCAGAGCACCCTCGGCCAGCTGGTAGAGCAGGGCACACCCGAACCCGAAGAAGCCCGGACAGCCCTTACCGCTGCCCAGGAGAGCCTCAGCCAGGCCCAGGCCCAGGTCGCCCACCGCAAGACCCTCGCCCAGCGCATTGCCACCGCCGAAGAAACTCTTGAGACCAGCCGGGCAGAGCTGGCCGAAGCCGAACGCCAGCACACGAGCGAAGAAGCCAAACTGCACCAGCTCACCGGCCAGCAAGAAAGCCTTGAAGCCGAGCTAGCGCCCCACCGACAGGGCCCCGGCTTCGCCGACCGTATCGCCGCCCTCAACCGGTTGACCAGGCAGCTGCCCACCCTGCTCGCCGCCTACGCCGATCGGGAGCGGCAGGCCCAAGCCCAGGCGTCCGCCCAGGAAGAACTGAACAGCGCCCTGCGCGAGGCCCAGCTCAAGGACGCCCAGCAGGTAAAAGCCCAGCTACTCACCAAGGCCCAGGCCAGCCAGCTAGAGCAGCAGATCACCACCCACCGCGACCGCACCCTGGCGGTCACTGCCCAGCTCACTAGCCCCGCCCTGGCAGCTATCGCCCAGCTCCAGGCGGACGGCGGTCAGCCACCTGCCCCCGAACAACTAGCCCAGCTCAAGGCAGCTATCGCCCAGCTCAGCGCCCAGCGCGATAGCTTCATTAGCCATGCCACCCGCCTCACCGGTGCCCGCGAGGAGCTGCACGAGGTGCTGAGCCTGCTCGAAGCGACCCTAGAAAAGAGCCACCTTCTACTGGAAGACGCCCACCTCAAACATGAACTCGCAGCGACCGCCACAGCAGCCCCCGGCAGCGATAACCGCCTGAATATGACGCTGACGTCCTACGTGCTGGCCTACCAGCTCGCCGAGGTCGCCGAGGCAGCCAGCGAGCACCTCGAAAAAATGACACACGGCCGCTACCGCCTGGAACACACCGACCGGGCAGAAGGGCGCAACAAGAAATCCGGCCTGGCCATCGATATCTTCGATGCCTGGCATAACGCTAGCCGCCGCCCCGAAAGCCTCTCAGGCGGCGAAACCTTCATGGCCTCCTTGGCCCTGGCACTGGGTCTTGCAGACGTCGTACAGCAGGCCAACGGCGGTATCGACATCGACACCCTCTTCGTTGACGAAGGCTTTGGCTCTCTCGATGATGAAACCCTCGAAGAGGTCATGACCACCATTGACTCCCTGCGCGAGCGCGGGCGGGTCATCGGCCTCATCTCGCATGTGGCCGAGATGAAGAACCGCATTAACAAGCACATCGTCCTTACAAGCTCGCCCCAGGGATCCTCCCTGGTCGCAGATGCAGGAGCAGCGTGAGCCCCCACCGTAACCCCAAGAATCGCAGCTCTTCTCCCCGCACGGGGCTGGGCTACCGGCGTGACCGCCAGCGGTCCAGTAGCCCTGACCTGCGGAATAACCTGCGGGAGAGCGTCACTCGCCTGCGTATTTCAACCGAGTACGCCCGCACCCGTATCCGCGACCTGCTGCTGGCCCACGGCTGGCGCTTCCTCTTCTTCTCCCTGCTCATGCGCCTGCCCGCAGCTATGGTGATGCTGGCGGTGATGATGATGCTGGCCGTGCAGAATAACGAGGCAACCCTCGGCGGGTACGCTGCCGGTACGGTGGGATTGAGCGCGGCTCTCATGGTGCCGGTCTACCGGTCTATTTCTGAGCGCTGGGGCCAGCGAAGAATTTTCTTTGCCGTTACCGTGCTCAATATTCTGGCCCTGATGTGGCTGATGCTGGAGTCCCTGCGCTTTGCTGAGACCAGTAGCGGGTCTATCGTCCGGTTCCTCGCAGCCTGCGCGGTGACGGGCGTGACCACCGTGCCGCTGGGGGCGATGATGCGAAGCTACTGGAGCGCCGAGTACCTCACCACCAAGGACCGCCGTAAGCTCAACGCGTCCATTTCGCTTGAAACCATGTTCGACGTCATCGCCCTGCCTGCCGGGGCCGTGATTGCCGGTATGACCACGGTCTTTTTGACGGCCCAGTCAGCCCTCTTTGCGGTGATTGTGCTTGATGTGCTGGGCCTGCTCATGCTGCTGTGGCGCCCGGAAAATCTACCGGTTGAGACCCGGGACGTCAGCGGGGGCAACCGCCGCAAGCCCCTGCGCGGTGTCAGCCGCTCCCTGCTCTGGATACCCCAGCTGGGCACCATCTGCTTGGGTCTGTCCCTGGGTGCTACCCAGGCAGCTATCGTGGCCTACGCCATTTCAACCGACCAGATAGGCGTCACCGGCTTCTTGATTGCCCTCCTGGGCTTCTGTGCGGTGATTTCTGCCCTATTTGTACTCTTTGAGCGCCTGCCCATGTTCGGGTGGGGGGCCTGGCTGGTGAGCGGGGTGTGCCTGACCCTCACCGCTATGACACTGTCTCTGCCCACCTCAGCTGTGGGTATGGTGATTCCTCTGATCAGCGTGGGTCTTGCCTACGGTATTTGCCTGGTCACCATGGACTCGGTGGCCACCAGCCTCTCGGTACGTAAGAACCTGGACTTGGCTCTTTCTACCCTGCAGGCCTGTTCTCTGGGCGGTATCGCGGTGGGGTTCGTGTGGGCAGCCGATTTGAGTGGCTCCTACAGCTACCAGGTTGCCCTGATTATTCCTCTCATCGCCGCTGCGATCTACTTTTGCCTGGGGCATCTCTACGGGTTCTTGTGGCGTCGCACCTACGAGGAGCGCCTGGCCCTGCTGCCCTAGCGCGTCCTCTCACCATTCCGAGCACAAGGGGCCCTACCGTCAGCTGACGGTAGGGCCCCTTGGTATAGGTTGAGGGAGCGGACGCCCGCGCGGCTAGTGGCCGCGCTTGATCCAGTTTTCGAGTTCGGGGGCTTCTAGGCCGATGCCGGTGGAGTCCCCGTGGCCGGTGAGCACAGCGGTGGATTCGGGCAGGGTTAAGAGCTTGGTTGAGATTGACTCGATGATGGTTTCGAAGCTGGAGAAGGAGCGGCCGGTGGCACCGGGCCCTCCGTTGAAGAGGGTGTCGCCCGAGAAGAGCACGCCCTCTGAGTTCTCCCAGGAGAGGGTGGGGGCGTAGAAGCAGACGGAGCCGGGGGAGTGGCCCGGGGTTGCCAGGACGTTTAGCTCGGTGGAGCCGATGGTAATGGTATCGCCCTCTGCCAGGTCTTGGTTGAAGTCCCAGGAGGGATAGACCATCTCCCAGAGCGGACGGTCTGCCGGGTTGAGGTAGACCGGGGCCTCGAAGCGGTCGGCGGCTTCCTTGGCTGAGCGGATGTGGTCGTCGTGGGCGTGGGTCAGCAGGATTTTCTCGACGGTGCGCCCTGCAACCTTGGCTGAAATCTTATCGACGTCGTGGGCGGGGTCGATGATGACCACGGAAGTGTCGTTGCCGATAATCCAGACGTTGTTATCGACGTCCCAGGTGCCCCCGTCCAGGGAGAAGGTGCCGGAGGTGACAAGTCGTTCAATGCGTTCTGTCATGGTGATAACTCCTAGAGCTCAACGACCGAGCGGAGGACCTTGCCGGTCTTCATGGTTTCGAAAGCCTCGTTGACCTGGTCCAGGCTGATGCGTTCTGAGACGAAGCCGTCCAGGTCGAGGTTGCCCAGCTGGTAGTGCTGCACGAACATGGGGAAGTCGCGGGAGGGCAGGGTGTCGCCGTACCAGGCTGACTTGATGGAGCCGCCGCGCCCAAAGACCTCATCGAGGGGAGCCTGCCAGGTGGTGCCGGGGGCGGGCACGCCTACCAGGACGACGCGTCCGGCCAGGTCGCGGGCCTCGAAGGCCTGCTTGAAGGTGGCTTCAACGCCCACAGCGTCAATGACAAGGTCGGCGCCAAAGCCATCGGTGAGCTCCTTGATAGCGGCTACCGGGTCTTGGTTTTTAGAGTTGATAACGTGGGTGGCGCCGTGCTCCTTGGCACGGGCCAGCTTCTCGTCGTCGATGTCTACGGCGATGATGGTGGTCGCCCCGCCCAGCTTGGCGCCGGCGATAGCGGCGGTACCTACGCCGCCACAGCCAATCACAGCGACGGACTCGCCGCGGGCTACCTCGCCGGTGTTGAGCACAGCGCCCAGACCGGCGGTGACGCCGCAGCCTAGCAGGCCGATAGCGGCGTACTGCTCATCGGTCAGCTCAGCATCAATCTTGGTGCACTGGCCAGCTGCCACCAGGGTCTTCTCGGCAAAGGAGCCGATACCCAGAGCGGGGGAGAGCTCGGTGCCGTCCTCAAGGGTCATCTTCTGGGTAGCGTTGTGGGTGGCGAAGCAGTACTGGGGCTTGCCCTTCTTACAGGCCCGGCACTCGCCGCAGACAGCCCGCCAGTTGAGAATGACCAGGTCGCCGGGGGCAACGTTGGTGACGCCCTCGCCCACCGCCTCGACGATGCCGGCTGACTCGTGGCCCAACAGGTAGGGGTAGTCGTTGCCGACCCCGCCCTGAACATAGTGGTGGTCGGTCTGGCAGACACCGCAGGTGAGCACCTTCACCAGGGCCTCGCCCTTGATGGGGTTGGGCACATTGATGGTAACAACTTCAACGGGCTGATCCTTGGCCAGAGAGACGACGGCCTTGACCTTGTGCATGGGGCTCCTTCGATAGCGGGAGGGTAAAAACATCGGCAGGTAGCTACCTGCTGCTACCCTCTACGCTACCGTGTGGTCCGGCTCGCTGCCAGCTCGTGAGACCGCATGACGGGCCATGAAGTCAGCGGACGCCCGGCGGGCTTGCCCGCTGGTCAGGGCGCTAATATGGTCGCGGCCTGCTAGCTCCAGATAGGTGGACGCCGGGTGCGGCAGGGCTGCGGCAAGAGCAGGGAGCCCGGTGGCTAGGGTATCGTCGCTGCCGGCAAAGAGGAGGGCGGGACAGGCAGGTAGCTTGTTCGGTGTGAAAGGTTCAACCGGCTGGGCGGTAAAAGCGGCCAGCGCAGCGCGGGGCAAGGGACTGGTGTCGAGAACAGCCTGGAGCTCCTCTGGCAGGCAGGCGCCGGGAGTAGGGGAAGATGTCGATAGATAGGACTGCACCTCATCGAGGTGGGTGGCTAGGGGAAGGCCTCCGAGTGCCAGGCTCTGTACCAGGTGCGGGGAGCTGAGCGCTACCTGCCAGCAGATGCGGGCGCCCAGAGAATAGCCCAGAAGATGAACCGGTGCATCTACATCCGCCAGAGCCTGGGCAAGAGCTATGCCCAGGGAGACCACTAACCCTTCTTGCTGCCAAGTGACGGCTATCTGCCCACTAGACTTCCCTGCCCCCTTGAGCCCTATTTCTTCGGGCCCTATTTCTTCGAGCCGGTGGTAGGGCAGGGTGACCAGATGAATATCTGCCCCCGCCCGCTGCAACTGGCGCACCCAACCAGTCCGTTCCCAGGTCGCATCGGGCGTGGAGGCAAAACCGTGCACCGCCACCACCTGCTGGCCCTCAAGAAGCCGGGGCGGAGCGTCCGCCCCGGCAACGGGGGCACAGAAAGAGAAAGCCTCAATCGAAAGACAGGGCTCGCACATAGCGTCTACTCGGAGTCCTTCTTCTCCTGCTTCTTGGCCATCTGCTGGAAATCAACACCGTTATGGGCCAGGCGAATCTTGCGGCCCTCTTCGATGAGGTTCTCCTTCTTCTCCTGCAGCTTGATCGCCATGGTGTCATCGCGAGGGGGTAGCTGAAGCTCGTCCTCAGCCTTGATGCCGGCCTGCAGCTCGCGGCCGCGCTGAATCTCAGCGTCAATCTGAGCACCGAGCAGCAGCACGTTGTTCATGATCCAAATGAAAAGCAGCATCACGATAACGCCACCAATCAGGCCGTAGGTGGCATTGTAGGAACCGAAGTTTGAAACGTAGAAGGTGAAACCAAGTGCTGCAATTGCCATCACAATGAGAGCGATACCGGCACCGGGAGTGAGGAAGTGGAACTTAGGCTGCTTGACATTGGGGGTCGCGAAGTAGAGCAGGCTAATCAAGATAACAGCTAGAACCAGCATGATGGGGTAGCGAAGCCACATCCATACGCCAATAAAACCGCCTAGCTCAACAGCGGGAACAGCGTTCTGAATTGTGGTCAGTACGTCTTCTGATGAGAGGAGAACCAGCATCATTGCAACCACAATCAGCACCATAGCAGCGGTTACCAGCAGATTGAAGGGGCGAAGCTTCCAGATAGGACGCCCTTCGACCACACCGTAAATCTTGTTCATTGAGCGGCCAAAGGCACCGATGTAACCTGATGCAGTCCAGAGGGCACCGACCACACCGGTAACCAGAGCCAGACCAGCAGCAGTTGAGCTGGTGAGCTGGGTAATGGGTTCCTCTAGGAGGGTCAGCATTTCAGCCGGGGCGTAGTCTTCAAGGAAGTTGAGAATCGCGTCGGTGGTCTGCTGCCCCTGCCCAAAGACACCGAGGAGAGACACTACAGCCAGAAGGCCGGGGAAGATGGAGAGCACCGTGAAGTAGGTGAGAGCGGCTGCAAGGTCGGTGCAGCCGTCATTGGTGAATTCGCTCAGGGCGCGCTTGAAGATGTACTTCCAGCTAGAGCCGCTCATATCTGAGAGCTTGGCGGGCTTGGGAGCCTCTTTGTGGGCGTCTTCTGTAACGGCCCGGCTAATGGTTTGTTCTTCGAGAGCCATAGCGTCGTCCTTTGGGAATGCGGTGATTTAATCGGTAAACATCTTATCAGTAGCATGATAAATCTTTGAGTTAGCTGAGCGTCTGCTTCTTCATCAACAAAAGCTGCCCCGTCACATGGTGCCAGGGCAGCTATTAGGCAGGGTAGCCCATGCGGTGCTGGGCGGATGCCGGTGGGCTAGTTATCGATACCCAGCACCTTGGCGGTGTGGGCAAAGAGCTCGTCAGCCAGGTCGTGATTGTCGTTGAGCTTGACGCCGTAGCCGGGCACCAGTTCCTTGATGCGGGGTTCCCACTCGGTCATCTTGGAGGGGAAGCAACGGGCCAACAGAGTCAGCATGATGGGGGCTGCGGTTGAAGCGCCGGGGGAGGCACCGAGCAGGGCTGCGATGGAGCCGTCGCCCGAGGCGATGAGCTCGGTGCCGAACTGCAGCACGCCGCCCTTCTTAGCGTCCTTCTTGATCACCTGCACGCGCTGACCGGCGGTGATGAGCTCCCACTCATCCGCTACCGCGGTAGGGTAGTACTCGCGCAGAGAGGCTACACGCTCGCCGCGGTTCTTGAGCAGTTCACCGATGAGGTACTTGGTGAGATCCACGTTATCCAGGCCCGCACGAATCATGGGGACCAGGTTGTCCGGACGCAGGGAGAGGGGCAAATCGAGCAGAGAGCCCTGCTTGAGGAAGTTGGTCTTAAAGCCAGCGTAGGGGCCAAAGAGTAGGGAGCGCTTGCCGTTCACGTAGCGGGTATCGAGGTGGGGCACAGACATGGGCGGGGCACCCACCGATGCCTGGCCGTAGACCTTGGCATTGTGCTTGAGGGCGGTTTCTTCATTTGTATTGCGGAAGAAGAGGCCCGAGACGGGGAAGCCACCGAAACCCTTGCCCTCCTTAATACCTGACTTCTGCAGCAGGTTCAGGGCACCGCCACCGGCGCCCAGGAAGACGAACTTGGCGCGGATGGTTTGGCTGTGCTCGGAGTTCAGGCGGTTCTTGACCTTAATCAGCCAGCTGCCGTCGCTCTGCTGTTCGAGGCTGGTGACTTGCTGGCCGTACTGGACGGTGACGCCCTGCTCGAGCAGGTAATCCACCATCTGCTGGGTGAGATTGCCAAAATCTACATCGGTACCCTCGGGGGACCAGGTAGCGGCGATTTTCTGGTTGGGGTCACGGCCCTCAACGGCCAGGGGAGCCCACTGGCGAATCTGGTCAAAGTCGGTGGAGAACTTCATACGCTCAAAGAGCTTCTGGTTCTCAAAGGCTTCAAAGCGCTTACCTAGGTAGCGCACATGGTCTTTACCGAAGACCAGGGACATGTGGGGTACAGGGTTGATGAAGCTGGCGTCCTTAATCTTACCCTCTTCAACCAGGGAAGCCCAGAGCTGGCGGGAGACCTGGAACTGTTCGTTAATACCCAGAGCCTTTGCCGGGTCGACAGTTCCGTCAGGGCCTGCCGGGGCGTAGTTGAGTTCGCAGAGCGCTGAGTGGCCGGTACCCGCGTTGTTCCAGGGGTTAGATGACTCTTGCCCTACCCGATCGAGGCGCTCCAGCAGGGTGATATTCCAGGTGGGTTCTACTTCTTTGAGTAGGACGCCCAGGGTTGCGCTCATGATACCGCCGCCCACTAGGACGACATCGGTCTGTACTTCGTTTGCCACGTGATTGACACTCCGTCACTCTAAGACTGTGGTGCCCGACGCTGGACACCGGCTGGGGTGGGGCCCACCGGCCCCGTTCTCTTCTTTAGCGTAGTACAGATAGGGCGACGTACCTAACACGCACGGTTCTTTGACGCACTTTTGCGGGCGCCCGCGGTGGGCTAGTCGTCGATGTGCACGGTTGAGAGATCATCGATGCAGGTAGCACTTACCGTGTAGGTGCGCACCCGCTGCCCCTGGGTGACTCCCGAGACCGGGTAGGCCAGGGGGATTGCTGAGAGCAGATTGGCTACCTGGTCGTTAATCTCCTTGTAGGCATTGCGCCAGTCTGTGATATCGGTGTAGGTGTCAGCTTCGTTGATAGCTTGGAGGATACTGGCGTAGCTGGCAGTAGCCTTGGTCGGTTCGCTGACTGCTGCCGTGGAGGTGGAGGAAGGGATGGCACTGGAGCTTGCGCTCGGGCTGGGTTCGCTGATGGTGGTGGGGGCGGACGCCGCCGGGGTGAGCACATGCCCCAGAAAGGCGGTGGGGTCGCGGAAGGCCCCGATAAGGCCGGTCAGTTCTAGCCCATAGTCGGGGTGAGCGGTGGGCACGTCCTCGGTACCGGCGTCCGACCAGCGGTAGGGCTTGGGCACGATGTTGAGGCCTGCCTCAACCAGGTTTGCCGAAATCAGCGAGTAGATACCTTCGGGAGAGGGGAGAGAGGGTAGAGAGAGGTTTACCGGGTAGTAGAAATCAATAGCCTGGTTGGCGTAGGTGCTGGCGCGCAGGAGTTCCTGGGCGCGGGTAAGGTTATAGGTGTAGACCTGCGCCATGTCCTCTTTCTTCATCTGGAAGAGGGCGGGGATGAAGTCGGGGGCGGTATTGGTGCCCTGGGGGTAGTATGCCTCGACGATAGCGGCTCTGTCGATGGCGCGGGCTAGGGCCTGGCGCACCCGGGTGTCGTCGAAGGCCGGGTGGGAGAGATTGATACCTATATAAGCAATCGCGTAGGGGTCGCGGGACTGCACCGCGTACCCGTCCAGAGCCAGGGGGACGTAGTCTTTGAGTGCTACCTGGTCGTAGGCATCGATGCTGCCTTCGAGCAGGTTGTAGTAGCGCTTTTCGGCATCGGGGATGGTCAGGAATTCGATGGTGCCAAGGTCGGGGGCCTGCCCCCGGTAGGAGCTGTTGCGGGTGAGGACGGCAGTGCTGCTGTCCCAGGAGCTCAGCGTAAAGGCACCGGTGCCTATGGGGAATCCGGTGAGGTAGCCGTCCGTCCCGATGCTGCTGGGCAAGACCAGCCCGTAGGCCGGCTGGGTGAGGGCCATGAGGAAACTGCGGGAGGGGCGGGCAAGCACAATGGTAATGCTTGTATCGCTGGGGGCTGACCAGCTGCTGACCAGGGAGTCTAGCTGGCTGCCATCGGCTGCCTGGGCAGTTCCAAAGAGCTGGTGGAAGGGCTGGGTCATTCGGGTCAGAGGAGCCTGCCCCAGACGAGACCAGCGCTCGATGTTGGCAAGGACGCTACTGGCTGTCAGCTGGCTGCCGTCGCTAAAGGTAGCGTTCTCAACCAGGGTGAAGGTGTAGGTGAGGCCGTCCTCGCTGATCTCCCAACTCTTGGCAAGAGAGGGGGCAGGCTCGCCGGTGTTGACGTCGGCCCGCACCAGGGGTTCTAGAATCTGGGTGCTGATGCGGTGGCTTTCTATCCGATAGGTCGCTGCCGGGTCAAGGGTGAGTACCTGGGCGCCCTGGGCAAAACGGAAGGTGGGGCCTGCGCTCTCGGTGGCGGAGGCGGACGCCGCGGGGTCGGCCCCGGTGGAGGTTGAACAGGCGGAAAGGGCTAGGCCGGCGGTCAGTAGGGAACCGTAGTGAAGCAGGGCGCGACGGGTAAAGGCTGGTGCTGCCATGAGAGAATCCCCTTCGTTCTGAGGCTCGTTGGCCTAGGCTGTGGCCGCCAGGTTCTGGTTATCAAAAAACCCGTCCAACCGTGGATAAACCGGGCTGAACGGGTGTTTCGTCAGTGTGCGCGAGGAGGGACTTGAACCCTCACGCCGTAAGGCACAGGAACCTAAATCCTGCGTGTCTGCCAATTTCACCACTCGCGCATGCGGTGCTGTCAGCACAACAGTATCTATGCTACAACACCTTGGGAGGTTTTGCTAAATGCGGCCGCCCCTAGGAGTCGATACCTAGATCTCGGCGGAGCTTGGCAACATGGCCCTTAGCGCGGACGTTGTATTGGGCGACCTCTACGATGCCCTTTTCATCGATGACGAGGGTGGAGCGGATCAGACCCACATAGGTCTTGCCGTAGTTTTTCTTTTCACCCCAGGCCCCGTATGCTTCCGCAACAGCGTGGTCTTCATCGGAGAGCAGGGGGAAGGTGAGCTCCTGGTTTTCGGTGAAAGTATCGAGGGCCTTGACGCTGTCGGGTGAGATACCCAGGACGGCGTAGCCTTGCGAGATGAGCGAGGCCAGGTTGTCTCTAAAGTCGCAGGCCTGGGCGGTGCAGCCGGGGGTAGATGCCTTGGGGTAGAAATAGACGATGACCTTCTGCCCTGCATAATCGGCCAGGGAGACGGTGTCACCTCCTGCAGCGGGCAGGGTGAACTGGGGTGCGGGGGTTCCCGGAGTAAGTCGTTCCACGGGCGTCCTTTCACATGGTGAACAGAATAGGGGTGCAGCCTACCGGGCTGCGGCCTTGCTTCCAGCTTATCAGGGGCAAGGAGCCTTGATTTTTAGCGGAAAAACAGGGTTGCTCAACAATTGCTCAGTGTACCGTTGGTTATGTCAAGCACCTAGCATGTCTAGGCATATAAGTGGTGAGTATGCTTATAATGGTGCTATGCCAGAAATTCGTAATTGGTCGATTAATCGACTCCTCTCAACTGCAGCGCGCATGCTGGAATACAGCTGGAACGATCAGCTGAAGTCGCTTGGGCTTACTCATGCTGGCGTAACAGCTCTTGGCGTTATTGCCCGCGAAGGCATGATTTCACAGGTGAAAGTTGCCTCCCTTGTGGGTGTGCAGGCCCAGACCATGGGTAAGACCCTTGCTCGACTCGAAGCGCACGGGCACGTTTTCCGCACCCGTAACACTATTGACCGCCGCAGCTACCTACTAGGCATTACTGAAGAGGGGCGGCGCGTGCTGGCCGAAGCAGAGAACATTGACCGCAAGCTCGGGTCTGCCGGCGAGCTCTCAAACCCGGAATTCCGCGAGATGCTCATTCACATTATTGAAAGCCTCAATGAACACCACGGTGGTGGCGAGGTTCTCGACGATGTTGCAGGTGAGCACACTGCCCAGATTGGGGCAATTACTAAATCTTTAGCAGAGGCTCCGTCGGCAGAAGCCGAGGTACCTGAGGCTAATGTCACGGAGCCTGTCGTTGACCGCGTCAATACCGCTGTTATGGATGTTATTACGCCAGAGATGATTGCTGAGTACCGTAAATAGTGCTTCTGGGCCTCCTGTCGATAGGGCGGGAGGCCTTCTGTATGTGCTGCATATCCGCCCTTTTTGTGAGGGTGCTCACAAATGCCCTTTTCGGTTTGCATGCCTCATAAAAGGTGCGTATAGTTGAATCCGTTGCTGAGACAGGTTCTCGGTCTGACAAGTAAATATGCGCCTCTAGCTCAATTGGCAGAGCAATTGACTCTTAATCAATGGGTTCTGGGTTCGAGTCCCAGGGGGCGCACAGTGTGAGAGGCCCGACTGCCTAGCCGGTCGGGCTTTTTCGTATCTAAAAGCGACTGCTTGGGGTGTATGTGTGGAGCTTGTGTGGAGGTGCTCACAAATGCCCTTTTCGGCTTGCATGCCTCAAAAAAGGTGCGTATAGTTGAACCCGTTGCTGAGACAGGTTCTCGGTCTGACAAGTAAATATGCGCCTCTAGCTCAATTGGCAGAGCAATTGACTCTTAATCAATGGGTTCTGGGTTCGAGTCCCAGGGGGCGCACAGTCTAAGAAGCCCGACCGGCTAACCGGTCGGGCTTCTTTTTTTGTTCAGCTTGGTTTATCTGTGTCTAGTCTTTAGGCCATGCCCAGTCTTTTGTTTACGGGCTTCACCCTAGGGGAGGGCTAGAGCTCCCAGGCCTCAATGATGACGCGCTTAAAATCTTCAATATCAAGTGCCTGGTCGAGCACGCCACTACCTTCTGTTGTCTGGACGGTCATATGGGGCTCAAAGGTGAGAGAAAAGGAGGTGCCGTTCGTGGATTCTAGCCCAAAGGAAAACTCTGAAAGGCTAAAGGTGCGGGCAGCATTTGTGTTGTCGATAGAAGTGGGGGTTCCGGTGCCGCGAACTTCGGGCAAGGAGAGTGGGGCGATGACTGCCTCTCGCGGGGTGTCCCTGTAGCCGATGAGGAAGTGGCTCTGATTTTCTTCCTGATGAGATGCCAAATCGGGATTGCGGTAGATAGATGAACCTGTAGCAAAAACCAGATTGTAGGCCCCATAGTTAATAATCTGACTATCAAAGACAGTGTGCAGGGCCTTGGCAATTTCACTACTGGTGAGCTGGGGTTCAGTCATACCATCAGTCTACGTGCTATAACTGAAGTATTAGCCAGAAAAGTGCTACTGATTGCCTAAAAGTCTTTAAATGACGATGTGCAGCTTTGTATCCTTTGACCAGGCTAGACCGCTTTAGCTCTTCCCCACCAGTGTCTTGAGGGGTGAACTAGCTGTGTCATATTCTAAGACCGGTTTGACCGATGTGCCCTTGAGCACCAAGAATAAGGGGTATGACAACACGCCAGCAGTCACAGATTATTCTTGTGGTGCGACTCGTGAACGAGTGCGCAGCATAAGTCTTTGATATGTCTTACGGCGTGCGCACCCTTCGCTCAACCAGGCGGAGGGTTTTTTTCTAGGTTTATCCGCAACCCGGCACTACCTACACCCAACGGGCGCATCCACCGCTCACACACAAGATCATCTTCAGACCATCGCGAGGATCACCAATGACAGCGGGAACTCCCATCAACCCTGCAGATCTAGCTAAAAACCTGGGCAACCGTAGCAGTTTAGAAACCTCACAGGTAGAGCGCATGACCGGCTCTCAAGCCATCGTCCGCTCCCTCGAAGAACTGGGTGTTACCGATATCTTCGGCCTGCCCGGCGGCGCGATTCTGCCAACTTACGACCCCCTCTTTGACTCTGAAAAGCTCAACCATATTCTGGTGCGCCACGAGCAGGGGGCAGGGCACGCCGCAGAAGGCTATGCTATCGCCAGCGGTAAGGTCGGCGTAGCTATTGCCACCTCGGGCCCCGGTGCCACCAACCTGCTCACCGCCATTGCGGACGCCAACATGGACTCTGTGCCCCTTGTCTGTATCACCGGCCAGGTCTCCTCAAAGGTCATCGGCACCGATGCTTTCCAGGAAGCCGACATCGTAGGCATGACCATGCCCATCGCCAAGCACTCCTTTATGGTGCGCGATGCCCAGGAGATACCCCGCTGCATCGCCACCGCCTTCAAAATTGCCGCAACCGGCCGCCCCGGCCCTGTCCTTGTTGATATCACCAAGGACGCCCAGCAGGGAATGATGGACTTCTCCTGGCCGCCCGCTAACACCGACCCCCGCGGCTACAACCCTGTAACCCGCGGCCACTCCAAGCAGATTCGCGAAGCGGCTAAGCTCATTACCGAGTCCCAGCGCCCCGTGCTCTACGTGGGGGGCGGCATCGTGCGCGCAGAGGCCTCAGATGAACTGCTTAAGCTGGCGAAGACCATTGGCGCGCCTGTGGTCACCACCCTCACCGCCCGCGGTGCCTACCCCGACTCTGATCCCCAGAACCTGGGTATGCCCGGTATGCACGGCACTGTCCCGGCAGTGACCGCCATGCAAAAATCCGACCTGCTCATTGCCCTGGGGGCTCGTTTTGACGACCGCGTCACCGGTGTTCTCTCAGAATTCGCTCCGCACGCCAAGGTTATTCACGTCGATGTAGACCCCGCAGAAATCTCAAAGATTCGTATTGCCGACGTACCCATCGTGGGTGATTTGCGCTATGTGCTGCCTGAACTCAACGAGATTCTCGAAGGCGAGTTTGCCTCTGACCTACCCGATCTTTCGGACTGGTGGAAGCTGGTCAACCGGTTCAAGGAAACCTTCCCGCTGGGCTACACCAAGACTGACGACGGCTTAGGCTCTCCCCAGTACGTCATCGAAAAGCTGAGCGAGCTCACCGGCCCTGACGCCTACTACGTCACCGGTGTGGGTCAGCACCAGATGTGGGCAGCCCAGTTTATCCAGAGCGAAAACCCCCGCCACTTCATCAATTCCGCTGGCCTGGGTACCATGGGCTTCTCCGTCCCTGCCGCTATGGGCGTCAAGGTTGCCTTCCCCGACTCAGTCGTGTGGTCTATTGACGGTGATGGCTGCTTCCAGATGACCAACCAGGAACTGGCCACCTGCGTGCAGAACAACATCCCCATCAAGGTTGCCATTATCAACAACTCGTCCTTGGGTATGGTGCGCCAGTGGCAGAACCTCTTCTATGATGGCCGCTACTCCAACACCCACCTCAAGACCGGCATAGGTACCGAGCGCGTGCCTGACTTCGTCAAGCTGGCTGAAGCCTATGGCTGTGCCGCCTTGCGCTGCGAGAGTGATGCAGATGTAGAAGAAACTATCAAGCAGGCCCTGGCGATCAACGACCGCCCCGTGGTCGTAGACTTCAACGTCAGCCCCGACGCCCTAGTCTGGCCCATGGTTCCCGCCGGCGTATCGAACGACCAGATTCAGATTGCTAAAGATATCTCACCCTCCTGGGGCGAAGATGAGGAGATGCTATGAGCCGCCACACCCTCTCGGTTCTTGTAGAAGATAAGCCCGGCGTGCTGGCCAGAGTCTCAGGCCTCTTTGCCCGCCGCATGTTCAACATTGACTCCCTAGCCGTGGGCCCCACCGAGATTCCGGGTATCTCCCGCATCACCGTGGTGGTCGACGCCGAGGGCGTGCTGCTTGAACAGGTTACCAAACAGCTCAACAAACTGATTCACGTGCTCAAGATCGTGGAACTGCCCGATGAACAGTCGGCCCAACGCGACCACATTCTCATTAAGGTCAAGGCAGACACGGCAGCCCGCATCCAGGTCACCCAGGCCGCCGACCTTTTCCGTGCCAAGATTGTGGACGTCTCTACCGAGTCCGTCATTATCGAGGCCACCGGTTCTGCCAACAAAATCAACGCCCTGCTCGAAGTGTTAGAACCCTTCGGCGTGCGTGAGATTGTTCGCGCCGGGACTATCGGGCTCTCCCGCGGCCCCCGGTCAATGAGCGAGAAGGCCCTGCGCGGCTAGGCGAAGAGCCGCCCAAAAATATCGTTCCAAAATATGAAACTTGCGTCTCAAAACTGGCCGAACCTACTAGGCTAGAGACTAACGGTTCATCACAACCAAGGTTTAGCAGCAGTTGCTGCCCCTCAACCGATCAAGGAGATCGAACACCATGGCAAAGATCTACTACAACGACGACGCAGATCTGGCGAACATCGCAGAACGCTCCGTCGCCATCATCGGCTACGGCTCCCAGGGCCACGCCCACGCCCTCAACCTGCGTGACTCTGGCGTAGACGTCCGCGTTGGTCTTGCAGAAGGTTCAAAGTCACGCGCCAAGGCAGAAGCAGAAGGCCTGCGCGTCCTGACCGTTGCAGAAGCAGCAGCAGAAGCAGACGTCATCATGATCATCACCCCCGACCAGGTTCAGGCAGAGGTCTACAAGAACGACATCGCCCCCAACCTCAACGAAGGTGACGCCCTCTTCTTCGCCCACGGCTTCAATATCGTCTTCGGCTACATCGAAACCCCCGAGGGCGTCGACGTTGCCATGGTTGCCCCCAAGGGCCCCGGCCACACCGTCCGCCGCGAATTTGAGGCAGGACGAGCCGTACCCGCCCTCGTCGCCGTCGAAAAGGACGCCTCAGGTAAGGCCCTCGACCTGGCCCTGGCTTACGCCAAGGCAATGGGGGCAACCCGTGCAGGCGTCATTGAAACCACCTTCAAGGAAGAAGCCGAGTCCGATCTCTTCGGTGAGCAGGCAGTACTCTGCGGTGGCGCTTCCCAGCTGATTCAGTACGGCTTCGAAACCCTGACCGAAGCTGGCTACCAGCCCGAAATCGCCTACTTCGAGGTGCTGCACGAGCTCAAGCTGATTGTTGACCTCATGATCGAGGGCGGCATCGCCAAGCAGCGCTGGTCCATCTCAGATACCGCCGAATACGGTGACTACGTCTCAGGCCCCCGCGTCATCACTCCCGAGGTCAAGGAAAACATGAAGGCTGTTCTGGCCGACATTCAGGACGGCACCTTCGCCAAGCGCTTCATGGAGGACCAGGCAGCCGGCGGCCCCGAGTTCAAGGAACTCCGTGCCAAGGGTGAAGCCCACCCCATCGAAGCAACCGGCCGCGAACTGCGCAAGCTCTTTGCCTGGAACAACTCCGTTGACTCAGACTACGTCGACGGCTCAGTTGCCCGCTAAGCCAAGCTACTCTCACCTGCACCAGCAGTGAACTCTCAAGAGCCGGCTACCTCACCCACCCAGGGCAAGGTAGCCGGCTCTTGCCAACCCCCAGTAAACTGGGGGAGCGGTCTAGCTACAGCCGTACGGTGAACTGTAGCCCACCCACCGCACTCCTGCTCTTTACAGAGCACCCCTACCAGCGGCGTCCTTAGGGTCCGAAGCGCCAGCTACCCCACTTTCCCACAACCGTCACCCGCTATCTAAGGAAACCACCTGTGACTGCAAAACCCGTCGTTCTGCTCGCTGAAGAACTCTCACCCGCCACCGTTGAAGCCCTGGGCCCCGACTTTGAAATCCGCTCCTGCGACGGCGCCAACCGCGACGAACTCCTCCCTGCTATTGCCGATGTAGACGCCATTCTGGTGCGCTCAGCCACCCAGGTCGACGCGGAGGCCATTGCCGCCGCCAAGAAGCTCAAGGTCATTGCCCGCGCAGGCGTGGGCCTCGACAATGTCGATATCAAGGCAGCCACCAAGGCAGGCGTCATGGTGGTCAACGCTCCCACCTCCAACGTCATTTCTGCCGCCGAACTCACCGTCGGCCACATCCTGGGCCTGGCCCGTAACATCGCCGCTGCCGACGCCTCCATGAAGGCTGGCCAGTGGAAGCGCTCCGCCTTCTCAGGCGTTGAGCTCTTTGAAAAGACCATCGGCATTATCGGCCTGGGCCGAATCGGTGGTCTGGTTGCAGAACGCCTCAAGGCCTTCGGCACCGAGATCATTGCCTACGACCCCTTCGTCACCTCAGCCCGCGCAGCAGCCCTGGGCGCAGAACTGGTTGATCTGGATGAGCTGGTAGAGCGCTCTGACGTCATCACCATCCACATGCCCCGCACCCCCGAAACCCTGGGCATGATTAACGCCGAGAGCTTCAAGAAGATGAAGAAGACCGCCTATGTGGTCAACGTAGCCCGCGGTGGCCTGATCGACGAAACAGACCTTGACGCAGCCCTGCGCTCAGGTGAAATTGCCGGTGCCGCCATTGACGTCTATGTCAAGGAACCTGCCAAGAACGTGCCCTTCGTTGAGCTGCCCAATGTCGTTGCCACCCCCCACCTCGGTGCCTCCACCTTCGAAGCCCAGGAAAAGGCCGGTATCTCGGTTGCTAAGTCTGTACGTCTGGCCCTTGAGGGTGACCTGGTGCCCGACGCCGTCAACGTCGCAGGCGGCGCCATCGACAAGGACGTCCGCCCCGGCGTCCCCCTGGCAGAGAAGGTTGGCCGCATCCTTACCGCCATCGGCGGCGACGAAGCCCTCACCCGCGTCGAGGTCAAGATTGCCGGTGAAATTGCCACCAAGGACGTCACCTCCCTCAAGCTCTCAGCCCTCAAGGGTGTCTTCACCGACGTCGTCTCAGACAAGGTTTCCTACGTCAACGCCCCCGTGCTAGCTGAACAGCGTGGCATTGAGGTCGAGCTGGTCACCACTACCGAAACCGACTACTTCCGCAACGAAACCGTGCTCACCGGCGCCCTGGCCAACGGCGAGGTTGTCTCTGTAGCCGGTACCGTCACCGGCCCCAAGCTGATCGAGAAGCTGACCAACGTCAATGGTTTCGACGTAGAAATCCCCATCACCGACCACATGCTGCTCCTGGAGTACGTAGACCGCCCCGGCGTCATCGCGGCTATCGGTACCCTGCTGGGCACCGCCTCCATCAACATTGCCGGTATGCAGGTCTCCCGCAACGACAAGAACGCTGAGGCCCTCTGCGTCCTGGCCCTGGACTCAGCCCTCTCAGCCGAGGTGCTTGAATCCATCAAGCGCGTGGTCAACGCATCCCGCGCTGCGGTTATTAACCTGGCTGACTAGTACGCAGCGCGGGAAGTAGCGTTCGCAGTGGTTGGTGCAAACGGGTAAAGTGGTAGCTATGACTTCTACCCCGTACTACATCACCACTGCGATTTCTTACCCCAACGGTGCCCCCCATATCGGGCACGCCTACGAGGTTATTGCCGCCGACACCATGGCCCGCTTCAAGAAGCTCGACGGCTTCGAGGTGCGCTTCATGACCGGTACCGATGAGCACGGGCAGAAGATGCAGACCACAGCCGAAAAACAGGGTAAGACCCCCAAGGAACTTGCGGACGAAAACTCCGCCCGCTTCCGCGCTATGGCCGAGCTGGTCGGTGCTGATTTCGACCGCTTCATCCGCACCACTGATGCCGACCACTACACCGCCTCTCAGACCATCTGGACAAAGATGGAAGAGAATGGCGATATTTACCTGGATAAGTACGCAGGCTGGTACTCCGTGCGCGACGAGGCCTACTATACCGAGGACGAAACCGAGGTGCGCGACGGCGTCCGCTATGCCATCGCAACCGGCACCGAGGTTGAGTGGACCGAAGAGGAATCCTACTTCTTCCGTCTCTCCAAGTATGGCGACCGCCTGCTGGAACTCTACTCCACCGGGGGCTTCGTCTACCCTGAATCCCGCCGTAACGAGCTGGCGGCCTTCATCAAGAACGGCCTGACTGATCTCTCTATCTCCCGTACCACCTTCGACTGGGGCGTGCCCGTACCCGGCAATGAAAAGCACGTCATGTACGTGTGGGTGGACGCCCTGACCAACTACCTCACCGGCCTGGGCTACCCCGATACCGAGGGGGAACTTTTCACCAAGTTCTGGCCTGCCGACCTGCACATGATTGGCAAGGACATCACCCGCTTCCACGCCATCTACTGGCCCGCCTTCCTCTGGTCAGCCGGTCTGGACCTGCCCAAGCGGGTCTTTGGCCACGGCTTCCTGCTGGTGGACGGCGAGAAGATGAGCAAGTCTATCGGCAACGTGGTTGACCCCGCCGACCTGGTCGCCAGCTTCGGCCTGGATCAGCTACGCTTCTTCCTGCTGCGCGATGTCTCCTTCGGCCAGGACGGCTCTTACTCAGCCGAAGGTATCAAGAACCGCATTAACTCCGACCTAGCCAACGACCTGGGTAACCTGGCCCAGCGCTCCCTCTCCATGGTGGCGAAGAACTGCGAGGGTAGGGTTCCGGCTCATGGCGCCTTCACCACAGAAGATACCGCCATGCTTGAGATGGCAGCTGCCCTCTATGAGCCCGTCCGCGCTGACTTCGACGAGCAGGCCTTCCATCGCGCCCTGGAGCGTATCTGGCAGGTTGTGGGTGAAGCTAACCGCTACTTCACCGCCCAGGAGCCCTGGAAGCTGCGCAAGACCGACCTGGAGCGCATGAACACCGTGCTGTATGTAACCGCTGAGGTGCTGCGCATCGTCGCCACCTTGACCCAGCCGGTCATGCCTACCTCCATGGGCAAGCTCCTTGACCTGCTGGCGGTTGCTCCTGAGAACCGCGTCTTTGCAGCGCTTGATCGGGCTCTGGAAACCGGAACCGAGCTACCCGCTCCGGCCCCCATCTTCCCCCGCTACGAGGAACCCAAGAACGCCTAGGCTACGAGCAGCGTATCCAGCAGTAAAAACATAAGGACGCGGCCCCCACCTTTCGCGCGAAAGGTGGGGGCCGCGTCCTTATACTTACACCCGAGAGGCTAGAACCAGCCAAGCTCAGTGACCTTGTAATAGACCATCTGCGATAGGGCAACGTAGCCCCAGCCGTTCAGATGGAAACCATCGGCGGCATAAAGGGTTGCAGGGATCTTTCCTTCGTCGTAGGCCTTTCGGTCATCGTCAGAAGACCAGACACCCGAGCCCGCCAGGGCACCGTAGCGCAGCCAGGACTCCTGGGTCGTCTCGCGCAGGTAGGTTTCCGGATTCATAAAACGTACACCGTAGGTCTGAGCAGCCCAAGCATTATAGTCGTTCACCTGCTTGGCCATGGTGGAGTCGTTACCGTCATGCTGGCCCCTGAAATGACCTAATACGATGGTACGTTCTGGAGCCATGTCATAGGCTCGCTGGGTATCATCCTTAATCTGCTGGGGTTGATTGAGATTATTACGACCAATTTGAATGACATGATATGAGGTGCGACTAATCATCTCTTGGTAGGACTGAACTACAGTGGCTCCATTGATAGGTGGAGCATAGATTTCATCGCCCGCGACAGCCCGAGTAAACACGTACTGCCCTTCAGAAGCGCCAGCAGACAAAACACCCGGTACCGCTCCGACGTAGCAGGGCAACTGAAGGGAAGAGCCCCAGCTCATGAGCGATTCGCCCGCAAGGGTTACATCAACTTGCCCAGACGCAGGAATCTTATCGTTGGGGAAGATGAGATGGCACCGATAGTGGCTAGTGCCCCTTCGTGCAGCGATGAGGGACGAGGTATCTCCACCACGCCCGAACTCTAGAACCGGGGCAGAGAGATAACTAGAAAGCAGCGCTCGTGGACTTGCATCAAAGCCTGCAGGCACTCCCTGGTCTGCGTGGGCTCCGTCGAAGGAGGAGCTACCCCACAGGGCCAGGGAGGGGCCGGTGACGGTGGGGTAGGTGAAATTTGAGGGGAAGACGCTGGCGGTTGCGTCTGCTGCGTGGGCGGTAGCGTTGATGGCTACGGTTCCTGCTGTGGTGGCAACACCGGCCACACCTGTGAGTGCGGCAAAGCGCATGAGGCCACGGCGGCTGGTCTGAAGTCCTTGATGATCAAGGGAGGTCATGGCGTTTGTAGTCTGCTTTCTGTGACGAGGTCGTCGTGGATTCATTCGATGATTGTGGTGATACTGCTTCTTCATAGTAGTTAGAATTGAGGCTGATTATCTAGGGAGGACGCCGTGTCATTACTTACGAACCGCTGTGTAAAAGGGCTCGCTGTGCTTGGTTGTTTCACAGCTTTAGGGTTGGCCGGGTGTTCTTCGCAGCCTCAGAACTTTGATGAGCTGACTGCTGAGACCGCTAAGACCGAGCATCTTGATGCTCTGCAGTCCTGGATTTTCCCGCCTGCTGAGGCTGAGTCTGCCCGTCGGGCTTTTGTGGAGCGCTGCGTGGCTGAAGCCGGTGGTAGCTACCAGGAGCCTGAGGTTGGGTTGACCTTGGACTCTGCGGTCTACACAGGCCGAACCACCGAGGAATTGAAAGCCTCGGGTTACGGTCAGTTACCTGCCGCAGAAGGCCGGGCTACCGCTAGCTTTGACCAGGCGGGGCTGGACGCCTATCTGGGGGAGGGCGGTGAGCCCTTTACCGTGACTTTCATGGAGTACTCCAGCGGTGAGCTCAACTCAGCTGGTTGCATGGCCCAGAGCTATGAGTACATCTATGGATCTGTGGAGAACGGCGTGAAAGCTGCCCTGCTGGCTCCCGAGTTCGCCCAGGCTATTGAGACCAGCCTGCGGGCCGATGAAAATTATCTGGCTCTGCAGGAGTCGTGGGCTACCTGCATGAAGGACGCGGGGTTTGGTCAGGCTTTGAGCACCGATCAGGCTGCCTATAGCTCTAGTTTGCTGGGGACCGATAGCGCGGAGAAGATGCTGCAGGCCGATATTTCCTGCCGTGAGAGCATTTCCTTTGACTCGTCGATGACCGACCTGAAGAACTCTTACTATGAGGCGGTCTACCAGCGTCTTGAGCAGTTCTCTGAAGAGCTCGAAGCGATTCACGCCACAGCTGGGGAGCGGGTCGCCACTGATAAGACCGACCCCAAGAACACCTCACCGGTGACGGTACCCACCCCCACTGCTAGCCCCACTGACAGCTAGAGAGGGGCGGACGCCCGCCCCTGCCCTGCTAGTTCACCTCCTGTAGGGCGGCAACCGGCGGTATGCGGGAGGCTGACCTAGCCGGGAAAAAGACCGTGGCCCAGGCCAGAGCAAGGCCACCTGCGATAACCGCTAGGTAGTGCCAGGCCTGCACGCTGTAGACCAGGGCGAAATTGTTGACAGCAAAAACCTGGAGCAGGAGCAGGGCGGTGATAAGGCCGGCTCCTGCGCCCCAGATGAGGGCGAAGACAGCCAGTAGCAGGGTTTCGTAGCTGACGGCAGCCTGCAATCGACGGCTGGAGAGGCCGTTGATGCGCAGTAGGGCGTAGGACCTGCGCCGCTGCTGGGTGCTCAGTAACTGGGTGTTGGCAAGTCCTACGAGCGAGACCAGCAGTGAGGCCGATAGAAGCCCCAGAACAGCCCAGAGAACTGAGCGCATATTATCCTGCACGCTGGCTTTTTCGGTGACTACGCCCGAAAACTCACCAGCGTCGAGGCCGGTGATTTCGGCGATGGGGTTGAGCACCGAGAAGCGGTCGCCCCAGCTGATACCGGGGTCAAAATCGGCTAGGAGCAGGCCTGCCTCGGTGTTCTCTCCGGTGGGGTCTACCAGGTCTGTGCCGCTGATGAGGTTGCCGTTCTGCGTGGTGATGAGGAAGCCGCGCAGCGTATCGGGGGTGATGCTGACGATGAGTTCTACAGCGTCACGGGTTCCCTCAATGTAGAGCTGCTGGCCCTCCTGAAACCCGAAGGAATCTGCATAGGCCTGGCTCAGCAGTACCGTCTGCTCTGTCAGCTTCTGGCCGGTCTGCTCACCATGCAGCTGGGTGAAGGTTTCGGGGTCTACGGAATAGACCGTTGTGCTGAACCAGCTATCAGACGAGGTCACCACACTACCCTGGGGCAGGGCCACAAGGGCAGCGTCCACACCGTCGAGCTGGGAAACCTGGCGTTGTATCTCCTGCAGGCGGGCAACGTCTGGTTCCTCAAGTACCGCTTCAACATCGTAGGGGTAGTTGCGGTCTAGTTCTGCCATGAAGCTCTGCTGCATGGTGGAATAACCGGTGAGGGCTGCGCTGACGAAGGCCGCACAGATAAAGACCATACGCACGGTCACCGAGGCGGACGCCCGTGATTGGGCGATATTGCTGTGGGCCAGGGCCGCGGTGGAGTAGGGGCGGGCAAAGACCCGGAGCAGGGCGATGCCCGGTGCGACGAGCAGGGGAGCTGCCACCACGAAGGTAAGGGCGGCCAGAACCGTAGCCAGCATGATGAGACCCGCATGGCTCTCCTGAAGCCCGGCTAGGGCGCAGACTACTGTAGCCAGGGTGAGAACTAGGCAGAGGACGATATAAGCCCAGGTGTGCCTGGCGCGGGGAGCATTCGGAAGCTCCTGGTAGCCATTGAGTGCCGCCACCGGCGGTATAGCTCGGGTTGCCCAGACCGGCTTGAGTACGGCGGCGAGGGTAACGAGCGTGCAGACCAGCATGGCGAGGGCACCCGCTAGCGGGTTAAAGGTGATGCGGCCACTTTCGTTGAAAACTAGAGCGGCAAGGTAGGCGGTGATGATACCTGCGAGGGATGAGAGTGCGCCGAGGGCTGCTGCCTCAACCAGGAGCATGCGCACCACCGCTAGGCGAGTAGCGCCGAGGGTTCTCAGCAGGGCCAGCTCACGGGAGCGGGCTGCCGCATGCAACTTGTAGGTGCTGGCGATGATGAAGGAGCTCATGAGGAGCGAGAGAGCCCCAAAGCCGAAGAGAATAGAAAGCAGGGCGGTGTATCTGCCCACTCCCTTGCCGACGTCATTTCTAATCTGTTCCTCAACTGACGAGACGGTAAGAGATGGGGAGTTGGCAAGAGCCTGCTTGAGCTCCGCTAAGGATGTAGAGGCGGGGTCTTTGAGTTTCAGAAGAACCTGTTCGTAGATGCCGTCGCTACTGTCCCAATAGGTCCGACTGCGTTCAATGTAGGTTTTTACTCCGGTACCCGGTGTAAAGACCATATCTGGTCCCGCTCTGTAGCCTGCGGGGCGTTCGTAGATACCGGTGACGGTGTAGGCCGCCTGGGGAAGAGACTCCATCAGGTCGGTCTGCTCGGTTATGGTAGAAAGATCATCGAGGACGACCGCTCCGCCCACCCCTACAGAGAGAGCTTCGGCTGCCCGGTCGGTAATCACTATCTGATAGGCAGACGTCGGTAGGCTGCCCTCTGTCAGGGAGTAGGGGAAGAAGGCCTCGGTTGGTATATCGGCTTGGGCGATGCTGTAGGTGCCACCTTCACTTTCACCTTGAGCTGGTAGGTAAATGACGGAGTAGGTAGCGACCAGCGTCCAGGTCGACTCGACCATGGGTAGGCTTGCTATCCGGTCGGCTTGCTCTTGGCTGAGATGGTAGTTAGTGATGTCCCCTTCGGAGAACCTATCGGTAGTTTCGACAACGGCATCGGCGGTGGAGTACTTCTGGCCTGATGCCTGCCTCACCTTGTCATAGAAGGAGGTATTGATGAGCAGAACGGATGTGAGAAAGAAGGCTGAAATCGCGATGCCGATGGAGGTCAGAGCAAAGCGCAGGCGGTGCTTGCCCAGGTTAGAAAAGGCAACGGTGCCCAGGGTCGTGGCCATGTTAGTCACCCAGCCTTGCGAGAGCTGAGAGCACACTAGTCTGGGTGGGGGCTTCGAGTCCGCCGGCTAACTGACCGTCCTTGAGCAAGAGCACCCGGTCAGCGTAGGAGGCCGCAAGCGGATCGTGGGTCACCATCAGAATGGTCTGCCCCTGCTCCCGGCTGGCTTGCTGTAGGAGCCCCAGCACCTCGGTACTGGTCGCCGAGTCGAGGGCGCCGGTGGGTTCGTCCGCAAAAATGACGGCCGGGCGCGGGAGCAGGGCTCGGGCGATAGCCACCCGCTGCTGCTGCCCACCGGAGAGCTGGGAGGGCAGGTGCTTGAGGCGGGCCTCAAGGCCCAGGGCGCGTACCAGCTCATCGCGCCAGATGGTATCAACCGCCATCTTGGCCAGCCCCAGGGGTAGCTCCATATTCTGGACCGCTGTGAGCGTAGGAATCAGGTTGAAGGCCTGAAAAATAAAGCCGATATTACGGGCCCGGAACTCAGCTAAGGCGGCGTCCTTAAGCCCCGTCAGCTCCACGCCCTTGACCTGTACGGACGTCTGCTCCCCGGGGTCGGGAGCATCGAGAGTTGCCAGGGTGTGCAGCAGGGTTGACTTGCCGGAGCCAGAGGGGCCCATGATGGCCGTGAACTTGCCCCGCTCAAAATCAATAGAAATGTTGCGCAGGGCGTGCACGGGGGATTCACCCGCGTAGGTTTTAGAAAGATTCCGGGCAGAAACAGCGATGGGAATAGTGTGTGAGGTGCTCATATACCCAGTATGGCAAGGCAGTGGGGCGGGGCACATCGCACTAGGGAGTGAAGCGAAAGGGGTGGGCCTCATACCCCGGTATGAGAATAGGTTCCGAAGACTCACAGTGAGCGTGAGCCTGCGGAACCTAATAATTTTCAGTATTGAAGGTTAAACCAGCCCTGCCTCGTAGGCAATAATTACTGCCTGCACGCGGTCGCGGGCCTCAAGCTTAGCCAGAATATGCGAGACATGGGTTTTGACGGTCGCCTCAGAAACAAAGAGCTGCTGGGCCATCTCACCGTTCGATAGGCCCTGGGCAATGAGCAAGAAGAGCTCTCGCTCGCGGTTGGTCAGGCTGGCGATTTTGTCGGCGTGCTTTTGGGGCGGCTGCTGGGGCGCGCCACCTGCCAGATGGGGAATCATCTGTTCGAGCAGCCGTTTGGTGGCGCTGGGGGCGATGACGGCATCCCCGCGCTGCACCGTCCGAATCGCCCCGAGAAGCTGCTCGGGCGGGGCGTCCTTGAGCAGGAAGCCGCTGGCCCCGCGTTGCACCGCGGCGTACACGTAGTCGTCGATATCGAAGGTGGTCAGCATAACCACCTTGACCTCAGAGTGGGCTGCGATGATAGCGCCGGTGGCTTCGATGCCATCGAGCACCGGCATGCGCACGTCCATGAGCACTACATCAGGCCCCAGCCCCGCAGCCTGCAGCTCGGCGACCAGCTCGATAGCCTGCTGGCCGTCCCCGGCCTGGGCCACCACCTGCATATCGGCCTGCGACCCAATCAGCATAGCCAGGCCAGAACGTACAAGCTGCTGGTCATCTACAAGAAGAACTCTAATCACGGTTTTACTCTATCGCTCCTGGCTATCATCGGTTGGCTGGTTCTTGTTCAAGTGGGTCTAGGGCACGAAAGGAATCTGGGCAAAAACCCTAAAAGACCCGTCGGCTAGGCGGCCGTAGTGCAGGGTGCCGTGGTACATATCGACACGTTCGCGCATACCCAACAGCCCCCGGCGGGCACCGGGCAGGGGCTCGGTGGGCTCGGCCTGGGGCAAGTTGGTGATGTCGATATCCAGGGTCTGCTTACCCTCGCTAATGGTGACGGTCACCAGGGAAGTGCCCGGGCAGTGCTTGGCCACGTTGGTCAGGGCCTCTTGCACAATACGGTAGATGGTCAGGTCGGCACCCTGCGGTAGTTTCTCCTCAACCCCCGATACCGTGCTAAAGCGCACCGGTATGCCCAGCTTCTGGGTTTGCTCAATGAGCTGGGGGACGTTGTGCAGGGCCGGGAGGGGCTCAACGGTGGTGCCCTCGTCGGTGCGTAGCACCCCCAACAGAGTACGCATCTGTTGCAGAGACGACCGCGCCGCCTCGGAAATCGTACCCAGGGCGGCGAGTTCCACGGGTTCATTTTGCGCGGACGCCCCCGCCCCGCTCCCAGCCTGCTGGGCAGCGGCAGCGTAGCGGGCGCCGTCCGCCTGGGCAATGATGACAGACAGCGAATGAGCCACGATGTCGTGCATTTCGCGGGCAATGCGGGCCCGCTCATCGAGGGCGGCAAGGGCCCGCTCCTGCTCGCGCTCGTGTTCTAGCTGGCGGTTGCGCTCAATCAGGGCCCGGTGGCGGTTCTCGCGAAGCCGCCGAGTATCGCCAAAGAACCAGGCGATAGTCACGATGGCCGCGCAGATAAAAGCAGCGGTCAGAGCGGTAACGTAGAACTCAAAAGCTGTGAAGTTGTAGACCAAAAAAGCGCGGGCAAAAACAAAGCCACCAACGAGCGAAGCAAGGAGAGCCGCCAGAAAAGTGCCAATACGGACTGGGCGCGAAAAATAGCGCACCAGATGGTAGACCATCACCGGGGCCGCCCACCAGGAGCCCACCGCAGGGTACTGAGCAGGAATAGTAACCAGCAGCGATACCACCACCAGAACCAAGACCAGGACCGGACGGGAATACCTGAAGTAGAGACTGGACGTAGCAACTAGCCAAGCAAGTAGGTAGATCAGTACCCAGGTACCCTCCACCATGGAAAGACCAAAGGCAAGCGTTATCACCAGGGTCAGTATCTGCCCCAGGGCAACAGCGATCGCATTGACCAGCTTCTTCCGGCGCTGGGTAGCGGCCAGTTCTATCTGTAGGGTATCCACCCTCCTAAGTCTAAAAGCCGCCCCGTCCCCGGGAAGGCGGCGGCGGGCATCCGCACCCCAAATTCATACCGCAGTATGAGCGCCTAGCACCACCGGCTGGGCAGTTTCGGTAGGCTTATACCCATGCAGTACATCTCAACCCGCGACACCACCCGCACCTCAGCTAAGTTCACCGATATTCTGCTCGGTGGTCTTGCCCCCGATGGCGGCCTCTACCTGCCCGAAACCTACCCCACCCTCGACGACGCCACTCTGACCCGCTGGCGTGCTGTACTTGCTGAGGAAGGCTACGCAGCCCTGGCCGCAGAAGTACTGCAGCTCTTCATCGACGATATTCCGGCTGAAGACATCAAGGCTATGACCACCCGGGCCTACTCCTACCCCAAGTTTGCCTCAGAAGAGATCGTTCCGGTGACCGAACTGGAACCCGGTATTCTGATCGGCCACCTGTCTGAGGGCCCCACCGCCGCCTTCAAGGATATGGCCATGCAGCTGCTGGGTGAGCTCTTTGAATACGAGCTGGGCCGCCGCGGCGAAACTCTCAACATTGTGGGTGCCACCTCGGGTGATACAGGTTCATCTGCCGAATACGCTATGCGCGGCCGCCCCGGCATTAAGGTCTTTATGCTCACCCCCGCCGGGCGTATGACCCCCTTCCAGCAGGCCCAGATGTTCGGCCTGGACGATGAAAACATCTTCAACGTCGCCCTCGACGGCGTCTTCGACGATTGCCAGGACGTCGTCAAAGCTATCTCAGCTGACGCCGCCTTTAAGGCTGACAATCGCATTGGTGCGGTGAACTCCATCAACTGGGCCCGCCTGATGGCTCAGATTGTCTACTATGTTTCATCCTGGATTCGCGCTACCGAAAGCAACGACCAGAAGGTTTCCTTCTGCGTGCCTACCGGTAACTTCGGTGATATCTGCGCCGGCCATATCGCCCGCCAGATGGGCCTGCCCATCGACCGCCTGATTGTTGCCACCAACGAGAACGACGTGCTCGACGAGTTCTTCCGTACCGGCGACTACCGGGTGCGTTCTTCGGCTGATACCTACGAGACGTCCAGCCCCTCCATGGATATCTCCCGTGCGTCTAACTTTGAGCGCTTTATCTATGACCTGCTGGGCCGTGACGCTGAGCGCACCGCTGATCTCTTTGGCCTCAAGGTACGTCAGGGCGGCTTCTCCCTGACCGATGACCCTGCCTTTGCAGAGGCGGCTGAGCGCTACGGCTTTGCCTCGGGCCGCTCAACCCATGCCGACCGCGTCGCTACCATCCGCGATGCCAACGAGCGCCTGGGAGTGCTGCTTGACCCCCACACCGCGGACGGCGTCAAGGTCGCCCGCGACTGGGCAGAGAAGGTGGATACCCCCATCATCTGCCTGGAAACCGCCCTGCCTGTCAAGTTCGCTGAAACCATCCTTGAAGCTACCGGCGCCGAGCCAGCTATCCCTGAGCGTTTTGCCGGCATTATGGACGCCGACCGCCACGTGATTGACCTGCCCAACGATGTTGAGGCGGTCAAGGAGCTGATTGAGAAGAACGTCTAACCGTTCGCTTATCTTTTGCAGAACCACATGCCTTGTTGAGCCCCGATTAAATTCTGGGGCTGGTGACAAGGCATGTGGTTCAGTTTTATAGTGTGGCTATGGAACAAGAAAAAGAGTTCTTTGCGGCGGTATTGCGCCTGGCCAAGCCCCTCACCCCAAGCGACCGTGAGTTGAGCGCCACTGAACGAGAGGCCGCAATTGCAGCCCTCACCGAAGCACAAGCACAACCGACCTGCGACTGCGGCACCTGCCTCACCTACAACCTGCTTTACTCGGGCGAGCCCATCAATGAGGACCTGCCCCGCACCTACCTGGCTGCACACACCAAGGACGGGGACGCGCTCGTCCTTGCCCATCTGGCTGGTGGCAGGCTTACCACTCTAGAAGTAGCCCCCACAGGCAATAAGCCGGTAGTGGCCCTACCAGCTACCGACCACCTCACACCCTAGATCAATATATGAAACCACCAGTCAAAATATGGGCAAAGCTGCGCTCGCAGGACTAGCCTTAAACCATGACTGAAAACAGCTCCATCAACCTGGCAGTAATCCCCGGCGACGGCATCGGCCCCGAAGTAGTAGCCCAAGCCCACCGCGTCCTCACCCGCGCCGCCGAACTCGACAACATCACAGTCACCTCCACCGAATACCCCCTCGGTGCAGAACACTGGCTCGCCACCGGTCAGACCCTCACCGAAGAGACCAAGACCGCGCTCGCCCAGCACGACGCCATCCTCTTCGGCGCAGTGGGAGCCGACCCACGCTCGTCCGCCGTGCCCAGCGGCCTGATCGAACGAGAAATCCTGCTCAACCTGCGTTTCTCCTTCGACCACTACATCAACCTGCGCCCCTCCCGCCTCTTCCCCGGCGCTGTTTCACCCCTGAGCAACCCCGGCGACATCGACTTCGTGGTCGTACGCGAAGGTACCGAAGGCCCCTACGCCGGTAACGGCGGTGTACTGCGCGCAGGTACCGACGCTGAAATCGCCACCGAAGTGTCGGTCAACACCGCCTACGGTATCGAACGCCTGGTGCGCTACGCCTTCGAGCTGGCCGCCAGCCGCGAGAAGAAAAAGCTGACCCTCATCCACAAGACCAACGTGCTGGTCAACGCTGGTGCCCTCTACAACCGCATCTTCAACAAGGTCGCCGAAGAATACCCCCAGGTCACCACCGACTACCTGCACATTGACGCAGCCACCATCTTCTTCACCACCAACCCCGCCCGCTTCGATGTGATCGTCACCGATAACCTCTTTGGCGACATCCTCACCGACCAGGCAGGTGCTATTACCGGCGGCATCGGCTACGCAGCCTGCGGCAACATCAACGCCGACGGTACCTACCCCTCCATGTTCGAACCCGTCCACGGCTCTGCCCCCGACATCGCCGGGCAGAACAAGGCCAACCCGACCGCGACCGTCCTGGCAGCTGCCATGCTCCTGCGCCACTTGGGCCATGAGGCTTCAGCTGCCCGGATTGAGCAGGCCGTTGAAGCTGACCTGGCCGCCAACCCCGGCGCGACCCGCGCCACCGACGAAATCGGCGACGCAATCCTTGCCCAGCTGGGCTAAGCCCCTGACCCCACCGAAACCCGGTGGGGTCTTGCGTAAGCTAGCTAACAGAGCGAAAGACCCTGGGGTACCCTAGATAAGAGACCCCACGACACAGTTTGAAGGATGAGCATGTCACTCGAATTCACCATCAACCGCAACCCCAACCCCGCCAGCGCCGAACGACGCGCCGAGATCCTCGCCGACCCCGGCTTCGGCAACTACTTCACCGACCACATGGTGCGCATTGACTGGCGTGGCACCCACACCGACGGCGGTGAATGGACCAACGCCCAGGTTTTGCCCTACGGCCCCCTGAGCCTGGACCCGGCGGCTTCCGTTTTCCACTACGGCCAGGAAATCTTTGAGGGCATCAAGGCTTACCGCCAGGCAGATGGGTCCATCACCACCTTCCGTCCCGAAGAGAATGCCTCCCGTCTAAATAAGTCAGCAGACCGCCTGGTGCTGCCCAACCTGCCCGAAGAACTCTTTGTTGAAGCCATCCGCCAGCTGGTCACTATCGACGTCGACTGGGTGCCCAGCGGTGACGGTGAATCCCTCTATCTGCGCCCCTTCATGATCGCCACCGAGGCTTTCTTGGGCATCCGCCCGTCGCACGAGGTCTCCTTCTTCATCATTGCGTCCCCCGCCGGTAACTACTTCGGCACCCCCAAGCCCGTCGATATCTGGCTTTCGACCACCTACGCCCGCGCTGGCGTGGGCGGCACCGGCGAGGCCAAGTGCGGCGGCAACTACGCGGCCTCTCTGGCCGCCCAGCTGGAGGGCGAGGCCAACGGTTGCAAGCAGGTCATCTTCAAGGACCCCAACCGCGATGACGCCATTGAAGAGCTGGGCGGCATGAACGTTTTCTTCGTTTACAAGGACGGACGCATCGTCACCCCCGAGCTGACCGGCACGATTCTGCGCGGTGTGACCCGTAAGTCCATCATCAAGCTGGCTGAGGATCGCGGCCACACCGTGGAGGAACGCAAGATTACCCTGAGCGAGTGGCGTGAGGGCGTAGCAAGCGGTGAGATTACCGAGATTTTCGCCTGTGGCACTGCTGCTGTGATTACCCCCGTGGGTAAGCTCAAGGCCGCTGACTTTGAGATTCCTTCGGCATCAGGTGCGGACGGCGGCGAGGTCACTATGGCCCTGCGTCAAGAGCTGGTTGGTATTCAGACCGGTAAGGTTGAGGACCGCCTGGGCTGGAACGTGAAGCTGGTCTAGTCTTCCTTTTTCCGGCTGCCCCTCAAGGGGACCAGATTTTCAAAAAAGGACCGCATATTTTGCGGTCCTTTTTTGGTTTTGCGGTCCCCTTGCTGGTTAGGTCAGGGCGGGCAGTGTCAGGACGCCCGTCAGGCCTAGTTGCGCGCAAAAGGCTTCGTCGTGACTGACGACCAGGAGGGCCCCCTCATAGGAGGCTAGCGCCTGCACTAGCCAGTCCACCGAGGCCATATCGAGGTTGTTGGTGGGTTCATCGAGAATCAGCAGCTGGGGTGCCGGGCTGGCCAAGAGGACGGTTGCTAGGGCCACGCGGAATCGCTCACCGCCGGAGAGTACTCCCACGGGCAGGTGCACCCGTTCTCGGCGGAAGAGCAGTCGGGCTAGGTCGTCGCGCACCTGCTGTTCGGTCAGCGTCGGGTTGGCTTCCATGACCAGTTGCAGCATGCTTTGGTCCTGGGGGAGGGCCAGCCGTTGGGGCAGGTAGCCGGTGTTCGCTACCCGGTAGTCGCAGGTGTAGCGAGCGGTGTCGGTTGCCTGGGCATCTCCCATAATTGCCCTCAGAAGGGTGCTCTTACCTGACCCGTTAGCTCCGGCCAGCCGCAGGCGCTCTGGGCCCTGGACAATCAGCCGCTCAGGCAGGGGAGTAGCCGCTGTCGCTCCGTCATCCGCCTGCTCCTGCTCACCCTGGTAGGGGCTGGCGTCCGCACTGGTACCCTGCCGTAGAGTTAGCTCCAGCACCCGCTTACCTGCTGGCACCTGGGTGCCGGGCAGGTCAAGATAGATGGCCTGGTCCTCGCGGATATCCCGTTCCCGGGCCTTCCGGGTTGCAGTAGCAGCGTCAAGTCTGCCCTGGTGGGTCTGCCGAACCTTAGCGGCTGACCGCTGGGCTGAGGAAGCAGCCAGCCCCATCGACATACGCGAGCCCCGCCGGTTAGCCTGGGCGGTCGCCCCAGCCCGGGCTGCGCGCGCCAACTTGGTTTCTGCCTCGATACGCTCCCGGTTTTCCTGCCGCTCAACCTGCTTGGCCTCGCGCAGGTGGCGGGCGGCAGCGTCCTGCTCGCTGTCGATGGCCTGCCGGTAGGCGCTGTAGTTACCGGTGAAAGAGCGCAGGGCCCCCTGCCTGAGTTCCAGCACTTCATCGACCCGCTCGAGTAGGTCGCGGTCGTGACTGACCACGAGCACGGGGCAGGGCAGACTGTCTAAGAACCGGTAGAGGGTGGCGCGGGCGTTGGCGTCAAGGTTGTTGGTGGGCTCATCCAATAGTAGGACGTCGGGGCGGGTGGCAACTAGGGCTGTGAGGGCTGCGGTGACGGCCTCGCCACCTGAGAGCATGCCGATGGTACGCCGCATGAGGGCGTGGGCGTCGGTAGTGGTTAGGGCGGGAGAGAAGCCGGACGCGGCCAGGGTAGCCTGGGCTTGCTCGGCGGCGTCCCAGTTATCACCGATCCGGTCGTAGAGCTCTTCTGAGTAGTCGCCGGCTTCTAGCACGGTGAGGGCGTCGAGGACCTCGGTGATAGCGAAGAGGTCGGCGATGGTGGTCTGCGGGGTGAGTCCTAAATCCTGGGGCAGGTAGGCGACGGTACCGGGCCGGCTGATGCTGCCACTCGTTGGTTCTAGGGTGCCAGCTAAAAGCTTGAGCAGGGTTGATTTGCCGGAGCCGTTATCGCCAATGAGAGCTGTAACCGGGGCACTGACAGCGCCGGTGAGGTTTTCAAAGCAGGGGGTGCCGTCGGGCCAGGTCAGGCTGAGGCTGTTAAAAGAAAGGTGGGGCTCAGATACGGAAATAGGCATGAGGGTGCGATCCATTCAGCGTCAAAGAGGTGAAGTGCTGAAAACCGCGGTGAGGGGTTTCAGCGTGGTCTAGAGAGCCGCTGAAAAATCCACTGGAATGCCTTCCCTAGGGGGGGGATATGCCGGTGTCAGTCTAGAAAAATATGATGGGTGCTGTCAATCCCTTACCCCTTCTAAATTTAAGGACTATGGGGGGGCAGGCTGGGCGACGATATGTGTGAGATAGTCTAGGCAACGTCATACAAGGGTAATACACTGGCGGTAGGAGGAAGCATGTCTACATCAACTATTAGTGTTCGTACTGATTCGGCCGTTAATGGCGAGGCTGAGGAGCTTTTCGCTGAGCTTGGCTTGAACCTTTCAACGGCTGTCAACATGTTTTTACGGCAGAGTATCCTGGAGCGCCGTATCCCCTTTGAAGTGACGACTAACGTGCCGACAGCGGAGACCGTTGCCTCGATCGAAGAGGGGCGCAGGCTCTTGGTCGACGATAGGGCGGAGACTTTCGAGAGCGTCGAGGCGCTGAGAAAAGCTCTAGACGTATGACGACTTACCACATCAGTGTAACGTCTGCCTTTAAGTAAAGAACTGAAGCGTGCGAAGAAGCGTGGCAAGAACCTGGACAAATTTTTCCACATCGTTAATCTTCTGGCTACAGAGCAAGAGTTACCTCCCCGAGACAGAGACCATGCGCCTACTGGGAATTTTTCAGGCATGAGAGGGTGCCACATTGCGCCGGACTGGTTGCTCATCTATGAAAAAGACGATGGTGTTTTGGCCCTGTTGCTGATCCGAACCGGCTCTCACTCAGACTTATTCAAGGAGTAGCTAATCACCGTGTTCCACGTGAAGCCCCAAGGCCGGGTGGGTTCCTCTACGCTTTCTGGTCCCTTCTGGTATTTAATTGGGCTTATGCCAGACACATTAGACGCACACATGATAGCAACATACAAGACCGAGAATACAGCCCGACGCGGAAGGGGTGGAAACAAGTTCCTAGCCTGGACATGGGGTATAGGAGCCGCCATCTTTGGGTGGCTTGCAGTCCCGAGAGACTACCGGAACTTTACGTGGGATGATCTGTTCGGTCTAGGCCCGGTATCTGCGCTTGGGACGGGTGTGCTTGCCTATTGTTTGGCTTGGAAATTCTCAGGAAGGAAACCTAAAGAGCAAGCAGAACAAAATGGCAACCAGCTCTACCGGATTGTGAAGGTAGTACTCCCAGTTATCTTCCTGCTATTAGCAATCTCCACCCTGTTTCTGACACTTGCTACCTTCAATGGCGATTGGGTAGAAGCCCGCCAGGGGCTGTTTACTGTATTTGCGGCTCTGATTGCAGCTGCGGGCGCTTTCGTCTCTGTAGTGGTCAGCTACCAAATAAGTGAAGAAAACCGTAAACTCCAACGTGAGCTAGAAACAAAGAAGCAGGACGCTGAGCTGATTAAGACCCTCAATGATCGTCTTCATGATATTCTAGAGCGTCGCTATAGCGAGGATGTTGATCAAAAGTGTGCTAGTTACTTTCAGTTGGCGACTCTATATAAAGATTGGGAGGCTCTGTCGGAATCTTCTGCTTTGGTTGAGAATCAAAAAAATAATCAGCAGAATGGTATCTTGAGGGCTCTTTTTGGTGTCTATCTTGAGAGGAGTGATCTGCGAAGTGAACAAGAACAAAGAGTTCTTAACTTAGTCATTAAGGATATTTTTCCCATTTATGATAACTCTGAATTAGAAGAATGGGATCCTGATAATATACCTGAATGTCTGGGCTGTAGTATTGATGTTTCGCGTGATTTGAGCTATCTTGATTTGAGGGAGCTCAATCTCTCCAATGTGTGTCTGAATGGTTCCAACTTGGATTTTGCAAACTTGGAAGGGGCGGTGTTGAGCGGTTCTCATATGAAGGGTGCGGATTTGAGGGGCGTGCGTTTCGGTTTCGAAGGTGATTTACAGGGATTGGAGCACGTTTGGCTTTATGGTATCCATCTGCAGGAAGCTAAACTTAATAATGCATATTTAAAAAAGGCCATCTTGAAGTACTCTAATCTTAAAGGTGCCATTCTTGATAATGCGAATATGCAGGGTGCTGATTTATATAAATCTTGTTTAAATAATGCTAGCTTGAGTTATTCCAGGCTTGAAAAATCTAGTGCTCAAAAGGTGCGATTTAAGAATACTAACTTGGATAACACTTATTTTAATGAGGCTAGTTTGCAAAATTCCTATTTCAATGACGCTGTTATGTATGGAACGCGTCTTAATTATGCACATATTGACGGATGTGATTTGACTGGTGCTGATATGGAATACGCACATATTGAACATGTTCCCCTCATTAGAGATTCTTCAAGCAGTTCTCAAAAAAGATATAATTTTATTAATCAGTTTAAGGTTGCCAAAACTCTTCCTAATGATCTTCATATTTGGGTGGGTAGGTCTAAATTTCTTGAACATATTAAAGGTGCCCACAAGAAATATTGGGAAGAAAAGAAAAAGAGTCAGTAAGCAAACCCGAGCCTTTCCCGGCTCTTGCCGTCCTGTTACCTTATCCCTGGGCTAGTCCGCCCCAACCCTGCCCGTCGTCCCCTTCTTCCTAGAAGCTGGCTGGGGGAGTCCGGTAGTCTAGAACCATGCGCATTGCCCGATTTACCGTAGACGATACCCTGCACTTTGGGCTGGTTGAAGGTGAGCCCGGCGAAGAGACCATCACCGTTCTCTCCGGCGACCCCTTCTACACCGGCATTAACCCCACCGACAAGCGATACCCCCTAGCGGACGTCCGCCTGCTTGCCCCCATCATCCCCCGCTCCAAGGTCATTGGTGTGGCCCGCAACTGGCGCGAACACGCCAGCGAACTGGGCAACGAAACCCCCACCACCCCCCAATTCTTCTTCAAGCCCAACACCTCCGTCATCGGCCCCGGCGACCCCATCGCCCTGCCCGAATGGTCAGACAACGTCTCCTTCGAAGGTGAGCTCGCCGTCGTCATCGGCCGCATCGCCAAGTCCGTGCCCCTGGACCGCGTACCCGAAGTTATCTACGGCTTCACCGTTGCCAACGACCTGACCGCCCGCGACGCCCAAAAAACCGACATCCAGTGGGCCCGCGCCAAGGGCTTCGACGGTGCCTGCCCCCTGGGCCCCTGGATCGAAACCGAGCTGGACGCCGACGACCTCACCATCCAAACCTGGGTTGACGGCGACCTCAAACAGGACGGCACCACCGCCGACATGGTTTTCTCCGTCGCCGAACTCGTCGCCGCCGCCAGCGAATACTTCACCCTGCTACCCGGCGACGTGATTCTCACCGGTACCCCCGCAGGGGTAGGACGCCTGAGCGCAGGTAACGAGGTTGAGATTGAGGTTGAGGGTATCGGCTCCCTCATCAACACCGTCCGCGCCGAGTAAACTAGAACCTACGAATAGCTTTCAACTAGAAAGGGATGTGCCCGCATCCATGAGTGATTACGCTCTGAAACTCAACGACCCCAGCGAGACCCGCGTCCGCTTCTGCCCCTCACCCACCGGCACCCCGCACGTGGGCATGGTGCGCACCGCCCTCTTCAACTGGGCCTACGCCAAGCACACCGGCGGCACCATGGTCTTCCGCATCGAAGACACCGACGCCGCCCGCGACTCCGAAGAATCCTTCAACCAGGTGCTCGAATCCCTGCAGTGGCTGGGCATCAACTGGGATGAAGGCGTTGGCATTGGCGGCCCCCACGAGCCCTACCGCCAGTCAGAGCGCATGGATATCTACGCTGAGGTGGTCGAAAAGCTCAAGGCCGGTGGCTTCATCTACGAGGACTTCTCAACCCCCGAAGAGGTTGAAGAGCGCCACAAGGCTAAGGGCGAAGACCCCAAGCTGGGCTACGACAACTTTGACCGCGACCTGACCGAAGAGCAGAAGGCCGCCTACCGGGCTGAGGGCCGCACCCCCGTGCTGCGCCTGCGCATGCCCGATGAAGACATCACCTTCCATGACTTAGTGCGTGGCGACATCACCTTCAAGGCCGGCTCTGTACCCGACTTCGTGGTCGTCCGCGCCAACGGCAAGCCCCTCTACACCCTGGTCAATCCCGTGGACGACGCGCTCATGGGCATTACCCACGTACTGCGCGGCGAGGACCTGCTGTCATCGACCCCCCGCCAGATTGCCCTCTACCGGGCCCTGGTCGAGGTTGGCGTCACCAGCTTTATCCCCGAATTTGGCCACCTGCCCTACGTCATGGGCCAGGGTAACAAGAAGCTCTCCAAGCGCGACCCCGAGTCAAGCCTCTACAACCTGCTGGATGCCGGTTTCATCAAGGAAGGCCTGCTCAACTACCTCTCCCTGCTGGGCTGGTCCCTCTCCCACGACGAAGACATCTTCACCATGGACCAGATGGTGGCTGCCTTCGACATCAAGGACGTTCTGGCCAACCCCGCCCGCTTCGACCTAAAGAAGGCAGAAGCTATTAACGGCACCCACATCCGCCTGCTGGAGGCAGAGGACTTTCGCAACCGCCTGGTTCCCTTCCTGCATAAGGCGCAGCTGGTTTCCGCTGAGAGCTTCGAGAATCTGACCGAGCGCGAGCAGGCCATTCTGACCGAGGCAGCCCCTCTGGTTCAGGAGCGCATGCAGCTTCTGGGTGAGGCCCCCGGCCTGCTGGGCTTCCTCTTTACTGCCGATGAGAACATCGAGGTAGCCGAGGATGCCGCCAAGCAGCTCAAGGAGTCAGCACCGGCAGTTCTCGATGCGGCGATCACCGCAGTCGAGGGCCTGACAGACTTCTCTGCCGCCACCATCGAAGCTGCCCTGCGCGAAGCTATCGTTGATGGCCTTGAGATCAAGCCCCGCCTTGCCTTCGGCCCGGTGCGCACCGCCATGAGCGGCCAGCGCATCTCACCGCCTCTCTTTGAATCCATGGAGATTCTGGGTAAGGAATCTTCCCTGGCCCGCCTGAAGAAGCTCCGCGCTTCCCTGGCCTAAAAAATTTCGAGGTTTAGCTCACGCACCGCCCCGTTTCCCTGTCTTCAGCAGGGAAGCGGGGCGGTGCTTTCTTCCTGCCAGATGCGGGTAAAAGGGGTGTGCGAGGACGCCAGGAGCGGCTTTTTCAGGAATTTTTACAAAAATTTTGGGGCCAAAAACCGCTAGAAATAAGGCTAAACACGAGGTGAACTACTTGAATGTGAGCCAGCTCTACAGATTTCAAGTTGCATACCCTCAAAAGCTCGTATAGAGTTATTACTCGTTGCGGCGATGACTTCCGAAAGGAAACAAGCCGGAGCAAATAATAATGGGATATGGTGTAATTGGCAACACTACGGTTTCTGGTACCGTCATTCTAGGTTCGAGTCCTGGTATCCCAGCGAACATCTTGATTCAAGATGTTACGGCCCCATCGTATAGCGGCCTAGTACTCCGCCCTCTCACGGCGGCAACACCGGTTCAAATCCGGTTGGGGTCACAGACTAAAATCTCTCGCTTCATTCGAAGCGGGGGATTTTTTTATGCCTGAATCTAGCCAGCCTGGGCCTGGCCTCTCCCTGGGGGTGTTCCTGGCTGGGCTTGGCAGAGTCTAGGGTAGTGCAGATTACATCTGCTCAATTTGCCTGTAGGTTGATCCCTTGTGTATAGTTTTATCTGTTGCCGGAAACGGTAGCAGCTCGAAAGAGTTTTGGCCCCATCGTATAGCGGCCTAGTACTCCGCCCTCTCACGGCGGCAACACCGGTTCAAATCCGGTTGGGGTCACAGGCTAAAAGCTCCACATCTACCAAGATGTGGAGCTTTTCTTCTGCCCTCAGCATCATTGGCCACCAAGCCCCGCGCTCTTCGCTAAACATGCGAGAATAGGGTACGTGCACAAGGAAACAATCACCCCCGCTCTCACCGCAGTTCGCGATGCCCGCAATACCCTGGCGGCAGCGTCCTTCCCCCTCGTCACAGCTTCCGCTGACGACGCGCGCAAAGAAGCCCGTACCGCCGTCACCCAGCTCGATGACTACATCCTGCCAAAGCTAGCAACCCTAGACGCCCCGCTCACCGTGGTCGTGGGCGGCTCTACCGGTGCGGGTAAGTCAACTCTGGTCAACACCCTCATGGGGGAGCCCGTCACCCGCTCCGGGGCAATCCGCCCCACCACCCGTCAGCCCGTCCTGCTCCACCGCCCCGAGGATGCCGACGCCTTCACCCCCGAGCGAATCCTGCCCCACCTGGTGCGGGTACCGGTAGCGCCCGACGAAGCCCTACCCGGCGCTAACCCCCACAATGGCCAGGACGAGCTGGTCACCGTACCTGTCGAATCCCTGCCTGCCGGCATCGCCCTGATTGACGCCCCCGACTTTGACTCGGTCTCAGACGAGAACCGCCGCCTGGCCCAGCAGCTTTTGCGCGCTGCCGACCTCTGGCTCTTTGTCACCACCGCTAACCGCTACGCCGACGCCGTGCCCTGGGAGATTCTGCGCCAGGCCGCTGCCCGCGATATCACCATCGCCGTGGTGCTCAACCGCGTGCCCGAGGGCGCCGAGGACGAAATCGAAGCCGACCTCACCCGCATGCTCACCGAAGCCGGTATCACCCCCGCCCTCATTCACTCTGTAACCGAACAGGAACGCGACGAACGTGGCCTGCTGCCCTCTGTCGCCTTGACCCCGCTGATCTTCTGGTTGCGTTCCCTGGGCGCTGACGTGGATGCCCGCTCCGATATCGCCCGCCGAACCCTAGAAGGAGCCGTGCGTGGGGTAGCCCAGCAGACTATTACCCTGGCCCAGGCCGCCGGGGAACAGCAGGATGCCGAGACCCGACTGCGTGCGGACGTCACCTCAGCCTTTGAACGCGCCCTGGCTAATCTCAACGAGGCTACCCAGGACGGGCAGATGCTCCGCGGCGAGGTGCTGACCCGCTGGCAGGACTTTGTGGGCACCGGCGAATTCTTCCGCCAGGTCGAAACCACCATTGGCAAGGTGCGCGACCGCGTAGCCGGCTTCTTTAGGGGTACTCCGCCTACCCGCGCTGTTGAAGTGGAGCAGGCCCTTGAAGTGGGTCTGCACTCGGTCATTATGGAAGAGGCTGCTGCCGCTGCCGAAACCGCCCAGCGCCGCTGGCTCGAAGACCGGGCCGGCCGTGCCCTGCTGGCCGGGGACGACCTAGCCTCCCTCGGCGAGAACTTCTCCGAAGAAGTTGCTGAATCTATTCGCGCCTGGCAGCAAGACGTCATGGACATCATCGCCGCTGAAGGTGCCGGTAAGCGCCAAAAGGCCCGGTTCATGTCGCTGGGGGTCAACGTCACTGCGATGATTCTCATGGTCGCGGTTTTCTCCATGACCGGCGGTCTGACCGGCCTAGAGGTTGGCATCGCTGGCGGCTCAGGCGTCGTTGGCCAGAAGCTGCTGGAAGCAATTTTCGGTGAGGACGCCGTACGCCGCATGGCTGCCGGAGCCCGCACCCGCCTCGAAGAGCGTATGCGAGAGCTCCTTCTCAGCCAGCAGGAACGCTTTACCCAACGCCTGGACGAGGCAAGCGGCAGCAGCAATCCCGAAACCCCCTCAGCTGCCGACCTCACCGAAGCGGCCCAGATCCTGGCCCGCGCGGGGGAACAGCTGGCGTCCGCCTCCACCACCAGTGATTCAGCATTCACCGGCACTGACACCGAGTAAGCGAGAGTAACCACCGTGACCACCACCGATACAGCTGTCGCGACTACAGCCCTAGCAAGTCGCGTCGATGCCCTCACCACCGCCCTGGAACTGGGCGAGGGGCGAGTAGACCCCGAAACCATCGAGACCGCCAGGGGTGTGCTCACCCGCGCAGCAGCCCGCCGGGAGCTCTCCGCCGAGCACACCGTCATCGGCTTCTTCGGCGCAACCGGTTCGGGCAAGTCAACCCTCTTCAACGCGGTCGTAGGTAAAGAAATCGCCAAGAGTGCTGCCCGCCGCCCCACCACCTCTACCGCCCAGGCCGCTATCTGGGGCAGGGAAGGGGCAGAACCCCTACTGGACTGGCTGGGGGTAGATAGCCGCACCTACATGGACGAAGACCCTGCCCAGGCAGCAGAGGCTCTCAATCGTGCCGATGTGCCGGTGACCGTGGGCATGTGGAACAAGATTCGCCGCTCGGTGGGAGCTGGGAAGACCGAACAGGCCACCGGCGGGCTCGTGCTCCTTGACCTGCCTGACTTCGATTCGGTAGAGGCGTCCAACCGGGCAATCGTAGAGAAAATGGCCCAGTGCGTGGACGTGCTGGTCTGGGTCATGGACCCGCAAAAATACGCCGATGCGGTGATTCACCAGGACTTCATCCGGCCCTTAGCCGCCCACGGGGCAGTGACCCTGGCCGTGCTCAACCAGGTGGACCGCCTGGACGAGACCGAAGTGCCGGCAGTTCTGGACTCCCTCAAGCTCCTACTGGCTCAGGACGGGCTCACCTCCACTCTGCTTGCTGATCCGTTGGGGGTTTCTGCCCGCACCGGCTACCAGATACCCCGCCTGCGCGAGATTCTCGGCCAGGTGGCCGTCGCCAAGAACGCTGCGGTGGCCCGCATCGAAGCTGACCTGGCAGGCGTCCGCACAGATTTGGCTGGGCAGGACGGCGGGGGAGAGCCCGTCGGCATCACCGCTGCCGCAACTAGCCAGCTTGAGGACGACTTCTACGCTGCCTCAGGTGCAGAAGCCCTGGTCAAGGCCGCGGCCGACTCCTATAGGCTGCACGCTGCCTCGTCCACCGGCTGGATTGCAACCCGCTGGCTGCTCAAAATCAAACGCGACCCCCTCAAACGCCTAGGCCTGCACAAAGAACACGACGGGGCACCCATTTCTAAGTCCTCCCTGCCACCGCTGGGAGCACCCCAGAAAGCGGCCCTCTCAACGTCCTTACGCACCTTTGCCACCAGCGTTTCGCAGAGCGTCGAGGAACCCTGGAGCCACTCCATCAGGAATGCTGCCCGCACCTATGAGAGCCACCTGCCCGGTGAGATTGAGCGCGCCGCCGCTACCGTACATTACGATGCTCAGAAAAAACGCTGGTGGTGGCACCTGCTCAACGTCCTGCAATGGGTGGGGCTGGCAACGGCACTAGTGGGCCTGCTCTGGCTCACCGGCTTGGCAGTGGCAGGCTACTTCCAGATTGTGCTGCCCGACCCGCCCACCATCGAGGGCTTCCCCCTGCCCATCCCCACCCTGCTGGTGGTTACCGGCGTCCTGCTGGGCATACTGACAGCGGCCCTGGGACGGGGGCTAGCGGCGGTGGGGCACCGCATCTACGCCAAGAACATCCGCCGCCAACTCGAAACTAACCTGGCCGATGTGGCAGCCCGCTGCGTCACCGCCCCCGTGCAGGACGAACTAGCCCGCCTAGAGGGCTACCGCCAGGCCCTGCACGAGGCCCGATAAAACAAAAACTCCCCGCCCACCGAAACCGGTGAGCGGGGAGTTTCTGTATTTCAGCATCATAGTAAGAGGCTTATTGAACGGGTTTCACAGGCTCGCGCTCGCTGCAGACCCTCTCACCTGGTTCGCTGGCGCTCACTAGGTGATTCACGCCAGCCGCCGAGCCAGCAGCTTCGCTGCGAGCCTGCTTCACCCCAGACTTTGAATAAGCCTCTCAGCAGTTCTAGCTGCGCAGAGCCTCAGTCAGTGCAGCTGCAGCCTCGCACACCACTTCGGCATGCAAACGGCCGGGCTGGCGGGTCAGACGCTCGATAGGGCCCGAGATGGAAACCGCCGCAATGACCTTGCCGGAAGGGGAGCGCACCGGGGCTGAAACGGAGGCGGTGCCGCGCTCGCGCTCACCGACAGACTGGGCCCAGCCGCGGCGGCGGACGGCTGCCAGCATGGTGGCTGAGAATCGGGCGTTGTGTAGGCCCTCCACCAGGCGGGCGTGGTCTTCCCAGGCGGTGAGGATCTGGGCCGCAGAGCCGGCTTTCATGGAGAGCTGGGTGCCCACGGGGATGGTGTCGCGCAGGCCGATAGGACGCTCGGCAGATGCCACGCAGACGCGCCAGTCGCCCTGGCGGCGGAAGACCTGGGAGGACTCACCGGTGACGTTGCGCAGGTTGTTGAGCACGGGGCCAGCAGCGGCAATCAAACGGTCTTCACCGGCGGCGCTGGAGAGCTCACCTAGGCGGGGGCCGAGCATGAACCGGCCCTGGACGTCGCGGGCGACCAGGCGGTGGTGGGTTAGGGCGACGGCGAGACGGTGGGCAGTGGGGCGGGCTAGGCCGGTGGCTTCAACGAGCTGGGAGAGGGTGGCGGGGCCTGCTTCGAGACAGTCAAGAATGTGTGCGGCTTTATCGAGGACGCCGACGCCTGAGCTGCGGTTATCGTGCATGGTGACTTTTCTTTCGCCTGTGGTCGTGGGCCGGGCTTCGGCCCAGGTGAGTGGTTGCGGTGGGAGCCTTTCGAGTGTGAAAGATCGAGAGCTAAAGTATTGTGTCCGTATAACCTATCATGACTTCTCATATGGTGATATGCAAGTTCATTTATTGGAAAGATTTTCTTCGGCGGGTCACACTTGTTAAAGCATCACGAGAAAACTTTATGGAGGACTCCATGGCTGGTATTACCGACCATACCCCACGAACTTTGGCTGAAAAGGTTTGGGACGCGCACACCGTAGTGCCCGGCGAAAACGGCAAGCCCGACCTGCTTTACATCGACCTGCACCTGGTCCACGAAGTGACCTCACCCCAGGCATTTGAGGGTCTGCGCCTGGAGGGACGCCCTCTGCGTCGGCTTGACCTGACCATCGCAACTGAGGACCACAACACTCCCACCGAGAACATCTTCTCCACCATCGCTGACCTGACCTCCCGCACCCAGATTGAGACCCTGCGTAAAAATGCTGAAGAATTCGGTGTGCGTATCCACTCCCTGGGCGATAAAGAGCAGGGCATTGTGCACGTGGTGGGCCCCCAGCTGGGTCTGACCATGCCCGGCATGACCGTGGTCTGCGGTGACTCCCACACCTCAACCCACGGCGCCTTCGGCGCCCTGGCCTTTGGCATTGGTACTTCTGAGGTGGAGCATGTGATGGCTACTCAGACCCTGCCCCTGGCCCCCTTCAAGACCATGGCCATCAATGTTGAGGGCACCCTCAAGCCCGGTGTCACTGCCAAGGACATCATCCTGGCTGTTATCGCCGAAATCGGTACCGGTGGTGGCCAGGGCTATGTGCTTGAATACCGTGGCTCAGCCATCCGTAGCCTCTCCATGGAGGGCCGAATGACTATCTGCAACATGTCCATTGAAGCAGGTGCCCGCGCCGGTATGGTGGCCCCCGATGAGACCACTTTTGACTATGTCAAGGGTCGCCCCCACGCGCCCACCGGCGAAAACTGGGACGCCGCCGTTGAATACTGGAAGACCCTGCCCACCGACGAGGGGGCAACCTTTGACCGGGAGGTCTTCATCAATGCTGACGAACTAGAACCTTTTGTTACCTGGGGTACCAACCCGGGGCAGGGCGTCCCCCTCTCCCAGGCAGTGCCCTTCCCCGAGGACTTTGAGGACGAGAACGAGCAGAAGGCCGCCTCCCGCGCGCTGGAATACATGGATCTGACCGCAGGTACCCCTATGAAGGACATTCCTGTCGATGTGGTCTTCCTGGGCTCCTGTACCAACTCCCGCATCGAAGACCTGCGAGCTGCCGCTGAAATCGTCAAGGGCCAGAAGCTGGCCGAAGGCGTCCGTATGATGGTGGTCCCCGGCTCCCAGAAGGTACGTGCCCAGGCCGAAGAAGAGGGTCTGGACCAGATTTTCAAGGACTTCGGGGCTGACTGGCGTTTTGCCGGTTGCTCCATGTGCCTGGGAATGAACCCCGACCAGCTGGCTCCCGGCGAACGCTGCGCCTCAACCTCCAACCGCAACTTCGAAGGACGCCAGGGCAAGGGCGGACGCACCCACCTGGTCTCACCCCTGGTTGCCGCCGCTACCGCCATCCGCGGTACCCTGTCCTCACCGGCAGACCTCTAAGCACCCCACTCGCACTAGCCCGGCTTGATCGGGCGGAAACGGATTTTTGATGGAACCTATTAAGAAGCACACCGGCATCGGGGTGCCCCTGCGCGCCTCCAACGTCGATACCGACCAGATTATCCCCGCTGTCTACCTCAAGCGCGTCACTAAGACCGGCTTTGACGATGCCCTGTTCGCAGGATGGCGCAAGGACGACAACTTCATCCTCAACCAGGAGCCCTACAAGCAGGGGTCTGTGCTGGTCGCAGGCCCAGACTTTGGTACCGGCTCCTCTCGCGAACACGCGGTCTGGGCTCTGAAGGACTACGGTTTCCGCGTGGTGATCTCAGCTCGTTTTGCCGACATCTTCCGCGGTAACTCCGGCAAGCAGGGCCTGGTCGCCGCTCAGGTTGATCAGGACAACATCGAACTCATCTGGAAGCAGCTGGAAACCGAACCCGGTACCGAGGTCACCGTTGACCTGGAAGAAAAGACCGTCACCGTTGGTGCGCTGACCGTGCCCTTCCAGATTGACGACTACGTGCGCTGGCGCCTGATGGAAGGCCTGGACGATATCGGTTTGACCCTACAACACGAGGACGCGATTACCGCCTACGAGGCCAAGCGCCCCGCCTGGCTGCCCCGCACCCAGCAGCTGTAAAACCCAGCCCACAGCTTAACCATAAGGACGCCGTGCCCTGTGCACCGGCGTCCTTGTGGCTTTCTGCCTAGCCCGTCTAGATAAGTAAAGTCTGTGGCATGGCTAAGAACACCGCCTGTACAACAACCAGTGCACCTAAGTGGGGTAAAGTTGGTAAACGAGAATTGACGCGGAAAGTAACGCGCGTCAACACCCCCTAACAGTTTTGACGATTGGACATACATGGTCAGCGCACTGCGTATCGAAGGTGGCACCCCTCTGAAGGGCGAAGTAAACGTCCGCGGTGCTAAAAACCTGGTCCCCAAAGCCATGGTCGCCGCCCTGTTGGGCTCCACCCCCTCGGTGCTTCGCAACGTTCCCGAAATTAAGGACGTGCAGGTTGTTACCGACCTAGTAGAGCTGCACGGTGTGTCGGTGGACTACAACATGCAGGCTGGCGAACTGCGCATGGACCCCTCTAAGGTCTCCGTAGCTAACCACACCGACATCGAGGTGCACGCAGGCGACTCCCGTATTCCGATTCTGCTCTGCGGCCCCCTGCTGCACACTATCGGGGAAGCCTTCATCCCCGACCTGGGTGGTTGCAAGATTGGTGATCGCCCCATCAACTGGCACCTGCGCGTGCTGGAAAAGTTTGGCGCCAAGATTGAGAAGCTACCTACCGGTATCTCCATGAAGGCTCCCGTCGATGGTCTCAAGGGCGCCCAAATTAACCTGGAATACCCCTCCGTCGGCGCCACCGAGCAGGTTCTGCTGGCTGCCTCCCGTGCCAAGGGCAAGACCGAGCTGACCGGCGCTGCCATTGAGCCTGAAATCATGGACCTCATCGCCATCTTGCAGAAGATGGGTGCCATCATCACCGTCGAAACAGACCGCCAAATCATCATCGAAGGCGTCGACGAGCTGACCGGCTTTAATCACGTGGCGATGCCCGACCGTAATGAATCAGCGTCCTGGGCTTCCGCAGCTCTGGCTACTGGCGGTGACATCTTCGTGCGCAACGCCAACCAGAAGGATCTTTCCACCTTCATCAACGTCTACCGTAAGCTGGGCGGTGGCCTGGACATTACCGACGAGGGCATCCGCTTCTTCCACCAGGGCGGCGACCTGAACCCCCTCTTCGTTGAAACCAACGTCCACCCCGGCTTTATGACCGACTGGCAGCAGCCCCTGGTTGTTGCCATGACCCAGGCTAAGGGCGTCTCTGTTGTTCACGAGACCGTGTACGAGAACCGCTTTGGGTTCACCGATGCCTTGGTGCGCATGGGTGCTACCGTGCAGCTTCACAAGGACTGCCTGGGCCCCACCCCCTGCCGCTTCGGCCACCAGAACTTCAACCACTCAGCCATCATCACCGGTAAGACCCCCCTGCGCGGCGCCGACATCAACGTGCCCGACCTGCGCGGTGGCTTCTCCCACGTGATTGCTGCCCTGACTGCTGAAGGCACCTCAAACGTCACCGGCGTTTCGGTCATCTCCCGCGGCTACGAGCACTTCGTTGATAAGCTCACCGCCCTGGGTGCTAACTTCGAGGTCACTGCCTAAGATGAGCAAGAACAGCGCTTCTTTGAGTGATATCAAGCCCACCAAGCTGGGGGACGCGGTCTACACCATAGCCGGTACGCTCTTGCGCCCCCTCTACAACCTGCCCATGAAGGCGCAGATTGAGGGACGGGAGAAGCTACCCAAGACCGGCGGGTTTATCGTGGTCTCAAACCACCTGACCGTGGTAGACCCGATTACAGCAGCCTACCCCCTCTTCCTTGAGGGTGTGCTGCCCCGGTTCTTGGCCAAAGAAGCGCTGTTTAGGGTGCCATTGCTGGGCTGGCTCATGCGCCAGTGCGCCCACATCCCGGTTGCCCGAGGCTCAGCGCGGGCAGGGCAGTCCCTTGAGATTGCCCAGAATGTTCTGGACGCCGGGGGAGCGGTCATTATCTTCCCCGAGGGTACCCTGACCAAGGACCCCGATATGTGGCCTATGACCGGTAAATCGGGGGCAGCCCGCCTGGCCTTGGCCACCGGTGCCCCGGTCTACCCGGTAGCCCACTGGGGCGACCAGGACTTCTGGCCCCGCCGTGGTAAGCCCCGCTTCAGCTGGCCCCGCAAGAAGGTCAAGATTGTGGTGGGCGACCCGGTCGATTTCAGCGACCTGGTTCAGCACCGCGAAGACGGTGCCCACTACACACACGACGAGCTGGCCGCCGTCACCAACCGTATGCTCGACGACGTCACCGCCCTGCTTGAGGGCCTGCGCGGGGAGAAAGCCCCTGCCGGGCGCTGGAATGCCGTGTTGGACGTCCGCCAGTCACCTGACCAGTAATCACTAGGGGAGGCCTGCACCCATGACCGATCTGAAGCACCAGAAAATCGCTGTTCTTGGAGCAGGTAGCTGGGGCACCGCTTTTGCCAAGGTTCTTGCGGATGCCGCTGCCAGCTCAGGTACCGACCGGCAGGTCATGTTGTGGGGGCGTAATCCCACTACGATGGCAGCCATGCAAGAGAGCCGCACCAATGAGGGCTACTTCCCCGGGATCAAGCTCCCAGACAGCATGGTCATGACGGCCGATGCCGCTGAGGCTCTGACCGGGGCCAGCATTGTGGTTCTGGCCATTCCGGCCCAGGTGCTGCGTTCCCAGCTCGAGGTTCTTGCACCCCTGATGGAAGAGGACGCCCTGCTGGTCTCCCTGGCCAAGGGGCTGGAAATGGGTACAGGCTTGCGCATGAGCGAGGTCATGATTGAGGTGCTCCAGGGTCACCTGATTGCCAGCGGCGCTGCCCCCGAAGCGGTTGAGGCTGTTCCGGGGAGGGTCACTGTGCTCTCCGGCCCCAACCTGGCTAAAGAAATTATTGCTGAACAGCCCACCACCAGTGTGGTGGCGGCCCTGAGTCAGGATACCGCCCGGGAGATTGCCGCTGTCTGCGCTGCCGACTACTTCCGCCCCTACACCAACACCGATATCATTGGCGTTGAAATCGGTGGTCTGGTCAAGAACGTGATTGCCCTGTGCGTGGGTATGTGCGAGGGCAAGCAGTACGGTGATAACTCCAAGGCCTCGGTCATGACCCGTGGCTTGGCTGAGACGACCCGCCTCGCTGTGGCCCTCGGAGGTAAGAGCGAGACCATGAGCGGCCTGGCCGGTATGGGCGACCTTATCGCTACCTGTGCCTCACCGCTTTCCCGCAACCACACCGCCGGGCGCCTACTGGCTGAGGGAATCGCCCCTGACCAGCTGCACACCGTCATGACTCAGACTGCTGAGTCCATCAAGTCTGCCCCCGTTGTGGCAGAACTCGCGCGAAAAGTAGGGGTAGAAATGCCCATCACCGAAGCGGTCACCGCTGTGCTCGACCGTAGAATATCAGTTGAAGAATTAGCCCCCGCCCTGCTGGGCCGCTCCCTCAAATCTGAGGAAAGCACCCCGGCAGTCAGCTAGGGCAGACGGGGTTGAGCCCCGCACGAAACCAAAGGACGTTATGACCGAAACCAGCACCAAACCTACCGTCGCCCTGCTGTGCGGTGGGCGCTCGTCCGAGCACTCCATCTCACTGATTACCGCCCGAGGCGTACTCGGGGCTATTGACCATAACAAGTACGATGTGGTCACCATCGGTATTACCAAGGACGGCCGCTGGTACCTGACCGATGAAGCTGCCCTGATTGAGCTAACCGAGGCTACCGCCCTGGCAGAGTTCCCAGCTGCGGGCAAGCAGGTCTTTTTGCCCCTAGGCGGCGGTGATAATCGTCTACGCCTGATTGATTCTGCTGATTCCACCAGTGTTGAGCTGGGCCCGGCTATCGACGTGGTCTTCCCCCTGCTCCACGGCCCCTTCGGTGAGGACGGCACGGTGCAGGGTCTGCTGGAAATGGCAGATTTGAAGTACGTGGGCTGCGGCGTAGCCTCATCTGCTATTGGCATGGATAAGCACTTCATGAAGGTTGCCTTTGAAGCTGCTGGTCTAGAGGTTGGGCCCTACGAGGTTGTGACCCACCGCCAGTGGGTGCTTGACCAGGCTGGTGCCCGCGAGCGCATTGAGAAACTGGGCTACCCGGTCTTCGTTAAGCCTGCCCGGGCGGGTTCGTCCTTCGGTATTACCAAGGTTGATTCAGCGGACCAGCTCGATGCGGCAATTGCTGAGGCCCAGGCCCACGACCCCAAGCTGGTGATTGAGGCCGGTATTGTGGGCCGTGAGATTGAGTGTGCTGTGCTCGATGGGCACCGCTCTGAGCTGCCTCGGGCTTCTTACCCCGGTGAGATTGTGGTGGTTGATGAGCAGCACGGTTTCTATGATTTTGAGGCGAAGTACGTCTCTAAGACCTCTGCTGAGACCCGCTGCCCGGCTGATCTTCCCGCTGAGGTCTCTGATCGCATGCGCCAGCTAGCTGTGGAGGCCTTCCTGGCCGTTGATGGTGAGGGCCTGTGCCGCGCTGACTTCTTCTACACCGAGGACGGCCGCCTGGTGATTAACGAGGTGAACACCATGCCCGGCTTTACCCCGATTTCCATGTATAAGACTATGTGGGAGAACACCGGCCTAGCCTATGGCGAGCTGATTGACGAGCTGATTTCCCTGGCTCTGGAGCGCCCCCTGGGCCTGCGCTAGGAGCACTCGCACTGCGGTAAGCCCCTGCTTCTAGATGTCAACGAAACCCCCGATACCTGAGATGGTATTGGGGGTTTGCTCACGGAGGTTTTTCGTTTAGCTGCCGGTGCCGCTGTCGACACCGGTAAGGGTGTCATCGACATTGGTGCACTGCATCTGCTGGGGTATCTGGGCAACGGCCGACGATACTTCTGCAAGGACGGTGGAGGACGAGACCCGGTCAGCGTCGAAGGTTACCTGCACGGCGGGGTCACGGCCGAAAGTTTCAGCAACCCAGGTGCCGGTGGCAGTTTGCTCGGCTGCCGCGGCGAGTTCTTCGTCGGCGGGCTTGACGATCCAGTCAACGCCGTTGACCGAGACACAGGTGTCTGAGACGGGGGCTGTGCCGAGCTCGACCCCGCACTTGAGGATGACGGCGCTGGGATCGCCCCAGGCGGTGGTGGCCTGGGCGGTGGTTTCGCGCTGGGCCAGGCCGCTCACGGTATCGGGCATAGCAACCAGGGCATAGGCGCAGGTGGGGTTAGCGGCGTCTGGGGCCGGTTCAAGGTTGACGGCACCTGCCCCGCAGCCGGTCAGGCCTAGAGCGGTCAGGACGAGGACGAGGGGTTTGCGCGGTGTTCTCACCTGGCTATTGTATAACTTTCGTTGTGGCAGGACGCCGGTGGTGAAGGGCGCTAGCCGGGGGAGAGCAGATTCGGTAGGGTAGGGGTAGAGTTAGCCGGGGCAGGTAGCTGAACAAGACTGCCTGGATATGAGTGATGGAAGGAGGGGCTATGAAGCAGAAGACCTATTATGCTGCGGGGACGGCTCTTGCCGTGACGGTAGCCCCCCTTGCCTTGCTCGCTGGGCAGGTTCTGACCGGCCCCCAGAGCGCTTTTGCCGCTGACCCGACAGAAAGCCCCGCCCCTACAAGCTCCACACCCACCAGCACACCGTCGGTGGGTGAGAGTCCGAGCGAGAGCCCCAGCCTAGAGGTCACAGTCGCCCCTAGCGCTACTGAATCGCCCAGCCCCGAAACACCAACACCTGAGACTCCCACACCAGAACCCACTAGCGACCCGGTGCCTTCTGCTGACCCTGAGCCGGTTCCTGCCCCCAGCGAGTCGGTCATCGTGGTTCCGGTACCGCCGAGGGAGACGTCCGCCCCGGATGTGACCGGAGGAGCTGCCGGGCTGCCCAGCCTGCCCGCTGCCGACCCCTCGGCCCAGCCGTCCGCCGGTACGGGCCAAAGCGAGGGCAGCGGAGCTACGGTACCGGGTCAGGGTACCTTCGTGCCCTCAACCCTGGGCAACAGCGTCGCTGGGGCCCAGGACCCGACCCGGATGGACGCCGACACCAGCCAGCTGGAAACCTCACCGGTAGATGGAACCGTGCTGGGTATTTTCTCAAGTAGCCAGCAGAGCCCCGGGTACGCGGGGGCACCTGAATGGGTGGAGGGCTTCTTGAACGTATCGGGAGCCCAGGGGAACAGATCCTCATCTGCCGACCCCAATCAGGCTGCCGGTGTTGCCGGGGCAGAGGCCCAGGGGCACCAGGCCGGGGCGGTGACCGGGGGGAGTATCTTCCAGCGCGGTAACACCATTATGAACGGTGCCCGCCCCCTGCTGATTTTTACGGGTATTGCCACAGCAGGCCTGGCCCTGGTGGTCTTTAACTTTGTCTGGCGTAACCGCGCGCCCAGGAACTAGGAGCCCTATGCAGACCGTCGCCCAGGTGAGTGAGGGGCAGCTTCTAGCTCTGTTTATGCCTGTTCTGGCTGAGCACAATGAGCGGGCGGCGGACGTCCGCGCCGAGCTGGGTGCCCCCGGTGCCCTGGTCCTGGGGCCGGGGGACGATTCTGCTGCCCTCGATCTGCGGGGCGGGCTGACCGTCATGAGCACCGACACCCAAACCGAAAACCAGGACTTCCGCCGCAGCTGGCCCTCGGGCTACACAACCGGCGGGTATGAGGTGGGTTGGAAGGCCGCTACCCAGAACCTGGCCGATATCGCAGCTATGGGGGCTACCCCGGTCACCCTGCTGGTGTCCCTTACCCTGACTCCCGAAACCCCCGTGAGCTGGGTGCAGGACTTTGCCCGGGGGATTACCGAATCCTGTACTGACCAGGGGGCTACCACCTGCACCATCGCCGGGGGCGATATGGGCTCCGGCAGCGAAATCTCGGTAACGGTTACCGCTGTGGGCCTGACCGACCGGCCCATTACTCGAAGCGGGGCCCGCCCCGGGGACGCCGTGGTCTTCGCCGGTGCCCTGGGCACCGCAGCGGCCGGCCTAGCCCTGCTCGACTCAGCCCCCTTCACCGCCACCGAAGAGCTGACCGCCTGCGTCCACGCTCAGCAGCGCCCCCGCTCGCCCCTTCACCTGGGGCCTGCCGCCGCACCCTACCTAACCTCACTTATGGATGTCTCAGACGGGCTGGTGCGCGACGGCGGCCGTATCGCAGCGGCCTCCGGTGTGGCCCTCGACCTCGACTCGACCGCTCTAACCCCCTGGGTAGACAGGGCGCGCCCTGCAGCCCTGCTCACCGCAGGTACCCCGAAACAGGCGGACGCCCAAGCCCTGCGCTGGGTGCTGACCGGCGGGGAAGACCACGGCCTACTAGGCACCTGCCCACCTGCACAGATACCGCCCGGATTTACTAGAATTGGTACAGTACAGGCAGGCGACGGGATCACCGTCGACGGCCGCACCTACACCGCGAAAGGATGGGATCACTTTGAAGCAGGTTCCCGCTGACTGGTGGCTGAACTGGCTACTGCGCGCTCGCACCCAGCTGGTGGAGCACCGATCCCTTCTCAACCGCATTAACGTCTTCCCCGTGGCTGATGCCGACACCGGGGCCAACATGGTCGCCACCCTCGGGCGGGCCGCCGACACCGCCGGCATGGCGGACGACCCCACCCTGGCTCTGGCTGCCCGGGCGGCCCTACGAGGGGCCAGGGGAAACTCTGGAACCCTGCTAGCTGTCTGGCTCCTGGGCCTGGCTGAGGAACTGGGGGAGGCCGGGCAGCTGCCGCCCTCCACCGTCCGCCCCCTGACCCCGCAGGCGCTCGCCGCCGCCTGGGAACGAGGGGCCCAGCAGGCGTCCGCTGCCCTCAGCCAGCCATCAGATGGCACCATGCTGACTCTCATGCAGGCTCTTGCCACCTGCCCGCTGCCAGATCCTACCGATGAAGAGGACCCCTGGCAGGTCTACCTCACGACCCTACTGGCCGCCTCAGAGGCTGCCCTGCGAGCTACCACCGAAGCAGACCACGCCCGTAACGGCTGGGTTGATTCCGGAGCCCTGGGCCTGCACCTGGTCTTAGTAGCCCTAGTGACAGAGCTGCTGGGAGCCGCCCCGCAGGCCACCTACCGCGACCTGCTCCAGGTGGGGGCGGCGTCCTTACCGCCCCGAAGCACTCGGCAGCGCTCGGCGGCAGAAGCCCGCGTTGAGGTTATGTGCGAGATGTATCTGCCCGTGCTCGAAGTAACCCAGCTGCGCAGCGCCTTAGAGACGGTCGGGGACTCGGTCTCCATAGCCCAGGTCGAAGCCGGGAACGAGGCCCTGTGGGCTATTCACGTGCACGTCCCCGAGGCCGAGGACGCCCTGACCCTCCTCCGCGCCGCAGGTACCCCGCAGAACGTGCGCGTAACCTCCCTATCTGACCCCGCCCACCAGGAAGCCCACCGGGAGCCCACCCCCTAATGGCTGCCCGCAAACGTAAGACCCCGGAACTGAGCGAGCAGGCAAAGGACGCCCTGGCCCGCTACGCCGCAGAAGACCGCCTCGACAATGCCCCTCTGGCAGACTACCTGGGGGCGACCCTGGCCAAGTCCTTCAAGACCCACCTGGGGCTAGAAACTGTGGGCCAGGCCCTGGACTACTACCCCCGCAAGTACCTACCCCGCGGGGAACTCACCCCCTTCTCCTCCCTGGTTGAAGGTACCGAAGCTACCATCGTCGCCAGGGTGGTGCGGGTGACAACCCGCCAGATGGCATCGCGCCGCGGGTCCATCACAGAAATCACCATCACCGACCAGCTGGATCAGGTTGGCCAGCCCGAGCCCACCTGGCAGCCTCCCAACCCCAACGCCTACCGGGGAGCGGCCCCACCAGCGTCCTACACCCCGGGGTACACCAACCCCCGCCTGCACAGTAGCGCAGGGGGCTACACCGACACCCAGCTACCGGGCACCCCGTCCAGCTACCAGCTAGGAGATGTCTTTGGCGGCTACGCCCCCGAACCCTACTCGCTGACAGCCAGCGGCACCATGACCCTCAGCTTCTTCAACGCCTGGACAGCAGCCCGAGACATCCACGAGGGCGACCAGGTTATGTTCTCGGGCAAGGTGGGCTCCTACCGGGGCGAAATCACCCTGACCAACCCCCACTACGCCGTCATCGCCGGTAAAGAACTGGCCGCCGCCCCCGGTGCTAGCGCCGAAGCGATTGAGCGGGCCGCCGCGCGGGCGTCCACACCCATCCCGGTCTACAAGGCCAGCCCCAAGTTCCCCACCGATAAGGTGGCCGCAGCCATCGAGACCCTGATCGAGCGCATCAACCTCAAAGAGCTTGAAGACCCCGTCCCCTTCACCGTGCGCAAAAGCCGCAAGATCCCCTCCCTGGAGTGGACCTACCGGGCCGTGCACACCCCCGATACAGAAGAGACCTGGCGGGCAGCCCACCACTCCCTGCGCTACCGCGAGGCCTTCGTGCTGCAGGCCGCCCTTGCCCGTATTCGTGCAGCCCGAGCCGCCCACCAGACCGTTGCCCGCCCCTATGTAGAGGGGGGTTTCGCGGACGCCCTGCTGGAAGCCCTGCCCTATCGGCTGACCGAGGGACAGCAGGCGGTGGGAGCAGAAATACGCTCCGACTTAGCCAGCTCTTCCCCTATGAACCGCCTGCTCCAGGGAGATGTGGGCTCAGGCAAAACCGTGGTAGCCCTGCGAGCCATGTTGCAGGTGGCTGATAACGGTGCCCAGTCAGCTATGCTGGCCCCCACCGAGGTGCTGGCTGAACAGCACTACCGGTCGGTCTGCGAGATTCTAGGCGATATGCTGGCCCCGCAGGACAGTTCCGGGAGCGCCGGGGCGGGCGTCCGCGTCGTTCTGCTGACCGCCTCCCTCAAAACCAAGGCCAAACGGGAAGCCCTGCTGGCTATCGCCTCGGGCGAGGCAGACATCGTTATTGGCACTCACGCCCTACTCGGGGATTCGGTGACCTTCGCCGACCTCGGGCTGGTCGTCGTCGATGAGCAGCACCGCTTCGGCGTTGAACAGCGCGATGCCCTGCGCGGGCCCGGCGGGGAGCTGCCCCACCGGCTGGTCATGACCGCCACCCCCATACCCCGTACCGTCGCCATGACCGTCTTTGGTGATCTCGATACCTCGGTACTTGACCAGCTACCGGCCGGCCGCCAAAAAATTACCACCCATGTGGTGCCGCTGGCAGAGCACCCCCGCTGGGCCGACCGCATTTGGGCCCGCGCCCGCGAGGAAATCGACGCCGGGCACCAGGTCTATGTGGTGGTTCCTAAAATCGGTGGGTCTGATGGAAAGTCCGACGCTGAGGCTGGCCAGACCCTCTTCGGGGCAGGCAGGCTGACAGGCCAGAACCTGGGCTCCCAGGCAGCGGCGGGGGAGAGCGCCCGCGGTTCGCTGGCTTCGGTCGAGAGCACCCTGGAGGAACTGGAGGACGTCCCCGCCCTGGCCGGGGTGCGCATCGAGGGGCTCCACGGGCGCATGGATACCGCCGAAAAGAACCGGGTCATGACCGAGTTTTCAGCCGGCCGCATTGACCTACTGGTGTCTACCACCGTGATTGAGGTGGGCGTGAACGTGCCCAACGCAACCCTCATGATTATCATGGACGCCGACCGCTTCGGAATCTCCGGCCTCCACCAGCTGCGCGGACGCATCGGCCGCGGCTCCCTGCCCGGCACCTGCTTGCTGGTCACCAAGCAGCCGGCGGACGGCGTCAGTCGGGAGCGGCTGGCAGCGGTAGCGGCCACCACCGACGGCTTCGAGCTTTCGAGGGTTGACCTGGAACAGCGGCGCGAAGGCGATATTCTCGGAGCTGCCCAGTCTGGTAAGAAGTCTACCCTCAAGCTGCTGCGTGCCCTGACCGATGCCAAGCTTATTGAGCGGGCCCGGCAGGATGCCTTCGGAATTATTGAGGCTGACCCCACTCTGGCCAAACATCCCGACCTGGCCCGCACCATCGACCGGGCCCTTGACGCCGACCGCGAGGCCTTCCTGGGGCGCGGGTAGACTCGGCCAAGGACGTAGGCCCCGCATTTATTCTGGTTTACCCGTAACTAGTTGCGGCCAGAACAGAATAAAAGCGGTCAACCAAGGCCTACCGTTCAGCACTACGTCACCATATACCCTGACATCACATCCACCTTTGTTCCCGCCCCGGCCAGCCGGTACCCTTATAACAGTCCCCACCCCTACCACTACGAGCGGAGCGCAGCCGAATGAGCCGCATCATTGCAGGAGCCGCAGGCGGCCTGCGCCTAGCCAACGTCCCCGGTGATAACACCCGACCCACCACCGACCGGGTCAAAGAAGCCCTCTTTTCCCGCCTGGATACCTACAACATGCTGGACGGCATGCGCGCCCTCGATCTCTTCGGCGGCTCGGGCGCCCTGGGCTGCGAAGCTCTTTCGCGCGGGGCCGCCCACGTAGACTTCGTAGACCACTACCCTAAGGCTGTTGTTGTCATCGAGAAAAACATCGCCGCCGTAGGCAAGACCGCTAGAGGTACTGCCCGCGTGCACAAGATGACGGCCCGCACCTACCTTTCGGCGGGGGCGTCCGCCTGGGATCTGGTCTTTATCGATCCGCCCTACGCCGTGACCAACAGCGAACTCGAAGAACTTCTGGCCCTGCTGGCACCTCGCCTGACCGAGGGAGCAGTGGTGGTCGTTGAACGGGCCTCGCGCACCGACGAACCCGTCTGGCCCGAAGGCCTTGAAAAGTTTGCCGAGAAAAAATACGGGGAAACCGTGCTCTACTACCTGGAACCTGCACTAACCCAGTAGTACATGCAGCGTATGACATAATGTTTCGCTTCTAGCCTCTACCATTGGCCTCAGCCCGCTAGCGGGCAGCGACGGGTGCTAGGGTAGGGCTATGAGCGAGAACACGAACAAACCCGGTTACCAGCCCCAACCCGTCCCTGAAAACAGCCAGCAGGGCTCCTCATCTCTGCTCACCAGTAATACCCTGGTGGTACAGCAAACCCGCAGCTTCATGAGCAATGATTTTGAGATGCAGAGCCAGGACGGGCGCGTGCTTGGCCGGGTGCTGACCACCGGCTCAACCGCAGGTAGACTGCTCAAGGGCAACCGCACTTTTGACCTTGTTGATGACCGGGGTAACCTGCTCATCAAGATTGTTGACCCCTTTGATTTTGGTCTGGACCGTTATGAGCTACAGAACCCTGACGGTTCCGTCTTTGCTCATGTACAAAAGCAGTTCTCTTTCATGCGCAAGCGCCTGACCATCGAACTGCCCGGCCTCACCCTGGAACTCGAAGGTAGCCTCTTTGAGTACGATTTCAACATTACGGTCAATGGTCATGTCGCTGCCCGCGTCGCCCGCGAGTGGGGTGGCCTGGTGGCAGGTCTGCGAGGTAAGAGCCGCTACGGGGTCAATTTCGACCCCAGTGCCCCCGAACCTGTGCGCCTGGCTATTCTGGGTGGTCTGGTGGCCCTCGATTTGATTCGAGCTAAGGACGCCCGCAACTAGCAGAACCTAGCCGCTGTAGGCGCGCAGGTGGGCGGCGGCGTCCTGTAATACTTCCGGGCGCTTACAGAAGGCAAAGCGCACGTAGGTCTCTACCTGCTGCCGATAGCTCTCGGTGGTAAAGGCGGTCAGCGGAATCAGGGCTACCCCGGCCTGCTCGGGAAGACGCTGGCAGAGTTCTTCTGCAGAGGTAAGGCCCTGTTCAGCTAAGACCTGTGCTACATCGGCCACGGCGAAGAAGGTGCCTGCCGGGGGAGTCACAGCCCAGGGGGAGCCCGCTAGGTTCTCCACCAAAATGCGCCGCTGCTGGGCGTACCGGGCCTGCACACCGGTATAGAAGTCATCGCCCAGTCCCACGCCAACAGCCGCAGCTACCTGCAGGGGAGCGGCCGCAGAATGCGTGAAGTAGCCCTTGACCAGGCGAATGGGGAGTATGAGGTCTGCCGGGCCGGTCATCCAGCCCACCCTCCAACCGGTAGCCGAGTGGGTCTTCGAAATCGCTGAAACCGCTACCGTGCGCTCAGCTGCTCCCGGTAGGGTTTGAATGGGCTGGTAAGGGCCGTCAAAAACCAGGTGCTCGTAGACCTGATCGGCTAGAATAACCGCGTTGAATTTGGTCGCCAGCTCCACAATCTTAGTCTTGGCTTCGGCTGAGAATACCGCTCCGGTGGGGTTATGCGGGTCATTGACCACCACTAGGGCGGTGCGGTCAGAGAAAGCTGACTCGAGGGCGTCTAGATCGGGCTCAAAAGTGGGTGGGAGCAGCGGTACAGTGCGGACGCGCGCCCCAGCCAGGGCAGCGGCGGCAGGGTAGAGGTCGTAAAAGGGCTCAAAGAGGATAACCTCGTCCCCGGGCTCTACCAGGGCTGCAATGGTGGCAGCGAGAGCCTCAGAGGCACCTGCTGTTACCGTCACCTGGGTAGCGGGGTCGAGAGAGATTCCGTAGAAACGCTGCTGGTGCTCGGCAATTGCCTGACGTAGGGCCGGGTTACCCGCGATAGTGGCATACTGGTTGACTCCGCTAGCCAGAGCGTCCGCTGCTGCCCGAAGCATATCGGCAGGCCCGTCCGTATCGGGAAAGCCCTGGCCTAGATTGATAGCACCGTAGCGTGACGCCAGAGCAGACATCTCTTCAAAGATGGTGGAGCGCCAGTGGCCGTCCGCCCCCATGAGCCCTGCCGCTAAACCTACCCGCTCAAAGGCCCGCTGCTTTTTCATACCGGTCACAGGTAACCTGCCCCCTCTCTTGACCCGCAGACTTGCTTGACAGCGGGTGTCGGTATCTACTGACCCTAGATTACCGGCCGAGCAAAGGAAGCCAAGACAGCATGACACAGTGTGTCATACCTAACCAACCTGCGGTAGCCTAGAGACATGCAATTGGTTGTCTGCCCCGGTTCCTTTGACCCCATCCACAACGGTCACGTCGAAATCATCACCCGCGCCGCCAAAATCTACGGCAACGTCATTGTCGCGGTCTCCCACAATTCTAAGAAAAAATATCGTTTTAGCCTCGAAGAGCGCGTTGCCATGGTTGAAGAAACCTTCGCCCTCTTCGACGGGGTGAGTGCTAAGGCGCTCCCCGAGGGGCAGCTGCTGGCTAACTTCGTGCGCGAGCAGGGCTCTGTGCTCATTGTGAAGGGGCTTCGCAATACCGCTGACTACGAATACGAGGCCCCCATGGCTTCCATGAACCGGCATATCGCCGGAGTTGAAACCAGCTTTATCGCCGGTGACCCCAAGTACAACCATATTTCCTCCACCATCGTCAAAGAGGTGGCAGGCTATGGAGGGGACGTTCGTGCTTTCATTCCGCGGGCGGTGCAGCGGGCACTTTACCCAGAGAAATAAATCAAGGATTAATGTGGTTAGCCAAACAGGGGGGTAAGTCGCGAAGGCTTGATTCACGCGGTCTTAAGCCCCTAAAATAGATACTTGGTTTAAAACATTCGATAGGGAGTTCGTCATTTCACGAAAAGATTCATCGCCCCTTAAGATCTCGGTTCGAGATCTAGCTCATCGCCCGGGCGCTATGGAGACCCTTGATGAAGTTCTGCCAGCGCCAAGCGACTTTGGCAACGCTCTGATTGAGGCGGAAGAAGGCAGCGACATTGACCTCAATGTTCGCCTGGAATCCGTTTCAGATGGTATCTTGGTAACTGGTACTGCAACTGTCACCGTTTCCGGTGAATGCAGCCTCTGCCTAGACCCGGTTAACTTTGATGTTACAGCCGATGTTCAAGAGCTTTTTGTTTTCGAGAAGGCCCCCGAAGGCGGCCCCGAAGATGAAGTAGATGAGCAGTACGCCGTAGAGAACGATGAAATTGATCTCGAACCGGCGCTGCGGGACGCAGTGATTCTTCAACTGCCGTTCCAACCTGTTTGCAGTGACTCCTGCCAGGGCCTGTGCTCCGAATGCGGCGCACGCCTAGAGGACGACCCTGAGCACCACCATGAGGTCATCGACCCCCGGTGGAACGCGCTATCAGCGTTGCTCGATGCGAACGACAAATAAAACTTATAAAGCAACAAGAGAAAAGAGATAGCTGTGGCTGTTCCCAAGCGGAAAATGTCCCGTGCTAACACCCGCGCCCGCCGTTCCCAGTGGAAGGCTTCCGTTCCTCAGCTGGTCAAGACCGTAGAAAACGGTCGCGTCACCTACTCCCTGCCCCACCAGGCAAAGCTCGTGACTGACTCAGCCGGCAACGAACTCTTCTACGAGTACAAGGGCCGCAAGGTAGCTGACGCCTAATTCGCGCCTTATGACTAACTCTGCATCACAAGAGTTTCTGAAACGTCTCGGTATCGATCTCGATACCGAGACGTTTCAGCTTGCAATGACTCACCGCTCCTACTCCTTTGAAAACGGCGGTATACCCCACAACGAGCGCCTGGAATTTTTGGGTGACTCCGTGCTGTCTTTAGCCGTCGCTTCAGAACTCTACATCAAATTCCCTGACCTGCCCGAGGGCGAGCTGGTCAAGCGCCACCATGTGATCGTTTCCACCCGCACCCTGGCTAACCTTGCCCGCAGCCTCAAGCTGGGGCCCTGCGTCCGCCTGGGTAAGGGGGAGAAGAAAACCGGTGGTGCCGATAAGGACTCCATCCTGGCTGACACCATGGAGGCCGTCTTCGGTGCCGTGTATATAAAGCACGGCCCTGAGGCCGCCCACCAGCTGGTGCTGGCCCACACCTCCCACCTGCTGGATGACAACAAGACCCTGAACGTGGGCCGTGACTGGAAGACCGAAATCCAGGAATACGCTGCCGCCCAGGGCACCGGCGAACCCGTCTACCAGGTCGAGGGTACCGGCCCCGATCATGCCCGCCGCTACACCGCCAAGGTTCTCTTGGCTGGTACGGTGATGGGCCAGGGCAAGGGCACCAGCAAAAAAGAAGCTGAGCGTATGGCCGCTGAGCAGGCCTACTATAAGGTTTACGGCTAAAGCACCGGCTGTCTGCAGAATCTCAATGCAGTGCTCAAAAGGAAGGCGGGCCCACCGTATCAAACGGTGGGCCCGCCCCTCTTTTTTAGTGTTTGGGTATAGCCTTACTGTGGACTAGGGAAGTCCAATTTCGTCCTCCCTGCCCACAATGTTAATCGAGGTGGTCTGGGTGGGTACCTGCTGCGCACGCTCGGCTGCTAGAGCCCGAACCCGCTTGCGGACGGCCAGCCAGCCAATCACCAGAATCGGTACTACCAGGGCCATAGCGGCCAGGGCGTAGGTGCCGATGGGGTAGTCGAAGGCGATCAGGACCAGCACACCCACCAAGAAGGCCATGGTGAGCCAGTTGGTCACGGGGGCTAGGGGAGCCTGGTACTCGGGGCGGATGCGCTGGCCCCGGCGGGCCATGGCTACAAAACGCAGGTGGGGGAGCGTGATAGCCATCCAGCCAATCACGATACAGACAGCTGAGATGTTCAGGACGATTTCGAAGGCCTCTGAGGGTTTCCAGTAGTTGATGGCCACACCGAGCAGGGCCACTGCACCGGTGAGTAGAATGCCGCCGATGGGCACACCTGACTTGCTCATTGCCCCGGTGAAGCGGGGGGCGGAGCCGTTCATAGCCATAGAGTGGGTGATACGGCCGGTGGAGTAGAGACCAGCATTCAGCGACGAGGCCGCTGCGGTAATGACCACCAACTGCATGATGGGGGCGGCATAGTCCACGCCAATGGAGCCGAAGAAGGTGACGAAGGGAGACTCGTCAGCCGAGTAGGCCTCGTAGGGTAGCAACAGGGAGAGCAGCAGTACGGACCCTACATAGAAGAGGGCAATACGCCAGACCACGGTGTTGATGGCCTTGGGGATAGCCTTGCGGGGGTCCTTAATTTCACCCGAGGCGGTACCAACTAGCTCAATACCGGAGTAGGCGAAGATAACACCCTGGGAGACAACCAGCGCCGCCATTAGGCCGTTGGGCAGGAAACCGGACTCAACGATATGGGTAAAGCCCACGGGCGAGCCGGTGGGGGTACCGAAGATAACGAAGAAGATACCGATGATCATGAAGAGCACCAGGGAACCGACCTTAATCAGGGCAAACCAGAACTCCAGTTCACCGAAGATTTTGACCGATATCAGGTTCATCGACACCACCACGACAATGACGATGAGCGCCACGATCCACTGGTCAATCTGCTCGATAGCAGGGATGTACTGGCCAAACCAGTTGAAGTAGATGGCGATGGCGGTGGCGTCCACAATGGCGGTGGCGGCCCAGGAGAACCAGTACATCCAGCCCACGAAGAAGGCCCATTTTTCGCCGTAAAATTCGCGGGTGTAGCTGACGAAAGAGCCGGACGAGGGGCGGTAGCTGACCAGTTCACCCAGCTGCCGCAGAATCAGGTAGCCGAAGAAACCGGCAATCGCGTAGAGGAAGATGAGGGAGGGGCCAGCATCGTGTAGGCGTCCGCCCGCGCCGAGAAAGAGGCCGGTTCCGATAGACCCGCCCATGGCGATCATCTGAATCTGGCGGGGCTTGAGCCCCTGCTGGAAGCCCTCTTGCTCGTGGGCGAAGGACGGCACATCGGCGTGCTGCCCTCTGGGGGTTGGGGGTATCGACAAAAGTCTCTCCTTGATACAGAAGTTTGGTTCTGCCCCTGCCACCAGCTCAATTTCAGTAGGCTGGTTGCAGGTGAGAATGCACAGGGTCTATTCTGCACCTGATATGTTCAAGGTGTGAGCACCACACGGTGCATATTTTTCATTTTTTGAAAGGCGGAGTGAATATGCCAGAGTTACCCGAGGTTGAGGTGGTACGCCGGGGCCTAGCTGGGCACATCCTCGGCGCGGTGCTGGAGCGCGTGCAGGTGGTGGACGGACGCTCGGTGCGGCGCCACGAGGCCGGGCCGGTGGACTTCGAGAGGCTACTCACAGGCCAACGGATTATCGATGTGGCGAGACGAGGTAAGTACCTCTGGCTGCTCTTTGAGGGCAACGAAGAGTTCGCCCTGGTCATCCACCTGGGCATGAGTGGCCAGGTGCTCCTCAAGAACCCCGAGCTACCGGCAGAAAAACACCTCAAAGTGCTCATAGACTTAGCAGGCGCCACCGATGAAAGCGGGCGCGAAGCCCCGCTCACCCTGCGCTTTGTGGACCAGCGTATCTTCGGCGGCATGTTTGTAAGCCCCCTGCTGCCCGTACACAACGCCGCCGGGGAGCCGATGCCTGGGGCGTCCGCGTCCGCCCTGGGCCTGCCCCTCATCCCGCAGGCCGTTGCCCACATCGCCCGTGACCCGCTCGACCCCCACTTCGACTTCGGGCAGTTCAGACGCACCATGCTGGGCACCTCCACCGGCATCAAAAAGCTCCTGCTCGACCAAAGCGCCATTTCCGGAGTGGGCAACATCTATGCTGACGAAGCCCTATGGCGGGCCAGACTGCACTACGCCAAACCCGCCAAGAGCATCCCAGCCTCAACCGCCCGCGAACTGGTGGACGCCGCGCGCACCGTCATGCGGGATGCCCTAGCCCAGGGCGGCACCAGCTTCGATGCCCTCTACGTCAACGTCAACGGGGAATCGGGCTACTTCGACCGGTCCCTCAATGCCTACGGGCAGGCAGGGCAACCCTGCCCCCGCTGCCTAGAGACGGGGCGCACCTCGCTGATGGTGCGGGAGCCCTTCGGAGGAAGGAGCTCCTACCGGTGCCCCCATTGCCAGAGAAAGCCCCGTGGAGTGTAACTGCGCATGGAGCAGAAAGACAGGCAGAGCGCCTAAGCCAGCAACCCTCTTGGTCTCGCGCGGGGTGCTCGCCCAATTCACCGCCAGCCCCGGTCCAGCTGGCTGTCGGCGCTCTGCCTGCCTATTCGAAAAGGGCTAGTTATTTAGTTCCTACGAAATCTACGCCCGTAGTAGTCGCCCAGCCGCTCATACCCTTCCTCCAGGGAGACGGCAGGGGACCAGTCAAGGAGTTCCCGGGTGGTGCGCTGGTCGAACCAGTGGGCGGTAGACAGCTGCTCGGCTAAGAAAGAGGTCAGCGGGGGAATCTGCCCTGGGGCACAACGGGCCCAGGCCTTTTCCATCATCAGACCCAGCCCATAGGCCACGGACGCCGGCAGCGAGTAGGCCGGGGGCTTGACGCCGCAGGCGGTACACATACCGGCGATAATCTCACCGACCGGGCGGGGCTGGCCGTTGGTGACCACCAGGGGCACCCCGCGAATCGCTTCCAGTCGCTGGTAGCCGCGCACGAAAGCGTCCGCCCCGTTATCGATGTAAAGGGTATCAATCATGGCGGTGCCCCGGTTGAGCAGGGGCAGGCGGCCTGCGGCGGCACGGTCTAGGACGCGCTCCACCAGCTGGGTATCGCCGGGGCCCCAGACAATGTGGGGGCGCAGTACACCCACCCAGAAATCGTCCGTATCGTAGTCCAGAGCTAGCAGCTCAGACTCGGCCTTAGATCGGGCGTAGTTACCGCGGGCCTGGTCTGGGCTGGCAGGCGGGTTGCCTTCGCCCACGATAGAGGCTCCGGTGTGGGCTACAGAGGGCGAAGAGGTGTGCAGGAACTTGCCGATACCAACCGCGCGGGCAGCCTCAAGCAGGGTGCGGGTGCCCTCGACATTGACCTGCCGGTAATCCTCCCATTCCCCGACCACAGACACCTTCGCGGCCAGATGGACAATCCCCTGAACACCGGTAATAGCCCGACGCACCGCCAGCTGGTCGGTGAGGGAACCCTGCACCTGGTCAAAGCGGTCGGCCAGGTGGGTGGGGAGCATCTGGGCGATGCCGGAGTCCCCACGCTGGAAGGCCCGTACCGTATAGCCTGCCCTCAGCAGGGCAAAGACAACCTCACGGCCCAGAAGCCCAGAGGCGCCGGTGACCAGTACCCGCTCAGACCGGGCGGGCTGGCAAACCTCGGGGGTGAGTGGACGCAGTGAAACTACCACGCGATAACCCCCTTGCCCAGACGGGCCTTTTTCCCCTGGAGGAGCTGCTGGGCCCAGGTAGCAAGCACCGGGCGGTCAATCTTCGAGTTGTGCCGCACATCGGTGGGGTGCTCAGCAACCACCAGCACAGCCGATATCTCTACCCCGGTTTCCGCCAGTACCCGCTCCCGCACCCGCTGGGCCAGGTCAGCCGGAGCCAAACCGTTGCGGGTCTTCTTGCCCCGGAAGGTGGGGCCAACCTCGGCCACGATCAGGACGGACGCCGCCCCGGCCGGGCCGGTAGCAACAGCGGCTGCCCGGCGCACCTCGGCATCGAGTTCGGCAGCCTGTTCCAGGGCAACCGGGGTGAGTACGCCCTGGGCGGTCACCAGTACGTGGGCAAGACGGCCCTCGACCCACAGACGTCCGCTGGCATCGAAATGCCCCACATCGCCGGTACGGTGCCAACCGGGGGTGGAGCTCGAAGTGCGCTCGGTGACCCAGAGGGTGTCGTAGCGGTCCTTGATGTGCGGGGCTGCTACCAGAATCTCACCGGTGATACCGGGCTCGGTGGTGACCTCGGTTGATGCGGTTCCATCCGGCAGCAGGGGAGCAATCTGCAGGGCTGCCCCGTGGACGGGGGTACCAACGCAGACGCCGCCGCCAGCGCCGGGGAGCCCGGCTGCCGCGTCCTGCTCCGCCTCTTGAATTTCGGCAAAGGAAACGTCGGTGGTGGGCAGGGCCTCGGTCATGCCGTAGGGGGTGCGCAGGGAGGCTGCCGGGAGTAGAGCCTGCAGGCGGGCCAGCAGGGGAGAAGTGATAGGAGCCCCGGCTGAGAGCAGGGTAGTGACCTGCCCCAGGGCTGCCTGCTGCTGGCTGCTCAGGCCATCGACCGTTTCGAGTACGTTCATCAGGGCTGCCGGTGAGGCAAAGACTGTGGTTGCCCCGATTGCACCGGCAGCGGACGCCAGCGCGGAAGCGGTCAGGGTTTTGGGCTTGGTGACGTCCATGGCCGGGGTGACAGAGGTAGCCCCCAGGGCCGGGCCCAGCAAGGCAAAGGGGGCAAAGCCCGCCACCAGACCGCTGCCGGCAGCCAGATTGTAGGTGGCCGCGATGGTATCCCGCATAGCTGCCAGCTGGCGGTGGGTGTAGACCACGCCCTTGGCCGGGCCGGTGGAGCCTGATGTGTAGAGGATGGCGGCGTCCGCATCGGGGTCAGGGTCGGTGACCGCAAAAATCTCGGGGGCCGCAAAATCATCGACCGCACCCACCACGCCCAGGGCTCGGGCCGCGGCAGTGGGGAGGGAACCGGCTGCAATGCGCTGGCCGGGCCAGCCCAGGGTTCGGGCCAGGGTGAGGGCAGCAGGTATACCGATGAGCCAGGACGGGCGCGCCCCCTTGAGCGCGCGCGTCAGGCCCGCAGCACCAAGGCCGGTATCGGCCACAACAATCACGGCCCCAATCGTGAGACAGGCGTAGATGAGAGTGGTGAGCTTAATGCCGGGTGGCACCAGCAGATTGACCCGGTCGCCGGGCTTCACCCCCAGTCTGTGCAGGCCAGAGGCAACCCGGTCTACCTCGGCAGCCAGTTCAGCCCACGAGAGCTGGGCGGCTACCTCGGTGCCATCCCCCTTGCTGCTCATATCAACGATAGCCAGGGTGGTGTCATCCGCCCGGTCTGCCAGCTCGGCTCCCATGGGGCGGTAGGTAGCGGACGCCGGCACCCGGGCAGCGCGCGCAGTGAGGTGGAGCTCCCGCTGGGTCGTGCCGGTGACGAAGTGCTCGGTCAGCCAGGCCAGAATGGGGCTGGCGATGTCTTCATCTTCGGCAACTAGGTGGCTGGCGGTTTCAAAACGGTGAATGTCGGTCTGGGGCAGGCGGGTAGCCAGGTCGGCCATGTAGCGGCGCTGGAAGACCGGGTCTTTAGTGCCCCAGAGCATGAGGGCAGGTACATCGAGCTCGGTAATGCCTTCGGCGACAGAGACCATAGGGCGGTAGCTGGCAGCCGCTTCGGTTGCGGGAATATCGGCAACAAAATTGCGCACGCCCGCCCGGTGCTCGGCGGTGGTGTAGGGCAGCTTGTAAGCCTTCTTGACCGCAGCATCAAGCCCGCCCTGGGCCAGGCCCAGAGTCACGTCGATAAAGGCGGTTGATTTTTCGGTCGCCCAGGAATGCAGAGCCGGGTTGAGGGCCGCCTGCAGGGCTACCGGGATCTTCTCACCGGCGTCATGAAAAACAGCGGTGTTGGTCAGCATGACACCCGAGACAATCTCACGGTGGCGCAGGGCCCAGCCCAGCGAGATCAGCCCGCCCCAGTCGTGGGCCAGTGTAACCAGGGGAAGCTCGGTGCTATCGAGACCTAAAGCGGCGGTAAAGTCACCCAGGTCAGCGATACGGTCTGAGAGGGAGCGGGTCAGGCCGGTGCGCTCCGAATAGCCCATATCGAGCTGGTCTACCGCTACAACGCGCCAGGGCTGCTCGGCATCAGTGGCGGCAACGATGACCGACCGCCAGAGATAGGACCATGTGGGGTTGCCGTGCACCGCCAGCACGGTACCGACCGGGGTGCGCCCGGCGGCCTCGAGCACTGGGCCGTTATCGAGGTAGTGCCAGCGGCGGCTAGCCCCGGCTTTTTCTACCGGGGCGGACGCGGGCACCTGCAGCTGGTGGGACCAGGCAGGGTCAACTCCGGGCCAGAGGGCAGGAACAGGAGTGAGCTGAGAAAAGGTCATAGTGGCTCCTACCAGGTGATTTCCATGAGAGCGGTATTCAGACCGGAGCCCACACCCATGCAGAGAATACGGTCACCGGCTACGAAGTGGGCGCTTTCCTCAGCCAGGGTCATGGGAAGGGCGGCTGCCGCCACGTTGCCCCAGACCGGGAAGGTCATGGGGATGCGCTCACGGTCGATACCCACGGCCTCAATAATCGCGTTGGTGTGGGCGTTAGAAATCTGGTGGGTTACATAGGAGCGCATATTGCCCCAGTCCCAGCCGTTCTGGTGGGCTTCTTCCCAGGCTTCAGCGACCAGCTGCAGGCCGTGCTTGAGCAGACCGGCGGCGTCCGTATTCATCCCCTGGTCGGCTTCACCGCCAATGCAGAGGTTGCGGTGCTCGGTTCCCGCGCGGGAGACCGAACCGATAATCTTGTGGCCCGTCGGGTGCAGGTCGGAGCGGCCAATGACGGCGGCCGCGGCTCCCGAGCCCAGGGTCAGGGTGGCGAACTGGGCCAGCACGTCGTCTCGGGTTGAATCGGGGCGGTTGAGCTGGCGCAGGGCGGTGGCGTGCCAGGGTGAGGGGTCTTCACCGTCCACAATCAGGGCGTAGTCGATAGCTCCGGCATCAATCATGGTGGCGGCAACTGTAATACCGTTGACGAAGCCCAAGCAGGCGTTGGTGATATCGAAGTTCAGGGCGTGGCGGGACAGGCCCAGACGGTCGTGAATACCCACGGCCACTGCCGGCTCAAAATTATCGCGGGTGACCGAGGTATTAATAATCAGCCCGATCTGTTCCTTGCTGATACCGGCCTGGGCGATAGCCTGCTCAGCAGCCTGCACCGCGCCGTCCTCAAAATGCATGGCCGGGCCCCAGGAGCGGCGCTCGCTAATACCGGCAAGGCGTTCCAGCAGGCCCTTGGGCATCTTGAGTCGTTTGTAGGTGGCCGCTAGCTGCTCGTCAAAGTAGGAGCTGGTGACGACCTCCGGCGGTAGCACCTTGGTTACCGATAGCAGGGAGGCGTTCTTGTGGCGAATATCTGAATTAGCGGTCAATCTACTCTTCTAGCCTTAGTGCGGACTTGGGCAAGCCCGTTTTTGAAGAAACAGGGCACTTTTTCAATAATATGCTCCGGCGGGGCAGGTGGGGTGATTGATGGCGCGGGTTCATCTCACACCGAACAGGGGCGTGGGCCTGCGGTAAAGTGGTAAGCCGACCCAAACCCGTTCTTACCCAACCGATGGGGCCCACCACTATGTACCTAAAATCTTTGACCGTGCGCGGCTTCAAGTCTTTTGCGTCGGCTACAGTGTTTGAGTTTGAGCCCGGCTTGAATGTGCTGGTGGGGCCAAACGGGTCGGGTAAGTCGAACGTGGTGGATGCCCTTGCCTGGGTGATGGGCGCCCAGGGGGCTAAGCAGCTGCGCGGTGGCGCCATGAAGGACGTCATTTTTGCTGGCGGTGGTTCCCGCGGTGCGCTGGGGCGCGCCAGGGTTGAGCTGGTGATTGATAACGAGGACGGCGCCCTGCCGTTGCCTCATGCTGAGATTCGGCTTTCGCGCACCATGTTTTCTGCCGGTGGTTCTGAGTACGAGATTAACGGGGAGCCTGCCCGCCTGGCTGATGTGCAGGACCTACTGGCGGACGCCGGTGTGGGTCGGGAGCACTACACCCTGGTGGGGCAGGGGCAGGTCGATAAGATTTTGCACGGTACCGCTGATGACCGCCGCGAGCTGATTGAGCAGGCTGCCGGCTTGCTCAAGCACCGTAAGCGCCAGGCGAAGACCGCGAGCATGCTTGATGATGTGAAGACCAATCTTGACCGGCTGGAGGATCTAGCCGGTGAGCTGGCTGAGCAGCTGGAAGGACGTCGGGAGCAGGCTGACGCGGCTCGGGCAGCTAGCGAGGTGGCGGGCCGTGTTCGCAGCTTGACCGCTGATCTTCTGGCTCATGACGCGCGTGCCATGATGCAGGAGCGGGTAGCCGAGCAGGCTGCTGGCCAACAGGCTGAGGCTGCCCGCCTACGGGCGCAGGAGCGCATCCGCGCCATCGAGGGGCAGCTGGGGGAGTTGGCCGAGGCCCAGCAGGTAGCCCAGCAGGCTCTGGATGAAGTCACCCAGCGCCGTACCTCCCTGAAAGAGGTGGCCCACCTGGTGGAGACGGTCCAGCTGGTGGCTGCTGAACGTTTGTCCGCCTCCCACCACCAGGAAGAAGACCAGGACGCCGCCACCCACCTGGTTTCGGCTCAACAGGCCTGTGCCCGGGAGGAAGAAAATCTTGAGCGGGCCCGGGAGGCGGGGAAAGCAGCTGAAGAAGAACGTACCGCTGCCCACTCTGCCCTGGAAAAGGCCCAGGCTGAGCAAAGTGCAGCCCAGCAGGCACTGGCTACGGCAGATCAGCAGGTGCGGGACTATAAGGAGAACCTGTCGCAGCTCACCGCCCAGCTGGCTACCGCCCGCGTAGCTTTTGAGCGAGCCGGTGAAGAGGCCGCCCGTCGAGTAGCTGAGTATGCCGAGGCTAAAGAGCAGGGGGCTTCAGCCGGTGCTGATACCGAGCGGGCCCAGGCGGCCGTGAACGGCTACCGGGAGCAGCTAGAGCGGGCCGAAGCTGAAGAAGAAAACCTGCGTCGGGCGCGGCAGCAGGCGAGCGAAACGGTGGAATCCAGCCGCAAAGAGCTATATCAAGTTCAGGTAAAGCTTCATGCTGCTCGGGCCCGCTACGAGGCCCTTGAGGCAGCCTGGCGGCATGATGATGCCAAAAGTGGGGAGGGTGAAGGTCTCCGCCAGCAGGCCCTGGAGCAGGGGGCTCAGGAACTTATTTCTCTACTTGAGATTGAAGATACCTGGCAGGCTGCTGTGGCTGCTGCCCTGGGCCCCTATCTGAGAGCCCTCACCCTGACGAGCGGTGAGTCCCTGCCTACTGGAGTAACCCAGCTGTATTCCTTTGAGGGTGACCTTGAGCAGTTTGACCTGCGCGAATTATCTGTAGCTCAAGCTGAGGTTTATCAAGCCCGCCCGCTGGCGGACGTCCTGACCGCACCGCAGGCCCACAGTCGCGCCCTCGCCGTGCTCACCGCCGATACCTACCTGACTCCCGACGAGGAAGCCGCCCGTGCCCTGGTAGCTGCCCACCCTGGCGTCCGCGCTGTGACCCCCGACGGTACCGTGCTGACCGCAGGCTCAACGCTCTACCCCTCCCAAGAGCGGCCCCTGACTGAACGCTACGCTGAACTCACCCGAGCTCAGCAGACCCTCCGAGAGCTTGCCCAGCAACAGGAGCAGGCAGAGAGTGCCCACCAGCAGGCCGAAGAGGCACTAAAGACTGCTCAGGAGGCTGAAAAAGCCCAGGCCCGCACCACTGGTTCACTCACGGCCCAGCTAGCTGCCGCCCGGGCAGACCTTGCCACCCTCACCGGTAGGGCAGAAAGCTCACAGGCAGCCCTCGATCGTCTGCAAGAAGCCGCCACCCGCGCCGAAGAAGCCCAAAAAGAGACCCAACGGCACGTGGAGGCTGCCCAAGAGGCCCTGGCTCGGGCCCGCGGCACGGAACCCCAAGCAGACAACGTTACCCTGCGCGAGGCCGTCCGCACCGCAGAAAAAACCCTGGTTGACGCCCAGGAAGCTAAAACCCTCGCCGAGGCCACAGCAACCTACGCCCGCGAAAAAGAGGAAGCCGCCCAAGCCCGTCTCATCCAGGCCCAAGAAGCCCTGGACGCCCTCGAAAAGGCTGAGGAGGCTCGTCAGCTGCGCCAACAAGAGGCCGCTGACGCCGGGTATCGTGCCCGCAGGGTAGCTGTCTGCGCCCAGGCTCTGACGCTGGCCCTCGAACAGGTGGAGAGCCAGGAGAACGAGGAACACCTCAAGGCTCTGGCCCGCGCTGAGCAGGCCCAGCAGGTGCTCACCGCTACCCGAGAAGAACTGGCCGGTGCCCAGACCTCCCTGGCTGCCGCCCTGACCCTGCAGGCTGAATCGTCGGCCCAGGGCGCCCGCGTTGAAGCCCGCTGGGAAGCCCTGACCCAGCGGATAGATAGCGAACTAGGGCTCAGCCTTGAGACCCTGCTAGAGAGCCACAAAGCCAGTGACCTGCCCCGGAAGGATATCGAGACTGACCTGGCGGCAGCCGAGGCAGAGCTGACCCGTCTGGGGGTTATCAACCCCCTAGCCCTTGAAGAATATGAGGCCCTCGAACAACGCCATAGCTACCTGCGCCAGCAGATTAAAGACATCAAGACCTCGCGGGCAGACCTGCGGGCCGTGATGAAGGACGTAACCGACCAGATTGAAACCTCTTTCAGCCGGGCTCTGGCCGATGTGCAGGTGGAGTTCAGCCGGATTTTCGCCCTGCTCTTTCCCGGCGGCCAGGCCGAACTGGTGCTGGCAGACCCTAACGACCTTGAGCACAGCGGGCTTGACATCCGAGTGACACCGGCCGGTAAGAAGGTCACCCGTCTTTCCCTGCTCTCTGGCGGCGAGCGCACCCTGGCCTCCCTGGCCCTGCTCCTGGCGGTTTTTATGGCCCGCCCTGCCCCCTTCTATGTGCTCGATGAGGTAGAAGCGGCGCTTGATGACCGTAACCTGGGCCGTCTGCTGGAGGTGCTGGGGCAGTTGCGGGAGAAGTCCCAGCTGCTGATGATTACCCACCACCAGCGCACCATGGCCCAGGCCGATACCCTCTACGGCATCACCATGCGGCAGGGGGTTTCAAGCGTGCTCTCGCACCGCCTAGCGGACTAGGGTAGCTACTTGCCGGTGTAGCCTTCGTCGGCTATGTCTGCCGGGAACTTGGGGCGGTAGCCGGGGAACCAGCCAATAGCCGCAAGAAGAAGTAGGGCACCGGCCACGATAAAGGCGGGGAAGAAGCCCCAGGCGTCGATGATAAAGCCAGCTACGAGCGGGCCGACGATCAGGCCGATGTCTGAGACCATCTGGTAGTAGGCCAGGGGCTGGCCACCTGAGCGCTTGTTGCCCACAATATCTGAGACAGCAGCCTGCAGGGAGGGGCCGAGCAGGGCTGAGGCGATGCCCAGAAGTACGGCTGCCCCCACAAAGACAACCGGGTTAGTGATTAGGCCAAAGACGATGGTGACGATACCTGCCAGAATCAGCCCGGAAAAGACCATGGGGCGGCGGCCGATCTTATCGCCCATCTTGCCCGAATAAATCTGGATCAGGGCGTTACCGGCAGCGTAGGTAGCCAGGGTGAAACCTGCCAGCTTGGCTCCGGCAACGGCGGCGTCGTAGCCGGCTTCACCGGCGTGCAAGTTAGCTAGGAGGGCTACGGCGGCGAGGGGAACTACCGTGGACTGTAGGCCGAAGACGCTCCACCCTACCGCCAGGTTGGTCACGAGGGCTGCCTTAAAGTTGGTGAACTTCAGGGCGTCGGCCAGCTTGAGTTCGGGCTTGGGTACGGCAATACCCTGGGTGTTGAGGTTGACCTCCTGCGGCTCGTCCTTGAGCTGGGTGAGCACTACCAGGGCAGCGCACAGGAGCATTGCCGCATAGACAAAGAAGGGTACCCGCATACCCAGGGACGAGGCCGCTGCCCCCAGCACGGGCCCCAAAATATTGCCCAGTAGGAAGGACGTAGCAAAGTAGCCCGAGACCTTACCCCGAATCGTCGGGGGTGAGTTGCGCACCAAGATACCCATGGCGGCCACGGTGAACATGACCGAGCCGGTGCCGCCCACAATGCGGGAGGCAATGAGCATGGGGTAGTTAACTGAAAGTCCGGCTCCGATGGAACCCAGCCCCACAATAATGAGGCCCGCTGAGTAGATGCGGCGCTCGCCGAAGCGGGAGATGAGGCGCCCGGACGCCGGTGCAAAGGCCAGGCGCGAGAGGGCGAAGGCTGAGACGACGAAGGTTGCTGCCATGGCTCCCACATCGAAGCTGCGGGCAAAGCCGGGGAGCACGGGGGCTACCAGGCCATAGCCGAGGGCGATCAGGAATGAGGCGGCAATCAGGACCTTAATTTGGGTCGGCACCTTGACGGTTTCGGTGGCGCGGGGCTTTTGGCTGCGGCTTTCCTGCCGTACCGATTCGGGGATGATGGGGATGGCCCCGGTGTCCATGGAGGGGGTGGGAATGTGGTTGCTCATGCGCTTGTGTTCTGCTGCTTCTATGCTGCGTGTATCTGTCTGAAAAGTATCTTAGCTCACAATGTCCGCCGGTGTGGGGTGGCAGTGTGCAGAAGTGCATTCTACTCCCATCGCTGGGGCTGTATGGTGCGGGGAGAATATGGCAAGCTAGAAGGGTGAATGATTCTCTAACTCTCATTGTGTACATACTTCTCGGTGTGCTGATTCTAGGTGGCGTGCTCGCGGTTCTGCTGCGCGGCCCTAAGGCCCCTAAGGAAGGCTACGAGGGCACCCGCGATGCCGATGACCTCCCCGCAGACAGCGCTGACGGGCCGGTCACCACTATCGAGCGTCCGGCGTCCGCCCAGGGTCGCCTGGTGCGCCTGCGCGCCCGCCTTTCACGCTCCAACAACCTGCTGGGTAAGGGCCTGCTGGCCCTGCTGTCCCGCGACAAGATTGACCAGGACGTCTGGGATGAGGTCGAAGAGACCCTGCTGCTGGCAGACCTGGGTGCCGAGCCCTCAGCCCGCCTGGTGGAGGCCCTGCAGCAGCGTGTGCGCGTGGAGGGCACTGAGAATCCCGCCCACGTCAAGCAGATGCTGCGTGAGGAACTTCTTTCAATCGTGGGTGAAGATACCGACCGCTCCCTGGCCCTGGACGGCACAGACGGCAACCCCGGCGTCGTGCTGGTCGTTGGCGTCAACGGCGTAGGTAAGACCACCACCGTGGGCAAGCTGGCCCGCGTGATGGTCGCTGAAGAGAAGAACCTCCTGCTGGGTGCCGCCGACACCTTCCGCGCGGCGGCTGCCGACCAGCTCCAGACCTGGGGTGACCGCGTAGGGGTCGATACCGTCCGCTCCGATAAGGACGGCGCCGACCCAGCTTCCGTTGCCTTCGAAGCTATCCGCGAGGGCAAGGCCCGCGGCGTCGATACCGTCATGATTGACACCGCCGGACGCCTGCAGAACAAGGCCGGGCTGATGGACCAGCTGGGTAAAATCAAGCGCGTGGTCGAGAAAGAAGCCCCGGTCACCGAGGTTCTTCTGGTCATTGACGCCACCACCGGCCAGAACGGCATGATTCAGGCCAAGGTCTTCTCCGAGGTCGTTCAGATTACCGGCATCGTGTTGACCAAGCTCGATGGCTCAGCAAAGGGCGGCATTGTGGTCGCTATCCAGGAAGAGCTGGGCGTGCCCGTCAAGCTTATCGGCCTGGGCGAAGGCCCCGACGACCTGGCACCCTTCGAGCCCGGTGCCTTCGTTGACGCCCTCCTTGACTAAAGCACATCTCGAGTTCATCGAGGAACCGGGGGAACTGTTCCAAACAGTTCCCCCGGTTTTTTCATGCCCACCTAGAGCGCCGGTAACCTGCCCGTTACTGCCCGAAACACCCCCGTAACCCCTGTTTTCGTACCCGCAACACGGGGAGGGCACCTGTAACCGGGGGGCGAAACTCCAGGCGCAAGCAGCCGAAACACGCGCAGAGAACAATAGAACCTGTCAACACACCAAGAGCCGGTCTACCGGCACACAGGTTTTCTATACGGGTTTTGAAAGGGGTAACAGGTATGGAACTCACCACCAGTGATGTTTGGACCGTGGTCGCCGCGGCACTTGTTCTGTTTATGACACCGGGTCTCGCTCTCTTCTACAGCGGTATGACGCGAGCCAAGTCAGCACTCAACATGATGATGATGTCGGTCATCTCAATGGGCCTCGTCGGCGTGTGCTGGGTGCTCTGGGGCTACAGCATGAGCGGGGGATACGCCCTCATCAACGACATCGTCGGCTCGCCCTTCAACGATTTTGGCCTATCAGCTACGCTTGCGGACGGCGGCACCAACCTCCTTTCGGTAGCCTTCAGCTCCACCTTCGCCATTATCGCGGTGGCTATCATCTCAGGGTCTATCGCAGACCGCGCCCGCTTCGGCGCCTGGTGCATCTTCGTGCCCCTCTGGCTCACCCTGGTCTACTGCCCCTGGCTTTCATGGTGTGGGGCGGCGGCGGACGGCGCCCAGGCAGGTCTGATTTGGGTCAACACTCTTGCTGCTCCGGCTGCTGCCATGCTCGGCTGGGCCCTGCTTGAACGAATCCGCGACGGCCACGTGACCTCACTGGGTGCGGCGTCCGGCCTGGTCTCTGGCCTGGTAGCCATCACCTCGGCCCTTGGTTTTATCGTAACCCCGGCCACCGGAACCGCCGGTCTCTTCTACGGTGGCGGTCTAGGCCTGCTGGTCACCCAGACCGTTGCAACCCTGATTTCTATGGCCTACTGCGCGGTTGTGACCCTGCTGATCGTGATCCCGATTCACCGCAGCATGGGCTTCAGGGTTAGCGAGAAGCAGGAGGTCCAGGGTATCGACCTGGCCCAGCACGCCGAAACCGCCTACGCCATGTCGAGCGGCACCTCCGGTACCTTCGCTAAAAACTAGAGGGAGTTGTGGACGAGGTGGTTCGGGTCCGCACCGGAGAACGCGGCGTCTCCGCCATCTAAACACAAGAGGCATACACATCTAGGGCAGACCCACGGTTTCGTGGGCCTGCCCTTACCTTTTGCGGGCTAGGCAGGAGATTTAGCAGGGAGGGGGGCGGACGAGGGCAGGACGGCGGCGGTAAGGGAGCGCCGGGTAGACTAGGGGGCATGAAACTTGTCTCCTGGAATGTTGATTCACTCAATGCTGCACTCACCAGTGAGTCGGCCCGTGCCCTGCTCTCCCGCGATGTCTTTGCTTCCATCGCTCTGCTGAACCCCGACGTCCTTGCCCTGCAAGAAACCAAGCTCTCGGCTAAGGGGCCCACCAAGAAGCATCTCGAAGCCTTGCACGCCTACTTCCCCGACTACAAGATTGCCTGGGTATCTTCCGACGAACCCGCCCGCAAGGGGTATGCGGGCACCATGTTCCTCTACAAGCAGGAGCTGGAGCCCACCGTCACCTACCCCCGCCTCTCTGCCCCCACCACCATGGACGCCGAAGGGCGCATGATTACCCTGGAATTTGAGGACTTCTACGTCACCCAGGTCTACACCCCCAACGCTTCGGACGGCCTGCGCCGCCTGCCTGACCGCCAGGTCTGGGACCGCCTCTACGCCGACTATCTTGCCGGCCTGGACTCCACTAAACCTGTGCTTGCAACCGGCGATTTCAACGTTGCCCACACCGAAATTGACCTGGCCAACCCCAAGGCTAACCGCCGCTCACCCGGCTTCACAGACGAAGAGCGCGAGGGCTTCACCCAGATTCTCTCCCGGGGCTTTACCGACACCTTCCGCCACCTGCACGGGGACGTCACCGGAGCCTACACCTGGTGGGCCCAGCGCTCCCGCACCTCCAAGATCAACAACACCGGCTGGCGCATTGACTACTGGCTGGTATCAGACCGGGTCGCTGAGAAGGTGCGAGCCTCAGAGATGATTGATTCAGGCCCGCGCCAGGACCACACCCCGATTCTCCTCGATATTGACCTGGGCTAGATAAAGACTTACCGGCCTGTTAGAAGCCCGAGGGCCCCTGTAACGTCAGGGGCCCTCAGGTTTTACTGTGTCTGGGTGATAGGGGGGGCGAGGCGGTTGTTCAACAAGGGTGAACTGATATGTGAGAAAAACCGGGGTGAATGTTTAATGTTTTTAAAGTTTTAGAGCGGTAGAAACTGCAGAATCAGGCTTAAGCGGGGAAGCGGCGAAGGCTGCGCCCGTGTATTCTCGGGCATTTTTAATGCGTGGATTATTTCGGCTACGTTTCGCCGACTCTTTGCAGCGGACGAGCGGTGTGTTGTCCAACTTGATGTGACGGGTGCGACTAAATATACTCAACTCAACACGTCAGTATATGTTGGGCATCACAAGCCTGGCAGTATCTGTAAAGGCTCACACACAATGTTCGTTACCCAGAAAGAGTTCGCCTCATGATTAAGTATCTGCTGAGGCGAGCAGCTACCTACGCCGTCATGATTTTCTTAACGACGACCGGTGGCTACTTCCTTGCCGTTACCTCACTGAACCCCGCCCTGCTCGAACAGGAACGCATTCCCCGCCCCTCACCGGAGCAGGTTCAGCGCAACTTCGCAGCCCTGAACCTCGACCCCACCATGAGCGCCTGGGACCGCTACGTCCAGTGGCTGACCAACGTTGTTCTGCACTGGGACTGGGGACGCAGCCCCAATGGGGCCTACATTAACGCTGAATTCGGTCAGCGTGTGTGGGTATCAACCCGCCTCTACCTGGTCGCCGTCATTCTTTCTCTCATCATCGGCGTGGCACTGGGCGTTTACTCAGCAGCCCGTCAGTACAAGTTCTCTGACCGTGTGATTACCGGCTACTCCTACCTGGTCTACATCCTGCCTGCCCCCATCGCCTACTTCCTGGTCCAGCTGGGGGCTGTGGCCATCAACAGTGCAGCGGGGGAGCGCATCTTCTTCGTGACCGGTATTTCCTCGCCGGGTCTCACACCGGGCAGCGTCGAGTACTGGGTAGACCTTGCAGCCCACTACATTGTGCCCACCTTCTGTATCACGATTATGAGCTGGGGCGGCTATCAGATTTCCCAGCGCCAGTACCTACTCGATAGCGTCAACGCTGACTTCGTCCGTACCGCACGTGCTAAGGGCCTCACCCGAAACCAGGCTATTCGACGCCACGCCCTGCGTGTCTCCTTCATTCCGGTAGCCCAGTCCATCGCCTATACCGTCCCTGCGATCTTTACCGGTGGCTTCTTTGCCGAGGCTATTTTCGCCTGGCCAGGTATCGGTCTTTGGTCGGTTCAGGCAATTGGTGCTCAGGACGTCAACGCGGCAGTAGCTACCCTGGCCTACGGTTCCTTCATCTTTGCAGTTGGCGCCATCATTGCTGATATCGCCACCACTATCGTCGATCCCCGAGTGAGGATCTCATGAGCAATTCACCTTCCATCGACCACAACAACCTCACCGGTATTATCACGAGGGTCGATCAGACTAACGCTGACTTCGATATCATCAGCAAGAAGAAGATTATCTTCCGCCGCTTTATGCGCAATAAGACCGCGGTCTTTGGCCTGGTCGTTCTGCTGCTGGTGATAGCTTTCGGTCTCTTTGGCGGTCTCCTCTCTAAATGGGATACCACTACTATTGATCCCTTCTACATCTCCACCGGCCCCAGCGCCGAACACTGGTTTGGCACTACCAGCGCAGGTACAGACCTCTACGCCCAGATGGTTGAAGCTGTCCGCACCTCGGTCTTTATCGGTCTAATCGTGGGCGGTGTCTCCGTCATCTTTGCTGCTGTCTACGGCTGTGTCATGGCCTACTTCGGTAGCAAGATCGACAAGACCATGCTGTTCGTCCTCGAAACCCTGATTATGGCACCCAGCCTGCTGGTTGTAGCTATCGTCATCAACGGTGCTGGTGGTCAGGCTATCCGCGATAACCTGCCCGGCTGGCTCATCCTGACCATCGTGCTCCTGATCTTCAGCTGGATGTACACCGCCCGTGTCATCCGAGCCATGGCCATGTCGCTCATCTCCCGCGACTACGTCAAGGCAGCCCGCTACATGGGCGTGCACCCCCTCAAGATTGTTTGGCGTCACCTGGTACCCAACATCGGCTCCCTGATGGTGCTTGAATTCACTCGCGGTATCACCGCTGCAATTCTGGCTGAAGTGTCGTACACCTTCATCGGTATCGGCGTGAAATACCCCAACTTCTCACTGGGGTCACTCATCGCCCAGGCTTCAAGTCAGATCAACACCCTGCCCTGGATGTTCTGGATTCCGCTGCTGTTCTTCTTCCTACTGGTTGGCCCCCTGGCCCTGATGAACGACGGCTTGCGTGACGCCTTCGATCCCACCTCCCTGTCCGTTGGCAAAGTTAAGAAAAAGAAGAAGTAAATGAGCACTACACCAGTACTGAGCGTTAGAGACCTCAACGTAAAGTTCAATACCGAAAACGGTATTGTGCACGCGGTGCGCGGCATTGACTTCGATCTCTATGCGGGCAAGACACTGGGTATCGTGGGCGAATCCGGCTCAGGTAAGTCGGTTGCCTCGATGGCCATCATGGGCCTACACCCCGCCACCGCAGACATCACCGGTTCCATCAAGTACAACGGCACCGAACTGCTGGGTCTTACCGATAAGCAGATGTGCGACTACCGTGGCAAAGAGATTTCCATGGTCTTCCAGGATCCGCTGTCGTCCCTCACCCCGGTCTTCACCATCGGCCACCAGCTGGCTGAGGTACTCAAGGCCCACAACAAGGGTATGAGCGATAAGGCTATTCAGGCTCGCTCCGTGGAGCTCTTGCGTCTGGTCGGCATTCCCTCACCCGAGAGCCGTCTCAAGTCCTTCCCCCACGAGTTCTCTGGCGGTATGCGTCAGCGCGTCATGATCGCTATGGCCATTGCGAACGAGCCGCGCGTACTGATTGCCGATGAACCCACCACCGCGCTGGACGTTACCATCCAGGCGCAGGTTCTTGAAGTCATGCAGAAGGCTCAAGAGGAGACCGGCGCTGCCACCATTATGATTACCCACGACCTGGGAATCGTGGCCGGCATGGCCGATGAAATCATGGTCATGTACGCGGGCAAAGCCGTGGAACACGCCGCAGCTGCCGATCTCTACAAGAAGCCCTCCATGCCCTACACCATCGGCCTGCTCGGCGCCGTGCCCCGAGTAGACCGCAAGGAAAAGACCTCCCTGGTGCCGATTGAGGGAACCCCGCCCAACCTGCTCAAGCCCGTGGTGGGCTGCTCCTTCGCAGCCCGCTGCCCGGTGGCTACGGACGCCTGCCTCACCCAGGAGCCGGAGCTCAAGCTGATTGCCGGTACCGGCGAGAACCACCGCTCAGCCTGCCTGTACGCAGAGAAGTTCGTCAACGAACGTCCTGAGCAGATGTTCCCCGTGCCCCCCATCCCCGTCTCTGCCCTCGATAGCGTACCCCGCGAAGAGCGCGCCAGCGTGCTTGAGGTAAAGAACGTCAAGAAGTTCTTCCCCCTCACCAAGGGCGCCCTCATCAAGCGCCGTGTGGGCACCGTCAAGGCCGTCAACGGCGTCAGCTTCGATATCCGCGAAGGTGAGTGCTTCTCCATCGTGGGCGAGTCAGGCTGCGGCAAAACCACCACCCTGCTCGAAATCATGGAATTCTCCAAGGACATCGACGGCGAAATCGTCATCGCCGGTGTCTCCAACAAGCAGGGCCTGCGCGGCTCCGAACTCAACGCCCTGCGCAAGAACCAGCAGATGGTCTTCCAGGACCCAACGGGCGCACTCGACCCCCGCTTCACCGTCTACGAAATCCTGGCTGAGCCCCTGCAAAACCAGGGCTGGGCCGTCAAGGACATCAAGAAGCGCGTGCTTGAACTGATGAAGACCGTCGGCCTGCAACCCGACCACGTCAACCGCTTCCCCAACCAGTTCTCCGGCGGCCAGCGCCAGCGTATCGGTATCGCCCGTGCGCTCGCTGTCAACCCCAAGCTGGTGGCTCTCGACGAGCCGGTCTCTGCTCTTGACGTCTCTGTTCAGGCGGGCGTCATTAACCTGCTGGAGAAGCTGCGTGTCGAGCTGGGGCTGAGCTACCTAATGGTTGCACACGATTTGGCTGTGGTGCGCCATGCCTCTGACCGTGTGGCCGTTATGTATCTAGGCCGGGTGGTTGAGATTGGCAATGTAGATGAGGTCTTTGATAACCCCGTACACCCCTACACCCGGGCTCTACTCTCTGCCATCCCTGTGCCCGACCCCGAGGTAGAGGCCAACCGCCAGCGCATTGTGCTCGAAGGCGACCTGCCCACCCCCGTGAATGCACCGGAGGGCTGTGCTTTTGCAACTCGTTGCCCCATCTTCAAGCTTCTTCCTGAAGATAAGCAGAAGAACTGCACCGAGAATGTGCCTGTTCTAAGCCGAGCGAGTGAGGACCACCAGTACGCCTGTCATTATCCTGAACACGAAGTTGCTATGAGCTAAATTACATGTATAGTATGTAATTGAAATCACTTCAAATTCGCTTTTGCTCACCCTCTTTACAAAGGAGAAGAGAAAATGAACAAGAATGTAGTTCTGAACCGCCGTACCCTGCTCTGGGGTACCGGTATTCTGGGAACCACTGGCCTGCTAACCGCTTGCGGTGGCTCAGGCTCCAACACTACCAGCGCTGCAACTGCCAGCATGGCAGCAGTCGGTGATGAAATTAAGGTCGAAATCAATGAGCAGGACGTCGCTAATCTGCAACAGGGCGGCACTCTCACCTTGCCAGTCTTAACCCTTGGTCCTGACTTCAATATCACCTCGCAAAATGGTAATGCTGCTGATAACGCTCTAGTACTGTCTACTACTCATGCCAATATGGCGACCGGTCTGTGGCAGTCAGACTTCGTGGGTGAAGGTACCGTTAACCCTGTTTTCTGCGAAAGCTACGAGGCAGAAACCGTAGATGGCGTTCAGACTATCCGTGTGAAGCTCAACCCCAACGCTAAGTTCAACGATGGCACCCCCATCGACATCGAGGCCCTCCGCACCTCATGGAACGTCTTCAAGTCTACTGAGGGTGATTACAACATCGTTAACTCCGGTATGTATGAGTTCATTGAATCCATTGAAGAAGATGGCGATCCCTTCACTGTCGTCGTAAAGATGGCAGAACCGTTTTACCCAGCAGATAGCCTCTTCGGTTCTGTTCTGCACCCGGCCATGGCTGATCCCGAGGTCTTCAACAACGGTTGGACCGACAACCCCAACCCGGACTACGGTATTGGCCCCTTCAAGCTTGAAGAGTGGAACTCAGCTGAAAAACGCTTCTCGGTTGTGCCTAACGAAAACTGGCTAGGGGATAAGCCTCTGCTAGAGCGTATTACCTTCCGTCAGATGGAGGCTACCGCAGCCCGTGCAGCTTTCCGCAACGGCGAGATTGATGCAGTGGGTGCCCGTACCCTGGCGGCCTACAAGGATGTTGAGGGTACTGCCGACGCTGAGCCCCGTCGTTCCCTGCGCCTCTTCTCTGGCGGTCTGAACCTCAACCCCGCCCGTATCCAGGATGTCGCCCTGCGTCGCGCTATCTTTGCAGGTACCGATCGAAAGGCCCTCTCAGATATCCGCTTCCAGGGTCTGAACTGGACCGAGGAGACTCCGGGCTCTATGCTTCTGTTGCCTGTTTCTGAGTACTACCAGGACAACTACCCTGCCGAGCGCGGTGTCGAGGCGGCCCAGAAGATTCTGGAAGATGCCGGTTACACCAAGAGTGGCGATTACTACTCTAAGGACGGCAAAAACGCCAGCTTCCGCGTGACCAATTTCGGTGATGACCCCGGGTCAGCTGCCCTGGCTCAGACCATGATTGAGCAGATGAAGACCATCGGTATTGAGTGCTCCATCGACCAGCAGCCCGACGCAAACTTCGCATCGGTGGTCGGTAACAAGGAGTACGACATGACCTTCTCTGGTTACACTGTTGGCTCTGACGCGACCAGCGCCACTCGCCAGTACTACCACTCGTCCAACCTCGACGGTGCCGCAGGCTCCGAGGAAATTGACGCCATGATCGCCGAGATGGAAAAGATTGAGGACGACGCTGAGCGTAACGCAAAGTGCAACGAGATCGAAAAGAAGTTCATGGCCGAGTTTGCAACCCTCGGTACTGTCTTCAACGGCCCCGATATCCACTACTGCAAGACCAAGCTGGCTAACTACGGTGCTGCTATGTTTGGTAGCCCCCGTAGCAACCCCAACTCATGGTCCCGCGTTGGCTGGATGAAGAGCTAAACTGTCCAGCCTAGAAATCTCCTAGGGTAACCCCTGACTTGCCCCGTCGCCTGATACAGGTGGTGGGGCAAGTTGTTTGTTTAATCTGGGGCGTTATCTCCGTATGCTGTCAGGCTTGTAGGTTGGTGGCCGGGGGAGGAGCTCTGAAGATGCTGAAAACATCAGAAAAATTTAGAGAAGCTAATCTATTTCTGATAAAAATACTCAGCACTTACGGGGCCGTTATGCGAAATACGGGTTTAAAAAGAGTTACAGTGGCATGAATTACCTGCTAGGGTAGTCTCAATCACAGAAAAGGTGTGGCGAACATTAAGTTCTGCTTATCTAAGGATGGCATTATGACTGCACGTATTAACCTCAACCGCAGGTCCTTCTTCATTGTCTCGGGCGTCGCCGGCATGACCGGCCTGCTCACAGCCTGTGGAAGACCAACGCCCTGGGCGAGTGCAGCATCAATACCGACTACTGCACCGCCTACGAAGTGAGCGAAACCGACGGCGTACAGACCATCTCCATCAAGCTCAACCCCCAGGCAAAGTTCAACGACGGCACCCCGTGGACGTCAAGGCCCTGCAAGTGACCCACAAGACCCTCACCGAAGAGGGCTACAACATCGTAGACCCCGGCGTCTACGCCCACATTGCATCCATCGAAGAAGACGGCGATGCCTTCTCGGTTAAGATCACCATGACTGAACCCTACTATCCCATCGAGGGTCTCTTCGGCACCGGCCTGGTACACCCCGCCATGGAAGACCCCGCAATCTTCAACGACGGCCTGCTCGATACCATCAACAACGACTACCTCTCCGGCCCCTACAAGGTCGATAACTGGGACTCCGCTCAGAAGGTGCTCACTGTTGTGCCCAACGAGAACTGGTGGGGCGAAAAGCCCCTGCTTGACCGCATCACCTTCCGCCAGATGGAAGCCTCCGCAGCCCGCGCAGCCGTCCGCTTCAACGGCCTGAACTGGACCGAAGAAGTACCCGGCTCCATGATGCTCATGCCCTTCGCCATCGACTACCAGGACAACTACCCAACCGAAACCGGTGCAGAGGCAGCCAAGAAGATCCTGACCGATGCGGGCTACAGCCAAAACGGTGACTACCTGGCCAACTCCTCAGGCAACGCCAAGTTTGCCATCACCACCTTCAGCGATGACCCGGTTTCATCAGCTACCGCCCAGACCATCGTGCAGCAGATGAAGGCTGCCGGTATCGAATGCAACATTGATAACCAGCCCGACGCAAACTTCTCCACTGTCATTGGTAACAAGGAATATGACGTGACCTTCTCCGGCTACGGCATCCTGGGTGAAGACGCATCAGGTTCGGCAGAGTACTTCTACCACTCAGCCACCTACAACGGCATCGGCACTGACGAAATCGATGCGATGTGTGAGCGCCTGCGCACCATCGAATCAATGGAAGAGCGGAACGCCCTGTCTAATGAAATCGAGAAGAAACACATGGCAGAGGTTGCCACCATGATTCCCATCATCAACGGCCCCGAAATCTGGTTCTGCAAGACCACCCTGGCCAACTATGGTGCCTTCCTCTTCGCCCGCCCCTACCCCAATCCGTCCGCTTACATCAACGCAGGCTGGGTCAAGGAGTAGGTTCAACTCCCAAGTTTCCACTTTTTCGCCGGTTTTCGACGGTTTAGCCGTTGAAAACCGGCGAAAGTGTAGAAACAGGGATTCTGACTCTCAACCGCGCAAACCCGGCAGCTTCTTACCCACATACGTTATTCTTAATAGCTGATTCTTAAATTTGTTAGCGGGCCCCTCTAAGCCCGCGACGCCCATCCAGCCACGAAAGTAGTGCACAGCCCGTGTTTAATTCACTCTCAGACCGGTTGACAGCAACCTTCAAAAACCTGCGCGGCAAAGGCAAGCTGACCGAAGCAGATATTGACGCTACAGTACGCGAGATCCGCCGTGCCCTGCTGGATGCCGACGTGGCCGTCCCCGTCGTCCGCGAGTTTACCTCCCACATCAAGGAACGCGCCCTGGGCGCCGAGGTCTCCGAAGCCCTCAACCCCTCCCAGCAGATCGTCAAGATCGTCAACGAAGAGCTGGTCAACATTCTGGGTGGCCAGACCCGCCGTATCAACATGGCCAAGACCGGCCCCACCATCATCATGCTGGCCGGTCTGCAGGGCGCCGGTAAGACCACCCTGGCCGGTAAGCTGTCCCACTGGCTCAAGAAGCAGGGCCACACCCCCATGCTGGTGGCCTCCGACCTTCAGCGCCCCAACGCCGTCAATCAGCTCAAGGTGGTGGGTGAGCGCGCTGGCGTACCCGTCTACGCCCCGCACCCCGGCGTCACCAGCGAATTCGACGTTCCCACCGGCGACCCCGTGCAGGTAGCCCGTGACGGTGTGGCTGAGGCCCGCGCCAAGCTGCACGATGTGGTCATTGTCGATACCGCAGGCCGCCTGGGCGTCGACGCCGAGCTCATGCAGCAGGCCCGCGACATCCGTGACGCTATTGAACCGAACGAAGTTCTCTTCGTCATCGACGCCATGATCGGTCAGGATGCCGTCAATACCGCTAACGCCTTCAACGAGGGCGTCGACTTCACCGGCGTTGTGCTCTCTAAGCTGGACGGTGACGCCCGCGGTGGTGCGGCCCTGTCGGTTGCCTCTGTGACCGGCAAGCCCATTATGTTCGCCTCAACCGGTGAAAACGTCACCGATTTTGAGCAGTTCCACCCTGACCGCATGGCCAGCCGAATTCTCGATATGGGTGATGTGCTCACCCTGATTGAGCAGGCCGAGCAGACCTGGGATAAGGCCGAAGCTGACCGCATGGCCAAGAAGTTCGTTGATCAAGAAGACTTTACTTTTGAGGACTTCCTGGCCCAGATGCAGCAGATTCGCAAGATGGGGTCTATGAAGAAGCTGCTCATGATGATGCCGGGTGCAGCTCAGATTCGTCAGCAGCTGGAGAACTTCGACGAGAAGGAAATTGACCGCGTCGAGGCTATTGTTCGCTCCATGACTCCGCATGAGCGCGTAGCTCCCAAGATTATTAACGGCTCCCGCCGTGCCCGTATCGCTAAGGGTGCCGGTGTGACCGTTTCTGAGGTCAACATGCTCATGGAGCGTTTTGCCCAGGCCCAGAAGATGATGAAGAAGCTGGCTAGCGGCAATATGGCCGGTATGCCCGGAGGCATGCAGATGCCCGGCATGGCTGCTGCCGGTGGTGCTGCCCGCAAGAACAAGGGCAAGGGTAAGGGCAAGCAGAAAGCTCGTTCCGGCAACCCGGCAAAGCGCGCCCAGCAGGAGCAGGCAGCTGCAGCTAAGCAGCAGGCTGCTCTGGGCTCGGCCTTCGGCCAGCAGACCCAGGACGTAAAGCCTGAGGATCTGAACCTGCCTAAGGGCTTCGAGAAGTTCCTCAAGTAAAACCTGCCGATAGGGCGGGGGTAAGTAGCTGGCTTACCCCCGCCCTGTGGTTTTAAGGACGCTTGGGGCAGGGGACAGTTCTGCTGAGAGAGTGCAAGGGCCCCTCTGCCTTTTACGCTGTGGTCTGGCGCGGTACATTGGGTGTAGTAACCGCCCGTTGAGAAGGAGCAGTACCGTGGTTGATTCTTATCTGCCTGAAGAAGAACTGAAGGCTTTTATTGAAAGCCTGCCCACCCGTCGTCTGGCGGCCGGTGCTGTGATTCGGAATGAAGCGGGGCAGATGCTTCTGGTCAAGCCTAACTATAAGGACGGCTGGACTATCCCGGGCGGTACCGTTGAGGCGGGCGAAGCTCCGCAGCCAGCCTGCTTCCGTGAAGTGGCTGAGGAAGTTGGCCTTACCCTTGAGCCGGGCCGTCTTTTGGTGATCTTCCACGGCCTGCAGATGGGCATTTGGGGCGATTCAACCAGCTATATTTATGACGCCGGTGTACTTCCTGCCCATGCGGTGATTACCCTGCAAGAAGAAGAGCTGACCGCTTATGAATGGGTAGCACCTGAAGATTTGGGTAACTACTTTGATCAGGGGCAGGCCTACCGTTTGCAGCAGGCTTTCCGTGCCCTGCAGACCGGGGCCGTGTACGAGTTCTCTAGCGATTCACCTGCACGCTAGTTACCCCTGCGTCATGTAGCCCGGGGCAGAGCTCTGCCCGTTTGATGAAGCGTTGAGAAGGATTGTAAGCATATGACTGAATCACACCGTGACCCCGCCCAGCAGGGTACCTTCCAGGGGGAGGGTGTGGGTTCTGATGTGCTGTGGGTGCGTCTGCGCATTGATCGTGCCCAGCCCTGGGGGAGCTGGCGGGAGCTAGTGCCTGCTCTCTACAGTGGCGCGTCTGATACTCAGCATGGGGCGGACGCCAGCGAGCAGCTTGCCGCACCTGCTGACGTTGAGCAGCAGGTGCGGGATCAGCTTGAGAGCATTATCGGCATGATTCGGGAGCAGGCTCAGGGCGCTGACCAGAGCTATGAGTACACCGAGGATGACATCAAGAGCGTTGAGGAGCTCGCTGCCGACCCCGATAAGTTCGATGACCTGATTCAGCAGATTATGCAGGCGGAGCAGGGGAGCGAAGAGCCCCTGGCAGAGCCTGAAGAGGTGCCTACTGAGGTCACCGCAGAGGAACTTCAGGCGCTGACCGGCGACCCCACCCCAGAAGCTCTGGCCGCGATGGAAGAGCTGAACTGGGAGATCACCCCTCAGCTAGCGGGCTATTTAGAGTCGGTGGCGACGGTGACAGCCCTTGAGACGGACGGACGCCGCGCCCAGCTCTTCGTGCTGTGCGAGCGGGTGCCGGGGCAGGCGTCCTTGCGCACCGTGGAAACCGACAGCACCGGGGTGCTGCTGCCCGGTGTGCCCCTGAACGACTTTCTGAATCAGCTGGACGCCCTCTTCCCGGGTGTTGCTGACCTGCTGCCCCAAAAGCCGGGGGAGGACTACCATCTGGCGTCCTTCTCCCAGGGCACCGATTCCCTGAGCCTTGACCCGCACGGGGTGAGTGCTGCGCTGGTGGAACTGTCGATGGCTGACCTTGCCACCTACATGCAGCCTGAGCTCATGGCAGGTGAGGTTGAGGCGGCACCTGCCGATAAGGGCTGGTCGCTGCTTACCGCCGACCCCCGCACCCTGGCCAACCTGCTTGAAGCCATGAACGTGCCCTCGATTGTGGCTGAGCAGACCCTCTTCGGTCAGAACCTGACCTTCGTGCTCCCGGCCGATTCCACCGGCCCCGAAACCGGTAGCGTCACCGACTGGGTCAACCAGGTCATGGGCACTCCCGACTCGGGGCTGGTGGGTACCGTGCTGACTTTTAGCTGGTCGCCCCTCACAAAAATCGGCTCTGCCCTTGAACGGGTCTCCAGCGAAGTGGGCAACCTGGTCTGGAGTCTGCCGGGCCTACTCCCGGCACCGTTCAGGGAACTAGCCGCCCGTGACCAGCTCGAACAGCTTATCTGGCTCTACGGGCTCGATGAGCAAACCGCTAACCGCCTGACCAACTACGTGCTGGACTGCGAGAGCTCCGACGGGCTGGAATCCACAATCCATGCCCTCGAACTTCCCGAAGAATTACTGAAGGTGCTCACCGGGGCTGTGCACCTTGATGAGTTCGTGGGCTACCGAAAATTCGCCCCCGATATGAACGGGCTGGAGCGCTTCAAGGAGAGCGTCACCGCCTACCCCAACGGCACCGATACACTCAGCACCGTGAGCCGGGAAATTAGGGAACGCCCCTGGCTTCTCACAGCGGACGCCACCGCCCAGCTCGGTGCCTCCGGCGCCCTGGCTCTATGGGCAGCCCGACGTGCAACGCAGGGGCGCTCGCCCCGAGCAGCGCTGATTGCAGCGGCGACTCTAGGAGCTACCGGCGCAGCCGAACTGGTCATCGCGCGGGTCTACCACCGCCTGCAGGCAGCCGAGAAACTGCCCACGGTCGAACACCATCGGGTGCGGCCCCTCTCACTGACTGAAGAGCTCCGGGCCCAGGCCCAGAAACAGGCAGAAGAAACCTCCGAGCTGCAGGCCCCCAAGGTCGTCCGCAACGCCCAGAAGCTCGGCCGCCAGGCAGGGCAGATTGCCCGGCAGCAGTTGGGGCGTTTCTTCGGCGCTCGCGACTAAGAGCCCGGCTCCCTCCGCCTCGCGGGGGAGCCGCCAGTGCCCTGGTCTTGATACAGTGAGCAGGTGAACACAGCCACCCGTTTTTCCTTCTCACAGATAGACCCCGACTGGGAGCGCCCCACCCCGGCGGCGGCGTCCTTGCGCCGGGATGTGCTGGTCTGGCTCGTGGTGCTCGCCGCAACCCTGCTACTGAACACCGCCTACCACTCCGCGGGTTTTCTGGGGGATGACGCTCAGCAGATTCACCACTCCTACTGGGCCGCTTCGGCGATGACGCTGCCGCTTATTTTCCGCCGCGTCTACCCGCTCAGCATGATGCTCCTGTCCACCGCGCTCTTCTTTGCTCTGAGCTATGTGTCTGAGATAGCGTCAGCTACCTTGAGCTACCAGCTCTGCTACTTTGCGGTGCTCTTTGCCGGCATCGCCTGGGGTAAGAACCGCACCTTGACCTGGATTGTCTATGCCCTGGTCTGTGCTGCTGCCCTCGTCTGGATCGTGATTGCCTGGGTAGTAACCGACTCGGCCTACAGCATGGCGGGTATCGAGGAGTATTCCGGTGGCCTGATGAGCCAGGCTACTGCCGGATATGTGATGGCTTCGGTAACAAACCTCTTTTACTTTGGGTGCGCAGCCCTCATGGGGCGAACCGCCTGGAACCAGGCCTATCAGCGGACCGTCCTTGCGGCCCAGGCCCAGCAGCTAGAGCGGCAGGCTAAGCAGATGGCCCAGGACGCCGTGACCCGCGACCGCCTGCGCATCGCCAGGGAACTCCACGACTCGGTGGGCCACCATGTTTCTTCTATGGGGATCCAAGCGGCAGCTGCCCGCCGGGCTTTAGAAAAGAAGCCTGAGCTGGCGGCTGAGCCCCTGGCTAATATTGAAAAGTTAGCCCGGTCCTCGGTTGCTGAGATGAAGAATCTGATTCGCGTGATGCGGGCTGCCGGGGAAGCAGAGCAGGGGAGCGGGGCTGCCAAAGAGCCCCAGGTGACCGAAATCTTTGACCTGGTGGAGCATATGACGACGGTAGGTGTGACAACCCAAGTGCAGGTCAGCGAACAGGACCTTGCCCGGCTAACCGGCTTGCAGAAGGGAACGCAGCTCTCTATCTACCGCATGGCCCAAGAGGCCCTGACCAATGTGCGTAAACATTCAGCGGCCCAGAATGCGGTGCTGGCTCTGCGTACCGGCGGTAGCACCGGTGCTTACTGGGCTGAATTAGAGGTCACCGATGACGGCCCTGTCACCGGCCCAGAGCGAGGAGAGGGCCAAGAATATATACCCGATCCCAGCCGCCACGGCTACGGTCTGCAAGGCATCCGGGAACGGGCCGCCGCCCTGGGCGGTACCTGTTGGGCAGGCCGGAGGCAGGGTGCCCCCGGCTGGAAGGTGCAGGTACGTTTCCCCATAGACATTGACGAAACCCACGACACCCACACCTCTAGGAGCGCCTCATGACCCTCAAAGTACTGTTAGCTGACGACCAAGACATGGTGCGCTCCGGTTTCGCCCTCATTCTCTCCATGGAGGACGACATCGAGGTGGTCGGCCAGGCCCGCAACGGAGCCGAAGCCCTGGAACTTGCCGCAAGCGTCCGCCCCGATGTGGTGCTCATGGACGTTCAAATGCCCGTAATGGACGGAATCACCGCCACTGCCGCCTTGACCGAGCAGCTGCCGGGCACAGCCGTTCTTATTCTCACGACCTTTGAGCGCGAAGATTACCTCTTCTCAGCCCTGCAAGCCGGCGCCAGCGGTTTCCTGCTCAAAACCTCAGATGCAGATGAGCTGGTTACTGCTATCCGTAAGGTTGCCGGGGGTCTTGCTCTGCTCTCACCCGAAATGACCCTGCCACTCATCGCCCGTTTTGTGGAGCAGACCAAGGGACAGGACGCCGCCGCGCAGGCAGGTAGCTTAGGGGCGGGAAAGAGCGGGGGAGCACGCTCCGCCCAGGAGCTGAGCCCCGAGGACGCCTTCGCCCTGGGCGCACTCACCCCCAGAGAGAAAGAAACCCTAGAGCTTCTCGCCCAGGGCCTCACCAACGCAGAAATCGCAGAAAAACTCTTCCTCGGGGCGGCAACCGTCAAGACGCACGTATCGAACATCCTGGCTAAGACCCACAGTCGCGACCGCGTCCGTGCCGTCATCTTCGCCCACCGAGTAGGGTTAGCCTAGATTCTCAACCTAGCTTCTCAGCGTCCGCCCACCAACTCCCCCGCCCGGCTCCACCCGGCGGGGGAGTTGTTATGCTCACAGCCTTCCTAGACTTGAGGTACAAGCTACCCAAAGGAAGTGCCCCATGACTGACCGAACCATAGAAGTGCATGACCTCACCAAGGTCTACGGCAGCGGCCCCACCGTCACAGCCGCCGTAGAAAAGGTGAGCTTTACTGTTGAACCCGGCTCCATGACCGGTTTTCTTGGCGCAAACGGTGCTGGCAAGACCACCACCATGCGCATGATTATGGGTCTGCTCGAACCTACCGAAGGGCAGGTGCTTTATGGCGGGCATGCCATCACAGCTGAGGACCGCGCGGGTTTTGGCTACATGCCCGAAGAACGCGGCCTCTACCCCAAGCAGGCTATCCTGGCCCAGCTCGTCTACCTGGGCCAGCTACGCGGTATGAGCGCTAGCACCGCCCGCACCATCGCTACCGACCACCTCACCGAACTGGGGCTGGGGGAGCGCCTGAACGACAAGCTCGAATCCCTCTCCCTCGGCAACCAGCAGCGGGTGCAAATCGTAGCCTCTATCCTGCACCAGCCCACGGCCCTAATCCTCGACGAACCCTTCTCCGGCCTTGACCCTAAAGCCGTAGACACCATGGTCTCCATGATGCGCGAGCTCATGCGTGATGGCGTCCCCATCCTTTTCTCATCCCACCAGCTTGACCTGGTCGACCGTCTCTGCGACCGCGTCGTCATTCTGCACGGAGGCACCGTCCGCGCCAGCGGCAGCGCCACCGAACTGCGCGAATCAGGCGCCCCCCGCTACCTCTACCGTGGTGGGGAGGATGCCGCCTGGCTCCGGGATCTGGCCGGGGTGAACGTCCTTGACGTCTCCGGCACCGACGCCGTCCTCGAACTGGCCCCCGGCGCTGACCTGGCCAGCGTCCGCCATCAGATCCTGAGCACCGGACTCCACCGCGACATGCACGAGTTCTCCCGTCAGCTCCCCACCCTCGGCGACATCTACCGAAAGGTCACCGGCCAATGAACACCGCACCCACCCGCCCCAGTACCGCCCCTAAAAACGCCTGGCAAATCGTTGCCACCCGCGAAATCATGGTCAAGCTGCGCGACAAATCCTTCATCGGCGGAACCATCTTCTCCCTCGTCATCATCCTGGCTGCAATCCTTATCCCCTACTTTGTCAGCTCCGGTTCTACCGACTACACCGTAGCCACCAGCGACGACCGGGCAAGCTCCCTGGTCGCCGCAGCCGATGCAGCGAGCGACGACGAAACCAGCTATACCGCCACCCAGGTTAACAGCGCGGATGCCGCCCGCACTCTCGTAGCCGACGGGGACGCGGACGCCTACCTCGCCCCCACCGACCAGGGCTGGGAACTCGTCTTCGACTCATCACTCGATAACAGCCTGGTCACTGAACTGGGTGCCGTCATCACCTCCACCATTACAGCCGAAAACGCAGCTGCCGCAGGCGTTGATCTCGAAGCCCTAGCCGCAGGAACCCAGGTGAGCACCAGCGTCCTCTCCGGCAACAGCAATGCAGGGCTTGCCTTCCTCATCGCCATGGTCTTCGCCATGATTTTCTACATGACCACCGTGCTCTTCGGCGTAGCCATCGCCAACTCCGTGGTCGAAGAAAAACAAAACCGCATCGTCGAAATCATCGCCACCGCCATACCGCTCGGCCAACTCCTCGCCGGAAAAATCGTGGGCAACATCGTGCTCGCCATCCTGCAGGTAGCCACCTACGCAGTCGCCGGCCTCATCGGCATGCAAATCACAGGAAGCGCCTCAGAATTCGGCTGGATCCTACCCTCAGCCGGCTGGTTCGCCCTCTTCTACATCGTCGGTTTTGCAGCCATTGCCACTATCTGGGCCGCTGTCGGTGCCATGGCAGCCCGCACCGAAGACATCGCCAATCTCTCCAACCCCATCACCATGGTGCTCATCGCCGCCCTCTTTGCCGGTATCTACGTCTCAGGAACCTGGCTCAAGGTCGTCTCCTTTGTGCCTGTCCTATCCTCCATCGCCATGCCCCGCCGCCTGCTCACCGAAGACGTAGCCCTCTGGGAACCCCTACTCGCCCTCGCCCTCACCCTGGCAGTAGCAGCCCTTCTCACCCGGCTCGGCGCCCGCATCTACCGTGCCAACATCATGCGCGGTGGAACCTCGGTGAGCTGGAAGCAGGCGCTCAAGAAATAAAACGGTCAGCTTGCTCACAACACGCTCACTCCATAGAGCGTAACCCTAGATTAAGCGGGGCGGAGCTGGCATACTTGACGGGTACTCGATTTTTCCCGGCCCCTCTCATCCGGGAGAAATTGTGTCCGCAGAGGTCTTGACGAAGCCCGCCCCACGAGCTGACACCTGACCTCGAACAGTTATAGAAAACAGGAGAAACCACTACAGTGGCTGTTAAAATTCGTCTGAAGCGTTTCGGTAAAATCCGCGATCCCCGCTACCGTGTTGTAGTAGCTGACTCACGCACCAAGCGTGACGGTAAGGCTATCGAGGAAATCGGCATTTACCACCCGACCGAGAACCCCTCACGCATCGAGATCAACTCAGAGCGTGCCCAGTACTGGCTGTCAGTTGGCGCCCAGCCCACCGAGCAGGTAGCTGCTCTGCTGAAGCTGACCGGCGACCTGGCTGCTGCCAAGGGCGAAAAGGCTGAGTCAACCGTAAAGCCCGTTGACGCTAAGCCCGAGTTCGTTGTTCCCGAAAAGGGTTCGGTCATCCTTCCCGAGGCAATCACCCCCAAGGGCGAGGACAAGGCTGAAGAAGCTCCCGCAGAAGAGGCTGCTGAAGAAGCAGCTTCTGAGGAAGCAGCTGAGTAATCATGTTGGCTGACGCTCTCGAACACCTCGTTCGGGGTATCGTCGACAACCCAGACGACGTCCAGGTGCGCGCCAAAACTGGCCGCCGGGGCGAAACTCTGGAGGTTCGCGTGAACCCTGATGACCTTGGCCGTGTGATTGGCCGCTCCGGCCGCACCGCCAAGAGCATCCGTACCGTGGTCAACGCCATCAACGACGGCGACCATGTGCGCGTAGACGTCATCGACACCGACCGACGACGCTAACTGAATACTTGAAGTAAGAGGCTCTATCCCAGCTATCATTGGGATAGAGCCTTTTTACTGTTGAAAGGAAATTATGAATAAAATTGAATGGCTTGGCGAAGGTAAATATAAAGATAAGTGGGTTCGGAAATATGAGGGGGTGGTGCCGTTAAGTGACATTTTAAAGAATATTCACCTTGGTGTAAAAAAAGGTGTCTACATCTATGTTACATATCAAGATCAGGGAAATCATTTATTTAAAAAATTTGAAGAGTTTAGGCTAGATAAATCGCAGCCTGGTCGAAATAGTGCAATTACGAAAGCGAGAACCCCTAGGACTTTTGTAAAGCATTTCTTAAGCTGCTTTGGTGAAGAGTTTGATGATGAAAATTTAAGTGATGAGGATGCTTTTAAGAGACTATCAGAATTTTTGACTAATGAAAATGAAAATCTTGACAAGGTGATTGTTCACTTTGGGACGGGTGATTGGGCAATAAAAAAAGAAATGCAATATAAGTTCAATGAGGCTGGAATGTTTAGCAAAACGAGAAAAGGTGTCCAGGGCGAAATTATGAAAAATAAGATTAAAATAGCTCAGCTTAATTCGATTTTAGAGGGTGTTGCGGGGTGCGGAAAAACCTATTATCAAAAATCGCTCTTTGAGGTAAGTGGAGAAAATAAAGATCTTGGTTTTACTCCAGATTGTAGCGAAACAGTAGTCTTTCATCCCTCCACTTCCTATGAAGATTTTGTGTCAGGTTTGCGTCCCCAGAAGGGTGGAGGCTTCTCGGGGGAGGCCGGTATCTTTGTGGAGCTGTGCAACCGTGCCGCGGCAGACCCTGAGAACAACTACCTACTGTTCATTGATGAAATCAACCGGGCTAACACCGCTAAAGTATTCGGTGATCTACTCATGGTAATTGAGGAAAGTAAGCGTGCTCCTGTTGCAAAACTCAATACCTATAAAAGAGCAGTGCTCACTCGCGGTGAAGCTAAATCTTTAGGAATTACTACTGTTCGTCTTCAAACTGCTATTGATGCTCTGCCAGAAAAGGCGAACCCACCTGCAAAGGGCAAAGAGGGAGCCCTTGAATATTTAGCTGTGCCTGACAACCTTTACATTGTTGGAACAATGAATTCGACGGACCGTTCTGTGGGAACCATCGACTTAGCTCTTCGTCGCCGCTTTACTTGGCATACTATGGAGCCGAAGACCTTGGAAGAGCTTGAAAATGAATTTGAAAAAGAAAGACAATCAGAACTATCTGAACTTTTTCGCTGGTACGCGCAGGCTAATATTAAGTTACAGAAAAAAGTAGGTCCTGATGCCAGGCTAGGTCATTCTTACTTCTATGAAAATAAAAAAACTTCTCAGCAGATTGCCCGTGACCTCCTCAAGCAGCTAGCTGAAATTTTCTATATTTTCCATCTTGAAGACCTTATAGCAGAAGAACCCTTCAGTCGACCTATTCAGGATTTAAAGCTAAAGAATGTAGGTGAAGGGCTAGGTCAAAAGGTTATTGTCGAACAGGTTTCAGCTAATAACTCGGGCAAGGCTAGCGGAAACCCAGAGCCAGCGGAAAGTGATTCTGGGAAATCTCCCGAAAATCCACAGGGAAGCTAGTTCGATGAATGCTCAGACTGAGTCACGTTTGCCTGAAACCACACGCTGGTTTCAGGCCAGTGGCAGAGGTAATGGGGTAGGGCTTACCGTCTTGCGGGCACCTGCCACACCGGATTCTGAAGAATATCAGACTCTCATTTTTCACATCCTCCCCAAGCTTTGGCGCCCTGATAGCACTAAAGCTACAATCCACACCCTGAGTCAGGAAGATTTCACTAGCACCTGGGAGTCTCACTACACCTTATATGAACAAGACATCATTGGCGTCTCAGACCCATACATAGTGAGCTTGCTAACCACCCTTGTAGAAAAAGCCCCAGCAGAATCAGTGACCACAGATGCTGATGAGCAAGTTGACCTAACAGATGAAGAATCTGAATCGCGGCTATCACCCCTCTGGTCAGTAACCTCGGCACCGAAAGACGCCGTCAATGAACCGCTGAAACCTGCGCGCGGTCAGGCGATGAATGCGCCAGAGGCTCTCTGGGCTATGCTTGACGCCTACCAGGTTAAAATCGAGCCGATTCCAACTTCCAAAGACTTCGGTTCAGCTGGTACAGCTATGTTTGCTTCCAGCAAGTTCATGAAGAAATTTGTCTACATGCGGTTTATCGAAGAAGCGCTAGTAGCCCTACGTGACCGGCGTCCTCAGTATGTGCTTCATACAGATGAGATAGCAACGGTCAAGGGGCGGATGACTCCGGAGGGCCTGATCCGACGGGCGATAACAGGGTCTCCGAAAATTGAGTGCGAATTCGATGAGCTCACTACTGATAACCACATCTGGCAAGTCATAAGAGCCGCTACAGAACTTTGTGTTCCTGAGTTAAAAGACCACCACCTTGTAGGTAAAAAGACTAGCTACACTAAGGCCCTACTTGTCGCTGCCCAGCTTCGGGATGTAACTATTACCTCACGGCATGCACTAATCGCTCAGGCAACCCACTACAAGGTTCCTAGACAGGAGTCTCTAGCCGTGCGAAAGAGCTATGAGCTTGCTCGGGCTATTCTTCAGACCAGGTTCAATGCTACGGTGAGTAAACAGGAAGGTCCTGGTGTTATTGCTAACCTTAAGTACTCGATGTATGGTCTCTGGGAACAGCTCGTACGAGAGCAGTTCAATAAGGTAGAAGATACAGACGCGAAAGGACAGAAAGAAGCCCGACTAGTACATGTATTTTACAAATGGGATGGAAAAGAGTGGAAATCCGCTGACGGAGGCAAGCGACCTGATGTAGTTGTAACTTACGGGGAGTCAACCTTCTACATAGATGCCAAATACAAGGCGAACGAACTTGGTATCAAAAAGGCAGGGATGGGAGACCAGTACCAGATGGCCACCTACGCCTTGAGAACCAAACGGAACGTATATCTGGCCTATCCCACCTGTGACGCTGAGCTGGTCAAAAAAGTGCCTGAATATCAGTACATTCCCTACGCAGATAAGTACACCGATAATCAGGAAACACCTGCTACTAATGAATTCATTCAAGTAGGTCAGTTCTATCTTCCCTTCCCCTCCCAAAAAGACGCTCAACGAAAGAACTTTGTTCCAACAGCGAGTCAATTGACTCCTGAACGGGTTAAGGAATTATCTCGGACCTCTCTTGCCTAGAGACAAAACTAGGAGAAGAAAAAGATAATAGCCCCATACCAGCACTTGCTGGCGTGGGGCTTCTAGCTGCCCGCCTGCGTCCGCGTCCTTGCCATACCTCCTGCTGGCCTAGGCCTCAGAACTCCAATCTACCGCTATATTGGGCACCCCGACCCCTACACGCGAGACCTTATCGAAGTTCTCGTCAAACCAATTCAGAACGACACCATCATGGTAATTTTCCACGCCATGAGAACAGGAGAGAGGGCCAATAATGACCAGCACCTCCGCTGAAAACATGCTCCTTCATAGCGAAGAATACTGGGAGCTACTCTCCCACGCTGCTGAGCTCGGCCTAAACACCCCGCGTGATGAAGAACCCCTTACCGGCAAAGCGGCCCAACTTCAAGCTGCAGCTACCTTCGGTATAGAAGCAACAGCACACAACACCCATACAAACTAACTACACAAGCCCCGGGCTAGCCTCTCGCTGGTACGGGGCTTTCTTGTACCTACCCACCGGCGTCCGCAAAACCCGGTAAAGTTAGACCCAAACCCCACACCACCTTTACCCCCAAGGAGATACGCGTGCAGGTACAGGTCGCCCGCATCGGCAAACCCCACGGCATCCGCGGCGAAGTCACCGTCCAGCTCTTCACCGACGCCCCCGAAGAACGCTTCGCTCCCGGGGCCGTGCTCGACATCGAAAACTTCAACCCCGCAAGCCCCGCAGGCACCATCGCCCCCGCAGGCACCCTCACTGTCAAAAAATCCCGCTGGAACAAAAAAATCCTGGTCGTAGCCTTCGAAGAAGTCACCAACCGCAACCAGGCCGAAGACTTGCGGGACACCCGCCTCACCTTTGACTCTGCTAGCGAAGCAGAAGCCGACGGTGATGATGAAGGCTACTACGAGCATGAACTGCTCGATCTACCCGTCTACCTGGCTGCCGACATCAAAGACGGCTATCTACCCGAAGAACCCATCGCCATCGTCACCGGCCTGCAGACCATGCCCACCCAGGACCTGCTAGTCCTGGAGAACACCGCAGACGGTGAAGAAGTTATGATTCCCTTCGTGGAAGAGCTCGTCCCGGCCATCGATACCGAGGAGGGCTACATTATCATCGACCCACCCGCCGGCCTGCTCGAGCTCAACAGCGATGAAGACGACGAAGCCGACATCGAGAGCGAGCAGGGCTAAACCTCATGCGCTTTGACGTCATCACCATCTTCCCCGAATACCTGGCCCCGCTAGAGCTCTCCCTCATGGGCAAGGCTCGCGAATCGGGCAAGGTTGACCTGCACCTGACCAACCTGCGGGACTTTGCTGTCGACCGGCACAAAACCGTTGACGATACCCCCTACGGAGGGGGAGCGGGCATGGTGATGAAACCCGAGCCCTGGGGCCTTGCCCTCGATCAGGCACTGGCTAACTCACCGGCGTCCGCACGGGCGGACGGGGGCAAACCCCTGCTGATCGTGCCCTCACCTGCCGGCACCGTCTTTAACCAGCAGATGGCCTACGACCTGGCAGAAGAAGAGCACATCGTATTCGCCCCAGCCCGCTACGAAGGCATTGACGAGCGTGTGCTGGACTGGGCTGAGCAGGAATTTAGGGTGCTGCCGGTATCCATCGGCGACTATGTGCTCTACGGGGGTGAAGTGGCCGTGATGGTGATGATTGAGGCCATTACCCGCCTGATACCTGGCGCGATGGGCAACCCCGAGTCCCTGGCCGAAGAATCTCACACCGGTGGTCTGCTGGAATATCCGGTCTACACCAAGCCAGCTACCTGGCGTGACCAGCAGGTGCCGCCCGTCCTGCTCTCAGGCAACCACGGAGCCATTGCCCGCTGGCGCCGCGACGAACAAATCAAGCGCACCTTTACCCGCCGCCCCGATATGGTCAAGGCTTACCCCGCTGAAAACTGGGATAAGAAAGATCGCAAGCTCCTACAGGAACTGCACACCGAGCAGAAAGCTGCCCGCCAGGCGGCAGCTCAGAGCGAACCGGCACAGTAGCGCACCTAAAGTAGGTAAGCTCACAAGCAACACGCGGACGCCCGCCGCAGCACCCCTGGTGCAGGCGGGTTTTCTGTGGGATAATTTTTCTTTGTGTTCATGCTGGGCACGCCCCTGCCGCAGGGGGAAGAGCGACCTATAACAGCGTGAACCACCGGCTCTGACCGTTCAGCGCCGGTGAGACAAGAATTCATCGCAGACAGCATCAGTCTGGCACCACCCGGTGACCCCTAGACACTGCCTGCGACATACACCGAATATGTTTGACCTGCGGCAGAGATATTCACGGAGAAACTCAATGCAGACTCTTGACTTCATTGATAACAAGTCACTTCGCACCGACATCCCCGAGTTCGGCCCCGGCGACACCCTGAACGTACACGTCAACATTGTTGAAGGTAACCGCAGCCGTGTCCAGGTCTTCAAGGGCTTCGTTGTTGGCCGTCAGGGCGCTGGCGTCCGCGAAACCTTCACCGTCCGCAAGGTTTCCTTCGGTGTAGGCGTAGAGCGTACCTTCCCCGTACACTCTCCCGTCATCGAAAAGATCGAGGTTGTCACCCGCGGTGACGTCCGCCGTGCAAAGCTCTACTACATGCGCGACCGTCACGGTAAGGCTGCTCGTATCCGCGAGAAGCGCGAAGCCTAAGCCATTTAGGTTTCAACAGTTTTATGGAGACTGGCGTACACGCCGAATCTTCTGAGGCAAGGCGCCACCCCTTTCTACAGGGCTGGCGCCTTGTTGCTGTCGCCGCAGCCCTGGCCTTCACCCTGCTCCTACTGGTTCGTTCCTTCCTGATTGATGTGTTCTACATACCCTCAAGCTCCATGGAACCCACCTACGAGCCCGGGGACCGCATTCTAGTCTCAAAACTAGCGACCGAGCCCCAGCGTGGCGATGTGGTCGTTTTTGACGGTACCGGCTCCTTTGCCCCCTATGTGCCTGGCAGCCCCTGGGTGCGGGAACCGCTCAGAACCATGGGGCAGTGGCTGGGGCTGGTGGGCTCAGATACGGTCTATATCAAGCGGGTCATCGGGGTAGCTGGTGATACCGTCGAGTGCTGCGACGCCCAGGGCTATCTTCTCATCAACGGGCAGCCTTCCGAAGAGTCCTACCTTTACCCCGGCGATAGCGCCAGCGAGGTGAGCTTTAGCGTGCAGGTACCCGAAGGACGCATGTGGGTGATGGGTGACCACCGCTCGGCGTCCGCTGACTCCCGGGCCCTGCTAGGGGCGCCCGGCGGCGGTATGATCCGCACCGAGAAAATCATCGGCACCCCGGTCTTCATCGCCTGGCCGGCCTACCGCTTTGGTCAAGCTCCCAGCTAAAACCACTAAACTATCCTCTAAACACGTTCACAGCAGAAGGGTGCGGGCTCATGGAGCAGCAGAAGAACTCAGACAGCATTGAGGCGGCGGCACAGGACACCACCACAGCCTCGACCGACAAGCCCCGTGGCGGTAAACGCCGCCGCGAAAATAGCGCGGTCAAAGAGTACGCCCTGATTATCCTCTACGCGGTGCTCATCGCCTTCCTGCTGAAAACCTTTGTGGTTCGCGGATTTTATATTCCTTCTAGCTCCATGGAAGATACCCTGCAAATCAACGACCGCGTTTTTGTGAACGTGGCAGGTGGACTCTTCACCGAGGCCGAGCGCGGCGACATCGTGGTCTTCAAGGACACCCAGGGCTGGATGCCTGTCTCTACCAGTTCAAACCCCGTGCGTGATGCGCTTGCCTTTGTGGGGGTTATGCCTGATAGCTCATCAAACTACCTGGTCAAGCGTGTGATTGGTGTGGGCGGTGACCACATCGTGGCTACCGCCGATGGCCGCATCACCGTTAACGGCGTAGAAATTGACGAGACCTACCTCAAGCCCGGTGTCAGCCCCACCGAGCTACCCTTCGATGTGATTGTTCCCCAGAACTCCTACTTCGTCATGGGCGATAACCGCCCTAACTCTGCTGACTCCCGCTACCATATCCAGACCGGCACCGAGTTCATCAACGACGCCGACGTTGTAGGCGAAGTCTTCGTGGTTGCCTGGCCCCTGTCTAACTTCACATTCGTCGGTGGGGCTAGCGATGTCTTTGCCGACGTCCCCGATACCGAGTAAGACCGTGCCAGCTAAAGAACCCGCGTCCGCTGACCTAAGAGTCGAAACCGAACTTTTTGCAGCGGGTAAGACCCTGATAGCGGGCATGGACGAGGTAGGCCGCGGCCCGCTGGCTGGGCCGGTTAGCGTGGGCGTTGCCGTCATTGAGGCGGGTGCTGAGCTGACGGTCGAGGGGCTGATCGACTCCAAAGCTATGACCGAGAAAAAGCGGCTGGCTATAGCCCCGCTGGTAGAGCAGTGGGCTGTAACCGCTGTGGGGCACGCTAGCCCGGCTGAAATCGATGCCCTGGGAATTACCACAGCCCTGCGTTTAGCGGGGCAGCGGGCTCTTGCCCAGGTGACCAGGGCTGGAGCCTACCCTGACGCCGTCCTCTTGGACGGCAAACATAACTGGCTATCTGCTCCCGAGCCCGACCTCTTTGCCGACCTTGATCCGGCAACCGCCCTCTACCGTGGGCTGGTGACTGAAGCCTGGGCAGGTCTGGCGGGGGAACCCGGTGGCTGGTTCGGGCCAGTGCAGATGGAGATTAAGGGTGACTACCGCTGCGCCTCTATCGCGGCAGCCTCGGTGGTGGCTAAGGTAGAGCGCGATACCCTCATGGACGAGCTGGATGTACGCTACCTCGGCTACGGCTGGACGAAAAATAAGGGCTACGGGTCGGGCGCCCACCGCACCGCGATAGAAACGATGGGACCCACCCCTTTGCACCGGCTGAGCTGGTCGTTGCCGGCTACCGAGGCACAAATCCAGCAGGCTATGGTGGAACGAGAGAAGGAAGAAGCATGAGCCAAGAGGATCTTGAGAGCTACGAATCAGGTGCCCAGCTAGCCCTGTATGAAGAGTACAAGAATGTAGCTGAGCTCTTTACCTATATCGTTGAGACTGACCGCCGTTTTTACCTGGCCAACCAGGTGCAGGTGACCCCGCGAACTGCTGACGGGTCTCTGTATTTTGAGGTGGAGATGCAGGATGTGTGGGTGTGGGATATCTTCCGGCAGTCTCGGTTTGTCAAAAACGTGAAGGTATATTCGGTGCGTGATGTTAACGTTGAAGAACGCGCTGCCGCCGAAGACCTGGTCGTGCCAACCATGAGTGATTTCGACCCCGGTTTGGCCTAAAAGCTAGCGTGTGAGCCCGCCTCCTTCCCGCGAGGGAAGGGGCGGGTTTTTCGTCTAAAGAGGGTAGAGGAGTGCGGACGCCCGGTGCAGCAAGCTGGGGATAAGGACGCGCCGGGCGTCATGGTCGCGTCATGGCTGTACCGTTTATGGGCGTGCAGATGGGAGCTATCTGGTGCTGACCTGGCGGTATAGGGAAAGGGCGATATCCACAGCCAGCGCGGAGCTAGGTAGAACCAGACCCTACAGGTCATGATGGGGCTAACCCTGATACTTGAAGGAGGCCCCATGAACCCCGCATTACAACCATCCTCGCCCCATGCGTCCTTGCGGCCCAAAGAGGTGGGTCGCTGGGGTGAAGATATTGCCCTGGCGGTCTTAGAACGGCAAGGCTATACCCTCTTAGCTCGCAACTGGCGACCCGCACGAACAGAAGAGCGGCCGCGGTGGAGCGGCGAACTTGATTTAGTTATGCGCGATAGCGACCAAACCCTGGTCTTTATCGAGGTGAAAACCCGCTCTGGTGCGGGTTACGGGCACCCGCTTGAATCTATTACTGCCCGGAAGTGCCAGATGCTACGACAACTGGCCTACGCCTGGTTAGCAGAAAACCGGGCTCCCTATTCCACCATGAGAGTAGATGCTATCGCCCTGTGCGGGAGCCCCACGGATTTCACGTTTGAGCATCGGCAGGCGGTGGTGTAGCCGTGGCCTTCGCACGAACCTATTCGGTTGCCCTGGTGGGTGTCACCGGCTATCTCGTCGAAGTAGAAGCCGATATCTCATCTGCCCTACCCGGCTTCGTCCTGCTCGGCTTGCCCGATAGTTCTTTGAACGAGGCCAAAGACCGGGTTCGGTCTGCCGCGAAGAATTCCGGGCTGCCCCTGCCACCCCAGAAACTCACCATCAACCTCACCCCGCCTACCCTTCCCAAACGCGGCTCGGCATTTGATGTAGCCATGTTGGTTGCAGCCCAGCAGGCGGCGGGGCAGCTAGGTTCATCAGGCCGCACGGTCTTCCTGGGCGAAGTCGGTCTCGATGGGAGCGTGCGACAGGTTCCCGGAGTGCTACCTGCCGTCAAAGCGGCCCGCGATGCCGGGCATGAGCGGGTAGTTGTACCCGAGGGTAATGCCCAAGAAGCAGCCCTCATAGAGGGGGTTGAAGTGACCGGGGTCAGCTGTCTCGCTGAAGTGTTTGAACTCCTGGGCTGCCCCGAACCAGAAAAACTCAAAAGACCAGCTCTGGTGGGTAGCCAGAAGACCGTTGCGGAGCACAACAGCCCGCAGCAGAGCGCTGATATGGCAGATATTGCCGGCCAGGCCGAGGGGCGCCTAGCCCTTGAAATAGCAGCTGCAGGGGGCCATCACCTGTTGCTCACCGGCCCACCTGGTTCTGGCAAGACCATGCTGGCAGAACGCCTCCCCGGTGTTCTTCCTCCGCTCACGCCACAAGAAGCGCTGGATGTCACCGCGGTGCACTCGCTCTGCCGTTCGGGTGAGCCGCTCACCGAACTGATGACCAGACCGCCCTTCGAAGCGCCCCACCATACTGCCAGCGCACCTGCGATTATGGGAGGCGGTGCCGGGCTACCCAAGCCGGGGTGTATCTCAAAGGCGCACCGGGGCGTCCTTTTTCTCGATGAAGCCCCGGAGTTTAAGCGCAGCGTTCTAGATTCTCTGCGCCAGCCCCTCGAAAGCGGCGAAGTCATTATTAGTCGCTCAGCTGCTTCAGCCCGGTACCCGGCTAGGTTCCAACTCGTTTTAGCTGCGAACCCCTGCCCCTGCGGCTATAACGTGGGGCGGGGCCTAGACTGCACCTGTACTAGCCGTGAGCGAAGGTCCTACTTCAGTCGGCTATCGGGGCCTCTGCTCGACCGTATTGATCTTCATATTAGCGTCCCTAAAGTAACGGCTGCCGACCTCGCTACCAGCGGCACCAACGAAAGCTCAGAGGAAATCCGTTATCGGGTCAGCCAAGCCCGCAAAGCCCAGGCGGAAAGACTGAGCCCACTGGGCATGACCACAAATGCTGAGACGAACGGCAAGATCCTGCGCGGCCCTCTCAAGCTTTCAGCTCAACTGACCTCGTCCCTCTCCACCGCCCTGGACCACGGTACCCTCACAGCCCGCGGCTATGACCGAGTGCTACGGACAGCCTGGACCTTAGCCGATTTAGATGGAGCCACCAGCCCCAGCCGAGACCACCTTGATCTTGCCCTCTACTTCCGCAACCATGCCACTGAAAGCTACCAGACATGACACATCATGACCCCCACCACGATATTCGTAGAGCCCGCACCGAGATTCTGCGCATTACCGACCCTGAGGACGTCGCCACCTACACCCTGCTTCGGCTAGTGGGACCGGTGCGTGCCGCAGACTACCTCACCGGCCGTCAGGAGCTCACCCCGCGTCTTCTAGCCCGCCACCTTGAGGAAGCAGGAGCATACGATGTCTCTGCGGCACCTGCCCTCGCTAGCGCCATCGGCGAACGGACGCAGCGGTGGAAGAGCAGGCGGGCAGGTATCAGCGTCCAACAGGATATGGCTTTAGCCCGGGCCAGCGGCAGCTGGCTGTGTATACCCGAAGACCCAGACTGGCCACAGGCCTTGAACGACCTTGCAGAAAAAACTCCGGTTGGTCTCTGGGGTAGAGGAGACCGCCAGCTACTGGCCCAGCTCACCACCGAAAAGAGTTATGCAGTAGTGGGGTCCCGCGATGTCAGCTCCTACGGCAACTCAGCAACCAGCCACCTGGCCGGTGAACTAGCAAACCGGGGCTATACGGTGGTCTCAGGTGGAGCCTTTGGTGTAGACGCTACCGCCCATCGAGCTGCCCTCACTACCGCGACGTCTTCCCTGCCCACCGTAGCGTTGATGGCGGGAGGTCTTGACCGTCTTTACCCCAAGCCCAATGAACGCCTGCTACACGAGATTATTGAACGGGGCCTGCTGCTGAGCGAGGTTCCCCTGGGGCAGAACCCCACCCGTTACAGGTTCCTCCAACGTAACCGGCTCATCGCCGCTCTCACCGGGGCCAGCATAGTTATTGAAGCCCGCTGGCGCAGTGGCGCGCTCAACACTGCCCATCATGCCCTGGAATTGGGGCGTCCCGTCTATGCTGTACCCGGCCCTATCTTTTCACCGACCTCAGAAGGCTGCCACCGTCTGATTCGAGACGGCCTAGCCCAGCTTGTGACCGATGCCCGCCAGATTCTTGACGACAGAACCTCGGAGATAGCTGCAGAACAAACCAGCCTATTCGCAGCTCCTTCTGCCCACCAGCAGCTCCTAGATTCGCTCACTGAAACTCAAAGACGGGTGTGGGACGTACTGCCCCTCCGCACTCCTGCTACCGTTGAACAGCTCAGCGCCGACCTTACGCTACCTGCCCGAACCGTCATGATTGCCCTATCACAACTCAACCGACTCAACCTCGCAGAGCAGGAAGGCACTGGATGGCGAAAAACCAAACCATCGACGGAAAGCTCCGGGGGATAGAATGAAGACCTAACCTCAGCCACTGGTAGAAAGGAGCGGTACGGTGCACCCCGCAGACCAGCTACCCACCACCCTCAAAATCGGGGCCTCCACGGTCGACGAAGACCGAGAGTTCGTACGAGCCCTTGAAGCCTTTGAACGCTACCTCACCTACGAGCTCCACCGCTCACCCCAAACAATTCGGGCCTACGTCTCTGACCTCACCGATTTCTTTGCCCACGCTCGCAGGCACGGCACCACCCACCTCTCCCACATCACCCTTGACGTCATTCGAGACTGGCTAGCCTACCATCACCGCAAACAAGCTGCCCGGAGCTCTATGGCTCGGCGGACCTCGTCCTTGCGGACCTTCTTCACTTGGGCGGAGGAAGAAGAACTCATCCAAGCTAACCCAGCACTCAAACTCACTACCCCCAAGAAGAGCAACCACCTGCCCTCGGTACTCAGCGAAGCCCAGATACAGGCCGTCACCACAACCCTCACAGCAGCTCTGGAGCAGGCCCCGCGGGATGCCCGGCTCCTGCGTCTTCAAGCGGTGGTAGAGCTACTCTATGCCAGCGGGTTGCGCATCTCAGAACTCACCGGTCTCGACCTAGCAAGCATTGACCGTAACCAGCGAACCCTGCGCGTGCTGGGTAAGGGCAATAAAGAGCGGGTCGTGCCCTTCGGGGCTCAGGCTATGCAAGCCCTCAACCGGTGGGTTGTGGCAGGACGCCCGCAATGGCTTCCCGAGACAGAGGCAGCTAAAAGTGCCTCGGCTCAACATGCCCTCTTCATCGGCCCCCAGGGGAAACGTGCCAACCCCCGGCAGATTCGCCAAGACCTCACCACCCTGCTGGGTACCTTGGACGACACCGAAGCCACAGGCGCCCACGTCTTCCGCCATACAGCAGCAACCCACATGGTCGATGGGGGGGCAGACATCAGAGCCGTCCAAGAGTTTCTCGGGCACAGTTCATTAGCAACCACCCAGGTCTACACCCACGTCTCGGTGGACCGCCTTGCCCAGGCCTATAGCAGGGCTCACCCCCGGGCCTAAAGGTAGGGCAGAAGGTATAGGATGGGAAGACCATGTTTTCACCAGCAGAAAAGACCGGCCAGCCCGTCCCCCTTCCATCAGAGACTACCGGCAACTCTACCGGTGGTTTTATCTTTCTGCTGGCTGTCCCCTCAGCCCTCACAAGCCACGTGACCTGGGCCCTTGAAAATCTCACTGCTCACCGGCTGGCTCCCACCTGGCAGTCCCAACCCCTAAAACCGGGCTACCACCGTGCAGATATCAGCTGGCAGGGCAACAGCGGGGGAGCAGCCCTGATTGCCTCCACCCTCCGTCACTTCAAGGGCAGCTATTTTGAAGTCACCGAGCGCCGCACCGCGACCTCCGACGCCTTACGCATCATGCACACCCCCGAACTCGGCATCTGTACCCTACCGGTAGACCTCCAGGGCAATTTCACCGTGACCGAAGACCGCATCCGCTATGCCTTTGAAAAGGCAGCCGGTAATTTCGATGAACTCTACCGGCAGTTCTCTGCGGCTGTTGGCCAGCCCTGGGACGAAGAACTTGAGCCCCTGCGTCCTAACGCTTCATCGGCCAGCGCTACCGTCAGGCTCCGAGCCTAAGGCAAGAGCGCCCGCCCCAGGGCACAGAAAAGGGCCTTTCTGCCCGAACCAGGGTTCGTGCAGAAGGGCCCTTTTACACGCTAGACCAGCACGGTGCTAGTTGCTGACGCTACGGAAAGCCGCTACCGCGTTATGGCCACCAAAGCCGAAGGAATTCGAGACCGCAGCAATCTCACCGGCAGGCAGATCACGCGCCTCTGTAACAACGTCGAGGTCAATCTCGGGGTCCTTGTTCTCCAGATTGATGGTGCAAGGAGCCTTGCGGTGATGGAGAGCAAGTACGGTCAGCACAGCCTCAAGAGCGCCGGCACCACCGAGCAGGTGACCTGTCATTGACTTGGTTGCAGATACAGCTACCTTGCCGGTGTGCTCCCCGAAGACCTCACGTAGAGCCAGAGACTCGGGAATATCACCCACGGGAGTAGAGGTTGCATGCGCATTGACGTGCACTACCTGCTCGGGAGAAATACCGCCATCGGTCAGAGCCTCCCGCAGGGCGCGAGTGGCACCCAGAGCAGCCGGGTCGGGAGCGGTGATGTGGTGGGCGTCCGCTGAGACGCCGGTGCCAGCCAGCTCCGCGTAGATACGGGCACCGCGGGCCAGTGCGTGCTCCTCAGATTCGAGAATCAGCGCAGCAGCACCCTCACCCATCACAAAACCGTCGCGGCCGGTATCGTAGGGGCGAGAAGCACCAGCAGGGTCATCGTTGCGGGTCGACAGGGCCTGCATCTTCGCAAAAGCGCCAATCGTCATGGGGTGGATCGCGGCCTCAGAACCACCGGCAATCACCACATCGGCCTTACCCGAGCGAATCAGCATCAGGCCCAGCTCCAAAGCCTCGGTCGACGAAGCACAGGCAGAAACAACGGTCTGGGCAGAGCCACGGGCCTTCAAGTTCATAGAAACCGCAGCAGCATTTGAGTTGGGCATCAGCATGGGAACCGTCATGGGCAGCATACGGCGCGGGCCCTTCTCACGCAGAGTATCCCAGGCATCAAGCAGAGTCCACACACCACCGATACCGGTACCAAAAGCAACCGCGGTCCGTAGCGGGTCACACTCTTCGGCAGCCTCAGCATCAGGGCCGCTAAAACCGGCGTCCTCCCAGGCCTCGCGCGCAGCAACCAAAGCCAGCTGGCCCGAGGGGTCCAGGCGCTTAGCCTCAACCTTGGTCAGGCGACCCGACTCAACAGCGTCTACAGCCACACGGCCAGCAATCGAAACCGGCAGGTCGAATTCCTCAACCCAGGGCTCTTCAATAGTGGCGATGCCTGAGACACCTGCAAGCGCATTTTCCCAGGTTGTCGGAACATCCCCACCGATGGGGGTGGTGGCGCCGAGGCCGGTGACCACAACTTTACGAGTCATGCTTGATTCCTTCGAATACAGTCTTGGGTTGGGGTAAAGAATAAAAAGCAGGTTGGGCACGATAAGACCGTGCCCAACCTGGTCAACGCGACTTAGGCGTTAGCGATGAAGTTAACAGCGTCGCCGACGGTCTTCAGGTTCTTGACCTCTTCGTCGGGAATGGTAACGCCGAACTTTTCCTCAGCGTTCACAACGATGGTCATCATTGAGATGGAGTCGATGTCCAGGTCTTCGGTGAAGGACTTCTCGAGCTGGACGTCCTCAACCTCTACACCGGTCTCTTCGTTCACGATTTCTGCAAGACCTGCGAGGATTTCGTTCTGATCTGCCATGATGGCTCCTTCGTCTAGTATGAGTGGCGTGGGGCCACAGTTGTAACTCACCGTGCAGGGCGCGCAGCGGTTGAGGGTTAAGCGGGCAGAACCCACTTTAGCTTCCAAAATTGAGTGTAGCCCCTAGCCCGCACAAAGCTAAGCTGTGACGCCACCTAATTTTTGAAATAAATCTAACATTTTGTCAAAATACGGTGCGGACGCCCGCCCCGCCAACCCGGCACAGGGCAGGTTAGGGGAGCACAACAACCTGGGCTGCGTAGGCCAGACCCGCGCCGAAACCAATCTGCAGGGCAAACTTACCAGAGAGATCGGGGTTGTCCTGGAGCAACTGGTGGGCAGCTAGCGGAACAGAGGCAGCAGAGGTGTTACCTGCACACTCGATATCGCGGGCCACCACAACGCTTTCGGGTAGCTTTAGGGTTTTCACCATCTGGTCGATAATGCGCATGTTGGCCTGGTGGGTCACCAGCGCTCCCAGGTCATCTGCGGTAATACCGGCAGCATCGAGAGCCTTCTGAGCGACCTTAGCCATCTCCCAGACAGCCCAACGGAAGACCGTCTGGCCGTCCTGGCGCAGGGTCGGCCAAAGCTTCTCGCCCTCCTGCACCGGGTTAGCCACAAAATCACGGTTGCGGATATCAAGCATGGAATGGGTCATACCCACAGCGCCCCAGCGCTCGCCGTCCGAACCCCAGATAGTGGGGCCGATGCCGGGCTCATCGGAGGCACCTACGACCGCCGCACCAGCACCGTCACCGAGCAGGAAGGAGATGGTGCGCTCGGTGTTGTCGATGAAGTCTGAGAGTTTCTCAACGCCGATGACCAGAACCTTCTGGGCGGTGCCGGAACGTACCAGGGCGTCCGCCTGGGCAATGCCGTAGCAGAAGCCTGCGCAGGCTGCTGAAATATCGTAAGCGGGAGCTTTAGAACCCACAGCTTCAGCTACCAGGGTCGCGAGGGCGGGGGTTGCGTAGGGGTGAGAGATGGTGGCGACGATCACGGCATCCAGCTCTTCACCCTGCACACCTGAGGTGGCCAGGGCGTCCTGGGCAGCTCCCACAGCAAGATCTGTTACAGAAATCTTTTCTGAGGCGCGGTGGCGGGTCTTAATGCCGGTGCGCTGAACAATCCATTCATCTGAGGAGTCAATCGGGCCGGCAATATCGTCGTTGGTGACGATCAGGTCTGGGCGGGCAGCACCGTAACCCAGAATACGGGAGTAGCGGTTGGGCTCAACCTGCTTGAGAGTAGGCATCGTGAAAGTCCTTTCGGGAAAACTTTAGGCATGGAGAGCCTGGGCTAGGGCTGCAAGGTCATCGGGGGTGTTGATGGCGGACGCCGGTGTGCCGCGCATACCCCGCTTGGCCAGGCCCACGAGGGTACCGGCGGGAGCAACCTCAACCAGGCGGGTAACTTCCTGCTCTGCGAGGGTTGCCATGCACAGATCCCAACGGACGGGGCGGGTCACCTGGGCAACCAGCGATTCAAGGGCCGCTGCCCCCGAGGCAACGGGCTGGCCATCGAAGTTTGAGAGCAGCTGCGCAGTCGGTTCTGCGGGGGAGAGGCCTGCCGCAAAGTCTGCCAGGGGCCCCTGGGCTGCCGCCATGTAGTCGGTATGGAAGGCACCGGCAACCTTCAACGGAATCACGCGGGTCTTGGCGGGCGGGTTCTCGGCGAACGCTGCAAGGGCATCGAGGGAACCAGCGGCTACAATCTGCCCGCCGCCGTTCGAGTTAGCGGCAGTGAGGTTGGATTCGGCGATAGCGGCGCGGACGTCGTCCTCAACTCCGCCGAGTACGGCGGCCATGCCGGTGGGGGTAGCGGCAGCTGCCTGAGCCATGCCGTCGGCGCGCACCTTGATAAAACGCATGGCGTCCTCTTCGGTGAGCACTCCGGCTAGGGCTGAAGCGGTAATTTCACCTACCGAGTGACCAGCAAAAACAAGCTTCTGGCCCTCTAGGATCTTCTGGGCTAGGCGACCGGTGGCAAGACCAGCTGCCACAATCAGGGGCTGGGCAATAGCGGTGTCTTTGATGGTTTCCTCATCGGCCTCAGTGCCGTAATGAACCAGGTCAAGCTCTACAGCCTCAGAGAGACGCTCGAGGTGGGGGCGTACCCCGTCGACGTCTAGCCAGTTTGAGAGGAACCCGGGCTTCTGCGACCCCTGGCCGGGGCACACCAGTGCTATCACGCGTAACCGCCTTGAAAATAGAGTTTGAGACCTAGAACTTGAAAGTTTCTAGCGCTTTGTTCAAATAACTATCCTACTCCTGTTAGCAGGCCAGCTGGAACGGCACAGCTGTTCAATCTCAAAAGCCAAGAAAACTCACAGCAAAGGGCTTCGGCCCAAGAAAGCTAGAGGGTAAGACAGGCTAGGCCAAAGACTGCCCAGAACAAAAGCGGCCCCCACGATAATCGTGGGGGCCGCCCTTACACTCAGCGCGAATCTAGGACTCGCCGTGAGCTAGGAACTCATCAATACAGGGGCTTAGGCGTCGCCACCGGCGGTACCTGAGGTGCCTGCATTGATGTTGTTCAGGTCGTACTTCTCGAAGGCCTTAGCAGGTGCATCAGCGGGGACCTCGCCTCGCTTAGCTAGCATCTGCAGGGTACGGACGACGATGGACTCGGCGTCGATCTTGAAGAAGCGGCGGGCACCGGCGCGGGTGTCTGAGAAGCCGAAGCCGTCTGCGCCCAGGGTTGCGAATTCGTTGGGAACGAACTGGCGGATGCCGTCCATCAGGTCGGTCTGGTAGTCAGACACGGCGACGATGGGGCCGGTTGCACCCTCAAGCTGCTGGGCAACGAAGGGGGTGCGGGGGGTAGCGGACGGGTTGGTCAGTAGCTCGCGCTCGGTGGCAAGGCCGTCGCGGCGCAGGTTGGTCCATGAAGTAACTGACCAGACGTCTGCTGAGACGCCCCAGTCTTCGGCCAGAATCTGCTGTGCCTTTTCAGCCCAGGGAACTGCAACACCTGAGGCCAGAAGCTGGGCGCGGGGGCCGTCGTTCTTTGCCTCGTGCAGGCGGTAGATACCGCCGAGCAGGCCGTCAATATCGAGGTTTTCGGGTTCAGCGGGGTGCTGAATGGGCTCATTGTAGACGGTGATGTAGTACATGACGTTGTGGTCTTCGTCCTTGTCACCGTACATGTGCTCGATACCACGCTTGACGATGTGGCCGATTTCGTAACCGTAGGCAGGGTCGTAGTGGATCACTGCGGGGTTGGTGCCGGCCAGAATCGGTGAGTGGCCGTCTGCGTGCTGTAGGCCTTCACCGGTCAGGGTGGTACGGCCTGCGGTTGCGCCCATGATGAAGCCTCGGGTCAGCTGGTCAGCGGCAGCCCAGAAGGAGTCGCCGGTGCGCTGGAAGCCGAACATCGAGTAGAAGATGTAGACGGGGATCATGGGCTCGCCGTGGGTGTCGTAGGAAGTACCTACGGCGGTGAAGGCTGAGGTGCCACCTGCCTCGTTGATACCTACGTGAATAATCTTGCCCTCGGGTGATTCCTTGTAGGCCAGCATGAGTTCACGGTCAACAGCCAGGTAGTTCTGGCCGTTGGGGTTGTAAATCTTGGCGGTGGGGAAGTAGGAGTCCATACCGAAAGTACGAGCCTCATCGGGGATGATGGGTACGATACGGTGGCCGAAGTCCTTCTCACGCATGAGGTCCTTGAGCAGGCGCACGAAGGTCATGGTGGTTGCAGCCATCTGCTTACCGGTGCCCTTGAATGCACCCTTGTAGGCCTTGTCTGACGGCAGGGTAATCTTGGGCTGGACGTTCTTGCGGGAGGGGACGAAGCCGCCCAGTTCCTCACGGCGGGCCATGAGGTACTTGTACTCTTCGGAGTCCTTACCGGGGTGGTAGTAGGGCGGGTTGTAGAGGTCCTTCTCCAGCTCCTCATCGGAGATGGGGATGCGCAGGTGGTCGCGGAACTGCTTCAGGTCTTCCATCGACAGTTTCTTCATCTGGTGGGTGGCGTTGCGAGCCTCGAAGGAGGCACCCAGGCCGTAACCCTTAACAGACTGAGCAAGGACGACGGTGGGCTGACCCTTGTGCTCAACAGCTGCCTTGAAGGCTGAGTAAACCTTGTGGTAGTCGTGAGCACCGCGCTTCATAGCCCAGATTTCGTCGTCGGTCATATCTGCAACGAGTTCCTTGGTTTCAGGAGTCTGACCGAAGAAGTGTTCGCGGATGAAGCCGCCGGATTCAGCCTTGTAGGTCTGGTAGTCACCGTCGCGGGTTTCGTTCATGATGCGGACGAGCTCGCCGGACTTATCCTTTTCGAGCAGGGAATCCCATTCGCGGCCCCAGAGGACCTTGATGACGTTCCAGCCTGCGCCGCGGAAGAAGGCTTCAAGCTCCTGAACAATCTTGCCGTTACCGCGGACGGGGCCGTCCAGACGCTGCAGGTTGCAGTTAACGACAAAGGTGAGGTTGTCGAGCTTGTCGTTGGCAGCTAGCTGCAGGGCACCGCGTGACTCGGGCTCGTCCATTTCGCCATCGCCCAGGAAGGCCCAGACATGTTGGTCTGAGGTGTCCTTGATGCCGCGGTTGTGCAGGTACTTGTTGAACTGTGCCTGGTGGATGGCGTTCAGGGGGCCAAGGCCCATTGAAACCGTGGGGAACTGCCAGAAGTCAGGCAGGTTACGGGGGTGGGGGTAGGAGGGCAGGTGGGTGCCCTGCTTGGTCTTTTCCTGACGGAAGCCGTCGAGCTGCTCTTCGGTAATGCGGCCTTCGAGGAAGGCACGGGCGTAGTTACCGGGGGAGGAGTGGCCCTGGAAGAAAATCTGGTCGCCGCCACCGGGGTGGTTGCGGCCGCGGAAGAAGTGGTTGAAACCTACTTCGTAGAGGGTAGCTACACCCGCGTAGGAAGAGATGTGGCCGCCTACGCCGATAGTGGCCTTCTGGGCACGCTGTACCATCATGGCAGCGTTCCAGCGGAGCATAGCACGGTAGCGGCGTTCAATCTGCTCGTCGCCGGGGTATTCGGGTTCCTGATCGACAGGAATGGTGTTGACGTAGTCAGTGGTGGTCACCATAGGTACGGTGATCGACTTCTGGCCTGCGCGCTGCATAAGTGAGCGCACGATGAACTGTGCACGTTCGGTGCCGTGGGCTTCTACCAGGTCGTCGAAAGACTCAATCCACTCGTTGGTCTCTTCGGGATCGATGTCGGTGAAGCTGTTGGTCAGTGCACTCAAAACGTGATCGTTCGTTTCTGAGGGTCCCACTAGTCAACCTCTCTTTGTTGTAGGGGTATGTGTTCACCGGTGGCAGCGTATGCGCCCGGTGAGCCTTGGGTGTTTGCCTTGCGCGGCCGGTGGGCAGGCGCTAAGACAACTTCCCTTCTATGTTGTCACAAATTGCCGGTTTTAAGGTTGTGGTTTCAAGGGTTTGGGGGTGTGAATTAGCCGTCACTTGCCCCTTCTTTTTCTGAGGGTGAAATTAGCTGACCTGTTTTGGTCGTGTTCTGTTGATTTGGGGCCTTGAAGCGTGTTCAGTAGGAACTATGAGCATGCCTGAGTTCGCTGAGCAAAGGGGCGGACGCGGGTATGCAGGGTATGCGGTATGGCAGCCCGTCACTTTCTTATGATTCTTTGGAGGACGTACGTGAGCGCCACCGGTGCTACTCAAGAGACTGTTGGACAGAAGCTGGGCCTGCCAGCTGGCAGCCTGATGCAGGAGTTTGGCTACGATGAGGACGTCGACTTCGACCTGCGCGATGCCCTAGAGGATTTTCTAGGGACGGAGCTACTAGATGAAGACGACCAAGAAGTGGTCGACGGTATCTTGCTGTGGTGGCGTGCTGAAGATGGCGATCTGGTCGACGGGCTTATGGATGTGCTGGCAACCCTGGATGAGGGGGGAGTCGTGTGGCTCCTGACTCCAAAAAATGGTCGTGAAGGGCATGTCCCGCCAGTGGAGATTCAAGAAGCTGCCCCGCTAGCGGGCCTGCACGTGACTACATCTGAGTCTCTCGCTCAAGACTGGGCTGCTTTCCGCCTAGTGATGAAGCAGGGGAAATAGGCGTAAGGGTCTTCTGTCTGGTTAGATAGGGGGCCCTTTTTGATAGGTTCTAGCCCCGAAAGAAGGTGGTGCAGAAAAAAGTTAATAATTTTTTTGAGAAAAATATAAACCCATGTCAAAAAGGCATTTTCTGACATTTGTCTGCTTGAAACAGTCAGAAAATAGGCCCTTTTTGCGCTTCAAAGGGGGTTTTCGATTTGCGCGACTGTTTTGACCTGCGTAGAGTATTACATGTCGCCGCGAGACATAAAGCGGAGGAGACAAGGGTCTTTAGCTCAGCTGGTAGAGCGCCACGTTTACACCGTGGATGTCATCGGTTCGATCCCGGTAGGACCCACAGATAAGCCCCACACTTTGGTGTGGGGCTTTTTGTATTCCACTTTCTCGTCGTCAGGTTGGGGAGAGCTGGGGTTATAGGCAGAAAAGTGTGTCCCACCCCGGGCGAGTCACCCACCACGACCACCCCAACCACGCCGCACCACCACACCCTCACCCACAACAAACACACCCCGCAACTCATCCAAAGAACGCCCCACAGCAGCCTCCTTCCTCCGACCAGCAAGAGCAACCACCGGCACCGGCTCCAACCTAATCACCTCATCAACACTGGCACCCCAAGCCGCATCCACCCACAAAAGCCACCCCACAGCCCGCCACTGATGCTCCACCGGCATTCCACGGTGCTCGCGCAACATGGCACGAATTTTCGCGTTATAGCCTTCTATGTGATTCGTGGTACGAGAAATAGGGCCTTCCCTGAGCAAGTCTGAATCTAGAAAAGTAAACACAACACCCTGTTTCACCAAACGCTCAAGCCTCCTATAGGCAGTACGCACACGCTCATGGGTGTACTGCCAAGAACCATCAGATAACCAGGTTCTCTCCTTGATAAAGCCTTGATACTGCGAGTGCCAGGACGCTAAAGAGGCTGACCAGATCGCTGCTTCATCCAAGCTGGTTACTCGTAGAAGGGCTCTAGAAATCTTTAATAAGGACTTGCCAGCCTCAGTGCGTGGGGCGCTAGTGAGCAGGGCTCTGGTGTTTCTATAAATGTGCACTAGGCAGCGTTGGATCCGTGTTTCTGGCCAGCATGTTTTGGCGGCGCTGGCAAAGCCAGCCCCGCCATCTACGATGGCTACATCTGGGGCTGGGATGCGTGAGAGTAAAGCTTGGTAGGCTGCGGTGTTCTCATTTTTAGCCCATTGGTAGTCGATGACACCAACGCTGTGGTTGTAGGCGATGATGCAGACCATGCCGCTGATGTAGATGCCATCGAGTTGGATTTCGTGGTGGATTTGGCCTGTTTGTTTGATTGGTGGGGTGATGTTCCAGCACCAGGCGGTATTGGCGCGGAAGGTTCGCCCGGCTCCTAGGGTGGTGTGTTGCTGGGTGTTTTTACTGGTGAGCCAGGTGATGAAGGCTGCTAGTTGGTGTTTGCGTGTGCTGGTGGGGCGTTTGATGGTTCTGCTGGCGCCGCAGTGGGTGCAGCGGTAGCGTGTGGTTCCTGCGCTGGTGGTGCCGTTGCGTTTGGTTCGTTGGTTGCATATCAGGCATGTGGGGTTTTTGGGCTCACTTGGTTTAGGTTAGCTTGTGGGGCTAATGTGTGGGGTTGGTTGTCTTGTGGTTGTTGGGTTGTGGGGGTGTTGGGGACACACTTTTCTGCCTATAACCCGAGAGCTGTGGGCGTATGTGTGGGCGTCTAGCAAGGGTAAATGTAGTGCCTGCAGGAAGCGCTTATAGGTAAACTGAAAAACTTCAGTTTGACTCACGCACATACTTTTAGAGGGGAAACCTATCTTGACTACCTCACGCCGTACCCTGCTCCAAGGGACCGCCTGGGCGGCCCCGGCCGTCCTAGCAACCGCCGCAATCCCTGCTTATGCGGCTTCAACTCCGTCCACGAGCGTCGTTGCTCAAGGGTCAGCGGACTCCTTTGGCTTCCAGAGCGTGGACTCAACTGACCTGGTGAACTTCACAGGTCAGACCACCCAGTCACCCATGACCGATGGCTCAACCGGCTTCCGTCTTTACCAGACCAGCGGTACCGATACCACCGCCGTCCTCACAGCCCTGACCTACTATGTGCTCATTCCCCGTAATGCTGCCTACGAAATCGATGCAGTCAACATCAATTATGGGTCTGCTACGACCGTTTGGGACCCGATGGCTTCTTCAGCTCAAGGCACCGTTGCTCTCGCCAACGGTAATGTGCTCTCCTCTGCTGATTATCTGATCTATGCGGCAACCTATAACGCAGGTGCAACCCCCGTTACTGTAGGGTCTGAAACCACCTCCCAGGCCGTTCCTGGCACCGATATCTCAACTAATATCGCAGGCCGCTTCACATCGCCTGACGGTGCCATGCTGGCAGGCGAAATCGGAGGTGTATACACCGGCTATGTAGCTACCTACACTGTTGGTGCAAGCTCGGTCACCGCAACTACCGTCCAGGCTGCAACGAAAGCATAAGCAAGTCAGGCACATGCCCGTAGCCGGTGTGTGAGAGGGGGGGCGAGACGTGTTTGGGTCTTGCCCCTTCTGCTTGTTTCAGAAATGCTAGACTGGGGCTCTGCCTCCCCACTTGAGAGATAGGCCAGCGACAGTGAATAGAAACTTTAAACCTCGAAACTTTACCGCCGTCTTCTTGTCGGTAATCTGGCTGCTCATATCAATCTTCTTTATTACCCAGGGGACTATGGTGACCCTCTGGTCGATTTTCGCTTGTGTAGCCCTGGTCATTGGTACCGCAGCTGTGTGGGTGCTCTTTACCGATACCTACGACTCCTAACAAAGACTTGCACGCGCCGCTGCCAACCTCCCAGAATATGAGAGTTTGCTTCATCTCACCCGGTACTGAAGCACAAATAGAGCAGACCAGCGTAGTCTTAAAGGTATGACTGAAAACAATACTGCTCGTAAGGCACAAATTGGTGTAACCGGCCTGGCCGTCATGGGTGCAAACCTGGCCCGCAACCTGGCCCGCAACGGCTACACCGTAGCCCTGCACAACCGCTCCGTTGAAAAAACCGACGCCCTGCTCGAAGCCCACGGCGATGAAGGCGACTTTATTCGCACCGAGACCCTGCAAGAACTGGTCGACTCTCTTGAAGCCCCCCGCCGCATCCTGATTATGGTGAAGGCCGGTGGCCCCGTCGACGCCGTCATTGAGCAGCTCGAACCCCTGCTCGATGAAGGTGACGTCATCATCGACGGCGGTAACTCCCACTTCCCCGACACCATCCGCCGCGAGCGTGCCCTGGCCGAAAAGGGCCTGCACTTCGTCGGTATCGGTGTTTCCGGTGGTGAAGAGGGCGCCCTCAACGGCCCTTCCATCATGCCCGGTGGCTCCGCTAAGTCCTACGAATCCCTCGGCCCCCTGCTCGAAAAAATCTCAGCTAAGGCCCCCAATGGCGACCCCTGCTGCGCCTGGATCTCAACCGACGGCGCTGGCCACTTCGTCAAGATGGTCCACAACGGCATCGAATACGCTGACATGCAGGTCATTGGTGAAGCCTACGATCTGCTCCGTACCGTTGCAGGTCTAGAACCCGCTGCCCAGGCAGAAATCTTCAAGCAGTGGAACACCACCGACCTCAATTCCTACCTCATCGAAATCACCGCTGAGGTTCTGGCCCAGGTCGATGCTAAGACCGGCAAGCCCCTGGTCGACGTGATTGTTGATGAGGCAGGCCAGAAGGGCACCGGCCGCTGGACCGTTCAGGCCGCTCTTGACCTGGGTGCCCCCGTCTCCGGTATCGCAGAGTCAGTATTTGCCCGTGCCCTCTCATCTAGCAACGCTGATGCCCGCAAGCAGGCCCAGGAAGAGCTCCCCGCAGGCCTGATCGCAACCACCGCCGTTGCTAACGGCGACGAAGAGTTTATTGAGGACGTCCGTAAGGCCCTTTTTGCCTCCAAGCTGGTTTCCTACGCCCAGGGTCTCGACATGCTGGCTAAGGCTGGCGACGAGTACGGCTGGGACCTCAAGCTCGACGTCATTGCTGGTCTCTGGCGCGCAGGCTGCATCATCCGTGCAGAACTGCTGGGTGAAATCATGAACGCCTACAAGGACGAGACCCCCGCCAACATGCTGCTGGCCCCCGGCTTCAAGAAGCTCATGGAAGAACTCGTTCCCTCCTGGCGTCGCGTGGTTGCTAAGGCAACCGCCGAGGGCGTGCCCGTGCCCGTCTTCGCGTCCTCCCTGAGCTACTACGACGGTCTGCGCCGCAAGCGCCTGCCCGCTGCCCTGATTCAGGGCCAGCGTGACTTCTTCGGCGCTCATACCTACGGCCGCATCGATTCCGAGGGCATGTGGCACACCGAGTGGAGCGGCGACCGCAGCGAAACCAACGCTGAGGACTCTCACACCCACTAGTCTCTTCTGAGGCTAAGTCGCCTGTGCCCCGCCTGCTGTTGCAAGCGGGGCACAGTTCTCTACAGAACCAAACGTTTTTCAGGGACGTCACCATCGTGGCAAAAACTTTTTCCCGCCCCAAGGCTATGGACCGTTTGCTCTCATCAATCCGGGAGGCAACCTTTACCGGTAAAGTTCTGGTCGCTGATGACTCTGAGAAATATTGGTCAACCCATGACCCCCAGGTAGAGGTTCTGCAGCTACCATTTAATGTTGGTATTTCTGCAGGGCGCAACCGTGCCCTAGAACGGGTAGAGACCCCATACGTCCTACTGACCGATGACGATTTTGTATTCACCCGTCTGACCAACTGGCAAAAAGCCTACAACTACTTAGAAACCCACCCCGATGTTGACGGTGTTGCCGCAACTCAGGTTGAAGTTCCCACTTTCAAAACGCATATTCACGGTACCAGCGACCTCGCCCTGTACCGCGGGGCAGACAAGCCTATCTACGAGGCGGGTCATGACCTTTACGGGCTGCCCGTGCGTGTCAAAACCCCGAACATCTTTCTAGCCCGTACCGAGTCAATTCGCTCAATCGGTGGCTGGGACGAAGAGTTACGCGTGATTGAGCATAGTGATTTCTTTAGCCGTGCCAGCGGGAAGCTGGTATTTGTACAAGACCCCGAAATTCAGATTTATCACGGACGTACTCCCTGGCTCAAAACCTTCTCAAAGCACCGCAACGATATTGAATCTTCCCGCCAGGTTCTCGCCCGTAAGTGGGGCCCTCAGCAAGGTAACTTATAAGCTGTTTACATCAAAGGGTACGGGGCTCCTTCCACGAAGGAGTACCGGGCCCTTTGGCGTATAGGTCTCTAGATCCACATGGTCGGGTCCACGTACTCGACGGCGTCGACCAGGGGTTTTTTGTTTTCGGGGGCGCGCGGACGCGAGCGGGCGGGAATGCCGGTAATGATGGAGTCCTCAGGGTGGTCGTGTACCACCACCGAGTTGCCGCCGATAGCTGAGTCAGCTCCAATCAGCACCGGGCCTAGGACCTTGGCACCGGCGCCGATGGTCACACGGTCACCGATGGTGGGGTGGCGCTTACCCTTCTCAAGGGAACGTCCGCCCAAGGTTACCCCATGGTAAATCATGACATCGTCACCGATTTCGGTGGTTTCACCAATCACCACGCCCATGCCATGGTCGATGAAGAAGCGGTGGCCAATGGTGGCACCGGGGTGAATCTCAACCCCCGTCATGAAGCGGGTAAACTGGCTGAGGATGCGGGCCAGTGTGCGGGTAGACTCCCGCTGCCAGAGCTTATGGGCTAGCCTATGAGCCCAGATGGCGTGCATACCAGAGTAGTTAATCATGATTTCCACATCACCGCGGGCGGCAGGATCATGTGCTTTGACGGTGTCTAAGTCTTCACGCAGGCGCGCTCGGAAACTCATGCTTCTCCTCAAGATCTAGGCAGGGGAGCGCGGTTGGCGCTCTTGCTGAACTCTACAACAGTCATGGCTAGAACGATATTCCGTCTCAGCCCAAAACATTTATGACAAGTTGAGGGCGGACGTCCGCGCAGGCTTCTGCCTGCAGAGACGCAGGCACCCCGCTGCCAACCAGCGGGGTGCCCGAAACCATCACGAATCTGAATGTTTAGCCGCGGATATCTTCGTAGAGCAGGGTGGAGATGTAGCGCTCACCGAAGTCGGGAACGACAGCGACAATCAGCTTGCCGGCGTTCTCACTCTTCTTAGCTTCCTCCAGAGCGGCCCACACAGCTGCACCGGAGGAGATGCCGCCCAGGATGCCCTCTTCGCTGCCCAGCTTACGGGCGGTAGCAACGGCGTCGTCGATAGCAACGTCGGTGACGGCATCGTAGATATCGCGGTTGAGGGTATCGGGTACGAAGTTAGCGCCCAGGCCCTGGATCTTGTGGGGGCCAGCCTTGCCCTCGGTCAGCAGGGGGGAGTCCTTGGGCTCGACCGCAACAACCTTGATGTTGGGGTTCTGCTCCTTGAGGTACTTGCCGGTACCAGAGACGGTACCGCCGGTGCCAATGCCAGCTACGAAGATATCAATCTTGCCTTCGGTTGCTTCCCAGACCTCGGGACCGGTGGTGTTGTAGTGGATCTCGGGGTTAGCTTCGTTGGAGAACTGGGAGGCCAGAATAGCGTTCTCGGTGGAGGCTACGATTTCCTTGGCCTTTTCAACGGCACCGCGCATACCCTCAGAACCGGGGGTCAGCACGATTTCAGCACCGTAGGCGCGCAGCATGACGCGACGCTCGTTGCTCATGGTTTCGGGCATGGTCAGAATGACCTTGTAGCCGCGGGCAGCGCCCACCATGGCCAGGGCGATACCGGTGTTGCCTGAGGTACCTTCAACGATGGTGCCGCCGGGCTTGAGGGCACCGGACTTCTCAGCGGCGTCGATGATAGCTACACCGATGCGGTCCTTGACGGAGTTGGCGGGGTTGTAGAATTCCAGCTTGACTGCGACGTTGCCGGGCAGGTCAGCATCCAGGCGGTTGAGACGGACGATGGGGGTGCGGCCGACAACTTCGGTGATATTGTTGTACATCTTTGACATGAGTGCACCTTTCGAGTGAAAGCGATTGATGGTTCGCCCTCTAGTGTACGTAACAAAGGGGAAGGGCTTAACTTCTAAGAAACTTAGCGTAATGTTGCCTAGTCTTGGTGAGTTTGGGGTTAATGACGGCCATGCAGTAACCCTGGTAGGGGTTAAGGGCGTAGTAGTTCTGGTGGTAGTCCTCAGCCTCGTAGAAAGTGCCCAGGGGCTCTACCACCGTGACGATGGGCTGATCCCACAGCTTCTGTGCCCTCTCTATGGCTGACTCAAAGAGGGCCTTTTGCTCCTCGTTCTCATAGTAGAGGGCCGAGCGGTACTGGGGGCCGGCGTCCGCCCCCTGCCTATCCCAGCTGGTGGGGTCGTGCGAGGTAAAGAAAATATCGAGCACGGTTTCGGCGGGAATGACGGTCTCGTCAAACTCCACCTTGACGACCTCAACGTGGCCGGTGGTCCCCGAACAGACCTCGCGGTAGGTGGGGTTCTCAACGTGCCCACCGGTGTAGCCGCTGATACTGGCGGTAATTCCTTCAAACTGACGATATACGGCGTCGATGCACCAGAAGCACCCGCCGCCTACAACAAAACTTTGCATACCCCTGTAACAGCCAAGCCCAGGCACTTATTCCTAGCTGGGTGCTCGTGAAAGAATAGAGGCATGACTGAACTTTTAACCCCCACCCTGAACGATGTAACCCGGGCCTTCCATGATATTTTCCCGCCCTCTCTTGCCGAGAAATGGGACGCCGCTGGTCTGGTGGTCGGGCGCGCTGATGCCCCCGTCACCACTGTTGGTTTCGCGGTGGACGCCACCGTGGCAACTGCCCGTGAGGCCGCAGAAAAAGGTGCGGGCCTGCTCATTACCCACCACCCCCTGCTGCTGCGCGGGGCGTCCTTCCTGCCCGATACCGACTACAAGGGCGAAATCGTGCATACCCTCATTGAGGCTGGTTGCGGCCTGCTGGGTGCCCACACCAACGTGGACTCGGCCCCGCACGGCACTAATGAGGTCTTCATGAGCAAGCTGGGTATCACCGACACCCAGATTCTGGCCGAGGAAGAGACCGTACAGATTGAGGGGGCGGACGTTCGCGTCGGCATCGGGCGCGTTGGCAGTCTGCCTGCCCCCGTCAGCCTCAAGGAACTGGCCGAAAAAATTGCTGACTTCCTGCCGGCAACTGCCGGTGGCCTGCGTATCGCAGGCCGACCCGATCAGATGGTTCAAAAAATTGCCCTCTGCACCGGGGCTGGTGATTCCCTCTTTGGCGACGCTCGCGCATCGGGTGCGGACGTCTACATCACTGCAGATCTGCGCCACCACCCGGCCTCAGAAGCCCGCGAGCAGGCCCTCATCAGTGGAAGCACCCCGGCCCTGATTGACTGCTCCCACTACGCCAGCGAATGGCTCTGGATGGACGGGGCCGCCCGCCTGCTCGCCGAAAAGCTAGAGGGCCAGGGATTTGCAATTGAAACCTACGTTTCAACCCTCAACACCGACCCGTGGGACTTCACCGTCCCCACCGGGCAGGTAGCGGGCTCAGCCTCCACCCGCTAGGTGCCCTACTCCCTCACCAGAAGAGTCAGGGTACCCGGCTTCTTCTCGGTGGGGGAGAGCAGCTCCACCTCAAAACCGGGGGCAAGAGCCTCGGCCAGCTCACCGGCGTCCTCAATCCCGGTCAGATTTTCCTGCACCAGGTAGCGGCCTAACAGGCCCCGGTAGTGCTTGGCCATGTGCGAGACCACCTTGCGACTACCGTCAGCCGCCACCCTCTCGACCCGAACCAGCAGATGGCGCTGCGGGGCGGGCGTCCACGCCTTCGCGTAGGCAGCAGAGCGGCCATCCACCACCAGCTGATCCCTGGCCAACTCATCCAAGGGGCGCTTGAGCTCGCCCTTCCAAAACTTAGCCAGATCCCCAATCTCACCCAGCTTCGTGCCCATCGACAGCCGGTAGGCCGGAATCATATCGGTAAGACACACCGCGCCCCAGGCCGCAGATATCACCACAACAGCCCTATCAGCCCGCTTTCGTGCGTCCGCTTCCAAAGAACCGTACCCAAAAGCCTCAAACAAAACCCCCGAATACACCTCGGACGCAGGAGCCGCAGGCTCCGACCACAACCGAGTATTCCGCTCAACCTCAGCCAGCAAGGACGGGCCCACCTTCAACAGCTGCCCCGCATCGGGCAAACCGCTTACCCGCACCAGTTCATCCACCACGGTCTCACGAGCTCCCGTCAACTCAGGAGCCAACAAGTCACTTAACTTAACCCCGGAGCCAGATGTGGCAGGAGTCTTACCCTCAGACGGCGGAAACAAAATCAACATACCCACCAGTGTAGTAAAGTAGAACCCCAGAACGGGACGCCCAGGCAATCGCGCAGCGCACAAACGCTTCGAGGAAAGTCCGGGCTCCACAGCACAGGGTGGTCGATAACGTCGACTCAGGGTAACCTGCAGGCCAGTGCCACAGAAAACAAACCGCCCCACCATGGGGTAAGGGTGAAAAGGTGAGGTAAAAGCTCACCAGTACCGCAGGCGACTGCGGTAGCTCGGTAAACCCCACCCGGAGCAAGGCCAAACAGGGCGCGCTAGTAACCAGTGCGGTGAAGCGCCCGGGTAGGCTGCTTGAACCCGCCGGCAACGACGGGTCTAGATGGATGATTGCCGCCTGCCCTCGGGTAGGTACAGAACCCGGCTTATCGGGCATCCCGTTCTTTTAGTTTTATACGGCGCACGCCGGGTTCTGCGGTTCGCTGGCGCTCACCGATTCAGCGCATTTTTTATTCCTCGCTCGCTCGGAAAAATGCGCTTCATCGCAGGCTTATCGGGCATCCCGTTCTTTATTCCCCGTGACCAAAGGGGTCGGGGTCGACACCCGGCATCCAGGTGTTACCTTCGGCAGTCCAGCCCTCAGCTTTCACAACCTTCTTGTACTTCTTGGTGTACTTGGCGTTCAGACGATTTACGTAGAGCTTGCCGTCCAAATGGTCAGTCTCGTGCTGCATGACGCGGGCAAACCAGCCGGTAGCCTCAAACTTCAGCGGATTACCCTCACCGTCGAACCCGTTCACAGTGACCCAGTCAGCGCGCTTGAGCGGGAAAGAATAGCCGGGGAAGGACAGGCAGCCCTCAACCTCATCGTAAGGATCGGGGTCAGCCGTTGAGATCTTGCCCAGAGTCAGCACGGGGTTAACCACCACGCCCAGCGGGGGCACACCGTCCTCATTCTCAAACTTGTAGGTGAACAGGCGCAGACCCACACCCACCTGGGGGGCAGCCAGGCCTACACCGTTCGAGACCTCCTGGGTCTCATACATATCGTCGATCAGCTTGCGCAGCTTATCATCAAAGGACGTCACCGGAGCAGCCGGGCGGTGCAGAATCGGGTTGCCGTGAATAACAATGGGCAGAACAGTCAAGACATAACCTCTCACGCAGGGTAAACAAAAGGGCCGCTACGATAAAAACCGTAGCGACCCTTCTACTCGGGGTGATCGACGGGGGTTGAACCCGCGACCTCCTGGACCACAACCAGGCGCTCTGCCAACTGAGCTACGACCACCATGTGTTCAAAACAGAACCGCTTTTCATTGGCTTGTTTTGGCAACAGATACTAGCTTACACACAGTTTTGATTCCCCGCAAATCGAAAATGAGGCAATGTGTGGTGACTGTGCTCACGAACTTTCGGGGCTGGAAGCTGGGCGGACGCTGCCTGGCTGCGGGCGGCGTCCGCACCGCCTGAACCCCTAGGCGGGATTAATCTGCTGGCGGGTTGCTGCAACCTCCTGGGCAACCTTCTGGGCGGTTGCGCTATCGGGCCCGGGGGAGGGCACAAAAACCGTGCCGCGGTAGTAGCGCAGCTCGTCGATGGAATCCTGGATATCGCCCAGTGCTCGGTGGTTGCCGGTCTTCGCCGGGGCGTTATAGGTGGCCTTCTCAAACCAGCGGCGAGAAAGCTCCTTGATGGTAGATACGTCAATCACGCGGTAGTGAAGGTAGTCCACAAGCTCGGGCATATCGCGCACCAAAAAAGTCTTATCGGTGCCCACAGAATTACCACCCAGCACAGCCTTGCGCGGCTCAGGGACCCACTGCTTCACATAATCCAGCACCAGCTGCTGGGCCTCAGCCATAGTGATGCCCTGGTCCAGGTCATCCAGCAGACCAGAGACCGTGTGCATGTTGCGCACAAAATCATCCATCTGCTCAAGCGCCTCTGGCCCGGGTTTGATGACGACATCCACGCCGTCACCCAAAATGTTGAGATCCCCGTCAGTCACCAGCGCGGCGACCTCAATCAGGGCGTCCTTCTCAAGAGAGAGGCCGGTCATCTCACAATCAATCCACACGATACGTTCATTTGAAATAGACACAGAACCAATCTACCCCTTTTGGCCCCTAACCCACAGCAGATTTTCAGAGAGCAGAGCGCCGCACACGCCCGGTGGGCTAGGGGCGGCCGGGTAAAATCAGGTGTACTCTTCCGCTCGGCCAGGAGGACCATGAGCCCCAGAACAGCGCAAACCCATACCGCTAGCATCCCGGTGCACCGGTATAACCCCAAGACAGCCCACTATGTCTCGGGTAGCCCCCTGCGAACCCTCATCTTTGGAACCATCGGTTCTCTACTGGTGATGTTTGCATCCTTCGGCGTGGGGTGGCTGGCGGATGCCTCGCCCTTCCGCCGGGTGGACTGGATTATCCCGCTACGCTACACGGCACCCGGGCTGGTAACCTGCATCGCCCTGCTCGTTGTGGGATCGATGATGCTCTGCCGCGAATGGTTGCGCATGGTGCAGAAACTGCTCGTTTGGGACCAGCGTGCAAAACGCTGGGCAACCGCAGCCATTATCTGCTGGATGCTGCCCCAGTTGTTTGCCTTCCCCCTCTATAGCCGTGACGTCTTCTCCTACTTTGCCCAGGGGCGCGTTATGGCGTCAGGGTTTAACCCCTACGAGTACGGGGTTTCTTCCGTCAATAACTTCTTCCAGTACGGTGCCGACCAGATGTGGTCCGAATCGGCTCCGCCCTACGGCCCCGTCTTCCTGCTCATCGAAAAATGGGTAGCCCAAATCGCCGGTGATTCCGTAGACACCGCCCTCTATCTCTTTAGACTGGTTGCCCTCATAGGAGTGGGTCTTATTGCCTACTACGTGCCTAAACTGGCGAGCCTCCACGGTATCAATGGCATACGAGCTAACTGGCTGGTGCTGGCCAACCCCCTCTTTATCGCCGCCTTCATCACCTCTTCCCATAATGACGCCTTGATGACCGGCCTGGTGCTGGCAGGCGTCCACCACGCGGCGGCCCACCGCGATACCGTGGGCGGCCTACTGGGAATTACCCTGGTGACCGCGGCCGTAGCGGTCAAGCCTATTGCCCTGGTCGCCCTACCCTTCATCGGGCTTTTCTGGGCCGGTAGGGGAGCCAGCTGGCCCCGCCGCTTCATTTTCTGGGCCATGACCCTGGCTATCTCCATGGCAGAGCTCTGGGTGCTTGGGGCCGTGACCGACCTGGGCTTTGGTTGGATTGGGGCCCTAGCTACCACCGGTGGCCAGTACATCTGGTTCACTCCCATCGGCTTCCTGGGGCTACAAATCAACCAAATTCTGGTATCTATCACGGGCGATAACGCCCTGGCGAACTCGGTGCGCGACACTTTCTTCTCCCTGGGAAAGCTCGCGGGCATGCTGCTGGCCGTGGTTGTCATGTTTGTTGGCAAGGACGAAAACCTCATCCGCCGCACAGGCCTGGCTTTAGCTATGGTTGTGATTTTTTCCCCCATGCTGCAGTCCTGGTATCTGCTCTGGTTCATCCCGCTGTTTGTGGTGGCTGGTGTGCGCACTGACTGGCAGCTGGACTTCTACTTCCTGTCCACCATGTTCTTCGTGATCTACGGGGTCTCAGACCAGCTTGCGGTCTCACCCTACCTCGATAACTTCGACCAGAACATGGGCCGCCTTATCGCAGCTGTCCTCAGCCTTGCCTACGCCTTCTGGTTGGTCTTCTTCGACCCGGCAACCCGCCGAGTGCTCCGCCGTGGCCAGCGTTCCTCCCTCTACGAAGTTAGTATCTAGCCTCCAGATGAGAGCGGGAGCCTTCTAATCTCTTGGTCGCGGGTTCGACTCCCTTAGGGGCGCTGAGATGACTTTTAGCCGAGGAGCCGATAGTATAAACAGCGGCTAGCCTCAGTAGCTCAGTGGATAGAGCAGGAGCCTTCTAATCTCTTGGTCGGGGGTTCGACTCCCTCCTGGGGCGCTCGCAGTTAAACCCGTCTTACCTTGTCAAAGCAGGGTGGGGCGGGTTTTTCTATGCCCAAATGGTGCCCCGTGATACTCCTGTGATACTCGTTTGCCCAGCAAGTCGGCATTAAGGCGGGCTTCAGGTGCCCCCTGTTGCGGGCCGGTTTCGAGGTGCTGAGAGGGGTGGTTGCAGGGGGCAGCGAGCGCGGGCAGGGTGTTCGAGAGAGGGGACGCTAGGGGCAGCGGGCGGCGGTGGGTTGGTGCTGCTGGGCATACGAGGGCAGCGGACGGCGGCGGGGCCGGTGGGGCTTGCTGCGGTGTCGAGTGGCGCGGGGTAGCTGGTGGCCGGGTGTGGTGTCGGCTTGGGGTTCGCCGGATTGTGGGGTGTTCCCTTGGGGTGGCTGGCTCCCATGAGGTCAGGGGGGCGCGGGGTGCTGGCCGCTGTGGGTGGCGGGCTGTGGTGGGGGCGTGTGGTTAGTGATTTATTGGGTTCGCCTGTATAGACCTCATAAATATGCGAACTTGGTCGAATGTTTTTCAGGGTGCGGGGGGGGGGGGGGGAGAGGATAGGAGCGCCCCGGGAGGTGTCCACGGGTTGCGGTGCTAGAGAATTTACCGCCCCCTAGGGTGCTGGGAGTGCTGGTTAGGTCATGGGCTTATTGGGTGCGTACAGCCCCGCCTTTTTCGCCGTCTGGTGAAATAGCATGTCAGAGTAGGTGCCCCTGGACATACGGGGGCGTGAAAAGGGGGTCAGTGGAGCTTATACCCTTGCCTGTCCTCTGGGCGGTAGGGTGGTTCCTTTTTGCTGGCCTCAGCAATATGGGCGTGACTAGGTGCGGTGAGGGGGTGAGTTTCAATAACCCCCCTTTTTTGCTGGTGGGCTTGTAACCCGTACGCGCTGCGGCTTGCTATGTACGAGCGGTAAGACCTGTTGCCGGTTTGGGGGCTACCCCCTGCCCCTGGTGCCAGGGTTCAAAACCTGCGGGTTGCCGGTTTCGAGGTTTTGCTTGGTCGGGTCGGTGAGCGCTCTGGTGCTGGGCTGGTGCTCCCGGCTCCCGGTGCTGGGCTGGTGGTGGGTGGCGCTCGCCGCTGGTGTGCTGGCTCCCAACTCCCGGTGCTGTGCGCTCTTCTGCGGGGCTGGAATAGGTGCGGTGGCTCCAATAACCTGTGCGTGCTGCGTTCGGAGCTGTGGGCGTTAATTCTGGCTCATACGCGGCCTATGAGGGGTGTGCTGGTAGGGTGAGAGAGCACCCGGCCCCGAGATAATTGCGGTATTTCGGAGCCGGGTGTCTTTTTGCTTTCGGCCTGAGTGGTGTTGGGGGTTAGGCGCTGGTGTCGCCGTGCTGCTGCTGGCAGAAGATGGAGCAGAACGGGCCGGGGCTATCCTCTGGTACGAGGTCAGCACAGACCGGGCAGGTATCAAGACGGGCAGCGGCCAGGGCAGCGAGCGCGGCGCGGTCACTATCGGTTAGTTGGATAGCGGCGGTGATGGACTCTAGGGGCGTGGTGGTCAGAGTGTCGAGGGCAGCGCGTAGGGCGGCGGTGGTGGTCTTATCCTGCTGCGGGGCCGGGGGCTGCTGGCTGTGGGCTAACACGGCTCTTACCTGTTCTAGGGTGGCGTGGGCTGGGCGGGGTGCGTAGTGGGGTTGTGAGCGCCATAGGACGGACGCGGCCAGCAAATCGCCGGTACATTCTAGGTGCCCTGCTGCTCGCTCCCACACATAAGCCTTGATAGAAGCCAGAGTGTCTAGGGCGGTGCGGGCAGCTGCGGCACGGTAGGCAGGGTGGGCGCTGGTGGCGTAGCCGGTCAGGGCGGTAGCGAGGTGGGTTAGTTCGGTATCGGTCAGAGCCGGGGCCGGTGGGGTCTGCTGGCTGGTGGTGCTCATGGTTCCCAGATTAACAGGGGTGGGCGGTGTTGTGTTCCGGTCATGGCACCGGCTGGGCTAGGGCTATGAGCTGTGGGGTGTCGCCCATTCTTCGAGCTGCTGGGCTATCTGCTCAAAGGTCAGTGAGTGCTCTGCTACCTGGACAACGAACTGTGCTTGCTCGTTATCTTCAAGCACCTCTAGCGGGAGAATATCCCAGCCGTTCAGGTACATGAAAAGGACGGTGCAGGTGTAGGCGGTGCGTTTGTTGCCGTCCGTAAAAGGGTGATTCTGTACTAGGGCCTCTAAGAGGGCTGCGGCCTTGTTAAAGATACCGGCGTAAAGTTCGTGGCCTGCGTAGCTGGTGGCAGGGCGGGCTAGGGCGCTTTCTAGCAGGTGTTCCCCGCCGGGTTTGAGGTGCTGGCCCGGTGCTAGGCGGGCGTGTACTGCTAGGGCTTCAGATAGGGCCACATATCGCATAGGGGCGGGCGGGGGTGCTACTGAGTGGCGAGGATAGCGTTTACACCCTCTAGGCGGTCGAGGACGGTTTCTAGCGCGTCTTGGAAGTCCTGGGCGGTGGCTGTGGTTTCGTGAGCGGTTGCGGTCATGGTGGGGGGCGCTCCTTTTGCTGTTGGTCTGCTGGTGTGGGTTAAGCCTAGCGTTAAGGGCGGGGCGGTGGCTAGGTGCTGGTGGTGTGTCTGCGAGCGCTCGCATACGGTTGGGGGTCTGCTGTTCTGCTCGTTGTGGTGGCCGTGGGTGCTGGTGTCTGGTCGAGGGGCCGGGGTAGCTGTGGGCCGGTGTCTGTGCGTTCGATAAGCCGGTGGGTGCTAGATACCGTGCCCGCCGTACATATGAGGGTTCCCGTAATCAAATTTCGCTCTGAGTCCGGTAATGATTTCTGAGTTGCACCCTTGGCATGCCTTGACGCTGTATGTTTCGTGTCCTGGCACCCGGCAGTTTCCTTTATAGGGAACGTGGTACCCCCCATACGCTTGTAGTTCCCTCTAAGCTGTCTGAAGTGTCCCAGGTTTTGTTCCGTTTGAGTAGATGGGAAAATCTGGAACATGCCCAAGAAATTTGATCAGGATGCCAAGGATCGGGTGGTCCGCCCCGTCTTGCCCCGCCGAACAATGCTGGCAGGGACCGGGCTTACCATAGCCCTGAGCACTTTACTTGTTGCCTGTGGCCCCGCTGAAGAGCAAATTCAGCCCACCGTCACCGGTGATGAACACACCAACGAGGCCCACGACGTAGACATCAATCAGGCACTTGACCAGCTCAAAGCAGACTACGGCGTTACCCTCAGCCTGGCTGTCTCCGATAGCAACGCAACCATTAAGATTTACCGCAGATTTGGGTCTGACGACGGGGAATCTACGGCCAGCGCCCAGTCCCTCAACAAGACCTATGAGCTGCTGGGTGTCACAGAGACCCGATCTGCCGGAACCTGGGGCGATAACCAAACCTGGGCCGAGGACCAGGTGCGTATCATGCGGGCCATCGTCGATACTGTTGAATGGGTCAATGCTACCGACGCCCAGTTCCTTCTCGAAAAAATGGTTCCGCTCGATTGGTCACAAATCTGGGGCGTGGGCTCCCAATACGGGCAGACCGTATTGGGGGAACCTGTCACCGACGTATCGGTTAAAAATGGCTGGATCCAGGAAGATACTGGTGAATGGCGCATCAACTCTGTTGGGGTTGTGCGCACCGAAGATACCACTTACTCCCTTGCCCTATTGAGCAAGGGGTTCGATGACCAGCAGGTAGGGTACGAGGTATCTAGCCAGGCAGTGCAAGCCTACTTTGACCGCGCCGGCTAAGTGTGTGGGTTTCTAACTTGATGTAACCAGCGGCCTGAGCTACCGCGCATACAACCACCGGCCCTAAACGTTGAAACCCGAGTGCCCGTAATTCGCGAGCCAGGGTATCGGTTTCAGCGGTGGTTCGGGGGAGTGCTTCGGCGCATGGGCTCAGTAATTCATCTGGAAATGCAGCAGCAAAGAGATCCGCTAGATTTACCCGAGACTCTTGCAACACTCTGGCGTTGGTGATGCAGGCCCGAAGCTTAGATTCGTTCCTAATTCCGATATCGCCCTCAAGGTAGGCACTGATATCGTCTTCAGCCATGGCAGCTAAACGGTTGGGTTGAAAATTGTGTAAGGCCCTGTTCAGCTCCTCCCGTTTTGCTAGAACCGTAGACCACCACAGGCCGCTTTGGAACACCAGTAGGCAGAGGTGCTCGAAAAGGGCCTCGTTGGTGCGTGGCACGTTCTGCCATTCCCGTTCAAAGTAGGTGCGGGTACGGTCATCCCGTACCCAGGCAGGCTCATCGGGAACACGTGTATCGGTCACTGTGATGTCTCCTTTGTGCTCGTAGGTGCGGACGCCCGCCCCGGTGTCTTAGCGGGGCAGGTGGTATGAGCCTAGAGGGGCAGGGCAGCTGTGCAACAGGGGTGTGAACAAAATCTGTTATGAAAGCTCTTGCCCGCGTCACAGCTTCACCAATTTTCTGCCCTTTACCGTGCAATAGCAGCACATAAGTTATCCACAGGCACCATTTTTCTGGCTCATAGGCCTCTGCTGATGTAACCCTTGAGGCACCCGATCCACCCACGATTCAAGGAGGAGCCATGACCGACACCGTCACTATCCGAGGCTTTATCGCAACGGCACCCACCCAAAAATTTCTGCCCAATGGCAATATCCCGGTAACGAACTTCCGTATTGCCTCCACACCCCGCTGGTTTGATGCCACCAGCGGCACCTGGAAAGAAGGAACAACCAACTGGTACACCGTCAACTCCTTTAGAGCTCTGGCGTATAACAGTGCCCGGAGCCTACAGGTAGGGCACCCGGTGCTGGTTACCGGACGCCTGCGCGTCAAGCAGTTTGAACGGGCGGACGGCTCACCCGGCACCAGCATCGAAGTGGACGCCACCAGCATCGGGCACGACCTCAATTACGGGTTAGCCAATTTTGCCCGTGTCACCGACCGAAAACCGGATGTCGATGAAACCGATCGCAAGTTCAACGAACAGGTAGCAGGGGAACAAAAACTCAACCACGGCTATAGCTCTCTACCAGCTGTTGAAGAAGACCCCCAAGGCAACCATTCTCCCGAAAACGGCCATCAGGTTTCTGACCAGGGGCTCACTGATAAGGCAGCAGACGATGAGGCTGTTGAGGCTTTGACCAGCTAAATGGCGGGGCAGGGCAAACTCACACCAAGATTCTTGGCAGATGCCCTGCCCTAAACCCCCAACAGCTTGACATCAACCGGTAGGCTTAAACGCATGGCAGAATTTATCTACACCATGACCAAAGCCCGCAAAACTGTAGGCGACAAAGTTATCCTTAACGACGTATCAATGTCGTTCTTCCCCGGTGCAAAAATCGGTATGGTCGGCCCCAACGGTGCCGGTAAGTCAACCATCCTGAAAATTATGGCGGGACTCGATACTCCCTCCAACGGCGAAGCACGACTTTCAGAGGGCTACACCGTGGGCATCCTCATGCAGGAGCCCCCGCTGAACGAAGAAAAGACCGTCCTGGGTAACGTTCAGGAAGGCGTCGGCGAAATCTACGAAAAGATTGTTCGCTACAACGAAATCTCAGAAGAGATGGCCAACCCCGATGCTGACTTCGACGCGCTCATGGAAGAAATGGGCAAGCTGCAGGAGGCCATTGACGCTGCCAACGCCTGGGACATCGACTCCCAGCTGGAACAGGCCATGGACGCCCTGCGCTGCCCTCCCGGCGACTCACCCGTTACCCACCTCTCCGGTGGCGAACGACGCCGCGTAGCGCTCTGTAAGCTTCTGCTCCAGAAGCCCGACCTGCTCCTGCTTGACGAGCCCACCAACCACCTGGACGCCGAATCCGTCCTCTGGCTGGAACAGCATCTGCAGTCCTACGAGGGCGCAGTAATCGCTATTACCCACGACCGTTACTTCCTCGATCACGTTGCAGAATGGATCGCAGAAGTAGACCGCGGTAACCTCTACCCCTACGAGGGCAACTACTCCACTTACCTGGACAAGAAGCGCGCTCGCCTTGAAGTTCAGGGTAAGAAGGACGCCAAGCTCGCTAAGCGCCTGGAAGAAGAACTCGAGTGGGTTCGCTCCAACACCAAGGGCCGTCAGGCTAAGTCGAAGGCTCGCCTGGCCCGCTACGAAGAGATGGCTGCAGAGGCGGAGAAGACCCGCAAGCTAGACTTCGAAGAAATCCAGATTCCCCCGGGACCCCGTCTGGGTAACGTCGTCATCGAAGCAGAAAACCTGCAGAAGGGCTTCGACGGACGCTCCCTCATTAACGATCTCTCCTTCTCCCTGCCCCGTAACGGCATCGTCGGCGTCATCGGCCCCAACGGTGTAGGTAAGTCAACCCTCTTCAAGACCATCGTTGGCCTTGAACCCCTCGACGGCGGCAACCTGAAGATTGGTGAAACCGTTAAGATTTCATACGTTGACCAGAACCGCTCCAACATCGACCCCGAAAAGTCGCTGTGGGAGGTCGTCTCAGACGGCCTGGATTACATCCAGGTAGGACAGGTAGAAATGCCCTCACGCGCCTACGTCTCAGCCTTCGGCTTCAAGGGCCCCGACCAGCAGAAGAAGGCAGGCGTGCTCTCCGGTGGTGAGCGCAACCGTCTCAACCTGGCCCTGACCCTCAAGCAGGGCGGCAACCTGCTGCTGCTCGACGAACCTACCAACGACCTGGACGTCGAAACCCTCACCTCTCTCGAAAATGCCCTGCTGGAATTCCCCGGCTGTGCCGTCGTGGTCTCCCACGACCGCTGGTTCCTCGACAGAGTAGCTACCCACATCCTGGCCTGGGAAGGCACTGACGAACAGCCCGACAACTGGTACTGGTTCGAGGGTAACTTCGAATCCTACGAGAAGAACAAGATTGAGCGTCTTGGCCCCGAGGCAGCGAAGCCGCACCGCGTCGTTCACCGCAAGTTGACTCGATGAGCTAGATAAAATCCCTCCCACCTTCACCGGCGGGAGGGATTTTCTTTACCTGTTTACTGATCGCGATACTCTGGCAACCTAATCATGGCTTCTTGGGTTACGGTGGCTACGTGCAGGCCGTCGCGGGTGAAGACCTTACCCACAGAGAGGCCGCGGGAGTCCTGGGCACTGGGCGATTCCTGAACGAGGAGTAACCACTCATCGGCGCGGGCCGGGCGGTGGAACCATATGGCGTGATCTAGCGAGGCTACCTTCATTCCGGGTTCAAGCCATGTCTTGCCGTGCTGCCGCAGAATCGGTTCAAGCTGGGTATAGTCTGATGAATAGGCCAGGGCAGCCTGATGTAGGGCAGGGTCATCGGGCAAGGCTTCAAAGGTTTTGAACCAGACCATATTCACCGGCTGCTTCTCATCACTGGGCGAGGTGTATAGCGGGGAAGTCACATGCCGGACGTCGAAGGGGCGGGAGAAAGCAACTTTCTGGGCGATGGGGACCTGTAGATGCCCCAGCAGGTCCGCTGCGGTGGGCAGACTCTCGGGCGCGGGAACGTCCTGCGGCATTCTGGCGCCGTGGTCTGGCCCAGGGGCAGGCACCTGGAAGGAAGCAATACACGAAAAGATTGGTTGCCCACCCTGATAGGCCTGCACCCTGCGGGTGGAAAATGACCTGGCGTCATTGAGGGCCTCGGCCCCGTAGGAGAGATCGCCTTCTACGTCACCGGGGCGCAGAAAGTAGCCGTGCAGGGAATGCAGAGTTTTACCGTCGACCGTATGGGCAGCAGCCATAACAGCCTGGGCGAGCACCTGCCCGCCGAAAATGCGCGGGGATTCCTTGGTGAGGGTCAGGGCACTAAAGACATGCTCGTGGGCGGACGCTCCACCCGGAGTGAGGCTGAGCATGGCCAGTAATTTTTGGGTAGGAGAGAGACTTTCTAGGGTTTCGTGACTCATAGTTACACTCTCTCACAGGTAGCCCCATTTTTCTCATCTCACTGGAAGCCCAACTGAGTTTCTGCGATAGGGTGGTGGGAGAATAGACCGCATAAGCTCGTTTGAAAGCTAGTGATATGACCGAGCCAAAACTCTCTGACTACACTGACTATGTTTATCTGCCCGATGCTACAACTGCGCGTGACCTGGCGACCTATCTGACCCGGGCCCGTTCTGTGGACACCCAGGCTGCCGTCCGCCTACAGGCTAACGGTGAGGTGCTGGGGGTGTCGGTGTGTGTGCTTGCACCTGAAACTCTGCTCGATTCGACGCCCACGGTGATTGGTCTGCGCGCTATCAAGCTGGCCCAGCCTGCCGAGGTTGATCTTACGGTTGAGTCGGCAGCTCTTCTGGATCGACTAGCCCGCATTGAAGAGGCCGGGCTGGCCCTGGCCCTGCCGCCAGTTACCGTGGCCGCCCCCTGGGCCGGGCGTACCGCTCCGCGCAGCGGCTGGGAGAAGAAAGGATTTTATCTCTCTGACCATGCCCGCACAGCAGCCCAGGAGGGGATTGCCGCGGTAGACGGGGCCCTGCCCGCTAACCCGGGGCACGCGGTGGTGACAACCGTCCGCTCCCGTATCTGGTCTTCACCCCTACAGGCCCCCGATGCGGCGGTGAGCCTACCCACCGGGGCTGCTTTTGCCCTTGAGGTGCTCGGGTTCCTGCCGCCGCGGGCTACCGAACCCATGCCCGTTTTTGCCAGCGGACGCTGGGCCCGCATCTCGGCCCGGGCAGGGCACGTCCTGGTCTACTCGGCTGCCTCAGCCTAAAACCAACTACTGGGCCCGGTTCTGCATGGCGTGGGCTGCCCTGTCAAAGTAGGCCCACATTTCGGCGTCGTGCAGGGGAGCTAGCTCTAGGGTGTCCATGGCCTCCCGCATGTACTTCAGCCAGGTATCGCGTTCTTTGGGGCCGATATAGAAGGGGTTGTGGCGCATGCGCAGACGCGGGTGGCCGCGCTCTGCCTGGTAGGTCTTGGGCCCGCCCCAGTACTGCTCCAAGAACATAAAGAGCCGACGTTCAGCAGGCCCCAGGTCTTCCTCGGGGTACATGGCACGAAATTCCGGGTCAGCCGCCACACGGGAGTAGAACTCGCGGCAGAGCTTTTCAAAAACCGGTCGCCCACCCACCTGGTAGTAGAAAGAGCGCTCATCGACCGTTTCGGTCGCGGTTGAGGTCTGGACGCTGGCCTCGCCGGGCGCAGATAAGGGGCGGAAGGCTGGGTTGGGTAAATTCATACCCACCAGTCTACTCCCGCCCCTTATCGTCTGCAGTTACTTCATGGCTCAGAACCTAGCGGTCTGCGGCCTGAACCTTCAGCGCGCGAGCCAGGGAGTCGCGTCCTTCTGCTACCTGACGCTTGAGGGCCGCTGCGTCCTCGGGCAGGCCAGCCAGATAAGCCTCGGCCTTATCCAGGACCTCCTGAGTGTAGAAGCGGGGGAAGAGCCCACCAATAATCTGGCTTGAGATCTCGTGGGAGCGCTCGCGCCAGACCCCCTCAATAGCCTCGAAGTAACGGTCGATGTAGGGCTCTGAGAACTCGGGGGCACCGCGGTAGAAGCCGAGAATAGCAGAGCGCTGCACGATGTTAGAGAGCTCTCCGGTCTCCACCACGGCCCGCCAGGTATCAGCCTTGGCCTCAGCGGTGGGGATAGCAGCCTTGGCGGTAGCAGCTGCCTGCTGGCCGTTGGAGGTGTTGTCCTCAGCCAGAGCAGCGTCAATCTCTGCTGCGGTAACGCGTCCGCCCGCAGCCAGAGATCCCAGCAGGTTCCAGCGCAGGTCGGTATCAATCTCCAGACCTTCTAGAACGGTAGCACCATCGAGCAGGGCAGCTACAGCATCGAGCTGGTCTGACGTGTGGGCCAGGCGGGCGAAGGTACCGACCAACTGGAACTGGTTATCAGAACCTGCCTCAGCCGCCTGAGCCAGCTGCCAGATACGGTCAGCAGCCTCCGCCCGAACAGCCTCAGCATGGGCGGGGTTCAGGTAGGCGCGCAGGGTGCTCTCAAGGTTAAGAAGCTGGGTGCGGACGGCGGTGGAGTTAGTCTCTGCCCCGATATTACCCAGAACCAGCTCAACAAACTGGCGGGCGGGCATTTCGGCATCGCGCACGGTATCCCAGAGCGAACCCCAGACCACGCCGCGGGCAACAGATGAATCAATAGCACCCAGGTGGGCAACGGCGGTAGCACGAGACCGCTCATCCAGGCGAATCTTGGCGTAGGCCAAATCTTCGTCGTTGACCAGAATCAAATTGGGGCGCTTGGCACCAACGGCCAGGGGCACTTCGGTAACCTCACCATTCACATCGATTTCTAGGCGGTCGGTGCGGGTAAGCACCTCACCGTCGAGATTGTAGAAACCAATGACCAGACGGTGGGGGCGCAGGGTCTCAAAGCCCTCAGCGTAGGTCTGGCGCAGGGCCAGACGGGTAATAGTGCCGTCCTCTGCCTCTTCGACCTCGGTGGTCAGGGTGTTGACCCCGGCGGTCTCCAGCCAGAGCTTAGACCAGGCGCGTACGTCGCGTCCGCTCGTCGTCTTCAGCTCATCGAGCAGGTCATCGAGCACAGTGTTGCCGTAGGCATGCTTCTCGAAGTAGACCTTGAGTGCGGCCATAAAGTTATCCTGCCCTACCCAGGCCACCAGCTGACGCAGCACAGAGGCGCCCTTAGCGTAGGTAATGCCGTCGAAGTTGACCTGAACATCCTGCAGGTCACGAATCGGGGCAACAATGGGGTGGGTAGATGAGAGCTGATCCTGGTTGTAGGCCCAGGTCTTCTCTGAGGCCGAGAACGTAGCCCATGCCTCAGGCGCAAAGCGGGTGTTTTCAGCAGCGGCCAGAGTCGACATAAACTCAGCGAAAGACTCGTTGAGCCACAGGTCGTTCCACCACTTCATAGTCACCAGGTCGCCAAACCACATGTGGGCCAGCTCGTGCAAAATAGTGATAGCGCGGCGCTCAATAATCGCCTCGGTCACCTTAGAGCGGAAAATGTAGTTCTCCAAGAAGGTCACAGCACCGGCATTCTCCATAGCACCGGCGTTAAACTCGGGCACAAAGAGCTGGTCGTACTTCTCAAAGGGGTAGGGGGTTGAGAACTGCTCTTCAAAGAACTCAAAACCCTGGCGGGTGATGTGGAATACCTCATCGGCATCCAGGTACTCCATCAAGGACTGACGGGCGTAGCAGCCTAGCTTCACCTCGCGGCCCTCGCTGTTGGTGAGTGAGGAGTGCACGCTCGCGTAGGGGCCGGCAATAATTGCGGTGATGTAGGACGAGATACGCGGGGTAGGCGCAAAAGCCCACTTCTTGCCGTCCGCCACTTCTTCAACAGAAGTCTCAGGCTGGTTAGACACCACTACCCAGTGGGCAGGGGCAGTCACAATAAACTCAAACTCAGCCTTCAAATCAGGCTGCTCAAAAACTGGGTACACGCGGCGGGAATCAGGTACCTCAAACTGCGAGTAGAGGTACACCTCGCCGTCCACCGGGTCTACAAAGCGGTGCAAACCCTCACCGGTATTGGTGTAGAGCATATCGGCATCAATCACCAGCTCATTGCTCTCAGCCAACGCCGGCAGGGCAATACGGACACCGTCAGCAGCGGTCACCGGCACCGACTCACCATTGAGTTCAATACTGTGCACCGTATCGGTAATCGCATCGATAAAGGTTTCACCCCCGGCAGCCGCATCGAAACGCACCACCGTACGAGAACCAAAGACCCGCTCACCGCGCGTTAGGTCAAGCTCAACCGTGTACGAATGCACACGCTGAACCACAGACGCTCTCTTCTCAGCTTCGGCACGGGTCAAATTCATTCCAGGCATGAGGAATCCTTGTCAATCAAATCTGAAGTTAGAGGCCTGCCCATCTGCAAACCACAGAAAACAAGCCACGGGGGAACTGCACGTGACCTACAATCGTATATAGGGCAATACACAGTACATACCTTCCCAATTCTATGTGCTTGCCAGTGATTCACATAACTAAATTTCAGTGCGGTCAACCGGCCCCCACCCACCACGACCAAAGGAGACACCGTGCGTGTACACATCGCAACCGACCACGCAGGCCTAGAACTTAGCCACTACCTCATCCAAGCACTCACCGAGGCCGGCTACGAGATGGTCGACCACGGACCTGCTGAATACGACGCCCTCGACGACTACCCCAGCTTCTGCATCAACGCGGCGCTCGCCGTCCGCGCAGACCGCGCAGCGGGCCTAGACTCCCTGGGTATTGTGCTGGGTGGTTCCGGCAACGGTGAGCAGATGGCCGCTAACAAGGTTGAAGGCATCCGTGCTGCTCTGGCCTGGAGCCACGACACCGCAGCCCTGGCCCGTGAACACAACAACGCCCAGGTCGTTGCGGTGGGCGGACGCCAGCACACCAAGGAAGAAGCCCTCGAGATCATCAAGGTCTTCCTCACCACCGAGTGGACCAACGAAGAGCGCCACGCCCGCCGCATCGATCAGATGGCCGAATACGAGCAGACCGGCGCCATCGCCGGCAAGCAGATCGACAGCTACGAGAACTAATGCCAGAAGGGCACTCAATCCACCGCCTGGCCCGCCAGCTCACCGACGTTTTTGCCGGTGCCCAGCTGGCGGTCACCAGCCCCCAGGGAAGATTTGCGGACGGCGCAGCCCTACTCGACGGCCATACCTTCGACTCGGCTTTCGCCCACGGTAAGCACCTCTTCGCCCGTTTCTCCAACGAGCTCTACCTCAACGTGCACCTGGGAATCTACGGGGCCTTTACCTTCGGTGGCGACGAGCACTTTACTGGGGCCTCCTCGATTGGTGCTCCACGTAAAATTGGTGAGCGAGAGGACCACCGGTCCGAGCTCACCGCTGAACCTCCTGCGCCCCGGCCGACCACCCGCGCCCGCCTGGTCTCAGAGCACGGCTGGGCAGACCTGGTGGGCCCCACCATCTGCCGAACCCTCACCCCCGAGGAAGTGGGGGAGGTGCGCGCAAAACTGGGCCCCGACCCCCTGAACCAGGACGCCGACCCTGCCGCCTTCTACGCTTCGGCGGCCAAGACCAGTCGGCCTATCGGCGTAGTCCTCATGGATCAGAAGGCCATCTCGGGGGTAGGAAACATCTTCCGCGCAGAATCCCTCTACCGCACCGGCATCGACCCCTTTACCCCGGCTAAAGAATGTAGCCGCCAGCAGCTTGAAGCCCTCTGGAACGATAACAAGCACTTGCTGGAAATCGGTGTGCGCGTCGGCAGAATTATCACCACCGAGCCCGCCGACAGGCCCGGCATACCGGAAACCGAGGCCTGGCCGGATCACGCTAACTACGTGTACCACCGCCAGGGCCAGGCATGCCCCCGCTGCGGGGCAACTATTGCGCTGGAAGAAGTGGCTGGGCGCAAGCTCTACTGGTGCCCGGGCTGCCAGCACTAGGTAACTAGCCTAGCTACACGCTCAAACGGTAAACACAAGGCCCCCGGTGATTACCGGGGGCCTTTCTCGTTGATATGCTCTAACGGTTTGCCAGGTCAGAGAGGTTAAAGCCGGTGGTACCGTCGTTGCAGTGCACGCTCACTGGTCCTGTGGTCGTGCAGGTCATACCCATCCAGCTGATGGACTGCCCCTCGGGCAGCACCGTGTTGGTCTTGAACCAATCGTGGGTGGCAGCCCGACCGCGGGCCTGCACCGTGCGGGGCTGAGTATCGCCAGGGCCCATCGACACCGATTGTAGGACCCAGTTCTTTGAGTCATCGGTCATGCAAAATACCCCGTAGGTCTGCATCAGGCAGGCTACCTGGGGGTTCGGGGTCTGGAAGACGACAGAGGGCTGGTCTGCCGCCGCAAAGTTGTAGGCTGCAAGGTCAGCCACCGGGGTTCCTGTGACGAGATCGGTGGTCACCAGCGAAACCGGGTCGATGGTAAAGCCGTCGTTGACCGGGGGAGTCAGGGCTGTAGCGCTAGGGGACTGCGCAGCGGTCTCAACCGCAGAAGATTCTGCACTTGCAGTTTCTGTTGTTGGCTCAGCGGTGGGGCTGGGGGTGCTGCTTTCGGCTGGAGTAGTGGACGCACTGCTTGCGGCGCTAACGTCGGTTTCAGCGGGGGTAGCGGTGGTCTGGCTGCTCCCGCAGCCTGTCAGTATCAGAACGCCGGTAGCAAGCAGGGCGCTCACCGGAATGAATCGAGCAGATAGGGGTGCTAAAGCCATGAAGAAGTCAACCTTGCGGAAAAGTGTGGTTATTTACTCCCCATATTAGGGGAGATGGGTCAAGCGTGAAAGGTTATGCTTGTGAAGTGAATAAAGCCATCATAACTACGAAGGGCTACTATGCGCGATACCAGATACTTGCTGGGGCAGGCCAACCTGGTGCTCTTCGACCTAGATGGCACCCTGCTCGATAGCGATACAGCAACCGCAGTGGGTTTTAACCGGGCTGTTCGGGAGTTCGGTTTTGAGGGAGAAATCGACGACACCCAGAGCTACTTCCAGGCCTGGGCCGATATTCAGCGCGAGGATTTTCAGCGCTATTTGGCCGGTGAGCAGGTTTTTGACGAAAATCGCTTGTTTCGCACGTCGAGTCTCTTGCACCTGATGACGGGGGAGCAGCAGAGCGCTGACAGGGCCCAGAAGTTTTTGGCGACCCTACAGGAGGAAACCCGTACGGCTTGGGCCCCTTTTGCTGAGGTCGATCGGTTTTTTGGGGAGCTCGGCCGCCGGTTTGGGCATCTGCAGGTGGCGGTGCTTTCTAACGGGTCCCAGCTCACTGAGCAGAAGAAGCTCGATGCTATCGGCTTGCATGATATGCCCCTGTTTTCTTCAGAGAGAGTGGGTATGAGCAAGCCCGACCCCTATATTTTCCGGTTTGTTTGTGCCCAGTTAGAGGTGGACCCGGCTTTTGCTGTGCACGTGGGCGATAACTATATTGCGGACGTTGCCGCCCCGGCTCGGGCGGGTCTGCAGGCTGCCTGGGTTAACCGGCACCGCCGCGGTCAGAAAGTGGCGAGGGGGAGCGTGAAGGTGCGCGACCTGGTGGAGCTATTGGATGCGCCTGCGCCTGTTGCTCGCCGGTTTTTCTAGGAAAGCAAAAACGGCCACTCCGAAGAGTGACCGTGAAGCGAGTGTGCGCTGAAAATGGCTTCCGCCAGTCCCGAGCGATAGCGAGCGGCTGACGGGAATCGAACCCGCGTATCAGGCTTGGGAAGCGTGCGCTCTACCATTGAGCTACAGCCGCGAGAGAGGGGATGACGGGAATCGAACCCGCGTAATCAGTTTGGAAGACTGAGGCTTTACCATTAAGCTACATCCCCAAATGGGGTGCCCGGCGTTGTGGACGTCTTCCAGTAAACCTGGTCGAACGGGGCCTTGTCAAATCAGGGTGGCGATGGCGTTTCTCAACACGCCCTGGGCGTAATCGGGGTGCGAGTTAGGTTTTGGGCGGTTGAACCGCTAAACTGGGTGGTGCCTTCCGTGCAAATCGGGGTGTGGCGTAGCTTGGCTAACGCGCCTGCTTTGGGAGCAGGAGATCGCAGGTTCGAATCCTGTCACCCCGACGTGAAATAGAACGACCCGCCGGAAACGGCGGGTTTTTCTATAGAACGTTATATCTAGCCCCACTCTTTTCCGGGTGGCGGTTCCAATCAAGTTATCAGGAGATCAACGGACGTGAAGACTGCCGTCGAGAAGATCAACCCGACCCTCGCAAAGATTGAGGTCGAGGTTTCCTTCGCTGAGTTCAAGACCTACCTTGACCGTACCTACAAGTCACTGGCTAACCAGATTTCGGTTCCCGGTTTCCGTAAGGGTAAGACCCCTAAGGCTCTCATCGATCAGCGTGCAGGCTTTGACTTTGTTGTTGAGAACGCTCTGAACGATGCTCTGAACAACTTCTACCAGCAGGCCCTGGTTGAGAATGAGCTGACCCCCCTGGCTCAGCCCGAGCTCGACATCGTTTCTAAGCCTGAAGAGGGCAACCGCGAAGCTGATGTGAAGCTGACCATTGAGGTCACCGTCCGCCCCGAGATCGAACTGCCTGACTACTCAGGTATCAAGGTTGAGGTTGCAAGCGTAGAGGTTACCGAAGAAGATGAGCAGAAGGCTCTCGATGCCCTACGCGGCCGCTTCGGCACCCTGAAGGCTGTTGACCGCCCCGCAGCTGACGAGGACTTCCTGACCATCAACATCGCCGCTGAAATTGACGGCGAAGAGGTTGATGCCGCTAACGACCTGTCCTACCAGGTTGGCTCCGGCACTATGCTGGACGGTCTGGATGAGGCTGTCCTTGGCCTCTCCGCTGGTGAGGACGCTACTTTCGTCACCAAGCTTGCCGGTGGTGAGCATGCAGGTGAAGAAGCAACCGTTAAGGTTGAGGTCACCGCTGTGAAGGAGCGCGAGCTGCCTGAGGCTGACGACGACTTCGCTCAGCTGGCTTCAGAGTTCGACACCATTGCTGAACTGAAGGAGGACCTGAAGAAGCAGGCTGCTGATTCCAAGGTTGCCGAGCAGGGTGCAGAAGCACGCGACAAGGTTCTTGATGCTCTGGTTGAACTGGTTGAAATCCCCGTTCCCGAGAAGGTTATCGAAGACCAGCTGGCTCAGCACTTCAACACCCCCGGCCAGGATGATGACCACGACACCGAAGAGCACCGCGCAGAGGTTCGCGAGAACACCGAGCGTGCTTTCAAGAACGAAATCATCCTCGACGCTATTGCTGAGAAGGAAGAAGTTTCTGTCGAGCAGGCTGAGCTCATTGATTACATCATCACCATGAGCCAGCAGTACGGCATGGACCCCAACCAGTTCGCTCAGATGCTCGACGGCTCAGGCCAGTCCGGCATGATTGTTGGCGAGGTTCGCCGTTCAAAGGCTCTGGCAGCTGTTCTGGCTCAGGCTGAGGTTAAGGACGCCGACGGCAAGGCTGTTGACCTCTCTTCCTTCCTGGGTGAGACCGCAGATGCCGAATAAGTTTTTGCCTCTTGAGGCTCTAAAACTTTTCTAGCTCAAGCCCCCGCAAGACCCTGATTGGGTTCTTGCGGGGGCTTTGTGCTGCCTGCGGGTAAAACCCGTGGGAAAAGGCGGACGCGGGCGCCGGCGTCCGTTGCCTAAAAGAGGGTGAACTGGGTGACTAGAAGTCAAATACAGCAAATAAGTTAAAAAGATATTTCGTAATAGGAGGTTTTGAGTTGCGTAAGTAAGGTTGGGCTAACTAAACTTAGGTAAGTCAAGCCTTAGAAGATGTTCAGGCTTACCAAGTCCACACCACTACCAGATATAGGAAAACCCGTGAAGGCCAACCGTATCTCCCTGCTTGCAGCCACTTCCGTTCTGGCGCTGGCGCTCACCGCCTGTGGCGCAGGCAGCACTGACGCCTCCAACGAATCAAGCGCGTCTACCTCAGCTTCCGCTAGCCAGACTGCTAGCACTGTTACCGTCACTGATAACTACGGTGAGGTTACCGTGACTGTTCCCCCTCAGAAGATAGCGGCCACCGATAACCGTACCTTTGAGGTCCTCGAAGCCTGGGGCATCGATTTGGTTGCAGCCCCCATCACTCTGATTCCTGCAACGGTTGAGACCTACAAGAACGACTCGTCCATCACCGACATTGGCACCCACCGCGAGCCCAACCTTGAACTGCTGGCCGGCGAAGAGCCTGATCTGATTGTCAACGGTCAGCGCTTCTCTCAGCACTATGACGCCATCAAGGAGCTTAACCCCCAGGCTGCCATTCTCGAACTTGAACCCCGCGACGGCCAGCCCCTGGGCGAAGAGCTCAAGCGCCAGGTCACCGTACTGGGCGAGGTCTTCGGCAAGCAGGCTGAGGCCGACCAGCTCATCGCAGACTTCGACGCCGCTCTAGCCCGCGCTAAGGCCGCCTACGACGGCGAATCCACCGTCATGGCCGTCAACGTCTCCGGCGGCGAAATCGGCTACGTTGCCCCCTCCATCGGCCGCACCTACGGCCCTATCTTCGACATGCTGGGCCTCAAGCCCGCCCTTGAAGTTGAAGGTTCATCAGATAACCACCAGGGCGACGATATCTCGGTTGAGGCTATCGCAGAAGCCAACCCCGACTGGCTGCTGGTTCTTGACCGCGATGCTGGCACCAGCATCGATGAGGGCTCACCCGCTGCTGCAGATGTCATCGCCGGTAGCTCAGCCCTGGCCAATGTCACCGCAATCACCAAGAACCAGATTGCCTACGCTCCGGCTGATACCTATACCAACGAATCCATCATCACCTACACCGAGATTCTCAACGATCTTGCCGATAAGTTCGAAGCCGCCAAGTAAGGTACCGGCTGAGACCCATTAACCTATGAAAAAGGAGTCATCCTGCCCTCGTGGCGGGGTGACTCCTTGAGGGCTTTTATGACGATCACCGAAACCACCCGAGTTAGCCGCACCAGGAACTCCCTGGTCAGCGGCAAATTCCTGCTAGCCAGCCTGGGCATTGTTGCCCTGCTCGTGCTCTCCTTGTTCACGGGGGAGTACGACATCTTCAACAAGGCTGACGGCGCTACCATGTTCGCCATCACCCGCATACCTCGAACCATTGCCCTGGTGCTGGCCGGAGCAGCCATGGCCATGTGCGGTCTGGTCATGCAGATGCTGACCCAGAACAAGTTCGTGGAACCAACCACGACCGGTACCACCGAATGGGCTAGTCTGGGTCTGCTCTTTATGCTCTACTTCTTCCCCGCGGCGAACCTCTTGCAGCAGATGACGGCGGCTATCGTTTTTGCTTTTATCGGCTCAATGGTCTTCTTCCTCTTCCTGCGCCGGGTATCTCTCAGGTCTTCTCTCATCGTGCCGATTGTGGGCATGATGCTGGGTGCTGTTGTTTCTGCCTTTACCACTTTCTTTGCCCTTCAGACCAACCTGTTACAGAACCTGGGTGTGTGGTTCGCCGGCAGTTTTACGTCTGTTATTAAGGGGCAGTACGAGGTGCTCTGGCTGGTGCTCCTGGTGGTTGCTGTTATCTTCTGGTATGCCGATCGGCTGACTGTCGCCGGTCTAGGCCAGGAATTTGCAACCAACGTGGGCCTGAACTACGCCCAGATCATGCTGGTGGGCACCGCCCTGATTGCCATCGCAACCGGTGTGGTGACCGTGGTGGTCGGATCCCTGCCCTTCCTAGGGTTAATCGTTCCCAACATCGTCAGCATGTTCCGTGGGGATGACCTGCGCTCTAACCTACCATGGGTCGCCCTCACCGGTATCGGGGTCGTGACAATCTGCGACTTGATTGGGCGCACTATTATCGCCCCCTTCGAAATCCCGGTGTCGGTGATTCTGGGTATCGTGGGTGCTCTTGTTTTTATTGGTCTGATTGTGAAGGGGCGGCCCCGTGTATCAGCAGGCAAGTAAAGAAAGCCGGGTGGGTGCGTCCGCCCTGCCCGAGATGAGCACCGGTGCGGACGCCCACCCCACCTCCCGCAGGGCAGGTATCTCCCGGAGCGCAGGGGCTTTCAAGACCCCTGCCGCTGCCCGCACCTACTGGGTGCTCCTGGCGGTGCTCACCGCTGCCGCTGCGCTGGCAGCCTTCGGTCTACTGGCCTACGGAAACCCCTTTGAAACCGGCACCCTCAAGTGGTGGCTCATTGCTGAGCGTCGATCCAATGCCCTGATTGCGATGGCTGTAGCAGCTGTCTGCCAGGCTGTGGCAACGGTGGCTTTTCAGACGGTGACTAACAACCGCATTATCACCCCCGGCATTCTGGGCTTTCAGGCCCTCTACGCCGCGATTCACACCGCAACCATCTATTTCGCCGGGGCAGCCGGGCTGATTGCCGCCCGCACCCTCGACACCTTTATTTTCCAGCTGGTCATGATGGTGGCCCTGAGCCTCTTGCTTTACTCCTGGCTGCTGACCGGCAGGCGGGCTAACATGCACGTTATGCTCCTGGTCGGTGTGGTACTGGGTGGGGGGCTGGGGTCAGTCTCAACCTTCATGCAGCGCATGCTGACCCCCAGCGAGTTCGATATCCTGACCGCCCGCCTCTTCGCCTCGGTCAACAACGCCGACCCCGCCTACTACCCGGTGGCCCTGCCCCTGGTCGTCCTGAGCGTTGCGGTACTCTACGCAAAGTCTCGTACCCTCAATGCCCTATCCCTGGGCGCACCGGCAGCCACCAACCTGGGGATTGACCACCGGCGAGAGTCCATCATTGTGCTGGTAATCGTTGCCCTCATGATGGCTGTTTCAACCGCCCTGGTCGGCCCGCTGACCTTCCTAGGTTTTTTGGTGGCAACCCTTACCTACCAGTTTGCTGATACCTACGACCACCGCTACCTCTTCCCTATGGCAACCGTGCTCTCCTTTGCCATTCTGGCGGTTTCCTATTTCATCATGAACCACATCTTCTCAGCCCAGGGAGTCGTTGGTATTATCATCGAACTGATCGGTGGCCTGACCTTCCTGATCGTCATCCTCCGAAAGGGCAAACTATGATCACCCTGAACCAGGTCGCCAAAAGCTACTCCGGTGAAACCAACATCGGCCCGGTTGACGTAGAGCTACCGTCAGGAGGTATCACAGCCCTGGTTGGCCCCAACGGTGCTGGTAAGTCCACCCTGCTCACTATGGTGGGCCGCTTACTCGATATCGACGCAGGTACCATCGAAATCGGTGGCCTGAACGTGGCTACTACCAAGTCCAAAGACCTGGCTAAAGTCGTCTCGATTCTGCGCCAGGAAAACCACTTTGTCACCAAACTCACCGTGCGCCAGCTCGTGGGCTTCGGACGCTTCCCCTACACAGGGGGCCGACTCACTGCTGAAGACGAAGAGATTATCTCCCGCTATATCGACTTCCTCAATCTCACCAGCCTCGAAAACCGCTACCTCGATGAGCTCTCAGGCGGCCAGCGGCAGCGGGCCTACGTAGCCATGGTGCTCTGCCAAGAAACCGACTACGTACTTCTTGACGAGCCCCTCAATAACCTCGACATCTCCCACTCCGTGCAGATGATGCAGCACTTGCACAACGCCGCCCGCACCCTGGGCCGCACCATCATCGTGGTGCTGCACGACATCAATTTCGCTGCCCGCTACGCCGACTACATCTGCGCTATCAAGGACGGCAAACTCGCCCGCTTCGGAACCGTTGCAGAGATCATGCAAGATGACCTGCTCACCGAAATCTTCAACACCCCCATCCAGGTGATTCAGGGGCCCAGCGGCCCCATCGCCTGCTACCACTAAGCCCTGTGCCCGCTCGCTCTTGCTCAGAGCGTAGCGGGCACATGCCAACAGCGAACTGAGAGCCAAAAGGCAATTTTGGGAACCCCAAAAGCGATAACCTAAGTGTCAAGCAAATCTTTGGCACCGGCGTCCGCGCTGGTGCTGCAACCGACACAAGGAGCGGAACACATGTCCTTCACCCCTGAAGCACACCAGACCCCCGCCATGGAAACCCCCATGGGCGGTCAGGACGACTACGTCTACAACCGCCTGCTCAAGGAACGCATCATCTGGCTGGGCTCCGAGGTGCGCGACTCCAACGCCAACCGCATCTGTTCCCAGCTCCTGCTGCTCTCAGCTGAAGACCCCGAGGCAGACATCTACCTCTACATCAACTCACCTGGCGGCTCCGTCACCGCAGGCATGGCCATTTACGACACCATGCAGCTGATCCCCAACGACGTTGTCACCGTGGTGACCGGCATGGCAGCTTCCATGGGCCAGTTCCTGCTCACCGCAGGTGCCCCCGGCAAGCGCTACGCAACCCCCAACGCCCGCATCCTCATGCACCAGCCCTCCGGCGGTATCGGCGGCACCGCCTCCGACATCCGTACCCAGGCCCAGCTCATTCTCGACATGAAGAAGCGCCTGAGCGAAATTACCGCTGAGCGCACCGGCCAGACCGTTGAGACCATCCTGCGCGATAACGACCGCGACAACTGGTTCACCGCCGAAGAAGGCCTGGCCTACGGCTTCTTCGACAAGATCCTCGACAAGATCGGTCCGGCCACCAGTGCCAACGACAAGTAAACCGGCACAGAACTTTTACAGGAGAGACGAATGATTCACCTTCCTTCATCAACCGCACCTGCCGGTATGCCCACCGACCGCTACGTGCTCCCTAACTTCGAAGAGCGTACCCCGTATGGCTACAAGCGCCAGGACCCCTACGCCAAGCTCTTTGAAGATCGCATTATCTTCTTGGGCGTGCAGGTTGACGACGCCTCAGCCGATGACATCATGGCCCAGCTGCTGGTGCTCGAGTCCCAGGACCCCGATCGCGACATTACCCTCTATATCAACTCACCCGGTGGCTCCTTCACCGCGATGACTGCTATCTACGACACCATGCAGTACATCCGCCCCGAGATTCAGACCGTCTGCCTGGGCCAGGCTGCGTCAGCAGCAGCCGTCCTGCTGGCAGCCGGTACCCCCGGCAAGCGTCTTGCCCTGCCCAACGCCCGCGTGCTAATTCACCAGCCCGCCCTCTCCGGCCAGCAGGGTGGTCAGGCTTCAGACATTGAGATTCACGCAAACGAGGTCATGCGTATGCGTGAGTGGACCGCCCAGACCCTGGCCCTGCACGCCGGCAAGACCTTCGAAGAAGTCGATAAGTCGATTGAGCGCGATAACATTCTGACAGCTAAGGGCGCTCTGGAGTACGGCATTGTTGACCAGGTACTTGAATCCCGTAAGGCTGTGAAGCCCTCCTTCAATACCGCAGAAAAGCACGACTAAGCACTGCTCACGTTCAGACTCGGTGCGGACGCCGCCTTCCACCCCACCTGCCCAAAGGCAGGTCAGGGGAGGGGCGGCGTCCGCCTTTTGCGGCTGTGAGGGGAATGCTCAGGGTAGCTCAACTGTTAGGTCATAGAGAGATAACCTTGCCTGAACCGTCACATGTTGGGCTAGGCAGGTTTTCACGGTAGATTAGGTAGAGGAACCCAAGGAAAGGTAGGGTCTATGGCTCGCCTAGGCGATAGCACCACTCTTCCCAAATGCTCATTTTGTGGGAAGAACCAGCGACAGGTTCGTAAACTGATCGCCGGCCCCAACATTTACATCTGCGATGAATGCATTGAACTGTGCAACGAGATTCTCGAAGAAGAGCTCGCTGACGTGAAAGATTTGGGTGCCGTTGAAGAGCTCCCCACCCCGCGTGAAATCTTTGACCACATGCAGGAGTACGTGGTTGGCCAAGAGGCCGCCAAGCGTGCCCTCTCTGTTGCCGTCTATAACCACTACAAGCGTATTCGGGCCCAGCAGGGCCCTGCCTTTGAGGCCAAGGAGCTTTTGGCTACCGAGGGCGAAGACGTAGAGATTGCCAAGTCTAATATTCTCTTGGTTGGCCCCACCGGCTCGGGTAAGACCTACCTGGCGCAGACCCTGGCTAAGAAACTCAACGTACCTTTTGCCGTTGCCGACGCCACCAGCCTGACCGAGGCCGGCTACGTGGGTGAGGACGTTGAGAATATCCTGCTCAAGCTCATCCAGGCTGCTGACGGTGATATTGAAAAGGCCCAGCGCGGCATTATCTATATCGATGAAATCGATAAGATTTCCCGTAAGGCCGATAACCCCTCCATCACCCGGGACGTATCGGGCGAGGGAGTGCAGCAGGCTCTGCTCAAGATTCTTGAGGGCACCGAGGCAGCTGTACCCCCGCAGGGCGGGCGGAAGCACCCCCAGCAGGACTTCCTCAAGATTAATACAGCCAATATCCTCTTCATCGTCGCTGGTGCTTTTGCCGGTATCGAAGAGATTGTGGGCGGGCGAGTGGGCCGCAAGGGCATCGGCTTTGGCGCATCTATTGACCAGGCCGCTAAAGAGAGCGATATTCTCACCAAGCTCATGCCTGAGGATTTGCTCAAGTTTGGTCTGATTCCTGAATTTATTGGCCGTCTGCCCGTGCTGGCAACCCTGGGTAAGCTCACCGAATCTGACCTCAAGCGGATTCTGACCGAGCCTAAGAACGCCCTGGTCAAGCAATACAAGCGCATGTTTGCCCTCGACGGGGTCGAGCTGATTTTTGAGGACGCCGCCGTGGCAGCTATTGCCCGCCAGGCTGTTGAGCGAGATACCGGCGCCCGCGGTTTGCGCTCCATTATGGAGTCGATTCTGCAGCCGGTCATGTTCGATGTACCCAGCCGCTCAGACGTCACCTCGGTCATTATTGACGAGGCTGTTGTAGCGGGGGAGAAGGACCCGATTCTGGTGCTCGAAGCCACCGAGAAAAAATCTGCCTAAAAGTCTCACCCGCTGTCGGTGCCTCTGCGCGCTGGCAGCGGGCTCTTGCATCCCACCCCTGATTGAAAGGACAACCCGTGGCTGAAAATACCGTTGATTTTTGGTTTGACCCTACCTGCCCCTGGTGCTGGATGACCTCCCGCTGGATTAAAGAGGTTGAGATCCAGCGCGATGTTGCCGTCACCTGGCACCCCTTCTCACTCGCCGTCCTGAACGAAGGCCGCGACCTTGACCCGGGCTACCGCAAACACATCGACAACACCTGGGGCCCTGCCCGCGTGGCTACCGCCGTGGCAGAACAGTACGGCCAGGAAAAACTCGATGAACTCTACACCGCCCTGGGCGAGCAGATTCACCACCAGAAAAACAAAGAGGGCACCTACTTCGAGAAGGCTATCGAAGCTGCCCTAGCTGAGGTGGGTCTTCCTGCCGAACTAGCCCAGGTTGCCTTTACCGATGAATACGACGAGCAGATGCGGGCCTCAACTCGTGCAGGTCTAGACTCTGCTGGTGGTGATGACATCGGCGTGCCCCTGATGAGCATCAACGGTGTGACCTTCTTTGGCCCCGTGATGTCACCTGCCCCCACCGGTGAAGAAGCCGCTAAGGTCTTCGACGGCGCTGTGGCTCTGGCCTCTTACCCCGGTTTCTTTGAGATTAAGCGCTCCCGCAACGTCGGCCCGATTTTCACCACCGAAAAACAGTAACTAGCGGGCACTCAAAGCCCGTACTGTCGAATACACGATAAGGCCCGGTTCCAGACAATCTGGAACCGGGCCTAATCTTTTGATGTGCAGTATTGCTGGGCCTGCATACCCCCGCAGGCGGCTAGTTTTAGCTTTCTTCCTCAGTAATCAGCACAACGTCGGTGACCGCCAGCTCGTCCTCTGTCTCGGTGAGGGTGAGGTCGCGAGCGTTGCCAGCTGCCTTGAGGTCGCCAAGACCGCCACGGATGCGGGCGAGGTCGTCCGCTGAACCGGTGATGGTAGCGGTTTCAACCTCGGTGCGCTGCTTGACTTGGGCCTCTGACTTGGCCTTACGCAGGCCGCCCAGGGCAGCTGCTACGGTGGGCAGGACTGCGGGGTCGGCGTCCGCAACGGCGGCGGCAAAGCCGTCGGTGGTGGGCCAGGGGGCGCGGTGCACAGAGCCTGCTCGCCACCAGGACCAGATTTCGTCGGTGACGAAGGGCAGGAAGGGGGCGAAAAGGCGCAGCATGGCGTCGAGGGTGGTGGCCAGGGCTGCCAGGACGGAGGCCTGTTCGGCTTCACCGACGTTGCCGTAGGCGCGGTCCTTGATGAGTTCGACGAAGTCGTCGGTGAAGTGCCAGAAGAAGGTCTCTGAGATCTGCAGGGCACGAGCGTACTCGTAGTTCTCAAAGGCGGCGGTGGCTTCTTCAACCAGGGCAGCTAGGCGGGCTAGCAGGGAACGGTCGAGCTCGTTGGTGAGGACGCCTGCCGCGGCCTGGTCGGTGATGACCGAGTTGGCGGTGGCGCCCAGGCCGAGAACGAACTTGGAGGCGTTCAGCAGCTTGATGGCCAGACGGCGACCAATCTTCATCTGGGCCTCGTCGTAGGCGGTATCGGCGCCCAGCTTGGCGCTGGCTGCCCAGTAGCGCACGGCGTCCGAACCGTACTTTTCGAGGACCTCGTTGGGTACCACCACGTTGCCCTTGGATTTGGACATCTTCTTGCGGTCCGGGTCCAGGATCCAGCCGGAAAGGGCGGTGTCGGTCCAGGGCACGGAGTTCTCCAGGGAGTTGGAGCGAACCACGGTGGAGAAGAGCCAGGTGCGGATGATGTCGTGGCCCTGGGGGCGCAGGTCCATGGGGAAGGTGACCTTGTGCAGGTTCTCGTCCACGGCCCAGCCAGTGGCAATCTGCGGGGTCAGGGATGAGGTGGCCCAGGTGTCGAGGACGTCGGGGTCGGCAATGAAGCCGCCGGGTACGCCGCGCTGGTCTTCGGTGTAGCCGGGGGCGGCGTCCGAAGCGGGGTCGACGGGGAGCATCTCTTCACTGGGGATGATGGGCTCGTCGTAGTTGGGTTCGCCGTCGGCGTCGAGCTTGTACCAGATGGGGAAGGGCACACCGAAGAAGCGCTGGCGGGAGATGAGCCAGTCACCGTTGAGGCCTTCAACCCAGTTTTCGTAGCGGGAGCGCATGAAGGCGGGGTGCCAGGCGATTTCACGGCCGCGCTCAACCAGGGCGTCACGGCGGTCGGCGTCACGGCCACCGTTGCGGATGTACCACTGGCGGGAGGCCACGATTTCAAGGGGCTTGTCGCCCTTCTCGTAGAACTTGACCGGGTGGGTGATGGGCTTGGGATCGCCGTCCATTTCACCGGCTTCGACCAGCATCTCAACGACGGTTTTCTGAGCGGTGAAGACGGTTGCACCTGCCATGCGCTCATAGCGTTCGCGGCCCTCGGTGGAGGTAATCCACTCGGGGGTGTCGGCGGCAAAGCGGCCGTCGCGGCCGATGAGGGCGCGGGTGGGCAGCTGCAGTTCGCGCCACCAGGTAACGTCAGTGGTGTCGCCGAAGGTACAGATCATGGCGATGCCGGCACCCTTATCGGGTTGGGCCAGGGGGTGGGCCTTGATCTCGACCTCTACACCGAACAGGGGAGAGGTGACCTTGGTGCCGAAGAGGGACTTGTAGCGCTCATCGTCGGGGTGGGCGACCAGGGCAACGCAGGAGGGCAGGAGCTCGGGACGGGTGGTCTCGATCCAGACCTTCTCGCCATTCTCGCGGTGGAAGGAGATGCGGTGGTAGGCACCGGGGCGTTCCTTGTCTTCAAGTTCTGCCTGGGCTACCGCGGTGCGGAAGGTGACATCCCACATGGTGGGGGCCTCTGCCATGTAGGCATCGCCGCTCTTAAGGTCGTTCAGGAAGGCCAGCTGGGAGACCTTGCGGGAGTGGGCGTCGATGGTGCGGTAGGTGTGTGACCAGTCGACGGACAGACCCAGGGTGGTGAAGAGCTCTTCGAAGACCTTTTCGTCTTCTACCGCCAGGATCTCGCACAGCTCGATGAAGTTCTGACGGGAGATACGGGGCCAGTCGCGCTGGTTCTTAGCGGGCTTTTCGGGAGCCTTGAAATCGGGGTTGTAGGGGATTGCCGGGTCGCAGAGTACGCCGTAGTAGTTCTGCACGCGGCGTTCGGTGGGCAGGCCGTTGTCGTCCCAACCTAGGGGGTAGAAGACGTTCTTGCCCTTCATACGCTGGTAGCGGGCGATAACGTCGGTCTGGGTGTAGGAGAACATGTGACCGACGTGCAGGGAACCGGACGCGGTGGGCGGCGGGGTATCGATGGAGTAGACCTGCTCGCGGGTGGTGTTGGGGTCGAATGCGTAGGTCTTGTTGGCGGCCCAGTTCTCGGTGAACTTCTTTTCGAGGCCTTCAAGGCCGGGCTTCGCGGGGACGGTAATTTCTACGGTGTTTTCTGCGGGCGTGTCTGTGCCCTGGTTGATTTCAGCCATGTGGCCTATTCTCTCACGAATAAAAATATGTTGCAGGTTAGGCTAGTGCTATGACTACTACATCACTTCCCGCTAATCCCTTTGCCCCCGATGCTCAGGCCGGTAAGGTCGCCGTGGTGACCGGTGCCTCCTCGGGTATCGGCCGTGCTACTGCCGAGCTCATGGCCGCGACAGGCTGGACGGTCTACGCCGTAGCCCGCCGCGCCGACCGCCTCGAAGAACTTGCCTCGCGCACCCAGGTGCGCCCGGTCGTCCTCGATATTACGGACGCCGACGCGGTAGCTGCCCGCGCCCAGGAGATTCTGAGGGAAACCGGCGGCCGCCTCGATGCCCTGGTTAATATCTCCGGCGGTGCTATTGGGGCTGATTCTGTAGCTAATGCTGACCCCGCTGGCTGGTCGGCCATGTTTGAGCTCAACGTGATTGGCACCCTCAATATGGTCAAGGCCTTCCTGCCAACCCTGCGCGAGAACGGCCAGGGTACCGTGCTCAACCTGACCTCAACCGCAGCCGAAGCCGGCTACGAAGGGGGAGCGGGCTACAACGCTGCCAAGTTCGGGGAGCGGGCCCTGACCGAGACCCTGCGCCTCGAAGAGGCCGAACATAACGTGCGTGTGATTGAGGTACGCCCCGGCATGGTACACACCGAAGAATTCTCCCGTAACCGCCTGGGGTCGGACGAGGCTGCCGCTAAGGTCTACGCTGGCGTTGAGAAGCCCCTGCTAGCTGAGGACGTCGCCCAGACCGTCACCTTTGCCGTGAACATCCCCCAGCACATCAACCTGGACCACATCACCATGCGCCCGGTTGCCCAGGCCGCCCAGTACAAGGTGATTCGTCGGCCCGCAGCCTCCTAGCCGGGGCGGGTAGGGGGCGGGGTGAACCTGCGTCATCTTCTTGAAAGCAACTAGCCAGCCTGCTTAGTATGAGAAGAGGGAGCCCACTACGGTAACCAACCATCAATCAAAGGAGATGATGACCGTGAAACGCAACCCCCATACCAGCCCCGCCCTCGCCGATCGGCCGGCCTGCTGGCGTCCTGCTCTCGGAATGCTGGCCCTCGTGCCCCTCCTGGCCGCCTGTGCCGGTGGCGGTGAAGCCCCAGTGGGGGAAGCCCCAGCGCAGGTACCGGCTCAGAGCTTTGCTGTTTCTACCTCTGCGACTGCACCGGCAAGCACCCCTTCGCCTTCAAACTCGTCAGTGACAGCCGTGCCTCAGGTTGTTGAGGACTCCTGTCGGGACCGTTGCACCCACTACGAAACCATTGATGTCACCCACCCCACCCTCGGGCCGGTAGAGATTCGCACCTATGGCTGGGATATGAACCCGGGGTCAGCCCCTTCCCAGATGCAGCTGGCCTACGCCGTTTACCAGGACGGCCAGCCCATCGGCTTCTACGAGGGCCTGGGCAATACCTACGCCTTCATCACTACGCATACCGTGATGGGCAATATGACGTGGGACCTTGCCAGCGGCTCCAACATCGACCGCTACGGCAACATCTACCTGGCAACGGATAGGTCCGTGGTCGTCCTAGCACCCACCGATACCGGGTACAGCCAGGAGGGTACTCTACCCTCTGCGCCGGTAGAGAAACCGCGGTTCGAGATTCAGCCCTTCTTCGACGAGGCCGGTGAGCCCGCTGCTGGCCTGCACCTCGATGCGGACGGAGAAGCCTACCTTGTTCTAGGGCAGGACGACAGCGGAGAAGTACGGCAGGTCAGCATTACCGGGCCGCTGGGGGAAGAGGGCTCGACCGTTTACACCGGTTGTGCCAGCACTGAGCCCCGCTGCGGTTTCATTGTTGACCGCTAGGTTGTACAGTGGGTGGGGTCAGCCCCACCCACTGTGCTGTATGAGCAGCAGACTGGAGCCCCATGATTCACCTGGTCGCCACCTCCCACGGTACCGATAACCCCCAGGGCCGCGAAGCCGTCAAACTCATCCGTGAGCAGCTCACCGCCCTGGTCGAGGCCCAAGCCCCTGGAACCTACACCGTGCACGAAGCCTACGTGGATGTGCAAGAACCCGCCCTGCCGCAGGTGCTGAAGGACCTGCCGTCCGGAGCAACCGCCGTCCTGGTGCCCCTGCTGCTCTCACCGGGCTACCACACCGAATACGACATGAAGCAGGCAGCCGCCAAAGCTACCCACCTGACCACCGCGGTTGCTAGAGCACTAGGCCCCTCAGCGGCCCTGGCTAAGCTCCAGCGCCAGCGCCTTGAAGAAGCGGGCTGGGACGGCTACGACGACATCGCCCTGGCAGCAGCGGGCTCGTCCCGGGCTGACGGCCGTGAAGCCGTGCTCTACCAGGCAGAAGTTTTCAGCACCCTGCTCAGCCGGCAGGTGCCCTACGGCTTTATCGCCGATATTGAGCCCACCATCGACGAGGCATGGGAGAGCAACCAGGCAGAATATATCTCTACCTATCTACTGGCTCGCGGCTACTTCCACAGCAAACTCACCAAGGCTTATCAGGGAACAGAAAAAGCGGCCGTCACCGAGCCGCTGGTGCTCCCCGGTGACGCCGCTTCCGCTGCGGTTGTCGCTTCGGTTGCCCTAGAGAGGGCCACCGAAGCCTTAGCCGCTCTTAGCGCTTAACCGCTACCGCCTCGAAGGTCTCAGCAGGTTCAACGTAGGCCTGCTGGGACTCAATCAGCTGCAGTTCACGCTGGCCCGAGGCCAGGGTATTCTTCAGCAGTTCGTAGACGCTGGCAGTGGTGAGTTCCAGGGCTTCCTTTAGGCTCTTGCCCGAGGCGAAGTGAGAGGCAAACAGGGCCTGGGTGACGTCACCTGAGCCGTTGGCTTTCATGGGCAGGCGCGGGGTAGTAATCAGCCAGGCCTCATCGCCCGAAACAGCCAGCATCTGGATTGAATCCTCGGGGGTTTCGGGGGTATTCACGCTGGTCACCAGCACGGTTTGGGGGCCAATCTTTTGGGCTGCAGCCACAGACTCAAGAACCTCTTCCAGGGTCTTGGGGGCGGTGCCGGTTACAAAGCCCAGCTCAAACTGGTTGGGGGTGATGATATCGGCGTGCTGGATCACGCGGTCGCGAATGAGTTCCTGCACCTCGGGGGAGACAAAGCAACCGCTGGTGGCGTTACCCAGGACGGGGTCGCAGGAGTAAAGGACGTCCGGGTTGGCTGCGCGGGCCTTGGCAACGGCATCGAGGATGGCGTCACCGATGGAAGAGCCACCCTGGTAGCCAGAAATGACCAGAGCGGTGTCGGTCAGACCGCCGCGCTCTTCAATACCGGTGACAATGTCGCGGACGTCGTCGCCCGAGATCAGCGGGCCGCGCCAGGCACCGTAGCCGGTGTGGTTCGAAAAGAGGACGGTATTGACGGGCATGACCTCGTGGCCAAGGCGCTGCAGGGGAAAGACGGCGGCTGAATTACCTACGTGGCCGTAGGCAACAGCGGACTGAATAGACAAAATACGCATAAACACCATTGTGGCACGCCCCGGGTCTACCTGCGGTACGCACGTTTCATTAGATGACAAGTAAGCCTGCAACCAGTGGCGCACAGTAGTGGGCTGCAAGGGCCTCAAGCAAACCTAGGGGCGTAAAAATTACCCCCGGTGAAGACCTATGACGTAAAAATGTCGCCCCGTGACCTGGCACCCGCAATAACTCGACCACCCCGTCCCCATAAGCCTAGACTTTCAAACAATTCGACCCTAAGAACTGTTATGAAAGGAGCGCTATGGAACCCTCACCCGTGAGCTTTAAAAACTTTGGTCTTGGCTCACCGGCCGCAGCGCTGGAAGATCCGGCTATCAGCCCGGAGGGCACGCCCGAGCCCGCCCAGCTCTCAGACGCCGAGAAGGAAGCCAACCAGCAACTCGTAGATCGCTATGCCGAAGCCCTCTACGATGCAAGCGCCGAAGAAATCCTGACCTGGGCCCATGAGCACGTGAGTGGCATGCTTGTCGTTACCTTCTCGATGGGAAACACCGTGCACCTGGGGCAGGGGCGAACCAGCACTGTCACCCACATCGATACCGCATACGGTGAGGTTGCCACTGCTTCTGTTGGCGATTCCATCGTGGGTGCGTCTGGCAGATGACATCGACCTTTCCCGAGGCGACCTGGTTGCCGGTTCCGACCGGCCCGAGGGCAGCCGGGGACTTACCGCCACCCTGCAACTGGCAGAAGACCTACCGGTCGAATCCTACACCGGGCGCGGACTGGTGGGCTCCCTACTGCTGATTAACCAGGCAGACGGCAACTCCCTAGCCGCAGGTCTCGTCCGCTAGCGGCCCTCACAGAACGAACACCACCATGAACAAACTACTACTCATCGCTCTAGGCGGTCTGCTTGCCCAACTGGTCGACGGCAGCCTTGGCATGGGCTTCGGGGCCACCTCAACCACCCTGCTGCTAGCCCTGGCCCGGCCAGCGCCTCGGCAGTTGTTCATGTGGCAGAACTCGGTACCACCCTCGCCTCGGGCGTCAGCCACTGGCGGTTCAACAACATCGACTGGAAGGTCGTGTTGCGACTGGGCCTGCCTGGTGCAGTAGGGACCTTTGCCGGAGCGACCCTGCTCTCCAACCTCTCCCTGGCTACCGCCAAGCCGGTCATGGCAACTATCTTGACCCTTATTGGCATCAACCTGGTACTCCGCTTCTCCACCGGCCGCCGTGCCTCCCGCGGTACCGGCGCTCCCGCCAACCCCCGCACGCTCGGCTTCCTCTGGCTCTTCGGTGGATTCGTGGACGCCGCCGGTGGGGGAGGCTGGGGCCCGGTCACCAGCTCAACCCTTATGACCATCGGCAAAACTGAACCCCGCCGGATCGTGGGCAGGGTGAACACCGCCGAATTCCTGGTCACCTTCGCCGCCAGCCTGGGCTTTATCTTGGGAATGCGGCAGGACCTCACAGAGCACCTGCTCGCCGTCTTTGCCCTGTTGGCCGGTGGCGTCCTCGCCGCTCCCGAGATGCCCGCCGTCACTGGCGACCACGTGGGAGTACACGCGCAGAAGGATGGCAAGTTCTACATCGGCCTGACACCCACCGTGGGCCGTATTAGCGGCACCCAGCTCATTGACCTGGCCAACCTGGTTGAAAAGTACGGTTCGTCGCGCCTGCGCACCACCCCCTACCAGAAGCTTGTCATGCTTGACCTTGAAGAAAATGATGTTGAGCCCTTCATCACCGAAGCTGAGAAGCTGGGCTTCTACGCGCGTCCGTCCGTCTTCCGCCGCTCCACCATCGCCTGCACCGGCATCGAGTATTGCAAGCTGGCTATCGTGGCGACCAAGTCCACTGCCGCCCGCGTCATCGATAACCTCGAAGAGCGCATGGCCGATGTGGCTGACCAGCTGCCTGAGCGCTTGCCCCTGCACATCAACGGCTGCCCCAACTCCTGTGCCCGTATTCAGACCGCAGATATCGGGCTGAAGGGTCAGATTATTACCACCGATGACGGCCGCCGGGTACCCGGCTTCCAGGTTCACCTCGGCGGTGGTTTGGCCGACTACCAGAATGACGCCGCCGGAACCCTTGGCCGTACTGTGCGCGGCCTCAAGGTGAGGCTGACCTGCTGGAAGACTACCTCGAACGCCTGATCCGCACCTACCTGGCTGAGCGGGCGGACGCCTCCCAGACCTTTGCGCGCTGGAGGCGGACGAGCAGCAGCTGGTCTAGAACCAGTCTTTCGACGCATCCGCCGGTTTTCCATTGTTTATGCGTGGAAAACCGGCGGAAGCGTCGAAGTTATAGGTACACCCCGGCGGACGCAAAAGCCCGCTTCAGTTTCTCTGCCAACAGGTACGGCCGGTAGATAACCTCATGCCAGTTGGTCCGCACGACGTTGTAGCCTTTACCGCGGAGCCAGGCTTCACGCTCATTCTGCTGCCCAAAAACCTGTTCCCGGTTTGAACCTGCGTATTTGATATTTCCGTCAAACTCTAAAATGATCATGCACTCAGGCCACATAAAATCAGGCCGGTAGCGCCGTCCGCCGCCCTCAACCCACACCTGCTGCTGGCAGGGCGGAAAGCCAAACTCGTTTAAGAAATAGACCACTAGACTTTCACCGGCAGATTCGGAAAGCGGATTGACCAGGTCAGCCAATCTCTGTAGTCGGTTACTGCCGCGGCCCGTAGCCTGGCGTAAACATGTCAAGAGATCGGGGTAAAGAACCCCAGCCCGTAAGGAACTATTGGCCAGTACGAGGGCATGGCGTAGGTCGAGAACCCGGCAGCAGTCCACCACTGTCTGCAGGGCAGATGTTACGGGAACACCAGCTATCTCTTGGGGTTTACTCGTTAGCCCGTGCACGGTGACGCCCGGTGAAGAATGGGCTCTAGAATTCGGCGCTGCAACGTGGATGCGTTCAGGAACAGTCAGCTGAGCAAAACCATAGAGAGCCGCAGCGCTCTGATGCGAAAAAACTGTTCGAGCCCCCATACCTTTTGAATACGCAACCAGCTGGGCCACATAGCGTTCACTCGGTAGGAGCGAAGACCAGCTCTGTGAGGGCACATAGACCCCGCGGCGTATTCTGACAATCTCGCCGCGGGACACTTTTTGACGTACAGCATGACGGGTAAAACCGCGCAGCTCCAATTCTCTAGCTGTCTGAACTAAGGGGTGAATATCGTGCAGGCTTTTCATGTATCTAGACTGCACCGAATAAGCAATCGCCACCGGCCACCCCTGAAAATCTGTGGATAACTCTGCCCTTGAACCGGTTTCAGGAAAGGTTTTGAGGGGCCCTCAGGTCATGCAGGCGTCATATATCTTGAAGTGAGGAGGGTCTGAACAACCTGTCCGGACCACCCCGGTGGGGGCGCGTCCGTCCGGATTTCTAGCACCCTACTGAACCTTCGACGCGCCCGCCGGTTTTCCACGGTTGAGGCATGGAAAACCGGCGGACGCGTCGAAACTAGGAGGAAGGCACAACGAGAGCACGGAAAAGGACTCGGGACGAGGACGTCGGCCCCGGCTCGAAAAGTCGCCGTGGTAGCTGCTGCCTAGTGAGTCTCAAAAGCCCTTGCCATGACCTCTTCGCGGCGGGGCCCGGCAACCGCGCACACCTCACCCAGGGTAATCACGGCAGGCGGCTTCACCTCGGCCAGGGTTTCAAGGCAGTCACCCAAGGTCGCGTAGATCTCGCGCTGGTTGGGGCGGAAACCGTCCTGCACCGCAATCATGGGTAGGGACGCCGACACCCCGCGCTCGCGCAGACCGGCAACGGTATGGGGCAGGGACTTGACGCCCATGAGCAGGGAGACCGTGCCGCCGTCCTTGAGCAGACCCGCCAGCTGGTCCAGCTCCGAGCTGCCTAAAGGTGCGTGCCCAGACACCACGGTGAACATGTGGGACACACCGCGCAGGGTAATCGGCACACCAGCCAGAGCGGGCAGCGCGATCGATGAGGTCACTCCCGAATACACCGTGACCGGTATGCCGGACTGCTCACAGACATAGAGCTCCTCAGCACCGCGCCCGAAGACGTAGGGGTCACCGCCCTTCAAGCGGGCTACGGTTCGACCGGCTAGGGCATGCTCCACCATCAGCCGGTCAATCTCCCGCTGCGGCACCCGGTGTTGGCCGGGAATCTTGCCCACATCAATAATGCTTGCCTTAGGTGCCCAGCGGGGTAGGTCTTGGTGGGGAGCAAGATGATCAAGCAGGACGACGTCTGCCCGGCTCAGTGCCTTAAGGGCATAACGAGTCATGAGGCCGGGATCTCCCGGGCCTGCACCAATCAAAAAGACCCTGCCAACCCGCTGGGGCGCCGGTTCGCTATCGACAAGCAGCACCGCGTGCAGACCCCTGCCGCCCAGGGCGTCCTTGATCGCCTGCCGCCAGCTCCCAATCTCATCGGGCTGCTCGGCACAGATGACCACTACAGAGGGGGAGAAACCTTCTAGAGCAGAGGGGAGTAGGTCAGCAGAGTAGACACTCATGACTTCAGCCGCCGCCTTATACTTGGGCGCAACCTGCCCCACCCGCTCTGATGCTCCGCAGAGCAGCACCGCGGCACTGGTGACATCAAGATCAGCGAACACGCCGTATCCTCTCCCTAGAAAACTCGCTACCCCTTATCCTCACACGGGTCGGGTAGCTTCACCCACTTGCGTGACCTCGCATGAACCGGAATATTACAACCTTGTCACACGAGGTCACACGGCGGTAGCTAGCCGGCGTGCACCGGCAAACTTGCCCCGGCAATCAAAACCTTCTCGCCGGCGTCCTCACCCTCAAGATCACCATCGGCCTCAGCCGCAGCAATTTCTGCCTCGGTAGCCGGGCGGATCTGGTCGCGTTCCAGCACGTACATGCGGTCACCCGCTGAATTAGCCTCTGGCTCGTTCACAAAAGCCCTAAAGCGGCGCAGGCGTTTCTCGTCGCGCAGGGTGGCGGCCCACTCGTCCTCATAGTGGTCAATGTGGTACTGCATATCGGCATCGAGCTGGTCGCAGATGCCCAGCTTATCGTCGATAATCACCTCGCGTAGGTGCTCGATAGCGTCGCCAAACTTTTCATCGAGATCCTCGGCCCAGCGGGCGGTACGCTGGAGCTTATCCGCGGTGCGGATGTAGTACATGAGGTAGCGGTCAATATAGCGGTAGGCGGTTTGCTGGTCGAGATCCTGGGCGAAGAGGCGGCCGTGGGCGGGGTTAGCGCCGCCGTTGCCCGCAAAGTAGAGGTTCCAGCCGTTGGTGGTGGCAATCAGACCGACGTCCTTGCCCTGGGCCTCAGCGCACTCGCGGTTGCAGCCCGAGACAGCTACCTTGAACTTGTGGGGAGAACGCAAACCCTTGTAGCGGTTTTCCGTATCAATGGCCATAGCCACCGAATCGCGCATACCGAACCGGCACCAGGCAGAACCAATACAGGACTTCACATTGCGCAGGGACTTACCGTAGGCCTGACCCGACTCAAAGCCCGCATCGACCAGCCGCTGCCAGATGTCGGGCAGCTGCTCTAGACGGGCGCCGTACATGCCGATACGCTGTGCGCCGTTAATCTTGGTGTAGAGCCCATAGTCAGCTGCCACCTGGGCAATAACCGCCAGCTTCTGCGGAGTAATTTCTCCACCGGGGATACGGGGAATCACACCGTAGGTGCCGTCCTTCTGCATGTTAGCCAGGTTGCGGTCGTTGGTGTCCTGCAGGGCGCCGCGGCCGCCGTCCAAGGCGTAGGACTTGCGGGTCGAAGCAAGGATGGACGCCACGGTCGGCTTACAGATGGCACAGCCGTCGGTACCCCGCCCAAAGCGCTTGAGCACTGCGTAAAAATCATCAAGGTCACCCACGGCGTAGACCGCCTGGAAGAGCTCAGCGCGCGAAAAATCAAAGTGCTCGCACAGGGCCTTTGAGACTGTCAGACCCAGTTTCTTCATGGTCTGTTCGAGGGTCTTTTGAATCATGGGAACGCAGGAGCCACACTGGGTACCCGCGGTTGTTTCAGACTTGACCGCACCCACATCGTGCGCCCCTGCTTTGACTGCCTCACGCACTGCACCGAAGCAGATATTGTTGCAGGAACACAGCACCGCGTCATCGGGCAGCTCGGTATCGGGCACTCCATCCCCGCCACCTGTGGCGGTGAGAAAGGCGGACGGCTCCGCGGGCAGCTCCCTGCCCAGCAGCGGCTTCAGCGAATCGTAGGGGGCGGTATCACCCACGAAGACACCACCGAGCAGGGTCTTTGCGTCGGCGGTGGTCACAATCTTCTGGTAGAGCCCTCGGGCAGGGTCGGCGAACATGATCTCTAGGCAGTTCTCGGTGGCACCGCGGCGGTCGCCAAAGCCAGCAACCTCAAGGCCCGAGAATTTGAGCTTGGTGGCAATATCGAAGCTTTCAACCTCTTCGTGGCCGCCGGTGAGGTTAGCTGCCACAGCTTCAGCCATCTGGTTTGCAGGAGCCACCAGACCCCAAGTGCGGCCGAGCACACAGGCCACCTCACCGATAGCCCAAATATGCGGGTCTTCCGATTGACAGCTGGGGGAGACTACCAGGCCGCCGCGCTCGCCAACCTGAAGACCCGCGTCCCGCGCCAGCTGGTCGTTGGGGCGGATGCCCGCCGCCATCATGACCAGGTCAGCATCGAGCTGGTGCACATCGGCCTCATCGCCCATGCCGTTAGCAACCGATACCGAGACAACCTCACCGGCAGCATCTTTGTTGATGGTTGAGATAAAGGCACCGGTTTCAACATCAATACCTGCCTCGCGGATAGCAGCATTGACCGCAAAGCCGCCGCCCTGGTCTACCTCAATCGATAGCAGCCAGGGAGCCACATCGAGAATGGTGGGGTCAGCTCCTACATCTCGCAGACCCTCTGCTGCCTCAAGCCCCAGCAGGCCGCCACCGACCACGATAGCGCGGGGGCGGCGTCCTAGCTTTTCCGTAAGACGGGCAACCTCCGCAACCACCGTTTGCACATCATCGATGGTGCGGAAGACGTGGGCGCTGTCGGAGCCAGGAATGGGAATCTTGACCGCCGATGAGCCGGTAGCAAGAATCAGTTCATCGTAGGGGTAGGTCTGGCCGTCGTTTGCGCTGACGGTGCGGTTCTTGCGGTCGATTGCGGTTGCGCTAACACCGTTGACCAGGGTGACGTGAGGGTTATTCCATAGGTCTGGATCACCGAGAGTAAGGTCGCGGTTGGTGTCGTGAAAAATCTTCTCTAACGCTACACGGTCATAGGGCAGGTGTTTCTCGGCATTGAGCACTGTAATGTGGGAGGCGCCGGCGTCCTTGTCAAGGAATGCCTTGGCGAACCTCCAGGCTGCTGGTCCACCTCCAATCACCAGGACCTTACGCTGGCTGGGGGTGTGGGGATCGGTGGACATATATGCCTCCCTAGTGTGGGTTCATGCCGGTTTAATGCGTATTTCTAATGCTAATATTAGCTTAAAGGCAAGGTAAACCCACGCAAACACAAGCAGTTAAACATAAAAAGGAAGAGTATCGTGACAACTCAGTGGCACCGAATCTGCACAAAAGACGACCTGGAACCCAACTGGGGTGAAGCAGCCCTCATCGATGGGCATCAGTACGCGGTCTTCCGCACCGCAAGTGACTCCATCTTTGTCACCGAGCATAAGGATCCCGCCTCTGGTTCACTGGTGATTGCCCGCGGAATTGTTGGTGAAAAGGGCGGCGAGCCCACCGTGACATCACCTCTCTATAAAGAGGTGTACTCACTGGTCAGCGGTGAATGCCTTTCTGGTGCAGATTTGCGCCTCGCGGTTTACCCCGTTGACGTGCGCGATGGAGAAGTATGGGTGGAGCTCCCCGCGTGAATCAGCGCCTGCCGCTAGCCCTTAATCTGGGCGGACGCCGGGTGCTTGTCGTGGGGGCAGGGCGGGTTGCTGCCCGCAAACTTGGCCCCCTCATGCGTGCCGGTGCTTGCATTGAAGTGGTTGCACCCGCTCTGAGTGCCGAAGTTGAAGAAAAATTGGCTGCCGGGCACCTGATTGCCCACCGGCGTCCTTTTGAATCTGATGATCTCGATGGGGCTTGGTTAGTCTATGCCCTGACTGATTCACCCGCGCTTAATGCACGAGTAGCGGCACTGTGTGAAGAACGGGGAATCTGGTGCCTGGCGGGTGGGGACTCGCAGAGGTCTCCTGTATGGTCACTGGCCCACCGCAGGCGGGGCGATCAACTGGTGGCTGTTTCTGGCGGGGGTAACCCGCGGCGAGCGCTTGCCCTGCTTGAGCGCATCACCAGCGAATTGGGTTGGAATAAAAAATAAAAATATAGTGACATGGGACACGCAGCTTGGTAGTCTGGCTGCAATGTATATACAACCCCTTTGTTGTGGAGGTCGCTATGTCCATGCAGTCCTGGAGTCAGGAACCCACCGCTGCCATTGATACGGTGCGCCAACCTGGTGCAGGTAAAGATGCTGTCAAGCTTATTGCCTGCTCGGCGCTTGGCATTTTCATGTTCTTTATTCCCATCACTTACCAGGATAAAACCAGCATTCCACTGGACCATCTGGTAACCATCGCCAGATCCCTGCTCGGCCCGGTTGTTCCCTGGCTCCTTCTGGCACTGATAGCTTTTGGCACCACTCGTCCCTTTATCCAGAGGACCTGGCGGGCCAGTACCACCAAAACGATTTTCGCCCTGCTGAACATCGTGGGTTTCATTACCGCAATCCTGATGGTGACCAGCCCGCCCAGCTGGCTAGACCAGCCCGGCGTCGGCCCCTTCCTCTGGGGCACCCTGGTTGGCTCCGTCGGGCTCATCGTGCCCATCGGTGCAATCTTCCTGGGCTTCCTCATCGGTTTCGGGCTCATGGAGTTTGTGGGGGTCTTTGTGCGCCCCGTCATGAAACCCCTCTGGAAGACCCCGGGACGCTCAGCCGTGGACGCTGTTGCAAGCTTTGTCGGGTCCTACTCACTGGGCCTACTCTTGACCAACCGCGTCTACAAATCAGGCGGGTACACCGCCAAAGAGGCAGCCATTATTGCCGTAGGTTTCTCAACCGTCTCTGTTACCTTCATGGTGGTTGTAGCTAATGCTCTGAATATCATGGACTACTGGCTGTTGTATTTCTTCACCAGCCTGGTTGTCACCTATCTGGTAACCGCTGTATTGGTTCGTATTCCACCGCTCTCCCGTATACCCGATGAGTACTACCCCGGTGTCACACCTCAGCCTGAAAAAGCAGTTGGACGCGATAAGCTCAAGGTAGCCTGGGCTCAGGCTCGCGCCACCCTACAGGCATCGCCTGGAATCGCAGCGACCATGTGGCTCAACTTCAAAGACGGCCTGTTGATGGCTTCATCGATTCTTCCCTCCATCATGTCGGTGGGCCTTATCGGCATTCTGCTGGGCCGCCACACTCCGCTCTTCGACTGGGTCGGCTGGCTGCTTTACCCCTTCACCTGGGTGGCTGGCATGGCAGATCCCGCCGGTGCCGGTAAAGCAGTTGCTCTGGGGTATGTCGAGATGTTTCTTCCCGCCTCGGCAATTGGGCCCGAAGCAGACCTCACCACCCGATTTATTGTCGCTGTCGTCTGCGTATCAGCGGTCATCTTTCTCTCGGCAATGGTGCCCTCGATTCTGGCTACAGATATTCCCCTGAAGTTCTGGCAACTGACTGTGATCTGGTTTGAACGAGTAGTGCTGTCAATCGTGCTGACTGCACCGATTGCCCACCTGCTCCTGTAGCACCTGCATCAACCTTAGTATCAAAAAGCCCGCCCCGCCTGTATCAGGTGGGGCGGGCGTCCTTGTGCCTAGCTTAGGTGCAGGGTCATGTCGTGCCAGACGGCACCGCCGTGGGTTGATTCTGAAACCCCGTCAAGCTCAAAGCCGAGTTTCTCATAGAAGCCAATGAGTTCCTTCTTGCAGGTAAGAATCACTCCTGTACGCCCCTGCTCCCTTGCCTGCTCGACCAGCTGATTTATCAGGGCGGACGCATACCCCCGGCCCCGGTGGGCCGGGCGGGTGTTGATGCCAAACACCGTCTGGTAAGCCCCGTGCCGGGTATGTGAAGCAGGGTTCTCATAGAGGTCATCAAAGATAACGGGGGAGTCGGTTACCAGCCCGTCGATAAAGGCAACAACTTCACCGTCAGCTTCAAGCACCCAAAACTGCTCACCAAAAACATCAAACCTGGCCCGCAGGTCGCTCTCACTGGCTGCTTCAGCCGCCGGGAAGCACTCGGCCTCAATGGCTGCAAGGGTGGGTAGGTCTTCCTGCTGTGCCCGGCGAATCTCAACACGGGCGTCCTGCTGCTGAGCAGCAGCCGTGTCAAGCCCGGCCAAAGTCTGCCCACCAACACCCCAGTCGGTGCGTGGCACCTCGTTGAGCACCACCCATACCGAACTTTCCTTGGTGCCCATCACCCGGGCATAGGTGCGGGTGAGTTCAGCAATCAGCTCGGCCTTCTTCTCATCAGACTGAGTAGATGCATACGAGACATTAATGAGGGGCATGGTGTTCTCCTGGGTAGTGCTTGAACCCAAGTCTAGCGGCGTATTAGGGGCGTGTTTATCTTGAGCGTCCACCAGACTCTCGCAGTGCTTAGGTCTCAAATGGGCGGTGCAAGATTCTTGTGGACACTTAGCTCAGCACCGTCATATTGCGTCACGGCTGCACCGTTTTAAACGCGCTCGCCGTGCACTGGTGCGCAAAGCGCTATCCACAGGAGGTGCCTACCTAGCGAAATGTGTCCGGCTCAGCGCACAATCTGACCATGAAATCTCCAGAAGAAATTGCTATGGCTGTGCAGACCACACAGGATCTATTCGCACGAGGCATGAACAAGGACGCACTCGCCCGCGCGGTCGCTCGCGGCGAGTACCAGCGGCTTGGCTACGGAAGCTATATGGAAAGCGGTTTTCACTCTCAGCTTTACCCTAGTCAGCAGTATCTGGCTCGTGTCATCGGGTATGGCAGAAGCAGACTCAAAACCTCGGTGCTATCCCATTATTCAGCGGCAGCGGTACACGGGATGTGGCTACTCAACATACCTACTGCTATCCATACAGTAGGTCAGGCACACGGTACCCCTTCACCACGGGTTGTGCGGCATAGAAACAGCCGGTCCGAAACCGAGAAAAGTTTGGGTGTGGATGTAACCGCACCGCTCGATACGGTTCTTCACTGTATGATAGTGATGAAATTCGAAGAGGCACTTGTGCTTGCTGATAGTTCTTTGCGGAAGATTGAGCACCAAAAACTGGCCCAGGCCTTACGGAGGCTGTCTGGTCGTGGTTCTGTGCAGGCTCGCGTAATTGCAGATATGGTAAGCCCTCTCAGCGAGTCGCCGGGGGAGAGCCTGCTGCGGCTTTTCTTGATGAGGTGTGGTGCGCCTAAGCCAGTTGAGCAGCAGCCGTGTCAAGCCCGGCCAAAGTCTGCCCACCAACACCCCAGTCGGTGCGTGGCACCTCGTTGAGCACCACCCATACCGAACTTTCCTTGGTGCCCATCACCCGGGCATAGGTGCGGGTGAGTTCAGCAATCAGCTCGGCCTTCTTCTCATCAGACTGAGTAGATGCATACGAGACATTAATGAGGGGCATGGTGTTCTCCTGGGTAGTGCTTGAACCCAAGTCTAGCGGCGTATTAGGGGCGTGTTCATCTTGAGCGTCCACCAGACTCTCAGGCCGTCCACCAGGGGAATAAGCACTTTGAGAGTCTGGTGGACGCTCGCGGAATAGGAGAGGGAGAGATGAGAGGACGCCGCCCGCCAGCAGGTGCGGCCCAAGGTGAGCACAAGGGCGGGGGTAAGAATTGTAATTTAGGTTCCCCCGCTCACCCTGCCAGCTGGCAGTAATCCCCTATCTTGGGGCGGGGCGTCCGCACCTGTACTACATCTTGTGCTCACACGCCTGTAATTCACGCCCCGCCCCGGCGGGCGCCTGCCAGAAAAGCTAAAAACCCGTTAGACAGCCACCGCCCCTGCCCCTAAAATAGGTAACAGTTGCAATGACCCGGCTATCACCGGCGAGCAATCCGGAAGAACAGGTTATACCTGCACACCCCCGTAATTCGTTGCGACGAGGGGAGTGCGCGGAATAGATATAGCCCCAGTAGACCCGGACGGGTAAGCCCGAAACAGCTGTCATGAAGCGACTGATAACCGGTTCGACCCTGCGCTGGGCGCAACCTACCTCATCTCACGAGACGGTAGGTTGCCCCGGCGCAGACCCATACCCGCCCGCACTTTCGGTGCGGCTCGGGGTGGGGTCGAGCCGGTTGACGTAAGCAAGGTGGTACCGCGCAGGCTCCTTACCCGTCGAGCGGACGGGGGAGGGCAGGCGTCCTTGCACCCCAAGTACTAGGCAGACAAGAACCTAAGGGCGCAACCATGACCAACAAGCCTGTTTACCCCAAGGCAAGTGCAAGCGGAGCCAGCTTTGTGGCCGCTTCCCCCTCTTTCCCCGCACTCGAAGAAGCAGTGCTGGACTACTGGAAGAAGGACGGAACCTTCCAGGCATCCATTGATAACCGCGACGCCGGCGAGAACGGCGCTAACGAGTTCGTCTTCAACGATGGCCCTCCCTTTGCTAACGGCCTGCCCCACTACGGCCACCTGCTGACCGGCTACGTCAAGGACCTGGTCGCCCGCTACCAGACCCAGCGCGGCCACAAGGTCGAGCGCCGCTTCGGCTGGGACACCCACGGCCTGCCCGCTGAGCTTGAAGCCATGAAGCAGCTGGGCATGACCGACAAGCAGCAGATCATCGAGATGGGCATCGACAACTTCAACGACGCCGCCCGCGCCTCGGTGCTCAAGTACACCAAGGAATGGGAAGAGTACGTTACCCGTCAGGCCCGTTGGGTGGACTTCGAGAACGACTACAAGACCCTGAACGTGGAGTACATGGAGTCCGTCATCTGGGCCTTCAAGCAGCTGCACGATAAGGGTCTGACCTACGAGGGCTTCCGCGTGCTGCCCTACTGCTGGAAGGACGAAACCCCGCTGTCCAACCACGAGCTGCGCATGGACGATGACGTCTACAAGGAACGTCAGGACCCGTCCGTTACCGTGGCTTTCCGTATCACTGACGACGCCACCCTGGCCAAGCACCCCGAGGTCGTTGCCGAACTAGCAGGCGTTGAGGCTCTTGCCTGGACCACCACCCCCTGGACCCTGCCCACCAACCAGGCTCTGGCTGCTGGCCCCGAGATCAGCTACGTCGTCGTACCCGGCGCCGGTGAGCTGGAAGGACGCCGCTTCCTGCTGGCTGCCGACCTGCTGGGCGAGTACGCTAAGGACCTGGGCTATGCGGATGCTGAAAAGCCCGCGGACGCCGCCCGCGAGGCCGTCCTTGCCACCTACACCGGCACCCAGCTTGAAGGCGTGCGCTACGCACCCCTGTGGGACTACTTCACCGACGCAGAAAAATTCGGCACCGAGAAGGCCTGGCAGATTCTGGTCGCCGACTACGTGACTACCACCGACGGTACCGGCCTGGTCCACCAGGCACCCGCCTACGGTGAGGACGACCAGAAGGTCTGCGAGGGTTACGGTATCCCCGTGATTCTGTCCATCGACGAGGGTGCCAAGTTCCTGGACCTCTTCGCCGACTCTTCCCTGGCTGACGGTGCCCCCCTGGCTGAGATTGCAGGCGTCCAGATTTTTGAGGCTAACCGCACCATCATCAACACCCTCAAGGCTGATGGCGTTCTCATCCGTGAGAAGTCCTACGTTCACTCCTACCCCCACTGCTGGCGCTGCCGCACCCCCCTGGTCTACCGCGCCATCACCTCCTGGTACGTGCGCGTGACCGACTTCAAGGGCCGCATGAGCGAGCTGAACGAGGACATCAACTGGATCCCCGAGAACGTCAAGCACGGCCAGTTCGGCAAGTGGGTTGAGAACGCCCGCGACTGGTCCATCTCGCGTAACCGCTTCTGGGGCTCCCCGATCCCGGTCTGGGTCTCTGATGATCCCAACTACCCCCGCACCGACGTCTACGGCTCCCTGGCTGAGCTGGAAGCCGACTTCGGCCGCCTACCCCTGAACAAGGACGGCGAGGTCGACCTGCACCGCCCCTACATCGACGAGCTGACCCGCCCCAACCCGGATGACCCCACCGGCAAGTCCACCATGCGCCGTGTGGAGGACGTGCTGGACGTCTGGTTCGACTCCGGTTCTATGCCCTTCGCCCAGTTCCACTACCCCTTTGAAAACAAGGAGTGGTTCGAGGCCCACTACCCGGCAGACTTCATCGTTGAGTACATCGGCCAGACCCGCGGCTGGTTCTACACCATGCACATTCTGGCCACCGCCCTCTTTGACCGCACCGCCTTCGAGAATGTCATCGCCCACGGCATCGTGCTGGGCTCGGACGGTCAGAAGATGTCGAAGTCCCTGCGTAACTACCCGGACGTCTCCGAGGTTCTGGATCGCGACGGCTCGGACGCCATGCGCTGGTTCCTGATGTCGTCCCCGATTCTGCGCGGCGGCAACCTGATTGTGACTGAGCAGGGCATCCGCGAGGGCGTCCGCCAGGTCATGCTGCCCCTGTGGAACGTCTACCACTTCTTCGCCCTTTACACCAACGCTACCAACAACGGTGCAGGTTACGAGGCCAAGCTGGTCACCGAGGCCGAGCACGTGATGGACCGCTTCATCCTGGGTAAGACCCGCCAGCTGGTTGCCGAGGTTACCGAGGCCATGGACGCCTACGATGTATCTGCCGCCTGCGAGGCCCTGCGCACCTACACCGACGCCCTGACCAACTGGTATGTGCGCCGCTCCCGCGAGCGCTTCTTCAACGAAGACACCGCGGCCTTCGACGTGCTCTACACCGCCCTGGTGACCTTCGTAAAGATGGCGGCCCCCCTGCTGCCCCTAACCACCGAAGAAATCTACCGTGGTCTGACCGGGGAGCGTTCGGTTCACCTGACCGACCTGCCCTCACCGGCGGATTTCAAGGACGAGGCTGAGCTGCTGGCCCTGATGGAGACCACCCGCGCTGTGGCCTCGGCAGGTTCTGCCCTGCGTAAGGCCCACAAGCTGCGTGTGCGCCAGCCCCTGGCCGCCCTAACCGTGGCGGTTGCCGGTGGCAAGGACCTAGCCGGTACCTTTGAGTCCATCATCGCTGATGAGCTCAACATCAAGGCGGTTGAGCTTCTGGATGCCGCCGAGGTGGCTCCTGCTGACTTCGGTATCTCCCAGCAGCTCAAGGTCAATGCCCGCGCCGCAGGCCCCCGTCTGGGCAAGCAGGTGCAGGTTGCCATCAAGGCGTCTAAGAGCGGGGACTGGAAGGTCACCGAGGACGGCACCGTTGTGGTTGGTGCCGATAATATGGCCCTGGAGCTGGGCGAGTACGAGCTTGAAACCGTGGTCGCAGAAACCGACGGCGTCGCAGAGCGCGCCGTCTCGGTTCTACCCGGCGGCGGCTTCCTGGTCCTTGACACCACCCTCACCGACGAGCTGCGCGCCGAGGGTACTGCCCGCGACGCCGTCCGCGCCATCCAGTCTGAGCGCAAGGACGCCGGCCTGAACGTCTCAGACCGCATCGAGCTGACCATCACCGCCCCCGCCGCCGATCTTGACGCCCTTAAGAAGCACGAGGAACTGGTGGCCGGTGAGACCCTGGCTGTGGCCGTGACCTACCTCGAGGGCGCTGAATTCTCAGCGACCGTGAAGAAGGCATAGATGACCAAGGACAACATGGAGCTTGACCCCGTGTTTGCCGAGATTGCTGCCGAGGGCGCTCGCGCTGACGACGCCCTCGGCGTAGCCTCGGTCTACGCCGACCTGCTGGCTCGTGCCCCCGAGCACAAGATGGCCCCCCGCCTCGACGCCATGACTCGCGCCGTGGAAATTCTGGGCGAACCCAATAAGGCAGCCCCGGTCATCCACATCACCGGCACCAACGGCAAAACCTCAACCGCCCGCATGATCGAGCGCCTGCTCATGGCGCACGACATTCGTGTGGGCCGCTACACCAGCCCCCATATTTCCAAGGTCACCGAGCGGATCTCGATTGACGGGGCGCCCGTGGCAGATTCCACCTTTGTGCGTATCTGGGGCGAGATTCAGCCCTACCTGCAGATCGTGGACGCTGAACTTGAGGCAGCCGGTGCCCCCCGCATCACTTACTTTGAAGCCCTCACTATCCTGGCTTTCGCTATTTTCGCCGACGAGCCGGTGGACGTGATGGTACTTGAAGTCGGTATTGGGGGTTCCTGGGACGCCACCAACGTCGCCGACGCTACCGTATCGGTGGTGACCCCCATCGGCCTTGACCACACCGACATGCTGGGGGAGACCCTCGCCGAGATTGCCGGTGAGAAGGCAGGGATTATTAAGGACGGCGGTTTCCTGGTTTCTGCCGCCCAAGACCCCTCTGCTGCCCAGGTACTCCTGGAGGCGGCCCGCTCCCGCAATGCCGATTACCGTTTTGAGGGCCTGGAATTCAAGGTCCTCGAGCGCACCGCCGGTGTGGGCGGGCAGCTGCTCACCATCCAGGGGCTAGCTGGCCGCTACGAAGACATAGCCCTGCCCCTCTTTGGTGCCCACCAGGCCCAGAACGCCGCTGTGGCCCTGGCCGCGGTTGAGGCTTTCTTGGGCGGGGGAGAGAAGGAACTAAGCCTCGACCTCATCAAGCTAGCCTTTGGTGAGGTGCGCTCGCCGGGCCGTCTTGAGGTGGCCCGCACGGAGCCGCCCGTGGTGCTCGATGCCGCCCACAACCCCCACGGGGTCACTGCGTCGGCAGCTGCCTTCAAGGAGTCCTTCAGCTTCGAAGAGCTCCACCTGGTGGTGGGTATCCTGGGTGAAAAAGACGCCTCGACCATGCTGAACCTGCTCTTCGACGAGTACGTTGACCGGGCCGACTGGCGCACGGTGCTGCACCTGACTAAGTCAGACTCGCCGCGGGCCATCGCGCCTGAGGAACTGGCTGAGCTGGCCTTCGACGCTGGTTTTGATGAAGACGCCATCGAGACCTACGAGAACATTCCCGATGCTCTGTCCGCAGCGGTGACGGCAGCAGCCGATGTACCCAACCTGAACTCCGCGGTACTGGTCACCGGCTCTATTACCGTGGTGGGTGAAGCTAGCACCCTGCTCGGACTGTAAAGGAGAGATGATGGCGAGAATGACGCGCGCCCAGCGCGAATGGCGTCCCAATCAGCCCAAGAAGCAGCGCTCTATCAAGGTCATGTTTACCTCGATGGTGCTCTCGCTCGAAGCCCTGGTTGCCTTCTTTGCCACCCTGGCCATCTTTGGCCACCACTTCAACGATCCCACCTGGGTCAAGGTGCTGATTTGGGCAGTGGGTCTGGCTCTGGCGGCAGCCCTGCTGGTTACCCCGGCCTTCCTAAAGAAGCCCTGGGGATACCACCTGGGCTACGGTCTGCAGGTTGCTCTGATTCTGGTGGGCTTTGCCCTGCCTTCTATGTTCTTTGTGGGAGCGGCTTTTGCTGTGGCCTACTGGTACGGGGTCACCCGCGGTGCCCGCCTGGACGCCGAGAACGCCGTCCGCGCCAAAGAGCAAGAAGAATGGGAGAAGGCTAACCCCGCCTAGCGGGGTCTCTGATAGGGTTAGGGTGAAAACTTGCCCCTGACCTATCAAAGGAGATTGTCATGACCGAGCGTACCCTGATTCTGGTCAAGCCCGACGGTGTTGAACGCAACCTCACCGGCCAGGTGCTGGCCCGTTTCGAGCGTAAGGGCTACCGCATTGCTGAGTTGAAGATGCTGGTTCCCTCCCGTGAGCTGCTTGAGCAGCACTATGCGGAACACGAGGGCAAGCCCTTCTACGAGCCGCTGGTGTCCTACATGGGATCGGGCCCCGTGGTTGCCCTGGTGCTCGAAGGTAACGGCGTGCTTGAGGGTGCCCGTACTCTCATGGGTTCCTCAAACCCCACCACCGCTGCCCCCGGCACCATCCGCGGCGACTTTGGCCGTGACTGGGGCGAGAGCGTACAGAAGAACCTGGTCCACGGCTCAGACTCACCCGAGTCGGCAGAACGAGAAATCGTGCTCTGGTTCGGTGCCTAAGCACCCCGCTGATTTATTCAGATTAAAAGGCTGGGGCCCTCAGTAGGAGGGCCCCGGCCTTTTGCTGTGGGAAAGGGTTTAGAGCATCCCCACGATCACATCGAAGAAGCGGATAAAGATAATACCGAAAATCAAGATGTAGACCAGAATGATGGAGAACCAGGTCCAGTTGGGGGCCGCTCGACGGATACTCTCAGGTGCGGGTATCACCCCGGCATGAATATTGCGGGTGGTGACCTTGACGAAAATGGCAGTTTGCATAATCCACACGATCATGCAGAAGAGGCAGAGGGCGTTGATGTCAAAAGTGGTGTTGTACCAGAGCCACACCACAAAGGCCATGGCTAGGGTGTGGCCCACCTGCATAGCCACCCAGTACCAGCGGGCAAAGGATGCACCGGCAATCAGGGCGGTTGAAATTGCAAGGACGATGGCGTAACCAGCAATACCGATAAAGGGGTTGGGGAAGCCGAAGGCTTCAGCCTGCCAGGTGCGCATGACGGTGCCGCAGTTGAGTAGGGCGTTGATATCACAGACAGACTTGTGGGCCCCGTCCATATAAATCTGCAAGCGCTCATAAACCAGCATGGCGGCAGCGCCGAAGGCTAGCAGGCCGGGAATGAGGGTAAACCAGGCGAGCCTGCGGTCTAGCTGGGCTTGGCTGATGGAGCTAGCAGTATCGGTGGTGTTCACAGGGGTAGACACGGTGAATCCTTAGGATGTACAAAACTTTCTTTCCCCATACTACGGGGCAGGCTGCTAGCGAGGTCGGTTTTGCAGAGGGAGGCAGGTTTTCTTTACAAAGTTCCCAGGTAAGGACGCCCGTGGTCTCCTTCCCGGTGCAGGGCGGCTCGGTGCGGGTTGAGTTCGGATATAGATGGGGTGAAAAGGCCCCGGGTATGAGAGAATGGGGGAGGTAGTGTGCCGCCCGCACGCGGTGGCACTACCCAGCAGGCACCCCGACACGGCCGGTGACGCTCTGCCTCCCCGCAGACGTCCTTACCGTCTTGCCCTCACAAGTGCAGCCCTAGTACTGCCTCGGGTTGATGCCGCTGGCCCGGTACCCCTCGGCATGGAGCATAGAAGCCTTGACCTGTCGAGTACGCCAAGGAGCAGGGCTCTACCGGGTAACCGAGGATTTCGGTGGACCGACCAAATGCGCGGTCAGGGACCACCGACAGCAGGCAAGACCCCCGGTGCGGTGGGGGCAAACGAACACAAGGAGAGTGAAGGCTGATGAGCAGCGAGAAGCCCGAGGTAGTAGAAAACCTCGAAGAAAACCAGGCTGTAGAAACCACCGGGCAGGCAGATCAGCTTGCCGAGGTTGCCACCGAGGTTGATGAATCTCAGGCCAAGGGGCCCGAAGCCAAGGCACTAGTTGAGACCGAGGGTGCCGAAGGGCCCCAGCAGGCAGAGGCTAATGACCAGCATCAGGCCGCTGAGAGTCCCTCGTCTGAAGAAGAGAAGGCCGAAGAAGAAGCCCCCTCAAGCGAGGCTAGTGATAGTGCCGAAGAGGCGGCTTCAGAAAGCACCGAAGAGCCGGTGGTTCCCCAGAAGAGCCTGCGTGAGCTCAAGGAGGAGGAGCTGGCCCAGGTTAATGCTGCTGTTAGCTCCAACAACCTACTCTTCTACTCGCCCAACATGGACGAAATCATGGAGCAGCTCCGGGCTGAAAAGGAAGCCCGCCGCCAGGCTGAGGAAGCCGAGCGCCGTGAGCGTCGTTTGGCTGACCTGGATCCGGAAATCACCTCCCACCGTCGCCGCCGCCGCCGCAGGGGAGATGCTGACTTAGAATTTGAGGGCGGTACCGATGGCGACCCCGAGGACACCATCGTTAAGGTACGCGCCCCGCGCCTGTCTGACTCCCACAGCACCAACCGGGTCACCGGCGTCCGCGGCTCCACCCGCCTGGAAGCCAAGCGCATCCGTCGCCGCGAAACCCGCGCCACCGGCCGCCGCCGCCAGATCATTACCGAGGCTGAGTTCTTGGCCCGTCGTGAGTCCGTTGACCGCCAGATGCTGGTACGCCAGAAGGACGACCGCATTCAGATTGGCGTGCTTGAAGACGGCGTGCTGGCTGAGCACTTTGTCTCCAAGACCCAGCAGGACTCCCTGATCGGTAACGTCTACTTGGGTAAGGTTCAGAACGTTCTTCCCTCCATGGAAGCTGCCTTCGTGGACATCGGCCGTGGCCGCAACGCCGTTCTCTACGCTGGTGAAGTCAACTGGGACGTCACCGGCCTCGACGGTGCCCCCCGCAAGATCGAAAATGCCCTCAAGGCAGGCGACTCGGTACTGGTGCAGGTCACCAAAGACCCCGTCGGTCACAAGGGCGCCCGCCTGACCAGCCAGGTCTCCCTGCCCGGCCGCTACCTGGTCTACGTGCCCGGCGGATCCATGACCGGTATCTCCCGCAAGCTGCCCGACGTTGAGCGTCAGCGCCTGAAGAAGATCCTCAAGGACCGTGTGCCTGAGGACGCCGGCGTCATTGTCCGCACCGCCGCAGAGGGCGCCAGCGAGGAAGAGCTGAGCAACGACATCAACCGCCTGCGCGTGCAGTGGGAAGAAATTAAGGCCAAGAGCGAATCCCGCAAAGTTCTGGCCCCCGAACTGCTCTATCAGGAACCCGACCTGACCATCAAGACCGTGCGCGATGTCTTCAACGAAGACTTCACCTCCATGATGGTGCAGGGCTCGGACGCCTGGGACTCCATCGAAGCCTACGTCACCTACGTTGCTCCCGACCTACTGGACCGCCTGAAGAAGTGGGAAGAGGACGATGACCTCTTTGACCACTACCGGATTGAAGAGCAGCTGGCTAAGGCCCTGGACCGCAAGGTCTACCTGCCCTCCGGCGGCTCCCTGGTCATTGACCGTACCGAAGCGATGACCGTGGTGGACGTCAATACCGGCAAGTTCATCGGCTCCGGCGGCAACCTGGAAGAGACCGTCACCAAGAACAACCTGGAAGCAGCCGAAGAAATCGTCCGCCAGCTACGCCTACGCGATATCGGCGGCATCGTGGTCATCGACTTCATCGACATGGTGCTCGAATCCAACCGTGACCTAGTACTGCGCCGCTTGGTAGAGTGCCTGGGCCGCGACCGCACCAAGCACCAGGTGGCCGAAGTGACCTCCCTGGGCCTGGTACAGATGACCCGCAAGCGCATGGGCACCGGCCTGCTCGAAGTCTTCTCAGAACCCTGTGAAGCCTGTGCTGGCCGCGGTATTCTCGTGCACGACCAGCCCCTCAAGGGCCGCTCTGGTGGTGCCAGCGACTTCATCCACCGTGCCGAGCGCGATGACCGCAAGCGCTACCGCAACCAGAAGACCCAAAACCGCCACGACTTCACCGAGGTCGACGAAGAGACCGAGCAGAAGACTGAGGCTCGCAAGGCTGCTCTGGCCAACATTGTTGCCGCCAGCTCCCACCACGGGGACGAGCAGGAAGAAACTGAGTCCAAGTCAGCCCGCAAGCGTAAGCGCCGCAAGCGCAATCGCCGTGCCGAGGTGGGGAGTGAGCTGGAAAACCAGCAGGGTCAGGACGCCCGCGGTGAGCAGGTGCTCACTATTGGCGATGAGGTCATTGAGCTGCCCACCGGTGTAGAGGCAGAATCTGAAGAGAACATGGGGGAGCAGGGCTCCTTCACTCTCGAATCTCTGGCTGCTGTTTTTGACACCGAAGCTGAGGCTGACACCGAGGCCGAAGTGCGTTCCGAGGAACGCTCAAAGGGCCGGAACCAGTCCAAGCGCCGAGGCGGCAAGAAGCGGGAAGACATCTCAGCAGATGACTTCTCCGTCAACTCCGATGCCTCACTCGATGTAGACCCCGAAGTTGACTCCCGCTTCACTCAGAACTCATCACGTCTCGACGCGATTCGTGCCGGTGAAGCCCGTGCCCGCGCCTCCCAAAAGGCCGGACGCGACTATGAGCCGCGCGAGGGCGAAGAAGCAGCAAACTCAGGTGAGCGCTCTGGCCGTAACGACCGAGCCGGCCGTGCAGACCGCACCGACCGCCACGGCACCCGCAACCAGGACGGGTCAGGCAAGGGCCGCACCCGCAAGCCCCGCCGCGCCTCAAGCACCGACGTCAAGTACGTCGCCCCCATCGAGGTCGCAGCAGACCCGACCGTCACCGGTGTTGCCATCCCCGGCAAGAAGGTTGAAGCACCCGGTGAAACCCCCGCCGAGGCGTCCGCACCCGCAGCAGCTACCAGCGAAGCACCCCGCAAGAAGCGCCGCTCCCGCCGCGCCGTCAGCTCAGGTGCCGGCTCCACCGAGGTACGCACCGAAGAGGTCAAGGCCGCAACCGGTAGCTCCGTAGTCGCCAGCATCGACCAGGCTACTAAGCCCGCCGCATCCAGCGATGACGCCCCCGTCATGCTCGGCGTCGGCGTCTCAGCTGCAGATATCAAGCGTGTAGGTAACTAAAGATCCGGGGAATAAAAGGCCCCTCCGCCGACTAACCTTCTTGCTGATTCGCTGGCGCTCATAAGCAATTCATGCCAGACCCAGCCAGTCGGCTTCGGGGCCTTCACCTCCCCGGATCCTGAGTGGTTCACCACATATCTTGCTCAGCACCGGCTCACCACGTAAACTGGTGAGTCGGTGCTGTTTCCACAAGCAAGCGTTAGCGTGGACTCAGCTAGGCATATTCCACCCGGGATAAGGCCACACCATCTCAAAACGACAGAGCCTGAAACCGCCCGGTACGTACTGAGCAAACCGGGTCACCACCTTGCTGTTGAGCCCGAGTTCCTTTCAGGAAGACTCGTTTTGAACCATTAAAATGACGTCAAGAAGAAGTGAGTTCCCAAGTGGCATACGCAATTGTCCGCGCTGGCGGCCGCCAGGAAAAGGTCTCAGTTGGAGACCTGGTTACCCTTGACCGCGTCGCTGGCGAGCCCGGTAGCACCATTGAGCTGCCCGTGCTGATGCTGGTTGACGGCGACAAGGTCACCGTTGATGCAAAGTCCCTGGCTTCAGCCAAGGTCACCGCAGAAAAGATCGAAGACCTCCGCGGTCCCAAGATCGTTATTCAGAAGTACAAGAACAAGACCGGCTACAAGAAGCGTCAGGGCTTCCGCGCCGAACTGACCACCGTTAAGATCACCGCGATCAACGCATAAGTTCAGCTTAGACTGGTTTTATCCCAACATTCTTTGACCTAAGGTAGGCATCAATGGCACATAAGAAGGGCGCAAGCTCCACCCGTAACGGCCGTGACTCAAACCCCCAGTACCTCGGTGTTAAGCGCTACGGCGGCGAGACCGTCAACGCAGGCGAAATCCTCGTTCGTCAGCGCGGCACCCACTTCCACCCCGGCAACAACGTAGGCCGCGGTGGCGACGACACCCTGTTCGCTCTGGCAGCAGGTAAGGTCGAATTCGGTACCCGCAAGGGCCGCAAGGTAGTCAACATCCTTGCAGCCGCTGAGTAAGGCCTAAACACCTCACCTCAGTAGAAGGGCGATTACGGGGCAACTCGTAATCGCCCTTTTGCGTACCTCACCTCCGCAAAGCCGCCCCGCGGGCGTCCGCCCGTAAACCAGAGGGGGACCGGCGTCGGGGCGACCCTGTAGACTAGATAACCAAACCAAACTTTTTTGAAGGAGCTTGCACTCGTGGCAGAATTTGTAGATCGCGTGGTCCTACACGTAACCGGTGGGCACGGTGGGCACGGCTGTGTCTCGGTTCGCCGTGAGAAGTTTAAGCCCCTCGGCGGCCCCAACGGCGGTAACGGCGGCAAGGGCGGCGACGTCATCCTGCGCGTAAACGCCCAGATCACCACCCTGCTCGAATACCACCACAGCCCCCACCAGAGCGCCCCCAACGGCGACATCGGGCGAGGAGATATGTCCCACGGCTTCAACGGCCAAGACCTGATTCTGCCCGTACCCCAAGGCACCGTGGTCAAGGACCGCGACGGCAACGTGCTGGCCGACCTGGTGCGCATCGGTGACGAATTCGTTGCAGCTGAAGGCGGCATCGGCGGTAAGGGCAACGCCGCCCTGGCCTCCACCAAACGCAAGGCCCCCGGTTTTGCCCTGCTCGGTATTCCCGGTTCAACTCGCGATATCGTGCTGGAACTTAAGTCCATCGCAGACATTGCCCTGGTGGGCTACCCCTCAGCCGGTAAGTCCTCCCTCATTGCAGCTATTTCTGCAGCTCGCCCCAAGATCGCTGACTACCCCTTCACCACCCTGATTCCCAACCTGGGTGTGGTGCAGGCTGGCGATACCCGCTACACCGTAGCCGATGTTCCCGGCCTGATTGAAGGTGCCTCCGAAGGTAAGGGCCTGGGCCACCGCTTCCTGCGCCACGTGGAGCGCTCCAGCGCCCTGGTGCACGTGATTGACTGCGCCACCCTAGAGCCCAACCGCGACCCCATCAGCGACTTCGACGTGATTCGTGGGGAACTTGAAAACTACGAGGTTGACCCCACCGCCGGCGTCACCGTGCCCCTCAACGAGCGCCCCCAGATTATCGTGCTCAACAAGATCGACGTGCCCGAAGCGCGCGAGCTGGCCGAGTTCGTCCGCCCCATGTTTGAAGAGCGCGGCTACCGGGTCTTTGAAATCTCAACCGCCTCCCACGAAGGTCTCAAGCAGCTGACCTTCGCTATGGCAGAGCTCGTTGAAGCAGACCGCAAGGCCCGCAAGAAGAGTAAGAGCGCCCCCGCAGAAGACGTTGCCGTGGTCAAGCCCAAGGGCTTCCGCTCCAAGAAGCGCCAGGAATTCATCATCCGCAAGGAAGAGCGCAATCTTGAGCCCCTCTTCCGCGTCATCGGTGAGAAGCCTGAGCGCTGGATTAAGCAGACCGACTTCAACAACGACGAAGCTGTGGGCTACCTGGCTGACCGCCTCAACCGCCTGGGCGTTGAAGATGAGCTCTTCAAGGCCGGTGCTGTTGCCGGTGACGCTGTGGTGATCGGTGAAGAAGTGGACGCCGTGGTCTTTGACTGGGAGCCCACCATGGTTGGCGGCGCCGAGCTGCTCTCATCCCCGCGCGGTACCGATGCCCGCCTTGAGGAAATCATTCGCCCTACCCGTGCCCAGCGCAAGGCTGAGTTCCACGAGCGTATGGACGCCAAGGCTGAGGCCCGTGCCGAGCTTGAGGCTGAGCGCGTGGCGGGTATCTGGACCGAGTCTGTCGACGAGGCCCGCGCCGCTAAGGCCAAGGCAGCTAAGGCTGAAAAGCGGGCTGCCAAGCGCGCGGCAGAGGAAGAGTAAGAGGGGCTAGGGCGGTTTTCTTCGCCCCGCTCTTATTTCACTATGTGTAAGGAGTCGCCCCGGGTAGTGTGCCCGGGGCGACTCTGCTCTATATTCATAGAAGCTAAAGTTAACACTTTAAGGGAGCTAATCAATTGGATTTGAAGGACGCCTTCCAGGCTAGCGCCGAGTCACGCGGCAAGCACCGCCGCAGCCCCATCATCGAACGCTCCGACATGCCACGGGCTAAGCGGATCGTGGTGAAGGTGGGTTCTTCGTCCCTGACCTCCATCGAAAACTCCCTGGACGAGCTGGCTATCGCCACTATCTCCGATGTGCTGGCTAAGAAGAAAAAAGAGCACCCCTCTATCGAGCTGGTCTTTGTGTCCTCGGGTGCTATCGCTGCCGGCCTGGCCCCGCTGGGCCTGTCGCGCCGTCCTAAAGATTTGGCAACCCAGCAGGCGGCGGCGTCCGTCGGCCAGTCCTTACTGATGAGCCGCTATACCGATATCTTTACCCGCTACGGCGTTACCGTTTCCCAGGTGCTGCTGACTGCCGAAGACCTCATGGCCCGGGACCGCTACCAGAACGCCCACCGCCAGTTAGAGCGCCTGCTTGATTTGGGGGTCATGCCCATTATCAACGAGAACGATGCGGTAGCTACCCGCGAAATCCGCTTCGGCGATAATGACCGTATCGCGGCCCTTGTGGCCCACACCGTCAAAGCCGACGCCCTGCTTCTGCTCTCGGACGTGGATGCCCTCTACACCCGCCACCCCGACCAGGGCGGCGAGCGTGTGAGCAGCGTGCGTAACGAAGCTGACCTGGCTGGTCTGTCGATTGGGTCGGTGGGGTCTGCCGGTGTGGGCTCCGGTGGTATGGTGACGAAGGTGAAGGCTGCCCAGGTGGCGGCGGCGTCCGGAATTCCTGCCCTGGTGACCAGCGCGGCTCACGCCCGCGCCGCTTTTGCCGGTGAGGACGTCGGCACCTGGTTCTACGCCACCGGCGAGCGCCGCCCGGTGCAGACCCTCTGGCTGGAGCATCTGGCCGATATTGAGGGCTCAATTACCGTGGATGCGGGTGCTGCTGCCGCCCTGCGCCGCCGTCGTTCTCTGCTGGCAGCCGGTGTGCTGGGTGTTCAGGGCTCGTTTGAGGGTGGTAGCCCCGTGGTGATCGTTGATGAGGGCGGCGAGGTGCTGGCTCATGCCCTGAGTTCTTATACTGCCGGTGAGACCGCCCAGATGGTGGGTCTGCACACCGAGCAGATTCAGCGCACTATGGGGGAGACCTACGACGGTACGGTAGCGCACGCCGATAATATTGCGCTGGTGGCCCCCACCCAGTAGTAATCACCGGCCCCAGTAATACTGGGCCCTTGCGCGGGTGCGGCGGTAGGATAGTTTCAAGGTTGTTCAACCCCCCTATACATAAGGAGACGCTCATGGGCGAGCAGGTACACGTGAGTGACGATGTGATGCGGCAGGTCACCGATATGGCGGTGGATGCCCGTATCGCCTCCCGCCGTCTGGCCAAGGCCGATACCCGGTGGAAGAACCGGGCTTTGCTAGCTGTTGCCGATTCACTCGAAAAGCATTCGGCGGTGATTATTGAGCAGAACGCCCAGGATCTTGAACGGGAGCGGGAAGCCGGTATGAGCGAGGCTATGCTGGACCGCCTGCGCTTGACCGAGCACCGGGTAGTTGAGCTTGCGGACGCCCTGCGCGAGCTGGTTGCCCTGCCCGACCCGGTGGGGGAGCTGGTGCGCGGTTCAACCCTGCCGAACGGCCTGCGGATGCAGCAGGTGCGGGTGCCCCTGGGCGTGGTGGGCGCTATTTATGAGGCTCGCCCCAATGTAACGGTTGATATCGCTGGCTTAGCTATTAAGGCCGGTAACGCGGTGATGCTGCGCGGCGGTTCAGCTGCTGCCAAGAGCAACCAGGTGATTGTTCGTATTATCCGCGATGCCCTGCACGCTACCGGCCTGCCGATTGACTCGGTGCAGTCGGTGGACGAGTTCGGCCGTGAGGGCGCTGCGGCCATGATGCTTTCCCGCGGTCACATTGATGTGCTGATTCCCCGTGGTGGGCACAGCCTGATTCAGTCGGTGGTGCAGAACGCTAAGGTGCCGGTGATTGAGACCGGTGAGGGTAACTGCCACATCTTCCTCGATGTCACCGCCGACCCGGAAAAATCCGCGGAGATTCTGGTGAATGCTAAGACCCAGCGGCCCGGTACCTGTAACACTGTAGAAACCCTGCTGCTGGCCGAGGGCGCGAAAGCCGCTCCGGGCGTCCTTGCGGCCCTGGCTAAGGCGGGGGTAACCCTGCATGCGGACGCCGCCACCCGCGCCATCCTGCCCGAGGGCGCAGACGCGGTAGAAGCAACCGAGGAGGACTGGGCCACCGAATACGGCTCCCTGGACCTAGCGGTTAAGACAGTGCCCGATGTTCGCGCAGCTATCGCCCATATTCGCGAATACTCGACCGGCCACTCCGAGGCGATTCTGACCAACGACATCGCCAATGCCGAGAAGTTTATTCGCGACGTTGACTCCGCGGCGGTGTACGTGAACGCCTCCACCCGATTTACGGACGGCGGCCAATTCGGCCTGGGGGCTGAGGTTGGCATCTCGACCCAGAAACTGCACGCCCGCGGCCCCATGGGCCTAGAACAGCTCACCACCACCAAGTGGATCGTGCGCGGCGACTGGCACAGCCGCGACTAAAAGCAGAAAAATCGCACCTGCTACCGGGTAAAGTCCCGCTCATAGAGCGCGAAACCCGGTAGCATGGTAATAAACCCATACTTGACCGCACTGGCGCGGCCACACACCGCCCAGCCTCGAAAGGTACACACATGTTTTCATCTGTACTTGCATCAGGCTCCACCGCACTTGCCTCAGAAGAAGGTAGCCACCAGCTCGAACTGCTCGGCATGCCCACCTACTGGTTCGCTATTATCGGCTTCATTGTCTTCGGCATTCTCTTCCTCATTACCATCTCATTCTCAGGCCGCGGCGTTGTACGCCCCGACCATGCAGCAGACCACCTCTCCCACGAAGAGACCGATGCCCTGCGCGACTACCAGAGCAAGCACAAGCGCTAAACTTTTCTCCACCACACTTCGGCGCGGTGCCCGCACCACCCGGTAACCGGGGGAGCGGGCCCGCGCCGAAGCCGTACATACAAAAGCGAGCAGGAGACCCGTGATTCGTCCCGCCCATGAAATCCGACGTGAGCTCGGTATCCCCGAACCCGACCCCGCCACCACCCGCGTGGGGGTCATGGGTGGCACCTTCGACCCCATTCACCACGGGCACCTGGTTGCGGCCAGCGAAGTCGCTGCCGTGCTCAGTCTCGACGAAGTAATTTTCGTGCCCACCGGCAACCCCTGGCAGAAGGCCAACAAACAGGTCACCGCCCCCGAGCACCGCTACCTGATGACGGTGATTGCCACCGCTTCTAACCCCCGCTTCACCGTAAGCCGGGTCGATATTGACCGCCAGGGCCCTACCTTCACCATCGATACCCTCACCGACCTACGAACCGAGCGCCCCAACGTCGAGCTCTTCTTCATCACCGGTGCCGACGCCATGAGCCAAATTACCACCTGGAAGGACGCCCACAAGATGTGGGACCTCGCCACCTTCGTGGCGGTCACCCGCCCCGGCCACGAACTGACCGTGCCCGAAGAAGCGCAGGGGCGCGTCCGCGTCATCGAAATACCGGCCATGGCCATCTCGTCGACCGACATTCGCGACCGCGCTCGCAACGACCTGCCTGTCTGGTACCTGGTGCCCGATGGGGTAGTGCAGTACATCAATAAATACAGCCTCTACACCGGCGACGACACCGGCACCTCGGGCAGCGGCTACGTAGCTGGCCTGCCCCGGCTGAAATAAAACCAAAGACCACCTCGGCTAAGAACCTTCACCACTTGTCTGGGTTGATAGCATTAACCACAAGAACCAGGCATCCCACTCAAGGAAACACTGTGAGCACACGACCCGATCAGGCCGCGGACGGCCAGAACGACGAGACACCCGCCTACCTCACCGAAAGCTACGTCACTGAGGACGGGATAGAAATCCCGCCCCCGACCCGCCCTATGGGCCCGCGCCGTCTGAGCCGCTACTACGAAGAGGTCGCTGAATACCTGCGCGCCCTGCAGCGGGGGGACGAAGAGTTGCCCGAGGTGCCCATGTTTATGGGGGCCATCGAGGGTGTAGAAGTAGAGCAGGACGCCGCCCGCTCCCTGGTTGACCTGTCGCAGATGGGCAGCATCAGCACCGGTGAGGGCGAGAAGCTCGACGTAGATTTCGATAACACCCGTGCCACTGTGGTCGAAGATCCCCTCGCTCACATTGACCAGCAGGTTCTCGGCGCTGACTACTCCGAGCAGGCTGAAGCTACCGAGCAGGTAGACTTCGCCGCTGCCGCCGGCGAAATCACCGGTGAAAGTGACTTCGTGAGCGTTGATGAGCTGCAGGTAGAAGAGCGTAAGGCCGAGGAACCCGTCGTCACCACAAACCCTGAGGCGATTGCCGCTATCATCGCCCGCGCCCAGGCCAAGGACGATGAATATAGGGCAACCCACCCCGAAGAAGAAACCGAAGCGGAGCTCGCCGAAGACGCGCAGAGCGGTCCCGTCACCGAACTCTTCACCGCAGGCCAGCACACCCCGGACCTGCCCGCCCCCGTCCGCGCGGTTGATGCCCAGGGCCTGGATCTCACCGAAATTGACACTGCCGATGTGACTGACCCGGCCACCAGCACCCTAGCCAGCGACAGTGACGGTGCGGTAGACTCTGATAGTTCTGAAGAAAATGCCGAGGCCCCCGAAGGGTATACCTACGAGCCGCAGGCAGAAGCGGACGAAGAGACCACCGAGTCTGCACCTGAGACCCCGGTGGCGGCCCCCGGCCCCGACCAGGAAGAAGACGCTCAGCGCTTCAACTTCGCAGGTACCGTCAAACAAACGGACGAAGCCCCCTCCAGCGACCTTGCCGAAGTGGAACAAGAAGCAGCAGCAACCTACAGCCCAGAAACATCAGAGGGTCGATCCACCGGCGCTATCGTAGCCGTCGTGGGCCTCCTGCTTCTCGTGCTTGTGCTGGCCACCGTGTGGTTCCTTTTCTTCAGTTAAAGATTTAGTTGAATGAGACCCCAAAAGGTTTGGGGAATGATTTGCTCGGAAAGGGCGAAATGACTGCAGCTGCAGAGTCTATTGAAGCGTTGAAGGTAGCCGCACGCGCGGCCGACGACATGCAGGGAACCAACCTGCTGGCCGTCGACGCTTCTGACATTATGGGTTTGATCGACGGCTTCCTAGTCGTCTCAGCCCACAACGAACGCCTGGTCAACGCGATTGTTGACGAGGTTGAAGATAAGCTCCGTGAAGAACTGGGCCTCAAGCCCCTGCGCCGCGAAGGCCGTGCAGAAGGCCGCTGGGTGCTCCTGGACTTCGGCGACATCGTAGTGCACGTACAGCACGAAGAAGACCGCGCCTTCTACGCCCTCGACCGCCTCTGGGGCGACGCCCCCCGCATCGACCTGGGCCTAGAGAGCGAAGCTGGTGCCATCGATACTGAAGGTGCCGAAGCTGACTTCGAGATCATCACTCCCGAAGCGGATTTGATGAACCAGCGCGAAGACTAGAAGCTCATCCTAAGAGGGGTTGCGCAGGCTCGCGCTCGCTGCGAGCCTGCTCCACACCCAACTTCCCTGCGTTAGGGGAGTAGGGTGGGGCGTCCTTTTATGGACATAGGTTGAACAGCCCATGAATATTGTGTGATGCAGTTCATAGGTGCTGGTGGGCTCTCGATTTGCGTGAGCCCTTGTGGGTGCCATAAGATAGAACAGTCGCCGCGAGAGCGGGGAATAAATGAATAAGGGGCTATGGCGCAGTTGGTAGCGCGTCTGCATGGCATGCAGAAGGTCAGGGGTTCGAATCCCCTTAGCTCCACGGGGGTATGGCGCAGTTGGTAGCGCGTCTGCATGGCATGCAGAAGGTCAGGGGTTCGAATCCCCTTACCTCCACCATCAAGACCGTTCCTGTGAAAGTTTAACAGGGGCGGTCTTTTTTGCTTAAGGGTAGAACTGGGGTAGGCGCTCGGGTTGAGGGTCTGTTAAGCCATAGAAACTATTGACTTTCGATAGGTGGCTATTGATAATCGATACATGGATACATTTGCACGGCGAATCCTCATCGCCATACTCACCCTATTCATCGTCGTCCTCTTTCTCGGCCAGCTCCTTGTGCCCATCGCAGCCAATGAATCAGCCGAGGTCCACCCCGAGGTGCTCCACCTTGTAACCCCCTACTCAACCCTAGGAATAGCCTCCCTGCTATGCTTTCAGCTAGCTGCCGTCCTGCTGTGCAAGCTACTGGGAAAGAGCGCCACACCCGGCTTCTGGAATGGCGCCACACGGGCTCTTATTCAGGCGGTGGGGGCGCTCTGCGTCCTGGGCTTTGTTATCCCTGCTGGGGTGGCGATACACTTGTGTGTCACGATGAATGCCGGCGGCGTGCTCATTCTGCTTGGCCTAGTGATGTCAACCCTGGCCGCAATCGGGTTTATTTGCGTTACCTGTTTAGCGGTCCGCACCTATGATAAGGCCCGCACCGAGCATGAAGAATTGGAGGCCGTCATTTGATTAAGGTCAAGCTCAATGTGTTGCTTGCCGAACGGGGTATGAGCGTCAACGAATTCGCGGAGGCTGTTGGTATTACCCCAGCTAATATCGCTGTACTGAAAAACGGGCGTGCGAAAGCGATACGCTTCACCACTCTCGAAAGCATTTGCAAGGTACTCGACTGTAGTGTGAGCGACGTTCTCGAATTCGTGGACGACGAAGGGCCAGCTAGCTTCGAGCGGTAGAGCACCGGAGAAGTAACTAGGCAGGAGGCTCGACCTAAAGAGTCACATCTCGAAGGGCCCAGGAGTTCTTTAGATCCTCAAGCCCTGTGAAACCTTGGGGCTGGGTACACCACGGATAGGGCTATAGGGAGTAGAGCCTCCTCTGGTTCTCTTGTAGAACCGGTGCACAGTCCTCGCCGCGCTCAGCCGAAATGCACTCGATAAGCCGGCGCAGGCGTCCGCCCACTTCCTGCGCAAAAAGCTGGGTATCGAGCGCGTCGGTAGGCTGCTCGGGCAGGTCTGTCTCCAAAAGCAGGCGATCTGTGGGCACTTGGCGGAAGTACGCCCGTCCGCGCTTGCTCTCAACCATCTGCGGATGAACCGAAATGCACCCACCTGCCCTCATCAGCCGAGTCAGCTCGTCACTCGTTCCCCCAAACCGGTGAACCACTGGAACGATAGGGGAGCTGGGCACATCAAGCTTCTCAAAAAGATCAAGCATCGCCGTTGTTGCGCGGACGGCGTGCAAAGAGAGCACATAGGGCTTCTCAGTAGGTTGCCCATCCGCTGCCTGGAGAACCGCACTCAAAATGCGGCGCAGGGCCTCTACCTGCAGGTCGGCAGGGGAGGCCTCCAAGTGGCGGGGCAGAAAATCTAAACCAATCTCACCAATCAACCGGGTGCTTCGCACCTCAGCCTCAAAAATCTCAAGCTCAGCCTCAACCTGGGCAGACGAGGCCATCTGCCAGGGGTGAAAACCAAGAGACAGCAGGGGGCCATCTGGGGGAGCAGTTTCCCGAAGTTGCCGGTAGGCTGAGGGCTTCAGGGTCTGGGCAACCACCTGGACGCCCTGGGCTCGCAGCGCCTCGTCAAACGCTGGACGAAGCGCCGGGGCTAGGAAGTCATAGTGAAAGTGGGTGTCAAGCAGCATGCTAGCGGGGCTGAGGCAGGTGCTGACCTGCGGCGTCCTCCTCTCCCGCCTGGGAACCAAGATAGGGAGGCGCCGGAATCTCTTCCATACCGGCCAGCTGACGAATCACCTTACCCGCCAACATCTGCCCCATAATCGGGGGCATGTAGCTCATCGACCCCAGAGTCTCACCCTTAGCCTTAGCCCCGGGGACCTTCTCCACCTTGAAAGGCAACTCGGTGGAAAAGAGCACCTCAAGCCCGTAAATCTGGCGCTTGCGGCACTCGGCGCGAACCACCTTCGACATAGAACAGTTGTAGGTGCGGCGGATATTAGCGAACTGCAGCATGGTCGGGTCAAGACGGTTCGCCGCGCCCATCGACGCCACCAGGTTCAGACCCCGCTCAGCAGCCCACTGGTAGACAGCCAGCTTCTGGGTGATGGTATCGATGCAGTCAATGACATAGTCAGGGCGGGGGAACTTATCCAGAGTCTCAGCCAGGTTATCGGGGGTAAGGAAAACCCGCTCGGCGGTAACGGTGCAGTCGGGCTGGATCTCCTTAATCATGCCCTCCATGACCTCGGCCTTGACCTTGCCCAGGGTGGAGGTAAACGCCAGGGCCTGCCGGTTGATGTTGCTTTCTTCCACGACGTCGCGGTCCAGCACAATCAGGTTGCCGACACCGCCGCGGGCCAGAGCCTCAGCGCAGGCAGAACCTACGCCGCCAAGACCCAGCACCATGACGGTGGCGTCCTGAAGTTTCTGCAGGCCCTCGTTCTTAAAAAGTAGCCTCAACCGGGCAAAACGTTCGCTCTCAACACCCACAGGGTCTCCTCGAAAAGTCAGTGCGTCTAACCTGGACATTATGCCATATGGGTGGGAGCAGGGCGTGTGCCTCATGGGTTGAGGTCTTGAGCTGCAGATAACCCAGTCGGTAGGATTGAGGTATGACCACCAAAATTAGTATCAGCTTAGCGGACGAAACGGTTGAGGCTCTCGACCGTTTTATCGCACAAAGGAAATTTGCTTCTCGGTCATCTGCCATTAAAGCAGCCATTGATCAGATGACATCCGTAGACCTCACTGATGAATACGCCAGAGCACATCGGGAATGGGCAGAGTCTGGTGAAGAAGATGTGTGGGGTCAGACTTCAGGAGACGGTCTTGTATGAGACGAGGTGACGTCTACTGGGTAGATTTTGAGCCTGCCCGAGGGAGTGAGCCCAACAAGAAAAGGCCTGCCATCATCGTGAGTAGGGATGAATCGAATACTTATGTAGCCCATCACGGTATCGGGACACTGACGGTTGTTCCATTGACCTCTAATACTAGATTTATTGCTTCGTTTCAGGTGCTCTTGGCCCAGGACGAAACCGGCCTATCTACCGACTCAAAAGCCCAAACAGAACTTATAAGAACAGTATCTGTGGATCGTATCGGCGACTATATAGGTACCTTATCGAGAAATAAAGTTTGGGAACTAGATGAGGCTTTGAAAGTTCATTTGAATCTGTAAGTGGTCAGCTCAGGGCAGAGGTGCTGGTATTTGAAAACAGGTAATGCATGTTTCTCGGAGGAACTTTAGTGACGATTTATCACATAGCTTTGCCCGAAGACTGGGAACAAGCGCAGAAACTTAAGGTGTGGGTTCATTCGACACGTGGAGTGAGTATCAACGAGCAGGGATTCTTGCACGCTTGCGCGGATATGGATCAGGTAAAGCGAGTTTCAGACTTCATCTATGGTGACAGGCCAGATATTCTCGTCCTTGAAATCGACCCCCGTGAATTAGAGCCTGCTGGGTTCACTGTTCGATGGGAACCAGCAGACCCTTCTGATCCTAGTTCCGAGTTGTTTCCGCATGTTTATGGAGGGCACCTACCCCTGTGCCTGTTCAAAGTTTTACATCGCAAGTAGGTAATACAAGCACATCCAAAGATTGTGATAGACGAAAGTGCGTCATATCGCTGAGCGTGCACCTGCCATGTGCACGGTGGGCGATATGACGCACTTTCGTCAGATAGGCAACGTAGCCTAATGCGAACTAAGGGTAAAAGGGTGATTCAGCATCAACCACTTAGGTCTATTTGAGGGTTATAGGCAGAAAAGTGTGTCCCCAACACCCCCACAACCCAACAACCACAAGACAACCAACCCCACACATTAGCCCCACAAGCTAACCTAAACCAAGTGAGCCCAAAAACCCCACATGCCTGATATGCAACCAACGAACCAAACGCAACGGCACCACCAGCGCAGGAACCACACGCTACCGCTGCACCCACTGCGGCGCCAGCAGAACCATCAAACGCCCCACCAGCACACGCAAACACCAACTAGCAGCCTTCATCACCTGGCTCACCAGTAAAAACACCCAGTAACACACCACCCTAGGAGCTGGACGAACCTTCCGCGCCAATACCGCCTGGTGCTGGAACATCACCCCACCAATCAAACAAACAGGCCAAATCCACCACGAAATCCAACTCGATGGCATCTACATCAGCGGCATGGTCTGCATCATCGCCTACAACCACAGCGTTGGTGTCATCGACTACCAATGGGCTAAAAATGAGAACACCGCAGCCTACCAAGCTTTACTCTCACGCATCCCAGCCCCAGATGTAGCCATCGTAGATGGCGGGGCTGGCTTTGCCAGCGCCGCCAAAACATGCTGGCCAGAAACACGGATCCAACGCTGCCTAGTGCACATTTATAGAAACACCAGAGCCCTGCTCACTAGCGCCCCACGCACTGAGGCTGGCAAGTCCTTATTAAAGATTTCTAGAGGGGACTGTCAGGAAAACGGTGTACCCCCCCCAACCCCAACAGGAGAAAATAACACCATGACAACAGAACACCAACTCGCCCAAAACCTCATCACCCAAGCCAAAGAACAAGGCCTAGACCTCAGCAGCGACACCCTACTCAAAACCCTCACCCAAGACATCATCCAAGCTGCCCTCGACGAAGAACTCACCGACCACCTCGGCTACCCCAAACACGCCGAAAACCCCAACCAGACAAGCCAAAACACCAGAAACGGCTACCGCACCAAAAGAATCCTCACCGACACCGTCGGCCCCATCGACATCAAAGTCCCCCGCGACCGCGACGGCTCCTTCGAACCGACCATCGTGCCCAAACGAGCCCGTCGACTCAAAAACGTCGATGAAATCATCCTCTCCCTGGCCGCCAAAGGACTCACCTACGGTGACATCGCAGCCCACTTCGAGCAAATCTATGGGGCCAGCATCAGTAAAGACACCATCAGCCGTATCACCACAACGGTCCTTGACCAGATGAATGAATGGGCCGCCAGGCCCCTAGAAACGGTCTACCTGGCTGTGTTTATCGATGCAATCTACCTGAAAGTCCGCGAAGGGCAGGTAAGCAACCGCCCCTTCTACGTGGCTATGGGAGTCAACGTCGAAGGCGCTAGGGATGTGTTAGGAATCTGGGCAGGCCCTGAAGGGGCAGGCGAATCAGCCAAATTCTGGCTACAGATCCTGACCGAGCTGAAGAACCGTGGCACCGCTGATATCTTCTACCTGGTCTGTGATGGGCTCACCGGCCTGCCTGAGGCCGTGAATGCGGTCTATGAACGCACGATTGTGCAAAACTGCGTCATTCACATGATCCGCAATTCCATGCATTACGCCCCCAGGCAGCACTGGGAGGCGATTTGCCGGGATTTGAAGCCGGTCTATCAGGCGGTGACCGAGCAGGCTGCGCAGGCGGCTTTGGAGGCCTTTGGGCAGAAGTGGGATGAGAAGTACCCGGCTATTAGTGCTTTGTGGTGGCGTCGCTGGGAGGAATTTATTCCTTTTTTGTCGTATGAGATGGAGGTTCGTCGGGTGTTGTATTCGACGAATGCGATTGAGTCTTTGAATGCTAGGTTGCGGCGTTCTGCCAGGTCGCGTGGGCATTTTGTGTCTGAGGAGTCAGCTTTGAAGTTTATGTATTTGACGGTTCGGTCTTTGGATCCTTCAGGTGCTGGTGCCCGGCGGTGGATGACTCGGTGGAAGCCGGCATTGAATGCTTTTGCTATTGTTTTTGGTGATCGGTTGCCGCAGGTGGCTGGTCGCTAGATTTGTTGTGGGTTTACACCGTTAATCTGACAGTCCCTTCTAGAGCCCTTCTACGAGTAACCAGCTTGGATGAAGCAGCGATCTGGTCAGCCTCTTTAGCGTCCTGGCACTCGCAGTATCAAGGCTTTATCAAGGAGAGAACCTGGTTATCTGATGGTTCTTGGCAGTACACCCATGAGCGTGTGCGTACTGCCTATAGGAGGCTTGAGCGTTTGGTGAAACAGGGTGTTGTGTTTACTTTTCTAGATTCAGACTTGCTCAGGGAGGGTTCTATTTCTCGTACCACGAATCACATAGAAGGCTATAACGCGAAAATTCGTGCCATGTTGCGCGAGCATCGTGGAATGCCGGTGGAGCATCAGTGGCGGGCTGTGGGGTGGCTTTTGTGGGTGGATGCGGCTTGGGGTGCCAGTGTTGATGAGGTGATTAGGTTGGAGCCGGTGCCGGTGGTTGCTCTTGCTGGTCGGAGGAAGGAGGCTGCTGTGGGGCGTTCTTTGGATGAGTTGCGGGGTGTGTTTGTTGTGGGTGAGGGTGTGGTGGTGCGGCGTGGTTGGGGTGGTCGTGGTGGGTGACGCGCCCGGGGTGGGACACACTTTTCTGCCTATAACCCCTATTTGAGGCGGCATGATGCTGTTAAGATAAAAACGTACCGGGCAAATCTGCCCGGTACGTTCAAAAATCAAATAGAGGAGGTTTAGAAGTGGTAACGACACTTCTGAACCTAGTTCTGATTCTAGCTGCGCTGGTAGCGATTGTCGATAGCCTTTTGAGCATCGTCGAGAAGCTTCTGAAGCTGCTAGATAACGAGGACTAGGAATATAGGGTGCAGAGGCCTCGGTCTCTGCACCGCCTCCTCTATTTGATAAACGCCCTCAACTCTTATTGAAAGGGTTGAGGGCGTTTCGTTAGGCGAAAGTAGTTGCTAGTTCTTGGGCACGGGCGGGCCCGCCAGCAGGAGCACCACGAAGAGCAGAACCACAAAGGCAAGCAACAGGGCGCTGGCCAGGGCGGGCTTGGCCAGGACCCAGGCCTGGGCTTTCTCGAACAGGCCGGACGGCGCCGCCCCACCAGGTGCCAGACGCCAGCCCCCGCGCAGTAGGCCCCGCTTATCGAGGAAAAGCTCAAAGGGAACCGTCGCAAAGGGAATCACCGACAGCAGCAGACCCGCGATGCCCACGGGAGCCTTCCACTGCTGGTTCACCCAGGTAAAGACAGTCACCACGCAGTAGCTCAGAAAAACAAACCCGTGAATACCACCGGCAATGGGCACAATATTGGTTACGCCGGTACCCCGCAGAATCAGGGCCGTAATGAGCAGAGCCCAGGTGATCATTTCAGCGGTGGCAAAAGTACGGAAGAGCGCCCGAGGGGTGGGCTTAGAATCTGGTCGCATGGTGTCCTAGGTGTTAGGGTGAGGGATTGCTTGTTTATAGACTCAGCACCACTTTACCGGTTCTCTTCTTCCTTGGCCCGGGCTAGTTCTAATAAGCTGTACTGGCCGATGAGCTAGGTACTGGCGTCGAAAACGATATCGCCGACTGCCCGTCTAGTTTCCAAAAATTCGGTGATGCCGTCTATAGCATTGTAGAAAAACAGTATGTCTCGACATCGTGACCTAGCCACAGGAAGGAAGAGAGCATGAACCGAACAGTTCGAGGTTGCCTGGGTATTGCGGCGGTTTCTACGACACTGGTGTGCCAGATAATAGCTCTGCTGTTTGTGGAAGTGCCCTCAGACCTTTTTCTGATGAGTACCGCTGCCGCTTTCTTCTTTCTGGTGCTCTCTACCTACCTTTTGTGGGAGTCAGAGAAGCCCTGGACGGTTGCTAGCGCCTTTTTCATGATGCTCTTTGTGGGTATGCGCTTTGATGCTGCCCCAGCCCTTAACCTCACAGCTGCCTTGGTGACAGGGTGCGCTGTCATGGCGGTATGGGGCCAGGCCACGGCTCTGCTTAAGCACAAAAACTCGAAAAAGTATAAGCAGTGACTAGTGACTTCCTTGGACTCCAAGGGCGTGAGAGAGTCAGTTTTTCTCTAACCGATAGACTTACCCCATGACCCACAAAATCTTTGACATGCCCGTTGCCGAGGTCTGGCCCCACTACCTGGTCAAGGTAGAACGCAAGGGGCAGGACACCGCCCTGGTTGAGACCGTCACCTGCTGGCTCACCGGCTACAGCCCCGCCGACCTGGCCCGCCACCTTGAGGGGCGGATATCCTTCCGCGACTTCTTCGCCTCAGCCCAGCTTAACCCCGCCGCGCACCTCATTACCGGCTCCATCTGCGGGTACAAGGTGCAGGAGATTGAAGACCCCCTTATGCAGCAGATTCGCTACCTCGACAAACTCGTTGACGAGGTAGCGAAGGGGCGTCCGCTCGAAAAAATCCTTCGAACCCTGCCCTAATCCAGCTGAACTGGCTTATGCCAGTGCTTCGCCCAGGGCCTTATCTACGATGGGCAGGGCCTGCTCGTACTCGGCAAAGGCAGTGGCGGTGTCCGAAATCTTACCCTCAGCATCAAACATCGCGCGGCCCAACTTGATATTCACCGCCGCGGGCACCAGCACCAGGCCGTAGTTCGGGCAGATTAGCTCGAACTGCGCAGCCGACTTGAGCCCCGCCCCAAAACCATAGGACACCACCGCAACCGGCTTGTCCTTCCACTCAGCAAACAGGTAGTCCATGGCATTCTTCAATACTGCCGGCAGACCACCGTTGTATTCAGGTAGGGCCACCACAAAACCGTCAAACCCAGAAACCAGCTCAGACCAGTCACGAGTGTGCTGGTGCTGGTAGGGAACCCCCGACTTGGGCGATGCAGGCTCGTCAAAGAGGGGCAGATTCTGCTCCGCCAAATCAATGATCTCGTAGGTGTGATTGCCCAGGGCAGCCAGATGCTCCTGCGCCCAGGCGCCCACCACTGGGCTAATACGGGTAGGGCGGGTAGAACCAAGAATAATACCGATGCGAGCCATCAAAACTCCTCAAACTAGATAGGACGGTCTACCCCAGTTTACGGCGCATAGGCCCGTTGAGGAGTAGTGGGCACCGTGTGGGCTACCATAGTGAGAAAGACCACCCACGAAAGGTCCCCATGATCACCATCGTCCTCTTCCATCACGCCGCGGGGCTGACGGACGGCGTCCGATCGCTCGCTGACCGCCTGGCTCAAGCCGGGCATTTAGTGACCACCCCGGACCTCTACAACGGGCACCGCTTTACCACGATCGAAGAAGGGATGGCCTTTTACCGGGAGCTCACCCACGAGCAGGTACTGGCCCGCGCGCAGGCTGCCGTAGCGGCACTCACTGGGCCCTTTGTGGTGGCCGGGGTATCTCTCGGGGCAATGGTCGCCCAGACCCTGGCTCAGACGGACGCCCGCGTCCAGGGCCTGCTTGCCCTTATAAAGGGCATGATAGTTCAAAAGAGGTCGTCGTGTGTTCCTGTTCGCAGGAAATAGGCGTGAGTTTTGCTTGTTCTCCAGATTAAAAGCCAGTCACCGGCATTTGCCACGTTAGATTCTTAGGTCATCAAACATGTCCTGGGCATTCTTAAATCTACTGGTACCCTCCTTTTCCATCGCAAGCGAATCAGAAATGGATTCCTGGGTTTCTGCGTTGGGTTGGGGGTATTCCAGTGTAAGCGGTATGCGCTGCTCGCGTATTGCTGCCCCATGACCGTGAAAAAGGCCTTCTTCCAGCCGTGCAGCAGGGAGGTTGTCATGGTGCTGACCGCACCTGCCCCCGGGGTTAAAGAAATTACCAGGCAGCGACGAGGGAAAGCCAAAGGGTAGGGGTCATAGCTCTTCATAGTAGCGAAAAACAAAGGTGCTGAGGGGCGGTGTTTTATAGCTGTTGTCAGCGGAGACCACAAGAAGAAACACCAGTGTTTCCACCGCAGACAGTTTATTCAGTTTGTGCGTCTAAAACCTGCCGGAACCATACCTTTTCAAAAGCGCTATGCTCCTTGCTCGCTAAGGCAATCTCACACCAGTTTCTGACCTCGGTGCGGTCAAGAATTTCAGCCTGACACAGTGCTGGTAGCAGGAATTCCCGAACGGTGTGAATCGGCAGGCGGATCTCATCGGCCTGCCGTAAGGAAAGCCCCTTCGCGCTTGGTCCCAGGAAAACCGCCCTCACCATGTGGCGACACTCCAACGGGTTCTGCACTAGCACGTCATACACCCACCCCAGGTGGAAACGACCAGTGAAGAAAACGAAGCCAGCCTCGCGCGAAGCGGGTAGAGATACGTCATAACGCCCATCAAACCACTCGGCGGCTCGGAGAATAGCTGCCCTCCTGTCATAGTTTTTTGGAGCCTTGACGTAGAGCCCGCTCCATGCCTCAAAAACCTGAGCCAGGGCGCCCGGAAAAAGCTCAGGTATCGACTCCCTAATGAACCGATGAGACAAAGGCACCTGCCGCAGCAAAGAATCCACATCAGGGAACACAACAACATCAGCTGCGTGACGGTGCTCCTCAGTGAGCGGGCCGTACCACTGCTGGGACATTTCTCCCGGCGCACCCCTCAACACGACTTGAGCCAATGGCTTGAGCGGGGCCAACACCTGCATGCGTTCTTCAGGTTCTACACTCTGAAGATGGTTCACTAGGTTTTCCGCTTGACCCCGGGTGAGAAAATCTAGGAGCTCAGACATGAGCCCAGTCTACCCATAGCCGACCCTAGAATAGATAAACATGAACACCCACCAGCAGCGCCGCGTCCTCTGGGCCCTGGCCCTCACCCAGGTCTTTGGAACCATCGGCGTAGGAGCAGCCCCCTCCATTGGCGTGCTCCTGGCCAGCGAGGTCACCCAGAACGAGGCACTAGCTGGAATCGCCCGCACCGCCTCCACCTTCGGGGCCGCCCTCTTCGGCATACCCCTAGCCAACCTTGCAGCCCGCACCAGCCGCCGCACCGCCCTCACCACCGGCTGGGCCACCGCCACCCTCGGCGCCACCCTGCTGGCCTTCGCCGCCTCCACCGCAAGCATCACCCTGGTAACCCTCGGCCTACTTCTCATGGGAGCAGGCTCCGCCGCCGCCCTCCAAGCCCGCTTCGCGGCAACCGACCATGCCACCGACGCCAACCGCGGCTCAGCCCTCAGCTTCATCGTCTGGGTTGGCACTATCGGCTCTGTGCTCGGCCCCAACATTGGCGCCCCGGCTGCCGCGCTCGCGCCATCCCTGGGCATCAACCTCTACAGTGCAGCCTTTGCTCTGGCGGCTATCGCTATGGCCGCCGCGACCCTGCTGGTCTTCACCCTCTTGCCAGGCAATAAAAAGGACGCCGCACACAGCTTGTCTACCGCGGGGCAGGGGGAACAGGCGTCCGCCCCAAAGAAGCCCACCCTGGGTGCAAAAATCGGGGCCTTCATCCGCGAAATTGCGGGCAACAGGCAGGCCCGCTTCGCGGCCATTAGCCTGCTGGGGGCGCACATGGTAATGGTTTCAGTGATGACCATGACCCCGGTGCACATGAACCATCAGGGCTCAGGCATCGAAATCATCGGCCTGACCATCAGCCTGCACGTGCTGGGCATGTACGGGCTGTCTCCCCTGATGGGGCTGGGCGCAGACCGGCTGGGGGAGCGCACCATGATTCTGCTCGGCACTGCCCTGTTGACTCTGGCTGTAGCGTTAGGCGCCCTTGCCCCTCACAGCACACCTGCCATGGTGGCTAGCCTGATCCTGCTGGGTGTGGGCTGGTCGGCAACCTTCGTGGCGGCGTCCTCCCTGTTTGCGGCGTCCTTGCCGACTGAAAGCCGCACCCGGGCAGCAGGTGGCCTGGATTCGCTCACCAATCTGGGGGCTGCAACCGCTGCCCTGGCCTCGGGTTTCATTATGGCGGCAACCTCTTTCCCGGCGCTCGCCTGTATCGCAGCCCTGGCGCTGCTGCCCTCACTGGTGCTAGCCCGGCCAGCTTCTGTGCGCGCGTAAAGACCTTAACGGGTCAAGAGCCGGTGCAGCTTGCGCACTGCTACGCGCCCAGCCCGGTTAGCCCCTACCGTCGATTGGCTGGGGCCGTAACCGATGAGGTGCAGGCGGGGCTGGGCGGCTACCTGGGTACCGTCCATCTGGATGGCGCCCAGCTCGTTGCGCAGATGCAGCGGGTCAAGGTGGGCGAGCGCCGGTTTAAACCCGGTAGCCCACAGGATAGCGTCAAGGTCGGTGTGGCTGCCGTCGGCCTCAATCACGCCGGTTGCGTCGATACTGCTGAACATGGGGCGGCGGTTCAGGGCGCCGCGGGCTTTGGCGGCCCGGGCGTAGGGCGTCCACCCCAGACCTGTGTAGCTGACGACCGAACCGGTGGGGATCCCGGCCTCAGCGTCGGCGGTAACGCGGGCTACCACATCGCGCCCGTATTCGGTATTGAACTCGGCGTCGCGGAAGACCGGTTCGCGTCGGGTGTACCAGAAGGTGGTGGCAACCCGCGAGATTTCCTCCAGCTGCTGCACCGCTGAGATACCGCCGCCAACAATCGCGATCCGCTGGCCGGTGAAGTCCTCAAGCCTCACGTAATCGCGGGTGTGCAGCTGCCGCCCCTGAAAGGACGCCTGCCCCGGGTAGGCGGGCAAGATGGGGTTATTCCAGGTGCCGGTGGCATTGACGATTGCTGCTGCCTGCCAGGTGCCGTTGGTGGTGGCGAGTTCAAAGGGTAGGTCGGGGTTGCCAGTCTTGGTAACGCCAAGGACGGCGACCGGCCGGGCGATGGCCAGCTGTTGGGTTGCCTCGAAGTCGGCGAAGTAGGAGGGGATGGCCCGTTTGCTGGGTTGGGTTAGCTCCACCTGGGGCCGGGGAAAGTCAGGGAGGTCGAAGATGTTGTTGACGGTGGCCATGGTCAGGGAGTCCCAGCGGTGGCGCCAGGCACCACCGGGACCTTCAGCAGCATCAAAGACGACGTAGGTGAGCGGGGCTGTGGGCTGGGTCAGGGCATTGGCGTAGCCACGCTGGGCTAGGTGGTAGCCGGCCGAGAGGCCAGCCTGCCCGCCGCCGATGACGATGACGGTGGCCTGGCGAATCATACTTTCCATGGGCATCCTTAGGAAGTGGGAGCGGAGCGTGTAGCGGCAGCGCGGAGCTGCTCGGCAAGGGTGCTGGCCTGGATGGTTGTGGTCCAGCGGGTTAAGGGCCGCATTGCGGCACTGAGCGGACGGCGCAGCAACCGCAGAGAGCGGGGCAGGTTTGCCTCGGGCGCGCGGAGCCAGCTGCTGGTTACCTGAGCGAGGGTCCCTGAATCCTGGGGGAGCAGGGTAACCTCAATGAGCTGTGTGTTGAACCGCCGCTGCTGGGGGAAACCTAACTCATAGGTTACCCGGTAGTCAGCCGAGGTGTGGGTGAGCTGGGTCTGCCGGGTTGTTCCTAGCTGCGTGCCGCCCGCACTAGATACCCCGGCCTGCTCCTTTATCACTGAATCGCCTATGCTCTCAGCACTGAGGTTGAGGTTTTCGCGAACCTGCTCGGAGCTTACCCCGCAACGCTCAAGGGCTTCTGTGATGACGCCGGTGGGTTCGCTCAAGAGCGCTAGGGCAAGAGCCTGCGGGGTGATGGCCTGCTGCAGGAGTTTCTGGGCTCGGTCAGTGAAGTCGAAACCGGCGAGGTTGGGCAGGGGCTGGCGCGCAGGCACCTCCTGCATGCCCAAGGTGGCAAGGAGGGATGATTCGAGAGAAGCCAGTGCCTGCTGGGCTTTCTCTTCGGTGACCCCGCGGCTACGCAGGGCTGCCCCTGTTGTACCCGCATCGAGGGTGAGGGCTATGAAGAGGTCTTGGGTGTCGATGAGGGCTGCCCCGCGGGCTGCTGCGGCGGTACGGGCTGCGGTCATTATGGCTAGGTAGTCGGCCCATTTCGAAGCGGTGCTCATGGTAGCTAGGGCGCCTTTCTGCGCGGTAGGGGAATGGTGGGGTCGATGCGTTTGGCATATTTCTTGTGAACGGCCTGTCTGCTCACCCCTAGACAGTCGGCTATAGCTTGCCAACTCATACCGGTGCGCAGGGCTGCTTCGACCTGCTGGTGTTCAAGATTGTCGGTTAGCGAGCGCAGGGCAGCAATGGCGAGAAGGCCCCGCCGGGGGTCTGTGGTATCTGCTGCCTGCTGGGTGGTTTGGGGGAGCTCCATGGTGTCAACTTTAGTTGCTAAATGAGAAAGGTGTCAACCATGGTTAACATCTTTCTTAGGGTGAGACACAGCTCGGTGCAACGCAGCGCCTGCCGTACGACATAACAATCACGTAGCACCAGAAAGAAATCCGCTATGGCCCAGCTTGCCCCGCAGCCCTCCATCACCCTACGTTTTCTCGCAGCACCCACCGACGTCATCATCGCAGGCTCAGCCGGGGTGTACGGTGGACGCGTGCTTGAATGGATCGACAATGCCGCCTACGCCTGTGCCGCCGCCTGGTACGCACCGACGCGCGGTCCATGGGCGTGATGGCGCACCTGCGCGCCGGCAACCCGAAGGAACGCCACGACTAGCTACCCCTAGCTATCCATGCCTCTATGACCTACATGGCAACCAATCTTGACGGCCAGCCCCTACCGGCCCGCCCCTTCACGCCCACTACCGATGAAGATAAGGCCCTTCACGCCCACGTGGCCCGCCTGCGAGCCCTGCGCGCTGAATACGAGCCCATGCCCCTGGTAGCACCCCAGCAGGCAACCGTTAAGATGACCGCCTAAACCACAAAGGGGCCCCGCACCGTGACGGTGCGGGGCCCCTTGTTGTTGTGGGGGTTAGTCGGGGTTTATTCGATGCCGCAGTTGACGGCGTCCAGGCCCAGGCCGAACACAACCTCGTTCAGGGCAGACTCAAAGGTAGCTGCATCAGAGGCATTGACAGCATCGATAGCGGTGGTCAGCGAAGCCCGCATCTCTTCGGTAGGAGCATTGTCGCGAAGTTTGGTCAGCGAGGCCAAGTAACCATCTAAGGTGGTGGCATCCTGCTGGATATCATCAGAGGCAACCAGGAACTCATCGAGAGCAACACAGTAGGGGGAGGCAGGGTCAAGGGCAGCGGTGGTTTCGGTATCTGATGCTACTGAGGAGGCATCGTCGGCGGCCTCTGAGGCTTCCTCGCTGACCTCTTCGGTAGCCAGAGCGCTCGCGGATGACGAGCTTGCAGTGGCAGCCGATGACTCGTAGGCAGCTGCGGACTTGGCAACCTCGTTGAGCCCAGCAAGCATGAGAATCGCGAAGATTATGCCACTGATCAGGCTGATGAAGCCCACGACGATACCGGCAATGGCCAGGCCTCGGCCCTTCTCGCCGGTGCGCTTAATCTGGTTGAGGGCAACAAAGCCAAGCACGATACCGACGATGTTCACCAGGAAACCAAAAACGAGGCTGAGAATTGCCAGCGTATTGGTCTTCTCTGTCTGGGGTGCCTGCTGCTGGTAGGGGTCGGTGTTGTAGTTGGGTGCGGGGTAGGAGGAAGGCGTCTGTTCGCTCATGTCAATCTACTCGTTTCAGGTGTATGGTGTGGGCAGGGTCTGGGTGCCCTACTCCCAGCATTTTATCAGCGGACTGATAGAGAAGCCGGGAGTGCGGCCCCCTAGCGCCACTCGTTGGCCCGGTATCTCACTCTGTGGACGCACCGCCCCACCTAGACCCCTTACCGCCCGTGAGATACTAGAGGGGTGCCCACAACTAGTACCCACTACCTCACCCAGCTCGTGCCCCTCGACTCACTGAGCGCAGGCGCGGCAAGTGCCCTTGACCGGCTTATCCTCGCAGACGCCGCCTCTGCATCCGGCCCCGCTGGCGCTATTGCCGGTGACATACTCGTCCTTGATGATCCCACCGGCGCCCTAACTTTCTGGGCCCTAGCGCACACCGCTCCCGGCAACCACCGGGTGATCAGCCGCCAACGCTCCTACGCAGACGCCCTGACCCTGCACCGCACTCTCACAGAAAATGCTACGGGCGCCGCCGCCCACCTTACCCTGGCCGGGCTAGATGCCCAGGGGCAGGTAACACCAGACACCTTTAGCCTCTACCGTGCCCTAACCCACCACGACTTTAAGGGCAGTCTGGTGTTGGGCCACCTACCCAAGAGTCACGCCGCGCTCGCCGACCTCGCCCATGATTTAGCGCGGTATCAGGCTGAGCAGGGGAGTGAGACCACCCTGATTCTGGGCGGCAATACCAAGCATATGAGCACCAGCTTCAACCAGACTCTGGGCCGCAGTTTCGGGCAGGTGCGAGGCCTGCGAGGTAAGGGCAAGCACCGCTGCCTACTCGCTACAGCGCCGTCTCCGGCATCTGAGCCCCCTCGCCCCGCCGGGCCCCTACATGCTGTCGGCGGTGTCTTCTCCGGTGGCAAGCCTGACCGGGGTGGGCAGCTGCTGGCCGCGAGCGTCCTTACCGACCTGGACAACCAGGTGCCCGACAGTCCGCTCACACTGGTTGATCTGGGGTGCGGCAACGGGTCGGTGACCCTCGAGGTCTTAGAGCACCTGCCTGCCGGGGTAGAGGTTGCCCAGGTTTGGGCCACCGACCTTGACGTGGACGCCGCCCGTTCGGCTGTCCTTAACCTGGGGCAGGACGCCCGGATGCAGGTGAGCTGGGACAACGCCGGTTCCCGCCTGCCGCAGGGCTCAGCCGACATCGTGATGCTCAACCCGCCTTTCCACACCGGAACCACAGTTGATCTGAGCCTGGTGGGCCCCCTGCTCGATGCGTCCTTGCGCCTGTTAGCCCCCGGTGGGCAGCTCTACCTGGTGCATAACTCGCACGCCCGCTATCGCCAACAGGTCGAAGAGCGCTTCGAACAGGTACGGCAACTAGAACGCACCCCCACCTTCACCGTTCTTACAGCCCGTGCACCCCTGACTGAGGAGAACTAATGACCATCAAAATTATTGCTATCGGCAAGAAACACGAAAAGTGGGTCAAAGACGGCATCGACCGCTACGAAACCCGCCTGCGCAAGCCTTGGGATATTACTTGGCAGTACCTGCCCCACTCGTCCCTGGCAGAAGAAGCCGCCCGGGCTGAGGAGTCCCGCCGCATTCTTGAAAAGGTCGATCGTGATGACTACCTGGTGCTGCTCGATGAGCGCGGTAAGATGCTGAGCTCTCCAGCCCTAGCTCGCCTGCTGGAAGCCCAGTTGGGTTTTAGGAAGGTAGTGCTGGTGATTGGCGGGGCCTACGGGGTGGACGATTCGGTGCGGGCCCGCGCCAATACCATCTGGAGTCTCTCGGACCTGGTCTTCCCCCACCAGCTGGTACGCCTGATTATTACTGAGCAGATTTACCGGGCCGGTGAAATCTCCGCTGGCCGCCCCTATCACCACGTGTAGGCTGAAAGAAGATTTTAGAGAGAAAGGATGCCCCCGGTGAGTTTTCCTGAAGGATTTTTGTGGGGTGGCGCAACGGCCGCCAACCAGATTGAGGGTGCCTATGCTGAAGGTGGTAAGGGGCTGAGCGTGCAGGACGTGCTGGCGCGGGGGCTTGCGTCCGCCCCCACAGCCCAGCCGACCCCCGATAATCTCAAGCTTGAGGGCATCGACTTCTACCATCGCTATGCAGACGATATCGCCCTCTTTGCTGAACTTGGCTTTAAGGTCTTCCGCCTTTCCTTTGCCTGGTCAAGGATTTTCCCGCGCGGGGACGAGGCTGAGCCCAACCCCGAGGGTCTGGCCTTCTATGACCGGGTTATTGACGAGTTGCTGCGCCACGGGATTGAGCCGCTGGTGACCCTCAGCCACTACGAGACCCCTTTGCATCTGGCCCGTGAATACGGTGGGTGGGCTAACCGGCAGGTGGTTGATTTCTTTGAGCGGTACGCTCGCACCGTGATGACCCATTTTGCAGGCCGAGTGCGTTACTGGATTACCTTCAATGAAATTAACTCCGTGCTGCACTTTCCTTTCTTCTCGGGGCTTGAAGGAACGCCTGATGAGATTGGGCCGCAGCGCCTTTATCAGGCGGTGCACCACGAACTGGTTGCCTCAGCCCGTGCCACCCGCCTGGCCCACGAGATTGATAGGCAGAATCGGGTGGGTTGCATGATTCTGGCTGTTCCCCGCTACCCGCTAACACCCGACCCGGCAGATGTGCTGGCTGCCCAGGTAGCCTCGCGCGATGACTATGTTTTTGGCGACGTACACTGCCGCGGCACCTACCCCGGCTACTTTCTCCGTAAGCTCAGGGAACTGGGGGTGCAGCTTGAGATTACCGAGCAGGACCGCCGCGACCTGCTGCATACGGTTGATTTTGTCTCCTTCTCCTACTACATGTCGGTGTGCGAAACTGCGGGGGCCGCAGATACCGGTGAGGGCAACATCATCGGGGGAGTGCCCAACCCTACCCTAGAAGCTTCTGAGTGGGGTTGGCAGATTGACCCGGTGGGTCTGCGTCTGGTGCTTAACGACTTCTGGGATCGCTGGGGCAAGCCCCTCTTCATCGTCGAAAATGGCCTGGGCGCCAAGGACCAGCTGGTGGAAGGTGGGCCGGACGGACTCACGGTTGAGGATGACTACCGGATTAGCTACCTGCGCGAGCACCTGCTCCAGGTGGAGCAGGCCCTGGCGGACGGCGTTAACCTGCTGGGCTACACCATGTGGGGGTGCATTGACCTGATATCAATGTCAACCGCCCAGATGTCTAAGCGCTACGGGGTGATTTATGTAGACCGGAATGACGACGGCTCAGGCACCATGGCACGCTACCGCAAGAAGTCCTTTGACTGGTACCAGCAGGTGATTGCCACCAATGGCCGCTCCCTGCATAACCCGCTCTCATCTGAGCACCTTATTTCTTAAGACAGCCTTGCCTCATCTGCCCAGCAGGTGAGGCAAAGCCTTCTTCTGAAACTTTCACAGGTTGCTCATAGGTTGGATAAAACTCCCGCGCATACCTGCTCCCTAGGCTAAGACTCAAGAGAAAAACCTAAGGAGTCCAACCCTATGCAAACACGTACCCGCGGCAAGCTTGTAGCCCACCTGGCAGGTGCCAGCCTAGTAGCCACCTCTACCCTGGGGGCTGCCGCAGTAGCAGTAGAAACCTATGGAGACCTGCAGAGTACTGAAACGGCCACTGCCAACAGCCCCGTAACTGAGCAGACCTCACCCAGTGCAACAGAGACCAGCACCGGTACCAGCTCAAGCACCACCGGTTCAACCTCCCACACCACCAGTAGCGGCTCCTAGTCGTGCTGGCAGAGAACTGGCAGGTCTGGACGTCCCCGGCCCAGCTTCTGGTTGATAGCTCCGATGAGGCAGACCTGGCTGCAGCATATGGCGTAACTGGCGCCACAAGCAGGTGCTGCGGGGATAGGATGAAAGAGGTCATAGACGACCAAACCTCGCTACCAGCTCAGCCAGGTGGCGGGGGAGACCTCTTATCGAAACAGGTGATGACTCCCATGAAGGCAGCCCGCTTTTACGACAACAAAGACATCCGCATCGAAGACATCGACGAACCCACCGCAGGCGCTGGTGAAGTCCTCATCAAGGTAGCCTGGTGCGGCATCTGCGGCACTGACCTTCACGAATACCTCGACGGCCCCATTTTCTGCCCCACCCACAGCACCCCGCACCCCATTTCCGGCGAAACCGCCCCCGTCACTATGGGCCACGAATTCTCCGGTGTCGTAGAAGCTCTCGGTGAAGGCGTCACCGACCTAGAGGTGGGCGACCATGTCGTCGTTGAACCTTACATTGTGCGCGACGATGTAGAAACCGGCCCTGGCAACAAGGACTACCATCTCTCCAAGGATATGAACTTTATCGGACTTGCCGGACGCGGCGGCGGCCTTGCCGAAAAGATCGCCGTTAAGCGCCGTTGGGTCCACAAAATCTCCAAAGACATCCCCCTCGACGAAGCAGCCCTCATCGAACCCCTCACCGTGGGCTACCACGCCGTTGAACGAGCCGGGGGAGTCAAGGACGGGGACGTCGCCCTTGTCGGCGGCGCGGGCCCCATCGGCCTGCTTACCGCAGCCGTCCTCAAAGCCCAGGGCGCAACCGTCATCATGAGCGAACTCTCCAGCCTGCGCCGTCAGAAGGCCCTTGACGCAGGAGTCGCCGACTACGCCCTCTCACCGGCCAAGGTAGACGTCGTTGAAGAAGTCAAAAAACTCACCGACGGCCGCGGCGCCGACGTCGCCTTCGAATGCACCTCGGTCAACGTCGTGCTCGATACCCTCTTCGACGCTATCAAACCCCAGGGCGTTATCGTGGTGGTTTCCATCTGGGGTAAGCCCGCCCAGCTCGACATGCAAAAACTCGTCCTCAAGGAAGTCGACCTGCGCGGCACTATCGCCTACGTCAACAACCACCCCGACACCATCAAGCTGGTCGAATCAGGCAAAATCAACCTCAAGCCCTTCATCACCGGCAAAATCGCCCTCGAAAACCTCATCGACGAAGGCTTCGACACCCTCATCAACCGCAACGAAACCGCCGTCAAAATCCTGGTCACCACCGACCCTGAGCGACTAGAGAACGCTCACTAGTCCACAACCACCAGGACGCCGCACCCCGGGCGGGCACCCTCACACCAGAGAGTGCCCGCCCCCACTACATCCCCCAACCTCTCATCAAGACTTTTAGCCACAAACTGTCGCCCACCGGCGCGTAGCATTACCCTAAGAGTCTGTGAAGACGCTATATTTTTATGTATGGCAAAGAAAAAAGTTACCGTAGTATCCGCGCTTGCGGCGACCGCCCTGCTCGCAGGCTGCGCGCAAACCATCGTACCCGGCATGGGCATCGAAGCAACTGACGGCTGGGGCGGCCGCGACGATATCACCATCGAGGTAACTGCCGAACACAACGGCGCAGAGGTTCCCGCAACCATCACCGTCTACCAAGACCAGATGAACTTCGACGGCAACCAGGCTGAATTCGAAGGCAAAGCCTTCTACAAGCTCACCTACGACAACCTCGCAGACCTCTCAGACTCACAGATTCGTGTCTCCGTCACCGCCGAAGACCCCGAAGCTGAAGTCTTCTGCGCCATCAAGGGCACCGGCTACGCCCTCGAAGAAGGCGACCACGTCAACCACGCCAACGAGGCAGACGGCACCGGCAGCGCCACCTGCGTCCTCAACATCGACTAAAACCCAACCACACACCACACACAGGTGGGCACCAAAGGCGGTGCCCACCTCATTTCTTTAAGAACCGCTGATCACGAACGAACCTCCGCTGGTGTCACACCATGCACCAACCACCCAAATATGAAAAACTAAGGCTATGACCACAGGGGCACATGAAATCCGCACCATCGTCGCAGAAGCAGCCGACGAAGCCGTCAACATCGGCTACCGCATCGGCGACAGCATCCACTCCTACCGCGAACGCCAAGCACAAAAACACGGCCTAGAACCCGTCATCGTACCCAGCGTCGGCTACGGCACCCAAGAATGGGTGCGCATCCTCGGCCGCGCACTCTACAAAACCGACCTCTTCGAAGAATTCTTCGACTCCGTCGAAAAAGGCGACCCCACCATCGAACCCGTGCGCGGCTGGCGCTCCTTCACCTCCGTCGCCATCTCCCACGCCCCCATCGACATCCACATCAACGGCCAACACCACCGCGTCCACGCCGACCGCGGAGGAGTCGTAGACGTCAAACTCAACATCACCCTAGAACCCGGCACCCACCAAGTCACCATCACCACCCCCGGCAGCCAACCCGCCATCACCAGCGTCTACATCGTCCCCGAAGACCAAACCATCGGAATCATCTGCGACGTTGACGACACCGTCATGAACACCGCCCTACCCCGGCCCTTCGTCGCAGCCTGGAACAGCTTCGTCCTCAACGAACACGCCCGCTCCGCCACCCCCGGCATGGCCGTCATGATGGACCGCCTCCACCGAGCCCACCCCACCGCCCCCTTCATGTACCTCTCCACCGGCGCCTGGAACGTCACCCCCACCCTCCGCCGCTTCCTCCACCGCAACGGCTACCCCAAAGGCACCTTCCTCCTCACCGACTGGGGCCCCACCCCCGATCGCTGGTTCCGCTCCGGCTCCCAACACAAAGTCAACACCCTCAAACGCCTCGCCACCGAATTCCCCCATATCCGTTGGATCCTCATCGGCGACGACGGCCAACGCGACCCCGAAATCTACAACGGATTTGCCGTCCGCTACCCCCACAACGTTGAAGCTATCCTCATTCGCAACCTCACCTTCGGCGAATCCGTGCTCTCATCAGGCCGTGTCTGGGGTGATAACCGCGCTCGCGATATCACTAAGGGCGATCTTTGGCTTGAAGGCAACGACGGCACCGCCCTCTACGAGCAGCTCAAGGAACGCGGGCTCGTCTAAATAGTCGCGCTTAAACACCTTAAGGGGCACCCTTGTCAAGCTTGGCAGGGTGCCCCTTTCGCACGACACACCCCGGTAAAAAACCTTAAAAAATCGCCCCACACGGCCCCTAAGACTCAAGGCTCAATTTAGGGTTGAAAGCCCCAGCCCTGATATCTCGCGGGACGTCCGGTCTTAAGCCCCAGGGGTATAGACAGGCCCGCGGGTTTAAGGTCACACGCCACCCTCAACCCCGCCTCAAGTAGCCCTTAATGTGGATAACTTCTTTAAAGCCCGCAAACGCGCCGAAGGGCTGTGGATAGATACCGATTTTAAAAAATTTCGTAACAGACCACACTATGTAGGGTTAGGTGCGCTCCCCAAACACTAGATGTAGTATTAAATCTCGGTTCGGGCGACAAGAGAAAAACCGCCGCCCAACCCCACACCGGCTCGAAAAGAGCCCCCTATGCCAGAAACCTCCCGCCCCGCGCGGGACACCAAGGAGATACCCCAATGACCGTTACGGTGTACACCAAGCCTGCCTGCGTCCAGTGCAACATGACCTACCGCGCTCTCGACAAGCTCGGCGTCCAGTACAACACCGTTGACATTACCGAGGACCCCGCAGCCCTCGAACTCATCAAGGACATGGGCTACCTGCAGGCCCCCGTCGTCATCGCCGGTGAAGACCACTGGTCAGGCTTCCAGCCCGACAAGATCAACGCCCTGGCCAGCGCAGCAGCCTAACCGCTGACCCCTGCCCGGGAGCACCCGCCGCCCACCGGCGTACGCACCCGGGCCTTTTCTTACCCGCGCCACGCGCACACACCCACCACGACTAGATCCAGGCACCAGCCCCCATGGACACTACAGATACCACCGGCCAGCCCACCATCGTCTACTTTTCATCGGTCTCAGAGAACACCCACAAGTTCGTGCAGAAGACCGGAATAAAAAACATACGGCTACCGCTGAAGACCAGTGAAGACCCACCACAGGTCACCGGGCCCTACGTGCTGTGTGTCCCCAGCTACGGGCGACCCGGGGGAGCGGGCTCCATACCGCCCCAGGCCGTGAAGTTCCTCAACAACCCCCACAACCGGGAACTCCTGCAAGGAGTCATCGGCGCGGGAAACACCAACTTCGGTGACCTCTTCTGCGTAGCAGCAGACAAAGTCGCCGCCAAATGCCACGTGCCCGTACTCTACAAATTTGAGCTCATGGGTACCGAAGAAGATGTAGAAACCGTTCAAGAAGGATTGGAAAAATTTTGGATTCAAAACTCCCTGTACCCGGCCTCAGCGTAGAACCCGGTCACGAGGATCCGAGCACCCCCGAGAAATACCGTGGCATGGGGTATCACGAGCTGAACGCCCTTCTGAACCTCTACGATGAGAACGGCCAGATTCAGTTCGAAGCAGACCGTCAGGCAGCCCGCCAGTACTTCTTGCAGCACGTCAACAACAACACCGTCTTCTTCCATGACCTGGAAGAGAAGATTGACTACCTGGTCAAGCACCAGTATTACGAGCCCGAGGTTTTTGATAAGTACTCCTTCGATTTCGTCAAGTCCCTCTCCAAGCTGGCCTATTCTAAGAAGTTCCGTTTCCCCACCTTCCTGGGCGCCTTCAAGTTCTACACCTCCTACGCCCTGAAGACCTTCGACGGCCAGCGCTACCTTGAACGCTTCGAGGACCGCGTGGTCATGGTCGCCCTGCTGCTGGCAGAAGGCGACGAGGCTCTGGCAACCAAGATTGTTGAAGAGGTCATCTCCGGCCGCTTCCAGCCTGCCACCCCCACCTTCCTCAACGCCGGCAAGAAGCAGCGCGGCGAACTGGTCTCCTGCTTCCTGCTGCGCATCGAAGACAACATGGAGTCCATCGGCCGCTCCATCAACTCAGCCCTGCAGCTGTCCAAGCGCGGCGGCGGCGTAGCCTTCGCCCTGACCAACCTGCGCGAAGCCGGAGCCCCCATCAAGAAGATCGAGAACCAGTCCTCAGGCGTCATCCCCGTGATGAAGCTGCTGGAAGACTCCTTCTCCTACGCCAACCAGCTCGGTGCCCGCCAGGGTGCAGGCGCAGTTTACCTGCACGCCCACCACCCCGACATTTACTCCTTCCTCGATACCAAGCGCGAGAACGCCGACGAGAAGATCCGCATTAAGACCCTCTCACTGGGCGTTGTGATTCCCGATATCACCTTCGAACTGGCCAAGAAGAACGAGGACATGTACCTCTTCTCACCCTACGACGTTGAGCGTATCTACGGTGTACCCTTCTCAGACATCAACGTCACCGAGAAGTACTACGAGATGGTCGACGATGCCCGCATCAAGAAGACCAAGATCAACGCCCGCGAGTTCTTCCAGACCCTGGCTGAGATTCAGTTCGAGTCTGGCTACCCCTACGTCATGTTCGAAGACACCGTCAACAAGGCCAACCCCATTGACGGCAAGATCATCATGTCTAACCTCTGCTCTGAGATCCTGCAGGTTTCAGAGCCCTCCGTCTACAACGCTGACCTGGGCTACGAGACCATTGGTAAGGACATCTCCTGCAACCTGGGTTCCCTGAACATCGCCTTGGCCATGGACGGCGGCGACCTGGGTCAGACCGTCGGCACCGCCATCCGCGCTCTGACTGCCGTATCTGACCAGTCTGATATCGCCTCGGTTCCTTCCATCGAGCGCGGTAACTCCATGAGCCACGCTGTGGGCCTGGGGCAGATGAACCTGCACGGCTACCTTGCCCGTGAGCACGTCTACTACGGTTCTGAAGAAGCTCTGGACTTCACCAACATGTACTTCTACACCGTTACCTACCACGCGATTCGCGCCTCTATGGAAATTGCCTGCAAACGCAAGGAGACCTTCGTAGGCTTTGAGAAGTCTAAATACGCCTCGGGGGAGTACTTCGAGAAGTACATCAACGGCACCTGGGACTTTGAGACCGAACGCGCCCGCGAGCTGTTTGCCGGTCACACCGTGCCCACCGCCGAAGACTGGAAGCAGCTGGCTGCCGATGTTGCTGAGCACGGTATGTACAACCAGAACCTGCAGGCTGTTCCGCCGACCGGTTCTATCTCCTACATCAACGGCTCTACCTCGTCGATTCACCCCATTGCTTCGAAGATTGAGATTCGTAAGGAAGGCAAGCTGGGGCGTGTCTACTACCCGGCTCCCTACATGGATAACGAGAATCTGGACTACTACCAGGACTCCTACGAGATTGGCTACGAGAAGATTATCGACACCTACGCCGTTGCCACCCAGCACGTCGACCAGGGCCTGTCGCTGACCCTCTTCTTCAAGGACACCGCCACCACCCGCGACGTCAACAAGGCCCAGATTTACGCCTGGCGTAAGGGTATCAAGACCATCTACTACTCACGTATTCGTCAGATGGCTCTTGAGGGTACCGAGGTTGAGGGCTGCGTCAGCTGCATGCTCTAAGGCCTGAGGCGGGGTAGGGTGTTGCGCTGATAAGGCGCGGACGCCCGCCCCGGCTGGGCGGGCCCGTCATCTTGTGTTGGGGTGGCGGGCTTTCTTTATCTCGGTATATAATCTATATAACTGATAAGTTAAACTGATTATTTTAGGCTGGTGCCCTTGGAAAATTTTTCATATGAGCAGGCAGGTACCTTAAGGTATTCGGTGTTTAGAATGCATCGACGACTGAGGAACGAGACCGACTCGCACTCGCCCCTCTCATTTGCAGAGGAAACCGTGCTCGCCCAGCTCCAGGCTGCCCCGCGGCAAACCGGTGCTGAACTGGCCCGCTTTCAGCGCATGACCCCGCAGTCCATGAACAAAATCGTGGCCTCACTCCTGCGCCGAGGCTATATCGCATCGGGTAAAAACCTGCACGACAAGCGCCGCAAGGAGCTCTACCTGACAGACCAGGGGAGTGCCACCATTGACTCCATCATCAGCCGCCGCGACCGCTGGATTGTAGAACGAGCCGACGAGATACTCACCGCGGACGAGGCCGCGCAGCTTGCTGCGGCCCTGCCGCTACTACGCCGCCTCGTCGATAGGGAAACCAAAGCAGAACGCCAAGCCGCCCTACAAGAGGAAGCGGGTACAGGCGTCCGCCCCTGAGATATTAAGCAAACCGAGCCGCTGGTGCGAAAACCGCCCAACGGTGAAAGAATAGAATCAAGCCTATTTCAGGCACCACACCAACCCGACATGAGGAGAACCCATCACCATGAGTGAGAAGGTCGAACTGGTCAACCACGTTGAAGCCATCAACTGGAACCGTATCGAAGACGAAAAAGACCTTGAGGTCTGGGACCGTCTGACCGCTAACTTCTGGCTGCCCGAAAAGGTGCCGCTCTCAAACGATGTGCAGTCCTGGAAGACTCTGACCGAAGAAGAAAAGCAGCTAACTATGCGCGTCTTCACCGGCCTGACCCTGCTCGACACCATCCAGGGCACCGTCGGCGCTGTCTCCCTGCTGCCCGACGCCGTCACCGCCCACGAAGAGGCCGTGTACACCAACATCGCCTTCATGGAGTCGGTACACGCTAAGTCTTACTCATCGATCTTCTCAACCCTGGCCTCCACGAAGGAAATAGACGAGGTCTTCCGCTGGTCCACCGAAAACGAGCACCTACAGAAGAAAGCCCGCATCGTCATGGACTACTACCAGGGCAATGACCCCCTCAAAAAGAAGGTCGCCTCAACCCTGCTCGAGAGCTTCCTCTTCTACTCAGGTTTCTACCTGCCCATGTACTGGTCATCCCGCGCCAAGCTCACCAACACCGCCGACCTGATCCGCCTGATCATTCGCGATGAGGCTGTGCACGGCTACTACATTGGCTACAAGTACCAGCGCGGCCTCGAAAAGGAAACCGCTGAGCGCCAGGCAGAGCTCAAGGACTACACCTTCGACCTGCTCTACGAACTGTACGAGAACGAAGTAGCTTACACCCACTCCCTCTACGACGGCGTGGGTCTGAGCGAGGACGTCAAGAAATTCCTGCACTACAACGCCAACAAGGCACTCATGAACCTGGGCTACGAGGCAATGTTCCCCGCCTCCGTCACCAACGTGTCGCCCGCAATTCTCTCGGCCCTCTCACCCAATGCCGACGAGAACCATGATTTCTTCTCCGGCTCCGGCTCCTCCTACGTGATCGGCAAGGCCGTAAACACGGAAGATGAGGACTGGGACTTTTAGCGATATAGGTCATAGGTGGTTATGAGCGGTCATAAAACCTTGAAAAATAAGGGTTTTTTCGAGGTCGTGACAACGAGGAATCACGAGCTGTAATAGCTAAAGGGGTTCAAAAAGGGGTTCAAAGTGAAATTTTGAACCCCTTTTTACCATGTATTGCCTAATCAAGTACGGAAAAATAGCCCCTCACCGCACCACCAAACTAGGGGAGCGGTGAGGGGCTATTTTTTTGCCTACTTACCTAGGGCATAGGCCGGGTTGCTGTACTCAGTTCCCGCGGTGTCGACCAGTTCGTACCCGTCAGGGATCTCGGCCAGCTCAGGCTCTTTAGCCGGCTGTTCCTGTTCAGTTGCTGTTGCAGGTTCTACCTGCTCGACCGCTGGAGGCTGGGCGGGCTGGACGGCACTAAGCCGCCCGTGGTCGCCCTGCCGAGCCATAGCCAGCACAGAACCCAAGTAAGCCTCAGTCTCAGCCTTCGAAGACGGAGCCAGCCATCCGCCAGCCAGCGCGAGCAGGGCTGAGCAAACCACACCCAGCGCCAAAGCACCGTTAGCGGTCAGGTCAGGTAGCAGCAGCTCGTGAATGATGGTGGCCACCGCCCCACCAAGGGCGGTGCCGCCGGTTGCGAAAGCGGTGGTTGAGCCCACGGTGCGTTTGCGGGTCTGATTGGTCAAAGTAGCCATTTGCTTCTTCTCCTTTCTTACCAGCGGAAGAGGCCGCGCTTGTCGTTCTCAAATTCCTTTACCCGGGACGGGGCCTGTTTGGCTTCGTCGTAACCGAAGATTGAGCGGATCTTGTGCCCGAAGGTGCCATCGGTGATGACGCCGGGGATGCCCAGGCGGTAGAGGTTGAAGAGGTGGCGCACCATGCGCAGGGTGCTGTAGGTGTCGCGGTTGTTGTCCTGCAGCATTTCGGTGAGGGTGCGGCCGCCCCATTCGGAACGGGGGCTATGGAAGATAGCGTTTTCGAGGTCTGCCTTGGTAGCCATATCAAACCAATCTGTAGAGGTAGTAACGGTAGTGGTGGTGGCGGGGAGCCCTGCAGAAGCGGTGCCCCCGTTGTAGTAGCCCTGGACCTTCGCCATGAAAGCGTCCCAGGGGAACCCGGTGCCGACGTCCCAATGGTCGCTCATCCGGTAGACGCGGGACGCCTGAGCATGGTCAATGATTCCCTTTGCGCCTGCTGCAAGCTGGGCATCGGTGAGCTTGACCGGCGGGATATTATTGCGTCGGCAGATATCAGCGACCAGACGGGCGGTGTTCTCCAGCAGGGCAGCACTGTAGGCGTCATTCCACTGGGCGGTGGTCTGGGCAGCCCGGCCTGCCTGCTCAATCTGGATTCCGTCCTCGTTGGTGCCTGGCGCTGTCCAGGCCATGTCCTTCTCGGGCACCCCCTGGACGATACTGTCGTTGTCGACGTTGTAGTGGGCTGAGGCCATCGCTGTGGGGTTGAGGAACCAGCCGGCGCCGATAGCTTCAGCCACGGTGGCATGCTCGTCGGTCTCCATAGTGTGAAGACAGACGAGACGCGCGTAGCGGCCGTTGGTCACGGTTCTGTTCGGCGAGAGTGCGGTCGAGGTGACCAGCGAACTGTCGGGCTTGAAGGTTGTGGCCATATTGCCTCCTTTCTTTAAATGGGTGCGCCCCTCAGTTGATGGGCCAAGGGGCGCTTGTTTTTGGGTAAAGAAAAAGCCACCTACTGAGGCGGCTTGAGGAAATCCGGCATCAGCTGGATTAGCTCTTCAGGTATAGGCGGCGCAGGCGGTGGCTGCTCGGTATCGATGTGCGCACGCAGCTGGTAAATGTAGGCCGCGCTCATGGAGATATGCAGGCGGGCGGCGTCCTTGATAGCGTAGGCCTCGGTCTTGGCCTCATGCATCTCCTTATGAGCTTTCGCGGCTTCATCGCGTAGCTTGCGCACTTCGGCGCGTAGCTCGGCGACCTCCTCTTGAAGGTTATCGACCAGGGCTCCTGATGCATCGGCTTTGGTCTTGCCCCGCTGCGCCCAGGCCGTCATCAGAGCTCCAGAGAAACCACCGATAGCGGTGACGGCAACGCCCACCAGGGCCCAAGCTTCGGGAGGAATAGGAGGAAGACTCATTGAGCCACTCCCCATACCCTGGCCACATACTGGCCAAAAGCGCTCCGCATCAAAGCCACACCCGCATCAGTCGGGTGAGTCCCATCATCAGTCAGCGCCCCTGCAGCCCACACATGCGCCCCAGCAGCTGGCACTTCAACCGACGCAGCCAAATCAAAGCAAGGGAAGGCCAGCATATGCCCGGGGTCCCCTGCACGAAGAGCACCAGGAGTGCCAGGTGCCACCCATTTCCGCTGAGAATCTACTGGGGAGCCATCACGCACCCAAGCATTCCAATCCTCGCGCCATTCAGGGGAGATACTGGGGGTCTGCCCCTCGACGGTGGCCCACCTATCAGTGGAGGTAGAGCGAGGCAGCAGGGTAGTCTGGGCCCCCAAGGCGCCGGCGTCAGCGTACCTGTACATCGCGTCGATTGCTTTCTGGAAGGTGGCAGGCTGAGGGGCGCCAGAGTTATTGGTTCCCAGCTCGAAGAGGAAGTAATCCCACGGTGAGCGGGCCAAGGCTCCGCCGAAAAGCGGGTCCCAAGAATTGACCTGGATGCCCCATACACCGCGGTCAGAAACCGCGAATCCGGCCCCTACCAGTACAGAGCGGTGCCAATCTTTGGTCAGGATGGAATCACCATCGCACATGATAGAGCGGGCTCCCTCGGTGGTGTCACCTAGGACCCCGTAGGGGGAGAAGGTAGCGGCAGCAGAAGCGCTAAAACTACCTGCCACCAGGTGCTCTCCGGCCAGGAAGCCAGATTTTTCCATGGGCACCTTGGTCACTGATTTCGCCGACCCCGCAGGGAAGAAGAGGCGAACCTCTGCTGAGGTGCCAGCGGCCACCGCGATATCAGCGAGAGGGTCGGTGAGTACATCACCGGCCATGACCGTGTTTCCGGCGGCTTGGAGGGGGTAGACCCCGCCGCCTAGGTGGAAGGTTCCCCGGGTGCCAGCCGGTAGAGCCCGTAGCCAAAAGCGCAGATTCGTTGCGTCAGAGGCGAAAGTGACACGGCAGATGGCGGTCTCACCACCATCAGGTGATTTACTAGCTGAAACGCCGTTGATGATGGTGAGCTTAGCGACCTGCTTGGCGGTGGCAGTCAGGGTAGATGTATCAACCACCGGGGCTTCCGCAGTACTGCCTGTTCGGTTGATGACCTGCTGCCCGGTGGTCAGGTAGACCGGCGGGGCTGCCCCGTCTGTTAAGTAGAGCGGGGTCACTGAACCTTGGGTGGTGTAGCTCACGCTCCCACCCCGGCGTCCTTAGCCAGCTGCGCAAAGGCGGCTGAACCCCAGGCCTTGCTATCCCAGGCCAGGCCCGCGACGTCGTAATCGACCCAGGCCCCTGAATCGAAACCGAACCAGCGTACGGACTGCCCCTCAGCTCGCGCCGGGCCAGTAAACTTCAAGACGCCGTTTAGGTAGTAGCGGGTTGCTGACCCGTCACATTCCACGCCCACGTGTACAGTGACCGGTGAGGAAATCGATGCTGTCTCGGCTCGCCATAGCGGGGTACTGGTGCCTGTAATCTCGATAATCGCAGGTTGTGGTGCATCCGGTGAGTGCGGGGTTCGCAGCCTGAGGGTAGTTGGGAAAGCCAGGATAGCGTTAGAAATCGCATTAGCTTGGTTTACCCGCAGAATAAAGGAATAAGACCAGGTGGTGCTAGCCATGCCGTTCTCTGGCTTAGTCTGCCACTTAAGGGTGTTGTTGCTGCCTTTGGTCAAAGTGTAGGAGGCTACATACCCGCCTAGTGCGGCGCTGGTCTCAGGGGCAGAAAGTGAAACATTTGAGAGAGCGCCTTGGGTGCCGGCATTGGTAGCCGGTGACCCCTTGATATAAATCTTTGGGGCCAGGGTCTTCAGAGTCTCCTCGTACGCTACCGGCGGGGTCGCTAAGGTGGTAAAGCCTCCCATAGAGCGGATGACATTCGAGGGGTTTCCGCCTGCATCCACGGCCCGCAAATCAAGGTAATCATAGGCGGTGGATGGGGCCAAGCCACTAATCTTCAAAGTGGTAGGTGAGAGAATCTGAGCGTCCACCCAGGCTGATGAACCCGGTAGCTGCACCTGGTATTTTTCAATGCGCCGGTCATCGGTAGCAGCTGCAGATAGGGTTAGGGTCGCCGTGGTCATGCCAGGGTCTACTGAGAACGCTGCCCCAGCAGGGAACTTTGGGGGCACGGTATCTGGGGCTGAGGTTTCAAGGGTCAGTGCGACCTTACCCGGGTTCTGAGCTTCCCAGGCCTTGGCCTCTGCTAGGGTTTGGAAGATGGGTATGCCGATGGTCTTTTTCGCTAGCTCTTCCTTAGTGGCATAGGGCGAAAGGTCAGGAGCCGGTGCTTCGGCCTTCACAAGCTCGATAATCTCAGCTTTCAGCACTGAGGGGGCTTTGCCGCTCGGCAGCAAGCCCTTGATAACGTTAGCCATTCTTTGGTCCAATCTCGTAGGAGCCATCGCCCACGTGAGCGATAGCTTGGTCTTTCTCTAGAGTCAAAAAGTAGGTGCCATCCCCGGCAGCTGCATCCGCTGTAAGGTGCACCTGCTCACCTTCCACCGCAACAGTAGGAAGGGTGAAAGTCCGATGCTCAGAGGTAATGCAGGCTTTCCAGAGCCCAGGGGATAGTTCTACCGGTTCCATCTGCCCATCAGTGATAGGCGAGACGACAGAGGTGGGTAGAAAAATAGCGCCCTGTCGATATGAAAGGACGCTTTGAGTAAATGTCACGGTGCCAGTTGCAGCAGAAGACCCGCCAGGCCCGTAGGGAAGGCAGAAGGTTCCGGCTACTAGGGTCATAGAAGCACCTGCCATGTACCGTCACCATCAGACTTCACAGGCACTGCCTCACCCAGTCCATTGGCTACCGTGTAGGCCCCTTCACCTTCGTGAGTGATAAAGACATTTTCTCGCGCTTCGAGTCGGTCTGAGAACTCCTTGACGATTGCGTCAATGGGGATAGCAAGGTTCAGCATGTCCTTGGGAATTTGGGCCGGGTCAGGTGACTGAGGGACCGGCCAACCATAGTTGGGGGTGGATGTTGCCATAATTTCTTATGCCTTCCCAGGCAGCGCATCATAGACCTGCCCATAGGTTTTGGTAGAGGGGACATCACGGTAAGCCGAGTAAACAGAGCCCAGGGTCCGGTACGACTTACCGGAGCGCAAGTCAGTAAGCTCTAGCGCAGCCACGTTAATCTTCATGCTCGGAACGCCCCCATCCCATTCGATGTCTTTACCTGTGACCAGGGCTTCCACTTCCCAGGTGTCGTTCCCATCGTGGTCTTGTCCGGTGATGGTGAGCTTGTCAAAGAGCTGGATGCGGGGGTCCCACAGGATAGGGAGCATATCGAAGGTCACTCGCTCAGTTCGCATCTCCTCAGCGAGCGTTCTAGCAAGGAGCTGGGCTTCTGCTTTGGTGAGCCACCAAGATGCATCGTGAGAGAAGGTGAGGGCAGAACCGCCGTACCCCACTGACTGCACCAGAGAGTCCACCCAGGTAGTGATGAAGTCACAGCGAATCATGGGGAGAGGGACGCCGCGGTTGCCAGCTCGTATGACATCCACTCCCAAGGTGGGGGAGGTGAGATAGTACTTCCAGTGTGGCTGGCCACCGGTAACCAGGTGCGTGAGTTTGTACGCTCGCTGGCCGATTTGCTCAATCTTTCCGGAGATATCTTCGAATCCTGCTCCGGTCCAGCGCATCTCGCCATCATACTGCGGGTCTTCAAAGCAGATGCCCCACCATGATCCGACTGGGCGGTTGAATGCGGCTCGGTTATCCTCCCCGTCACTGGCATCGATGACCGGCCTCATGTTAAGGTCAACGCCGTGCCAATCCTGCTCAGCCGGGACGGTGATAATGCTTTGTAGCTCTTCTCCCAGGGTGATTTCGAGTCGGTTATCGGGCTGGTAGGCGAGAGTTCCCTGGGTGTTAGCGTACCCCTGGGAGGTGATGTAGGAATCTTGGTATGAGACCTCCACACGCCCGTATGTTTTATCTCTGCCGGTGGTGAAGGACCCTGCAAAGACCCGTTCTGATACCTTGATGTTCTGTGTTGTGGGGTTTGCGAGGAATACTTCGCGTGCCCACAACCGCGGTACACCGTATTCATCCATGGCTAGGGCGCTCATGGTCGCTTCGCAAAAGCTTTGCAGCACGGTTTTTGCTTCAACCGCCTCAAAACCGCGCACCCCTTTTTGCTTCTGTTGCTCTTCACGAGAAACGATGAGGTGGTGGGCGGCCGGTGAGTGGTGGAGACGCTCGATGGTCTGCTGCTGCATAGCCAGGTCGCTGAGGTATCTTACAGAGATCCCTGGGGTGTTGACGGTCTCGCAGCGGGTAAAGGCTGTTCGTGAGTTCTGGATTTCAGTTTTTACGCTGGTTTTCCGAGAGGTCCAGAGTCTAATGTGTCCGGTTCCAATCGTGAGGGCCATGATGGGTAGAGGGTCGGTGTCGGCTGGGTCTCGTGGTGCAGTGAGGATACGGGTTCCGCCTTTGCTGAGGCGGTATTCGTTTGCTGCGCGGGAGAAGGTTAGGTGGTACCAGGTTCCGTCGATTTTGAGGCGGAATGTGGTGTCGAAGGCCTTGGCGCAGCGGGTGATGGCGAAGACGTCGCCGGTTATGGTGGATGTGGAAGGGCTGTGGGTTAGGTTCATGGTGTGTAGCCCGTAGGAGTCGCCTTGCATGAAGCGCCCGGTGGTTGAGCCTACTTCTGCGATGCTGGTGTAAACCTGATGGTTTGCGTGCAAGACAGTGGAGGCGCTGACTGGGGGTAGGACGCCGAGGCCGGCGGCTGTGAGTGCCCGGTATGCTTGCCAGGCGGGGAAGATTCCTTGGATGTTGCCTTGGTGGTTGATGGTGACTTTTTGGGCAAGGAAGTCGCCGAGGCCGTCGGTGATCTTGCTGGTTGCTGTGTTGCGGGTGAGGTTGTAGGTGGTTTCTCCGATGTAGCCTGTGAATTCGCGGTAGGTGGCTCCTTCGACTGTTGATTCGATGATGATGGTGTCCCCGCGGTGGGGTGTCCATCGGGTTTCGCCGATGGGCTGGAATGGGTTGGCTTCTATGACGCTATCTGGGGCCCATGTGACAGTCCCGGTTCTTGAGGTGATGCCGGTGCCTCCTTGGATGAAGGCGTCGGGTAGTCCTGCGGTGGAGTCGATTCCGTAGGTTGCTGATAGGTGGGGGCGTTCGGTGCCGTTCACGTAGATGCGGAGTTTGGCCTCAATGGCCGGGCCGGGGTTGTAGTTGCCGGGGAGCATTAGCCTACCTCCACAATCTTGGCAGTTACTTCAAACAGAGAATTATGCGTGCCACGGTCATGATTCTTCATCGAGCGAGGCGCCTCAGCCACCACTGCTGAAGCGCACCCGCCCCCGTCAAGCCATGGCACTGTATACGGAGTCCACGTCACCTGAGGACGTGTTGCAACAACATGGCCACTTACGCTCACCTCAACCTGGCGAGCAGTTGCAGGAACGATGCCAGTCCAGCTCAGCCGTTGCATTAGATCGCCTTTGGCCGCCACTGGCGATGGCGAAGGGGCAGCCGAGCCAGAGGCGGTCTTGAATCGCACAGTGAGTACAGCTGAACCAGAGGCATCTATCGATACAGTCACATATTTACCCGGCACTACAGGCACGCCCGTAGCAAGGGTTACGGAATCCGGACCAGTAACCGCCTTAGGAGCGAACCCGCCCACTGCCTGAGCGGAAGTATTCGCTATACCAGCCAAATCACTCTGCTCTGGCGTCAACACGTTGGTAAATGAGGCTACGTCTGATACATACCAAAATGGCCCAGGCCCGTAGGCTCCACGTAAGAACCCTCGAAGCACAGCAAGATCCTCATTCCTAGCAGAGACCCCTACTGTCCACTCGCGTTTTGAAGCAGCATGAGCTCGGAAAGCCCACTTGCGACGAGGTGAACGCTGGAAGACGTACACCTCGTCGCTGTCAGCTTCATCAAAAGACGAATGCCAACCAACAGGAATCATGTTTGCTAGGGTTCCGATATAGTCTTTTCCACGCATTAGCGCAACCTTTCTGCTCGACGGATGAGCATAAGAACTTCTCGGTCACCGGCTGGACGCCATAGGTCGTCTAGTGCTGTTCGAATAGCATCAGCTAGCTCTGTAGCAGATGATGCCTCTGGCGAAGATATACCCTGCGCTACCGACGGTGCTGGGGCAGCTGCCGGCCCCGTCATAAATTGGGGTGTTGCTGCAACACTGGTAGCAGCAGCATTCATCATCTTTTGCGTAGCAGACTCGACAGCCGAAGCATTGCCGGCAATCGCCTGAGCGAAGTCGCCTGTCAGTGCCTTACCTGAGTAGGTCGTATACCCACGCCCAGAGAATGGGCCGACCTTTGCAGGTGAGAAGGGGAAGAAATCTCGGACCTTCTGAACCACGCCCTTAGCGGCGTCAGCTGCGGCACCAGCCATTGACTTAATACCGTCGATGAAGCCACGTAGCAGGGCCTTACCTGAATCCATCAAGAGCCCACCGAGGTTTCCCAGGACATTCTTGATTTTTCCGGGCATCTCCCGCACCAAAGAAACAGCACTCTCAATGCCAGAAGATACAGCAGACTTGATGTTCTCCCAAGCGGTCGAGACAAAACTGCGCACAGCTTCCCACCCCGCCGACCAGAGCGCCTGAATCGTAGCGAGCGCTGAGCTGATGATGCTTTGAACGACGCTGATGGCTGTTTGGATCGCTGAGGTGATGGTTGCCCAGATGCTGGAAAGTAGGCTGGATATGGCGTTCCAGATGGCTGACCAGATAGCTTGGGCGGCGGCCATGCCAGCTTGTATGAGAGAGACCAGGATCTGTAGGGCGCCGGAGATGATGCCCTTGATGGCGTCCCAGACTCCGGAGGCAATCTGCTTGATGCCTTCCCAGACCTGTGACCAGTTCCCTGTCAGTAGCCCTGCGAAGACGTTGAAGACCCCGATGATGATATCTAGGGCTGCCTGTATGAGGGTGACGAGGACTGAGAAGATGGTCTGGACTACCGGCTGGATGATTTGGAATGCCGGTATCAGGATTCCCAGGATTGCTTGTGCGATTTGCATCACGATGGGTGCCAGCGCTTGGATAGCGGCGGCGACCATCTGGAAGATGGAAATGAGCGGTGGCAGGATTGCACCGAGTAGCTGGGTAAGCGGCGGCACTAGCCCTGATATTAGGGCGGCTACTACCGGGATGATTGCTGAGGCGAGCGCCGCAATGACCGGTACCAGGGCGGCAAAGAGCGCCATCAGCGGGGGCAGTAGTGCGGTGGCCAGCTGCATGATGGGAGGTAGCAGCTGGGCTATCGCGGTCAGCAGTACTGATGCCAGGGTTGCTGCCACTGATGCAATGACCGGGGCAATCTGCTGAAGCAAAGGCGCGATGAGGCCGATTGCTTGCACCAGTATGCCGCCAAGTAGCTCGACAACTGGCAAGAGAGCTGATAGTAGGGTTTGTACGACCGGTACCAGTGCGGTGATGGCAGCGCCGAGGACGGAGCCGAGCAGGGTTCCTAGCGTCCCCATGGTCTGGGCGATGATTGGGGCCAGCGCGATAAAGGCCGACCCAAGCGCTGACAGTGCTGGGGACAGCGCTGATACCGCGGTGAATGCTCCCTGGAAAACGGTGGTAAGCGCGCCCTGGAAGGCCGGCCCGTTCACCGCAGTGTTGATAGCTGCAAGGGCGGCGGCCATAGCCCCGAGCCCACCGCCAGAAGCATTAGATGCAGCAGTGGCAAGCCCTACGATGATGCCGGTGATTGACCCGATGATGGAGCCAAGCAGGCGAAGGCTCTGCAAGGCTCCCTCTACCCAGCGGAAGATTTCACCGCTAGCGGTGACTCGCTGTGTCCATGCCTCGAAGCTGTAGGCCGTGCCGTTGAAGGCTGAGGCAAGGGGGCCCATGTAGGCTGAGCCGACCCCGGCCAGGTTGATGAGACCGGCGACGAATGCGCCGACACCGTCACCGGCCAGGTCTACCGCGTCGCGCATGTTCTCCAGGAAGCCTGTCATCACCGCAATAGAGTGTGAATCAGACAGTGCGCTTGAGATGGCTACAGCCCAGCCACCAAACTGCCCGGCAACCTCTGTGAGAGCACCAGAAAGCGCGGGTAGGACGGTGCCCACCATCTCACGGATAGGGCCAGCAGCCCTGTCCCAGAAGGCTGAGGACATGGAGTCTTGCAGGGCTGAGAACTGTGGCCCCAGGTCACCTAGAACTTCTGGCAGGTCTTTGAGGACAGCGACAAGGACGCCGACGCCTACGCCTGCCCCGGCCAGCAAACCAGGAAGCGCCAGAGCCACCGGCGCGATAGAGGCTAGAGCCGACCCAAAAGCCAGCACCTGCCCCACCGCGGCAACGGCAAGAGCGCCAACAGATGAAATAGCAGAAGCCGCACCTACCGCTTTGAGAGCAGCAAGTGAAGCAGCAGCGGCAGCGAGCGCAGCCTTGTTGATGACCGGGGCGATGGAGACTCGTCGGGTGCGGGTCAGTACCGCGATGCGGGTTGCAGCAGCGGCGGAGTCGAGGTCCACGTTTACGTCGATGTCACGGCCACGTTCAAGGGCAGCGATTTGGGTTTTAGCGCGGGCGGTTTGTGCTTCTACGGTTGCTCGGACATCGAGAGTTCCAAGTGCTGCCTGAGCTGCTTTCGCGGCCTTCTGTGCCTGGGCTAGGAGGTAGTCCGCGTCTACGGTTGCCCTGATTTTCATGATGACCTGGCGCTCTAGGCGTTCTAGGTGCTTTTCGAGGGCAGGGCGGAAGTTCTTGGTGTTGGGGATAACCCTAATCCAGATTTTGCCGGCTTCCATGCGGGCTTACCTCCTAGCAGGTTGGTTAGAAGAAGTTGGGGACGTCGTCGAGGGAGAGCGGCTGGCTAGCCTTTGGGGTGCTCCCTGGCCTTGGTACCAGTTGTGGCTCTCGAACCTTCTTGGGGGAATTGACCTGGGCGACCGTGTGGTTGAGCACTCGGAGCATGTCAATGACATCGTCCAAGCGGCGGTTCGTTTCGTCGTATTCCCACCAGGTTTCGTCACCGCTGGCTGTGGCTCTCCACCGTGACCGAGGGTCCTGCGCCAGACGCTCCATGAGAGCTTCGAGCGGCCTCAAATCATCAGCCCAGATGAGGTCGAAGGGTGAGTAATGGTAGAGAGCCAGGAAGTCAGCGACAGCCTCAGTGTTAGCGTCGAAGAATTCTTCTAACTCTCGTCTTTTCCCATCTCACCGGCGTATGAGAAGACAAGGTCGAGCACGGCGTTCATGTTGTCGAAGCGGTTGAACTTCTCCCACCCCGCGGGGTCAATGACGTAGCGGTCGCCGATGTAGTCGATGAAGTCTGCTGCCTGGTCCCAGTCGAGGGCTGAGACTGCTGCGCGCAGGTTGCTGGTGTCGAGGTTGCCGTTGTTGTCGAGGACTTCATCGCCGAGGGTCTTGAGCAGGCGACCGGTGAGGCGCATGGCGTCGGAGGCCTTGAGCTTGCTGAAGGGGAGGAGTAATTCTGAGCCTTCTACTTCGCTGAATTTGAGCTGCTTTGCGGCGTTGATTTCTGCCTTGGGTGCCTTGTGGTCCTGGGGTTTGGTGGTCATGGGTGAGCCCTTTCAATTGAAAATGATGGTGGGTGAGCCCGGTGGGGGGGCCTGCCCCGAGCTGGGCTCACGTAGCTCGGGGCAGGGGTGTAGGGGGTTAGCCGCCGACTGCTGCCTTGTAGGGGCGAGCGTCGAACCAGAAGCGCTTGCCCCAGGTCATGACATCGGGGGTGAGGATGGTGCCCTTGAGCTGGGTCTCGAAGAAGTTATCTGGTGAGATATCGGGAGCGTCACCGGCAGTAATCTTGACCTTGCGCATGTAAGCACCTGCGCGCTTACCGCCATGGGCAAAGATGACCATGACGGACTTTTCTACAGGCACGGTCTCATGCTCTGCGTAGCCCTTGAGTTCTTCGTCGTACTTGCCGCCGCCGTAGGCCAGGTCCCATACGGATTTCTGCATGGAAGCGGCGTTGACGGTGAAGCCGTTGGTAGCTGATTCGGTCGAAGAGTCCATGGAGTCGAACTCCCAGACGTCGAGAACGGTCTCGTCGCCGCCGTCCTTGGTGAAGGCGAAGGTGTTTTCCTTCGATGTCAGGGCGAAAGGCATCCACTGATCTTTGGGGTACGAGGTGTCGTCGCCGAGTACGAATGATTCGATGTCAAAGGGGTCGGCTTTGTCGGTGACGGATACAAGCACGGTGCCGTGGCCGGGCACCACCAGCTTGTCGGCATCGTAGTTAGCTTCACGAGCCATAGTTTTCCCTCCTTAAGAGAAGAACCCCGCCAGGTAGCGGGGCAAGAGTTGTTAGGTTTGAAAGATGAGAGTCGCGGTCATCGTGTACTGATAGGCCTGCTTACTCAAATCGGCTGCAGAAACCGCCGGCAAGAGAACGGGTAAGGCAGTCACCTCCAGGTAGGACGGCGAGACCCCAGCATGAGATACATCGAGCTCGTAGGAGTCGGTGAGAGCCTGCAGAACCTGCTGCAGGTCGGCTTCTGCTTCTGCCCGGCGCGAGGCTATCGAAGAAATATTCACCGACACCCGCTCAGATGCTGTAGCTCTCTGGCTGGGCAGGGGGTTTGCTCCTACAACCTGGTAGAAGATGAACCGCTCAGGCACCTTATTGGCTGATACCGTGCTTACCGGCACCAGCCCAAGGCCCTTGATAAGAGCCGCCAAATACTTGGTGACAATCATCAGTTCCACATCGCTTTCGCAAAGACGTGTTTACCTGGTTCAAAACCGCCGTCTTTAGTCTTACGACCGAACTCGATAGCGAGCGCCCCATCATCATCGGAGTAGATGACGCGGTCGATGACGCCTTTGCGTCCAGGGAAAGCATCAATGCCAATAGAGTCAAGGTATTCGCCGGTTTCGGAGATTTTAGCGGCTTCTGACCGGACTCGAGCGTGAACCTTATCTGCCTCTGAGTCGAAAGCTTCGGTGGTGGAGACGAATCGGGCTAGCTCGTCGCCGGTTGATTTAAAGACCTGTGCCATTGCCTCGCTCCATGTAGACCTTATCGTGTTGAGTTGCCCTGCCCATTCGGCTTTTGAGAACTCGCCCGCGCTGGGTGTAGGTTTCTCCCTCCCAGATGATGAGGGCAAGCGGGTCACCTGGCCAGGTGCCGGGCGGGGCAGTGACAGTGTAGAGGTCATTGGGCTTTACCCCGAAGCTCTCTACATCGGTGGTGGATGACGGGTGGACGTTGCAGAGAACCTCTATTCGCCCGGTTTCGACATAATCCAGGGCTCCTTCGCCGTCGTCCTGCTCCTGACGTAGTACGACGGTGACCGTGTGGCGTGGACGGCGGATAAGGCTCATGGCTAGAGCTCCTCAGATAAAAGGGTTTTCCCTGGCCAGCCGAACTGGAAGTTCAGGTCAGGGCGTTGCCCGCGCAACCTGGCACGGGCATACCCATCAGACTGTGGGGCCACCGACCGGAAGCCACCGTTACCCATGAGCCGCGCCCATTCCTCAGGGAGGATATCGAGCAGGCCAGAAGCAACCTTGAGGTTGAGCCGGTAGGAGTAGCCATCCTCGGACTCGGAGGTGTAAATACCTGAGTTTTCTGCGCGAAAAACGCGGGCTACAGCTTCTGCTTCCACCTGGGTCAGCAGATCCATGAAGCTTGGTGACGCGCTGCAGAGTTCAGCAAGTTTAGGGATGCGGACCTTGATGAGGTTCTCAGCCCTATTCAGCAGTTTTTCGACGTACTGTGCTTCGCTTTCGTGCAGGCTTCTCATCAGGGAGGTCTCCACGTCCTGTGCTGTCGCTACCGCCATCGGAGTTCACCTCTTTCAGCTTGTGCCAAGGAGCCGGCAGCTCATTATCGGTACTGATAATGGTGCCGGTTTCCTTGTTCTGGTATCGCGGGGCCATGCTTAGGCCTTGTCCTCGTAAGCGACGAAGGCGTCCTTGTCGGTGATGACCCATCCGAAGATAGCCTCGACAAGGAAAGCTTCCATGTTGTTCTGCCAGAGGTTGACGGTCTGGCCGTTATCGACGATGGTGGCCACATCGGTGCGGGAGAAGGAGATGTTTTCGGCGAAACCGTACTTGAGGTTGTTGGTGAAGTCGCCGCCGAAGGCACGGACCTTGGTGTCTTCTGCTGCGCCGATCTTGCCGGAAACTGCCTTGCCGTAGGCGACGGGCAGGCCGAAGGCGGTGCCCAGGTCGTCCTTGAAGTTCAGTGGATTGGAGTAAATCGGGCGGCCCTGAACGTCCACAGCTCCAAGGAGCTTGGAGCGGAAAACCTTATCGGCAGCGAAACCGGTGAAGTCGAAGTCCTTGTCGCTTCCGGTGACCAGATCGTAGCCGGCCAGTAGGTCGGTGGCTAGGCCGCCGGCGTCCTTTGCCGCGGTGCCCAGCTCCACGCGGTTGGTGGTCTGGTTGACGTGCTCAACGCCGGAGATGGTCTGGCCGTTGATGGCGTTCTTGCCGTGCAGTAAGGCCAGGTCGAAGGCACGGGTGATGGCGCCGGTGAGCTGTTCCTGAAGGAAGTCCAGATAGCCCAGGGGGTTAGCCAGGCGAGCTTCCTTAGACCAGTAGACGATGGCAGCGGCCTTGATTGGCTTGATGTTCTTCACCGCCACGCCGGCATTGGTTACGGGCTTGGCTTCGCCTTCACCGACGATACCTGCCTGTGCCTGCCCAGTCTGTACCGCAACGGACGCACCGGTGATAGACATGGGCATGGTGCCAGCGAGCTTCTGAACAACAGATTCCTCGTTGACCTTCTTGATGATTTCCTGCGCCATAGGCTTAGGCAGGATACCGCTTGATTCGAGGGAAGAAAGAGTGGTTGCAGCCATTGCGTGCTGCTCCTTTCAGATTGATTTTGGGTATAAAAAATCCGCTAGCCATTCGATTGGCGTAGCGGGTCGTTGCTGTATTTAGTTATGGTGGGTGCCGCCTGGGCACAAGTTTTCTTTTACTGGCCGAAGAGAGCTTCTGCGTATTCCTCGCGAGGGTCAGTAGCAGGTTCTCCAAGCTGAGCAGGGTCAGGTGGCATTGGGGTGCCAGGACGCCCGGAGTTAGGCCCACGCAGGCCTGCCAGCCGGTCTGCTGCCGCTTCGAGCACTTCTTCGTCCTCTCCGGTGAGCAGGTCGGCAAGGTCTGTGGGCAGACCCTTACGGGTGAGAACCTGTTCCTTGGTTCGCAGCAGGGTGAGGGCGGAGAGTTCTCCTGCTGCCTGCTGGGCCTGCTCTTCCAGCTCCTTGGTGGTGGCTTGGGCGGTTTCGAGTTGGCTCTTGAGCTCGTCGCGCTCAGAGGTGAGGGCTTCAAGCTCGCTGGTCTTGGCCGCTAGCTTGGCCTGGTAGTTTTCCTTTTCTGCTCGAAGATTCAGCAGTAGGGTTTTGGCGCGGTCGGCGTCGAAGGTTTCGCCTTCGCGTTCCCAAGGCATCTTTTCCATGTTTATCCTTACGGTTGATAATTACAGATGTTAAAATTGGGTTTAGAGCAGGTACTACCCTCCGCAACCTTGAAATAACAGGGCGGCCCAAAGGTCTAGAAGCGGTCAGAGGTGGGGTACCTGCTTTTTATCGCAGGATTATTTCCTCGAATAACTCTCCTTCTGAATGCATCACCCATAATGAAGTAATTTTGGCGTCAGGTTTCCGGAGGTTATATTCGCTTAGCTGGTAACGGAGCTTGTCGTTCAGCTTGTGATAACCAAGGTCAATTACAAAATGCTCTTTCACAACAGGATGGGCATGGTTTTTTGCTCCCACCACAGCGTCTCTAATGCGGGTTGCAATCGTCGAGTACTTATTCTTAGATGTCTTAAGCTCTGTAGCCTGGTGTCCTTTTTCTACCCAATGGAAATCATTAGCTGGTATAAGACCAACCCCAGGGAGAACGGTATCATTCGCAATCCAATGAGCCGTTTGACCATGGACTTCGAACCTCTTCAAAAACTCGACTTCATGAGGCTCAAGCTCCGCACTTGGCGGAATGACTGATTTGAGACCAGGCGCTTGAGCAACTTTTTTATCTTTCTCAGCCGCGCCTTGAGCTTTATCAAGCTCGTTTAAGGCAGGGTACTCTAGTTCTTTTCCGTCTTTCTTGAGATCACGTAAGTAGTCAGAAAAAGCTTTGAGCTTATCGTTGCCTTCGGTGATATTTTTACCACCAGCTACAGCCTCTCGAGTAACTTCCTCATAGATTTTATAGAGCTTGTCTGATTGAGCTTTTCCTGCCCAGTTTTCAGAGTCGTAGACAGGCACCACAAGACAGTCGCAGTTGTCGTGGTAGGAATTAGCCCACTGCCGCCCTTCTTTATCCCAGCGTTTGCTGCTGGTAGAACTTGCATGATGCTGGGATGAATAGACCGGGCCACGGGAGGCCAGCACAATACAAAAAGCGCAGTTGTCTTTGCCGGTGAGAACCCGAGCCCAACCGATGGGATAGACAGCAGGCTGTTCCCTCTCACGCTTACTGGCTGGCAGGGCTTCAAATCCATCCCCGGCTTCACCAACGAAGTTACCGTCCTCATCGACATCAATCTCATCTGCAGATGGGTTCGTCTCAGAGGCGGGTGGTACAACCGGGTCGGGAATGGATCGGACTACTTGCCGGCGGGCAGCCGTCCGAACATGCCGCTCCAAGGACCTGCTCACTTGGTCAATACTTCGCGAGTGGGTCAGCACCTCATGCACCGCCTGGTCAGCGTACCCCTCTACCGGCGGGATCAAGGCTTGCCCGCCAACCTTAGCAGCTTCCTCCGCCATCAGCTGGTTGGCTAGCTCAGCTGCCTGACGCCGGTACTTACGCACCAAAGCAGCAAGCATGGGGACAGACTCCTCGAAACTCTCAGAATCAGCCATGTCAAGGTCTCGGAGCGCTGGGGTGAGCTCTTGCCTGAAAGCCTGGACAATAGAACCCAGCAGGGTAGCGAACATATCAAGAAGCATTCGTCGCTCTCCCCACTGGAGTTATTGCCCGAGAACAGCCCTAGAGTTGGTGTCGTAGATGTTCTCTCGTGCAAGCTGTTCTGGGGATAGGCCCAAGAACTCACGGGCAGTTTCCTTGGTGATAATCCCTTGCGCTTGAGCTTGCAGTATCTGAGCGTTACGCGCCGCAGGAGACGCAACCGACGGGTCACGCCACCGCGCTTCTAGGGTCTCAAGCCCATCGGTACTGTGCCCTGCAGCCTCCAGGCAGAGGCGGGCGATATCCTCAGCGGCGTCCCCAAAAAGATTCTGCTTCTGCATTGCACGGGTCACCAGCCGGTCCTTAGCTACCTGCATAGCCTCAGCACTTGTTGGGTTTGAATCAGCCGTAATTCCCAGCATGAACGGAGGAATGCCGGTCATAGCTGAGACCTGCTGTGCGTAGAGCTTGAAGGCAGAGATAATCGGCTCAAGGCTTGCGCCGTCTAGGGATCCCGCCGACGATCCTGCAGGCCCAGTAATCAGGTGCCCCCAGTAGACATCAAGCTTGGAGACAGCATTACCGAACTGGTCAATCTTTTCATCATCAGCTCCTTCACCGAAGAAGTAGCGCAAGGGCATCGAGAGCATTTCCTGAGCCACCTGCAAGTTGATGAGGGAGCGGGACGCCGCGTCACAAATATCTGCTATAGCTTCAAGTTCCGAGTACCCATCGCCACCGGCCCGAACGCGGTTAGTAAGCTCAACGATAGGGACGCGGGTCAGCCCTGTTTGTTGGGAATCGAGTACGACCCACTTACCATTGATGAGCTTGCGCCATGTCGTTACTCCAGGCAGATAGTGCGCTGTGTATTCATCAGTGCCGTTCTTGTACCTACGCAGGGCTTCTACAACCCGGCCGAAGTGATCTCGACGCACAACAAACCCCTTGGGGGAGTGAACACTAATCAGGGGCGTGGTGGGGTCTACTCCACCACCAACCACTACAAACGAGCGGCGCTGCACTAGAGCCTCAGTCATAGCCAGGGGCCACTTAGTATCAAAGTTATTGGCCTGGAAGATACGGTGAATCTCGCCAGGCGCAGCACCTGACCCAACAGTAAACCCTTCAAGCACCAGTGACTCAACCAGGACATCGATAGCCAGCTTGGGCCACATCACCGACATTTCAAGCACTCTCGCCTCGGGCGGCAGAGAAATACCCAGCTGTTGCAGGTTTACCTCACCGGCGTAGTAGTTCTCATAGATATTGAACTTATGAGGGGTCCCTGCCAACTGAAGCATGACATCATGGCTCATCTGTAGACCACCCACTTTCTACTTGACTTGGTTCTTTCAGCGTTTACGGCACCGTGATGCGCCAAGGTTGCAGCTACCAGGGGAGTAATATCTTTGGTGCTATCGTGCTTAGACCAGCGCCAAAGATCTTGCCCACCCTTTGAGCGGCGGCAAGCCTCCACAGCCTTATCTAGCTCTTCTTGCCCCGTATGGGCAATCTTGGATTGAGTAATTGCGTCGAAGAAATCACCGCAAGACTGGGCATAGGTTCTAGCATCAAGCCCCGTCAGAAACCGTTTCAACCGCGGCTTCTCCGCGACGACCGGGGCGGTTTGGGAAGCTGCGTCAAATACAATTGCGACAGGCTTCCACCGCTTCTGCAGCTCTTCAATACGGTCTGCAACCCAGGCTGTCCCCGCCCGGCGGTCGATAATCTCAACATGGACGCGCCCATCTTCCAGCACAGACGCTGCCGAAATCGTGGCTACATCACGCAAAGGCGATACATCAACGCCGAAAGCAACCTCAGCAGCCGGATCAGACTCTTCATCTAGACAGGCGTCCCACATCTGGGGAGGGACAGCAGATGAACCACCAATTTTGGCCCAGATACCCAAACGCTCACGTTTGAACTCTTCGTCACCCATCGTCCTGCGCTCATCAGCTACATACTGTTCAGACATGCGTATCCCCAGCGAGGGATTAGCCTGTGCCCAGGAGAGAGGGTCATCAGGGTCGGCATTCTCTTCCACAGACCACTCTGCATAGTACAGACGGTTGTCGTCCTCACCAGGGCTCAAAGCCCTTTCACGAATACGACGCAGAACATCTGAATCGGGCATGCCAGCTGACGAGGCATACCAGATTTGGGGCGACCCCAACAGCGAGCGCGAACCCATAGTCGGCATGAGTGAAGCTACTGTTGAGTCTGGGAGGTCGTAGGCCTCGTCTAGGACAACTACATCTCCGGTGAAACCACGGCCAGAACCGCCTTTGCGAGCTAGAAACTTGAGCCGGTTTCCGTTTTCTAGAGTGAAGCTGACGTCGGTGCCGCCGTTTTTTACTCCAGGGATCCGTTTCGGGTCTTTAGAACCTGCATACCCTTTTAGGTACTCAACCAATGGAGAATCGCAGATAAGGCTCTCCATACGTTGCCGATGTTCCATCGCCGTGCTGAACAGATGCGCTGTATGCACAATTGTTTTTTCGCCGAACAGAAAAAGACCGGCTAGTTCCCGAGCTTCAAGAATTGAGCCTTTTCCGTTCTGGCGGGGCACTACTAACCCACATTCAAAAGCTACCCAGCGGCCATCGCTAGTTTCACCCAAGGACCCCCGAAGCACATGCTCCTGCCACGGGTCAAGAACAAGACCAGCTGCTGCGGCTAGATCGACGGCGTCATCACCAGCAGAGGTATTGAAAAGGGGAGTGAGCTCAACCCGCGGCGTTTGCGCGCCTCTCAGCTCGCTTATTTGCAAGTTGGTCAAGGATGCTCTCCTTCGCAGGGCTGGATTCAGCAGTTAGACGCTCAACCTCTGCTATGCACTTTGCTTCAGCGTCTGACAAACTCGCGACGTCTCGAGGCGACGCTACAAGCAGGGCTGCGCGGACGCGGTGTAAACGCCAACGAGCTGACTCTAAGGGGTTTTCTGTAGCTGGGACAGGGACGATGACTGACTGCCCGTATGCAACGATTTGGGACACCGATACGGTTTCGCCGTCGAATCCTTGTATTTTGATTTGGGCTGCGCGTTCACGTTGCCTGCGCGATTGTTCCACAGCCGCTTTCTTGCAGGCGTCACAGGCTTCTTCTCCGCGCCGTTTATGTCGCTTATAGGCCGACCAAGTGCCACATTCTGCAATGCGTCTGCCCATGTCACACCCCCTTTATTGGTAATTGGGAATCGGTGCAGAGGCCTGCGAGAGAAAATGACTATACCCGAAGGGGGTCAGACCCCTAGGGGGAGGGGCACCCCCCCCGGGCATTTCACCAAGTCCGGGTGGTTTTCGGTCTCGAGATGAGTTCATCGACTCGCTTTCTGCCACGGGATGAGTTACAGCGTCGATGCGCAGGTCGCAGTTCGCTCAGTAGCTTCCCACCATTGGCGATAGCCTCCACATGGTCAGCAGTAAAGCTCATGGGGTGCGTATAGGGAAGCATTAGGTCTATCGGTTGACCGCACAACCAGCAAGGCTCATTAGTTCGGCCAACGTGGGCTTTTAGTGCTGCATTGCGTTTGCGGTAAGCATGGTTGTTGTAGCGTGTTTTCTTCCCCAAGGACACCACCGTTCAGAAAAGCTTCCGTGGCACTACCCAATGGGTAAAGGGTAGTGCCACGGAAGCCCCGCTCATACGAACCGACAACATACTCAGCACCCCAACACGGTGCCCTCCAAGCAACACCGGTTAAACAACTAGAGCCCTCACCGAAAGGTGAAGGCTCTCGAAGTTGCTTACTGGTTTTGGATACAGTAAACCGATGCACTGACAACTTTAACAGGCTCTAGCCCCGGCCCGCAAGAACCTTCCCAAGATTTTCGTTGAGCTCGTGAGCCAGGCTGAGCAGGTCGCTTCTATCCCAGGTGGAGAAGCAACAGCGGCACATCATGCCTGAGATGCGGTCACTATCCCAGGTGAGGGTCAGCGCTGTGTCGGTGGTGTGGTCGCCGTCCTCATCGTAGGAGGCCCATTGAGTCTGATGGCACTCAGGGTTGGGGCAGCGCCCCTCGATGGGAGTTTTTCGTGCGGGGTGTACATGGGCTTGGATTGAGGTACACCAGGATTCCCAGACCTGTACGCGATGCTGGAGCCATTCAGCGGGCAAGTCGTTGATAGCTTCGAGTAGCGCCTGGGCATGGCGCTGGGGAGTGTCGGGCTCACCGAAGAGGCTGCAGTCCATGGCGTCGGCGCGTAAGTCTAGCCAGAGAGCAGTCCACATCTCTGAGGCGGTGACGTCATAGGGCAGACCAGGACGACCGCGCCCAACGTTGGCGCCACCGGTTGAGTTCGCCAAGCACTGCTGAAGCTGGTCAATGAGGCTGTACTCTACAGGTACCTGCTGCCCGATCTCAACTAGGTCAGCCCGCCGCCGTTCCTTCCCCAATAGACCAAGGGCGCTGGCAGCCCGCGAGCGCAGGTTGCTTTCTTCGATACATCCCCAGCAGCCGCATTCGGGTGAGTCAATGTGCTCAGGCATCGGTACTTTCCTTTCGTGAGCTAGTTCCTTGGTTAGTTTCAGGTTTCACTGCCTTCCTTTTCCTTCTGCGCCTTCTTCTCTTTCTGGGTTTGGGTGCAGTGGTGCCAGTGTCTGAGGTTTCTTGGGTTCTCTTGTGGTTAGTATTTCTACTTCCCGTCCCGACAAATCCAGGTTTGTCACCGTGGATATCTGCCGGGTTCTGCCTGATTCTGTTTTGTGCCATTCTGCTTGTACCCAGTCGGGGGCATCAGCTATGGATTGTTCGAGGTTGTCAAGGTCTACTTCGTAGGTCTCTGTCTCCGGTGCCTGCGCCTGGTGGGGAGTCGTGGCCCTGGGTGCCTGCGCCACTGGAGCCGGTGTTTCAGGCTCTACGGTGGTGGGCTCTACCTGGGTCGTCTCTACCGCGGTGGTGGGCTCGACGGGGGTGAGAGATATGGTGGGTTCAGCGCCTGCTACCTCGATGGGGAGGGAGTCGCTGGGGGTGACGTTGACGTTGTATTTGGCGAGGAAGGTGACGGTTGCTTTGGAGTAGTACGGAGTCTCAGGGGCTGGTCTCAACGTTTTATCCCAGCTGGGGGCATCGTGTTGTCTGGAGCTGTTGCAGGTTTTGCAGCAGACGACCATTTCTTCCGGTGTTGCGGAGCCCTGGCCAGGGTTGAGGTGGTCGTAGGTGCCTGCGCGGCCGCTTTTGCGGTCGTTGTTCCAGTTGACGATTTGCCCGCACCAGCGGCATTCGTCGCCGTCTCGTTTGCGGACGGGTACGGTGAGTTTGGGGTTGCGGTTGTCTTGCTTTCGGCGGTTCCTCCAGAGTCTTTCGGCTTTTTCGATCATGTGGACCAAATCTTCTTCTTCGATGAGTTTGTAGACGATTCGGCCTTTGGGGTCTTTCATTGCGGTGAAGACCCCGATGGTTAGGGCTAGGTCGCAGAGTACTTTGTTGCGGGCGAAGGAGCCTGCGAGGGTCTGGACCATGCCTTTGGTGATGATGTAGTCGGTTTCATATGCTGCGGCGCTGGTTCCGCAGCGGGTAATGAAGCCCGCGAACTCGTTGAGTATGCGGTCGTCGGCTTCGGGGAATTCGAGCACCTGCAGCAGGAGCGGGTGCATGGCGAAGGCATCTGATACTTTGAGCCAGCTCATGCTCGACCCCCAGCGGGGGAAGCATTTGCATCAAAGTGATGAGGCATGCAAGGTTCCTTGTCGTTGGTGTTGTCATTAGCTGGTTATGGGGACGTTAATCTTTGTTGTCATTTCGTCCCCTGCTGTTGTTCGAGGATGTCGGTGAAGGCTCCTGCGACACAGTGCCACTGGAAGATGAGGCGCTTGATGTGGTGCATGCAGTCTTCACGCTCTTCCTCAGTGAGGTGGGGGTGTGTGGCCTCGTCGATCTCGACGTCGGCGACAGCGTGAGCGATTTCGGACCAGATGATGTCAGGCCGCTTCACGGTTGGCCTCCTTCTTAGCCAGGTCGTAGCCCCAACGGGCCCATTCAGCCTCTGCGGGGCTGGGGGTGCGCTGTGGCTGGTTATCGAGGGTGTAGAGGGCGGTGGGGTATGTGGTTTCTTCGGTGATCATGCTTGTACTTTCAGGTGGTGATGAGCTGGTTGGCGAGGTCGCCGATATGGGAGGGGATGAAGCCGGTCCACTCTTCGATGGGGTGGCCGTCCTCCGGGGCGAGGGGGAAGTTGAGCTGGATGTAGGGGACAGAGCTGCGCCCTTCGCTCTTGAGGGTCTCAACGAGCTCTTCGTTGCCCGGGTCATCGAGGTAGTAGAGCTTGAACTCAACGCCCTCAACAGCTGAGACAAGCTGCCCGGCACTGTTCTCGGCAATAAGCCCGACCTCCTGTAGCTTTCGTTTAGTGAGGTTGCAGGGCATACAGCCGGTTCGCTTGGCGTACAGGGTGATGGTCTTGATAGGCATCATGGCTTCCTTTCGATTGCGTTGAGCGTGGGCAAGAACTTCGTCGAGGTTGAGCCCCGGCGGGGCATTCGACCAGGCACTGGTCCTATAGGGCCTGTCGTTTGCGGCCGTGAAGAACGCGGTCACGTATTCCTGCCCTGTGGGACCCAGCGGCTGCGCCGGGTTCAGGGCGGTGGCACCCGCAACGAAGAGGACGCCAGCGAGCGCTGCCAGGAGCATGATGAAGGCGAAGCTTTCAGCGATCAGATGCAGCTGTGATGTCAGCACGGCTTGCTCCTCTTACGAAGGTTTGGAAGGCGAGGTTGAGGGTGTTCATGATGTCGTCGATGGGCGCTGTCTGGTAGGTGCCGTGGAGCTCTATGCCGGTGGCGGTGAGGGTGATGGCGGCGCCTTCGTGGGTGCTGTGGGCAGCTGCGATAGCGGTTTCGAGTTGTTCGCGGGTTTCTTCGGTGCGGCGGCGGGCTCGGCGGAGGTTTCCTTGGAGTTCGGTGATTTTGGCTAGGAGCTTGCTGTTCTTGTTTCGCTCGGCTTCAAGCTCTTCTGTGAGGACGTCGGTGAGCCTGTTGTTTTCGGCTTCGACTTTGAGGGCTCGGGTTTCGGCTTCGGCGGTTTCGGCTCTTTCGGTCATTTTGATGAGGGCCTGGTTGAGGCCTTCGTTGATGCCGGTGAGGGTGTCGTAGCTTTCGGTGAGTCCCTGTAGTTCGTTTGTTTTTTGTTCGAACTCGGTTTCAGCTGCGGTGAGGGCATCGGAGAGCTTGTCGTTGAGGGCGGTGAGCTCAGCGATTCGTGCGTCGCGGGCTCGGTGCATGGCATCTACCCGGGCTGGGATCTTGTAGGTAGGTCGCTTGGCGGTGGCAGGTCCACCTGCTGCTTGTTTCCTTGTGGTGGCTCCGTAGACGTAGTCAGGCATTAGAAGTTGACCTCATCGTTGATGTACATCTTGTCGAAGGTGGGCTGGTAGTAGTTCAGCGCGGCCTTTTCTGCAGGGGTGGTCGTCCAGTCGAAGAGCTGTTCGGCGGTAGTGAAGGCTCTTAGGGCTTCCCCGTGGTCGACTGTGGCGGGGTTGAAGGCTCGCAACTCGAAGATATGGCGGGCTGAGACGCTACCGTCGTTGGTGACCCCCAGCTTGGCGGCTACGAGTGCGGCGAAGAGCTTGTCGAAGCTCTGGGTGCAGGCTTTGTCGAAGAAGTCCTGGCGCATCTGGGTGATGGTTGAGCCCTCGACGTCGAATCCCAGTAGGCGGACGTAGGAGCCCATATCTGTGGCGTCGCCAGTCATTGCCAGGGCTAGCCCGTATGAGGCGCCGTTCTTGTTGAGGGTCTTGGGGTGCTCGAGGTGGTGCAAGATGTGCTCGGTGAAGCTCTTACGGGCAGCGGCAAGGTTCTTGATCAGGCCAGCTTCGATTCGCTCAGATTCGAGCTGTTCGGGGCTTTTGGCCGGGGTGGTGGGCTCTTGGCCGGTCGCTGCGTTTGCCTTGGTGCGCCAGATGTAGGTGGCGCCCGGGCGGGCGATGACGGCTACCTCAGCAGGGGTTACACCCTTGGGTAGGAGCTGATCCAGCTGGCTTTTAGTGTTCTGGGCAACAGCTTTGGGCGTTTTAGGCAGCTCCCCGGAGAGGGAAGCTAAGGAGACGGTGAATCCGGCTTCGTTAGCCGCGGCGCCGTCTTCGAAGATGGTGACGCCAAAGCTCTTGAGGCTGGCGATGGCGATATCGGTGTAGGTCTCGTCTTCTACCTGTTGCTGGGCTTGCTTGTAGTAGTAGTCGAAGTTGTAGCCGGTTGATTCTTCTTCGAGCTTCTCGGCCAGCTCGGGGTGGTCAGCGAACTCAGCAATCTTGAGGACGCGGTCGAGGGTGACTTGCCCGGCGTCAAGCTTTTCTTTCACAGTGGCTGAGGCTCCGCTTGCTTTTTTGTACCGCTTGACGGTTGAGATGTGCTTGCCGATGCCTTTTGAGACTTGCTGGGCGGTGTTGCCCATGTCGAAGAGAGCGCGGACGCCGGCGATTTCCTCGGAGGGTTTGAGGTCGGTGCGCTGCAGGTTCTCGATGAGCATGATTTCCATCTGCTCGGAGTCGCTGAGGTCAGCTGGAGCGATGTTGGCTAGGACAGTATCGAAGCCGGCGGCACGGGCGGCTGCGATGCGGCGGTGGCCGATGAGGATTTGGTAGTCGCCTTCGATGGCGGGGTGGGGCATGACCAGCACGGTTTGGGTGATGCCCTTGGCGCGAATTGCTTCGGTTAGCTCGCTCAGGTCGCCAAGGTCTTGGCGGGGGTTCTGTGGGTGAGCGCGTAGAGCGCTGACGGGTAGACGGGAGGTTGTGCAGCGGGCGAGGAAGTCGTTGGCGGGGGTTGTCATGGTGTGCGTTCTTTCGACGGGCTTAGGGTGGATGGAAACTTCGTGGGAAATTTTTGTGCAGTTTTTTCGGGGGTTCTGGCATGGGCTAGGGGGTTGCGCCTGCTTTTGTGTCCGCGGTTTCCTGCCAGAGCTGCATCAGCCATACTGCGCCGTAGACGGCGAGGGCGCAGCCGGTGAGGGGCTGGGCGTTGAAGGGCCCGCCAGCGGTGATGTGCTCGATGAGTAGCAGCAGGCCCAGGGTGAGCAGGGCGGTGGCTAGAAGAGGCCGGCGGTGGGTGGTTCGCATTCTGAGCTCCTGTGAAGAATGATTTTTTCGGTGGTGTAGGTGGCGATGTGTACGGGGCCGTCGGCGGTGAGTAGACGTACCTTGCGGCTGGTTTCGTCGACGTCGATGGGGTCTGGGCCGGTGCCCAGGGCTTCGCGTAGGGCGGCTTTGAGAGCGTGGTCGCGGACTTCGCGGGTGCGGTCGTCGGCTTTGTATTCGCGGTAGCTGAAGGTGGTGGAGATGATGGGTTTGGGTGCGAAGGGGCGGACGTCGCGGATTCCTAGTCGTTCTGCCCGGATCAGCTTGGTTTTACGAGTCATGAGGGTTCTTCTGTGGTTTTAGAGGGTGAACGGTGGTCATATGCTCATTGGCTAGTAACTCGAGTTCTTCTTCGTCTGCCATGAGCCCTAGTTCGCTGGTGGAGACCCGCGAGATATGCCAGTCGCAGAGCTGGCAGGCGTACTCGGTGATGTACTTGCGCTTCACGCGACGCTCCTGAGCTTGGGGGTTGGGTCGAAGGTTAAGGATTCGACGAGTTGGTTGATTTGGCTTGCGCGGAGCCGGTAGACGGGGCGGGTGCCTCCGGGGTTTAGATCGACGTAGGCGATATCGCCGGCGGCAATTTTGGCACGTAAGTAGTTGGCGGAGTCGTAGCCGAGGAGCTCGGCTGCGTCTTCGAGCTTGTAGAGACGGTCGACCAGGACGACGTCGTCGCGGGGTTCAATCTGGGGGAGTGGGTGTGGCATGGCGGTTTCCTTTCGGGGGCGGACGTCGTCGTCCGCCCCTTTTGCGTGGTGGCTTGTGGTGTTACTTGCCGTTGGTCTGGATGTCGATGTCGGGGATGACCGACTTGGGGTTCATGATTACCTTGCGGTGGTAGACGCTGACGTTCTTGGAGTCGAGCTGCTCAACCAGGTAGTAGGAGTTGTCAGAGAGCCCGAAGTAGTCTTTGGTGATTCCGCCGTCGGTGTCTTTGCAGGTGACTTGCAGCTGGTTCTTGTCGTCCTTGTTGATGGAGCAGAAGCCTTCGACGACGAAGGTGGTGTCGTTGGTGATGCCGTTGATGAAGGTGACTCGGCGGTTGATTTCGAAGTTGTCTGCTGCGGTTGAGACGTTTTCGGAGGCGCGGTTTGCCTGGGAGGTGCAGCCGGTGAGGATTGCGGTGAGCAGCAGGGCTGCACTGAGGGCTTTGAGGGTGGTGGTTTTCTTGGCTATGGAGGTTCTCCTTATTTGGGCTTACGATTCGAGGTGATAACGGCAAATGCCAGGAAGATAATGGCGATGGACTGGAAAGTGTCGATGAGGTCTGTTAACTGCATTGGTTTTTTCCGATAATTGGTTGTATGGATGTTTTAGAAATTGTTTTGACCATGTTGAGCATGGCTGGTGCGGTATTTGCTTGGTATCAGGCCAATGGCTCGAAGAAAGCTCGTGCTGAGGCGGCTGATGCTGTGTCTCGTGCTGAGGTTCAGGCCAAGAGTGCTTTTGCTCAGGCTTATGAGGCGCGTAAGCAGGCTGAGGCGACTCAACGGTTGGCTGATTCTTTGCAAGAGCAGGTGGCCGCTGCTGAGAAGTCTGTTGCTGAGGCCCAGCGGGCTAACAAGATTGCTAAGAAGCGGTTGAAGCTTCTGGAGAAGCAAGTTGATCAAGCCAATGAGAGCAATCATGTTGTTCTTGAGTTTGATGAGTCTGAGGATGAGCCTGGCTTAGTGGTAATCCAGAATGTTGGTTCGGGTTTCGCTCATGATTTTGAGGGCATTGTTCTTTATGGTGATGAGCATGTTGAGGTTTCAGCGTCATTGTTGCCACCTGGTGGGTCTTGTAGCGTTTTGGTGCCGGGGCTAAAGGCTGATACTGAGGAGTATCAGGTTGAGCTTGAGAGGTATGAGCTTGCTCTTGCAGAGAGTCGGGGGCCTGCCCCTAAGCGAAAGGCTGGGGGTGGGCTATTTGACTATGAGATAGCTATGCCTCGTCCTTTGGTGCCTCCTATGCAGCCTTTGCCTTCGATGGTGCCTTTGCGTTTGGAGGCTTCGTGGCGGTCTCCTGCTGGTCGGCCGCAGGAATATAGGTCTTCATAGGTTCTTGTTCCTTTCGGGGTTTGCCCCTTCTGCCTGTGTGGGTGGGAGGGGCTTTTGTGTGGGGCGGACGCCGCCGGACGGGTCTTCCGCGCGGGGCGGGTTAACGAGATACTTGGGTTGGGCTACAAGGGTTGTAGCTGGCTAGTATTTGGAGGTTTATTGTGCGAATCGGTTTCATTAGGGATAACTCCCCGGCCCGTAACGTCTTGCTGGAGGCCCCGGCTGAGGTAGTGGCTTTTGTTCAGCACTACACGAGGCTCAATGACAGACGGAGGGATTGGGTTCCTTTGGTGGTTGTCCACCTTGATGATTCGGAGTCGAACGCCGGTAGGGCGGTTGTCTTGTACGGGGTAGATATTTATGAATTTGATGTGCCTGACGGCTATGACCCTGCTGGTTTTGATGAGCTGGTGAGGGTCTTTGATCTGACCTTTTTAGAAGACCGGTACTTTATTTTTGACCATTACTGGAATCCTTTGCCGACTCGGGAAGAGGATTAGGAGTCCTGGGGGTCTTGCCCTCTGCATGGTCTTGTGACCGTTCCCGGTTGCAGGGCAGGCATGAGACCACCATGTCTTCGGGTGTTTTTGCTCCCTGACCAACATTGACGTGGGAGTAGGTGGCGGCGGCGCTGGATTTGCGGTCAGTCCAGGTGACGGTGGCCCCGCAGTAGCGGCAGGTATCTCCGTCTCGTTCTCGGACCGCTAGGGTGAGCTGGCGGTTCCTGGTGTCTTTTTGCCGGGTCTGGTCCCAGTCCCGTTCTGGGCGGGTGATGAGTCGTCGCTTGAGCAGTGCTGTTTCTTCAACGATTTCTTCCCAGTATTCGTTGAGGTACTCTTCCTTGTAGATTGCTTCACTGACGAGACAGGACAGTTTTTCCATGTCGGCTTTTAGCCCGATGAGGGCTACACGGCGGTCTTGTGCAGTGGCTTTTCGTGAGGTGGGCCAGGGCATGGATGGTTTTCCTTTCGGGTGGCGGGGCGGACGCCGGCGGGAGGGTCTTCCGCGCCGGACGGATTAACGAGATACTTAGGGTGAGCTACAAGGGCTGTAGCTCGTGAAACTAGGAGGGTTTATGGCTACTAAGACAGCCAAAATGAAGTTTTTTCTTCCGAGCGAATCATTCGAGTTCGAAACCGACATTAACTTCGTGAGGGCATATGAAGAGCTTGTCCTTTCTGCAAACAGCGCTTCGTTTCTTTCGGCTTCGAAGGCCGTTCAGTTGGTCTTTCCCGATAAGCGCCTGACGCTGAGGTTAGATACACCCTTTACGAGTGAGAGGGTTGGGGAAGAGGGCCTTGATGAAAGGACTATTGGCTCATACTTCGAGCTCTTGAAGGTGACAGTTTTCTACAATTCCCAGATCATTCTTGATGAAGCTGGTAACTTTATCGAGCCCTCTGAAGATATTTTGAAGGCCGCTAAAGAATGGTCAGAGGATACTTCCTCAGAAGATGATTAAATTCGCTTGGGACGCTCATGGCTGTTCCGAAGTTGTTCGACTACTCGCTGATGAGGCGAGGCGATTTCTTCAAGAAGCTCGATGATTCGGTCTAGGCGTTTGAGGATTTCCCGGTTGCTGTTGTTGGTGGCCGGGTTTTTCTTTGGCTTGGGCCAGGGCATGGGGTTCTCCTTTCGGGGGGCGGACGGTGGTGGTCGGCGAGCGCGAGATAATCCCAAATATGGGATTTATGGGTAAAAAATTAGGCTGCGTCAGCAACGGCTTGTTTCACCTGGAAGAAGTCTCTGATGTCAACATCGAGGATTTGGGCGAGCTGTCCAAGCTCCAGGAGGGTAAAAGTAGTCTTGTTGTTGAGCTTGCTAGACATGGCTTGCTTAGAGATGCCCAGCTTTAGGGCAGCCTGGCTCTGGGTCATATCCTTGCGAGCTAGTTCTGCTCTTACGTTTGAGGCAGTGGTTTCGGTTACCAGCATGGCAATCTCCTTTCGTTGCCTCTACTGTAATCCCATATATGGGAATGAGTCAAGTAATGCGGGACTTTGTTTAATTCTTGGTTTACTATTTCAGTATGAATCAAAACTTTCCAACCGACTTCAGTAGGGCAGTCAATGCAGAAATCCGCAGCTGGATGGGACGGCGCGGACTCAATCAGAAGCAACTGGCTGAGAGTGCAGGAATTTCCAAGTCGAAAATAAGTCGAATTCTAGGAACTGCTGAGCAGTCCATGGATACTGACGAGCTGGACGTTATTTGCCAGGTGCTTGAAGTTTCTCCGGCACAAGTGGTTGATGATGCTGTGCGTGCCGTCCTGGCCCAGCAAGAACAAGCCGAAACCCAGCGTCCGTCCGGTCGCTACAACTCCGACGGCGAATGGGTCCCCACCACCCGCGACGGCTACACCCTAGCCGCCTACGAAACAGACGAGGAGAAGGGCGTTGATTACATCGACGACTAAAGACCCCTACACCCTCGCCGAAGAACTCGGCGTCCCCATCGTCTACCGCAAACTCGCCGGCGGACTCCACGCCTACTGGGACGGTGCGAGAATCATCGTCGATACCCGCCTATCCCAAACACAAGAGCGCTGCGCCATCGCCCACGACCTCATGCACGTCATAGCAGGGGACGAACCCTACCTACACGTGCTCAGCTCACCGACCATCGAAGCCAAGCGAGACCTTCAAGCAGCCGAACTGCTCATCGATCTGGCAGCCTTCCGCCAAGCAGCCACCATGTACCCCGACGACGGCGCCAAAGTAGCCCGCGAGCTAGGCATCACCAACAGGCTCCTCAACGCCTGGGTACGAGCACACGGAGTCGAACTCATCGAACTAGACGAGGTGGCCTAGGGGACTGGAGAGCGATGGGGAAGCCCGCCACCGGGAAAGGTGGCGGGCTTCTTTTGCGTGTAACGTGCCACATGCGTTTAGCGTATAGTTAATTGACGCCACCTCCACCACATCGGCCCCTGTTGTCCCGTCACCTATCTATCCCAGGCAGAAAGAACACCCTCCCATGTCTCTTCACGTATCCCGCCGCGCCGCCATCATGACCCCGCTTATAGCAACCACCCTTGGGAATACAGTAGCGCCCGCACAGGCCAGCAATCTCGACTACTCTAAACCACCGACCTCAGAAACTATCATCGGACATATCCCAGCTACTCTCGACCTCGACTACGGCGCAGGCGCAGTCTGGTCCTCAGCCGTCAAAGCACCTATCTGTTTTACATACTCGGAAGGTATAGCCGCCCGTTTCTCAGCAGCAAACCTGCTCACCGGTGAACAAATCGCCGCCTTTGAACCCTTCCACCAGGACTATGATCGCCCTGAAGCATTTATCACCTATCCCAACCGCCAAACCGTAACAATAGGCACCAGCGGCCTTGTCATCCACTTCAACTCCAATACTCTCAAGGCAATAACCTACAAACGCGATACACGCCCCGGCAGAGAATCCGTCTACGGGCAGCTTTCAAACATCGCGATAGGTTCTTCCACCTGGCCCGCAGGCCTTGATAAATCCTACATAGGAGATTCAGACGGGCGCTTATGCCGCTTTATCCTCCCACCTAACTCGTCAAACCCCAACACCAATATCTGGATTTCATACGGCCAGCCCTTTGGAGCCGAATCTGACATTCTTTCAACCGCCTTCCACCAAGGCTTCCTCTATGTAGGAGTACGCGGTGAGAACGCAGGCCTGTACCGAATCAACGAATCTGCACTCGATGAGGCAGCTAATACAGACCGCCCACTGGAGTTAAACGATTTTGAGAACCTAACCCCGGACGCCGCACAGAGCACAGTTGCCCCCAGCGATTACCAGCCTTTTCAGCTTTTAATCACTGATAGCGCTCAGGGGCCTTTGCTAGTAGCTCGTATTAACGGTACTGTTGCCGTGCGTATTCGCGTTGATACAATCGGGCTTTCTACTAAGCCCAAAATACTAGGAACAGCGTTTGAGCTAAACCAAATTGCTACGGCTGACCGGCACTCAATTATTACCCGTAAAAAACATGGTTCTACATGGTATCTTGTTCGTCTGGACATGAACGCCCGTAACCCGCATGATTCTCTGGTTTACGTCGGTAACGCCGGGCCAGGTACTCTAGTCCGCCAGACACCTCTACTCACTATCGATGGCAAGACTTGCGCTATAACTACCTTCCAAGATGGGGTAGTAGTATCCTCACTGGGACCGGGGTCTATTTCCTTCGAGGACGCTTCTGTAGAAGAACCTTTTCAGAGGATAACAACTCCAACTCTTGTTCCTGCTACCCGCACCCAGCTTTACCACATCATTCATGTTCCTGCCGTGGGCAATAACCCTCAGATGCTAGCCTTCGCACCCAAATGGATACAAGACCAACGTATCGGCCTCATCGATAACCCGCATGCTGTATCTGCTAGCTCAAACAATACCCGTATTCGGCTTCAGTCTTCTCCAGGACGCCCTGGCTACGAATCATCGCAGATTGAATCATTTGGCCACCGCCCAGACGGGCTTATCACAACGGGCACTTACTCCGGTGGCGGCGCGCAACTTATCAATGCTTATACATACTCTGATGATTCGCAGACTTCTGACAAGCCTCTGGCCAAAGACAACGGAGACCCCAAAGCAGCACGGCTAGTATGCCAAACCTATCTGTCCGACGGCAACACACTATATGGAGCTACCGGCAAGTTCAACGAAGGCGCAGCAGGGCTGGCGATTTTCAAGGCGCAGGATACCGCTACTACTCCCACTATGACGGCTTACCCAGACACTGCGGTTATCCCTCAGCAGAACATTACTGCTGTTTGTAGCTTACCCAGCTCCAAGGGAGATACCGTCCTTGCTGGTGGCAATACCCGCTTGGAGAACTCCGCAACATCCGCAGCGCGTGATGTTGAACAGGACGCCGTGATTGCGGTTCTGCCTTATAACAAGGATACTCAGATGCTAGGGGCAGTAACTAAGACAGTGAAGCTGCCAGCTGGCGTGAAAGCTGTCTGGGATATCTTGAGACATTCCTCTGGTCGTATCTTTGTGTTAGCGCAGTACGGGCACCACGTAACCGTTACAAACTCTTCTAGTGCCCAGGTTACTGACGCAAACGTGATTCTCGAGCTAGACGCCCAAACTTTTGAAGTCATCCCTACTGGCAACAAGGGCCAGGGAACCTTTGTTTACACCACTTCACGTACCGCTTTCGCAGGGTATGGGGCCCTTAAAGAAACCCCCACAGGTCAATTGCTTGTACGAACCAATGTGTTTATTCATTGCATAGACCTTGCTGCGCGCGGCGTGAAGGGCCTAACGAAACTGCCGATGACTTGTACTAGCTTCGATATAGGTGCTGCGGGTGAAATTTACACAGCGAATTATGACGGGTATGTACGCCGATTTGTGTATGCATAAGGCAAGCCATAGTAGTTAGAAGCAAAGCCTCGATTTGTGCATGCAGGTCGGGGCTTTCTGCTGCCCTCTCAGGGGCTAAAAATCTACTACTCTACCTCGATACCGCCGGGAGTCCAGCGAAACGTGAGAGAGGCGGGCAGGTCGCCTGTGGCGTCTGGCTCGATTCTGGTCTCCAGCCAAGTGCGGTCAACGGCCGTAATTTCTGCCAGGCGGTCTAGGCCGTCACCAGACGGCTTGAAGGCCCCAGACTCCCACCGGCTAAGCGTATTGCGGGCCATAGGAATCATCTCAGCGAGCGCACCCAGAATTTATGCAGGTGCTTGATGAAGCTGCATGAGGGCTGATTGCCCTGCTTAAACCCGCCACCTGGGAAGGTGGCGGGCTTCTTTTGCGTGTAACGTGCCACAAGCGAGCGCGGTTAATCGTATCTTTTAACCATGACCGCACAGCCCTACACAGCAGAACAGATACTCGCAGCCTTCAGCAAAGGCCTCAAAGGCACCCGCATGAAAGCTATGGCGCAAGAGATTGCAGGATTGGCTAATGAGAACGCTGACCTCAAACAGCAACTAGCTCAGTTGCAGCATGTACCGACAGTCGATGAAATTGAGATGGTCAACGGCGAAGCGGCAAAGATTCTCACACAGGCTCGTGATGAAGCTGAGAACCTGCGTTCTGAAGCAAAACAAGAAGCTACCACAGTTCTAGACGATGCTCTTGCTAAAGCAGCTGAAACTACATCAGAAGCTGAAAAGATGCTCAGTGATGCTCATGCCAATGTTTTTACCGCAGCAAGCCGCGCATGGGAAGAAGGGCACGAGAACTGGCAGAAGGCGCATAGCTCTGCTGAGTTCATACCGTCACCCATCAGCACCGCTGCTCTTGAGCTGGTAGAGGTACTGCATGCCGTTGGTGATTTTAGCCCCGGTGAGCGCAGGCTAAAGTTGGCACCGGGTGGGTATGGAGCGACCCTGTCTGTTGGCAAGACAAAGGTTCGTGACTCTTTCGCGGAGGTCTTGGGAACGCCGGAGAAGGGCGAGACTATTACTGGCAAAGTTGAGGTACAGCTCTTTGCCGAGCGAGCACCCGAGTGGATTAGTGAAGGGCGAGAGAAATACATCTTCGCCTATGCCCAAGGGCACCTGCTGGGAGGGATTACAGCTACAACTTCGGCGTACCTGAGTCCCTTTTTCGAAGCGATGGAGGCGTTGGGTATATCTGTGTTTATTGATGCGGAGCTGACACTTACCGCCTCTGAGGCTAAGGGAGCGCTGCAACAGAAGTCTGCGGTTGACTTACCTGAAAAGTTTGTTGTTCGAGATACCATGCCCAAAATTAGACGGATCGCGAAGATTCTTAACAGCATCTATGTTCAGAACACCCTGATGACTCCAGAGAATGTGGAATGGTTCAAGAAATTTGGGCGCCTAAGCACCGAGATGCGTCAATCTATGAACCGGACTCGTGACTACGAGCGTGAGATGAGCGTGATGAGCTGGTACGCGAGGAAGTAGCGTCAGCACGAAGATGCGTGAAGAGCTGAGCAGCACCAGGGCCTGGCAGAGAGAGCAGGAGATAGCGGGTGGCTAGCCCCCCGATGGCCGAGAAGTAGCTACTAATACGGAACTCATCCCATTCAGAAGAAATTTAATCGTATCTTTTAACCATGACTCCGAAAAAATACGATGAATCTATTGATGATTTTCATAGAGCGGTTAACTTCTACCGTCTGTACAGAGTGCTGACTAATCCAATGGGGAAGCGGCGGAACGACCCGACTGCTCCAAAGAACTGGATGGAAGCGCTCAAAGAAATTATGGATCTTTCCATGGAAGAAAGAACTATCAATGGAATCGTCTATGAAGTCGAGGTTGATGAACGACGACGTGCAGCAACAATCGGCATGCATAAGCAACTTGACCCCTCCCTGATGAGCCAAATTAATCGGGGTGAGGAATCTGTTGCTGACTTTAAGCTTGAATCTCAGGGTAGTGGTGTTCTCCTGGCACATGCATCGGCCGTTGCTATTACAGAAATTCAGGGCACGTTAGTTGTTGCCATCGCAAGAGGCTCAAGCATCAGTGTTCCAAGACAACGAGCTGTCTCAATATTTTTCAATCATTTCTTTGCTACGGAGAAAGGAGTTAACTGGGCTCATAAAGGACTCATCGTACCGGCTGATATTGAACGGCTCAAACGTGCAAACCGGATAAAACAGTACACAGCAAAATTTATTGAGAGTCCCCATACCCTCAAGGGAGCTCTTGTCCAAGGGAAAGGCCCTCGGAAGGCTAGTCGTTTAATCGCGAAGCCACTTGGCGGGGAAGTCGAAATTTTATTGAATGTAAAGGACGTTAAGAATCAGCGAAATGTCCAAGAGGAGATGTTGGAACAAGTATTGACGACTAATGATGGTCTCTGGCATGGCAGTGTACAGAGAGCTACTGCTGTCATTGATAACGATGAAGTCGTCCTTGACCTCATCGACCATGATATGGCTTCGACTATCTACTTCTCACCGCCAGAACGAGCAACTTTAACCTTTTCAAGTCTTCTCAAAGCGGTCAAGCTAGAACTGTTAAGGTTGGAGGAAGAGGTTCAAAAGGCACTCAGCTACAGACCATCTTAAGAAACGAGAAAGTATGAAAGACAGAGCACTTGACTATTACTCTGTACGGGTATGGATAGACCTCCTATTGATGCTTGCTGTGTTGGTGCTGTCTGTCGTCTTTCCTTTGCCTGCCAACGTGACTCCAGATCAAGAAGGTGCCTTCTTTTCTTTTCTAACTGCAATTGTCTCTTTTACTTCGATTGTTGTTGCCGTCGCAGTATTTGCATGTTCGATGGTATATCAAAGCTCTGCAAACGGCCTGAAGCAAGTTCGACGCCTATACTCAGAGGAATTACGGAAAAACTGGAGCTCTGTCCTCGCCTGGTCGATTCTCGCAGGGGCTGCGTCAGTTGTAGGGGTGGGAGTAGCCGCGGCAGGAAATCATGCTATCGGTCTGATTCTGGCAATCAATGCAGGGGCCTGGGCGCTCATCAAGGGTGCTAGAGGACTAGTGTGGTTTGTGTCTGCGCTCTTTCTGATTGAAGAAGATGACGTGATGAGCAACTTTCCAGACGAAATATCTTTGAGAAGTCGAGATGAGGACTAGTCTTAGAATCTAATACAGAGACTCAAAAGTCCCGGTCCCCAAATTTGGGGACCGGGACTTTAAAGTATAGCTCTACTGCCCTAGAGCCCAGCGCATTGCTGGGATAAAACCTTTACGTTTGAGCATAATGCTGAAGGTGGGAGACTCCATCTCTTTACGACGACGCTCATTATCGGCTGCCATTTGAGCCCGCTGTTCCTTGATAAGGGCAGCGGCACGATCCTCGCTCAGTCGTGGCGCTTGGGGTAGACCAGAGAGTTGCTTCTGAGTATCAACAGTCATAGCGCTTTCCGTTCGCTTCGGTTGATGATGGTAGTTTGACTATACCGCCTCTCAGTCACCTGGTGAGCTCTCAGAAGCAGATTTTTCATGTAAAGGTTCTGGAAATTCTTCAAGAACCTGTAACTTTTCAAGTGTTTCTTGAACTTCAAGTACAAGGTTATGTTCTTGCTTTGAAAGATACCTAGGGCGATTTTGTGCGAAATGCTGAATAACAGACTGAGCAAAAGAAACTTCAAATTGATTGTCAGAGGATACTTTCTCGACAGCCCACTGAATATGCTGTCTGAAGTCACTACTGGCAGCTTCTTTGGCGCGAGATCTGTTCGTTGCAACCATAATTGACATCGTCCCAAGCGCTGCAATTAGGGCAGCCCAGCCACCAGTGTTCCTCAGTATTTCACCGATGACAGCCCACTGTTCGCCTGAGAGTGATTGGACGAAACCGTAGAGCGCTGAAGTTAGTTGCACAATCTTTACAATGACCCAAATAATGGCTGCAAAGGCTGCTAGAAGGAAGAGTACGGCAAAGATTTTTGCCCCGGTCGACGAATCTTTGGGTTGTTCGGCCATGTCTACTCCTCCGGGGATGCGATGACACGCAGGCCGTCCGGGGTCCATGTGACGGTGGAGCCGGCTGGAAGTAGGTCAGGAGTGCCTGCGGAGGGCTGCGTGGCGTCGTCCTGATGGAACCATGCAAGTGGGACACCGGTAGCCTCAGCGAGCGCTTCCAGTGCTTTAGGGCGAGGATTGAGCGATCCCTTTTCCCATCGCTGAATGGTTCCAGCTGCTACTCCAAGAATTTCTGCGAGTGCACCTTGAGTTAGCCCCGCATGTTCGCGGGCTTTGCGTAGGCGATCTTGAAAGGTCCAGGTGGGGGTGCTCATAGCCATAATTCTAGCCTTTCGTTTGTTTTCGAGCTATTCCCAACCTATATAAGCCTGTTTTCAATCGTTATAGTGTATGCTTGCAGTTAGAAACGTTTGTTTTACGACGTTTCTCGGGAAGTCATTCTTACCTTACGGTTCTTGAATCCCGACTCTCGGCCCTGCAACCCGAGAGTGAACACAAGCAACCGGCCGGATAGCCCGATGGAGCTGGGCAACTGAGATAGAGCCATTACCGGCATTGGCCCACAAAGGAATCAAACACAGGATAGCTACCAGTGCTTGATGCATACGACCAGACTGCCCTGAATCTCGCACACCGAGGAAACAGGGGGTCTATTTCTCGTATCAAGAAGAGGCTATCTTGCGTCAAAACCTCGGGACTCTTTGGGGGATGGGAATCAAGAAGCTTCCCGCGCAGCGCACGACCAGCCAATTGGGGCGAAGCCCCCGTAGGACCGGGCAGCACAAAACCCCGCCTTAAAAATGTCAGTCCCTTCAGCAATCCTTTAACCACCGAACACATGTTCTAACCAACCAGGAGGCACTATGGCAACCAGACGCTCCAACGGCGAAGGCTCTGCACCCTACAAACGACCGGACGGCCGCTGGCAAGTCAAAATCCGAACCACCCAAACCACCACAGGCAAGCCTCACCGCAAAACTATCTACGGAAAAACCAGAGCCGAAGCGGTCGCAAAAGCAAAAGAATACATCCGCACCCTGGAATCAGGCGTCAAAGCAGACACCACCCGAACTACCCTGCACGAATGGTCAGAACACTGGCTCGACACCATCGCAGCCAAACGAGTGCGAGAACAAACCCTCAAAAGCTACCGCGGCTACATGGAAAGATGGGCATACCCAACCAGCACAGCGAACATGCCCCTCACCAAAATCAAGCCCCTGCACATCGAAGCCATCTACCAGCGCATGCGCGAGCACGACCTCTCAGAAAACACCGTCAACCACATGCACAAAGTCCTCTCCATCTGCTTCAAAGCAGCAGTGGACCGGGATCTGCTGGCCAAATCACCCATGGACAGAGTGCCCCTGCCCCAATTCGACGTCTATGAACCAAAAATCGCTACTCCAGCCCAGGCTCAAACCATGGTCAAGGAACTACGCAACGACGAAGAAAACGGCCTAGCCTTCACCGTCGCCTTAGCACTGGGCCCACGCCAAGGCGAGCGCCTAGCCCTCTGCTGGGATGACATCGATCTAGTCAACGGCAAGCTGCGCATCCGCCATGGCATAATATTGCGACCATGGAAACACGGCTGCGCTTCCGAAGGTGAGAGCCCTCGGTGCGGCCGCAAGCAGGGTTCATACTGCCCCCAGCGGTGGGGAGGCGGTTTCGTGATGGGCCCACCGAAGAATCGGGCAGGTGTTCGCGAGAATATTTTGCCTGAGCCCCTTATTCAGATGTTCAAAGAGCATAAGGTTAGGCAGCGTAGGCGTCAGCTTGAAGCAGGGCGCGAATGGGTTGGCGCTGTCGACGCTGAGGGTAAGAGCTGGGATTTAGTCTTTACCGACCGGCGCGGCCGTCTGGTGCGCCCAAACGATGATTGGAGGGCATGGCGGGCTTTCACCTCAAAGCATGGGCTTGAGGGCATGCGCGTGCATGATGCTAGGCATACTGCTGCGACTCTACTGCTAGCCATGGGCGTAGCGCCTCAAGTCACCATGGATATTCTTGGTTGGTCATCCCCTGAGATGCTCAGGAGGTACCAGCATGTGCTCGACGATATGCGGACTGATGCAGCTGAGAAGGTCTCAACAGCCCTTTTTGGATAAAGGGGTTCGAAATGGGGTTCAGTTTGCCTATGAATGAGGTGATTTGGCTTGTGAGAGCGCTATTTACCCAGTTGTGTATGAGGATTGGGACTTCTAAATGCCCTAGTCAGAGCTGGAAAATGGCCCCTTGTTGAACCCCTTTCTGCGGGAATGGCGAGGGGCCGTTTTTATAAAAGGAGTAGCAGGGGGCTTAGCCCCACCACCTTCTCCACACCGTTTTGTCGGGGTAGGCGCGGCGGACGTCCGCCAGGGCCTTCATGCGGGCGCGGCTAGGGCCGTCCCACAGAAGCCATTTCACAAATTCAAGGTCGAGCTTCTCGGGGCAGCCCTCGGTCATATCAGGCCGATTGGTGCCGCGGTAGGTGATCCAGTGGCGTCCTACCCTCCACAGACGCACCAGGCGGGGCGCTAACAGCACATAGATACGGTCAGCCTCAGCTAGCCGCCGTTCAAAATGCACATCGGAATAGCCGCCCTCAATCACCCAGGACTCATTTTCCTCCAGAAACTCGCCCACAAGAGTGCGTTCGTCCGTAAGGTCCCGCTCGACCCACCCCGGCAACCAGTGAACAGTATCAAGATGCAACAGCGGTACCCCGTACCCGGCAGCCAACCGTCGCGCCCAGGTGGACTTACCGGCGCCGCTCAAACCCAGAACAAGAATCTTCATACCTCCAGCATAAACACCGACCCCCCGCATTTATTCTGAAAAAGCCGCAACTAGTTGCGGGTAAAACAGAATAAATGCAGGGTGAAACCCGCGCACCCCACCAGCCCACCCCGAAAGGCAAAGCGGCCACCGGCGTCCGCGCCCCCGCTAAAGCGAGTACCCTAGATACAGACCCCACCGAGCAGAAAGAGAACCATGCCCGCGCCTATCACCAGCTACCAGCAGGCCGAGAAGATTCTGGCTGCGCAGCTGTCCATTGACCTGTGCCTGCCCGAGCAGGCTATTGATATAGCGCAGCAGCACGGCTCAACCCACCTTTCGGCGCGGCGAATTCCCCTCGACGAGATGCACCCGGCCCGCCGCCGCTACCGCGACCACTGGGAGCTACGCCTGATTAACTACCGCGGGCTCACCGTCATCTGTGCCCAGCACCCGCGCGTGCGTGAGGCCGCCGATAACCTGCTAGCTGGCGATAACGGGAACTGGGTGGGGGACTACTCCGAGCTGCGCAAACTCAACGACTACCTCACCCCCTACGCCCTGCAGATGAGCGGCACCTCCCTCTTTTTCACCCCCGGCAGGGATTTCTTTACCCGGGGTGCGGACGTCCGCCCCGGCTTCCCCGCCGAGGGCTACACGGTGCGGTGGCTGGAACCAACTGAACTGGAGCAGTATCGCGGCAACCCCGACTTCGAGAACGCACTCGGCTTTAAAGAGCTGCGCCCCGATGTGCAGGTGCTTGGTGCCTATACCGAGGGGGAGCTGGTAGCCTTAGCTGGTGCTAGTGAAGACTCCGACTGGTGCCGCCAGATTGGTATTGATGTGTTGCCCGGCCACCGCAGTAGGGGGCTGGCGTCTTACCTGGTCAAGGAGCTGTCGCAGGCTATTCTCACCGAGGGCTTCGTGCCCTTCTACGGCACCAGCCCTTCGCACATCATCAGCCAGCAAGTTGCGCTAAATGCGGGCCTGCGCCCGGCCTGGTGGGAGTTTGTCTCTACCAGCTTGAACGAAATTTCGGTGGACTAATGCTGCACCTTGACCGCGTTGACCCCGCCACCAGCGGAACCATGGCCGAGATGGTTGATTCAGCCATGGCGACCGTCCGCGCAGTGGGCAGGGGGGCGGCCCCCAGCACCTTGCGTCTCTATCGGCCCAAGCCAACGGTGGCTTTTGGGCGCAGGGACGAGCTCAACCCCCGGTTTGCGCAGGCCCGCACGGCTGCGTTAGACCGCGGGTTTGAACCCCTGGTGCGTACCGTGGGCGGGCACGCCGCCGCCTATCACTCGGGCTGCCTGGTGGTGGATCATTTCCAGAAAGCGTCGGACGCTGTCAGCGGCAATCACGAGCGCTACGGCATCTTCGGGGCCATGTTCGCAGAGGCCCTCACCAGCCTGGGCATTCCTGCCGGGGTGGGGGAGCTGCCCGGTGAGTATTGCCCCGGTGAGTATTCGGTCTGGGGCCAGTTACCCGGCGGCCAGCGGGTCAAGCTCATAGGCACGGCCCAGCGGGTTGTTGCCGGAGCCTGGTGGTTCTCGTCGGGCATTGTGGTCACAGGGGCCGATAGCCTACGCGAGGTAACAACGGACGTTTACCAGGCCCTCGGCCTACCCCTGGAACCCGCAACAGTGGGCGCAGCAGCCGACATCGAACCCCTCATCACCGTCGACGACCTTGAAGACGCCGTCATCGAAGCTTACGAAAGCGAGGGGTTCTAGTGTGCGGACGCTACGCCCTTGAACTAGCCCAGGAACACCCCCAGTACATGGCTGGGGTCGAATTCGCCGACCCCATTACCAACTACAACGTGGCACCCACCAGCACGGTCCCCATCCTGGTTGATCGGCTAGCGGCACCCACCGAGCAGGTCACAGGTGCGGACGCACCAGCCCGCGCGGGTGCGTCCGCCCACTCTGACGGCGGGCAGGGGAACTCCCCGGTTTTCACCCGAGAATTGCACTCGGCCCGCTGGGGCCTGCTGCCGGGCTGGGCGAAGGACCCCGCCTTCTCATCGCGGGCCTTCAACGCCCGCAGTGAGACGATCTTTGAAAAGCCCACCTTCCGCGAAGCCGCTGTTTCGGGGCACTGCGCTGTGCCCGTGAGCGGCTACTACGAATGGAAAACCGAAACTACCGCTGCGGGTAAACAGGTCAAGACTCCCTACTTTGTGCACCGCCCCGATGGTCGCCCCATCTACTTCGCTGGCTTGTACGAGTGGTGGAAGATTCCCGCAGAATTCGCCGGGCCAGATGGGTCTTTCGCGGGCAACCAGGGGGAGTGGCTGCTCTCCTGCTCGATCGTGACCATGGATTCGCCCGGCAACGGCGAGTTCGAACCCGGAATCATGGCTGACCTGGGCGGCGACCCCGGCTACACAAATGAGATTGAACGGCAACTGGGCCAGCTACACAACCGCCTGCCCATACCTCTTCACGTGGCAAGTGATACTGAAATAAACGAGTCAGATAGCCTCACCACCTGGCTGCGGTCCGGCCGCCCAGCCGGTTCCACTAAACCCAACACCGAGCAGAAACGGGCCTACCGCACCCAGGCGCAGGCGTCCTTGCAACTCATCCGCGAGCAGGCCTTCGCTGAAACCGCAGGCTGGGCCCTGCGCGAGGTGAGTAAGGACGTCGGCAACGTACGCAACAACGCCCCCTACCTGCTGGAGCCGGTCGAAGATTTGCTCAGTGGGTTGTGAAAAGCCTGCTTCACCTAGAGCTTCTAGATTCGAAACAGCCGAGCCCCACCCCCGCTGCTGGTGAGGGGTAGGGCTCAACTGTTTACTAGTGTACCGCTTGTCTAGAGAATATCGTCGTCTTCGGGGAACCAGCGGTTGAAATCCAGGGTCAGGTAGAGGGCTAGAGCGGCGGCGTTGTTCTCGCTGATGCGTACTGAAACCTGCTCGTAGCCGTCCTCGAACATCTGGTCGATGCTGCGGCGAATCAGCTGTTCTGCCAGGCCCTCGCGGCGGCGGGAGGCTGCGGTGAAGAGCTCATAGATGGTGGGGATGCCCTTGGGCTCGGTGACCACGCGGTGCTTGAGACAAAGGGACGCAGCGATAATGCGGTCGTGATCATCAACCACCACGGGGGACGCCTCGGCGTAGAACTCGCCGTGCTCACCCTTGAGAATGCGCTCCATCTCGGCGGTGGCGTCGGCCTGGGAGGCGAAGCGTTCGTCGTCGTAGGAGGCGAAGTAAAGCCGGGCCAGCGCTTCGGCGTCGTCGAGCTGTGCGGGGCGGGTGCTGACGGTCATGGGCTTGCGCGCCTTTGAAGTCTGCGAGATCAGAGTAATCAAGCCGCTCATGGTTGGCCTCCTTGTGGGTCGGGTATTGATTTACACTGTGATGTATAGAATACTCTGTTGGCTGATGATTGCCTACGGTTTTACCGATTATTCACCTTGTCAACGGAATATCGCGTCATAGAAAGTCTAGTTGACCGCCCCGGCGGGGCGAAACTAGGTGCTGTAACAGAAAGGACGGCCGGGGTGAAGTTTGCGCAGGTCAGGCGAGCTGGTAAGGCTCGCGCGGTGGTTGAAAGCGGCGGACGCTGGTACGAGCTAGGCCGGCCCCTGCACAAGTTTGTAGGGTCGAGTGATTTAGGGTCGATGAGCCCTGCTGAACTGGGAGCTAGGCCGGTTGAGGTGAGCCCTGAAGAGTTCATTGCCCCGCTGAACAAGGTGCAACGGGTGTTGTGTGTGGGGCTGAACTTTACGGACCACGCCGCAGAATTGGGGGCTGAGCTGCCCACCTATCCCACCATCTTCACCAAGTTCGGCAACGCCCTCGTCGGGCCGGGCGAGGCGATTGAACTGCCTGCTGAGAGTACCAAAATCGACTGGGAGGTCGAGCTCTGCGCGGTGGTAGGGCGCCGCGGCCGCCACATCGCCGAAGATCAGGTGGACGACTACCTGCTGGGCTACACCGTGCTTAACGACGTCTCTGTGCGCGACTGGCAGGGGCGTACGTCCGAATGGTTCCAGGGCAAAAACTGGGACCGTATGACTCCCTTCGGCCCGGTCATCGTCAGCCCCGACGAACTCGACATCGCGGGCGGCCTAGCCATGACCTGTACCGTCGACGGCGAAGCACGCCAGCAGGGTACCACCGCCAATATGGTCTTCACCCCGGCTCAGGTGGTTAGCTATATTTCTACTTTTATGACCTTGGAGCCGGGGGATTTGGTTGCCCTGGGCACTCCTGCCGGGGTGGGTCTTTCCCTTTGCCCCCGGCAGTGGCTGGCTGATGGCCAGGTGGTGGTGACCGCTATTGAGGGTATTGGTAGTTTGACCAATGTCTGCCGTCTGGCTACTTCTCTTGAGCGGGCTGACCTGTGAGGACGGGGTGAAAAAGGTTCCCTAGGTTCACAGGGAGTGTGAGTCTAGGGAACCTCTTGCTGGGTGACCTATTTATTTAGGCGGCGTGCTGGCAGGTGGCGCAGCTGCAGTTGGTGCAGGCGCAGTTGGCGCAGGAGTCGGAACAATCAGCGCAGGCGCAGACGTCGTGGTTGCAGGTTGCGCAGGTGCAGTCGGTGCAGGTGCAGGTTGCGCAGATGTCTGAGCAGTCCTGGCACTGGCAGGTGTTGCATTCGTCGTAGTGGCCGTTGTGTTCGCGGTGGGCGTGGCCGTCGTGTAGGTAGTCCACGTGGTCCAGGTGGATGATGGCCTGGTGGCCGCAGTCGGGGCCGTGGGTGTGGGTGTGGGCTTCTGATTCGCGGTGCAGGGTTGCGGTGGTCATGGTTTTTACTCCTTGGTATGTTGGTAGACGTCCTTGACGATGTGGCTGATGTGGTCATCGGCTAGGGCGTAGTAGGTTTTTCGCCCTTCTTGCCTGCTGGTGATGACGCTGGCCTCTCGTAGGATTTTGAGATGGTGGGAGACTAGGGGCTGTGAGACTCCCATGCAGGTGTGGATCTCGCTGACGGTGTGGGGTTCGTCCATGATGTGGCGGACGATGGCCAGCCGTAGCGGGTGGGCTAGGGCTGAGAAGAGGGCTACTGAGGGCTCTAGATCTTCTGCCCAGGGAATCTCACCGTTATTCATAAGAAGAATCTTATATAAGTTTTTATTTATGAGTCAAGTGCTTGGGGTATTCTGTACCTTGTGTCAAAACGTTCTTTGTGGTCAGCAGATAGCACCAGCATGGTGATTCACGGCGATAACCTCGCCGTGCTCAAGAACCTGCCCGCAGAGAGTTTTCAACTCATCTATATCGACCCGCCCTTTAACACCGGCAAGGTGCAGAAGCGACAAAGCATCAAGACCGTGCGGACCGAGGGCGGCAGCCGGGTCGGCTATAAGGGGCATACCTACGAGACTATTAAGGGCGATATCTACGGGTATTCTGACTCTTTTGAGAACTACTGGGAGTTCTTAGAGCCTCGTCTCATGCAGGCATGGCGTCTGCTCAAGCCCACCGGCACCCTCTACCTGCACTTGGACTACCGTGAGGTCCACTACGCCAAGGTGGTGCTCGATGCCCTCTTTGGCCGGGAGTCCTTCTTGAACGAGATCATCTGGGCCTACGATTACGGCGCTAAGTCTAAGAAGAAGTGGCCGGCTAAGCACGATAACATCCTGGTCTATGTGAAAGACCCCGAGAACTACTACTTCAATTCTGAGGCGGTTGACCGCGAGCCCTATATGGCCCCTGGCCTGGTGACCGAGGAGAAGGCTAAGGTGGGTAAGCTGCCCACGGACGTCTGGTGGCACACCATTGTCTCGCCCAGCGGCAAGGAGAAAACCGGCTACGCCACCCAGAAACCCCTGGGTATTTTGCGCCGTATTGTGCAGGCGTCGAGTGCACCCGGCGACTGGGTGCTGGACTTCTTCGGCGGCTCCGGCACGACCGGCCACGCCTGCGCCCAGCTTGACCGCAACTTCCTCATGATTGACCAGAACCCCGAGGCTATCAAGGTTATGCGCAGGCGCCTGCGGGCCCTGGAGGGGCTGGAGGTGACCTTCAAGAAGTCCCGGGCTAAGGCTTCCTTGGCCGGGGCCCAGGCCGCATCAAAGACGACAGCTGGCAGGAAAAAGTAGAAGCAGGTAGCTCATGACAGCCCCTTACCCACCCATCAAGCCCAACCCTATCTGGTTTATTTTTGCCCTGCGGCTGGTGGTGGCTGAGCTGGTGTATCTGGCCCTTCTTTACCCTTCTTTGCCCCAGCAGCTTCCGATGCGCTTTGACCTTTTGGGCCAGGCCACCGGCTGGGCTGAAAAGAGGGCCTGGGCCTGGATGCCCGGGTCTACTCTGCTCGCCGTCTTTACGCCCAGACGCAGGCTGTGGTTCCCTTCTTCGCCGGGCTGGCCCTTGCCCTGGTGTTAGCCGTGAAAGTCATTAACCTGACCGTGGTCGGGGTGCTGGGGGAGGCGTCCGTCCTTTTCGCTCCCGTGCTGGTGGTGGACTACTGCCTCTTCCTGACCGCCCGCTCCTACCTGGCCGGGAAAAAGTTTGATACTCGCGCCCTGGCAAGGGACACGAACAGGCACACCGGACGGTAAAATTAGGTTTGTTCTGCACCCTCGTACCGTGCAGATGTAACGATAGCTCACCCGTTGTAGGGGTGGGCACAAACCTAGGAGACACATTTGTCCGCTCTTTCCATTACCGTCGCAGGTGCCGCCCAGCAGATTGAAGCCGGTGCCACCGCAGCCGACCTGTTCGCTGAGGACCGTGAAATCGTCGTTGCCCGTATCAACGGCAAACTGGTTGACCTCTCTACCGAACTGACCGATGGCGATACCGTTGAGCCCGTTTCTATCCATGAGGAAGACGGCCTGAACGTGCTGCGCCACTCAGCTGCCCACGTGATGGCCCAGGCTGTGCAGGAATACCGCAAGGACGCCAAGCTCGGCATCGGCCCCTACATCACCGATGGTTTCTACTTCGACTTCGACGTCGAGGAGCCCTTCACCCCCGAGGATCTCAAGAAGATTGAGAAGAACATGGTGAAGATTATCAAGAGCGGGCAGACCTTCCGCCGCCGCGTGGTCACCCAGGCTGAGGCTGAGGCCGAGATGGCGAGCGAGCCCTACAAGCTGGAACTACTTGCGCTCTCCCAGGGCCCCGGTTCCGGTGCGGACGCTGCCGACGGCGCTTCTGTTGAGGTGGGCGAAGGTGAAATCACCATCTACGACAACGTGAACAAGAAGGGTGAGACCGTTTGGAAGGACCTCTGCCGCGGCCCTCACCTGCCCGACACCAAGCTGATTGCTAACGGCTACGCGCTGATGCGTTCCGGTGGTGCCTACTGGCGCGGTTCTGAGAAGAACCCCATGCTGCAGCGTATCTACGGCACCGCCTGGCCTTCCAAGGAAGAGCTGGTTGCTTACAAGGACCGCATTGCTGAGGCTGAGCGCCGCGACCACCGCCGTCTGGGTGAAGAGCTTGACCTCTTCTCCTTCCCCAAGACTGTTGGCCCTGGTCTGCCCGTGATTCACCCCAAGGGCGGCGTCATTCTGCGTGCTATGGAAGACTACGTGCGTGCTCGCCACATTGAAGAGGGCTTCGAGTACGTTAAGACCCCCCATATCTCGAAGGAAGATCTCTTTTACACCTCCGGCCACCTGCCCTACTACGCGGACGGCATGTTCCCGGCTATGGAGGACGAGGGCCAGGCCTACCGTCTTAAGGCCATGAACTGCCCCATGCACAACGAGATTTTCCGTTCTCGTGGCCGCTCCTACCGTGAGCTGCCCCTGCGTCTGTTCGAGTTCGGTTCGGTTTACCGCGATGAGAAGTCCGGTGTGCTGTCAGGTCTGACCCGCGTGCGCATGATTACCCAGGACGACTCCCACTCCTACGTGACCAAGGAGCAGGCACCTGCTGAGGTTGCCCACCTGCTCAAGTTCATGCTGTCCCTGCTCGAGGACTTCGGCATGACCGACTTCTACCTGGAACTTTCAACCCGCGACACCGAGGGCGATAAGAAGGATAAGTTCATCGGTACGGACGAGCAGTGGGAAGAAGCAACCGCTGTGCTGGAAAAGGTTGCCGCTGAGACCGGTCTGGAACTGGTGGCTGACCCGGGTGGCGCTGCCTTCTACGGCCCCAAGATTTCTGTTCAGGCTAAGGACGCAATTGGCCGCACCTGGCAGATGTCGACCGTGCAGTACGACTTCAACCAGCCTGCCCGCTTCGGTCTGGAGTATCAGGCATCTGACGGTACCCGCCAGGAGCCGGTCATGATTCACTCGGCTAAGTTTGGTTCATTTGAGCGTTTTATGGGCGTGCTGATTGAGCACTATGCCGGTGCTTTCCCTGCCTGGCTGGCTCCTGTTCAGGTGATTGGTGTGCCCGTTGCTGAGGCTTTCAATGATTACATGGGTGAGGTTGCTGCCAAGCTCAAGGCCCGCGGCGTGCGCGTTGAGGTGGATTACGGTACCGACCGCTTCCCCAAGAAGATTCGTACCGCGTCTAAGGAGAAGGTGCCCTTCATCCTGATTGCCGGTGGCGAGGACGCCGAGAACGGCGCGGTCTCATTCCGCTTCCGTGACGGCTCCCAGGAAAACGGCGTGCCCGTGGATGAGGCCGTGGAGAGGATTGTGAAGCATATTGAAGAGCGAGTGAATGAAGATCCGAAGTTTAGTTAAGGAAATCTTTAGCGCATGTATATAAAAAGTCTAGAGTTCAACAACTACAAAGTATATAAAAAACAGAAGTTTGATTTCCTGGACCAGGAAAGCGAAAAAAATAACTTAATAAATATATTTATTGGTGACAACGGTTCCGGAAAAAGCGCAGTGCTTGATGGCATTGCAAAATCCTTGAGTTGGTTGCCCGCAAGATTAATTTCTGTAAATAAAAATACTTCGAATCTTATTACTTCAGATGAAATTTCAAACGGGGAGAGCTCTGCTTCTATTAAAATTAAAGTAGTAGATTTAAAGATTGAGTATAAATTCAAGAAAGAATTTGAAGATGAAATTGATGAAGAGGATAACGGTCAGACTGTAATTGGGTTTGAAAACATAAAATTAGAAAGTGGCATACATAAAATAAATGAATATAAAATTAAAAATCTCGAGTGGGAGACTGCCCGGACTCGTGCCGGGCGTGTAAGAGAGTTTAGTTCAAATTACAAGCAGCTAAACAGCTATTCAAGTGATTTAAGATCTATTATTGGTGAGGCCACGAGTTTCTCATTGCCGACATTGATTTATTATGGAGCAGAAAGGAATGTTGTAAAGTCAAATCAGGTTAATCGTATTCAAAACAATAATCCGATAATTGAATACAGAGATTCACTTAATGGAACTAGTAATTTTAGGCAGTTCTTCGGTTGGTTTGAAGAGCTAGAAAACATCGAAAACCAAAGATTCCGTAAGGTCGTAACCCAGCATATCGAAGACCATGCTCAATTGAGCGATGGGGTTATTTTTGATTTTTCAGAAGACATAAGGCTTAAAGTTGTTAGGTCAGCTGTATCGAGCTTTTTAAATAATATCACAGAGATAAGAATTGATCGCGAATCAAGTGAGAGATTTAAGGTAAAAAAGGATAACCAAGAGTTTACTTTTGGACAACTATCTCAAGGAGAAAAGAATCTCTTATCATTAGTGGGTGATATTGCTCGTACTTTATGTATTATGAATCCAGAGAGTGATGATCCTCTAAGCTGTCCGGGAATTGTATTGATTGATGAAATTGACCTACATCTGCATCCAAAATGGCAAGCGGATATAATTGGTAAGCTTCAAAGCACATTTAAAAATTGTCAATTTTTTCTTACTACACACTCTCCACTCGTGCTTTCAAGTGCTAATAAAGCGAATGTTTTTAGGGTGGATTCAGGTAAATGTGAAAAATTAGAATTCAATTTATTTGGGGAGAGTGTTTCACATTTACTTAAAACAACTATGGGGACGCCTGAGAGAGATAGATCAGTTGATTTATTAATAAATGATATTTATGCTAGTCTCGATGAAAATGATTTTTCTGCCGCAAGAAATTTTTTGGAGAACTTGGAACAGAGAATAAATAGAGAATCATCAATTATATCCCAGCTTGCTTCAAGGATTTCGATGGAAGAATTTTTTTCTAAAAATGCCCAAAAAAATAACTAAAGAAACTCGCAAAGATATTGATAATGATTTAAGGTCCTATTCACGTTACGACGAAGTACCTGGGGATCTTAAGGAAAAAATAAAGAAGTACTGCTTGGAGGAGCAAGAGGGACTTTGTGTGTACTGCTATCGAAAGATCAGTATTTCTGGGTCTAGCATTGAACATGTAGTCCCAAGAAGTAAGGATTCGAGTCTTCAAACCTCCTACCTCAATATGACTGCAAGTTGTAAAGATAGGCAAACTTGTAATGCGAGGCGCGGGAATCGTGATTTGCCTTCTAATCCGTTTGAAGATGATTGGGCTTGCGTAGAATTAAAGTATTCAGGTGAATTTATTTTTCAAAATAGTTCAGTTGAAGAATCGTTTAATATTTTAAATGTAGGCAATTTGAATAAATCTCTTGTTGCAGATAGAAGTGATTTTATTAACAATCAATTAAATGTCCTTTCTGGGTATTTAGAATACATGAAAAATCAACCACAATCTATTTCAGATGTGACAAAATTTCTATACAGGGATACCGTAAGCGGCACATATTTAAACTACGGACCGTTTGTTGAAGAATTAATTTTAAAGAAAATTAATGGGATTTGATGGAGGATGTTTACTATTTCCACTTAATTGCCAGAGGTAACCAGCTCTTGCATGGTTGAAAAACCGACTATGTAAATTGCAGGTCGGAACCCCTGGGTGTATAGGGTGCTTCATTTAGGAATAACTGGACAGTTTCGTGGCCAATGTAGGTTAACTAATCTTTTCGTATTTCTTGGTAATCTGACACTTCTCATGCTGTGTTCAAAACACTATGGCAAGGCGATTTCCTCGTTAATATTCAAAACAAAATTGGCCGCCTAAAGCCGTGTCAGGTCAAGCAAGTGTTCCAAGCTATCTATAGATTCAAAGGATAGGCCAATGATTGAGCATGACACCTTGGTGAGTCGCATGGTTGCCACAGGGCCAAGAATACGTTGCAATCGTCCTTGAGATACCTTCCCTCTCATGGTTGGAGCTTGGTGAGTTAAAAGCCCCTGCTGGAATTGAAAACCTGGTTGCTCAGGTAGCCCAAGACATGCAGACCAGCAATGAAGAGATTTCTCAGGCCTTCGTAGATAGAACTTGATTTGGCAGGCAGTCCTGCTCACTTTGAAATAAATAAGTCTACTTGGTAAAATTGTGGGTGCAAGTAGCTCTCAATGAGGAGGAACCATGAAGGACATTTACGCCCAGAAAAGTCCAGCCAAGGTTAGCCTGAATGTGGTGCCCTGCCTAGTCTTTGCGCTTCTTTCTGCTTCATCTGCTATGGAGCGCTCGGGGTTCTTTGGGGTGCTGCTTTGGGTAGGCACTCTCTTCTTTGCCAGCGCTGCGATCGGACTAGCAATCTACCTAGCCACCGGTCGTAAGGCCCTCGCCATCACAGCAGAAGGAATCCTGAACAGAACGACTATCTCAGCAAGGTCATCAGCTCTCATCCCCTGGGAAGCTGTTGGTGGAGTCTCCAACGAGCTAGGCGGAATCAAGATTCACCCCAGCTCTCATGCAGACGCAGAACATTACATAACCCCGCGGAACCAGTCCATTATGACCCAGCACCTCACGCTACCTTCAGGGATGAAAAAGCGCGATCTCATTCAAGCTATCGAGGACTATCGGGATTCCGCGCATGGTGAAACCAAAGTTGCTGCCATAGATACCAGCCGATAGGTCTCAATAGAACCTCTAAACCGACCATATCCAAAAACGTCGATATGCTGAGCACGGAAGAAACCCTCCGCATCCCCAAGAAGCTCGGCATGAGCCTCCTGATTGGCGTGGGCTGGATAGCGGTGGGCGTGTAGTTCCTCCACAACCCGCCGGACTGGAGATACCACCGCACCCTGGCAACCGGAGTGGGGTGTATAGTCGCTGGAATCTTAACCTTTATCAACTACTACCGGCGCAGATACGCCCTCATTCTCACACCCGAAGGGTTTTATAACCACTCAACAGTCCTCGACCACGGCAACCACCTGATTCTGTGGAGCGTCATCGGAGACATCACCGCCAATCAGCAGGGCAAAGAAATCAGGGCAGTTATTGCCGATACCCACGCCTATAACTGGACCCTCACCGGAATCCGCGCATTCACCAGGGTTACCCATGAAGGCGCAGCAAACTCAACCATCGTTATCTCAACCATGGCCATGAAACTACCAGAAGGTACGAACATAGAAGACCTGGCAGCAGTGATGAGAGACTACCGCGACAAAGCCCTGACCAACTAAACTGGTACTTGTGAAAGCCACACCCGAAACCCTCAAACTGCGGAGCCTTGTTGAAGAGCACCGAGCTGAAATAGATCAAGTATTTGAACAGTACGGTGCAAGTAACCCGCGACTTTTTGGGTCTGTGGCACGTGGGGATGCAGACGAAACGAGCGATATCGATATTATGGTGGACCTGCATGAACCAGACCGTAGAAGACTCATGCGATTAGCGGGAATGTCGCAGACGCTCCGTGAAATTCTCAACGTTTCTGTTGATGTAGTAACACCCAGTATTCTCAAGAACAAGGTATCTGACTTCGCTCTCAAAGAGGCGGTTGCGCTATGAGCCGTCCGATAGAACTTAGACAACCTTTTAACGTGAAGGCAGTCGAAGAACAAAATTAGATTCGATTTTCTACGCCACATTTACCGGCCGAGTGAAAACCTCCACCGTTGAAACCACATCACCTTGGGTAAAGTCCTTAACTTCGCCACTGGGTATGTAGCCTAGGGCTCGCCAGAAAGGTTCGGCGACCTCGGCGTTAGTTGCCACAATCCCCAAACGTAAGGTGCTGATATGTGGGTGCTGCCGAACCGCACCCAAATAGGCGTCGTGTAGGGCCCGGCCCACCCCGCGTCCTTGCGCCTGCCCATCAACTAGGGCAAGGGCTACATGGGCAAACTCCTCACTGGGGAAACCCAACACAGCAATCAAAACCCCAACCAGGCGTCCGCCCTCAAAGGCCCCCAACAGCACAGGGGAGTGGGATAAACCGGGTGGGAAGACCGTCAGGTTTTCCAGCGCAGAGCCAGGTTGAGCGGGGCGGCCAGAAATCCGTAGGAAGTAATCAGGGTTCTGGTCATAGAGTGCCTGGACCACATCAGCCTGGGTGGGCGCGAGCGCCCCAACCTGAATCATGCGGCTCCCGCCACCAGTCGCTCAATAAACTTGACCGCATTATCGCGGGTGCGAGCTATGCGCTCTTCGAGGGACAGTGTCTCGTCCATCTGGCGAATACCCGCCGGCTTTTTCTTGCCGCGCACATAGTCGGTGCAGGCCAGGTTGGAGCACAGGTAGGTGCCGATGGTGTTGCCGCGTCGCCCCGACTCGCCCGGCCGGGCCGCCGTATACAGCGAGATCCCCGACCCCGGGTGCAGGGTCAGGCAGAACTGGCACATCTGAGCGGCCTTACTCTGGGCCTTAGACTTCTGCAACAACACGCCATGCACCTGCCCCTCATGTTCCACGACCAGGCAACCCTTGAGCGGGCTTTTCGGGTCGAGCCAGGATAGGAAAATTAGGTCGTCCCAGTTCTGTTCCTTGAGGCTGGGTAGGTTGAGGCGTTTAGTCTCGCCCTTAGAGCAGTTAATAAAAGATGAGCGGACGGCAGCTTCGGTCAGTTCTTGCATGCCTGCAAGTTTACCCCCTGATGCGGGAATACTCAGGCCCACAATCCGGTTGAAGCGGGTGCACAACACCATTTGAAAGGCCGAATGAACATGACTTCGCCCCTCTTTGAACCCTTCACTCTGCGCTCCATGACCACCCGTAACCGTCTTTGGGTTCCGCCCATGTGCCAGTACTCGGTCGAACAGCAGGACGGCAAGCCCACCGCCTACCACATTTCCCACTACGGGGCTCTAGCCCGGGGTGGAGCCGGGGCCGTCATTGTCGAAATGACCGGCGTTGAGCCCGCCGCCCGCATCAGCCCCTACTGCCTGGGCCTATGGAGCGACGAACACACCGAGACTTTCAAGCCGGTCGTTGACGCTATTCATGCCGGGGGAGCCAAGGCAGGTATCCAGATTGCTCACGCGGGGCGTAAGGCCTCAACCCCCGGCGAGCTGGTGCCGCACGATGGTGGTTCTCTGGGCGAGGACGAGGGTGGCTGGGTTACGCTGGCCCCGTCCGCTCTTGCCTACCCCGGCTTGAAAGAACCAGAGGAACTGACCGAAGAGAAAATTGACGATCTGGTTCAGGCTTTCGCTGCGGCTGCCGCCCGCGCGGTGGCTGCTGGCTTTGACTTCATTGAGATTCACGGGGCTCATGGCTACCTGATGACCCAGTTCCTTTCGCCCCTCTCTAACCAGCGAGACGATTCCTACGGTGGCTCCCTGGAAAACCGGGCCCGCTTCGCGCGCAGGGTTGCCCGTACCATGCGCGATGTCATGCCCGCAGAGATGCCGCTCATCGTCCGCCTGTCGGCCACTGAGTTTGTTGACGGTGGCATTACTGTCGAGGAAACCTCACAGGTGGTGCGCTGGCTGGCTGAGGACGGCGTAGACTTTGCCGATATTTCCACCAGCGGTAACTACCCGGCAAAGATTAGTGTTTATGCGGGCTACCAGGTTCCTATGGCCGCTCAGGTCAAGTGCGAGAGCGGTCTGCCGGTAGGGGCTGTTGGCATGATTAACTCACCGCGTCTGGCTGAGTTCATTGTAGGGTCGGGGCAGGCTGATGTGGTGCTGGTGGGCCGGGAGGCTCTGCGTAACCCCGCCTTCGCCCTGCACTGGGCTGATGAACTCAAGGTCGATATCGACTATGTGCCTGCCCAGTACCAGCGGGCCTGGCGCACCCGGCGCTAGGCGGCGTCCTACCTGCCCCTCGGGATAAACTGAGGGGTATGGTAGAAATTCCCGACTACACCACCGACGATTTTGAGCTGCCGGGGGTTCCGGACGCCTTCCAGCGGCTCTGGACGCCCCACCGCCGCGCCTACGTAAAGGGCGGGCAAAAGGACTACACCGAAAACACCTGCCCCTTCTGCGAAGCCCCCACCCACGATGATGCCGAGTCGCTCATCGTGCACCGTGGTGAGCACGCCTACGTCATTCTCAACCTCTACCCCTACAACCCCGGGCACCTGCTGGTCTGCCCCTACCGGCACATCCCCAACTACGACGACGCAACACTCGAAGAAACCGCCGAAATTGCTGCCCTCACCCAGAAAGCCATGGGAATTCTGCGGGAGGTGAGCCGCGCAGCCGGCTTCAACATCGGCATGAACCAGGGCAAGGTCGGCGGGGCAGGGGTCGCCGCCCACCTGCACCAGCACATTGTGCCCCGCTGGAGCGGTGACACGAACTTCCTGCCCATCGTCGCCGGCACCAAGACGGTCACGCAGACCCTGGACGAGATCCGAGACCTGCTCAGCACTGCCTGGGATAGCTAGGGGAGGCAGCAGGCAAGCCAACTAAGCCCGCTGGCTCGGGGCTGGCGTGAATGATATCGAGCGCCCCAGCGCGAGATATCAGAGGGTCGGCGGGCGTTTGGCTTGCCTGCTGCCTTATATCGACTATCTTCCTAGAACAGCAATTCCTGCACGGACGCCGGGGGAGTGAGTTCCCCGTGCTGGCGGCAGGCCCTGTTGGAGAGCTCTGCGGTGTTGATGAGGAAGGTCTGGTCGGGGTCGCCGAAGTGGGCGGTGAGAAATTTGCCGGTTCCACCGGTGATGTAGAAGCCGTGGGTGCCTTCGGTGAGGGTGGGGTAGCCGGTGAGGGGCTCGGGGTTTTCTGCCCGTAAGGACGCGTAGGCTCGGCTCATCGCGACGGATGGCACCCAGCGGTCTGCGGTGATATCGAAACCGTCGATGGTGTCTTGTGCGTCTTCGAGCGCCCAGGTGGCGTTTTCTACAGCCATGTAGTGTTCAGATTTGAGGCGTTCGGTGCTGGCGGGGTCGACCCAGGCCTTATATTTGGTAGAGGCCCGTTTGAACTGGGTGAGGTTGGCCTCGTGCGAGACCAGGTCTTCGAGCTGGCGCACGATGATGCCGGTGTCTGCTCGGGCTACGAAGGTGGCTGCGGCAACAGCTTGATCGTCCAGACGGCGGGGGTTGGAGTGCAGGGACGCGGTACCGACCTTAGATGTGCTATCGGGAAAAGTGGCAATGTAGAGGTAGTGTTCAAGGTTGACATAGGCCAGAGCTGCCTCGTTCATGCGGGAGCCCAAGTGAATGCGGTGAATAGGTGCGAATTCGTCGCGGGCCAAGCAGGAGTCGCACTGCTTGCCCTTGGTGATGATGGTGTGGTTGGGGCAGGGTTCTAGATGAAAGCCGACACTATCGAGGTTGGCCCGTGAGTAGCCGCTGCAGTAGGTGCCGCCACCGCGGACGTCCGCCGGGAGGGCAGTAAATCCGAGGAAGCTACCCGGGGTAACGGCGATAGTTTCAATCTCACCGCTAGGTTGACCATCAAGAAGAGGCTCAACTTTAAGATAGGGGGCCCTGTCGCGCCAAGTGATGTCACGCCAGATAAATTCGAGGAAGGGTACAAGCTGGTTCATGGAAGTAGTCATTACAGGTTCGAAGCATACACAAACCCGGTAAGATAGTCACCATGTCACGACCTGTTGTTCGCCTTGTTGGCCAAGGCATTCGTTATGCGACCAAGTTGCGCGGGGGCGGCTCTGCCTTCCCGGGCTTGGTCATGGAGAAGTTGCACCCGAATTTTGTGGCGGAGGAGCTGGCTAAGCTGCCGCGTGGTGTCGTTGTTGTTTCGGGTACGAACGGTAAGACGACCACCACTAAGATGGTGGTGCAGCTGCTGGAAGCCCAGGGCCTGAAGGTCTTTACCAACCGCACCGGGTCGAACTTCGTGCGGGGTGTGGCTGCTGCTCTGCTGGGTGATATGAACCTGGCTGGCAAGCTGGATGCAGACATCGCTGTGCTTGAGCTGGATGAAGCCCACGCCGTTCATTTTGTGCGTAAGGTCAAGCCTAACTATGCGCTCCTGCTCAACGTCTTGCGTGATCAGCTGGATCGTTTCGGTGAGATTGACACAACCCGCCGTATGCTGGCTACTGTCGCCGGTGCAACCACGGGCACAGTCGTGCTCAACCGCGAGGACCCGCGCATTCGCTCTTTGGCTCAAAATATTCAGCCTGGCACTCAGGTCAGCTATTTTGGTCTATCCGAGAAGCTGCGTGCCCTCTTCCCCTCCGACGACGATTTGCGCACCAGCCCCGAGGGGGCCGAGCGCGCGGACGCCGGTCTTCTGGCACCAGAGCTGCCGGCGGCGTCCGTCCTGCTCAAGGACTTCAAGGGAACCGCCGCCACCTTTGATGTTGCAGGCAAGGAGCTGGCGGGCACCATTAACCTCTACGGTGTCTACAACATCTTTAACGCTGCGGCAGCAATGGCCCTGACTCGCGAGGTTATGGGAGATGCTCTCAACGAGACTAAACTTCTGGCTGAACTTGAGCATATTGCCCCGGCTTTTGGCCGCGGTGAAACCCTCAACGTTAACGGCCAGACCCTGCAGCTACTTCTGGTGAAGAACCCCAGCGGGTTCCGCCTGTCGCTGGCGTCCGCCGATGCCAAGGACTACGCCACCATGATCACCATCAACGACGCCTACGCCGACGGCCGCGACGTTTCCTGGCTCTGGGACGTCGACTTCCACTCCCTAACCCAGGGCGGCGTCACCATGGTATCGGGCGTGCGCGCCTACGACATGGCCCTGCGCCTGCAGCACGACGATGTTTATGTAGAAAACATCAACGAGGACCTCGAAGAAGCCCTGGCCACCTTTATTGCCAAGTCAGAGGGTCGCCCCATGCGCATCTTCTGCACCTACACCGCAATGCTGGCCATCCGTAAGGAACTGGCAAAAATCACCGATGTGGAGGAAATCTAATGAGCGATTTTGAGAACGCACCGGTCGAAGCGGGCGAGCAGATTATCACCCAGACCGGCAACAACAAGAGCCTGAAAATTGTGCAGCTCTACCCCAAAGACATGAACATCTACGGGGACTGGGGCAACACCCTGTCGCTCTCCCGCCGGGCCCAGGCCCACGGTTTCACCACCGAAATCGTTGACTACAACCCCGGTGATGAATTCCCGCTCGATGGCGATATCTTTGTGGGTGGCGGTGGCCAGGATTCAGGCCAGTCCGTCATCCAAGATGACCTACTGGCTAACGCTGAAACCCTGCGCATGCTGGCAGAAGACGGCACCCCCATGCTGGTCATCTGCGGTCTTTACCAGCTCTTCGGTAGAGAGTTCAAAACCGTAGGCGGCGTCACTCTCAACGGTATTCGCGTCTTTGACGCTAAAACCGTCGGCGGCGAAGAACGCCTGATCGGAAACATCGTTGAGGAATCTGAAGAGTTCGGCACCATCATCGGGTTCGAAAACCACTCGGGGCTCACCTATCTCTCCGGCGACACCAAGCCCCTGGCCACCGTCACCAAGGGCGAGGGCAACAACAAGGAAGATTCCGGCGAGGGCGCCCGCGTCCACAACGTCATTGGAACCTACCTGCACGGCTCCCTGCTACCCAAGAACCCGGCCATCTCGGACTTCCTCATCAAGCAGGCTGCTATCAAGAAGTACGGTGAGTTCACCCCCGTCGTCATCGACGACACCCTCGTGGAAAAGGCGCGCGCCTCAGCGTCCGCCCGTCCACGCTAGAATAGTACGAGGTACATCGCGCCCGCCCGCGTGCAGGCGCACCAGACGAATAAGGAGAATCATGTCAGGTCACTCCAAATGGGCCACAACCAAGCATAAGAAGGCAGCCATTGACGCCAAGCGCGCCAAGGCCTTCGCTAAGTACATTAAGGCAATTGAAGTTGCAGCTCGCATGGGTGGCCCCGACCCGGCAGGTAACCCCGCCCTCGACCTTGCAGTATCAAAGGCCAAGAAGAACTCTGTTCCCAACGACAACGTTGAGCGCGCTATCAAGCGCGGCGCCGGTCTAACCGGTGAAGCCGTTGACTACACCGAAATCATGTACGAGGCCCGCGGCCCCCAGGGTACCGCCCTCTACATTGAATGTCTGACCGACAACCGCAACCGTGCAGCCGCTGAGGTTCGCACCGCAGTTACCCGCAACGGTGGCACCATGGCGGACTCCGGATCTGTAGCCTTCCTCTTCGAGCGCAAGGGCGTTGCTGAAGTTGCTAAGACCGAGGGCCTGACTGAGGATGACGTCCTCATGGCAGTGCTCGACGCCGGCGCTGAGGAAGTCATCGACGAGGGTGAGATCTTCACCGTTGTCTCAGAGGCAACCGACCTGCCCGCTATCCGCAAGGCTCTGGAAGAGGCTGAGCTCGAGTACAACAACGACGACCCGGTCTTCCGCCCCACTATGCAGGTAGACCTGGACGCCGAAGGTGCTAAGAAGTTCCTCAAGCTTGCCGACGCCATCGAAGAACTAGACGACGTACAGAACGTCTACTCCAACGCAGACATCAGCGAAGCCGTTATGGCCGAGCTCGAAGCTGAGTAACCAGCAGGGAAAGGAGGAGCGCGTGGCCCCGGCTCACGGCACCTCACACCAGCGCCCGGAACCCGCACCGCGAGTTCCGGGCGCTGCCCGCATTCTGGGGGTCGACCCGGGTCTCACCAGGTGCGGTTTCGGTTTGGTCGATATGACGTCCAACCGCAAGGCCCATTTCGTGAACGTGGGGGTGGCTGGTACTGCCGCATCAGAGAGCCTGGACGCCCGCATCCTCAAGATTCTGCGCGCCGCCGAAGCCTGGCTCGATACCTACCAGCCCGATGCCCTGGCCATTGAGCGAGTTTTTGCCCAGGAGCAGGTCAATACCGTTATCGGAACTGCCCATGCCTCAGGCGTGGTCATCGCAGCTGCCGCTGCACGCGGTGTGCCGGTACACTTTCACACCCCCTCAGAGGTTAAGGCGGCTGTGACGGGCTCCGGACGCGCCGATAAGGCCTCGGTGGGTCGCATGGTCACCCGCATTTTGGGGCTTGACACGATGCCCAAGCCTGCAGACGCGGCGGACGCCCTCGCTCTAGCTATCTGCCACGGTTGGCGCGGCGGTGGTATTGGCTCGGGCATTAACATGGCAGCCACTACCCAAACCCATCAGGGGTCAAACCCGGCGGCAGCACGGCGAACGTCCCAGCTCACCCCCGCCCAGCGGGCCTGGATGGAGGCAGAGGCAAGGGCACGAAGGTAGGGCGAGGGTCTTGGGTAGGCGGCGGACTCACAGCGAAGCTGCTGGCTCGGGGCTGGCGTGAATCGCGTAACGAGCGTAGCGAGTCGCGCGAGAGGGTCGGCAGTGAGCGTGAGTCCGCTGCTTGCCCGCAACATACAAGACACACGTTTCTTGTACTAGTACATATATTCGAATAGAATTGGTTTCATGATTAGCTCACTGACCGGTACCGTGACCCACCTGGGGTTGGAGACCGCTGTTATCGATGTAAACGGTTTTGGCATGCTGGTGCACCTCAACGCCCGTACCGCCTCGCAGCTGCGCCTGGGGGAGAAGGCAACGGTTCTGACCACCATGATTGTGCGTGAGGACTCCATGACCCTCTACGGCTTTGCTGACCCTGCCGAGCGTGAGGTCTTTGACATGATGCTGTCGGTGTCGGGTATTGGTCCGCGCATTGCCCTAGCTGTGCTCGGCGTGCATACCCCGGCCGAGGTTGAGCGCGCTGTGGCCACCGGTGACGATAAGGCCTTCACTAAAGTACCCGGTATCGGCCCCAAGGGGGCGCGCCGTATCGTCCTGGAGCTTGCTGGCAAGCTGATTTTGGCAGACGGCGCTACCGACCAGCTGCCGATTGACCAGGGCGTGAGCTGGAAGCCTCAGGTGCAGGACGCCCTGACCAGCCTGGGCTGGAACGAGCGCGATGCAGTCAGTGCCATCGAGTCCTTTATCGAACATTACCCGAAGGCCGAGACCATGGGTGTGGCTGAGGCCCTGCGTTCCGTGCTGGCCTCACTGGGTAACCAGAACACGGTAGGTCGATAGGTAATCTATGAGTCAGTTCCCTCATGCCGATGGGCAGATTCCCGGCCAGCGCCTGGTTTCGATGGATGAAGAACCCGAAGAAAAGATGATTGAGGCGGCCCTGCGCCCCAAGTCCCTTGATGACTTTGTGGGCCAGCAGCGCGTGCGTCAGCAGTTGTCCCTGGTGCTTGAAGCATCGAAGATGCGCGGACGCTCGGCCGACCACGTGCTCCTGTCGGGCCCTCCCGGCCTGGGTAAGACCACCCTGGCCATGATTATTGCTGCCGAGATGGATGCCCCCCTGCGTATTACCTCCGGCCCGGCTATTCAACATTCGGGTGATCTGGCTGCGATTCTCTCCTCTTTGACCCCGGGCGAGGTGCTCTTTCTCGACGAAATCCACCGAATGAGTCGCCCGGCTGAAGAAATGCTCTACATGGCCATGGAAGATTTCCGAGTGGACATCGTGGTGGGTAAGGGAGCCGGTGCTACCTCTATCCCGCTAGAGCTACCGCCCTTCACTTTGGTGGGGGCAACCACTCGCGCGGGCCTGCTGCCCGGGCCCTTGCGTGACCGCTTCGGCTTTACCGGACACCTAGAGTTTTACTCCGTGGCCGAGCTGGAAAGCGTCATCCGCCGGTCGGCTGGCCTGATGGAACTCAATATCAGCCCCGAAGGCTTTGCAGAGATTGCGGGTCGGTCCCGGGGCACGCCTCGTATCGCCAACCGCCTGCTACGTCGTGTGCGTGACTGGGCTCTGGTGAATGGTATTGACCGTATCGAAGCCTCAGCCGCTGCCACAGCCTTGAATATGTATGAGGTCGATGAGCGCGGCCTGGACCGCCTAGACCGTGCTGTGCTCGAAGCTCTGATTACTAAGTTCGGCGGGGGACCGGTGGGCCTCTCAACCCTAGCTATTGCAGTGGGCGAAGAGACCGAAACCGTCGAGACCGTTGCCGAGCCCTACCTGGTGCGTGAAGGCCTGATTGGGCGCACACCCCGTGGACGTGTTGCCCTGCCTGCGGCCTGGGAACACCTCGGACTGGAGGCTCCGGACCTGTCCTAACGGCAGGGTGCCTGTAATATCAAGGAGCAGCCAGCCAAGGGCAAGGAACTTAGCATAGAATGGGGACTTAGTTTGTTCACCCCCATCAACCACGTTAAGAGGGATTCTCGTGCAGTCAGGCTCACCCCTGTTTATGCTCTTACTCCTAGGCATCATGATGTTGGTACTTATCGTGCTACCAGCACGCCGCGCCAAAAAGGCCCAGCAGCAGATTAAAGAACGCCATGACGCCATGGTGCCAGGTACCCAGGTCATGACCAACTTCGGTCTCTACGGATCGGTAGTCTTCATCGACAAGGAAGCTAACACCGCTCACCTGGAAATCGCCCCCGGTACCGTGGCCAAGGTCCACCTCATGACCGTCACCAGCATCGAGGATGACACCGCTACCACGCCGGTAGCTGACGCCGAGCGTCCTGTCATCCAGGGTGAAGTCGCAGACGACCCCAAGAACTAAACACTATTCTCAGGTGCGCTACCTCTTTTGTGGAGGTGGCGCGCCTTTTCATGTTTCACTAACCCACTCACCTGAAGGGGTACCGATGGCTCAACCATCCCACGCCACCAAAGCCAGAGGGGCACTTGCCTCGATGGCCCTGGTGTTGCTTTTACTGGCCGGAGGGATCTTCGGCACGACCTTTGCCGGGGGCACCTGGCTTCCCAAACTGGCTCTCGACCTTTCTGGCGGCACCCAGCTGATTCTCTCGCCAGAGACCAACGATTCCTCTGGCGAGGAAATTACTGCTGAGCAGCTCGACCAGGCTGTTGAAATTATCCGCCAGCGCGTCGATGGCGCGGGCGTGGCGGAAGCTGAAGTGACCACCCAGTCGGGCCAGAACGTCGTGGTTTCTGTGCCCGGCACTTTGAGCTCAGAAACCCGCGATCTGATTCAGACCTCGGCGCAAATGAGCTTCCGCGCGGTCATCAACGCTGGCACCCCGCAGGCGGTTACGGCGGACGCTACCGCTGCCGAGGACGCCCTGCCCTCACCGACGGCTGAACCCACCGACGGGTCCGACTACAACTGGGTGACAGGCGACCTTTGGCGCCAGTACGAGCAGCTGGACTGCACTATCCCCGCCAATGTGGATACCACCAACCAGGATCCCAATGCCGCCATTGTTGCTTGCGCATCAGATGGTAGTGAGAAGTACATCCTGGGCCCCATCGAAATCGAGGGTACCGATATCGAGACAGCCTCCTACTCCCAGGTGGCTAGCTCAACCGGTTACGCGACCGGCCAGTGGGGCGTGAATATCGTCTTCAACGAGGCTGCTACCCAGACCTTTAAGGACGTCACCACCCGCCTGAACGCTATTCGCGGCACCAACGCGTCCGACCCCCGCGCCCGTTTTGCCATTATGCTGGACGGTCAGGTGCTCTCTTCCCCGGTCACCCAGGCAGTGATTACCAACGGCCAGCCTCAGATCACCGGTAACTTTACCGAAGAAGAGGCAGCCAACCTGGCTGAGCAGCTCAAGTACGGTGCCCTGCCCATTAGCTTCACTATCCAGTCGGAGCAGCAGATTTCTGCAACTCTGGGTGCTGACCAGCTGAAGATGGGTCTGATTGCTGGTCTGATCGGCCTGCTGCTGGTGTTTATCTACTCCCTCTTCCAGTACCGTCTGGTGGGCCTGGTTAACATCACCTCGATTATTGTTGCGGGCCTGCTCTCCTACGGTGTGATTGTGTTGCTGGGCCACCTGATGAACTACCGCTTGTCACTGGCGGGGGTAGCCGGTCTGATTGTATCCATCGGTCTGATGGCAGACTCTTTCATTGTCTACTTTGAACGTATTCGCGATGAGATTCGTGCCGGCCGTACCATCCCTGCCGGTATCGACCACGGCTGGCTGCGCGCCAAGCGCACCATTTTGGCCTCTAAAGCCGTGAACCTGCTGGCCGCTGTAGTGCTTTACTTCGCCTCGGTCGGTAACGTGCGCGGCTTTGCCTTCACCCTGGGTCTCACCGCTGTTTCAGACCTGCTTATCACCTTCCTTTTCATCCACCCGCTTATGGTTCTGCTGGGTCGCAAGGACTACTTCCGTAACGGCGGCCGCTTCTCTGGCATGGACCCAGTAGCCCTTGGCTCCACCCCGCTCTACCGTGGTGCGGGGCGCATCCGCACCTCTGAAGAAGCTGACGGTTCCCTCTCCCTGGCTGAGCGCAAACGCCGCGAGCGCCTGGCCGCTGAGGCAGCTGAAGCTGAAGCGGCGCAGGGGAGTGCTGATGTGGAGCCCCTGCCTGCCGCAGATTCCACCACTACCGAGGAGGCTCGCCGTGGCTAATAAACTCGCTCAGTTCGGTAATGAACTGCATTCTGGTCAGCGGTCGTTTGGGTTTGTGCCTAAGCGTCGTTTGTGGCTGACGATTGCCCTGGCTCTGGTTGTGCTGGCGGCCCTGGTGCCGGTGGTGCGCGGTGGCTTCAATCTGGGTATTGAGTTCCGCGGTGGTTCTGAGTTCACCGTGTCGCAGGTGGTCGATACCGATATTTCTATCGGTCAGCAGGCGATTGCGGACGCCGCTCCCGAGGCTACCGATGTGCGCGTCACTAATATCGCTGCGGGTACCGTGCGGGCTCAGATGAGTGAGCTGACGGACGATGAGACTCTGGCAGTGGGCCAGGCCCTGCAGTCGGCCTACGGTGTGAGCGCTGACCAGGTGACTTCGTCCTTCGTGGGCCCTACCTGGGGTGCCGGGGTGACCCGGCAGGCTCTGGTGGGTCTGGTCTGGTTTATCCTGCTGGTGATGATCGGTATGGCCCTGTACTTCCGCACTTGGAAGATGTCGGTCTCGGCAATTGCTGGCCTGATCTTTACCATCGTGACCACCGTGGGCCTGTACGCTCTCATCGGTTTTGAGATTACCCCCAGTGCGATTATCGGCTTCCTGACCGTGTTGAGCTACTCTCTCTACGACACCGTGGTGGTTTTCGATAAGATTCGTGAGAATACCGAGGGGCTAGAGAAGCGCCGCGATACTACCTTTGCTGAGCAGGTGAATTTGGCGGTCAATCAGACCCTGGTGCGCTCAATCAACACCTCGATTGTGGGTATTTTGCCGGTGGGCTCGATTCTCTTCATCGGTGCCCTGCTCCTGGGCGCGGGTACTCTCAAGGACCTCTCGCTGGCTCTCTTCGTCGGTATCATTATCGGCACCCTGGGCACCCTCTTTGTGGCGGCTCCTGCCTACGCTGCCCTGCGTCTGGGCGAGAAGGGCGTGCGTGAGCATACCGAGCTCGTCCGCCGGGCCCGCCAGGGGCAGGTAGAAGAGGGCGATGAGCGCGAGGACGTCGACGCGCAGCCGGCTGCCCCGGTGATGGTCACCGTGCATTCGGTTAACCTCGATAGCAAGTAGGGCCAAGAGCTAGGTCTTTTGCCCTAGAGACGGGAGCGGACAGTAGTTCGCTCCCGTTTTTCTTACGCAGGGTGTGGAATTAATCTAAGATAGTCCCACACGTATAAATAAGTTTGAGGGGGAATAGGGCATGAGCCGGTCAGAAGAGAGCACTCAGAAGGTAGCCCAGGCAGGGGAGAAGCGGCCGGTTCGTGGGTCGCACCGGGTCATGTCTGCTTCGGGGCGCGTGCCCACTCGCCTGGTGTTTGGTCGGGAGCAACCGGAAGGCCCGGCGCCGCGTTTTTCGCCGGTCCTGGCTCCTGTGATTCGAACCGTTAAGAAGTACCACCCTGAGGAAGATCTTGAGGTGTTGCAGCGGGCCTTCCAGGTGGCGAATCACTATCACCGGGGGCAGAAGCGTAAGAGCGGGGACCCTTACATTACCCACCCGGTAGCTGTGACCACTATCTTGGCTGAGATTGGTGCTACCGGCCCTGTGCTGGTCGCGGGTCTGTTGCACGATACCGTGGAGGATACCGACTATACGCAGGAGCAGCTGACTGCTGACTTTGGCCCGGAGGTTGCCTACCTGGTTGATGGGGTGACCAAGCTCGATAAGGTCAGCTACGGCGATAACGCCCCCATTGAGACAATTCGCAAGCTGGTTATCTCGATGTCGCAGGATGTGCGCGTGCTACTCATCAAGCTGGCTGACCGTCTGCACAATGCCCGTACCTGGCGGTTTGTATCCGGTGCTTCTGCGGCGCGTAAGGCTGAGGAGACCCTGCAGATTTATGCCCCGCTGGCCCACCGCCTGGGCTTGAACACCATCAAGTGGGAGCTGGAAGACCTCTCCTTTGCCGCGATGAGCCCCGATATCTATGCTGAGATTGTGCGAATGGTGGGCGAGCGTACCCCTAAGCTCGAAAAGTACCTGGCCGAGGCCCGCGTGACGATTGAGGATCGCTTGGCCCAGGTGGGTCTTGAGGCCACCGTGACGGGCCGCCCCAAGCACTATTACTCGATTCATCAGAAGATGAAGACCAAGGGTAAGAGCTTCGACGATATCAACGATATTCTGGCCGTGCGCATCATGGTCGAGGATGAGAACGATTGCTATACCGCCCTGGGGCATGTGATGTCCCTGTGGATGGCGGTTCCTGGGCGCTTCAAGGATTACATCAAGCAGCCTAAGCACAACCACTACCAGTCGCTGCACATGACGGTGCACGGGCCCGGCGGCCTGCCCCTGGAAATCCAGATTCGCACCTACAAGATGCACGAAGAGGCCGAGTATGGTGTGGCTGCCCACTGGCGTTACAAGGCTGCTTCTCGCGGGGAGAAGGTGGATCTTTCCTTCAAGGAGCCAGGCACTCAGACCGCCGCCTTCAATATCGGCATCTTGCAGTCGATATCTGAGATTTCTAACTCTAATCCCGAGTCTGAGCAGTTCTACCAGCAGCTGTCTGAGCGGCTTGAGACCGACGAGATTGTGGTGCTGACCCCGCAGGGTAAGCCCATTAGCCTGCCGGTGGGCTCTACCCCCGTTGACTTTGCCTACGCTATCCACACTGAGGTGGGGGACCGCACTATCGGTGCTAAGGTCAACGGCAAGCTGGTTCCCTTGCACACCGAGCTCGAAACCGCCTCAACGGTTGAGATTCAGACAACTAAGGACGAGAACCACGCCCCGAGCGAGGACTGGCTCAAGTTCGTGCGCACCAGCAAGGCCCGCACCAAGATTCGCCAGCACTACGCTAAGGGCCGTCGTATCGAGGCCATGAACCGGGGCAAGGAGCGCGTGGTCAAGGCTATGCGCCAGCACGAGTTGCCTCTGACCAAGATGATGACGCCCGAGCTTATGCTGCAGGTGGCCCAGGACTTGCACAAGCACGATGTGGCCACCCTCTACCACGCTGTGGGCGAGAACGAGGTGGAGACCCAGGCCGTCATTACCTCTCTGGTCAACCTCTACTACGGCGAGGACGAGGTCGACCAGACTGTTGAACTCGATAGCTTCGACGCCTCGCTGGTATCTAACCGCCGCTCGGTGGGCGATGACAACGGTGTGGTGGTACCCGGGGCCGAGGGTATTCTGACTAAGATTGCCCGCTGCTGCACCCCCGTCCCCCCGGACGACATCGTCGGTATTGTCACCCGCTTGCAGGGCATCTCTGTGCACCGTACTGACTGCCCCAATGTGTTGAGTCAGGCCGATGACCCCCGCCAGACCGCGGTGGAGTGGGCCTCTAACAGTAACTCCGTCTACCGGGTGTCGATCCAGGTGGAGGGCATCGACCGTAAGGCCCTGCTCTCAGATACCATCCGGGTTATTTCTGAGGCCGGCTGCAATATTGTGGATGCCAAGGTGCACACCAGCGACGAACGTTTTGTGGTCAACCGGTACACCGTGGAGCTCTCAGATCGGTTCATGATGGAGCACCTGCTCAATCAGATTCGCAACGTTCCCGGTATTTACAACGCCTACCGGCTGACAGGTTCCCGTCCGCTCATGAACCAGCATGGCTAGGCCCCAGTCGCAAGGGCACCCGCCATGAGCTGGTGGGCCAGGTGCTGAGCCCTGAGTAGGGCTGTCGCTTTCAGGTTGATGTGTTCTCGGGCGCTCTGGAGCAGAAGCTCAGGTGTGACGCTGTTGTGGCTATCGAGCAGGATTGCTTTGACGATGGCCAGGTCGCTCTCATCGAGAGAATGGGTGATGATATCCAGAGCTGTCTTGAGGGGCGTGGTGAGGCGAATGGGCCCGATAGCCATGGTGTCGTAGGGGCGTAACTGGGCCTGATGGCTTGCGAAGTTCGCCCGGCAGGGGCGGGGTAAGTTGAAGCGGTTATCCCGGTCGTAATCAACGTGCAGGCGTCCCTCAGGTAGCTCGGGCAGGTAGCCCAGCACCCAGGCTGCGGTGGTTCGAGAGTAGCGGATGCGGTGGTGGTAGCCTGCCGGGGTGAGCAGCCCCAAGCTGGCTGCCCGCATGAGTGGGGTGGGTTCGTCCTCTGGCTCTCGGTAGATACCGTGATGGAGATGGACAAGCTGACGCTCCTTGATGAGGGCTCGCCACTGATCTGCAGAAAGTTGCGTGGTTTCTTGGCTATAGAGGCGGACGAGCGCAGGTGGCTCATGCTGCTGCGGCGGCGCTTCTGCCCCTCGTGGCAGGTAGGAATGGCTGTCGCGGGCGATGAGGTACAGGGAGCTTGCTGGCTTGTGCGGCACTGGCGCTAAGGGGAAGGGGAGCTCTGAGAGGGCAGCGACTACATTGATTTGTTCCATGACTCCGTTCTAGCACATCAACGTCGGGTGCAAGAGAAAAATCTGTCAGGCTGTGGATAAGTAGGCTAGCCAGGTAGGCTTATCCACAAAAATCCCCCGCCTACCGATCGGTAGACGGGGGATTCCGCGTCACAAAGACGTCACAGACAAAGTGCCAGGCTTAGGCATTGAACTCAGCAGAAGAAGCCTTAAGGGTTTCAAGCCACTGCTTGCGGGCATCCAGGGCTTCCTGGGCCTTCTTGACCTTCTGGGCATTACCACTAGCCTCAGCCTTAGCCAGGTCGGCTTCAAGACCGGCGATCGCGTCTTCGAGCTGGGTCAGCATGGAGTTAGCGCGAGCTTGCTTAGCGGGGTCAGTCTTCTGCCACTTAGCATTCTCGGCGCGGTGGATTTCGTCCTGAACCTTGCGTAGCTCCTGCTCTACGCGGCGCACGGAGTTGCGGGGGACGCGTCCGATAGCTTCCCAGCGGTCCAGAATACCCTCAAGGGCCTTCTTAGCCGCAGCGATATCGGTGACAGGCAGGATGCCGCGGGCCTCTTCCAGCAGGGCTTCCTTAGCCTGCAGGTTAGCCTCAAATTCCTTATCCAGCTCAGCGTTCACCGCAGTGCGGGCGTCAAAGAAGACGTCCTGGGCTGCACGGAAACGGGCCCACAGGGCGTCATCTTCCTTGCGGGTGCCACGGGGAGCTGCCTTCCACTGGTCCATCAGATCGCGGTACTTAGCGGCGGTTGCTGCCCAGTCGGTGGAGTTCTGCAGGGCCTCGGCCTCAGCGATGAGAGCTTCCTTAACACGCTTAGCCTTGGCATTAGCCTCATCGAGCTGGGAGAAGTGGGCGCGGCGGCGGCGGTCAAAGCTGGTGCGAGCAGCGCGGAAACGCTTCCACAGCTCGTCCTCGATGCTCTTGGCCAGGTGGTGTTCCTTCTGGGTTTTCTTCCACTCTTCGAATAGCTCGTTCATGCGGGCGTGGGAGTTCTTCCAGTGAATAGCGGAGTCGTCCTTAGCCACGATAGCTTCAGCCTCAGACACAATGGCCTCGCGGGCTTCAAGAGCTGCCTGGCGAGCCTCGGCGCTCTCGGTCTTCTCTGCTTCCTCACGCTCGTTGATCTTACCAACCAGGGCAACCAGGCGTTCCTGCAGGGCAGTGTAGTCGCCTACCATGTTGCGTACAGCAACCTGCTGGCCCAGGTGGGCAGCTGCCTTCTGCAGGTCAGCGGCTTTGGCCTTGCGCTCTACGCGCTCTTCGAGCAGAGCAACCTGGGCTTCGAAGTTCTCAAACTTGCGGGCAAAGTAGCCGAGGGCTTCGTCGGCAGACGCGCCGGGTACCTGGCCTACTGCGTATTCTTCACCGTCAACGATTACGAAAACGTGGCCGTCCTCGTCCACGCGGCCAAACTTACGGGCCTTGACGAGGTCTACGTTGAGGGTGGTGTCGTCGGATTGGGTAATCACCGCTATAACTCTTTTCGCATCAGTAGTGGGGGAGCTAACCCCCGTTTAAGTAATGAAAAGTGCACCAGACCGGGCCGTATCGATAGGGCTGGTTGCCGCTTCGTGAAGAGGCGGCAATAATCTATCGGGCGCAGGTGGCGCAGTTACCAGCATAGCGTGTTTAGGGCGAAAGCGGGTGCAATTACCCGGCAGGTGCGCCTTCGGTCTAGTATTAAAGGGACTGTGCTCTGCTGTGAGACCGCTTATTTCGCGAGGGCACGTTACCTACTTCGACCGTTTTCAACCGATAAAAGGGGAGCACATGGCTCGCAAACAATCGCTTTCTGGTTTTCCGGAGCACCTGCCCGAGGAACGCCTGGTAGAGAATTTTGTTCTCGATACTTTGCGAGAGACCTTTGAGCTTCACGGTTTTTCGTCGATTGAGACCCGTTCGGTAGAGACCATTGAGCAGCTGCTACGCAAGGGCGATATCGATAAAGAGGTTTACGCGGTCTCCCGTCTGCTGGACGATGCGGACGAGGCCCGGGGCGGTAAGAAGGAAAAGCTGGCCCTACACTTTGACCTGACCGTGCCCTTTGCCCGCTACGTGGTAGAGAACGCCGGCTACCTTTCCTTCCCCTTCATGCGCTACCAGATTCAGAAGGTCTGGCGCGGTGAACGCCCCCAGGAGGGTCGCGCCCGCGAGTTCACCCAGGCCGACGTGGACGTCGTTGGCGACGGTGCCCTGCCCTTCCGCTACGATGTGGAACTGGCCCTGGTTATCGTCGATGCGCTCTCCAAGCTGCCGATTCCTGACTTCAAGCTGCGCGTCAATAACCGCAAGCTCTCCGAGGGCTTCTACCTGGGTCTGGGCCTCACTGATACCGCGGGTGTACTACGCAATATCGATAAGCTTGAAAAGATCGGTGCGGACGCCGTCGCTCAGCTTCTTAAGGACGAGGTCGGAGCCACTGACGAGCAGGCCGCTGCCGCCCTCAAACTTGCCAGCATCCGTGCTGAAGATACGTCTTTTGCTGACCAGGTTCGCGCCCTGGGGGTCACCCACGACCTGCTCGAAGAAGGTCTGGCTGAGCTGACCGAGGTTATCGGTGAGGCTGCCAAACGGGCCCCCGGCAAGGTGGTTGCTGACCTGTCTATTGCCCGCGGTCTGGACTACTACACCGGCACCGTCTATGAAACCGTGCTGGTGGGACACGAGCAGCTGGGTTCTATCTGCTCCGGTGGCCGCTACGAGTCTCTGGCCTCCAACGGCAAGAAGACCTACCCCGGTGTGGGCCTTTCGATCGGTGTAACCCGCCTAGTTGCCCGCATCCTGTCCCAGGGCTTTGCCGAAGCTACCCGCAAGGTGCCCACCGCCGCCCTAATTGCCTTGACCAATGACGAGATGTGGTCTGGTGCCCAGGACGTCGCCGATGCCCTGCGCGCCCGCGGTATTGCCTGCGAGGTCTCAGCCACCGCCGCTAAGTTTGGCAAGCAGATTAAGTACGCCGAGAAGCGGGGCATCCCCTTCGTCTGGTTTACCTCGGCAGGGGAGAACGGCGAGCTCACCCACGAAGTAAAAGACATCCGCACCGGCGAGCAGGTAGCAGCAGACCCGGCCAGCTGGGCCCCACCGGCTGAGGACCTGCACGTGCGCGTGCTCCCTACCGCCTAATTCATACCCATCCAACCGGTGCCAGGCGCACCACAACACGGTACAATCGGGAGCAAACTGAACTTTAGACAGTGCCACCCGGTACCGTGCCCCATCGAAAGGAACTCAGTGCTACGCACTCACACCCTCGGCGAACTCACCGCCGAGAACATCGGAGAAACCGTTACCCTCTCTGGCTGGGTAGCCCGCCGTCGCGACCACGGTGGCGTGGCTTTCGTTGATCTGCGTGACCGCGAAGGCGTCACCCAGGTGGTCTTCCACAACGAAGCCGACTTCGAGCACCTGCGCAACGAGTACGTCCTCAAGGTCGTGGGCGAAGTAACCCGCCGCCCCGAGGGCAACGAAAACCCCAACCTCACTACCGGTGACATCGAGGTTATGGTCAAGCAGACTGAGGTGCTCAACACCTCAGCTCCCCTGCCCTTCCAGATCGATGAGCACGTAGAAGTGGGCGAAGAAGCCCGCCTCAAGTACCGTTACCTGGACCTGCGCCGCCCCGAGCCTGCCCGCCTGATGCGTCTGCGCTCAGAAGCGAACCGCGCAGCCCGCGAGGTGCTGCACGGCCAGAACTTCACCGAGGTTGAGACCCCCACCCTGACCCGCTCCACCCCCGAAGGTGCCCGCGACTTCCTGGTGCCCGCACGCCTGGCACCCGGCTCCTGGTACGCCCTGCCCCAGTCACCCCAGCTCTTCAAGCAGCTGCTGCAGGTGGGCGGTATCGAGAAGTACTACCAGATTGCCCGCTGCTACCGTGACGAGGACTTCCGCGCCGACCGTCAGCCCGAATTCACCCAGCTGGACATCGAAGCCTCTTTCGTTGACCAGGAAGACATCATCGACCTGGGTGAGCGTATCGTTGAGGCCGTCTGGAACCTGATTGACGTGAAGGTTCCCCGCCCCATCGAGCGTATTACCTACAAGGACGCCATGGAGAAGTACGGCTCTGACAAGCCCGACCTGCGCTTCGGCCTGGAGCTCACCGAGCTGACCGACTACTTCAAGGACACCACCTTCCGCGTCTTCAAGGCACCCTACGTCGGTGCCGTTGTGATGCCCGGTGGTGCTTCCCAGGCCCGCCGCACTCTGGATGCCTGGCAGGAATGGGCCAAGCAGCGCGGCGCTAAGGGTCTTGCCTACGTACTGATTCAGGAGGACGGCGAGCTGACCGGCCCCGTTGCCAAGAACATCACCGACGCTGAGCGTGAGGGCCTGGCTGAGGCTACCGGTGCCAAGCCCGGCGACTGCATCTTCTTCGCAGCCGGTGAGGCCAAGGCCTCCCGTGCCCTGCTGGGTGCAGCCCGCGTTGAGATTGGCCACCGCACCGGCCTGATTAAGGACGGCGATTGGTCCTTCGTCTGGGTAGTGGATGCCCCCATGTTTGAGTCAGCAGCTGACGCAACCGCGTCCGGCGACGTTGCCCTGGGCCACTCAGCCTGGACCGCCGTGCACCACGCCTTCACCTCACCGAAGCCCGAGTACCTGGACTCCTTCGACGAGAACCCTAGTGAGGCCCTGGCCTACGCCTACGACATTGTCTGCAACGGTAACGAAATTGGTGGCGGTTCGATCCGTATCCACCAGCGTGACGTGCAGGAACGTGTCTTTAAGGTCATGGGTATTACCGAGGAAGAGGCTGCCGAGAAGTTCGGCTTCCTGCTGGAGGCCTTCAGCTTCGGTGCGCCCCCCATGGGCGGTATCGCCTTCGGCTGGGACCGAGTGCTGCAGCTAATCGGTGGCACCGACTCCATCCGCGATGTGATTGCTTTTCCCAAGACCGGTGGCGGCTACGACCCGCTGACCGCAGCTCCTGCTCCTATTACTGCCCAGCAGCGTAAGGAAGCCGGCGTTGACTTCAAGCCCAAGAAGGACGGCGAGAAGTAACCGCTCCTTCCCGGTAGGTACCATTTAAACCAGAAATACCCACGAACTAGGTGGGTATTTCTGGTTTTTCTGGCCTTTTCTAGGGCAGTTGATAGGCTAGAATCGTCAGCCACCCTCCACACAAAGGAGCAGCCATGCGCGCAGTTATTCAACGGGTTACCTCAGCATCCGTCACTGTCGACGGTGAAACGGTGGGCGCAATCGACCGGCCCGGCCTGCTGGCTCTGGTGGGTATTACGCATACGGACGGCCCCGCCCAGGTTGCCAAGCTCGCAGAAAAGACCGCCAACCTGCGGCTTTTAGTGGGGGAGCGGTCTGTGCTTGATGAGGGTGCCCCGGTGCTGGTGGTGAGCCAGTTTACCCTCTATGGGGATGGGAAGAAGGGGCGGCGTCCGTCCTGGTCTGCGGCAGCGCCCGGCCCCGTGAGCGAGCCCCTCTTTAATGACTATGTTCAGGCCCTGCGTGACCTGGGGGTAACCATTGAGACCGGCAGGTTCGGTGCCGATATGCAGGTGAACCTGACCAACGACGGCCCCGTCACTCTGATTCTCGATACTGACTCTCTCTAAGGTAAGTTCATCGTGGAACCCTCCCTTTTCTTTTTTGACGATTCTCAGCCCGATACCGATAGTGAGCGGGTAACGCGCAGCCGGGAGAGAGCTCCGCTGGCGGTGCGTATGCGCCCCCGAAATCTCGATGAGGTGGTGGGGCAGAAGCACCTGCTGGGCCCGGGCTCACCCCTGCGGGTGCTGGCAGGTGAGGGCGGTGGGCCAGCCGGGCCCAGCTCGGTGATTCTGTGGGGCCCTCCGGGTACGGGCAAGACCACCTTGGCGAATGTGATTGCCGGGGGAGCCGGGCGTAAGTTTGTGGAGCTCTCTGCCATCACGGCCGGGGTGAAGGACGTGCGCGCCGTCATGGACCAGGCTCTTGAGGATCGCGATTTTCGCGGGCTCACCACCGTGCTTTTTCTGGACGAGATTCACCGTTTTACGAAAGCCCAGCAGGACGCCCTGCTGCCGGGGGTAGAGAACCGCTGGGTGGTTCTGGTGGCGGCAACCACCGAGAACCCCTCCTTTTCAGTCATTTCACCCCTGCTGTCGCGCTCTATTCTGTTGACCCTGCAGGGGCTGACCGACACCGATATAGCTGAGCTGCTCCAGCGTGCGGTCACAGATTCCCGTGGTTTTGCCGGTGTGATCGCCCTCGATGATGAGGCCTCCGAGCACCTGGTCAAGATGGCAAACGGGGACGCTCGTAAGGCCTTGACCTCTTTAGAGGCGGCTGCTGCGGTGGCTTTTGGTGAGGCGGCAGACGCCGGGGTTGAATATTCGGTCAACCAGCCCCTGCCGGTGACGGCTGAGCACGCGAGTTTGGCGGTCAACCGGTCAGTGGTGCGCTATGACAAGCAGGGGGACCAGCACTACGACGTCACCAGTGCCTTTATTAAGTCGATTCGCGGCTCAGACGTGGATGCTGCCTTGCACTATCTGGCGCGCATGATTGAGGCGGGGGAGGATCCCCGGTTTATTGCCCGCCGCCTCATCGTTCATGCCAGTGAGGATATCGGCATGGCTGACCCCACGGCTCTGACCGCTGCGGTGAATGCTGCCCAGGCTGTTCAGCTGGTGGGGCTGCCCGAGGCCCGTTTGAATCTGGCGCAGGCGACGATTCATTTGGCATCTGCCCCTAAGTCCAACGCCGTGTACCGGGCTATTGACGGGGCATTGGCGGACGTCCGCGCCGGCTTGGCGGGGCCAGTTCCGCTGCATCTGCGCGATGGTCATTACCCGGGGGCTGCTGCGCTGGGGCACGGCAAGGGCTATATCTACCCCCACGACCAAAAGAACGGGGTGGCCCGCCAACAGTATGCTCCCGATGCCCTCGCAGGGAAGGTTTACTACGTCCCTACGGTCTTCGGAGCGGAAAAGGAGCTGGGAGAAAGGCTGAAAAGGGTGGAATTATTGAGAAAGCCTGATGGTTATTGGTAGACATGAGTGGGTCAAGCAGTGAAAAATTACTTGAACTTACCGTATATCATAGTGAATTGCCACACATAATGTGGGATTTGTGGGAGAAGATTATCAATCCCAAGAGTTGTAAAGGGTTGTGAAAACTGGGGGTGAGTTCCGCTCTGACAAGCTTATATAGCAACAATAGCTGTGCATGTGTTTACCTATCTGGTAAAACTAGACATATAAAAGTGGTTTCTTCTCACGCAATTTCATATCTCAGCTACGTCAAAGGGCTGTATCTTCTATTTTTCTTTCCTATAATTGATTTAGTTTCCATTGCGAACGGCGGTTCGCACTAGGCTGCTGCAGTGGTAACACGTCTTTTCATCCCCTTTATATGAGGAAAACATACATGACTCACAATGTTTCTCGCCGCACCCTGGCTAAGGGTGCCGCTTGGGCGGCACCTGCTGTTGTGGCAACTGCTGCTATTCCCGCGTATGCAGCTTCAATGAGCTGCCCTGACGATATTGATATTCAGGTCGAAGAGATCTTCCAGAAACGCTTGGCTTCTTTGCCTAGCCTGCGGAACACCAACATCCGTTTCTGGTTCACAAATAACTCTGGTAGCAACGGTGCTTTGCACACCTCTAACCTGCGTATGCAGATCACCAACGGCGGGTCTCTGGACGTCTCTACTTTGCCTTTTGGCTTCGAGTTCGCTCAGCGTAATGTTGCCACTTCTCCCGCTATCAACAAGCTCTTTGGTGGCGGCACCATCCGCAGTGCCCGTATGCCTGCTGAATGGCCCGCCACCGGCAAGTGGAACACTCGCACCGGTGTAGCTGATGCTTCACCCGCAGCTATCAACGTGGACAACCCCAACGCTCCTAACCAGCGCGACGTTTCCCATGCCTCTGCCTTCATGAACGTCTACTCTGCCGATGGCCGCTACAACAACCTGGGTTCCGCTGAAGTTGGTGAAGAGACTGGTGTTGCTGAAGGTAACCACCTTAAGTGGCTATTCACCATCAAGCCCAACACTAGAGCCACTAAGGGTTCTGCTGTTGACTTCATTAACTCCCACTGGCGTGATGCCTCCGTTGTTGGGTCCGGTGCAATTTATACTGCTATCGGTGTTCGCCCCGTTGGCTTCTTACCTCCTAGCTTCAATGAGGTTCGCGCTTCCATCGGGTCCTCGGTTGATCAGGAATGCCTGCTAGATGCATACACTAAGCGTGTAGCTATCTGGAACAATAGTAACGAGCGTTTCGCAGGTGCTACTATCCAGTTCTCTGGCTGGTCCCATGACACCAGTGGTGATACTAAGGCCGTTACCTACTCCGGTGGCGATTACGTTTACTCCAATGAGATTGGTGCTTTCCAGGGTGTTACCCCTGCAGGTAACGCTGGTACCGGCTTCAACGGTTCTACCAGCAACGCTATTACTTTCTTCAATAACCAGCTGGTTGGACTCACTCGTGGCCAGGACACCCAGCTTGGCTACCAGCTCATGTATGCAGATGGTATCTGGTAAGATTAAAGAATATAAATCCAACTCTTCGTGTCTATAGTTAGACTCGTAGGGAAAGGGTTAAGCAGGGGAGGGGTTACATACCCCTCCCCTGCTCTGGTATGTCCTCTGAAAGTCCGGTATAGGCTGAGAAAGGCGCAAATAGAGTGCTTTTGTACCCATAAAAGGGGGTAAAAACCGAATGCATAGTCAGTTTTTAGCTTGCTAAAATCTTAGATATGCCGCTGATTGGTTAAGACTTAATAGTCGGCCCCTCCTTGGCATATCGCTCACGCTTTCGCATCTTTAGAGATTGGATGATATACCTATGATGAAAAAGACCCTGACTGCAACCGCTGTAGGCGCTCTAGCCCTGGGTGGTGCAGCCCTGACTCCTGCGGAGGCAGCTACCGCACCTACCTCTGTTGATGTCTACACCAACGTAAGTTCTTTCGCTCCGGTTCCCGGCCTAGCCACCATCGGCCAGCTCTATCTAGGGAATGCAGGCTCCGCCTCAGGTAACCTGCCCAGCGGAACTCGTTTCTATGTAACTGTCGAGGATATGAGTGGTGCCCCCGTCCGGAACACCTCTTTAACCCTCACTACCCCGATGTCAACCAAAATCAAGATTGCTCGTGTTAACTCCCACACCTTTATGGTGACCCTCCGCAGTGAGCTGGGCCCCGGCGAGCAGATTCGTCTTGACTGGGCTCATGGCCACTACTTTAACCACTCCAAGCGTAACAAGATTGTGGTTACCACCGACTACATCCCTAACACTGCTGTAGACACCAACACTGCTAACAATACCGGCGTCTACGATAACTACGGCCGCGGCATCTAAGAAATTAAAGGTTCCACCTATATGAGAGTAAGTCGGCTCTAGGGGATTGCTCTCCCTTGGAGTCGACTTCTTATGTTTGTCAACCCAGAAAAAGCTTGTTGAGCATACAGGAGGCGCTATGTTTAATATCATAGTCAGTTTCTCCTCCCTGGCCTACCCTGAGTGGCTACACTAGGGAAGTGGCTGGCAGACTACCCAAAACGCAGCGTCCGCCCCGGCAAGGGTGCAGAAGCTGATCACCGGGTGGCTCGTAGTACCGAGAGTGCGGCTGCTCTCTACTCTCCACCGCCCAAACCGTGGGCGGCCCACCGGAGGCCAGACCACCAGAACAATGGCACACCCACACCCGTGGGGAACGCTCAGCACACCACCGTATATGCGTTACGAGCCGTGCCAACCGCTAAAGAAAAGGAATACGAACTGTGGCAAACCACAACCGTACCCGCCGTACCGTGCGTCAGTCACGTGCCCTCGGCATCGCACTGACCCCCAAGGCAGAAAAGTACCTCGAGCGTCGTCCTTACGGCCCCGGCCAGCATGGCCGCAGCCGCAAGAAGGCTGACTCAAACTACGCCATCCAGCTGCGCGAGAAGCAGCGTCTGCGCGCACAGTACAACATCCGTGAAGCTCAGATGCGCCGCGCCTACCTCGAAGCTAAGCGCATCGAAGGCCAGACCGGTAAGAACCTGGTCGAGATCCTCGAAACCCGCCTGGATGCCCTCGTCCTGCGCTCAGGTTTCGCTCGCACTATCGCACAGGCACGTCAGCTCGTTGTCCACCGCCACATCATGGTAGACGGCATCCGCGTTGACCGCCCCTCCTTCCGCGTCAAGCCCGGCCAGCTCATCCACGTTCACCCCAAGTCAGAGAAGATGGCACCCTTCCAGGTTGCAGCCACCGGCGCACACCAGGATGTTCTGCCCGACACCCCTGCCTACCTGAACGTCGAGATCGAGAAGCTCCACGCAAAGCTCGAGCGCGCACCCAAGCGTGAAGAAATCCCCGTGACCTGCGAAGAGCAGCTCGTGGTTGAATACTACTCACGCCTGGCCTAATCACGCCAAGCTTAACCAGCCCGCCCACCTGCACCCACACGGGAACAGGGGAGCGGGCTGGCTCCTTAATGCCGTGTAAAGTAAGATTGTTATCAAATCGTGTCCTTTAACAGCCGGATGACTCGGCAGAAAGCAGGAAAGCCATGAGCGGAGCAGACATCGCAGGCCTCATCGCCGCAGGCGTATTCGCCATCCTGGTAGCCCTGCTAGCCCTGCCCATCATCAAACTCGGCAAGGTCTTCGACGAACTCACCGCAACCATCCGGTCCCTCAACAATGAGACCACCCCGCTAATCGGCGAAGTCACCAAGACTGTGGCCAGCACTAACGCCCAGATAGAAAAAGTCGATAGTATCACCAGCAACGTTTCGGACGCCTCAGCTAACGTATCTGCCCTCTCTTCTCTAGTTACTTCCACAGTAGGTCAGCCCCTGATTAAGGTTGCAGCCTTCTCCCACGGTATCCGTAAAGCCGTCAAGGGGGACGGCGGTGTGCCAGCTAGTTCACACCAGGCAGCGCCCCAAACCGAAAGCCAGGGCTACACCGGCACCTCACCCGAAAGCCACTAAATGGGACTGCTCAAAAACCTACTCCTTATCGCAGGTGGAGCCGCCGCAGGCTATCTAGCCACCCGCTCCACTAGCGCAGCACCGGCGTCCACCGACCTAGAGGTTTCAACGAACCACCCCCTGCAAAAGTTCACCGCAGAAGGTAACACCATGGCCCAATTCTTTGACTCCAAATACGGGGCCCCCTTTAAAGGCGCCGCCCTCAAAGCGATGAGCTTCGCAGCAACCGTCAAGGCCGGTATGGACGAAAAAGAAGCAGAGCTTAAAGACCGCTTCGATGCCCAGACTAAGGATGCCCGGCCCGGCTCCCTCGACACCTGGCAGCAGGGGAGTGGATACCACCAGCTTGCAAACGACCAGGTCATTGAATCTGAAGCCCTACCACCGGCCGGTAGCCTGGCAGATCGAGAAGCTGACATTAGACGGCGCCTAGAGCGCGATGCCGATCTCGGCAAAGACTTTTTCGCATAAGCGAACCACCCCAAGATTTACTACCAACCGAAGGAAGAAAGCCTCGATGCTCTCACAGGAAATCTCAAAGCGCTGGATCGAATTCTTCGAAAAGCGCGGGCACACCGTAGTACCCTCTGCTTCACTCGTATCACACGAGCCCGGCGCTATGTTCACCATCGCGGGTATGGTCCCCTTCATCCCTTACTTCCTGGGCCGTGAGACCCCCAAGTTCTCCCGCGCAGTGAGCGTGCAGAAGTGCATCCGCACCCTGGATATCGACGAGGTTGGCAAGACCGCCCGCCACGGCACCTTCTTCCAGATGGCCGGTAACTTCTCCTTCGGTGACTACTTCAAAAAGGAAGTTATCCCCTGGGCTTACGAGCTACTCACCTCATCCATCGAAGACGGCGGCTACGGCCTGGACCCCGACCGCCTGTGGGTCACCGTTTACGAGGGAGACGACGAAGCCTACGACATCTGGGTCAATGACGTAAAGTTCCCGGCCGAACGTATCCAGAAGATGGGCATGGCCGAGAACTACTGGTCCACCGGTCAGCCCGGCCCCGCAGGCCCCGACTCTGAAATCTTCTACGATCGTGGCCCCGAGTACGGTAAGGAAGGCGGCCCCGCAGCCGACGACGACCGCTACATCGAAATTTGGAACCTGGTCTTCATGCAGTACCAGCGTGGTGAGGGCACTGGCAAGGACAGCTTCGAGATTCTTGGCGACCTGCCCAAGAAGAATATCGATACCGGCCTAGGCGTAGAACGCCTGGCCATGCTCCTGCAGGGTGTTGAGAACTTCTACGAGACCGACCAGGTACGCCCCGTCCTCGACGCCGCAGCCAAGCTCTCCGGCAAGAAATACCACGGCTCTGAAAACGCTAATGACGACGGCTACGAGGACGACGTCCGCATGCGCGTGGTCGCCGACCACATTCGCTCCTCCCTCATGCTCATTGCTGACGGAGTCACCCCCTCCAACGAAGGCCGCGGCTACATCTTGCGCCGTCTCATGCGCCGCGCCATCCGCGCTATGCGCCTGCTGGGTGTGACTGAGCCCTGCCTGCCTGTCCTCTTCCCCGCCTCTAAGGACGCTATGGCCGGTGCCTACCCTTACGTAGCTGAAGACTTCGAGCGGATCTCCCGCATCGCCTACGCCGAAGAGAAGGCCTTCCTGAAGACCATTGAATCCGGTACCGCCCGCCTGGAAGAGGCAGTTGCCTCCGCCAAGGCTGCCGGTAAGGGAGAAGTCTCAGGTGCAGACGCCTTTGCCCTGCACGATACCTACGGTTTCCCCATCGACCTGACCCTGGAAATGGCCGAAGAAGCCGGCGTCAAGGTCGACGAGAACCAGTTCCGTGCCCTTATGGAAGAACAGCGCCACCGTGCCCAGGCCGACGCTAAGGCCAAGAGGGGCGGCATGGCCGACCTCTCAGTCTTCCGTGAACTGGCTGACGAACGCGGCTCCATCTTCACCGGCTATGACGAGCTGCGCACCGAAACTACCCTGCGTGCCATCCTGGTCGACGGTGTTTCTGTACCCGCAGCGTCCGCAGGTCAGAAGGTTGAAATCGTACTCGACGAAACCCCCTTCTACGCAGAAGCAGGCGGCCAGGCCGCTGACACCGGCGTTATCACCGGTAACGGCTTCACCATTGACGTTTCAGACGTCCAGCAGCCTGTCAAGGGTCTCTCAGTTCACCGCGCAGTCGTGCGCGAGGGCGAAGTTGTAGCTGGCGCTCCCGTTATTGCCCAGGTGGACGTACAGCGCCGCCAGGACGGCGAAAAGGCCCACTCCGGCACCCACATCATCCACGCAGCCCTGCACCAGGTGCTTGGTAACGAGGCAACCCAGCGCGGCTCCTTCAACAAGGAAGGCTACCTGCGCTTCGACTTCTCCTGGAGCGAGGGACTCTCCGACGCTGCCAAGCAGGAAGTTGAAGAGGTAGCTAACACCGCTATCCGCGACAACTTCCAGACCATCACCCGCGAAATGCCGCTGGATGAGGCCAAGAAGCTCGGCGCCATGAGCCTATTCGGCGAAAAGTACGGCGACACCGTGCGCGTGGTCGAAATGGGCGGCGACTTCTCCCGCGAACTCTGCGGCGGTACCCACGTTGGCTCAACCGCTCAGATTGGTTCTCTGACCCTGCTCACCGAACAGTCCGTCGGCTCGGGCAACCGCCGCGTTGAAGCCCTGGTCGGCCTGGACTCCTTCAACCACCTGGCTGCCGAGCGTACCCTGGTCAACCAGCTGACCGGTCTGATGAAGGTACAGTCCTCCACCGAACTGCCCGAAAAGATCAACCAGACCCTGACCAAGCTCAAGGAAGCTGAGAAGGAACTGGCTAAGCTGCGCAAGGAAAAGCTGCAGGCTGAGGCCGGTAAGCTGACCGAAACCGCCCAGATGGTGGGCTCCGTCCGCACCTTGCTCCACAATGCCGGTGAACTGGACGCCAACGCCGTGCGCGAACTCGCCCTTGACCTGCGTTCACGCCTGGGTGAGGACGCTGCCACCGTAGCTGTTGCCGGTGTTAACAACGGCCGCCCGGTTATTCTGGTTGCCACTAACCAGGCCGCTCGTGATGCCGGTGTTAAGGCGGGCGCCCTCGTCCGCGTCGCTGCCGGTGTGCTCGGCGGTGGCGGTGGCGGTAAGGACGACGTCGCCCAGGGCGGCGGTCAGGACGCCACTAAGATTGACGAAGCTTTCAACGCTATCCGATCCACCATTTCAGAGCTGGGAGTCTAACCCAGTGACCTTCACCAGAGGCCGCCGCATGGGAGTCGACGTGGGCAACGCCCGCGTCGGCCTGGCCCTGTGCGACCCCGACGGCATACTCGCAACTCCCCTTAAAACCCTCCGCCGCGATGTGAAAAAGAATTCTGACCGGCGGGTCCTTCGTAAACTCATTGAAGTTAACGAAGTGACCGAAGTATTTGTGGGGCTGCCCAAGACCATGCGCGGGGGAGAGAGCCCCTCGACCCTTATGGCCCGCGAGTATGCCGAGGCCCTGGTGCAGGAACTAGCCGCTGACGGTGCTTCCGTGCCCGTGTGGCTGGTCGATGAACGACTCACTACCGTGAGCGCCCACCGGTCCCTGCACGAGGCAGGTGTGTCGAGCAGAGACTTTAAAAACATGGTCGATCAGGTAGCTGCCGTCAACATCTTGCAGCATGCTGTCGACACCCTCAAGGCTGGCCAGCACCTGGCCGGCTATCGCCTTGAGCTCACTGCCCCTCACGGTGAGCTTGATTCCAGCACCTCCAACGACGAAACGGAGAACCCGAATGTCTGAGAACTCGAGTTCTAGCCGCCCGCCGCGCCGCCCCACCAAGAACCAGCAGACCGACCTGGACGGCCTGCTGGCCTCCACCGAAGACGGAGCTAACGGTGGTTTCTTCACCGCCGTTGAAGAAGAGGAATACACCAAGGACGATCGAGACCGCACCCGCCGTCGTTCCCGCAACTTTATTATCTCAGCTGCTCTAGTTTTTGCTGTTGCACTCGTTCTGGTTGTCTCCATTCTTGCCCCCAAGTTTGGCTGGTTCGAGCGAAAAGACTTTGCCGGTGAAGGTAACGGCACCGAAGTTACCTTCACAATCCCCGAGGGCGCATCGGCTATAGGTATTGCTAACTCTCTGGAAGAACAGGGCATTATTGCTAACGCCGACCGCTTCTTGCAGGAATACGCTGAAAATGGCCAGGATCAGTTCTTCCAGCCCGGTGAGTACAAGTTGCAGGAAGAAATGAGCAGTGCTTCAGCTTTGAGCGAGCTGTTGCGTTTTGACGAGGCCAACACCAACTATGTGGCGGTAGCCCGTACCTGGCGTATGGATAAAACTTTTGAAGCCCTGGCTGCCGGTACCGGTATCAGCGCCCAGGAATTCAAGGCACTTTCTACCGATCCCACCCGATTTGGCATCCCGTCTACGTTCCCCACCATCGAAGGCTTCCTTTTCCCCGGAGAATACCGCCTCCCCAAGGACGCCGGTGCTGAAGAGATTCTGCAGATGATGGTTGATAACACCTTCAAGGCCCTCGAAGAGGCCGGTGTTTCAGGCGACGACGAGATTTTTCATGTGATTACCGTTGGCTCGATTCTTGAATTCGAAGGCCGAGAGGCTGACTATTACCCGATCGCCGGTGCCATTGAAAACCGTCTGAACAACCCCGACGGTGAGACCAGCGGTTTCCTGCAGTCCGATGCAACCGTAGCCTACGGCCTAGGTATTCAGAGCTACCATATCTCTAACGAGCAGAAGCAGGACGCCAGCAACAAGTACAACACCTTCTACTACAAGGGTCTGCCTGTGGGCCCCATCGGTTCACCGGGCCTGGCTGCCATTAAGGCTGCGGCGAACCCCGAGAAGAACGACTACTACTTCTGGGTCACCGTTGATCTTTTCACCGGTGAAACCCTCTTCGCCGAAACCTACGAGGAGCACCTGAAGAACGTGGAAGTGTACAACGAGTTCTGTGAAGCTCACGAGGGTGTTTGCTCCTAATGGGTCAGCAGGTTACCGAGTGCCCCAAGGCTTTTGTCTTGGGGCACCCCATTAAGCACAGCAAGTCACCCTTGCTCCACCGGGCCGCCTACCGGGCTCTTGGCATCGAGATGGACTATGAGCGGCTGGACACCCGCGAGGACCAGCTTGCCGACGTCTTTTCCCGCTACACCCCCGAGCAGGGCACCCGCGGCTTTTCTGTCACCATGCCGCTGAAATCAGCGGTCAAAGAGCACCTAGATCACCTCACCCCCTTTGCCCAAGCAGTGGGCGTTGTTAACACCGTCTACTGGCGGCACGATGCTGATGGCCAGTTGACCTCTTGGGGTGATAACACCGACGTGTCGGGTATCGTCAATGCCCTGCGCCAGGCCGGCTTCGTCGGCAAGCCAGCGCGTGCTGCAATTATTGGTGGCGGCGGTACCGCCACCGCAGCCCTTGCCGCCTTGCGCGCCATGGGGGCGGACGGTGTCCGCGTCTTTGTGCGCGACGCTAGCCGGGCTCAGGGGGTTGCGGACACCGCCACTCGCCTGGGCCTGAACCTTGACTTCCTGCCCATCGATAGCTTCGCAGACATCTACGCAGAGTTCGATGTGACCATCTGTACCCTTCCTGCGGGAGCAGCCGACGGGCTGCTGGCTACCGCTAGCCAGGGTGAATCTGCCGGCTACCTGCTCGATGTCTCCTATGACCCCTGGCCCTCGGTTCTAGCGGGGGAGTGGGAGGCCCGCGGAGGGGCCGTGACCAGGGGCCTTGAGATGCTGATGTACCAGGCGGTAGACCAGGTCAAGCTTTTTACCGGCCACGATAGGAGCCGCCCTTTACCTTGGCAGAACGAAGTGCTCACCGCCATGCGTCAGGCGGTAGGGCTACCGGTTACAGGCTTTGAACCCGAATCGGTGAACGAGTCAGCCTGGCTCACACGCTGAGACTACTCGTACCGAATCGTGAAGTAGCAGTTTGCTATCGACCGTTATTTTTGGAAATCTTAGAACACAAGACCCACAGGCAAACGTAAAGAAGGTTAGAGATGCTACGTTGGCTCACAGCCGGTGAATCCCACGGCGAAGCCCTGGTAGGAATTATTGAAGGCGTACCGGCAGGTGTTGAACTCACCAGCGAAATGGTCCGCGACGCTCTAGCCCGTCGCCGTCTGGGCTACGGTCGCGGTGCCCGCATGAAGTTTGAAGAAGACCGCGTCCGCATCCTCGGCGGTGTGCGCCACGGTAAAACCCAGGGTGGCCCCGTAGCTATCGAAATCGCGAACACCGAATGGCCCAAGTGGGTTGATGTGATGTCCTCCGACCCGGTTGATCCCGCCCTCATCGAAGGGCGTGCCCGCAACGCGGCCCTTACCCGGCCCCGCCCCGGCCATGCTGATTTCGCTGGCATGCAGAAGTACGGTTTTGACGAGTCACGCCCGGTTCTGGAACGCGCCAGCGCCCGCGAGACCGCAACTCGTGTAGCCCTCGGTGTTGTGGCTGCCCAGATTCTCAAGGCTCTGGGTGTAGAGCTGGTCAGCCACACCACCGCTATCGCCGAGGTGGCAGCCCCTGCCGACGCCCCGCGTCCTAGCCCTCGCGATGTAGCTTCCCTCGACGCCGACCCCCTGCGTTGCTTCGACGCTGCGACCTCCGAAGCAATGGTCGCCACCGTCGATAAGGCCCACAAGGACGGCGAAACCCTGGGCGGCGTGGTAGAAGTTCTGGCCTACGGCCTTCCCCCGGGACTAGGCTCCTACGTGCACTGGGACCGCCGTCTTGACGCTCGTTTGGCTGCCGCCCTCATGGGAATTCAGGCCATCAAGGGCGTTGAAGTCGGTGACGGCTTTGAAACCGCCAAGCGCCCCGGCACACGCGCCCACGACGAAATCGTCCCCGGTGAACACGGCGTCCAGCGCGTCTCAAACCGCGCAGGTGGTATCGAAGGTGGCATGACCATCGGTGACCTGCTGCGTGTACGCGCTGCCATGAAGCCCATCGCTACCGTGCCCAAGGCGCTGGCCACCATCGACACCTCTACCGGTGAAGTTGCCCGCGCCCACCACCAGCGCTCAGACGTCTGTGCCGTGCCCGCAGCCGGAGTCGTAGCAGAAGCCATGGTTGCTCTGGTGCTGGCAGAAGCAGCCCTCGAAAAGTTTGGCGGCGACTCCATCACCGAAACCCGCCGCAACATGGACTCCTACCTGGCAGCTATCCCCGAATCCCTGGCCTGGGAATCGAATGTAGCAGGGTGGGACGCCTAACCATGTCCCCCCGATCACGTGACCACGCGATCGACATGACCGAGGTGCTCGCACCCAACCAGGTTCGCGAGGTGCAAGAAACCTATATCGAAAAATCCCGCCCGGTTGTGATTATCGGCCCCATGGCTGCGGGTAAGTCCTATATAGGTACGCACCTCGCGCGCTTCTATGGCTATGAGTTCCTCGACTCTGACCACCTCATCGTCGAAAAGTACGGTGAGGTGTCACAAATCTTTGCCGACTACGGTGAAGCTGAGTTCCGCCGTATCGAGGCCGATGTTATCCGCGAGGTCCTCACCTCACCTGCCCGGCGTAACACCATCTTTTCCCTGGGTGGGGGGGCACCGATGACGCCGGAGGTAGCCGATGTACTCAAAGACGAGACCGTTATCTACATCAAGGTTGACGCTGAGACCGTAGCCCCGCGCATCCAGAACAGCAAAACCCGGCCCTTACTCCAGCCCAACCCGGTGCAAAAATGGACCGAGATATTTGAGGCCCGGCGGGACCGCTACGAAGAGCTCGCCAGCTACACTCTGGACGCCTGCGGCGGTAGGGGAATAGCCGACATGGCAGCCGAAATTCAGAACTTCATCATCAAAAATCGAAAGGGTCAAGCGTGAGCGACCAGCCCACCACCGTCATACCCGTCACCGGCACCCAGCCTTCAGAAAACTACGATGTCTATGTTGGGCACAATCTGCTGGGAACTATCCCCGACATTCTGGGTAAGCGTACCCAGCGCATCCTGGTGATTCATCCTCGCGCCCTGCGCTCCACCGGTGAACTGGTGATGGAGCAGATGCGCACAGCGGGATTTGAGGCCTACTCGGCTGAAATTCCGGACGCCGAAGAGGGCAAGCACATTCAGGTTGCAGCCTTCTGCTGGCAGGTGCTGGGGCAGAATGATTTCACCCGCACCGACGCGATTATTTCTGTAGGTGGCGGCGCCGTCACCGACCTCGCCGGCTTTGTGGCAGCAACCTGGCTGCGGGGCGTCCGTGTCATCCACATTCCCACCACCCTACTAGGCATGGTGGACGCCGCAGTCGGCGGCAAGACCGGCATCAACACCGCAGAGGGCAAGAACCTGGTAGGGGCATTCCACCCGCCCGCAGCCGTCCTCTGCGAACTGGGTGTGCTGCGCACCCTCCCCGAACACGAGCTACTCACCGGAATGGCCGAAGTCATCAAGTGCGGCTTTATCGCAGACCCGGTGATTCTCGACCTGATTGAAGCCAACCCCGGCAAGATTCGGGACTCCCAGTCTGAGGTAGTACGGGAACTCATCGAGCGATCCATCCGGGTCAAGGCTGACGTAGTGTCTGAGGATCTGAAAGAGTCGGGCCGCCGCGAATTCCTGAACTATGGGCACACCCTGGGCCACGCCATCGAGCACGCAGAACGCTACCAGTGGCGCCACGGGGCTGCCGTAGCGGTAGGCATGGTCTTCGCCGCAGAACTGTCCCTCGCCGCTGGCTACCTTGATGAGGCAACCGTCGAGCGAACCCGCGCCATCTGCACAGCCCTTGACCTGCCCACCACCTACCCGGCAGACCGCTGGCCCAAACTGCTTGAAACCATGCGCCGCGACAAGAAGGCCCGCGGCAACATGCTGCGTTTCGTCGTGCTGGAGAGCTTGGGCAAACCCCGTATTTACGAGGTACCCGACGATTCGATTCTGTTTATGACCTACCAGGAAATCGCCGCCTAATCAGTAGGGACCAGATTACTCTCAAAGTACTTCACGCCGTGACATACCATTGAGAGTAATCTGGTCCCTCTGTAAAAAGCTGGTCTCTAATATCTCGTGTGAGTCTCACCAAGAAACTCCTCAAACCTGCAGAGCACACGGTAGACTGGTCTACGGTTCACCCCGCAACGCTTATTGAAAATTTCAGTTTAGAGGAGAGTCTGTTGGCTACTACCGCAGATATCAAGAACGGTGTCGTTCTCAAGATTGACGGCAACCTCTGGTCCGTCATCGAATTCCAGCACGTCAAGCCCGGTAAGGGCGGCGCTTTCGTCCGCACCAAGCTGCGCAACGTCACCTCAGGCAAGGTAGTTGATAAGACCTTCAACGCCGGCGCTAAGGTTGAGACCGCAACCGTCGACCGCTCTGACTACCAGTACCTCTACCAGGACGGCACCGACTATGTCTTTATGGACATGAAGACCTACGACCAGATTAACGTTTCTGAGGTCACCGTTGGCGATGCCGCCAAGTACATGCTCGAAAACCAGACCGCAACCATCGCCATGCACGAAGGTTCACCCCTCTATATCGAGCTCCCCGCTTCAGTCGTCCTCGAAATTACCTACACCGAGCCCGGCCTGCAGGGTGACCGCTCCACCGGTGGCACCAAGCCTGCAACCGTCGAGACCGGTGCCGAGATTCAGGTGCCCCTCTTCCTCGAAACCGGCACCAAGGTCAAGGTCGACACCCGCACCGGCGACTACCTCGGCCGCGTCAACGACTAAGTACCGTGAATTCAAGAACCAAAGCTAGACTTCGCGCCCTCGAAGTCCTGTTTGAGGCCGATCAGCGCGGCGATGACGTCATTGACGTCCTGATTCGCCGCCGCACCTACACCTCAGCACAGATTTCGCTCTACTCCGAGCAGATTGTTCGTGGCGTACGCGACCATGACGAAGAGATTCGCGAGTACATCGAAACCTACGCCCAAGACTGGACTATGGACCGCATGCCCAGCGTGGACCGCGTGGCCCTGCGGCTCGGCGCTTGGGAGCTTCTCTTCAATGACGAGATTCCCGATGCCGTAGCTATCTCAGAGGCTACCGGCCTGGTTCGCCTGCTGTCGACTGACGATTCACCCAAGTTTGTGAATGGCTTGCTCGACCGCCTGCGCCAGGTGAAGCCCGCCCTGCTGGCTTAGGCCTATAGGTATCAGAAAATCAGAAAAACCCACCAACGAGGTGGGTTTTTCTGATTTTCTGGTACCTACTGAAATGTGTCTCAAATTCAGCCGCGGTGAGGGGTAGACGTGATACATTGAGGTGTGACAGCAACCTTTAAGTCCGTCCTGTGAGGCGGGGAAGGAGGCCGGCACATGACCGATACCACCGGTGTACCCACCGACGTATCTGCAGGAGCCCACCGGGTCATCCTGGAGTCAGCCGACATCGAGCGAGCTCTGACTCGCATCGCCCACGAAATTCTTGAAGCCAATAAAGGCAGCGAAAACCTGGTTCTCCTAGGTATTCCGCGCCGAGGCTTCCCCCTAGCCCAGCGTCTGGCCGATAAAATCGCCCAGACCGATTCCGGCTTCAACCCCGCTTTTTCTCTGGGGCAACTCGACATCACCATGTACCGTGATGACCTGCTTTCAAAACCGGGGCGGACGCCTGAACCCACCCGCCTGCCCGCAGCGGGGATTGAGGGGCGCACCGTCGTCCTCGTTGACGATGTACTTTTTTCAGGACGCACCATCCGCGCCGCCCTCGACGCCCTCAAGGACTACGGCCGCCCCGAAGCCGTCCGCCTCGCTGTGCTGGTTGACCGCGGCCACCGCCAACTCCCCATCCGCGCAGATCACGTGGGAAAGAACCTGCCTACCAGCACCCATGAATCGGTAAAGGTGCTGCTCTCGTCCATCGACGGTGAAGACGACAAGGTGATTATTTCCCAGCCCGCCCACTCCACCACCTCAGCCCAGGAAGGAGGGGAGTAGCCATGCGTCACCTGCTTGATACCAAGGATCTCTCCCTTGACGACGCCCTCAACATTCTCGATACCGCCGACTACATGGGCGAGGTCGGCCAGCGCGAAGTCAAGAAACTCCCCGTGCTCCAGGGGCGCACCGTGGTCAACCTCTTCTTTGAAGACTCCACCCGCACCCGCCTATCCTTCGAGGCCGCCGAAAAGCGCCTGTCTGCCGACATCATCAACTTCTCAGCCAAGGGCTCATCTGTCTCTAAAGGGGAGTCACTCAAGGACACCGCCCAGACGCTGGCAGCTATCAATGCCGACGCCGTGGTGATTCGTCACAGTGCATCGGGTGCCCCCCAGCGTCTGGCTGAAGCCGGCTGGATTGACGTGCCCGTGCTCAATGCCGGTGACGGCACCCACGCCCACCCCACCCAGGCCCTGCTAGACGCCATGACCCTGCGCCAGTTCAAGGCCCAGGTTGAGGGCGTAACAACCCGCGGCCTCACCCTAGAGGGTCTGCGCGTAGCTATTGTGGGCGATATCCTGCACTCCCGCGTGGCTCGCTCCAACCTCTGGCTGCTCCACACCCTGGGAGCAACCGTCAAGTTCGTTGCCCCGCCTACCCTGCTCCCGGTAGATATCGAAAACTGGCCGGCAGAGATTTACTACAACCTTGACGACGCCATCGAGTCGGGAGTTGATGCGGTAATGATGCTGCGTATCCAGAAAGAACGCATGAATGCGGCCTTCTTCCCCTCATCCGAAGAATACTCCCGCCTGTGGGGGCTGACCCCCGAGCGCTTTGCCCGCCTCGATGCGTCCGCCCACGAAACCGCTATCCTGCACCCCGGCCCCATGAACCGCGGTCTCGAAATCTGCGCCGAAGCAGCTGACTCACGCCGCTCCTGGGTGCTGCGCCAGGTGACTAACGGCGTGTCGGTACGCATGGCGGTGCTCTACCTGCTTATGACCGGCGGCTCCGCCAACGACTTTTACTCCGGCTCCTAAGCCCTGTACGAAAGAGAAACAATGATTGAATCTGTTTACCTCATCAAGGGCGCCTCACTGCTAGGTGAGAAAACCGCCGATATTCTGATCAAGGACGGCCTCATCGCTGAAATTGGCGAGAACCTTGAGGACGCCGCAGCCCAGGTTGTCGAGGCCCATGGGCTTATCGCCCTACCCGGCCTGGTCGACCTGCACACCCACCTGCGTGAACCCGGCCAGGAAGACGCTGAAACCGTCGAAACCGGCACCCGTGCGGCAGCCTTGGGCGGCTACACTGCTGTCTTCGCCATGGCTAACTCCAACCCCGTTGCCGATACTGCCGGCGTGGTGGAGCAGGTCTATGAACTGGGTAAGAACTCGGGCTGGGTCAAGGTGCAGCCCATCGGTGCTGTTACCGTGGGCCTGGCGGGGGAGCGCCTCTCAGATATTGGTGCGATGGCTGAATCCCGTGCCCAGGTGCGCGTCTTCTCAGACGACGGCATGTGCGTCTGGGACCCGGCCCTGATGCGTCGAGCCCTGGAATACGTCAAGACCTTCAACGGCGTCATCGCCCAGCACGCCCAGGAACCCCGCCTGACCGAAGGCGCCCAGATGAACGAGGGTAAGGTGTCAGCAGAACTAGGTCTGGCTGGCTGGCCCGCAGTTGCTGAAGAATCCATCATCGCCCGCGACGTGCTGCTGGCTGAACATGTTGGCTCTCGCCTGCACATCTGCCACCTGTCAACCAAGGGTTCCGTCGAAATCGTGCGCTGGGCTAAGGAACGGGGCATCAAGGTAACCGCCGAGGTCACCCCCCACCACCTGCTGCTAACCGACGAGCTGGTGCGCACCTACGACCCCGTCTACAAGGTCAATCCGCCCCTGCGCACCGAAGATGACGTGCTGGCCCTGCGTCAGGCAGTTGCCGACGGCATCATCGACATCATCGGCACCGACCACGCACCCCACCCCGCTGAATCCAAGGACTGCGAGTGGGCCTGCGCCGCCAACGGTATGACCGGCCTTGAACAGGCACTGTCCATCATCCAGAAGACCCTGGTTGATACCGGCTACATCACCTGGGCCGACGTTGCCCGCATCATGAGCACCAAGCCCGCCGAAATCGGCCTAGCAGCCGACCACGGACGTCCGCTCGAAGCGGGGGAGCCCGCTCACCTGGTGCTGGTCGACCCTGCCGCAACCCGCGTCATCGACCCCGCCGCTCAGGCCACCAAGGGCAAAAACAACCCCTACCGGGGCCTGGAAGTGCCCGGCGCGGTCGTAGCCACCTTCTTCGGCGGTCACCCCACCGTTCTCAACGGTGCACTGAACACCCCGTCCGCTCAGTAACCCGCTAGGAGAGTGCCCGTGTCTGACAAGCTAATTCCCACCCTGATCCTGGCCCTTGTTGCCGCCCTCATCTTCTGGGCTATGTGGCAGGGCTGGAAGAGTAGGAAGCAGCGTCAGGTTCACACCGGCACCCTGCTCGATGTGCCTGAGTGCTACGACGACGCCGAATCCCTACTCGCGGTACCCGGCACCTACGTTGCCACTACCGTCATGGGGGACTGGCTCGACCGTATCGCCACCAACACCCTGGGTGTGAAATCAACCGGCGTCTTCTTCGTTTACGAGGACGCTGTTATCATCATGCGCAACGGCTCCCAAGATATCTGGATTCCTGCCAGCGACATTATCGGTGTGCGCACCGAAGCCGGTATGAACGGTAAGTTCGTCGAGAAGGACGGCCTGGCCGTCCTCTCCTGGTCACTCAACGGCAACCCCGTCGATACCGGCTTCCGCACCCGCTATGCGGCTGACAAAAAATCAATCCTCGATGCCGTTGCGGCTATCGCGCCTCAGGCAACCGTCGGCCACGACACCCTAGCCCGCCCCTAAGTTTCCACCTGCTGATTGCAGGTGACTACACCAACCAACAGGAAGTGTGTGAATGTTCCACCCAGCACCCACCCCACGTGCAGCAGTACTCGTCCTTGAAGACGGTACCTTCTACCGCGGCGAAAGCTACGGCGCCACCGGCAAGACCCTTGGCGAAGCGGTCTTCTCAACCGGCATGACCGGATACCAGGAAACCCTGACCGACCCCTCCTACGCGGGGCAGATTGTGGTTCAGACCGCACCCCATATCGGCAACACCGGCGTTAACACCGAGGACGCCGAATCCCGCAAAATCTGGGTTGCAGGCTACGCCGTGCGCGACGCCGCCCGCCGCCCCTCCAACTGGCGCTCAGAGCGTTCCCTCGATGAGGAACTGGTAGAGCAGGGAATCGTCGGCATCCAGGGCATCGACACCCGCGCCCTGACCCGTCACCTGCGCAGCGCCGGCTCCATGCGCGCCGGTATCTTCACCGGTTCAGACACAGAACTGCCCCTGGCAGACCTGGTTGCCCAGGTACAGGCAGCAGCCGAAATGAAGGGCCAGAAACTGGCTGACTCCGTTTCTATCGAAGAGGCCTACACTGTAGAACCCGCTGACCAGGGCTGGGACGGCGACGTCAAGGCCACCCTGGTTGCCCTCGACCTGGGTATCAAGGCCATGACCCCGAAACGCTTTGCCGAGCGCGGCGTCCGCGTGCATGTGCTGCCCGCAACCGCCACCATCGAAGACATCACCGCCCTCAACCCCGACGGTGTCTTCTTCTCTAACGGCCCCGGCGACCCCGCAACCGCGGACGACCAGGTTCAGCTCCTGCAGTCCGTCCTGCGCACCGGCACCCCCTTCTTCGGTATCTGCTTCGGTAACCAGCTACTGGGCCGCGCCCTGGGCTTCGGCACCTACAAGCTGCCCTTTGGCCACCGCGGTATCAACCAGCCCGTCATGGACCGCACCACTGGCAAGGTAGAAATCACCGCCCAGAACCACGGCTTCGCCGTAGACGCCCCGCTGGACGGCGCCGTCACTGCCCCCAACGAAGAATTCGGCCGAGTCGAGGTCTCCCACGTGGGCCTCAACGACCAGGTGGTTGAAGGCCTCCGCTGCCTCGACATCCCCGCCTTCTCGGTGCAGTACCACCCCGAAGCAGCCGCAGGCCCCCACGACGCTGCCTACCTCTTTGACCGTTTCATCGATCTCATGCTCGAGAAGAAGAACTAAGGACACCGAACCATGCCGAAGCGTAACGATCTCAACTCAATCCTCGTCATCGGTTCTGGCCCGATCGTCATTGGTCAGGCCGCCGAATTCGACTACTCGGGTACCCAGGCCCTGCGCGTTCTCAAAGAAGAAGGCGTGCGCGTCATTCTGGTCAACTCCAACCCGGCCACTATTATGACCGACCCCGAGTTTGCCGACGCCACCTACATCGAACCGATTACCCCAGAGGTCATCGAAAAGATTATTGCCAAGGAAAAGCCCGATGCCATTCTGCCCACCCTCGGTGGTCAGACCGCCCTCAACGCGGCTATCACCCTCGATGAGCAGGGCATTCTCGACAAGTACGGCGTAGAGCTCATTGGCGCCAACATCGAAGCTATCAACCTGGGCGAAGACCGCGAGGCCTTCAAGGGCGTCGTTGAGCGTGCCGGTGGCGAATCTGCCCGCTCCGTCATCGTGCACACCATGGAAGAAGCCCTCGAAGCCGCCAAGGAACTGGGCTACCCCATGGTGGTGCGCCCCTCATTTACCATGGGCGGCCTGGGCTCGGGTATGGCCTACAACGAAGAAGACCTGCACCGCATCGCCGGCGCCGGCATCCAGTACAGCCCTACCAGCGAGGTCCTGCTCGAAGAATCCATCCTGGGCTGGAAGGAGTACGAGCTGGAAATGATGCGAGATAAGAACGATAACGTGGTTGTCGTCTGCTCCATCGAAAACTTCGACCCCGTGGGTGTGCACACCGGTGACTCCATCACCGTAGCCCCCGCCCTCACCCTCACTGACCGCGAGTACCAGAAGCTTCGCGACATCGCTATCAACGTGATTCGCGAGGTCGGCGTTGACACCGGCGGCTGTAACATCCAGTTCGCCATCGACCCGGCAACAGGCCGCGTCATCGTCATCGAGATGAACCCCCGCGTGTCCCGCTCGTCCGCCCTGGCGTCTAAGGCAACCGGCTTCCCGGTTGCCAAGATCGCCACCAAGCTCTCCCTCGGCTACACCCTGGACGAGATCCCCAACGACATCACCCAGAAGACCCCGGCCTCCTTCGAACCCACCCTCGACTACGTCGTGGTCAAGGTTCCCCGTTTTGCCTTCGAGAAGTTCCCGGCAGCAGACCCCACCCTGACCACCACCATGAAGTCGGTGGGTGAGGCCATGGCCCTGGGCCGCAACTTCACCGAAGCCCTGCAGAAAGCCATGCGCTCCATGGAGCAGAAGGGCTCAACCTTCCGCTTCGACAACCCCGAACTCGGTGCGGACGAGTTGGCCGCCCTGATTGAGCAGAGCAAGACCGCTACCACCGACCGTATTTTCCAGGTCCAGCTGGCCCTGCTGGCTGGTGCTACCGTCGAGCAGATGTACGAGGCAACCGCCATTGACCCCTGGTTCCTCGACCAGCTAGTGCTCCTCAACGAGGTTGCCGCAGAAATCGCCGCATCTAAGACCCTGGATGAGCGCACCTTGCGCCTGGCCAAGCGTCACGGCTTCTCCGATGCTCAGATCGGTGAGATTCTCGGTATGAGCGAGGCAGTAGTGCGCGGTATCCGCCACGCCCTGAACATCCGCCCCGTCTTCAAGACCGTAGACACCTGCGCCGCCGAGTTTGAGGCCTTCACCCCTTACCACTACTCTTCCTACGACCAGGAGGACGAGGTAGCCCACCACGAGAAGCCCTCAATCATGATTCTGGGCTCCGGCCCCAACCGTATCGGCCAGGGTATCGAGTTTGACTACTCCTGCGTCCACGCCTCCATGGTGCTGCGCGAGGCCGGCTACGAGACCGTCATGGTCAACTGCAACCCCGAGACCGTATCAACCGACTACGACATCTCTACCCGCCTCTACTTCGAGCCCCTCACCCTGGAAGACGTGCTCGAAATCGTTGAGGCTGAGCATCGTACCGGTGGCCTGCTGGGCGTCTTCGTGCAGCTCGGTGGCCAGACCCCGCTCAAGCTAGCCCAGGAACTCAAGGCCGCTGGCATCCCGATTCTGGGCACCTCACCCGAGGCTATCGACCTGGCTGAAGACCGCGGCGAATTCTCCCGCGTACTGGAAGAAGCCGGCCTGATTTCCCCCAAGAACGGCACCGCCTACACCTTCGAGAACGCCAAGAAGATTGCGGACGAAATCGGCTACCCCGTGCTGGTGCGCCCCTCCTACGTTCTGGGCGGACGCGGCATGGAGATTGTCTACTCTGAAGCTCAGCTGGCCCGCTACCTGGAAAACGCTACCGAGGTTTCACCCTCCCAGCCCGCTCTGATCGATAAGTTCCTTGAGGACGCCGTCGAAATCGACGTCGACGCCCTCTTTGACGGTGAAGAGCTTTACCTGGGCGGCGTCATGGAGCACATCGAAGAGGCCGGTATTCACTCGGGCGACTCCGCCTGCACCCTGCCCCCCATCACCCTGGGCCCGGATGTCATCGAGCAGGTCAAGGAGGCAACCTACAAGATTGCCGCCGGCGTGGGCGTACGCGGTCTGATTAACATTCAGTTCGCTGTAGCTTCTGAAATTCTCTACGTGATTGAAGCTAACCCCCGTGCTTCTCGTACCGTCCCCTTTGTTTCGAAGGCAACCGGTGTGCAGATGGCTAAGGCTGCGGCCCTGATTGGTACCGGCAAGACCATTGCAGATCTCAAGGCCGAAGGCTACCTGCCCGCTACCATGGACGGCGCCACCCTGCCCGCCGAAACCGCCATCGCGGTCAAGGAAGCTGTGCTGCCCTTCAGCCGCTTCCGTACCCCCGAAGGTGTAGTGGTTGACTCCCTACTCGGCCCCGAAATGCGCTCAACCGGTGAGGTCATGGGCCTAGACCGCCACTTCGATACCGCCTTCGCTAAGGCTGAAGCATCTGCAGGTTCTAAGCTGCCGACCGAGGGTAAGGTCTTCGTCTCTGTAGCTAACCGTGACAAGCGCAACTCCATCATCTACGTGAAGATGCTGCAGCAGCTGGGCTTCGAGATTGTCTCGACCGGCGGCACCGCAGACGTTCTGCGCCGCAACGGGGTGGAGTCCCTGGTCGTTCCTAAGATTGCAGAAACCAAGGACGGGGAACGCTCCATCGTTGACATGGTGCGCGATGGAGACATAGACCTGATTTTCAACACCCCTTCCGGCGGTCAGGCGCGCGGCGATGGCTATGAGATTCGCGCTGCGGCCACCTCGGTAGGCTGCCCCGTGATGACCACCGTCTCTGAGTTCGGTGCAGCAGTTCAGGGTATTAACGCCCTGCGCGAATACAGCTGGGAGGTCATGAGCCTGCAGGAACACGGCGCCTCCATTGAGGCTGCCCTGAAAGCTCGGGAGGCCTAATGTCACGCGGTTTTGGTGATCGCCTGGCTGCGGCTATGGGGGAGAAGGGCCCCCTCTGCGTGGGCATAGACCCCCACCCCGCCTTGCTCGATGCCTGGGGGCTGCCCGACACCGCGGCGTCCTTAACCACCTTCGCCTCGACCGTGCTTGAGGCTTGCGGCCAGGTAGCCGCAGCCCTCAAGCCCCAGGTGGCGCTCTTTGAGCGCCACGGTTCAGCGGGTCTGGCTGCCCTCGAGCAGCTGCAGCGGGATGCTGCGGACGCCGGTGTTCTAGTTGTTGCCGACGCCAAGCGCGGCGATATCGGCTCGACCATGGCAGCCTATGCGGACGCCTGGCTGGGTGAGACTTCACCGCTGGGTACCGATTCAGTGACCCTGAGCCCCTACCTGGGGTTTGAGTCTTTGCGCCCGGCCCTTGACCTGGCCGACCGCAATGACCGGGGCACCTTCGTGCTCGCGCTGACCTCGAACCCCGAGGGGCAGACCGTGCAGCATGTGGGCGGTACCTCATCTGTTGCCGCATCGATTATCGCCGCGGCCCGGGCTGAGAACGACCAGCGCCAGTGGGAGGCCATAGGCCCCTGCGGTCTGGTGGTAGGCGCAACCGTCGCTGATGCCCTGCAGAAGCTAGAGATTGATCTCTCGACCTTCAACGGGCCCATTCTGGCACCGGGTTTCGGCGCCCAAGGAGCTACGGCACACGACCTCTATACCGTTTTTGCCGGTATCGAGAACCAGGTGCTGGTGAACTCGAGTCGAGGCGTGCTGGCGGCGGGGCCGTCGACTCAAGGGCTACGTCAGGCGGCTGAAAAGGCTCGTGACGAGCTTCTAAATGCCCGGTAGAGTCTAGACCAACAAAAATGGTGGGAGTTTGAAACAAATTCCCACCATTTTTGTTTAAAACAAGGTTACTGACGGGTAACTATCTTCCATAACCGTTTCTGACATGCTATTTTGTAATTGTTGGTTCGCAAATAGATAAGCAACACCCCCCAAGAATGAGCAAAGTTGCTCGGTTGCATGTTTATTCCAACACACCCCACCCCTTTTGCCTTACACGGCATCTCGCACAGAAGGACAAGGATTATGCCTCTTCAGCCCCTCACCGAAGAACAGCGCGCCGACGCTCGCGAAAAGGCCAAGAAGGCCCGTGTTACCCGCGCCGAAATCAAGGACGCCGTTAAGAACAAGCAGATTACTATTGCAGAAGTTCTCAAGCGCGCCGAAACTGACGAAGCAGTCGCTAGACTGAAGGTAACCGACCTGCTCACCTCCCTGCCGGGTGTGGGTGAGGTCCGTACCGAGAACATTTTGAACGAACTGAATATTGCTGCGTCCCGCCGTCTGCGTGGTCTTGGTATCCACCAGCGTAAGGCACTCATCAATCTTCTCGACCGATAAGGGAAACCATGGCTGAACAGACCGCAGCACCTAAACTGACCGTGCTAGCTGGCCCCACTGCCGTTGGCAAGGGAACCGTTTCTGCTTACATTCGTGAGCACTACCCAGAGGTGTGGTTCTCTGTCTCCGCCACCACCCGCGACCCCCGCCCGGGCGAAGAGGACGGCGTGCACTACTACTTCGTCTCAGATGAAGAATTTGAGTCGATGGTAGAGAACCGCAAGATGCTGGAATGGGCCACTGTGCACAACTCCTACAAGTACGGCACGATTCGCTCCATGGTGCAGAAGCAGCTGGACGCCGGCAAGCACGTCCTACTCGAAATCGACCTGCAGGGCGCCCGCCAGGTGCGCAACGCCATGCCCGAAGCGCAGCTCATTTTCTTAGCTCCTCCCAGCTGGGACGAACTGGTATCCCGCCTCATTGGTCGAGGAACTGAGTCCCCGCAGGAGCAGGAGGCCCGCCTCGATACTGCCAAGATTGAGCTGGCTGCTGAGCCTGAGTTCGATTACACCGTCATCAACGAAACCGTGGCAGAAGCGGCGGAAGAAATCGTGCGTCTCATGGGTGCTCACCACAAGTAAGCCAGGGAGTCGCTAGGGCGGCGGTTTAGGGGAATATCACCCCTGCACCGCCGCCCTTTTGCGTGACAAAAAAACGGTTGACCGATAGTATAGGTAGAGTTTTATACCACCGGTAGATTCGGTGGTGAGCAAGCACAGTCAAGATGGAGTCTTACGTGGCAAACGCACACAACGATGAAGGTATCATCAATCCCAGCGCAGACGCTCTGATCCAAAAAGCTGAGTCGAAGTACGGTCTGGTGATTTTTGGTGCTCGCCGTGCTCGCCAGATTAACGCCTACTACTCACAGCTTCACGAGAACCTGTACGATCACGTAGGCCCCCTGGTAGATTCTGAGCCCAACAAGAAGTCGCTCTCTGTGGCTATGCGTGAAATCAACGAAGGCCTGATTGAGGCCCGCCATATCGCCGATGGCCAGTTCGATGAAAACGGCACCCTGCTGCACGAGGATGAGCCCAGCGCTTTCCTGGCCGGTGGCGACTTCTACATCGACGAGCCCTTCGTTGAATACGTCGACGCTGAAGATGCAGATCAGGCCTAATCTGCAGTAGCTCATGCGAGTTGTTATTGGCATTGGAGGGGGCATTGCTGCCTATAAGGCGGCAATGCTCCTTCGTCTTTTCGGTAAGGCCGGGCACGAGGCTATTGCGGTACCCACCGAGGCTGCCCTCAAGTTTGTGGGGCAGCCTACTCTTGAAGCCCTGAGCGGCAACCCGGTGTCGGTGGACGTCTTTGAGCGGGTTCCCGAGGTCAATCACGTGCGGCAGGCTGAGCAGGCTGACGCTGTGATTGTTGCCCCGGCGACAGCTGACCTCATGGCTCGTTTAGCAGCTGGGCGGGCTAACGACCTGCTGACTGCAACCGTGCTGACCACTCATGCCCCAGTTATTTTAGCGCCGGCGATGCACACCCAGATGTGGGAGCACCCGGCTACCCAGGCCAACGTAGCGACCCTGAAGTCCTACGGCTACCACGTCATCGAGCCTGCCGTGGGTCGACTGACCGGCCCCGACTCCGGCGTGGGGCGCCTGCCCGAGCCTGAAGATATCTTTACTCAGGCTCTTGCTCTTTTGGGATGGAATCAGGACGCCGCGGGGGAGGGCCAGCCGGTTGAGGCAGGTGGGCTGCCCCTGGCTGGGCAGCGACTGCTCATTACAGTCGGCGGTACCCGTGAAGCCCTCGACCCGGTGCGCTTCTTGGGCAACCGATCCTCGGGCAAGCAGGGCATTGCCCTTGCTACTGCCGCTACTGAACTTGGCGCACAGGTACACCTCATTGCAGCTCATGTGGAGGTCGAGATACCGGGTAACCTGCACCGGGTCACCCGGGTATCAAGTGCCCTGCAGCTGCGCGAAGCCGTGTTTGAGCACCTGGCAGCCACCGACGTCCTGATTATGACCGCGGCGGTGGCCGACTTCAGGCCGGCAGAGTACGCGGACGCCAAGATTAAAAAGACGGACGACCCCGGCCAAGACCCCGTGATTAGGCTGGTGCGCAACCCCGACGTCCTCAAAGAAGCCGTGCTCTACCGCGAGGAAAACCCGCAGCGAGCACCCCACACCATCGTTGGTTTTGCTGCCGAGACCGGGGATGCCACCACAAGCCCGCTCGACTACGGCCGCGCCAAGCTGGCGCGCAAGGGCTGCGACTACCTGGCGGTGAACACCGTGAGCGAAACCCAGGGATTTGGGGCAGATAGCAACACTATTACCCTGCTCTCGGGCCAGAATGACCGCGAGGTAACCCTCCAGGGCAGCAAGCTCGACGTCTCCCGCGCAATACTTCGTCATATAGCGCAAGAATTCAACAATCATTCACCAAGTAGCCCCACCGGGCCGAGAGAAGTACAGTAAAAACCGTGACTGAAAATAATCATCTTCGTTTATTCACCAGTGAGTCCGTGACCGAGGGCCACCCCGACAAGATTTGTGACCAGATCTCTGACTCAATCCTGGACGCTCTGCTGACCGTTGACCCGCTCTCAAACGTAGCGGTTGAAACCCTGGTCACCACCGGCCAGGTGCACGTAGCGGGTGAGGTGACCACCAACGGTTACGTCGATATCCCCAGTATTGTGCGCAAGACTATCCTCAACATCGGCTACAACTCATCCACCCACGGCTTCGACGGTGAATTCTGTGGCGTGTCTGTATCGATTGGCGAGCAGTCACCAGACATTAACTCGGGTGTTTACAACTCCCTCGAAGCCCGCCAGGGCACCGCAGCCGACGACCTGGACCGTCAGGGTGCAGGCGACCAGGGCATCATGTTCGGTTACGCCACCAACGAGACCGAAGTGCTCATGCCCGCCCCCATTTACGTTGCCCACCGCCTGGCCGAGCAGCTGACCAAGGTACGCAAGGACGGCACCCTGCCCAACCTGCGCCCCGACGGCAAGACCCAGGTCACCCTGGGCTACGACGAGAACTTCAAGCCCGTCATGATTGACACCGTTGTGGTATCGACCCAGCACACCGCAGACTACGATCTCGACCAGCTTGCAGCCGATATTCAGCAGCACGTGATTGAGCCGGTTCTGGCCAGCTTCGACTTTGACTCGTCTCAGGCCAAGTTCATCATCAACCCCGCAGGTCGCTTCGTTCAGGGTGGTCCCGTGGGCGACGCCGGTCTGACCGGCCGCAAGATTATTGTGGATACCTACGGTGGCATGGCCCGCCACGGTGGCGGTGCCTTCTCAGGTAAGGACCCCTCTAAGGTTGACCGTTCTGCCGCCTACGCCATGCGCTGGGTTGCCAAGAACATCGTTGCTGCCGGACTCGCCGACCGCGCCGAGGTTCAGGTCGCCTACGCTATTGGTCAGGCCGCCCCCGTCGGTATCTACGTTGAAACCTTCGGCACCGAAAAGGTCGAAATCTTCAAGATTGAACAGGCTATCCGCGAGGTCTTCGACCTGCGCCCACTGGCCATTATTCGCGACCTAGAGCTGCGCCGTCCTATCTACGCCAAGACCGCCGCTAACGGCCACTTCGGCCGCGAAGAGCGCGAGTTCACCTGGGAACGCACCAACCGCGTGAGCGAACTCAAGGCGGCTGTAGGCCTCTAAGCTAAAATGTCTGTATGACAACGGCACCCACCCCCGAATCCCTGCAACCTGATTTGTTGCAGGGATTCGACATACCCGATGCGCACCTGGTCGGTTCCACTGCAGCCGAGGACGCCGCGGTGACGCTGCCGATTGCCCGCGTGCACATCGACACCCACGTGCCCCACCTCGATAGGCTCTTTGACTACCGAGTGCCAGCGGCCCTTGATGAGGAGGCCCAGCCCGGGGTGCGGGTGCGGGTTAAGTTCGGGGGGAGAGAGGTCACCGGCTGGCTACGGGAGCGGGTAGAACATTCGGACGCCCCCGCCCGACTGGTACCTCTGCACAAGGTCATATCGCCCCTGCCTATTGTTACCCCTGAAATCTTTGAGTTAGCTGATGCCCTAGCGGAGCGTTACGCGGGGCTGGTGCCCGATGTACTCCGCCTGGCTGTACCCCCGCGGGTTGCTAGCGTTGAGAAAGCTTTTTTAGAGGCAGAAGAAACGGCTGAGGTGCTCACTCCAGATTGCCCCGACCTCACCGGCTTCACTGACTACGCCCAGGGGGCAGAGTTCTGTGAGGATCTGCTTGCCGGCCATCAGGCCCGGGCGGTGATGGCTGTGTTGCCCTCCCACCCGGAACGGAGCTGGGAGCAGCTGCTGGCGTCCGCCCTGGTAGCTACCGCCTCCACCGGCAGGGGAGCGCTAGCCGTCGTACCCGACCACAAGAGCTTAGATCGCCTTACTGCTGCCCTTGAAGAGCTAGTAGATACGGACGCCTTCGTTCGGTTGACCGCCAACGACAAGCCCACCCCCCGCTACCGCAGTTATCTGAAAGCCCAAAGCGGGCAGGTGCGTATCGTGATCGGTACTCGTTCAGCCGCCTACGCTCCCGTAGCGAACCTGGGTCTAGTTGCTTGCTGGGACGACGGGGACTCTTCCCTGGTCGAGCAGCGGGCCCCCTACTGCCAGGCCCGGGATGTTCTTCTACTGCGGGCCACCCTCGAAAAAACGGCGGCCCTCTTCATGGGGTATGCGGTCTCTAGTGAGGCTGCCCGCCTGGTCCGCACCCGCTGGGCCAGTTTCCTGGGGGCTGATAGGGCCTTGGTCAGGTCTTTTACTCCCCGGGTCATGCCCACTGGCGATGACTATCAGCTTGCCCGCGACCCCCTGGCTGCAATTGCCCGCATACCCCACCAGGCTTTTGCCGTAGCCAAGGACGCCCTCGCCACGGGACCCGTGCTGATTCAGGTGGCCCGTGCCGGATACATCCCCGCTCTGGCCTGCCAGCGCTGCCGCATGCCCGCCCGCTGCGATAACTGTCGCGGCCCCCTGACTCAGCCCGCCGGGGGAAGTGCCCCCCAGTGCGGCTGGTGCGGCCACCTGGCCCACCACTGGCACTGCCTTGACTGCGGGTATAACCGCTGGCGTACCGGCATCGCTGGTGCCCTGCGAACCGCAGAAGAACTGGGGCGAGCCTTTCCCGGCGTGCCGGTGATAACCTCCAGCGGCGAGAACATCAAAACCAATATCGGCCCAGAACCGGCCCTGGTCATCGCAACCCCCGGCGGCGAACCGGTAGCTGATGGCGGTTATGCGGCCGCCCTGCTACTCGATGCCGACCGGATGCTGCAGTTCGACTCCCTGCGAGCCCCCGAAACCGCCCTTCGGCGCTGGTTGAACGCGGCAGCCTTGGTGCGCTCCTTTGCCGTGGGCGGCCGCGTCGTCACCACGGCCAGCCCTTCCGCAGCTCTTGAAGCCCTGGTGCGCTGGGACCCCATGGGCTTTGCCCTCTGGGAAATGGACGAGCGGGCCGAAATTGGCCTGCCCCCGGCTGTCCGCACCGCCGCCATCACCGGTAGTGAGCGTGCCGTGCAGGTCTTTTTGGAGGCTATTACCCTGCCCGATGAGGCCCGCGTCAACGGCCCCATGCCCCTGGCCGATTCGACCGGCTACTACGAGGGGGACGCCGACAGCGACCTCTACCGCGCCATTATCTTCTTCCCCTACGCAGTGGGAGCCAAACTCACTCACCACCTGCGCTCCATCAAGGCCTCGCTAGCTGCCCTGAAAAAGAGCGAGCCCGTGCAAATACGCTGCGACGGGCTCGATATTCTCTAGGTCTGCTCGTTGACTGGGTAGAGGGCACGTGCCTGGGGCAGCTAGGCTTCTACTGCCGATGAAGGGAAGAAGATAAATCCAGCAGGGTGAGGGCACTCTGTTGCCAGGTATAGCGGGCGGCGTCTGCAAGACCGTTCACAATGCTGGTCTGCTGGATTTGCCGGTCTTCTAGATCACGTACCGCCTGCGCAAAGGCGAAGGGGGAGCTGGTCTCAGCAAAGAGGGCTGAAGGGGCAATTTCCCGGAAAATCGGGATATCCGACAGCACCACGGGGCAGCCCGCCGACTGGGCCTCTACCGCTGGCAACCCGTAGCCTTCTTCCCGCGAGGCGGTCAGCAGGGCGGTGGCGGTGCATAACAGCTGGCGGTAGTCTTCATCGCTGGTTCCCCCGTGGAACACCACGTTTTCGCCGACTAGGGGCTGTAATTCAGCCAGGCGGGCTGGAGCTACCTTGGAGAGTAGGTGCAGACGGTAATCTGGCAGGAACTTCATGGCCTGTAGCAGGGTTTCAATGTTCTTGTAGGGCATGAAAGAGCCCATGTAGATCAGGTCTTTAGTACGCGCCGGGGCCAATTCGAGCGCCTGCTCCTGGGCCACAAAGTCCTTAGCCTGGGGGGCATTGGGTATCACCGTAATGGGGTTGGTGGTCAGCTCGTGCTCCCGCATCAAAGCCGCCGTGGTCTGCGAGACCGTAGCGACGGCGTCCGCCCGGTTCAGCAGGTAGCGCTGGGGCGCGTAGGTGGTGTGGAAGGCCCGCCAGCCCAGCCTCACCGGCAGGGGGAGGAAGCCCGGCGGCGTGGGGTGGGAGTAGTAAATCAAATCGTGCAGGGTCAGGATCAGCTTGAACTGCCTGCCGAGCCCACCCAGCCCGATGGTTTGCATGGGCGAGAAGACCACGTCGGGGGAGTAGCGGTTGAGCTGCAGGGCGGCGGTAGGTTCCAGGGCGGATGTCGGCGCACAGATTTTCACGGACGGCAGGTCGGGCAGCATCTCAAGCTGACGCTGATCGCTAATGACCATGGTGAGCTCCAGACCTTCGGGCAGGCGCGGATCCCCGGCGTCCGCTAGCTCCTTGAGGGCAAAGAGTAAGGACGCGGTGTAGCGGCTAATACCGTCGTGAAAACCGATGCGGGTATAGCGGGCATCAATAAAGAGTTTCATGCTACTTGCCCTCCTCTAGGTTGTGGGAATGAAAGTCAGCAATGAGCGAAGCAGCCCGCAGGGGAGTTTCG